>NZ_CP168716.1:0-1200000 GCF_044054575.1 Fructilactobacillus frigidiflavus
CAACGTCCTATCCTCGCAGGGGGCGATCCCCCAACTACTTTTGGCGTGCTGAAGCTTAACTTCTGTGTTCGGCATGGGAACAGGTGTATCCTTCAGGCTATCGTCACTACACTATGTTTCTGAGAAATTTGTTCTCTCAAAACTAGATAATATCATATCTTTCCGAAAATGTCCATTGTATCTTCATTCTACTTGGTTAAGTCCTCGACTGATTAGTATTAGTCCGCTTCACGTATCACTACGCTTCCACTTCTAACCTATCTACCTGATCATCTTTCAGGAGTCTTACTTCCATATAGGAATGGGAAATCTCATCTTGAGGCGAGTTTCACACTTAGATGCTTTCAGCGTTTATCTCATCCATACATAGCTACTCAGCAATGCGCCTGGCGGCGCAACTGATACACCAGCGGTATGTCCATCCCGGTCCTCTCGTACTAGGGACAGCTCCTCTCAAATTTCCTGCGCCCGCGACGGATAGGGACCGAACTGTCTCACGACGTTCTGAACCCAGCTCGCGTACCGCTTTAATGGGCGAACAGCCCAACCCTTGGGACCAACTACAGCCCCAGGATGCGATGAGCCGACATCGAGGTGCCAAACCTCCCCGTCGATGTGAACTCTTGGGGGAGATAAGCCTGTTATCCCCAGGGTAGCTTTTATCCGTTGAGCGATGGCCCTTCCATATGGTACCACCGGATCACTAAGTCCGACTTTCGTCCCTGCTCGACCTGTATGTCTCGCAGTCAAGCTTGCTTTTGCCTTTACACTTTAGGAATGATTTCCAACCATTCTAAGCAAACCTTTGAGCGCCTCCGTTACTGTTTAGGAGGCGACCGCCCCAGTCAAACTGCCAACCAGACACTGTCTCCGCGCACGATCAGTGCGCAGGGTTAGAGTGTTCACATAACAAGGGTAGTATCCCACTGACGCCTCCACCGAGACTAGCGTCCCGGCTTCTATGGCTCCTACCTATCCTGTACAAGTTATGTAAACACCCAATATCAAGCTACAGTAAAGCTCCATGGGGTCTTTCCGTCCTGTCGCGGGTAACCTGCTTCTTCACAGGTATCTTAATTTCACCGAGTCTATCGTTGAGACAGTACTCAAATCGTTACGCCTTTCGTGCGGGTCGGAACTTACCCGACAAGGAATTTCGCTACCTTAGGACCGTTATAGTTACGGCCGCCGTTTACTGGGGCTTCATTTCGGTGCTTCGCCGAAGCTAACACTTCCACTTAACCTTCCAGCACCGGGCAGGCGTCAGCCCATATACTTCATCTTACGATTTTGCATAAACCTGTGTTTTTGATAAACAGTCGTTTGAGTCTTTTCACTGCGGCTGGCCGTGAGGCCAGCACCCCTTCTTCCGAAGTTACGGGGTCATTTTGCCGAGTTCCTTAACGATAGTTCTCTCGCTCACCTGAGGATACTCTCCTCGACTACCTGTGTCGGTTTGCGGTACGGGTAATTAATTACTAACTAGAAGCTTTTCTCGGCAGTGTGACGTCAGATACTTCTCTACTTAAATTTCGATCCTCATCATCGCTTGTCAACGCGCTTAAAAGCATTTGACTCTTAAACTGACTTACGATTTGAACACACATTTCCAATCGTGTGCATATCTTAGCCTACTGCGTCCCTCCATCGTTCAAACATAATTAACTAGTACAGGAATCTCAACCTGTTATCCATCGCCTACGCTTCTCAGCCTCGGCTTAGGTCCCGACTAACCCTGGGTGGACGAGCCTTCCCCAGGAAACCTTAGTCATTCGGTGGATCAGATTCTCACTGATCTTTCGCTACTCATACCGGCATTCTCACTTCTAAGCGCTCCAGTAGTCCTTACGGTCTACCTTCATTGCCCTTAGAACGCTCTCCTATCACGCAACATAGTTGCGTCCGCAGTCTCGGTAATATGCTTAGCCCCGGTAAATTTTCGGCGCAGAATCACTCGACTAGTGAGCTATTACGCACTCTTTAAATGATGGCTGCTTCTGAGCCAACATCCTAGTTGTCTATGCAACTCCACTTCCTTTTCCACTTAGCATATATTTAGGGACCTTAACTGGCGGTCTGGGCTGTTCCCCTTTCGACGATGGATCTTATCACTCATCGTCTGACTCCCGGACATAAATCAATGGTATTCGGAGTTTATCTGAACTCAGTAATCCTAGATGGACCCCTTGCTCAAACAGTGGCTCTACCTCCATGATTCTAATTCCGAGGCTAGCCCTAAAGCTATTTCGGAGAGAACCAGCTATCTCCAAGTTCGTTTGGAATTTCACCGCTACCCACACCTCATCCCAGCACTTTTCAACGTACACGGGTTCGGACCTCCGGTGCGTATTACCGCACTTTCATCCTGGACATGGGTAGATCACCTGGTTTCGGGTCTACGGCAACATACTAATACGCCCTATTAAGACTCGCTTTCGCTACGGCTCCGCTTTTTCGGCTTAACCTTGCATGCAACTGTAACTCGCCGGTTCATTCTACAAGAGGCACGCCATCACCCATTAACGGGCTCTGACTGCTTGTAGGCACATGGTTTCAGGAACTATTTCACTCCCCTTCCGGGGTGCTTTTCACCTTTCCCTCACGGTACTGGTTCACTATCGGTCACTAGGTAGTATTTAGCCTTGGGAGATGGTCCTCCCAGATTCCGACGACGTTTCACGTGTGTCGCCGTACTCAGGAACCTGAACTGAGGGTATTTGATTTCGTTTACGAGACTATCACTCTCTTTGGTGTAGCTTCCCAACTACTTCAACTATCAAATACTTTTGTAACTCAAATGTTCAGTCCTACAACCCCGAACCACAAGGGTTCGGTTTGGGCTGTTCCCCGTTCGCTCGCCGCTACTTAGGGAATCGAAATTTCTTTATATTCCTGTGGGTACTTAGATGTTTCAGTTCCCCACGTCTGCCTCTGCATAGCTATGTATTCACTATACAGTGACCAGTCATAACACTGGTCGAGTTTCCTCATTCGGAAATCTCCGGATCAAAGCTTACGTACAGCTCCCCGAAGCTTATCGCAGTTAGTTGCGTCCTTCATCGGCTCCTAGTACCAAGGCATTCACCATGCGCCCTTATTAACTTAACCTATAATCCGATGGATTATAAATTATTTGAGTTTTAGCGATTAAAACTAATTAAAAAACTCAAAAATAACACAATGGTTATTTCTCGGTTCAATTATATAAAAATATAATTATTACAGAAAATAATATTATCTAGTTTTCAAAGAACAAAATTGACACAATAGTGTCAATGGAGAATAGCGGGATCGAACCGCTGACCCCCTGCTTGCAAAGCAGGTGCTCTCCCAGCTGAGCTAATTCCCCATAATATTCAAAACCGATTCCTCGGTATGGGCCTAAGTGGACTCGAACCACCGACCTCACGCTTATCAGGCGTGCGCTCTAAACCAGCTGAGCTATAGGCCCAAAAAAGCGAATACTATGAATATGTATTTAAGAGTAGATACTCTCAAAACTGAGCAAGATTTTGATTAATGTAAGGTTCCGAATTATTCCTTAGAAAGGAGGTGATCCAGCCGCAGGTTCTCCTACGGCTACCTTGTTACGACTTCACCCTAATCATCTGTCCCACCTTAGGCGGCGGACTCCTAAAAGGTTATCCAACCGACTTTGGGTGTTACAAACTCTCATGGTGTGACGGGCGGTGTGTACAAGACCCGGGAACGTATTCACCGTGGCATGCTGATCCACGATTACTAGCGATTCCAACTTCATGCAGTCGAGTTGCAGACTGCAATCCGAACTGAGAACGACTTTAAGAGATTAGCTTGACCTCGCGGTTTCGCAACTCGTTGTATCGCCCATTGTAGCACGTGTGTAGCCCAGGACATAAGGGGCATGATGATTTGACGTCGTCCCCACCTTCCTCCGGTTTATCACCGGCAGTCTCTCTAGAGTGCCCAACTTAATGCTGGCAACTAAAGACAAGGGTTGCGCTCGTTGCGGGACTTAACCCAACATCTCACGACACGAGCTGACGACAACCATGCACCACCTGTCATTCTGTCCCCGAAGGGAACGTCTAATCTCTTAGATTGGCAGAAGATGTCAAGTCCTGGTAAGGTTCTTCGCGTAGCATCGAATTAAACCACATGCTCCACCGCTTGTGCGGGTCCCCGTCAATTCCTTTGAGTTTCAACCTTGCGGTCGTACTCCCCAGGCGGAATGCTTAATGCGTTAGCTGCGGCACTGAAAGGCGGAAACCTTCCAACACCTAGCATTCATCGTTTACGGCATGGACTACCAGGGTATCTAATCCTGTTTGCTACCCATGCTTTCGAGCCTCAGCGTCAGTTACAGACCAGATAGCCGCCTTCGCCACTGGTGTTCCTTCATATATCTACGCATTTCACCGCTACACATGAAGTTCCACTATCCTTTTCTGCACTCAAGTTTATCAGTTTCCGATGCACTTCTCCGGTTAAGCCGAAGGCTTTCACATCAGACTTAATAAACCGCCTGCGCTCCCTTTACGCCCAATAAATCCGGACAACGTTTGCCACCTACGTATTACCGCGGCTGCTGGCACGTAGTTAGCCGTGACTTTCTGGTTAGATACCGTCATACCGTGAGCAGTTACTCTCACAGCTGTTCTTCTCTAACAACAGAGTTTTACGAGCCGAAACCCTTCTTCACTCACGCGGCGTTGCTCCATCAGACTTTCGTCCATTGTGGAAGATTCCCTACTGCTGCCTCCCGTAGGAGTATGGGCCGTGTCTCAGTCCCATTGTGGCAGATTACCCTCTCAGGTCTGCTACGTATCATCGCCTTGGTGAGCTATTATCTCACCAACTAGCTAATACGCCGCGGGTCCATCCAGAAGCACTAGCACAAAGGCCAGCTTTGAAACAAGAACCATGTGGTTCTTGTTGTTATACGGTATTAGCATCTGTTTCCAGGTGTTATCCCCTTCTTCTGGGCAGGTTACCCACGTGTTACTCACCAGTTCGCCACTCAGTCGGATCCAAAATCATCTTGGTGCAAGCACCAAGAATCAAATGGGCGACTTCGTTCGACTTGCATGTATTAGGCACGCCGCCAACGTTCGTCCTGAGCCAGGATCAAACTCTCATTTTAGAATGAGAACTTTACTAGCTCTTATTTATTTGTTTTTGCAAATTGACATTGCATATTTGTTTAATTTTTAAACTAAGTTCAAAAATTATCCTTACACTTTATTGTAATCAAAATCTTGTTCAGTTTTCAAAGATCTACTCGTCGTATCAAATAATTTCCTCTCATTTGACAACTTAATCATTGTATAATAATTAGAATTCATTGTCAACAAAAACTTTTAATCTTTTTTGTTGAAGAAAACTAAATCATCTCAACGACAAATATAATCTTACCAAGTGAAATCATTTTCGTCAACATCTTTTTTCAAAAAATAAAAAAAGATGCCCATTCGGCATCTTTTTCAATTTATTTAAGTTCTGGTGCATCCGTTTTAAAGTCATCAACAGTTGATTTACCACCATTTTCGTCAACCAAATCTGTCTTTTTCTTTTTATCTTCAGCTTTAAGCTGTTTCAAGGCAGCCTTTTTATTATAGTCAATCGATTTCTTCTTAATATCTTTATAGCCCTTCATTTTATGGAAGCGAAGTAAATCCCCATAAACTACTTTATCAGAGTTCTCTAACGAATCATCAACATATTTTTGAATGATGTCAATTGTCTTTTTCTCGTCTGCATTAGGATGAATTTCTTGTCCAGTAGCAGTGTTATAGATAGTTCCCCCAACTTTAGTGTATTGTTTCGAAACGAAATCCCCATTTCGGAACGGCACAATTTGTTGGTTTTGACTACTCAATAGATCATGCCCAAATTGGACCATGTCATTATTTTTAACGCCTAAAAGGTGTAACAAAGTAGGTAATACATCAATTTCTCCACCATAAGTGTGGTCAACATGTCCATCTAAATTACTTCCATTAATCATAAATGGTACTTTTTGGAATTGAGCTAAATCATATTTATCAACGCTCTTCTTCCCTAATAATTTAGCAATGGCTGGACGGTGATTATTAGAAATCCCATAGTGATCACCATACAATACCACGACACTATTTTTAGCCAAGCCACTCTTTTGAAGATAATCCTCAAATTCGCCGAATGATTGATCTAAATAATGAGCCGTTTGGACATATGGATCAACGGTATTATCCCCAGTTGTTGTTGCTGGGAAGGAAGTATTTTGTTTATCTAATTCGTATGGATAATGGTTAGTTAATGTAATTAACTTAGCATAAAATGGTTGTGGCAATTGTTGAATGTACGGAATTGACTGCTTGAAGAAAATCTTGTCTTTCATCCCATAACCAACGTTGTATTCTGGCTTAGTTTTATAATATGCATCACTAAAGAAATAATCATATCCCCATGATTTATAGGCATTATTTCGGTTCCAAAAGGTTGGTACATCCCCATGAAAGGCTGCACTGGTATAGCCATCTTCTTCATCAAGAATGGAAGGAGCGGCTTGATAAGTATTTTGCGCCCCATAACTAACCATGGCAGAGCCCTGTGGCAAGCCATACAATGAATTTTCTAGCATCATTTCAGCATCCGAAGTTTTTCCTTGGGCTACTTGGTGATAGAAATTATCAAATGCAATCGTGTGTTGATTATGGTAGAACTTATTAATATTTGGGGTAACTTCTTTACCATCAACTTTATAATCAATTAAAAATTGTTGGAAACTTTCCAAGTGGATAATAAAGACGTTTTTTCCTTTTTCTTTACCAAAATACTGAACATTGGGGCTAACTTGATTTTGGTTAATGAATTTTTCAACCCCTTTCAGGTCAGATGCTTTAGCGTTCGCCCGCGTAGCACTTTCCTGATGGTTTTGATAAATGTTAAAGGCCGCATATTCGTTCAAACCTAAATATTTAACGATGTAATTATTATCAAACGTTCTGGTTAACAAACCTGAGCGATCTGCGTTGGCAACATTATATTCTGCAAACATTAATCCAAACGAAAGAATCGTAATCAAAAAAGCATACCGTTTTTTAAACGGCTTTTTATCAATTTTAATTACTTTAAATAATAATAATAAAATCAAAATTACAATATCTGCATAAGCAATGAAATCGCCCGGACGCAAGATTTGTACAAAACTCTTCCCTAAATTATTTTGGACATCACCCGTTCCTTTAATAATTCCCATCGAAAGAAAATCAGAAAATTCACGATAATACAAAATATTAGCAAAAAGCCAAGTTGATTGTAAAAAGTCAATGATTAACATTAACCAGTACGATAACTTGCCCCTAAAATACAAAGCAATGCCAAATAACAGCAAGGCTGATGGAATCGGATTAACCGCCAATAAAAAGTTCTGAATTCCTCCAGAAACTCCTAACGTAAAATCCGTCCGATAGGCAAGATACGTTTTAAGACAAAATAACACTACAACCAATGTAAAAAATCCAAAAGTCGTATTAAAAAAATTTCGAATGCGCTTTAAGCTGTTAGACATTCCTTTTTCCTCCAAAATAATCTCTTATAACTCATTTTTCATGCTTGCTTGGTTTTTCTAACAAGGCAAACAAGCCTAAGACGAGCCCAACGTAATAGGTAAGAATCCGCCACAAAATCATGGCTACTGCTAGCTTACTACTACTATGGATGTAACTTCTAAATAACATTTCAAAGCTATACTCTGCTCCTCCTGCTCCACCAGGAATCGGAAACATTGAGATTACTAAGAAAATTAGGACATTCAAACTGGTAACCATCATCACGTTTGCATTGTTGCATCCTAAAGAACGCATCACGAAATACGGAATCAGATAGTAAAAAAGTAATTGAAAAAAGGTTAGCACAAAAACTTTGGCTAATAATTTCCATTGATGCCCGATTTTAACACTTTCTGCATAGAATGAATCAATCTTTTCATTAATGATGATTACCCAGTTTTGATAACGTTCTGCTTTCACAAACCATTTTAGCGGTTTAATCATAAAATTAATCATTCTTTTGGTAAATTGGTGCCAATACATCACCATTAAAAGCCCAACGATGACCACTAAATGAATCAAAAAGCCAAATAATACCAACCATGCCAATGCATGTACTTTATCAATCAAGTATTCAAAGCCAATGATTAAACTAATTATAAAATTAAGTACAATCATAATTTGGTAAACCACAAATTTCATCAATAAGGCCGACGTTGCTTTTCCGGCCTCTACTCCCGACTGCATCAAAACAATTAATTGGGCGGGTTGTCCTCCAGATGAAAAAGGAGTAATCCCGTTAAACAATTGTTCAATTAAAGGCACCCGAATCGCATCATGAAAGGTAAATGTGGGGTTACTACTATGCACTAATAAATAGGTAATTACCGTTTCAAAAAAAAGATAAGCCAAAATGCAGCCGCCCGCCACTAACAACCAGCCGAGATTAATATTAGTTAGATCGTTGATTAAGACCGAAAACTGGATATCACGCAATGCATACCAAGAAATAAATAGTCCAATTGCGATTACTAATAAAAATGATAACTTATTTCTTTTTGACATTAATTTGTCCTTTCGCTCGTCCAAGCTTAGCCTGTTCAGTGTAAAATTCCCGCCAAATTTCAGCTAAATGAGCTTCTGAATAGTAGGTAGAAGCTGCTTCAGACTTTTTTTCATAAGTTTGTAACAGTTCAGGACTAGCTGCCATCTTTTTCAAAGATTCATCCATCTGGGCTACATTATCTGCCGGAACATAGTAGCCCCCAATAATTTCTTGATAAAGCTCTAAGTTACGCAGGATTACTGGAATTCCACAAGAAAAGGCCTCCAATACTGACATTGGAAACAACTCATTAAAGGATGGCAATAAAAAGACATCCGCTAAATCATAATAATCAACTAACTTATCCCGATCGACAATGCCTGGGAAAACTAAATTAGCTGGTGGACTCTCTACTAGTTTTTTTAATGCTTCGTAGCCTGCTGTCATTGCCCCAAACGAAAAGCCCCCGACCCAGATAAATTGAAAATCTGGGTTTTGTCGCGCTAATTTAGCGAAGTCTAAGACCCCCTTGCGCGTTTGGACTTGACCCGTACAAACCACTGTAAATTTGTGGGGATCGAAATTATATTGCTTTCGTAATTCAATTTTCGTTTCAGTACTAACAGGATGAAACTCATTTTTACTAACAAAGTTGGGAATATACGTAATGTCTGCTTTTTTTATCCCATATTTTTCTAGTTTGGGAATAAAAGTCGGATTAACTACCACAATCTCATCCATGCGTTTATAAAAATCAATCACATATTTATAAAACAACTGCCGAAATGGAGCCGGAATATTGAGACTCTCATCTAAAGTTTCTGGTAAAAAATGAACATAACCAATTTTGCGGCCCCGCTTTTTAGAAAAAGTGGATAAGTAAAAAGTGGGATTAATCGTATGATAGTGACTAATATCAGCTTGATTATATTGATTAATTTCAATTTCAAATTGGTCAGGAAATTTTTCTTTTAACATCCGTACCAATTCCGTATAAGCGCTTCCCACTCCCTGACCTTTAACTTTGGTAGCGGTGGAAAACATATCAATTTTTAACATTCACTACTCCTCGTCGTCCTCTTCTACAGATGCACTATCGTAATTATTCAAGGCATCATCATAAAAAGCGAGTATTTGATCAACAAAATAAACGGCTGAAATATCGTGTAGCTTTTGTTTTCTTAATGCTACGTTATTTGGATAAGCTTCCGGGTGTTTTAAATAAAGCACCACATCATTCACAAATTCAGCTTCTGAATTAAAAGTCATTCCCAAAGATTTGTCGTTGACTAGACCATCAGTATACGGACTAGTTGCGACAACTACTTTGGTTCCAGCTGCCATCGCTTCAATGTAAGTTAGTCCTTGTGATTCGGACTCAGAAGTCGAGACAAACACATCAGCCATTCGATAATATTGGTTAACATCATCATTATCAATCTCACCCGTAAAAATTACTGAATCGGTTAAACTTAATGATCGAACTTGTTGTTTCAAATCAGCTTCAGCTGGCCCTTGGCCCACAATCACTAATTTAGCAGCTGGAACTTGCTTTAAAATGCTTGGAAACGCATCAATTAATTCGGAAATGTTTTTTTCATACGCTAAACGACTAACTGATAACATTACGGGAGCATTAGCATCAATTCCTAAGTTTTGACGCACGTCGATTTGACTAGGCTTTTCATAATGAGCAACGTTGATTCCGGTTGGAATAATCCGAATGGGACTTTTAACGCCATAACCAGTTAATTTATCTAGCACTCGTTTACTAGGCGAAACAATCCCGTTAAGATGGTGACAAAAATAAAGCGTTCCTTCCTTAACGTGAATTGGTTTCAAGAGATGTCCATTAGCTACGTAATGTAAGTAATCTTCGTACATCGTATGATAGGTATGAATACAAGGAATATTCAAATTTTTAGCTACAAATTTTCCAATCATTCCCATCGAAAATTCAGTTTGCGTATGCACAATATCTAAATGTAATTTTTTAGCAATTTGGGTTGCTTGAAATAAGCCCCGCACTGCAATGCGCCGTTCCGTAAATGAAATAAAAGGAATGCTTGAAAACCGATAAATATGTTCATCCTGTACTTCATGAGCATTCGGATCAGTCGTTGTAAAGATATAAACATTGTTTCCACGCCGTTCTAACTCATCTTTAAGGGTCTTGATTGAGGTTGCTACCCCACTAACTTGGGGAAAATATGTATCCGTAAATAGTCCAATATTCAAGTTACTATTCATCCTTTCAATTTGAGCTAAACAAATGTAATTATATGGTTAAAAAAACTACTTTGCAAATTATGAAAATAAATAAAAAGAGCTGCCGCAGCAACTCTTTTTTAATCGTTAAAGATTAATCGATTAAGCCTTCATCTTTCATGGTTTGTGCAATTGCATCAAGGGCTTCTTTCGCATCGTCACCTTCAGCAGTAATGGTAATTACTGCATTTTGGCCGACTCCAAGTGACATAACCCCCATGATTGACTTAAGGTTAACTGTTTTATCTTCGTATTCTAATGTGATGTTCGCGTTAAATTTGCTTGCAGTTTGAACTAAGAAAGTAGCAGGACGAGCGTGAATACCGGTTTCTGCTGTAATTTTGAATTGACGTTTTTCCATAATAAACGCACTCCTTTTAATTTACCTTTTTATACTTTAAGGTTACCAATAACTAATTTAAAATACAAGTTTTTACAGCTTGTATTTTGGGAATTTAAGAATTAATTATCATTATCATAATGATAGACTACAATTCCCTGATCACCAGCTGTTCCAATTATTCGTTTACGGGTCTCGTAATCCATAAACGCTTGTTGGAAAAGAAAAAATTCAGCTGGCTTAATCGTGAATTCCTTGATTTCTCCATCACGAAGTTGATTCAATAAAGCTGTATAATCTGATTTTGTTTTATCCAAAAAAGACCCCCATGTGAAAACGTTTTCTTATTAATTCTACCATAAAATGTTAAATAATAATTAACAGTCGCTTTACTTGAAACCACATTATCGGTGAGTATAATTAAATTTACATAGTCAGCAATGGTCAAACTAGCTAACATTTATGAAGGAGGTTTTGAAGATGGAAGGACAACAAGGAGCTTATGGATTCGGTAATATCGACGATCTCCTCCGCTCAATGCAAATGAATGGTCCCAAGAATCCTGGAAGTAACGGGAAAAACAACGGGATCATTGCACAATATGGAACTGATTTAACTAAATTGGCCCGTCAAGGAAAACTCGATCCTATGATTGGCCGTGAAAAGCAAACGGCACGGGCCATCGAAGTTTTAAATCGTCGTTCCAAAAACAATCCCGTCTTAATTGGTGAAGCTGGGGTTGGTAAAACAGCGATTGTAGAAGGCCTTGCCCAAAAGATTGCCGATGGAACGGTCCCCCAAAAACTTCGTAATAAAAAAATTATTCAAATTGATATGGTTTCCATGATTCAAGGAACAGGAATTCGGGGACAATTCGAAAAGAAGATGCAAGCACTTATCAAAGAGGTTAAAGCTGATAAAAACTTAATTCTTTTCATTGATGAAATTCACGAAATTATGGGTGCAGGAAATTCTGAAGGCGGACTTGATGCAGGGAACGTTTTAAAACCCGCACTTGCTCGTGGTGATTTCCAATTAATCGGTTCAACTACCCTTAAAGAATATCGTGATATTGAAAAAGATTCCGCCTTAGCTCGTCGTTTCCAACCAATTATGGTTGAGGAGCCAACCACTGAACAAGCAATTAAAATTTTAAAAGGACTTCAAAAGAACTATGAGGATTACCACATGGTTCACTATACCGATGACGCGCTTAAAGCAGCAGTCACCCTTTCAAATCGTTATATTAATGATCGTTTCTTACCCGATAAGGCCATTGACTTAATGGATGAAACGGGCTCAAGAAAGAACTTAACGCTTAATATTATTGACCCGAAAGCAATTGATCAAGAAATTGCCGAAGCCGAAAAACAAAAAGAAACGGCCTTAGATAAAGAAGACTACGAAACGGCAGCTTTCTACCGTGATCGGGAAAAACAACTTCAGCAGCAAAAAGCTAACCTGGCTCAAGAAAAAGCAAAAAATAATACCGTTACTGAACGCGACATGCAACAGGTTGTGGAAGAAATTACTAATATTCCAGTTGCTAACCTTGAAGATCAAGAAAAGGGTAAACTTAAAAACCTTAATCAAAATCTAGAACAGCATGTCATTGGCCAAAATCAAGCCGTTGATAAAGTAGCAAAAGCCATTCAACGGAATCGCGTTGGTTTCAACAAGACTGGTCGTCCAATTGGTTCATTCTTGTTCGTTGGACCAACCGGAGTGGGTAAAACCGAACTTGCTAAACAATTAGCTGAACAACTCTTTGGTTCAAAAGATGCCATTATTCGTTTTGATATGTCAGAATATCGAGAACCGCAATCAATTGCTAAATTAATCGGGGCTGCTCCGGGATATGTCGGCTACGATGAAGCGGGTCAACTAACCGAAAAAGTTCGGCGTCACCCTTACAGTTTAATCTTGTTAGATGAAGTTGAAAAAGCGCATTCCGATGTACTTCACGCGTTCTTACAAGTTTTAGACGATGGTCGCCTAACTGATTCACAAGGCCGAACGGTTTCATTCAAGGATACGGTTATTATCATGACTAGTAATGCCGGTGCTAATACTGGTGCAAACGTTGGTTTTGGTGCTGAAGCAGATGAAAATACTCATTCGGTTTTGGATAAACTCAGCGCTTACTTCAAACCGGAATTTCTCAATCGCTTTGATGATATCATCGAATTTAATTCACTAAATAAACCGGAATTACACCAAATCGTTGGCTTACTTTTAGACGATATGACCAAGAATTTAACGCAACATGATTTAACTATTCAAATTAATGATGACGTTAAAGATCAATTAGTTACTTTAGGCTATAATCCTGCGATGGGGGCTCGCCCACTTCGTCGGGTCATTCAAGAACAACTTGAAGATCAAATCGCTGGCTATCTTTTAGATAATCCTAACTTAAAACATTTAACTGCTAGTTTGGATCAAGAGCACAACATTAAAATTAGTGCTCAATAATTAAAATGCTACTTACTGACAAAATCAGTGGGTAGCATTTTTAGTTTAATGTTAAAATTAAACTACTATCTTTGGAGGTTATGATGTTGTTTACTTTGTTCAAAAAATTATTTAAACGAAATGTTTCCGTGACTCGACCACCGAAACATTTTTCTCGCACAATCGTTCAAACTGAAAGAACGCAGCCCGTCTTAGAAAATAACCTTAAAAAACAACCTGATGTAGCACCTCAAGTTCGGAAAACTCAAACGCTGGTCACCAAAACCCCCGCTACCGTATTAGTTAAATTTATTGATAAGCAACAAAAAGAGTTGCGTCCCCAATTGATTTTGAAGGGCTTTCTTGGTGATTCGTTAAAATTAACCATTCCTAATTTATCGGGCTATCTGTTACAAAAAATTGATGGAATGAGTTCGAAAATTAGTGCTCCTAAACAAACAATTACCGTCCATTATCAAAGCGCCCTGGGGCAGCCAGTGATGATTTATTGTTTTGATTACGATACTAATCAATTATTAGGGAATCCCCAATTTATGACTGGACCGCTCACTCAAAATTATCACGTTCCTCTCCCCAAAATTGCTGGCTATCAACTTCATTTTTCAATTGGCAACCAAACCGGGACTTATACTCATGAACCCCAAACCGTAATCTTATATTATCGCCGTAATGATTGGAAAATTGTCCAACCAGTTAACTATCTGGTCAAAATCAAAGCTTCTACACTCGTTTATCAAGATCCCATTACACAAACTCAGTATGATTTTAAATTGCCAACGGGTTCAGTTTGGAAAGTTTTCAAAGAAGTCCAGACTAACCAAGGAACGTGGCTTTCCCTGGGTGGTGCAGAATGGGTCAAACAAGACTACGTCAACCGGATCAATGATCCCATTAAAAAAATCAACTAAAAAAAGCATCCGTTGGGATGCTTTTTTAGTTAGATTAATTTTTTCGCATTTTCAATTTGAAGTTTGACTTGGTCAAAGCCGGTTCCGCCAAATGAATTTCGTCTGGCAACGGCTGTTTCTGATTGTAACTCTGGATAAACGTCGTCTTCAATCAAATCACTTCCGGTTTTCAACTCAGCTAGTGGCATGTCTTGTAAATTTTGATGAGTTTGAATCCCATGCAAGACTAATTTTCCCACTAACGCATGAGCTTGCCGGAATGGTAATCCTTTCACGGCTAAATAATCTGCTAATTCAGTCGCGTTTGAATAATCATTTTCGGTGCTAGCTTTCATCGTTTGATCATTTACTTTTAAGGTCTCAATCATGCCCGTAAAGATTTTCAAAGACGGAACAATCGTTTTCAAAGTATCAAAAACGCCTTCTTTGTCTTCTTGCAAATCTTTATTATAAGCTAATGGAATTCCTTTTAAAGTCGTCAATAATCCCATTAAATTACCATAAATCCGACCAGTTTTTCCTCTAATTAATTCCACCATGTCCGGATTTTTCTTTTGGGGCATAATTGAACTTCCAGTAGTGTAGCCATCACTTAGTTCCAAATATTGAAATTCCTGACTCACCCACATACTAATTTCTTCGGAAAAACGAGATAAATGCATCATTAAAATCGCACTATTACTTAAAAATTCAATGGCAAAGTCTCGGTCAGACACGGCATCTAGAGAATTGGCATAAATATCACTAAAACCTAATTCCTGTGCGGTAAATTCCCGATCAATTGGGAAAGTGGTTCCCGCTAAAGCAGCCGCCCCTAAGGGAGAAATATCAGTGTGCTTTAAATTAAATTCAAACCGTTCCTTATCCCGTTGCAACATTTGAAAGTAAGCCATTAGATAATGCGCATATGAAATTGGTTGGGCATGTTGTAAATGTGTATATCCGGGCATAATCGTCGTCACGTTTGCTTCAGCCAACTTTAATAAGGCTTTTTGTAAGTTCGTGATTTCTTCAATAACCACCGGAATCCGTTTTTTAACATATAAATGAAAATCAGTGGCTACTTGATCATTTCTGGAACGAGCCGTGTGGAGTTTCCCAGCGACTGGTCCGATTCGATCAGTTAAAATGCTTTCGATATTCATATGAATATCTTCATTTTCGACGGAAAATTCAATTTTACCAGCTGCTAAATCCTTTTGAATTGATTCCAGTCCGGTAACAATTTGGGCAACGTCGCTTTCGGCTAAAATTCCAGTTTTGCCTAACATTTTAACGTGGGCTAAAGAACCTTCGATATCTTCAGCAGCCATCAATTGATCAAAATTAATCGAGGCCCCAAATTGATCGACTAAGGCGTTCGTTTCGGCTTGAAAACGACCACCCCACAATTTGTCGCTCATTAAGCTTCACCATCCTTGTTTTTCGTTTTAACTTGGTTAGCAACTTCAGTTGGAAGTCCCCAGAGTTTAATGAATCCTTTTGCTGCTTCTTGATCAAATGAATCTGAAGAAGTGTAAGTAGCTAAGTCTTTATCGTATAAACTATCTTTAGCTTTCCGACCTAAAATGATAATGTTTCCCTTAAATAATTCGAGTTTGATGGTTCCGTTAACCACTTTTTGTGATTGGGCAACAAAAGCTTTTAAAGCTTCCATCAAAGGTGAGAACCATAATCCGTTATAGATTAATTCACAAATCTTTTTATCAATCAATGGTTTGTAGTGACCTAAGTCCCGTTCTAGCACAATATCTTCTAGTTCTTCATGGGCTTTAATTAAAACCGTTGCGGCTGGTGCTTCATAAATTTCTCTTGATTTAATTCCGACTAACCGGTTTTCAATGTGATCAATTCTACCAATTCCATTTTCGCCCGCAATTTCATCTAATTTTTCAATTAAAGTGGCAAATGACATTGCTTCACCGTTTAATTTAACGGGAATTCCATTTTTAAATTCTAGTTCAATTTCAGTTGGTTGATCAGGTGTATCTGCAATTGCCTTAGTGAGAGCATACGCATCTTCGGGAGCAGCAACCCATGGATCTTCCAAAATTCCAGCTTCGTTAGCTCTTCCCCAAATATTAGAATCAATTGAGTATGGTGAGTCTAAGTCAATTGGAATTTCAATGCCATGTTCTTTAGCATAATCAATTTCTTCTTCTCTAGCCCAGTGCCAGTCCCGAACTGGACTTAATACTTCAATGTTTGGTGCAAGGGCATGAATCGCAACTTCAAACCGAACTTGGTCATTTCCTTTACCGGTACAACCATGAGCAATGGCAGTAGCACCTTCTTTTTTCGCAACTTCCACTAATTTTTTCACAATTAATGGTCTTGATAACGCAGAAGATAAAGGATAAACGCCTTCATATTTTACGTTGGCTTGTAAAGCTAATGATAGGTATTCGTCGGCATATTCTTCTTTACCGTCAATTACGTAGGCTGCTACTGCCCCAGTTTTAAGGGCTTTACTCTTAAGGTATTCGGGATCTTTAGCTTCCCCAACGTTAATACAACAAGCAACCACGTCGTAACCTTGATCTTTTAACCATGCAATTGCAACTGATGTGTCTAATCCACCTGAATAAGCTAATACTACTTTTTGTTTTTCCATTTTAATCACCTATAATCTTTCCAATAAATTCTTTAGTTCTATCTGCTTGGGGGTTGTCAAAAATCTCTTGGGGGGTGTTTTTTTCTTGAATGTAACCATCTGCCATAAACCAAACTTGGTCAGCAACTTTTTTAGCGAAGCCCATTTCATGGGTTACTACTAACATCGTCATATTTTCATCAGCTAGTTCTTTCATAACGGCTAATACTTCTCCGACCATTTCGGGATCTAAAGCACTAGTTGGTTCATCAAAAAACATTACTTTGGGGTTCATCGCAAGGGCTCTGGCGATGGCCACTCTTTGCTTTTGTCCCCCCGATAAGCTAGCGGGATAAGCATTCGCTTTATCGGCCAAACCAACTCTATCTAAATATTTCATTCCAATTTTTTCTGCCTCGGTATCGCTTAAATGTTTAACTCTCATCGGAGCTAACTTTAAGTTTTCGATCACAGTCATATTGGGAAATAGATTGAAGTTTTGAAAGACCATTCCAATTTCTTCACCTAACTTACTAAGTTCTTTTTCTGACATTTGTGCTAAGTCTTCGTCATTAAAGAAAACTTCACCGTCCGTTGGCTTTTCTAATTGGTTAATGCATCTCAATAAGGTACTTTTCCCTGATCCAGAAGGTCCAATGATACAAATTACTTCCCCTTCGTGAACCTCGCCGTTGATATCTTTTAAAACATGGTTCTTATCATAACTTTTTTTAACGTTTTTTAATTCAATAATTGGTTTAGTCATGGTTCATCTTCCCTTCCAAATAATTTAATCCTCTAGTTAAGGCAAACGTAATTACAAAGTAAATTACCATTACCACGACAATTGGGGCAACTCCACGGTAAGTATCAGCTCTAACCACGTTTAGTTCGTAAACTAAATCAGTCACTCCAATAATTGAAACAATTGAACTTTCTTTGATGACTGAGATAAATTCGTTTCCTAAAGCTGGCCAAATGTTCTTAAAAGCTTGGGGCAAGATTACAAATCTTAATGAATCTGACTTGCTTAGTCCTAAACTCTTCGTTGCTTCAGTTTGTCCTTTATCAATTGAGGCAATTCCCCCTCTGATAATCTCACAAACATACGCCGAACTATTTAACGTCACTGCGATAATCCCGGCAATTAATGATGGGATGTTAATGATGACCCCTAAACCAAAGTAAATTAGTAAGACTTGCACCATCATTGGGGTTCCTCTAACCACTTCAACATAACTAATTGCTGGCCAACTCAAAAGCTTAAACTTACTCATCTTCATTAAAGCAAGGATTACCCCTAAGATAATTCCACCAATTACTGCCAGTACAGAAATTAGTAAGGTATGCGTTAAGCCATCATAGAAGTACTTCCAGTAATGAAGCATTGAAGTATCAGCTGTATTAACTTTCATGTACTTACCAGCTGAAGCTAAATATTTTGGCATCAAATTATCTTTGTTGATTTGATCAATGGCTTGGTTAACCGCATCTTTCAATGAATCGTTTCCCTTAGCCATCGCAATTGCGGAACCAGTATCTTTTTTATCAATCTTGTAATCGGCAGAAATCATTTTCAAATCAGGATCATTGTCAACATAAGCTTGACCAACTGGTTTTTCGACCCCAACGGCAGCCACTTTGTTCGTTTTTAAAGCTAAGATTAAATCAGTGGTTTTATCCATTCCCACGTTTTTCGAATCTTTTAAATCTTTTTTCGCTAGTTGTTGTTGTAAGGTTCCCGTTTGGGTTCCCACTTTTTGGCCTTTTAAAGCATTTTGATTTTTGTACTTTTCGGCATCCGCTTTGTTAATTAAAAATTTCTGCCCACCGTAGTAATAGATTTTAGAAAAATCAGCATTTTGTTGTCTTTCCGGAGTTGGGTTAATTCCTCCAATGGCCATATCGGCTTTTCCGGTTTGAACTGCGACTAGTAAAGCGGTAAAGTCCATGTTCTTAACTTCTAACTTCACGCCTAAGTCTTTGGCAATTTGTTTAGCAATATCAATGTCAATTCCGACATCTTCTGACTTTCCGTGTTTATTAACCTGAAATTCAAAGGGTGGATAGTCCGGTGAGGTAACCACCTTTAGGACTCCTCTATCTTTAATGCTTTGTAAGGAACTATCAGCATGTACCGTACCTGATATTCCAATTCCTCCCAGAAATAAACCAATACATAAAAATAAAGCTTGTAAAAACTTCTTCATTTCCCCATCTCCCTTAATAAAATTTTTCAACAAAAAAAGCGCCCATTAGTCATTTGACTAAAGGACGCTTGTGCGCGGTACCACCTTAATTATGCTATCAATTTGATAACATCTCTCACAATCCAGCTTCGAATCGTTGGCTCTGTAATGGGAGCACCCAGTATGGTTTTGATCGCATACAACTTCTAGGCGACGTTCATTTAAAAGAGCTTCTGATATTTCGCACCAACCAATATCTCACTGGATCACTCTTGAAAATTACTACTTCCTAGTTAACGTTTTGTTTTTAACTTGTAATTATCATAGCATGAATAATTAAAAAAACAACCCTTTTTTATAAAATAATTCGTAATTTGGCAATTATATCTACCAGTCCTGTTTGATTGTTCTATTTTTAGACTATTCTGAAATCTTAATAATCTTCATTTTGTGGAGTTTGTCAGCTAGCAAGGCCACAATTACCGCTTTGACAATATCTCCCGGGAAAAACATCACCGTCGACATTAACGCTTTCATCATGGGCATGTGGATGATAAATGATAGGGAAATCGCCCCAATCAAATTCATCACTAGCATCCCCCCAATTAAGTTAGCTACTAAGTATTTCATAAAATTAAGTTTCCCTAGTTTTTCTAAGAGCCACCCAATCGCAAAGGTACTCACTGGCCAACTTAATAAATATCCGGCAGTGGGTCCAAGAAAAACTCCGAAGCCCCCGCGACCACCAATTAAAAGTGGCATGCCAACGGCCACTAATAAAAGAAAAATCAAGACACTAATTGTTCCTAATTTTTTCCCTAACAATGATCCCGCTAACATCACGGCCATGGTTTGAAAAGAAATCGGTACTGGTATTACTGGAACTGCAATTGGTGGAACTAAGCTAAATGCTGCAATGATAGCAATCATCACACTACAATAAGTAATTTCTTTAAGTTTCACAATCATTTTCTCCTATCTAGTTAATACCTTAATTCTCACATAATTAAGGTATTATCCCTAGAGGTAACTTAACGAAGTCCATGAATTCAAGCTTTCGCGACTTACAAAATTATTAATCTGTAACTAAAAACAGCTGACCATTGCTAGTCAACTGCTTAATTTTATAAATTTTTATCCATGTCGTACGTTAATTTTGAAAGTGTCAAACCTTTACTCATTAGTTCATTCATGAATTTGTGAACCCGAGTGCGCATTTCGGCAACTAAGTTTTGATTTTGTTTTTGTAAAAAGGCCGATACATCTGCTGGTTTCAAGTTTTCAGCTTGATTAATGGTGTTTTCCACATGAGTTAAAAACATTTGGTCATTGGCCGTCTTAAAATCCCGATCTTGTTGAATGAAATGACTGTAATGCGATTCCACAATCATTGATAATTTCCGATACATCCAGTAAGCACTGGTATCGTCCATCTCTAATGGGGTCGTCTCATAAGTTGGATCAGTGGCATTCACATTCGCAAAGAACGGAACGTAGGGACTAAAAGCAGGAACCCCAAAGTTTAACCACATAATTGTAGAAATTTCTGGTTTAACATCATTTCTGATTTGTAAAACGTGGGAATTTTGCGTCCGATTCATTGCAATGGGACGGAACTTCGTTTTCAAATCTTCAGGACCTTTCCCCAATGGATCATATTCAGTTTCGTTGTAATGAGACCCTAGAATATACTCAACATCTGTTACCTTAATCTTTCGATTAGCTTTACAAATAAAGGGCATGTCAGCAGAAGTGGGGCTTTGTACCATGTCAGGAGTTAGGTAACGTTGACCATACCAGACTCGAGGCGTGTTATAGTGACGATCTTTTTCGTTACTCGTGCCAAAAATGTGTCTAAAGTTAAACACATTTTCATCTGGATTTAAATGATATTTTTCCACAAATGCTTGAATCCCGTCTGAATACATAAAGTTATCAGGGTCATCAAAATCAACGTCTTGAATGGCAACTTGGTTAGCAACGACGGCACAAGCATCATCTGGAATCCGTTGGGCTACCCAATGATGTCCCGTGACAATCTCCATGTACCAAACTTCGTCATTATCGCTAAACATGACTCCATTACCTTCCGGAGAACCATATTCCTTAATCAATTGACCCAGGTACTGCACTCCGTCTCGAGCTGAATCAATGTAAGGTAAGACCATTGATTGTAAAGAATCTTCCGCGAGTCCGTTTGCGACCCAAGGATCATGAGCCAAGGTACTTAAATTACCATAAACACTTTCGGTGGCACTCATGGCCACGTGTTTTTGGTTAAAGCCACTTTCAGCATAAACCCCTTCTTTAACAACATCCGCATTCGGGGTTAACAACATCCGATACCCACTTTTAGGCATGGGTGCTGTAAATCCATTTTGGTTTGATTTCCAAACCTTAGTTTCGTTTTCGTAAGCTGGTTGAACAATAAAACGTTGGGGAGTTAATGGCAAAAAGGTATCGTCATTTCTGGCAATCATCGTTGAACCATCAATACTAGCGTTCTTTCCGACCATGACACTGGTACATGCTGATAAATGTTCCATTTTAGTACTCCAATCCAAAAATTATAATTTAGCCGTTAATTTCACGTCTGGATACTTACCTTTGAACCACCGTTCTGCAAATTGATTTTCAAATAAGAATAACGGATCATCATTTGTATCGCGGACCAAAATGTTCCGTGATGATGACATCTTTTCATCCAGTTGTTCGGGATCAATCCACCGGGCAATCTTCGATCCCATGGGTTCCATTAAAACATCCGAATTGTATTCGTTTTGCATTCTGAATTTAAAAACTTCAAATTGAAGTTGACCCACGGCTCCTAAAATATATTGTCCCGTAGAATAAGTCGTGTAAAGCTGAATGGCTCCTTCTTGAACCAGTTGCTTAATTCCCTTGTGGAAAGATTTTTGTTTCATGACATTTTTCGCAGAAACGCGCATAAATAGTTCAGGCGTAAATTGAGGAAGTTTTTCAAACGTCACTTCGTCTTTCCCTGTATAAATCGTATCACCAATTTGGAAGTTACCGGTATCATAAAGCCCGATAATATCTCCTGCCACAGCCGTTTTAACGTTTTCACGAGTGTTGGCCATAAATTCGGTCACGTTTGATAACCGGATATCCCGTTTAGTTCGATCTAACGTAACATCCATCCCTTTTTCAAATTTCCCAGAACAGATTCTGACAAAGGCGATTCGATCCCGATGATGCGGATTCATATTGGCTTGAATCTTAAAAACAAAGCCCGAAAATTTTTCATCAATTGGTTGAATTTCTTTATCTTGTAACGTTTGGTGTTGACCAGGAGCTGGGGCCATTTCTAAATAGGCATCTAAGAAAGTCTGAACCCCAAAGTTAGCTAAGGCTGATCCAAAGAAGACCGGGGTTTGATCACCATTGGCAATCTTATCGGGATCAAATTCGTTTCCGGCCTCAGAGATTAAATCCATTTCTTCTTTGGCATCATCATAAATATCGTCGCCTTCGAGTTGGTTAGCTTCTTTGATGTTTCCTTCATCATCAAGCGGTAGGAAATGACGGCCTTCTACCCCTGGTTCAAATAATTCAACCCGGTGATTATGCCGATCATAAAGCCCCTTTAAAATTCGACCCGAACCAATTGGCCAGTTCATCGGATATGCTTCAATTCCCAATACTTCTTCCAATTGACTCACCAATTCCATTGGTTCCCGACCATCACGATCTAATTTGTTCATAAAAGTAAAAATGGGAATTCCCCGCATTTTACAAATTTGGAAAAGTTTCTTGGTTTGGGGTTCAATCCCCTTGGCCGCATCAATAACCATGACCGCCGAATCCACTGCCATCAAAGTCCGATAGGTATCTTCTGAGAAATCCTCATGTCCTGGCGTATCCAAAATGTTAATTCGTTTACCTTCGTAATCAAATTGCATCACAGAACTCGTAACTGAGATTCCCCGCTTTTGTTCGATTTCCATCCAATCTGACTTGGCAAAATTACCGCTTTTACGGGCTTTTACGGTTCCGGCTTCTCGCACAATTCCCCCAAACAAAAGTAATTGTTCTGTAATTGTCGTTTTCCCGGCATCCGGATGGGAAATAATGGCAAACGTCCGTCGTTTACCTACTTCTTCATTTAATTTTTTATCACTCATTTAAATCCTCCTAATGGGCTTTACTAACGATTAACGCAAAAAATCCGGACAGCGCCGGACCATTTTACTAATTAATTTCTGTTTTTTTATCATGTTGAATTAGCCAAAGATTGTAAACATATTCCACAATTACTTTTAAAATGGCGTAAATTGGAATAGCTAAAATCATCCCAATTAACCCGGCAATGTGCCCAGCGGCTAATAAGATAATGATGATGGTAAGCGGATGAATATTTAAAGATTTTCCAATGACGTTTGGATAAACTAGGTTTCCATCAACTTGTTGCACCACTAATACCACAATTATAGTCCAAAATGCCTGTTCGGGGCTAACGATAATTGCCACTAATAAAGCAGGAATAATCCCAATGTAAGGCCCAACGTAAGGCACTAAATTACAGAATCCCGCAAAAACCCCGAGAAGCAAGGCATACCGTTGTCCAATTAGTAAGTATCCAATGGACGTAAACGTTCCTACAAATAAACACTCAATTACTTGCCCACCAATGTAGTGAGAAAGGGTCTTGTTCATCTTTTTCAATAAAGTTTCTGATTGTTTTCGGTGTGATTCTGATAAAACGGGGAAGAGCTTTTCTACACTTGGTAAAAACTTATCGCCATCTTTTAACATGTAAAACAAAATAATTGGTGCAGTAATTAAAGTAATGATAACGTTTGTAGCAACTGAAATAATATTTCCTGCACTATTGCTGATGTTCTTTAACAAGCTTTTTAAATAGGAAGCATATGAATCCTGCATTTTTGAAACAACTGGATCCCAGTCAATGTGTTTTAACCAGCCATGCCGGGTCATTTTCGTTAACGAAGCTTCTTGATGCGCCGCAAATTTCGGCATGTTATTTGCTAAATTAGCAACTTGGGAAATCAAATGGGGAATTAATGAAGCAATTAGATAAACAATAATCAAAATTAGGGCAAGAAAAATGATCGTCGTTCCCCACGTCCGATTAATTCGTTTCGTTTTAGTAATTTTAACCTTCATTAATAATTCCAAAATCGGATTTAACATGTAATACAAAAATCCAGCAATCAGTAACGGCGCAAAAATCGTCGAGATGAAAATGCCAATTGGTGAAAAAATAAAACTAATTTTGGTACATAAAAAAATGATTCCGACCACTAACATTAATTCTAGGGTCCAAAACACTAACTTGGTTTCTTTCAGGTTCTTCAAATTCTCTAATCCCTCTCTACTTCAGTAACAAAATCATCAATCGCATCAAAATCAAAACCCTTTCGATATAAGGCTTGTTTTACTTTTTGTTTGCGCTTATACGGCTCTTCGGCCCGATACTTGTGCCACAGTTTTAATCCAGCTTGTTGTAATAATTCATTTTGCTCATCGACATCAATCTCTGCATCAATTTGACTAATCGCTTGGTCAATCACATCAAAGCTAAAGCCTTTTCGCATCAATGACAACTTGGTTTTCTCAATTCTTTTATTATATGGGTAGCGCTGCTGCTGGTCAAATAGCTTTTGGGCTAGGATTGTGGCATTTTCCTGTGCTTGTGCTTCGGGATAATGCTCAGCTACCGCATCTAAAATTAATGATTCCACAATTCCCTTTTGTTTAAGGTACCGTACTCCTGCTTGTGGTCCCTTCGTTTGGCCATCTGCAATCTGACGGACATAACTATTAGCATAATTGACATCATCAAGAAGTCTAATTTGCTTTAATTTTACAATCGTAGCGTCAATTGCAGCTTCATTTTCTGATAAAGTCTGCAGTTTCTCTCGGACTTCGTGTTCCGTCCGTTGTCGATAGGAAATAAAGTCAACGGCTTTCCCATATAATTTAGAAACGCTGTCAGCAGCTTTAATTTGTTCAATTAAATCGCCGGTTAATTTGCTACCTTTAAAAATTGCAAACTTAATTAAGACTTCTTCACTAATCGGAAACGCATATTCGTCATTTAGATAAATATTATAGCGTCCCGGTCGTTTCTGGGTTTCAACTTTGGTAACTTTGTAAGTTTTACTCATTGAATTTAACCTTTCTAAATTCACAATCAGTCCAACTTCTGCTATACTTACTTGATAAATAAGCAAAGGAAGTTCGAAAATGAAAGCACACGTCGTATACGCAACTATTACTGGTAACAATGAAGATATTGCTGATATCGTAACTGAAGGGCTCGAAGATCTCGGCATGGACGTTGAAGAAACCGAAATTTCGCAAACGGAAGCCGAAGAACTCAAGGACACTGATTTAATTGTCATCTGCCCTTACACTTATGATGAAGGCCATCTTCCAGAAGAAGGCATGGACTTTTTTGAAGATCTCGGTGATTTAGATTTAACCGGAAAAACTTTTGGAGTCGCTGGCTCAGGTGACGTTTTCTATGAAGAATTCTATAACCTAGCTGTTGATAAATTTGCGGAAAAATTATTAGCAACCGGGGCCACCAAAGGAGCTGACAACGTAAAAATCAACCTTGATCCGGATGAAAATGATATCAAAACGCTTGACCAGTTTTCCCAAAAACTGTTTGATGCCGTTAATAAATAAGACCCTTAGTGGTCTTTTTTATTTTCCTTTTTCTCAGTTTGGGACATTAAATATTCGTGGACACTTGCATTAATCACTGAACCAAATAGCAGCACCATTCCCGTTAAATAGAGCCAAATCATCACTACAATGAACGTTCCTAGCGTTTTATAAGCCGAAATGTTGCGGAAAAACTCACCCATGATTTTTGAGAATAACTGTGACAAGATTGATAAACCAATCAACGCAAATAAGGTTCCCCCTAGGGTATACTTCCATTTGGTTTTCAAACTAGGAACAAAGAAATAAATCATGCTCAAAATAACGACTAATAATGCGATGATGAACGGCATCCGAGCAGCTTCAACTAAACTTAAAACTTCTGGTGGCATGTTAACCACTTCGTTAACCAGTTCAATTAATGATTGCCCAAATCCGAGTAAAATCATCAGTACAAATAGGAAAACAACTAATAATAACATCCACAAAAAGGAAATAATTCGATTCATCAAGGCACTCTGGTCAAGTACGCCATAACAGCGATTAACCGCCCGTTGAAAGGCGGCCATCGCACTACTTGATGACCAAATTGCGATTATTAATCCAATCGATAAGTTGCTACCACCATGTCCCCCACTAAAAGCGGATTGCACAATTGGTTGCAACATCTGAAAAATTGAACCGGGCATCAGCATTTTCATCGAGTCAATCACATGCTCGGGATTGGCGTTTGCTAACTTAATCACTCCCCCAATTGAAATTAAAATGGGGAATAACGATAGTAAAGAATAATACGCAAAAACAATCGCAGAATCGGAAACGTTTCCCATCGAAAAATGTTTTAACAGAATTTTGGTAAATGGAACCACTTTATTTTTTAAAATTACTTTAGTTTTTTTCAAAATTTAACATTCCTTAATCTTTATTTGTTTCAATTATAACAGATTGAAATTAAGTTACTATTCAATCTAAATAATGATAAAATTAGGATTAGTTTTGCAAGTTGAATATTATTTTCAACTATAAGGAGGATCCACTTTGGAAACGATTAGCCTAGTTGTCCCTTGTTATAACGAACAAGAATCAATTACTTTATTCTATAATACTGTCGAAAAAGTTTTCGCAGAAATGAATAAAGCTGAACCACAGTATGTGCCCGACTACATTTTTATTAATGATGGTTCATCTGACAATACCTTAAAAATTTTAAATGAACTTCATGATGAACATCCTGAAACAGTTCACTTCATTTCTTTTTCGCGTAATTTTGGAAAAGAATCAGCCATTACGGCCGGCTTACGGACCGCTAATGGTGACTACATCGCTTTAATGGATGTTGATTTACAAGATCCACCTGAACTATTACCTAAAATGTTAAAAATTATTACGACCGAAGACTATGACTGCGTGGGTTGCATTCAAACTAGTCGAAAACAAAATCCAATTCGGGCCTTTCTCTCCGCTTCTTTTTATCATGTAATTGATCGGTTATCCGACGTTAAAATTCAACCAAATGTCCGTGATTACCGATTAATGACCCGCCAATATGTTGACGCCGTCAATGAATTAACGGAATACAATCGTTTTTCTAAAGGGATTTTTAGTTGGGTTGGCTTTAACACTAAATATATTAAATACCCGGGTCGTGAACGTGCAGCTGGAGAAACCCATTGGTCAATGATTCAACTATTAGAATATTCGATTGAAGGAATTATTGACTTCTCCGATGCACCCTTAAAAGTTGCTACCTGGGTCGGCGGAATTTCCTGTTTCTTTGCCGTGTTAGGCATTATTTTTACGGTTGTTCGTACTCTCTGCTTTGGTGATGCAGTCGCAGGTTGGCCTTCTCTAGTTTCAATCATGCTCTTAATTGGCGGAATCCAACTTTTCTGTTTGGGAATTTTAGGCAAATACATTGGTAAAATTTACTTAGAAACTAAGCATCGACCTCAATACATCATTAAGGAGCAAAAATAATGCGATCCTTAATTGATTTATACCAAAAACATCGTGATGTAATTCCCTATGCTTTTTGGGGCGTAGCAACTACCGTCGTTAACTTAGTGGTCTTCACCCTCTTGACGCAATTTACCAACCTTAATTATTCAATTACTTACGGAATTGCCTGGTTTATCTCAGTGCTCTTCGCTTTTTATACCAATAAATACTACGTTTTTCATACGAAACATTACTCAGCTAAGGAATTCTGGTATCAAATTTCCACGTTCTTTGCCGGAAGATTAGTAACCGGAATCCTTGGTTTAGGAATTTTAGCCTTTGGAGTCAGCATCTTAGGCTTCGATACCAAACTTGGTAAAAACATCTTTAATGTTATTCAAAATGTTGTCGTAGTTATTTTAAATTATTTCTGGGCCATTTTTATTTCATTTAAAGAAAAAAAAACTAAATAAGAATAAAGTCTCACCTTTAAAAGATATTCATGCGATTTCATCTTTTAAGGGTGAGACTTTTTTATAACATACGATTCATACAATCAGCTAACCACAGATTCAACCATTCACTCCATTGATAGGATTAAAACTAACATGGAAAATATCATCCAAACTTACCAGGGTAATTCATTTCCTTGTGCGTTACCCCAATCAATTTCATGATTACGTTTACCATCATCTTTCCAACCACTAAATAATTCATGAATATCAGTTGGTTCTTTAGTTGGTTCCATAATTTGCCCCCATTTCTAATAATATGTTAACAATATTAGATGCATCAATTAAAGGTTATAAAAACTATCAAAAACATCTTCCGAGTCAGTATCATACATTTCTTTAATGTAAGCTAAACCTTGTTTTTTTGTTATTATGACTATTCTACCAATTTTAAAAATAAGAGCTAAGTCTGCGATTATTTTCGCATCGACTTAACTCTTATTTATTTTTAAGTATTTAAACAAACATATTCAAAATTAGCACGACAATCAGACCCGTCACTGAGATCACGGTTTCTAGCACCGTCCAAATTCCTAAAGTTTCTTTAACTGACAAGTCAAAGTATTCTTTAAACATCCAGAATCCAGCGTCATTAACGTGAGATGCTGCTAATGATCCTGCCCCAATGGCTAATGCCATCATGACTGGGCTAACGCTAAGTGATGACATTAATGGCATTACTAATCCAGCGGCAGTCATTCCGGCAACGGTTGCGGAACCAAGCGAAACTCGAAGAATTACGGCTACTAACCAACCTAAAATGATTGGTGACAATGATGAGTGCATCATCATTCCCTTTACGGCTTCTCCAACTCCACCAACAATCAAGACTTGTTTGAAAGCTCCACCACCAGCAATTACTAGTAAAAGCATGGCAATTGACTTGACGGCATCAGAAATACTACTTGAAATATCTTTCATGGTTTTCCCACGATGGAATCCCATTGACCAAATGGCAAATACCAAAGCAATCACCATCGCAATCACTGGATTACCCAGCATGGAAGCCACTGCATCAAAACCATGGGGCTTCGCAATTTCTTTACCCCCATGTTCAACTAATTGATAGATGGTATTCAAAGCCATAAAAATGGCAGGAAGTAATGACGTAAAGGCTGCTAAAGCAAAGCTAGGCGTATCCTTCAAATCATATTGCTTAACTTCCCCAAAGGCTGGCAAACTTTTCTTTACCACAAATGCATTCGGGAAAAATTTCCGACTAATTTTAGTATAAATTGGTCCGGCCACAATCACACAGGGAATCGCCACGATAATCCCAAACAAAAGCACTTGACCGATGTTGGCACCCAAAGCTGTAGCAACAGCAGTTGGAGCTGGTTGAGGAGGCAAGAATCCTTGTGTCGCTGACAAAGCAGCAGCCATCGGAATTCCTAAATAAAGGAAAGGAACATCTGCTTCAAGTGCAACGGCAAAGACGATTGGCGTTAACAATACTAAACCAACTTCGAAGAATAATGACATTCCAATAATAAATGACGCAATGACAATGGCCAATTGTAATCGTTTCTTACCAAACTTATCAATCAAAGTTTTGGCAATTCGATATGATCCACCCGAGTCAGAAACTAACCGACCAATCATGGCTCCAAACCCAAAGACGATAACTAACTCGCCTAAGGTATTTCCAATCCCCGTTTTAATGGCAGTTGCAATACTAGCCGGGTTCATTCCGAGCCCTAAAGCAACTAGAATCGCCGTCACAATCAAGGCGACGAAGGTATTTAATTTTAACTTAATGATTAGGAAAAGGAGCAACGCAATCCCTAAAATCAAAACAACAAATGGCATCATTTGTGTTTCCTCTTTTCTTTTTTCCAAAATTTAATGTTCGTTACAAAGTAAATTGTATGCGTTTTCATAAAGGAATACAATACCTTTGTGCAAAAATATACAAACAAAAAAAGCAACTCACATTTGTGAATTGCTTTTAAAATGACCCCACTCAGGTTCGAACTGAGATCGATCGCTTAGGAGGCGACTGCCCTATCCAATTGTGCTATGGGGCCACTATCGACTTTCCTATTTTCTCACGATTAGGGTCATCCGTAAAGAATGGCTCATTTATTTTTTATGATAACCCTTATTTTTTTGGTTTCGTTTTCGGTTCTTTTTGCGGGGTTTTTTGGGTACTTCGACCTCAGCTTGCACTTTACGTACTCTTGCTTTCTTAATTGAAGGTTTAGTTCCTTTAACTTCAGGAACTACCTTTTTCTTGGCATTTTCTGCTTTTAATTTTTCCACTTCTGCTTCATCAATTTCATCGACTAACTTACCCCGGAAGTAATAAAGTGGTTTCAAATCATATTCTTCATCTCGTAATAATTTCTTCAAATCACGAAGATCATGATCATCACCAAAGTTAATCACTAACCCTGGTTCCCCCATTCGGCCGGTTCTTCCCACCCGATGAATATAAGTATTAGCTTCTTTGGGCAAGTCAAAATTAACCACAGCCGGAAGTTTAGGAATGTCTAAACCACGAGCCGCTACATCGGTCGTTAAAAGTAGTTTAGTGGTTCCCTTTCTGAAGTTTCGTAAGGCTTTTTCCCGGGCCATTTTATTTTCGTCACCACTTAATTTTTCTACGGGCGCATAACCTTGGTGTTTAAAGTAGTTGAAGGCGCGGTTTAATTCAGTTTGCTGGTTAAAGAACACCAGTGCCTTAAAGTTCGTCAATTTAGTAAAACGATTTAAAACGTCATTTCGTTTTCCCCGCGAAACCTCGAATTGACCATGCTTAACCACTCCCCGACTCTGATCTAAATCACGCACATCAATGATTCGAGCGGGTTTCCCCATTACATCTTCTAAGTTATACAATACATCACTATCAGTGGCTGAGAAGTAAGCAACTTGGGCATCCCGCTGAACCGCTGCCACAATTTGCCGTGCTTTTTCTAATGAATCATCTTGGAGCAAGTCATCCGCTTCATCAATCACGACCGTCTCGACGTGATCAACTTTTAATTTACGTTCGTCTAATAAACTTAAAATTCGACCAGGAGTTCCAACCACAATTTCGGGACGTTTCTTCAACTGTTCGTGTTGACGCTTAACGTTAGCTCCCCCAATTAAAGGTAAAATTTTAACGTTAAAGGGACCAGCCCAGTCCCGAATAATATTGGTAACTTGCATGGCTAATTCTTGCGAGGGTTCCACAATTAAAGCTTGCGTCCCTTGACCAGCCATGATGTTGGCTAAAATGGGCATTAAAAAGGCCACGGTTTTCCCTGATCCAGTTGGTGATAAACCAACAATGTCTTCGCCTCCGTCAATCATGGGTTGATAAACGGCTTTTTGAATCTCAGTTTGTGCTTGATAACCTAATTTTTCAAAACGTTTTGCAAATTCTTCTAACAAGTTATTACTCCTTAAATTTATCGGGATAGTGAATTCCAGCAGAAATTGCTAGATTATTCAATGTTTCGTTTACGTGTTGCATTAATTGCAACCAGCTGTGATATTGCGCCTGAATTTCAGCATCATCAGGATGATTAAGGACCATCGCAAAATCAGTCATTTCTGGAATCATCGGATTTTCAACGTACTTAGGACTTAGCACCGTCGTTTCAGTTGGCGTAACTAATTTTGCCTCCGTAAACTCTCCACCATTATCAATGGAAATAATCTGACGACAAGCGTAAATCTCAGAGGTATGCTGGGAACTCGAAATTTTACTAAAGTTTAAAGTAACATCGTAATCAGGATATTGTAAAATGGCGGTTCCTTTACCATCCGCACCGGTTGAAATCATTGTGGGATAGTACATTTGTTTCAATGGTAACCCAAATAAAGCAATCGCATCATAAAGCGGATAAATGCCTAAGTCAGCTAAGGCGCCCCCTGCAAATTGAAAATTAAACACGTTGGGCGTTTCCCCCGCTAAGACTAAATCATAGCGTGACGAATATTGACTAAACACAAAGTCAGCTCCGGCTAAATGTTCAGCTTGAGCTAAGGCAGTTTGCACGGCTTTAAAAGCGGGCATATGCACATTCCGGGCTGCTTCAAAAAGTCGAACCTGAGGATGAAGTTGGAGTTCATCTAAAACCCGTTGCATTTGGCGAGGATTCATCAACGCTGGCTTTTCCACAATGACATTTTTATCATGCTGAATCGCTAATAAAACTTGTTCAAAATGAAACACATTTGGTGAAGCAATGTAGGCAGTATCAAACTGATCCGATTGCATAAAATCTGCTAATGAACAATAAACCGATGCGCAGTGATTCTGCTCAGCAAAAGCTTGTCCAGTTGCTTCATGCCGGGAATAAACCGCAGCCAATTCATATTCACCAGTTGCTGTAGCAGCTTCCACCATGCGTTGGGTAATCCAATTGGTCCCAATCGTTCCTAATTTAATCATTTTCGTTACTCTTTTCTAATTCATCACTTTTGAGTTGCTTTAAATACTGTTCCCATTTTACCTTATTTCCGTTAAAAGCTGATACTTGGTACTCACTAATTTTACCATTGTTATCAATTTGATTAGCTTTGCTTAAGTTAACAAACGTAACCTGATCTGACTGGTCATTTCCGGCTAAAGCAAATTGCACATGGGGTAAATTTTTTAAAATTTGGTAGTTTCGCTGATTCGTTTTCAATAAAATAGGACGATGATACTTCCGATATAAAAAGGAAGTCAACTCGCGGACGTTTGCTAACAACTGCTGGGGTTTAACCGTTTGCGTATTATAATTACCATAGTAACTAATCCGGATTTCAATCGGTAAATCACCAATGTTGTTGCCAACTGCTTCACTAAAGTTTTTTTCTTGGTCTTTAACCGAACTGCCAAAGCCAAATTGATGATAAACGCCAATTTTCAATCCCGAACCAATGCTTCTTGAATAGTTGTCATTAAAATTATCATCAACAAAACTCGCTCCTTGCGTAGCCCGCAGATAAGCATATTTCATTCCATTTTGATTGGCTTCGGTAAAATCGACATAAGAGTCGTCTTGGTTAATGATTAAACCACGAACGGGATATTCCGTTAATACTTGTTGCTGGTGTTGGGCCTTTTTTTCGATGTGGTTAAAAATCAAGAAACCAATCAGCAAAATGAGGATGGCAAAGCAACCAAGAATCATGTACTTTTGCGTGCGATTTTGGCGTTGCTGTTGCTGATAAAGTGTTCGATTTAATTTTCTCATGCTTCGCTCCCTTACCATGACAGCTTTTCCAAACAAAAAAGGCCAAACTAATTATTCGCTAAGCGTCTAATTGCTTTGAACCTTCTTATTTTAACATGTTTAATTCTTAGCTGATAATTCCTGTATCGTGTAAAATTTGTAAAAGAGCAATCCAGAGTGGCATCGTTACTACTGCAATCACCGTCGAAATAAATGAAGCACTAGAAGTCAGTAAAGCATAGCGATTAAAGTTAATCGCATAGGCGGAAACTACCGCCGCCGTTGGAGTTGCCATCATAATTACCATGGTTGCTACTGCCGTAAAACTGAGAGGTAAAATACCTAAAGTCGACATGAAGACCGTCCCTACTAAGGTAAACAAAGGCACTAAAACAACCTTATTAAAACCGTAGTACCAGACAATTTTACTGGAAGTGGCTTGCTTAAACGAAAGTGAGCCCAATGTACATCCAATTGATAACCATGCCAATGGTGAAGCTAGTTCTGCTAAATAATGAATCGGCGTCCACAACCATAAAGCTGTCTGATCAATCCGAAAGAACGCTACGGAATGAAGCCCCGCAGCTGGAACAAGCGTCCCTTTTACAAAGGTAGGCACGCGCACTTGCGGTACATAGGGTTGCACTAGCCACATAAATAAGCCTAAAAAAGTCGACAGAATAATCGGATTAAACAGCATTTTTTTCAGATTATCCAGCTTCATTTTAACGCCCGACATTTTAATGTACGCATATGAATAAATAAAAATATGGTACCCTAGGTTAAAAATTGAACTATAAATAATTCCCTTCGTGCCTAAAACGGCGCCCACAATTGGAATACCAAAGAAAGTCGTTGAACCAAAGGTCGTCAAAATTCCTAAAACCGTTCTTTCATCTTGGTTAACTTGCGGATAGAAATGTGGTGCAACCACGATCAAAATAATAATCACCAAGAATCCCCAAATCAAAACACTCAAACTTTCTAAAAGTACTTTATCATCAATGTTGGTCATAAAAGCATTAAAATTCAAAGCCGGTAACGCGACCACTAAAGCGACTTTTGCTAACGTTTTCCCAAATTTTTCGGAAAAGATGTCCTTTTTGCGTAAATAAAATCCCAGTAAAATAATAAAAATGGTTGACGTAATCGCACTGACGATGCTGTAGTTCGTCAGGGTCTTCGTGAACGCTGCCGTGATGTTCATTGCCCCACCTCCGTAAATGGTCTGATTTAAAAAAGCTAATTTTTCTTAGATTAATTAGATTTCGCCCAATTTACAATGTTTAATGATGCATTTACTCACATCAGTGCTAAATTACTTGTCTGTAACCTAGATTTAAGATGTGCTTGCTTGAATTGTCTTGGCCACTCCAATATAATGTAAGCGTTACAAAAACTTTAAATTAAGACTTTTAAATTTTAAGCACAACTTAAATAAGGGGAATATTATTATGGAATACGTAATTGGGGTTGATATTGGTACTACCAGTGTCAAAACAGTTTTGTATGATAACGGCGGTAACGTTAAAGGCTATTCCAATGACCTTTATCCACTTTATCAAGATACAGCTGATATGGCTGAAGAAGATCCAGAAGAAATTTTTAGTGCCATGATTGAAGGTTTAAATCACGTTTTGGAAAAAGCTGATTTAGAACATGGCAGTTTAAAGGGAATTTCTTATTCATGTGCGATGCATAGTGTGATTTGTTTAGATGAAAACTATAAACCCCTCACTCGTGCCATTACTTGGGCCGATAATCGGGCTGTGAAATACGCTGATGAGTTAAAAGAAAGCGGCGTTGGCATGGAACTTTACAAAAAAACGGGAGTTCCAACTCACCCCATGACCCCATTAACGAAAATTATGTGGTTACGCAACGAAAAACCTGACATTTACCAAAAGACGCGTTACTTTGTTGGGATTAAAGAATACATTAACTACAAATTATTTGGTGAATTAAAAGAAGATTATTCAATTGCAAACGCAACCGGATTATTTAATATCTTTACCATGGATTGGGACGACCAAGCCTTAGAAGTTGCTGGAGTAACCCGTGATCAACTTCCCGAACTAGTTGATACTACTTACCAATTTAGAGGAATGGTGGATCACTACGCTAATATGATTGGGATTGATAAAGAAACTCCTTTTATCATCGGAGCTTCTGATGGTCCGTTAGCTAACTTAGGTGTAGATGCCATTCAACCTGGCGTCGTGGCCGTTACGATTGGTACTTCTGGTGCAGTCCGAGTTGTAACTGATAAACCAACGATTGATCCCAAAGGACGAGTTTTCTGTTACTACCTTTCTGAAAACATGTGGGTCGTAGGTGGACCAGTTAATAATGGTGGAATTGTCTTCCGCTGGGTTCGTGATCAACTTTGTTTGCCAGAAAAAGTTACGGCCGAACAAATGCATCTCGATGCCTATGATTTGTTAACGCAAATTGCTGCTGCCGTACCTGCTGGATCAGACGGATTAATCTTCCTACCTTTCTTAGGTGGTGAACGGGCTCCCATCTGGGATGCGGATGCACGTGGAACCTTCTTTGGTTTAACTAGACAGCACACACGAGCTAACATGATTCGGGCTGCCCTTGAAGGAATTGTTTATAACTTATACACGGTTATGCTAGCCCTTGAAGAAGTCGTTGGTGAACCGAAAAAGATTCAAGCAACCGGTGGATTTGCTCGTTCAGCCCTTTGGCGGCAAATGTTAGCGGATGTCTTTGAACAAGACGTTAACATTCCTGAAAGTTTTGAAGGTACTGCTTTAGGTGCTGCTACGTTAGGAATGTACAGTTTAGGGATGATTAAGAGCTTGTACGACGTTAGCAAGTTTGTTGGTGTTACTAACACGCACAAACCAAATCCTAAAAACTACGAAGCTTATCGTGAATTAATTCCAATTTACATTCGGTTGAGTCGTTACCTTAAACCCGAATACAAAAACATTGCCACTTACCAACGTAAGCACGCTAATGACGTTTCACAAGATATCAAAAAAGACTAAATAAAAAGGATTCCAGTGCTGCTGGAATCCTTTTTCGTTGTATCTAACTCATAATGCGGTTACGATAAAGATGAATATATTAAATGTCAGAACAGGAGAAACAAATTATGAATAATGAACTAATTAAAGAAGTTAACGAATACAATCGTCACATTGGTAACGATAATTTAGCCGGCATGAAAAAGGTTTTTGAATATAACAAACAACTAGATTTATTCTGGAAGTTAGCTAATTTAATCGACCTTTATGATTTAAACACCATTCAACTAAACGTGGAAAAAGAAGTTGCTGATCGAAAAGAAACTAACAAAGCGTTAGTTGATTTAAACACAAAACTAAGCGCAATGTTAGATGACGAATTTGATTTCGTTAAAATCACTGGTGATGTTACTGAATTAGATAGTTCAGCAAAAGTCTCAGTTCCAGAATTAGATACTTTGGATCAATTTACCAAGGCGTTGAATAAATAAAAAATTTTTCAAGCAAAGCCAAATAAGCCATACTTTATGAAAATAACTCATAAGGTATGGCTTATTTATTAACAATTATTTATCATTAAATCTTTTTAATAAATTACTATCGTAGTTATTTATTCCATCTTTTTGCTTAAATGAATCAATAGTTGCGCCGATAACAGCTCCGTTATATTTACTTAATATATACGTCATTGTTTGCGCATTTACTGCGTTCTTTACATTTTTACCAGCATCAGAAACACTATTAGAAATTTGTTTACCTTGCTTATTAACTTCTTTAGTATTTTGTTGAATACTACCATTTATAATTGTTGCTGCACCATTTATCGCATTAGTATTTTCAGATAATAATGATCCAAGCGTAGCTGTTTGATAAGTAATTCGTTCTGTATTAACATCGATTGAATTAATAATTTTTAAGGACTGACTTAAAACAGTATTGGTATTCTTTTCAATTTCTGCAGATACATCTTTCAATCTAGAATTAATAGTATTATTTAAAGAATTAATACTATCAACCACTTCATTTGATTTTTCTTCTGATCTTACTAGTTGTGCCACGGTTTTCCAATCACTTGCTGCACCATCTAAAACAATCATTAGCGCATGCTTCAATCTGCCACTATTTTCGAATCTAAATGATTCAGGGAATACTGAAAGAGGATATTCGTTGTTATCTAATTTTTCTTTAAACTTATTTTTAAAATCTTCTATCTGTGTTTCTTGTTTATATATCATAACTTCATATGAATCAACTTGATCTTTATACCTATTTACATCTTTATTACTTTCATTAATTTCTTGTTTTAAATTTGGCAATTCAGCAACTTCGTTTACTAAATCATCTCTTTCGTCAATTTTTTTCTTCAATTTCTTGTTTCCAGATTTGTATGCATCATAGGCAGCATTCAAAAGAATTAAAATTGCGATTACCAATATAGCAGGTAATATTAACTCCTTAAAAAAGAAAAATACAATTAGCGCTACTGGTATCGATACAAACCAAAATATACCCGTAAAGGCAATGACACCAACTACCCCTGCTAGAAGTGTTCTTCCAAATTGTAAATAATCAAATTCCGCTTTACTAGGTGCCTTTGTACCATTTAATTGTTTAAGTTTATCTTCTAACAGTCTATATTGTGTCTTTAATACTCTATTATGACTTTTCGAAGCATTATAAAATCCCTTTTTATTTTCTAATGCTTTTTTTAAGTTGTTTAAATTATAATTCAAAACAGCTAGTGATGAGTCATAAAAATCTTGACATTCAATTGCAGATACGATGGTATCTTTTAAAGTTAGTTGTGGATTTTCTGCCATAATCTATTCTCCAATACATAAAAATCAATTTATAATTTATCTATCAACTGTGTAAGCGTGGGGAGCATCAAAATCGTTTGTAGGTACATCCTTTATAGATATTTTAGAACCATCACCAATGGGTACAACATAATGCTCAACACCACTTATATCTCTAAAATACCATCCACCGTCACCATAAGGCTTTTCGTCCCCATAGTACTTCTCATAATCTGATGTAGTAGGAGATCCATTAGCACTTAGCTCATAATCTACTGCCTCTTTAAAAGTTAAAGGTGAATAATTTGTATCTTTATTACTATCATCTGACAAATTAGGTTTTCCAATTTGATTTTTATTAATTTTCGTTGAAATTTCCTTGCTGTTTGGACTACTAGTCAAAATTTGTACATCTATACTATCATCAGATTTTTCTAAAGAACCTTTATATACAACTGCCACTACTTTTTGATTTTTTCCATCAACATTATAATTGGTAACCCAATAATTACCAGAAGAAACTGAATAATTTTGACTAACTGGTTTATCTGTATCGTCAATTGCTCCCAAATGATAAGTTCCATTAGAATTCTTTGATACATCTAAAATAATTGACTTTCCATCTGCCGTTTTTATTTTATTAGGAGATATAACAAGACCTTTTTCATTACCGTCGTACCAAGTTCCTAAAAATTGACTTGGAACTTTACCATCATTATTTTTCCCCTTAGAACTATCATTACCACTTTTTAATTTATCTAAATCTTTAATTGGTAATTGTGTCGGGCTAACATTTTCACCTAATTCAAAGGAATAGTTTTTAGCTGTTTCTTTATTTGTCCAAACAAATATTTGCCCACTTTCAAAACTTGCTAGAACAGTTTGTTTTTTTCCATCAATCGTCATTTTTGCAAGCCAAAATGACATTGTTCCACCATCTTTTTTCCAATATACAGAATTATTTTTATCATTACCATCACTCATTAAACTACCCTTCCAAAAATACTGCATACCTTCTTTGGAATAAACATCTAGTGGCATTGGTTTTGAATTCTTAGTTAAAGTGTACTTAAATTTATTATTTGAATCTGTATTAAGATTTGGTATTTCAAAACTGTCCCCTGTTACTTTAAATTTCTGATCTTTTTGATACCAAGTTCCAATATATTCATTTGGAATAACATTTTTACTTTGTTTTGTACTCTTAGTGCTCTTACTTATTTTATTTTCTTTTACATTTGAACTACTATTTTTTGATGAATGATTAATTGTGAAAAACCATCCTAATCCCAATAAAACAATTAAAATTACAATCAAAATACTTAAAATATATTTCTTTTTCATGAAAAATTTACCCCATTTATTATAAAAAAACTTAGCATCTGCTAAGCTTTTTTATTCATTAATTTAGTTACGTTTTTTATTTAAGTTTCCTAATCCAAACATTGAAATAATTGCTACTATTACCATTCCAATCATTGACAATAAACTACTACCTGATTGACCTGTTTGTGGTAATTCATTTGATTTATTAGTTGATTGATTTCTGTCTAATCTGCTACCCACTTTCGGTTTAGAACTTTCAACTTGAGCTTGGTTATTATTTGTAATATGAGAATCTACACTTACATTATTTACAGAAGAATTAGTTTCAGATTTTGAAGTATCTACACTATTGTTACTATTAGCTGGGGTTGCTGGTGCTACTGGTTGTGCTGGAGTTTCTCCACCCTTGTTATCATCAGCTGGGGTTGTTGGTGTTACTGGTTGTGCTGGGGTTTCTCCACCCTTGTTATTGTCAGCTGGTGTTGCTGGTGCTACTGGTTGCGCTGGAGTTGCACCACCCTTGTTATTGTCAGCTGGTGTTGCTGGTGCTACTGGTTGCGCTGGAGTTGCACCACCCTTGTTATTGTCAGCTGGTGTTGCTGGAGCTACTGGTTGCGCTGGAGTTGCACCACCCTTGTTATTGTCAGCTGGTGTTGCTGGTGCTACTGGTTGGGCTGGTGTTTCTCCACCCTTGTTATTGTCAGCTGGTGTTGCTGGAGCTACTGGTTGTGCTGGAATTGCACCACCCTTGTTATCGTCAGCTGGTGTTGCTGGAGCTACTGGTTGTGCTGGAATTGCACCACCCTTGTTATCATCAGATGGGGTTGATGGTGTTACTGGTTGTGCTGGTGTTTCTCCACCCTTGTTATCATCAGCTGGCGTTGTTGGTGTTACTGGTTGTGCTGGAGTTACGTCACCTTTGTTATCATCAGCTGGCGTTGTTGGTGTTACTGGTTGCACTGGGGTTAAACCACCCTTGTTATCGTCAGCTGGTGTTGCTGGAGCTACTGGTTGTACTGGTGTTACGCCACCTTTATCACCATTATCTGGTAAAACTGGTGTAGCTTGGCTCAACTTAGCAATTTCAGCTTTTTTACTATCAATATCATTTTGGAGTGTTACATTAGCAGATTTATAATCGTTAATTTGACCGTTTAAAGTAGCAATTTTGTTATTAATTGAAGCTACATTATTGTCATAATCTGTTTGAGCTTGGGCTAATTGTTTAGCTTTATTACTATCATGGTTTTTAATAGTTGATTGTGCATCATCATAAGCTCTTTGATCATCAGAACTTAATTGTGACTTATCAAAATGTACATTAGCTTTTTTATAATTTAAAGCATCTAATTCTTTAAATAAATCAGTTGCATGTTTATCATTATTACTTAATGTTTGTTTTAAATCTACTAATTGTCTTCTTAGTTCTCCAATTTTTGCTGAATTATTTGGTCCTTGAACCGGACCCATAGCTTCATATTTATTAATAACATCAAGCATATTATCTTTTCCAGCACTGGTATTACCATAATCAAATGTTAAAGAGTACCAATTATCTTTAAACTGATGAAATCCAAAAGCTGCATCCGGTGCCCATTCAACTCCAGTATTACCTAAGAAGTTTTGACGATGTCCTACATCACCGTTAAGCATTGAATTAACAGAACCCATTGCTTCATAGTAAATATCAAACATATTTGTTTTATTCCCATGAAAGCTAGCTAGATTTTCGTATTGTTCACTTCCAAAATCTTTATTCATATCAGCTTTATCATGATCTAAGCTGGCAGCAGAACGCTGAGCAGCTCTGATTTGAGCTTGATTAAATTTCTCTTGGCTCATTGTAAATGGTAATAGGCCTAAATCTTGTCTAGTATTATTAATTGCATTTAAAAGTAAAATTGCTAACTCTTGTTTTTGATTATCTGTTAACCCTTTATTTGGATCAACTAAGTCATCTTTAAGCCAATTTTCAAATTGAGGATCACTTTCCCGAAAACCAACCCATGCAGGATGAGTTGTATAGTTATCAGCATCAGGTTCTGGATCAATCTCGAAAGTGTTATTTATAATTGAAGCACTTCCATTTTTAAGTAGTCCATCTTGAGCTGTATTTTGTAATAAACTATTTGTCTTATTAATATTTACTGTTTTATCAGTCTTATCAACACCGACACTCACTACATTAAGATTATCTGGGGAAGTTGACAAATTAGTTATCTGTGAATTAGTATCATCAATTTGTTTTTGAAGATTCTCATCAGTTTGAACTGTATTATTATAATCACTTATATCGCTTTTAATTTGGGCTTGGATTTGTGCTTGACCATTAGCAATCCCCTTTTTTTGCAAATCACTAATTTTTTGTTGAGCATCATTATTAGCTTTATCAGCATCATGATTAATCGTTGATTGTGTATTGCTTAGATTGGTTTGAGCTGTTTGTTGGTCTTGCTTAGCTTGTGTTAAGCTTTGGTTCACTTGATCAATTTTTGTATTATTATCATTAATTTTTGATTGGTCTAAGGCAATATCTTTGTTATCTTGGTCAATTTGACTTTGATTTGGATTTACTTGAGTAGTTTCAGTAGCTTGATTTGCATCAGCTGAAACACTCATATTATTTAAAGCAACTCCACTAGTTAAAAAGGTAGTTGCAGTAATAGCCATAAAAATCCATTTTTTACCGGCTTTAAACATTTTGTAATGAACTTTATTTTCCATTATGTAATACTCCTATATTTTTAAATTATGTAATTAGGGTTTACCCGAATTACACTACATTTATATTGTAAATGTTACAGTAAAATACAGTTTTTAGCAATTAAAAGTTAAAATAATGTTAAATATTTGTGAAATGGATGAAATTTTATTTATTAAATGTCCTAAATAAATTGTGTTTTTCAGGTAAACCCTAATTACACAAAACAACCTCCATAATCCTTTTGTATTTAAAGAATTATGGAGGTTGTTTTAGTTCAATTAATTTTAGTATACTTATTACTTGTGTAAAATTAATTAAGATGGAGAAAATTATGCGAGTTGGATATGCTAGAGTTAGTTCTGCAAGCCAAAATTTAGAGAGGCAAATCACTGCTTTAAAAGATGACGGTTGCGACATGATTTATCAAGAAAAAATCTCAGGGAAAGACTTAAAACGTCCACAATTAACCAAGCTTTTAGAAAATATTTCCCAAAAAGATGAGGTTGTCGTGTTAGATTTGGACAGATTAGGGAGAAACAATCGTGACATTACCCATGTTATGAATCTAATTCGTGATAAAGGAGCAACATTTCGCGTTTTATCTCTCCCCTCGTTTGACGGCGTCTCTGACACTAATTTAAAAGCACTTTTAAATAATTTGATAATTGAAATTTATAAATATCAAGCAGAGGCTGAACGAAAAAAGATTCGGGAAAGACAACGTCAAGGGATTGAAATAGCTAAACTAAATGGTATTTATAAAGGTAGTCGCAGTAAATATTCTTTAAAATCAAATAACCCAAAGGGAAAACTAATTGCTGAACAAATGGTAAATATGTTTAAGACTGGCATAGGTGATAGCGAAATTGCTAGAACACTAAAAATTAGTCGAAAAACTGTTTATACTAAACGAAAAATATTTTCCTTAGAGCATACAATTTAAACCTAAAAAGAACCGTGAACTCACCATTCACGGTTCTTTTGCTTTATTCAATTGAAACTAAACTAACTTTGCTAGTTCCGTTGACTGACTTAATTTCATTCAATAATTCATCAATGGTAATTTCCATCGTACTCAAATCTAAGGAAATTACGACACTGGCAACCTTATGAATCGGAATATTTTGGTTAATTGTCAAAATACTGGCTTTGCTATCCGCAAACTTCTTCAACACTGATGATAAAATTCCGCGTTGATCATCGAGCATTAAGGAAATGACGGCTTTTCGGTTCCAGTTCGCTTCGTCTGTTTCATAAACTAAATCTTTATACTTATAAAAACTTCCGCGACTAATACCAACTTTTTTGACTGCTTCACTGATATTTTTGATTTTGCCACTATCTAATAATTGGCGTGCTTCAATCACCTTACTGAACGTATCTGGTAACAATGATTGATCAACAATATAATATTTATCTATTTTAAAGCACCTCGATTTTCACACCTTGTTTTTCCACTTCAACGGGCTCAACTCGCCAAGTTGGAAGATGTTCTTTAATTTGGTTAATCATTAAGTTTTGCTTTTCCGCACTGTCAGTAATTCCCATTAAAGTTGAACCACTGCCACTGATGTACATCGTACCATTTATTTTATCACAAATATTTTTGACATCGGCGTAATTTTGAATTAATTTTTGGCGATATGGTTCTTGCATGTGGTCTTGCAATGCCACTTTAAGTTGGCCTAAATTACCATCCGCTAACGCTTTTACTAACAACAAACTATGACTAACTTGATACGTCACATCCGCATAACTCAATGATTTCGGCAAAATTTCTCGAGCGGCTTTGGTCGATAATTCAAAGTCAGGAATCATCGCGACCAAGCGGTAATCCGCATGAATCGGATACTTAATTAATTCGATTTCATCATTTTGCACAAAAGCCATACATAATCCACCAAAAATAGCGGGCGCGACATTATCTGGATGCCCTTCCATTTCGTTGGCTAGTTTTAGTAAATCGTCATGATCAATTGGAATACCAAACCAGCCATAAGCCGCTGCTAAACCACCGACGATACAAGTCGCCGAACTGCCTAAGCCTCGTGACAACGGAATCTCACTGTCAATCTTAATTGCCACTGCGGGAACTGGTTTACCTAATGCTTGGCAGCCCTTGCTAAAGGCCTGATAAACTAAATTATTTTCGTTTTGTAATTCCACCGGACAACCCGTAATTTGCAACTCGTTACTCTCGCTAAATGTAAAAGTCGCGTATAAATCAACGGCCATCCCCATACAATCGTAACCGACGGCCAAGTTGGCACTCGTTGCGGGAACTTGAACCTTAATCATGACCAAATACCTCATTTACCTTTTGATAAACGAAATCAGCCATGCTAGCGGGTTGAATTATCGGCGCCGTGACTGGTTGTTTTTCCCAAATTGCTCGTAATGGTGCTGGAACGGGAACGCCAGTGTAGTCATTGATTTTGGCAGTGGTTAATTGAACATCCGCTTTGTGTTCCCCAAATAATGCATCGGCAACGGCATCCACAAACTTATAGGGACTAGCCGTACTTAATAAAATCATTGGCACATCGGGATTTTCACTTTGCACTTCGCGCATCACTTTGTAACCGGACGCAGTATGCGGATCCATCAAATAGTGGTACTTGTCATAAACCATTTGAATTGAATCTTCAATATCACGATCTGAACTGTAGCCACACGCAAATTCTTCTAGCAACCGGTCACGTAACTGATTGCTAACGCGATATTTTCCGGTGGCTTCTAATTCTTCCATTAATTGTTTAATGTAGTTTGAATTCTGACCACTCATGTAATAGAGCAACCGTTCAAAGTTGCTAGAAACTTGAATGTCCATACTAGGAGCAATGGTCTTAAAGAACGGACGATTCCGGTCATAAATTCCAGTGGCAAAAAAGTCAGCGAGCACGTTGTTTTCGTTACATGCCACCACTAATTTTTCGACGGGAAGACCAAGTTGTTTGGCATAGTAGCCAGCCAAAATGTCACCAAAGTTCCCCGTTGGAACCGTAAAACTAACTTTATCGCCCAGTTTAATCGTCCCATTTGCCAACAACTGTTGATAAGCACTAAAATAGTACACAACTTGAGGAATTAAACGGCCAATGTTAATCGAATTAGCACTCGATAAAATCGTGTCATTACCTAGCTTAGCTTGTAATTCGGCATCATTGAAAATCTTTTTCACGTTGGTTTGGGCATCGTCAAAGTTTCCTTCAATTGCGGCCACATTGGTATTCTCACCGTTGGTTGTCAACATTTGTTGTTCTTGCACGGCACTCACCCCGCCATCAGGGAAAAAGACGGTAATTCCCATTTGGGAGTGGTCTTTAAACCCATCTAACGCAGCAGTTCCGGTATCCCCACTCGTAGCGGCTAAAATCATCACTTGTTGTTGCGCTTGTACCGAACGCCCCATTAGTTGAGGTAACATTTGTAAGCCGACGTCTTTAAAGGCGCTGGTTGGTCCATGAAATAATTCTAAAACATGAAAATCATCGACCGCTTTAAGGGGCGTGACTGCTTCAGTTGAAAACGTATCAGCATACGTATTTTTAATCGATTCGTCAATTTCAGTTTCAGAAAAATCAGGTAATAATAAGGTAAGTACTCGTTTTGCGATGCCTTGGTAATCCAAATCTTTTAAATCAGAAAGTTCGAATTCTAAAGTAGGTAAAGTTGGTAACACAAAAAGTCCCTTATCATCCGCAAAACCTTTGACAATTGCTTCTTTGGCACTAATTTTCACTTGATTATTTCGGGTACTGGTATAATACTCGTCTGTCATTATCTGACCTCCGTCGCTTGCTTTTTTGTTTATTACATGATAATCTGTTTTCAAATAAAATACAAGTGTATACCTTTGTAAAACACAAAATTAGGAGTAATTTACTATGAAAATCGCCATTTTAGGTTTAGGAACAGTTGGTTCAGGAGTCGATCAAATCATCGCAGCTGGTCAAACTGGTTTTACCCAAGCCCTCGAAGTTAGCAAAATTTTTGTTCGCCCCAGCAAAGTTGACTTAGATCCCCGCATGACGGCCAACTATGATGACATTCTCAATGATTCGTCAATTGAATTAGTCGTGGAAACTTTAGGTGGGTTAGAACCTTCTCATGACATGATTGTCCAAGCTCTAAAGCATGGTAAAAACGTGGTTACCGCTAATAAAGCGGTCGTGGCTCGTCACATTCAAGAATTTACCCAACTCGCTAAAGCAAATCACGTTAAATTTTACTTTGAATCAGCCGTTGGTGGTGGAATTCCCTGGATTATTAATTTAGAACGAACTTTACGCATTGATGAAATCGATTCAATTCATGGAATTTTCAACGGAACTAGTAACTTTATTTTGGATCAAATGACCAAAACCGGTGCTTCTTTTGAAAGTATCTTAAAGGAAGCTCAGGATTTAGGCTATGCCGAAGCTGATCCAAGTGCCGATATTGATGGCTATGACATTGAAAATAAATTATGTATTAGCGTAGACATTGCCTACGATACGGTCGTGGAACCGGGTGACGAATTGCTTAAATTTGGGATTCGGAACGTCACGGCCGCCGATATTGCCTACTTTAAAGCACATGGCTGGGTCGTTAAATTATTGGGTCGGAGCTTCCGTAAAAACAATCGTTTTAGTTTTGTGATTGAACCTACTTTATTTGCTCCTGGTCAAATTGAAGCCGGTGTGCATGATAATTATAACTATGTCGGTTTACGGGGCACCACGATTGGTAAATTGACGTTTAACGGGCAAGGAGCAGGAATGTTCCCAACGGCCCACGCACTCGTCCAAGATATTATTGACGTGGCGATTGACCAAGTTCATTTACCTCGAGAATTTAACCAAACGCTTCAGTTGGATAATGCTACTAAAAGTCGAGATTACATTGTCCGGACGCCAGTTGATTTAGCAAAATTACTACCTGATTATCAAGTAACCCAGGATGGCGACTACTGGTTAGTTAAAAACATTAATACCGCTGTCATGCATCAAACTGTGGCTCAGTTAGACGGGAAACCCTTCTTAGCTTGCATTAACGGAGGCTCCCGGAATGAAAGTCGCTAAATTTGGTGGAAGCTCGATGGCGGATGCCCAGCAATTTCAAAAAGTGAAACAGATTATTTTAAGTGACTCCGACCGAAAAGCTGTGGTCGTGAGTGCAATGGGAAAAGGTCCACACAATCCCGTTAAATTGACCGATCAATTAATTGGACTTACTCAGGTAACGGATGAGGCAGATTATCAGGCTAAGTTTACGGAAATTAACCAACGGATTGTGACGATTGCGGACGAATTAAAGCTTGCAGTAAATGTTGAGCAGTTATTAACGCCCCTCCAATCGTTTAACAATCATCTTAGTGAAGCCGAACTGGTTTCTCGCGGAGAATTCATCACGGCCACCCTTCTCAGTGCTTATTTAGGCTGGCCCATGCTTGATGCAGCAGACTTTGTGACGATTTCAGCTGAAGACATTGATTATCAAGCTTCCGCAGCTAAACTAAATCAATTACGTAAAAACGTTGATCACTTTATCGTCCCCGGCTTCTACGGAGTAAATGCACAAGGAAAAATCACCCTCTTGCAACGTGGGGGCGGTGATACGTCTGGTGCGTTGGTCGCGAACTTAGTTGATGCAGATACCTATGAAAACTGGACGGATACCTCAGGAATTCTCCAAGTTGATCCCCGGATCATTGAACATCCGCGTCAAATTCAAGAGCTATCCTTTGATGAATTACAGGAGTTGGCCTACTTAGGCGTGCAAGTTTTTAATTCCGAAGCCGTACAACCCGTCAAAATGAAAGGGATTCCGATTCAAATTAAAAACACTAATCAACCGCAAGCTCAAGGAACTCGGGTCGTACTAAAACGTCAGCATCCAGCCGAAATTACAGGGGTAGCGGGTAAAAAGAATCAAACGGTCATTACTTTAAAACAGTACCAATTGAACCAAAACCTTTTAGAAATTGCCGGCTTGTTAGAAAAACTAAAACAACAGCCCTTTCACTTTGATTATTATCAATCCGGGACTGACCAAATTAACCTTGTCTTGAATGACATTGATACTACGCAACTCTGTGAAGTCGTCGCAATGATTCAGGCCGAAATCAAGCTTAATTTAGAAATTCAAGTTCAATCCCAAGTGGCTTTGGTGGCCATCGTGAGTGATGCCTTAAAATCACATCCCGCGATGACGGGAAAATTCATTGCCGATTTAGATGAAAGTGAAATTAAGGTCAATTCGGTTTTTCAAGCTACAAATGATATTAAAGTCGTCTTTGGTGTCGATAATCAGGATTACCAACGAACGATTGCAGAATTGTATAAACAAGCATAGAAAAACGGACTCGCATTAACTTGCGAACCCGTTTTTTGGTATGATTAACCTAAATATTTCTTAAAAAACAATTTTATTACTTTTGATTATCATCTAATTCCAAAGATAAGTTATTAACTAATCGTTCGATTTCATCACGAATGTTTCTAAAAGTTTCTATAATTTCTTTTTCATCCCCCACTGCTTGAGCAGGATCATTTAATGGCCAGTGAATCCTTTTAACATTTGCTGGTGTCATTGGACATTTATCCTTTGCATCGCCACATAAAGTAACAACCATATCGCAACTATTCAGATAATCATTATTAATTAAATCTGAGTGGTTTTCGCTAATATCAATCCCTGCTTCTTCCATTACTTTAATCGCAAGCGGGTTTACCCCATGAGTTTCAATCCCAGCACTTCGGATTTCCCAATCTTCGGAGAAGTATTTTTTTGCAAATCCTTCTGCCATTTGGCTTCGACATGAATTTCCAGTACAAAGAAAATAAATTTTTTTCATGATATTCCCCTAATTAAAAATTATTATTGAAAAATAAAGTGACATTAGCGTTAAAAATAAAATAGGTATTGTAAGGATAAAACCAATTTTACAATATTTAAACCAGCTTATTTTTATGCCTTGTTTGTTTAATACTTGGAGCCAAACAAGAGTTGCTAACGAGCCAATTGGAGTTAACTTTGGTCCTAAATCGGAACCAATAACGTTAGCATAAATTTGAATTGTATGAGTAATTCCTGTCTGGTGGGCAGCTTTTATTGATAAAGCATTAATCATAGTTGATGGCAAATTATTCATAATTGATGCTAAAAATGCTGAAAGATATCCAATTCCTAACGTAGTTGAAAGATTACCTAATTTAGATATATCAATCATTACTCGACTTAAATAGTGAATTAACCCAATGTTTTGTAATCCGTAAACAACTATATACATGCCGATTGAAAAAATAACAATATTCCATGGAGCATTTTTTATAATGGAAATTGAATCAATATTTGAATTCCAGTGGCAAATGGCTAAAAAACCAAAAGCAAGCGGAAGTGCAATTAATGATACTGGTATATTAAGCGGACCACTAATAAAGTATCCGATTACTAACAGAAAAAGTACTATCCATGACAATTTAAATAACTGCACATTACTAATTGCTGTTTTAGGATCTGAAATAAATTCAACATTATATTTTAATGGGATATCTTTTTTAAAGTACAGATAAAGAATTAATAAACTACTACATAAAGCCACTAAATTTGGAATAACCATAACAAGTGCATAGGCACCAAAGTCAATATTAAAAAAATTGGCAGAAATAATGTTAATTAAATTACTGATAACCAAAGGTAGCGAAGTCGCATCAGCAATAAATCCACAAGCAATTATGAAAGGAAATGTATGCTTCTGATTCAGTCTTAGAGTATGCATTATTTCAATTACAATGGGAGTGATAATTAAAGCTGCTCCATCATTGGCAAAAAAAGCTGCAACTAATGAACCGAAAATAATTATCAAAAAAAATAAAAGCCGACCTGACCCATTCGCTATTTTAGCTATATAAAGGGCAGCCCATTTAAAAACACCAATTTTATCCAAAGTTAATGAAACGATTATAATCGCTACAAATGATAGAGTAGCATTCCAAACGATTCCAATCACCGAAGCAACGTCAGAAATAGTAACTACCCCTAGGCCTAAAGCAAGTATGGCTCCAATTGTTGGTGGCCATCCGATAGATAAATGTTTAGGTTGCCATATTACAAATACTAGGGTAATAAGAAAGATAGTAATCGTAAGCAGTATTTTTAACATCATGATATACAGCTCTCATTTTGATTCTTGCTTTTTTTATTAGAAAGTAATTTGTCAGTATCTTTATAAAAATTAGTTGTAAAAATGGGGTTTAACTTGTACATGTTAAATTGTCCATTTTTGGAACACTCAACAATATTTGCTTCAATCAATACCTTTAAATGATGCGATAATGTTGGTTGCGAAATTTCAAAATATTTCAAAAGATCACAAACACACATCGTCTCATCAGATGAAAGATAATCAATTATCTCTAAGCGATGGTCATTAGCCATTGCTTTTAAATAACTAATATAATTATTTCTTTCCATAAAAAATCTCCTCAATTTATATATAGATACATTTAAATATATCTATATTATACAAAGAAAAAAATTGACTGTATATAAAAAAGCATACTAGGAACTAGTCCTAATACACTAATCATGATTAACCTAAATATTTCTTAAATAATTGTTGATAAATTTCAATGAAATCAAACCACATTTGTTCTGAAGCATATTCATTGGTTTGGTGCATTTTCAATGGATTACCGGGACCAAAGACCGCGTAGTTGGCGCCACTTAATTTGTCTTTCAGTAATTCAGAGGCATCCGTTCCCCCTGCTCCACTCAAAACATCGATTTTATCATTAGAAAAGGGATTAAAGCCTTGCTTAGCTTGCATTTCTTTTCCTTGTTGCTTTTCTAAAGGCGTATATTCGGTGTTCTTCATGTAAGGAGTTGCGATTTCCACGATGTCTTTAATTAATTTTGATTCCGGATTTCCCACAACTGGTGGAATATTCATCAAAATCTTAAATTCAATTTCACCTTCATGTGTTTGATTAAATTCATCAATAACTGACTTAACGTCTGCCATTACAGCATCATTGTTATATTCTGGGACAATCCGCGTGTTAATTTCGGCTTCGGCGGTTGCTGGAATCGCATTAATTTGAATTCCACCCCGGAAAATATCAATCGTAAAAGTGGTTTTACCCAAAATATCATCTTGATTTTGTTCTGCTTGAGCTTCGACCTTCGTTTTAATTAATTCTAAGGCATCCATCAAGTTTTGAATTGCATTAATTCCAAAGTTAGGCCGAGAACTGTGGGCAGCTTTACCGTGAGCTGTAATCACAAAATCCACTTCACCCTTATTGGCATAGACCGTCCGGTAACCAGTTGGTTCAGCAATTAAAAGCGTATCTGAATCGTGCATGGCACCATCAGCATGGAGTTGCCGTGAACCATGCATGTTCGATTCTTCTCCCGCCGTTAATACCAAACGGAGCGTACCATTTAACGGAACTTCCGCATCTTTAATCGCAATCATCGCAATCACTAACGCAGCGGCGCCACCTTTCATATCAGTCACACCACTTCCATACATTTGTCCGTCTTTGCGGACTAACGTAAATGGATCAGTATCCCATTTGTCGACATCGACTGCCACTGTATCTAAATGACCACTAATGGTGAAAACGGGTTTTTGGCCGTTACCAATTTCTGCAATCAAATTGGCTTGGTTATCACCTAAATTTTCGATTTCACTTTCAATTCCATGATCTAACAATAAGTCTTGGAGATATTGGGCTTCGGCGAGTTCGTGGCCTCCCGCAGTGTTAAAACTAACTAATTTTTCTAAAACCGCTAATTTTTCTTCTTTATTCATTCATCTTCACCTAATTCATGATTTTTATAATTTTTTGACCATAACTAAATCAGTTTGGGGATCATCACCTAAATTAAAGGTATGGGTCGTAGTTTGGCGAAAGCCAATCTCGTGATAGAAAGCCAAAGCCTTATCATTATCACTCCAGACCCCTAACCAGAGATATTCCGCGTGTTGTTGGTTAGCAATCTGTTCCGCAAATTCTAACAACTGCCGACCGAGTCCTTGCCGTTTAAACGCATTTAAGACATAGAGTTTTTCAATTTCAACTGATTCCCCATCATACGTTTCCGTTTGGGCATCGTCAAAATTAAGTTTCATGTAGCCGGCTGCTACTCCATCTTTCATTATAAAGTAAAAAGCACAGTTTGACTGCTCTAATTGTGCTGCAATTTGCTGAGGTGAATAGTTATCCTTTAAATAATCAGCAATGTTGTGATCGGCACTGGAGCCACGATACGTGTCCCAAAAAGTATCAACCATCATCTGATGGAGTTTTTCGACATTTTCTGGAGTATTAGTAATTTTCTTAATTTCGCTAGCCATGTTAATTTATGCCCTTTCAGTAATCTGAAAAAGTCCTTCAATGTTAGAGGGACTTAAAGTTCGATTTTTTACTAATATATACCAACCACTTGAAATGTCAATCCTATTTCACATAATAAAAAAGAGACCGCTAATAGTAGTCTCGATTTAAAATAGCCAACGTCTTGGCACTTGGATTCCGACCTTCTTCATAGATCATTTTATAAATCCGCATTAGTTTACCTAAGCGGAAGTTCAGGTCATCAATATCAAAGCGGTCCAGGTCAATTTTTTGTTCCGCTAAAAATTGTTTGAAGTACGGATAGTCGGGATTGCTGGAATCGTGAACGATTTTATACGTTTCTTGTAAACCGTAACTTCCACCACAGTCTTCAATGATCCCAAATCCAGCTCCGTCAATCACTTGGGGCATATCGTATAAAATAACTTCCCGTTTTTCCATTCCCTCAAAATGAAGGTTAATCGTCCAGCTATCCCCAAAGTCATAGGTAAACGTAAAATCATTTGCATCATCAAAATCAAACCGATTGATTTTTGCACTTGTTGCATCTTTAATTACCACATTATTTTTGATAAAGTCCATCGGATCATCATGAAACACGGGAAGATCGTAAATATATCTTGTATTTATAATCTCAGTTAACTCTGGGTCTTCAGGCATGTTCAGTTTTTTCATTTTTGCTGCAAGCGCTTTGGCCTCGGTATTAAATTTAAAATCAAATTCAAACATATGTGAGGCCTGCATTTCAAACATAATCATAATGGCATAGCCTAAATCAGCAATCGTTTTTTCACCATTAATTTCAAAAGTTCGCCAAACGGCTGGCTTGGAATCTTCTAGTTGTGCAGTAAAGCGATAGACTTTGTGGACTCCCATGGTTAAGCTCCTTAATTAATTAGTTTAATCACTGCTGATTAAAAATTCCCGTTCAGCTTCAGTTGGTCGATAGTGCTCCTCTTGCATTTTTTGATAAAGCCCCATTAATTTATCAATTCGATGATTAATCGTTTTAACATCAAAGCGGTCTAAATCTAAATGATCACAGTGTAGCAGGGTTCTTGCAATATCAAGTTCCACAGAATCCATTTCCGCTTGATTCTTCCAAGTCTTAGCCAGTTCTTTAAAAGTTTTAAATTCTTCGATCATTTCAAAGATTCCATAGCCTGCTCCCGCGGTAACTTGTGGTAATTTCTCATCCTGGTCAGTTTTTTTCTTACCCGTAAACCAAATTCTAATTACATATGAATTATCAATTCCGAGTATGAAATCTAAATAGCTATCTTTATGTAAGTTTAAATCAGACAACTTAAAGGCTGTCTGATTACCTATCCGACTATTCAGATCAATAAATTCTTGAGCTGCTTTTCCAATTTGATTATATTTCATAAACGTATAAACAATCCCGCGACTGTCAGCCATTATATCAGCCATCATGAGGTCCTCATCTGTTTCAGATTCCGCACTTTCAAGTGGCTCGGAGGTATGGTAACAAACTTGATACAGTTCAAATCCATGTATCCGAAACATAATCATAACGGCGTAGATTAGTTGCGCAACAGTGGCGTCGCTGCTAATTTCAAAGTTGCGCCACATTCTGGGCTTAAATTTTCTTAGTTGCGTAGTAAATTGATAAACATCGGGTTTGGTCATCACTACCTCCTGTAAATAATTATTCAAGCTGTGCTAAAAAAGCATGCATCTGGTCACTCGCAAAATCTAATGCTAAGTCGACTTCAGTTTTACAATCGTGTAAAAACTGTTGTTGGTCCTTATATGTTACCTGAAATAATAATTCATTACAAAGATTTTCGTCAATTTTTTCATAGTAAGGTAATTGATTGGGTTGCACGTTTGCATGCGCTTCCAGTGACCCATTATTAACGTATGCCACAATACAAATCGCTTTATTATCGACAAACCAATTTCCACCGACATACCAAGTATCAGCTAAAATATCTTCCAGATTGGCTTGATTAAAGGTGGCATCGGCATGTAGTGATAACTCCGTATAATTAAACTTAGCGGGAAAGTGCGGTTTTAAGAGATATGACTTTTCAAAGTTGTATTTTTGATTTTCTGCTTTGATTAATTTAGTAGCTGATTTTGTAACGTCGATTAAAGCAAAGTCGAGTTGTTTACCATCGGCTTCGATCCAGAGATTGGTACATGGGAGGTTTAGGATTTTCATGGTTGGGATTCCTTATTGATTAGATGCCATTTTTTCTGCTTGCTCAACTACTGTATCAACTGCTCCAGCTACAATATCAGGCGGATAACCATATTTTCTTAGTAATCTTTTTACTGCAACCCTCATTTTCGCCTGAACGTTTCGTCTTCTTTCCCAATCAACTCCAGCTTCAGCTTTAACGGTTTTAACTAATTCTGCAGCAATCAAATGCAGCTTTTCTTCACCTAAAATTTGAACAGCTTTATCATGATCAGCTAAGGCATCATAAAATGCAACTTCTTCTTTGCTTAAACCTAAGTCCCGACCTTTTTCTTGAGCAGCATTAAATTTTTTAGCCATTTGAATTAATTCACGAATTACTAATTCACTGGTAATACCACGTTTATTATATTTATCAATTGAATCTTCAAGCATTTCTTTAAATTTCTTTGATGCAACAATGTTACTCTTTTGCATTGCTTTAATTTTATCTTTAAGAATTTTTTCTAATAGTGCAATTGCCACATCTTTTTCTTCTAAATTATCAACTTGATCCAAAAATTTATCAGAAAGTAAGTCCAAATTTTGTCTTTCTAATCCTAAATCACGATAAATATCAACATCTGGTTCAGAAATAATTGATTGGTCAATTAATTGTTGCATTTGATATTTAACCTCATCATTTTTGGGATAACAACCTTCATAATCATCGTCATTTGATTTTAATTTCATGATAAAGACTTTAATTGCTTTAAAAAATGCAATTTCTTCACCTAATTCAGCAACTTCAGCTTGAGTTGAAGTTAGTGCATATAATTTTTGTAATTCTGTCACCGTATCTAGAAATTTAGTTTGCATTTCTTCATCATCAGCTAAAATTTCATTAGCAACTTTTCGCGTTACTTTTAATCTTTTAGTTGAATTATCTGAGGCAAAATCAGAATAATCAATTCCATAAAGCAATTCTTCTTTAATAATTAAATATTTTTCTCTTAATAGCGCAATGGCTTTATTCATATTAATTCCAACTTGACCTTGGTCTTGATCAGAATAAATATTTCAAGCGAGTTTAAGATTTTCAGCAATTCCAATGTAGTCGACAATTAGCCCACTATCTTTATCTTTAAAGACACGGTTAACTCTGGCAATCGCTTGAATTAAATTATGACCTTGCATTGGCTTATCTACATACATCGTATTCATCGAAGGAACATCAAATCCGGTTAACCACATATCAACTACAATTACGATTTGTAGCTCATCATTATTATCTTTCATCCGTTTTTGTAAAATACGACGTTCTGCTTTATTAGTATGATGTTTAGCCATTTCAGGTCCATCCGAAGCTTCAGAAGTCATAATAACCTTAATTTTACCTTTGTTAATATCGTCATTTCCCCATTCAGGTCTAAGCTTAATAATTTCATCATAGAGCTTAACAGCATTTCGACGGGACATTTCCACAATCATCGATTTTCCAAAGGCTTCTTTTTGCCGTTTTTCAAAATGATTTACAAAATGATTGGCTACATCATGTAATCTATTTTTCGCACCAGCTAAGGACTCTAACCTAGTAAATTCACGCTTTCGTTGCTCATTTTCTCCTACACTTGGATCATCTTCTAAATCAGCTAATTTTAGCAACTCGTTATATTGTTCTTGTGCATCTTCATTTAATTTAAGAGGAAAAACGTGGCTTTCATAGTAAATGCGAACAGTGGCATGATCATTTACTGCCTGCGTAATATCGTACACATCAATATAATTACCAAATACATCCACTGTAGATTTATTTTCTGTAGAAATAGGAGTTCCAGTAAATCCCATAAACGAAGCATTGGGCAATGCATCTCTAAGGTACTTAGCAAAACCGTAACGAACTCCATGTTCAGTATATTTAGCAGTTAAGCCATATTGCGTTCGATGAGCTTCATCAGCAATTACAATTACATCATTACGATCGGTTAAAACTGGCATGGTTTTTTCATCGTCTTCTGGTGAGAATTTTTGAATAGTTGAGAATACAATTCCACCAGCATTTTTATTCATAAGATTCCTTAATTCATCCCGTGATTCAGCATGTTCTGGTTCCTGTCTTAAAAATTCATGTGCTGAAGCAAAGGTATCAAATAATTGATCATCTAAATCGTTTCGATCATTAATAACTAACATTGTTGGATTATTTAATTTTCGTGCTGCAATTCCTGCAAAAAATACCATTGATAAACTTTTACCAGAACCCGTTGTATGCCAAACAACCCCAACTCTTTTATCATCAGGACTTTCAATCGCTCTTTTAGCTGATTTAATTGCTTTGTTTACCATATAGTATTGATGGTAAGCAGCCAAAATTTTAATTGTTTTATCGGCATCAATTTCAAAAATAATGAAATTTTCAATAATATTTAATAAATCTTCTGGATTAAGCATGTACTTAATCATAGTTTGAATTTCAAACTCTTCATCATTAACAATGTTTTTAGGTGATCTCCAACGCATAAATCGGTCATATCCAGCAGTTAATGATCCCGCACGCGCACTGATCCCATCAGAAATGATTAAAATTTCGTTGTATTTTAAATAATTTGGAATATCTTTTTTATAAGTTTGAAGTTGTTGATAAGCATCTTTGATTCCAACATTATTATTAGCTGCATCTTTAAATTCAAAAGTCACTAAAGGAATTCCATTAATAAAAATGGAAACATCTGGGCGACGTTCACGATTATCTTTAATCGTATACTGATTAGTTGCTATGAAATCATTATTTTTAACATTCTTAAAATCAATTGGATAAAGGGTTATCGTCTTATCTTCACCATTTTGACTTGTTTTAACTCTGGCACCTTCTATCAATAACTTATGTAATCGACGATTATTAATCATCATATCGGGATTGTCAGCTAACCTAGTAAATTGTCGATAAGCTTCTTCATAAATTTCATCATCATAACCTGGATTAATTCTTTTTAATGCTGAAATCAATCTATCTTTTAAAACCACCTTACTATGATCATTACAACGTTCCGAATCAATTTGTTTGTCAGGAGAGGTATAACTGCTACTTTTGTATATCTCATATCCTTCATTTTTTAGGGATTCTAAGGCCATGTTTTCAACGTCTTCTTCAACGATAAAGCTGTTTTTCATGTATTTCACGCTCCTTTCTATATTTGATGAGATAAATGCTAATTTAGCTGAATTAGAAACTTTAATGTTTAATAACTGGTTGACATCAACTAATAGTGAAACCAAAACATCTTTAGACGAAATTGCAAATTATAAAAATGGATTGGCAATGCAAAAATTTAACCCAATTGATTTTAAAAATTCATTACCAGTTTTGAAAATAAAAGAACTTAATCAAGGTCACACTGATGAAAATTCTGATAGATGTTCAATAGATATATCGGATGATATTAAAATTAAAACTGGTGATATAATATTTTCTTGGTCTGGGACTCTTTTGCTAGATATTTGGTCAGGTGAGGATGCAGGGCTTAATCAACACTTATTCAAAGTTACATCAAATAAATTTTCAAAATGGTTTGTTTTTGAATGGACAAAATACTATTTACGTGAATTTCAAAATATAGCAAAATCAAAAGCTACAACTATGGGGCATATTAAAAGAACTGAATTAAAAAAATCAATGGCAATTATTCCGACAGAATTAGAAATGAATAAATTAAATAGAATTCTTAATCCTATTTTTGAAAAACAAATAATTACTAGAAAAGAAACAAATGAACTTGTAAAAATTAAAAATAAACTTTTATCTAGACTGCTAAATTAGCATTTATTTGATTATTAAGTTCAATTTTATCCTCAATAATAGAAATTTTTTTAATAATCTCTTTTTGTGTTTTAATATCAGGTATACTAATTTCGATTTCATTTAAAAGAGATTTTGTTAGGCTAGGAACTGCACTACCAACATTCATTTTTGATAAATCAATTTTACTTAAACAGTAATATAAATATTTAGGTAAAACTTTATCTGTATCTATAATTGTCCAAAAAATAGTATCAACAGTCCAAAATTTATCTTTAACATAGTATATTTTATCCAGAGAGCCTTTTCTTGGTATAAGAACGGATTCTCCATCATATAAAAATTTATTTACATATCGCATAATTCCACCAGTACCATAAACTGGAATATTACCATCTTTTAACTTTTTATGATCTTTACCATATTTAATATCTACTAATTCTGATATTTTATATTTCTTCAAAAATATCACCTACCCTATATATTTTTTATGCGCTATTTTAACATTTGTTTGTTTTACCATTGCATAATGCAAAGTTGTATCAATTCTTTCATGCCCTAATAATTTTTGTAATTGTTCGATTGGCATTCCTTTATCAATAGCATTTGTAGCTAAAGTTCTTCTAAATTTGTGTGGATGAGCTTTAGTAATCCCAATTTTCTTACCTAATTTTTTAATTCGATTTTCAATTCCACCAATTGTCATACGTTGATGTGGACTATTTAAAGATACAAATAATGCTTCATTGTTATCAGATCGTTCTAATAAATAATTCTTTAAATGTAGCTTAGTCCGTGCATCAAAATATACCAGTCTTTCCTTATTTCCTTTACCTAAAACAACACATTCTCGTTCTTCAAAATCTATATCTGCCCAATTTAATCTAACTAATTCACCGACACGCATACCCGTAGATGTTAATAAATCAATCATAGATAGATCTCTCAATTCATTACAACTATCACGTAAGTTCTCTAAATCTTCATCAGAATAAGTTTCTTTAATATTTTTAGGAGACTTAACTTTATGAATTCTTCGGACTGGACTTTTGATGATAATATCTTCATCTTCTAACCACGAGAAAAAACTAGAAAATATCCTTCTAATATTGTCAATTGTGACCTTACTAGATTCATTTTCATTTTTATAACTAGTCAGGTATTCTCTTAAATCAGACGTACTTATCTTTTGTATTCCCTTATTTAGGCTCAAAAACATCTTTTTTATCGTTGACTCATAATACTTAAGACTACTTGTAGAACAACCTTCCACTGCTTTAGCAGATAAATATTCATTAAGATAATCTATATTTGATTTTTTCATTATTCCATTATCTTCGCTGTTTAATTTTTGTTTCAGCACACTTTTTAGCTTTAATAATTGTTCATTATTCAGATCTTTTAACATTTCTTGTATAATTTCCTCAATAATTGACATTTTCAACATCCTTTTTTGAAAAAATTATACATTATTAAGGACTAATAAACTAAATGCTAATTTAGCAGCTTATTTAGTAATTCATTTTTAATTTTCATTAGTTTAATTGATTCTATTCCTGACTTTTGTATAAATGAATAATAATTATCATACATTTTCACATAATCTTTAAATTTTTTAGTATCTCTTACATCATTAATTTTCATTTTAAGCAAAGACTTGTAATCAAGGTTTTTAATGCCAGTAGTTCCGTTTTCATAATTAAAAAATACATCATTATCGTACAAAAATTGAATATAACTTTTAAACAATATTGCATTATTTTTATCATTAGTTCTAAATATTCTAGTGAAATTTGTTCCTAACACATTAAATCCTTTAAATTTACTTATTAATTCTTTAGTTATTAATAGTGATCTTCCAGTTGACTGTGTAGGAGAACCACCTGAAATTTCAAGTAAAACATCATATGGCACCATTACCTTTTTCTTAATAGCACTATCCTTTATAAATCTAGTTGGAGGATTACCATAAAAACCCATTTCAATATTTTTTATGTCTGTACCTCTTATTATTTTAACTTTTCTGTTAAAGTCATTAATTTCATCACTTTTTCCCCAATCTCCTGATATCGTGTTTATTATTAAGTCCTCTAATTGAATTTTATTGTAATTATAATTCAAAGAATATATATTACTAAAAGTTGAATTTAATTGTTCAGCTAAATTAGCATTTATCTCATTATTTAATCCAATTTTATTGCTTAAACTATCAAGTATTCCTACTATTTTATTTTGTTCTTTAATTGAAGGTATATCAATTTCGATGTTACAAATATTTTTACTATAAGTTATTTGAGGGAAAGTTCCCGATCTAGATTCTGCTTCTGATTGTAGATAATTAATAATTCTATTGCTTGTTAGAAAATAAAAAATATATTTTGTGCTTACCAAATCTTTTCTTATGTTTCTCAATACCATTAATTTAGTTGATACAACATAGTCCTTTGTGTTTTTTAAATTAACTAATGCATATCTTTTATTTTTTGGTCTTATTTCTGAATATAAAATATCACCATTTTTGATACTTTTTTTTGCCTGTCCCGGAAGATCTATAATTTTCTGATAATCATTAATTAATATTTCCCCTTCTTTAATATCACTGGTATTCAAAAAAATGGCTTGATCTTTGTTTGAAGAAAATTTATCTGAAACACTATATAAAATATCACCTAAATTATATTTCATATCCAAGCTCCTTTAAAACATTTCTAATTTTATCTTCCAGTTTATTACTTTCTTCAAATTGCTCTTTTAATTCACCAGTTAAGCGTTTCATTTTAACTTCATATGGCTCACCATCATCTTTTCTTTCGGCAAGTCCAACATATCGCCCAGGAGTTAATACATAATCATTTTTTGCAATATCTTCAATCGTTGCAACTTTAGAATATCCGGCTACATCTTTATATTCATTTTCAGTTGTTCCTCGATAATTATGGTAAGTATCAGCAATCTTTTGAATATCTTCTTTTGAAAATTCTCTATGAGTTCTATCAGCCATTTCCCCCATATTACGGGCATCAATAAATAAAGTTTCCCCAGTTCTTTTTCTTTCATCAGATGATTCTTTATTCATATCAATGAACCAAAGTGAAACTGGAATTCCAGTTGAATAAAACATTTTTTCTGGCATGGCAACAATTGCATCAATCTTATCATCATCAATAATTGCTTTACGAATTGCCAGTTCTTCTTTATTAGAAGTTGATAGAGCACCATTAGCTAAAACAAATCCAGCTTTACCATCAGGAGCTAATTTACTAATAATATGTTCAATCCAAGCATAGTTTGCGTTATTAACTGGTGGAACACCGTATTTCCAGCGAGAATCTTCTCTTAATTTTTCACCGTTCCAATTTTTAACATTGAATGGTGGATTAGCTAAGATATAGTCAAATCTCATTCCTTTATGTAAATCATTAGTAAATGTATCTGCCTGATGAGAACCAAAATCATTATCGATTCCACGAATGGCAAGGTTCATCTTAGCTAATTTCCATGTGGTTGGATTATATTCTTGACCATAAACTGATAAATCAGAAATAATTCCTTGATGTTCTTTAATAAATTCTTCAGATTGAACAAACATACCACCAGAACCGGCAGCTGGATCATAAATTCTTCCTTTATAGGGCTCAATCATTTCAACTAAAGTTCTAACAATCGAACGAGGAGTATAGAATTCTCCACCATGTTTTCCTTCTTTTGATGCAAATTGTTGTAAGAAATATTCATAAACTCTACCAAGAACATCCGTACCTTGAGCATCTTTGCTTCCGACATCAATTTGTGAAATCAAATCAACAACTTGACCCAATCTACTCTTGTCTAAATCAGGTGAAGCATAATTTTTACTTAGTACTCCCTTCATTGCATCATTTTCACATTCAATGGCTTCCATTGCTTTATCAATAATTTCACCAATTTGTGGCGTTTTAGCTTCATTTTTAATTAATGACCAACGTGCCTCTTTGGGTACCCAAAAAATATTTTCTGATAAATACATATCTGGATCTTCAGCATCTTCTGGGAAATCTGATTTTAAAATTTCACTTCTTTTTTCTTCAAATGAATCCGATACATACTTTAAAAAGATTAATCCCAAAACAACATTACGATATTCAGAAGCATCCATACTTCCACGTAAAGCATCTGCGGTTTGCCAAAGTTTATCTTCAATACTAAGTTCTTTTGATTTAGACGCCATAATATCTCCTTTTTTACGTATCTTTTAGTTATGCCTTAATTATAGCAATTATACCAAATAAAAAAATCGACATAATATTATGCCGATTTTTTTAATTCATCCCACTCAATTCCACCACTAACATCTACAAAATTTTCATCATTTTGTTTACTAGCTCTATCTAAAGTTTCTTGTAATTGCCCATTTTTCAACAAATGAATCGTTTCTTGCATGCTTTCGTAATCAGGTTCACTCATAATCTTTCTCCCTTACCATATCAATAATTACATTATAGATTATCTAATGTAATACTGAAAATTTAACACAGCAATCTACACAAAAAAGGACGACATCCGCAGATATCGTCCTTTTCCTTTACCTAAATTTATGTAACTTTCTTGCTATCATCAAAAATGGTGTAATTACGGTGGTCCAAGTAGCGCGCACCCACTGGAGTGGCATAAAGCTTAACGCCATCTTTTTGAAACATTTCTAAGGCTGTGATGCGTTCCATCAGAGCCTTAGCCCCCGTTTCGTCTAAGTCTTGCTTGGCGTAGTTGAATTTAATTGTACGAACTTTGTGTTCTTCTGATTTAAAAACGAATTCTAAAATTTTCATATGTGATCTCCTCTTATTCTGCGATTACGCTGGAATTATTAACAACAATTTTTTGTAATGCTTCGCCTGATAAGTCGGCCAAGATGGCACCATACTTGGTAAGTTGCTCGTCTGACACATTATCTACCAAGTTAATACAGTTTACTTTGCGGCCTTTCAGATGTTCTTCCCCAATCAATGTGAATGTTGCTGATGTTTTTAACCAATTTTTTTGCATGTTCTTCTCCTCTTTGTGAGCAATTTATATTTTGTAATCAGTTGGCCAACCCTTACATAGACTAGTAACGTTTTGGTCAGTTGGTGTGTTACCCAAAATGAAGATAAATAAAAAATCAACAGAATAATCTGCTGATTTTAGTTAACGTACATATTTAATTACCGAACTATTTAAAATAGTAAAAAAAGATGATACGATTGACAATACTTAAATACAATTGTTGTTTAATCAAATATTTTGCATCATTAAATAAAGATATTATCAAACAACAGATTAATAATTTTGATAAAATAATAAAAAGAATATTTATAAAAAACATAAAAAGGAAGTACATTATGAATCAAATGCTAAAAGAGGTTATTAAAAATAATCATTATCCTATAATTTTCATTGGTTCAGGAATATCAAAAAGATATCTAATAAATTCTCCATCATGGACAGATTTATTAGAAAAATACTGGAAAATCACATTTCCAGAAGAAGATTTTTGGTCTCAATTTCACAACTTTCAAGTAGAATCTAATGAAAAAGACAAAAACAAAAAAATATTCTTTGCAAATATTAAGATGGCAGATAAATTAGAGAAAGAATTCAATAAAAAATTTTTTAATCATGATATAGAAATTTCTGATTTAACTACAAAGATAGCAGTTAATAATAATATATCACCATTTAAATTTAAAATATCAAATGACTTTAGCTCATATTCATTAAAAGATGGGATTGAAAAGACAGACGAATTTAAATATTTCATAGACGTACTATCAAAAGCAAAAATTATAATAACAACGAATTATGATACATTTATTGAAGATATACTAAAAAAATATTCAGGAACAAATCCTGATATATATATAGGTCAAAAAGGATTTTTTAATGAAACTACTGATTGGTCAGAAATTTATAAAATTCATGGATCAGTAAAAGAACCAAATTCAATTGTTATAAATTCAAATGATTATGATGAGTATGATAAAAATTCTATTTTAATTTCTGCAAAGATACTTTCCTCAATGATTACATCCCCCATATTATTTCTTGGATATTCACTTACTGATCGTGATATAAGAAAATTACTCTCAGATTTTTCTAAACAATTACCAAAAGAAGATTTAAGAAAATCAGCAAGTAGAATTATAGTAGTAGACTACAAAAAAGATGCACCCGATATAACTGAAAAAATTGTTAATTTGGATGAACTAAACATTAATTATACGCTATTAGAAGCTTCAAATTATACAAATATATTCAAATCTTTTTCAAAAATTGATGAGGGACTTAACCCAAAAGATATAAAAAAATTCGAAAAATACATTAGAAATTTAATTATATCAGCAGGTGCAAATGGTGCTTTAAAAACTACACTTGTTTCCCCAAAAGATATAAGTAAAGAGGATGAAAATAAAATGGTAGTTGCTATTGGAAATCAAAAAAATATTTTTGTAACACCAACACAGATAACGTACTTAGAAGATTATATAAAAGAAACACATGAAATAATGCCTCAGGTAGCATGGAGTTTCTTCTTAAAAGACGCAAGAGCAAGATATCCATTTAATTTTTATTATCCAAGTTTGCACAGTAGTAACCTTGAAAATTATGAATTAAATAAAATTGAAAAGAAAATTAATACAAACAATTTTTTAGATATTGAATATCAAATTAACAATATAAATAAATCTAATCACGTAAAATTCAATAATTTAAAAGATATATTAAATCAAAAAAATGTAAATAATACAAAAAAAATTGATGAAATAGCTTTTAACGTAAACAACATAGATTACAATGATTTCAATAATTATGTAAAAACAACGGCATTAAAAAGATTCAAAGAATTATTTAACAAACATGAAAAAAAATCAGGAAATGAATTGAGTTCTTTAAGAAGACTATTCTTAATATGGGATTTAAAAAAATACAATAAATAGAGCTAGATAACCGAACCCCGTGGGTTGTTTACCTAGCTCATCATCAGAACAATCAAACGAACCCCGTGGGTTGTGAATGTTCCCATATTTAATTTAAAAGATAGATAATATAAAAGAAAAATAATGAATTTTCTAAAAAATTATCTATATCAATATTATAAGCTTTTTATTATTTAATTCAATGTGATATAACACTTTTTTAATTTTTATTTAAAAATATTATTTAAATTATGTTTTTAAATAACCAAGAAAAGCGACCAAATTCATCAAGAATTGGTCGCTTTTGCTATACTAATTATTCAATTTTAATCCCGAGAAAATACTGTAATGCTCTCAACGGTTCGCTACTATCCAATCATTCAAAGCAAGCTTTTCACTCTTGGGTAGCTATCGCATGGAGGATTACTAGCATTTTCCTTCGTCGCCTTAGCTCCGAGAAAATACTGTAATGCTCTCAACGTGCGGTGTTTGTGGGAATTGATCAACTGGTTGAACCGGTTGGTTAATCTTGTAGCCACCTTCTTCAAGTAACTTAGCGTCACGAACTAACGTAGCTGGGTTACATGAAACGTACACTAATCGTTCTGGCTTCATCTTTAAAACTGTTTCGATGAAACTTTCATCCATTCCCTTACGAGGAGGATCAACGACGATTACATCCGGTTTGATACCATCTTCGGCCCATTGTTTCATTTGCTTTTCGGCTTTACCAACCACAAAAGTCGCGTTATCAATGTGGTTCAACTTGGCGTTGGTCCGCGCATCTTCAATGGCTTCTTTAACGACATCCACTCCGTAAACGTGTTTAACGTTTGGTGCCATTGCTAAGGAAATGGTTCCGATTCCACAGTAAGCATCAATTACGACATCGTCTTTGGTTAATTTAGCCTTTTCAATTGCTAATTTGTAGAGCTTTTCGGTTTGGAAGGGGTTCACTTGATAGAATGACAATGGTGAAATCATAAATTTTGTTCCCATTAGTTGGTCCATGATGTAGTTTTTACCTTCCAACATGAAGTTCTTGTCACCCATCAATTTGTTACCTTTACCCGTATTAACGTTCATCATCAAACTATCTAAGTTTGGTAATTTTTCCATAATATCATGGGTAATTTCTTGCGCATGTGGTAAATCACGACCGTTGACAACAATTACAATCATCATTTCATGACTGTAAAAACCGTAACGGACCATGATGTTCCGAATTAAACCTTCATGCGTCACTTCGTTGTAAGCCGCAATGTTGTACTTCCGTAGCACATCCCGTACAACAACGATGGCTTTATCAATTTCTGGATTTTGGATATAGAAATCTTCAATTGGAATTAAGTCGTGACTGTGACGACGATAGAAACCAGTTTCTAATTGGTTATTAATCATCCGCACTGGGATTTGAGCTTTATTCCGGTATTGCATAGGTTTTTCCATCCCAATGGTCGGATTAACTTCCACGTCAATGTGATCTTTTTTAAACATTTCGGCCACTTGGTGTTGTTTAAATTCCAATTGTTTTTCGTAGCTTAAATGTTGTAATGGCGCAATTCCAGCTTGAGTGTAACGTTTATCAACGGCATCAACTCGATCTGGGCTCTTCTTCAAGATTTTTTCGAGCTTGGCAAACGCAAAGTTACGTTTAACTTTCAAAATCTTGATTTTAACTTCTTCACCAGGAAGGGCATCTTCGATAAAAATAGGGAAATGTTCCCCAACTTTAGCGACACCCATTCCTTCGTAAGTTAAATCAGTAACGGAAACCGTTAATTCTTCGTTTTTGGTTACTGGTGCATTAATTTTTTTACTCATTTTTTCTCCCTAATAAAAAGTTTTGCCGTTTTTCTCCGACAAAACTTTTTAAGTTTATTACTGGTCAGTTAGTTGTTTATTTTTTAGATTGGCAAAAATTTGGATATGTTGTTTTAAATTAGTAAACTGCATGGGGGCATTCCCCCCAAATTCACCATCTAAATTAATTGGCATTTTACGTTTGGTTTTCGGAACAATTGAGAAATGTTTGGTCTTTTTGTAAACGATCCGAGAATCGTCAATATGACGTCCCCCGTTTAAAGCTTTCGTAATCAACTGTAAGACTTCAAACATATTTCCCGTTTTTACAATAATCATCGTAAAATTACCGTCGTTCAAAGAGGCATCTGGAACAAGTTGTTCCAAACCTCCTACTGAATTAGTCATGGCAAGGAAAAACATCAAGGCTTTTCCTTTGTATTCGCCACCATCATATTGTGCTTCAATTTCCACTGGATGACTACTTGGCAACATTTCTACAGCTTTTAACATGTAGGCCATGTAGCCAAAAATGGTTTTCAAGTCAGACGGCACGCCATAGGTTAATTCAGTTAAGCGTCCCCCGGCTGCAATGTTGATAAAGTAGCGGGTTTCATGTTCATTGTATGCTTTCCCGACATCCATCGGCATCAAATCACCATCAAGCATTACCTTGGCAGCTTCCACAAAATCATCGCGTGGAATTCCTAAAGCGCGAGCAAAATCATTTGTAGTTCCAGCAGGAATAATCCCTAATTTAGGTCGTTTAGCTAACGGAGCAATTCCATTAATGACATCATTAATGGTTCCGTCTCCCCCAGCTGCAACGATTAAATCAAAGCCTTCGTTAGCAACACGAGCCGCTTCGTCTCTAGCAGAATGTGGTTTCGGGGTTGTGGCAAAAGTACTAGTTTCGTAACCTCCATTTTCTAGGACATTTAAAATATCAACCAATTTCGGTTTAAGGGTCTCCCTCCCCGAACTTGGATTATAAATTATACGTGCTCGCTTTACCATCGTTACACCACTTTCTCTACTTATTTAATGATTCCATCAAAATTTTGTTAACCACTGATGGGTTGGCTTTTCCTTGGGTTTTCTTCATAATTTGACCAACTAAGAAACCAACAGCTCGGTCTTTCCCATTATGAAAATCTTCAATTGATTGGGGGTTATTTTCCAAAACTTCATCAATAATTGGTTGAAGTTTAGCAGGATCAGATAATTGGACTAAGCCTTTTTCTTCCACAAATTGTTTTGGATCTTTTCCATCAGTAATAGCTTTGAAGACCTTTTTAGCCATCTTAGTTGAAATGGTTTGATCCATAATCATCTTAATCATGCTTGCCAAAGCTTCCGGGGTAATCTTTGTATCAGCTAAATCAACTTGTTTGTCATTTAAGTAAGCATTTACGTCACCTTGAAGGTAATTTGAAGCCATCTTAGGATCACTACCAAGTTCAATTAACTTGTCAAAGAAGTCTGACATTTCTTTGGTTTGAGTAAGCACCATTGCATCGTATTCCGTAAGTCCCATGTCTTCCACGTAACGTTTCCGCCGACTTTCAGGCATTTCGGGAAGTGCTGCTCTAAGTTCATCAATCCATTCTTCTGAAATATCAAGACTAGGAAGATCTGGTTCTGGGAAGTAACGATAATCATCTTTACCTTCCTTAACCCGCATTAAGTAAGTCTTTCCGTTCAATTCATCATAACGACGAGTTTCGGCTCCAATTGTCCCACCCGCCATTAAGACTTGAGCTTGCCGAATTTCTTCGTAGGCTAAGGCTTTCCGAACATAGTTAAAGGAGTTCAAGTTCTTAAGTTCGATTTTTTGCCCTAACTGGTCGCTACCAACGGGACGAAGGGAAATATTACAATCGACCCGCATCGAACCTTCTTCCATTTTAACATCCGAAATTCCGGTAAATTGAATTCGTTGACGAAGGCCTTCAAGATAGTCATAAGCTTCTTGGGGACTTGACATTTCTGGTTTAGAAACAATTTCAATCAAAGCGGTTCCTTGACGGTTTAAATCAACGTAAGAATAGTTTTTTCCGTGGGTATTCTTTCCGGCATCTTCTTCCACGTGCATTTCTTCAATTCCAACTTTTTTGGTTCCGTTGGCTGATTTAACTTCAATCCAACCATTACGGGCAGCTGGAATATCATTTTCTGTCACTTGGTAACCCTTAGGATTATCAGGATAGAAGTAGTTTTTCCGGTCAAAGTGTGGATGTCTTTCAATTTCAGCGTGTAAAGCTAAGGCAGCTGTAATTCCGTTGGCAATCACTTGTTTGTTAACCGTTGGCAAAGTACCAGGATAACCCCAGTCAATAACGTTGGTGTTGGCATTAGGTTCGACACCATATTTAACGGGAGAAGGACTAAAAATCTTTGAATTAGTTTTTAATTCAACGTGAACTTCTAGACCGATAGTCGTTTCAAAATTCATAATTATTTCCTCCTATAGTGCAGGTGCTTGTTTGTGGAAGTCAGTGTTTTGTTCAAAGGCATATCCAGCGCGGTAAATGGTTTTTTCGTCAAACGGACGACCAATTAGTTGTAATCCAATTGGTAAACCATTACTGAATCCAGCTGGAAGTGACATTCCGGGAAGACCGGCTAAGTTAACGGGAATCGTTAACGCATCGTTAATGTACATTTCCATTGGGTCAGATGATTCTTCCCCAATCTTAAAGGCCGTACTGGTAGCAGTCGGCGTCATGATTAAATCATAATCTTTAAAGACATTTTGGAAATCATTGATAATCTTAGTTCTGACTTTCGCAGCTTGTTTGAAGTATTTATCAAATGAACCAGCTGATAATGAGAAAGTTCCAATCATAATCCGACGCTTAACTTCGTCACCAAAACCTTCAGAACGACTCTTCACGTATACATCTTCCAAGTTGGTTACATCCGGTGCTCGGAAACCATACCGAATTCCATCAAACCGTTCTAAGTTTGATGAAGCTTCTGAAGAAGCAAGCACGTAGTAAGCCATTACACCATATTTTGTGTTTGGTAGTGAAACTTCTTCAACCGTGGCCCCTAATGATTTGTAAGTTTCAGCCGCCTTTTGAATGGCTTCCTTGATTTCTGGTTTAACTCCGTCACCTAAGAATTCTTTTGGTAAGGCAATCTTCAAGCCCTTAACACCCTTATCAATTCCTTCAGTAAAATCGGGAACTTCTTTAAGTGATGATGTGGCATCGTGGTCGTCGTGGCCGGCAATCACGTTTAATAAATGAGCGTTATCTTTTACGTTACGGGTAAAGGGTCCGATTTGGTCAAAACTTGAACCAAAGGCGATTAAGCCCCATCGTGAAACACGACCATAAGTTGGTTTCATGCCGACAACTCCAGTAAAGGCAGCTGGTTGCCGAATTGAACCACCAGTATCTGAACCTAAACTAGCAAGTACTTGTCCGGCTGAAACTGTGGCAGCTGATCCACCTGATGAACCACCAGGAACCGTCTCTAAGTTCCAAGGGTTTCTAGTAGTAGCAAAGGCTGAGTTTTCGGTTGAACTTCCCATGGCAAATTCATCCATGTTAGTTTTTCCAACAAAAACGGCCCCAGCAGCTTTTAGTTTTTCTACCACCGTTGCATCAAAAATTGAAGTAAAGTTTTCCAACATTTTTGAAGCAGCAGTCGTCCGCATTTCTTTAGTGACTAAGTTATCCTTTAAAGCCACTGGAATTCCAGAAAAAATGCTATCTGGGTCAATTCCAGCCTCATCAATGGCCTTCGCTTCTGCAATCGCTTGGTCATTAATCGTTAAGTAAGCTTGGACTGATTCATTTTGTGCTTTGATTTTTTCAATCGTTTGCTTAGTCAACTCTTCAGAAGTAAGTTCTCCACTAACTAATTGGTTGTGAAGTGATTCTAAATCGGTATCAAAGTAGTTCATTATTTGTCCTCACTTTCGTCAATAATGGTTGGAACGCGAATTAAGCCATCCGCAGTTTCCGGAGCATTGGCTAATAATGCATCTCGTTGACCCCAATTATCAGCAACATCCTCACGCAAAACGTTAATTCGATCAGTAACGGAATAAGTTGGTTCAATTCCTTCGGTATCAACCGTTCCGAGTTCATCTAACATATTCAACATATCGTTTAATTGTTCGGTGAACTTAGGTAATTGTTCTTCAGTTAACTTTAATTTAGCTAACCCAGCAATGTGTTGCGTCGTTGCTTCATTTACTTTTTCTGTCATAATGACCTCCTAAATCTGCCTTAATAGTTTGTAAAGACGTGGGAACTAAACTTCTTATCGTTCGAACCACGGTACAAGTAACTTTGCATGCCGTTGGTTGATCCCACTTGAATTTCAATGGGAGCCCCAGTTGGCAAGTATTTTTGAGCCGCCGTTTGAAGATATTGCGTAAAACTATTAATTTCGGTGTAACTATAGAATTGGGTAGTAACGTTGATGGTCATTCCGGATAATGAACCATTTACGTAATGAGCTTGAGCAGTCACTCCACTCAAGTTAGGGAAATAACTTTGGGCTTTATTTTTAAATTCATTAAAGGCCGCGCCATCGTTGTCATTAGGAAGTTTTTCACCGTTAGTCGTAGGTAAGACATAGTTCTTTTCATCAACTTTGTTCCAAGAACTGACTGATTTAGCACCATCTTTGTTCACGGAGTAAGCAATAAAGTTTCCCCCGACTAAACTATCTTCAGGCGCTGCTTTGTATAAAGCAATCACAATCGGAATGTTCTTGGTGTCTTTGTTTTCCCGCATCCGCGCTAAGACTTGATTGGCAATTTCTTTCCCATTTTTCTCAATTTCAGCGTCATCTAAGTTTTTGGAATATTGCGCCCCATACTTTTCCTTAGTGTAATAATAAACTGAATTCAAGCCAATTCCAATTGTCATCCCCTTAAGTTTCATTTTTCCACCTTCGGGTTGGAGATAGTCTTGTTCATCAATTTGTTGAAGATATTCGGGAACAACCTTTTTATTAGGCTGTTCGGGGTTTAAGCCTTCTGGATTATCCTTTGATTTTCGACCTAACCAATTATAAGTTGTGGCCGTGGAAATGTACTGACCTTCTTGAAAAACGTACTTGTCAGGAGCAAATTGCTTCTTAGAAATATTTAGCAAGCCATGTTGAAACCCTTGTAAATTAAAGGTATTACTGGTTTGACTTTGATCAACCCCAGAAGACTTACTAACTTGATAATGACCGTCTTTAATTAAACTTTGATAACTACTACCGGAGTTATTTCCCGTCAATTCGGTTTTGCTAGAACCACTATTAGTTCCAACTTCCTTGCTATTTCCACAAGCCACTAACACAATTGAACTTGCGGCAACTAGTAGTGCTACTCCTAATCGTTTCATTCCTTCACCTTTCATCATTAAGCGTGCTCTTTTTCCATTTTAGCCTTGAATTTTTGCTCATCCCACACGGGAATTGCTAATTTTTCGGCTTTGGTTAATTTACTGCCGGCAGCTTCACCAGCAATGACTAAATCAGTTTTTTTCGAAACACTACCGGTCACTTCGGCACCGTGCGCTTCTAGCCATTTAGCCGCTGCGCCCCGCGTCATCTCAATCAACTTACCTGTTAATACTACTCTTTTTCCGGTGAAAAAGGTTTCGCCTTGGACGACGGGATTGGTGGACTTAAATTCCATATTGACCCCGACTGCCATTAACTCTTGAATTAAGGCTTGACTGTTGGAATCAGCAAAATACGTCGCTACGCTATCTGCAATGATTTCCCCAATGGAATCAATCGCCGCAATCTCCTCACTGGTAGCTTGCATTAGCTTTTGCATATTACCAAAGTGTTGGGCAATCACTTGCGCAGCTTTTCCACCGACATGCCGAATCCCTAATCCAAAGAGCAAACGTTCTAATGAATTATTCCGACTGTTATCTAAGGCCGTTAATAAATTATCAGCTGACTTTTCGCCAAATTTGTCGAGCTCAATTAATTCAGCTTTGTTTAATTGATAGAGACTAGCCACGTCATCAATTAAATGACGATCAAAGAGTTGTGCCACAATTTTAGGCCCTAAGCCTTCAATATTCATCGCATTACGGGAAGCAAAATGCGTCACTTGTTCGGATAACTGAGCTGGACACTTCGGATTGATACACCGAAGAGCCACTTCGTCATCTAAGTGCACGAGTTGTGCTCCACATGAAGGACAAGTACTTGGAATTTGATACGGATTAGCATCTGCCGGTCGTAAATCTGGAATAAACCGTTCGACTTCGGGAATGATATCCCCGGCCTTGTAGAGCACGACCGTATCACCAATGCGAATATCTTTTTTCTCAATGTAATCCGCATTGTGTAAGGAAGCCCGTGAAACGGTGGTTCCCGCTAATTGGGCTTTGTCCATGATAGCCGTGGGCGTTACTACTCCGGTTCGACCAACCGTCCACTCAATGTCCAAAATTTTAACTTGCGCTTCTTCAGGCGGAAATTTATACGCAATCGCCCATTTGGGAACTTTAACGGTGTGTCCAATTTCCATTTGTAAGGGAAGGGAATTGGTTTTAATCACAATTCCGTCAATCCCATAGGATAAATCATTCCGTTGCGCTTGATACTTTGCAATGTATTGATCAATTTCTGCTTGGCTATGTGCTACCGCAAAGTTTTCGTTAACGGTAAAGCCCAGTTCCTTGAGTTCTTTGAGCATGCCACTTTGCGTGGTAGCTTGTAAATCATCATAATCCGCCACGTTGTACATAAAGGTACTTAAATGCCGATCAGCCGTAACTTGTGGATCTAACTGACGCAAGCTTCCTGCCGCGGCATTCCGTGGATTAGCAAACGTGGTCTTCCCGTCATTTTGGCGACGTTCATTCAACTTCAAAAATTCTGCTTTGCCCATGTAGCATTCACCACGGACTTCAATGTCAATTGGACGACTCAAAGTTTGCGGAATGGAAGGAATTTTTAGTGCATTCTTGGTGATATCTTCCCCGATTCGTCCGTTTCCTCTGGTAGAGGCTTGGACTAATTTCCCTGCTTCATAACGTAAGGAGATCGAAAGCCCATCAATTTTTAATTCACAGTTAAATTCTTGATCTGCGGGATATTCCGTTTGTAACCGATTTACAAATTCAGCCAGCTCTTCGTTAGAAAAGACATCGCCTAACGAAAGCATCGGAATCGGATGTTCCACTTTATTCAATTCGGTAGCGACGTTTCCCCCAACTTGTTGGGTGGGTGAATCAGCCGTCACAATTCCAGGATACTTTGCTTCAAGCTTGGTTAAGCGATCATAAACTAAATCGTATTCGGCATCGGGAACGGAGGGTGAATCCTGTTCATAATATTCTTTCCCCCACTGAATTAGTTGGGGCCGCAGCGTTTCTGCTTCTTGTCGGGCTTGGGCTTCGGTTATTTGTTCTAATGGAATCTTTTCCACGAAGTTCACCACCTTTTATTCTTCGACTTTGGTAATTGGGGCAAATGCAGCTAGAAGTCGTTTAATTCCCTTTTCTGGAAAGGCAATATCGAGTTCCATATCTTCTCCGGTTCCGTTAATTTTAACAACGGTCCCAATTCCCCACGCTTTGTGGGTCACTTTATCGCCAACATTCCAACTCTTTTTGTCGGCACCAGTGCCTTGGGGTTTTTCCACGCGTTGAGCAGGGCGTTGGTAAGGCGTACTGAAAGCTCGTTCAGTTCGGCGATTATAACGACTATTATCAAACGGCGTTTTAGGTCCTTGATTACTCATCATGGCCGCATCGTTGGCGATTAATTCGGGTTTGATTTCTTCCATAAAACGAGAAGCCGGATTATTTTGCATCCGTCCGTATAACATCCGTGAAAACGCGTTCGTCATGTAGAGTTTCTTTTGGGCTCGGGTAATTCCGACGTAGGCTAATCGGCGTTCTTCTTCCAGTTCATCCGGTTTTTCCGCTGCACGAGCAAGGGGGAAGAGTTTTTCTTCCATCCCTGGCATAAATACGACGGGAAATTCCAACCCTTTGGCGGCATGTAGGGTCATTAACGTCACTTGTTTGGCGTTTTCATCGACATCGTCTTGGGCAGAAACTAACGCTAAGTCCGCTAAGAAATCAACTAAGCGATTGCCAGTTTCACTATCAGCGGGTTCATATTTATCATCAAAGTTTTCCGTTACGGAAATAAATTCTTCGATATTTTCAATCCGTGCTTGATTTTCTAATGACTTAGTTTGCTTAAGTTCTGCTAAGTAGCCCGTTTTTTCTAAAATAGCTTCGGTAATTTCGGTTACCGTTTTGGTTTGCGCATTTTGTCTAATCACATGCATCGTATTTCCAAAATCACCAATCGCATTGCGGGCTCGGGTTGGAATGCCATTGGCCATCATTACGTTTTCGGCAGCTTCCGAAAGGTTCATCCCGGCGTCACCAGCAAACATCCGTAGCTTTTCAAAACTAGCATTTCCAATTCCCCGTTTGGGTACGTTAATTACCCGTTCAAAACTGAGGGAATCGTTCGGATTGGCTACTAACCCTAGATATGACAGGATATCCATAATTTCCTTACGTTCGTAGAACTTGTGTCCTCCCACGATGTTATAGGGAATGTTGGATTTCATGAAAGTTTCTTCAATCACCCGTGATTGGGCGTTCGTTCGGTAGAGTACCGCAAAATCATCATAGGAATAATGATGATTTTTCATTTCTTCCTTAATTTTAGCAACTACATACTGGGCTTCATCACGTTCACTTTGGGCCCGATAGTAAGTAATCTTTTCCCCATCAGCATTTTCGGTCCAGAGGTTTTTATCTTTTCGTTCGTTGTTATTTTGAATCACCCCGTTCGCGGCATCCAAAATGGTCTTAGTCGACCGATAGTTTTGTTCCAACATTACCGTGTGGGCGGTAGGATAATCTTTTTCAAAGTTTAAAATGTTACTCATGTTGGCCCCACGCCAACCATAGATACTTTGATCGGCATCCCCTACCACGCAAATATTTTGGTATTTGTCGGCTAATAATTGTACGAGGCGATACTGCGCTTCGTTGGTATCTTGGTATTCATCAACGTGAATGTAGTGGAATTTATTTTGGTAGTAACTTAAAACATCCGGAAAAGTTTCAAATAATTCAATCGTTAACATGATTAAATCGTCAAAATCAACGGAATCATTTTGCTTTAGGCGTTTTTGGTATTCGGCATAAACACCCGCCACTACTTGATGAAAGGGGTTCGCATCATTATGCTTTTTGGCGTATTCTTCAGGCGTTTGCATGTCATTTTTGGCATTTGAAATAGCGCTTAAAATCGCCCGGGGATCGTTCTTTTTCGGATCCAAGTTTTGATCACTCAAAATTCGTTTGATTAACGTTTTTTGTTCACTGGTTCCCGCAATGTTGAAAGCTTGATTGTAGCCTAGCTTTTCAATGTTCCGGCGTAGGATTCGGACCCCTAACGCATGGAACGTGGAAACCCACACGTCGTCGCCACCAACTTCCAAAAGTTTGTTGACCCGTTCTTTCATTTCGCGTGCCGCTTTATTGGTAAAAGTAATCGCCAATATGTTCCAAGGCATCACGTGTTTGTCTTCAATTAAATAGGCAATTCGATGAGTAAGCACTCGTGTCTTACCACTGCCGGCACCAGCCATCACTAATAGCGGACCTTCAGTTTGTTCAACGGCCTCTTTTTGCTTATCATTCATACTCGTTAACAGGTCTGCAATTGCCATTTATCTTCGTCCTCCATAATTTCTCTTAGTTTAATTATAGCAAAAATAGAGGCAGCATAAATGCCGACTCTATCATTTTTATCGATATTTATAAGTTGTACTGCTTAAAGCTGGCTTCCGTCTCAATTACGGAGTCCGTTGGCACTAAAACGCACTGATATTCAAAGTTAAGTTGCCAAGTTGGTTCACTAGCACGGGCGGCCAAAATGGTTGGCAATTGTTCGGGAATAAAGGAGCGTAAAATCACATCCGTATACTTTTTAACTTCTGGGATTGGTAAATTACTCAAGGCACGTAAATGTTGCCGATATTGGTTAACGTTCATTCCTAGGTTAAAAATAAACCCAAGGGAAGTCGTGGTGGGATGAATCCCACACACGTATAAGGTTTCGTTTTTATCAAACCCAAAGTTAATTTCAAACGTGCCGACGTAATCAATGTTTTTCGCGATTTCAGCCGTAATCCGTTGCATCTCTTCAATTGCATCTTTGATGCCTGTGAAGTGGTCGTTAACTACCACCACAGTTTCATTTTCTGCATCATGATACTCAATGGCCGGAAATTGTACCAGTTTCCCGGCTTGATCACGCGTCGCTAAAACGGCAAACTGGTGTAAATAATCAATGTCTGATTCTAAAATAAAGGTTCCGTTGCCAAGCATCGGTTTCGTTAAATCGATTTCATTCTTCGTCCCAATCTTTAGTTCTTGATAATTCCCCAAAGTTTTTAAAATGGGTTTCAAAACCGCGGGATATCCAATTGATTCACTGGCTTGATACAAATCATCAATGCCAACGACAGTCATGTAAGGAGCACTATTAACGTTGAGTTGGTCAAAGAACGCATGCTCTAACGCACGATCTTGCACGATTTCTAGTAAACCGGTACCTTGGGGAATTTTGGTAAATTGTTCCATGTATTGAATCGCAGCGACATCGACTTGATCAGTCGCATAAGTCACCACGTCACACCGTTTGGCAAACTCTTCTAAGATATCGTGATTTTTAAAATTGCCAACTAACACAAAGTCCGCATACTGTTTAATTCTACTTTCGGAAAGACTTGTTAAAACTCCGACATTAAGCCCTAAATTTTTGGCTTCTTTCACAATTTGACAACCATTGAGATTATCCCCAATCACTCCCAAAGTTGCTCCTGGATTTAATAATGCTGTATTCATAGCAAAGCTCCCCTTATTCTTAGTTTCGATCATATTGATTTAGGTGGTACTTCTCAATAATTTGAATTATTTTTTGCGCATAGGCGGGATCCGTTGCATAACCATCGCTACTTAGTCCCTTGGCGGAATCTTGATAGTTATCAGCTTGAACCACTTCTTTGTATTGCAGCGCGTTCCAATCCGTGCCGTGGGCTAATAACTTGGCGTGATCATCAATTGATTCTTTCCAACTATCGTACACCCGAAAACGCCCGGTGACGGTTTCGGCTTTACCATTTTGGTATTCGGTTGTCGTTAAATTTACGCCTGGCTGATTTTCAGCGGCTTTGACGCCAAATAAATTATGGTATTTAGCCGAAAGTTCACTTTGCCCCCAATTTGATTCCAAAATGGCCTGGGCTAGAGTAATGCTGGCTAAAATATTATACTTTTTCTGCACCACAACGGCTTCTGGTAAAATCTGATTAACAAATTTCTTATCCCGTTGGCTGATGTTGGTCTGATTGTAGGAAACAAAAGTTGGCGATTGGACAAACTTCATGATGCCCACCCCTAAAAACGTGGCTAGTACAATCAACACGATAAGACTGTAGCCAGACACTCCACGTTGTTTAGTTTTACTAGGACGCCTACGTTTGCGCCGTCTTTTTTTTGCCAAATTAAACACCCGCATCTTTCGATATACTTAAATTGTACTACAAAATAGGTTATAATTAACAAGTATAGTAGTTTGAAATATTTTGTCCGAGTATTAAACAAGGAGGCGACAATCTTGCCAAAGAAAAATGATGAATTAACCGAAACTGAGAAATCACCCTTTGATATCGGTGATGTAGTTGGTTTTAAGATTAAAAAAGATGACTTCACGGGAACCATTGAAAAAGCTTACAAAAATGCCTTCTTAGTATCTTTTAAAACGGATGATCCTGATATTCTTGACAGTTACCACGATAAAACAGTGATTAACTGGAAAGATTTAACGATGATTAAACAAGCTCCTCGTCCAGAAAAAGTGGAAGAACCAGAAGCAGAGTCTGAAAAAGACGAAAAAACTAAATAAGTTTGAACTAAAAATGGATTGAGAATTTAATTTCTCAGTCCATTTTTTATTCATGTAATCTTTTATAAATATCTATTAAATAAACCTTTATTACCATGTTTTTAATGCTCTATCAGCAATTTTTCTTGTACGCTCATTAATATTTTCTTTATTCCATGATGAATATTCACAAACATTTTCAATTTGTTTCAAACTAGATTTTTTATATTCATTTTTCTTTGCACTAAAGTCATTGTTTTGAATTTTAGTATTTTTTTCAGAGTCCAATAATACAAGATTACCTAAAGACCAAAGATATTCATCAAAGTCTTCATCTTTACTCTCAAATCCCCAATCACTAAATTTTTTAGGGTTCTGTGGCATTATATGTTCAACATGAACCTTATCATTACCTAATAATCCTTTAGCATGATCATCTTCGTACTCAAATCTTCTCAAAATAAATCTAACAACATCTAAGTTTCCTTCAGCATTATATTTTATTAATAAATCTTTAAATTCATCATCACTGATTTTTGACTCATTCAATTTTTCTATTATTTCTTCTATACTAGTCCCATTAGATAAACTGAGTGATAATTGTGAAAATAATTTTTCATATTTATTGGCAACACCATTTGCAATAACAACATTTCTAAACATCAAGTTTTCGAGAGTCCGCATTACCCTCACAATATCTTCATCCTCATATTTGTTTAAAATCAATGACATTAGTAATGGTATATAAGATTTTAGTTTTAAACTTTTTAGCTCTCTAATAACTTGTTGTACTTCTGAATTATTTGATTTAAACAAAGTTAAATCACTTTCATCGCCAATACATGCCATATATGCAGGAATAACCAAAATGATTTCATTTAACATAGTTATAATTTCACTAAAAGTTTTTATATTTTTACTTATAATTGGATATAAAGATCTCTTAGTAGCAAATTTATGTGTACCATTCCAATAATATCTAATAATTTCAGTTGCATCATCGTTACTTAATTTGTTTTGCATTATTTCCCATTTTTTGGAAATTTCTTTTGAATTTTCTTTTTCACTTTTACCAAAAAAGTCTGATTTTATTAAATCACTCGCTGTCAAATTTTTACCAGTACCATTTAAATTTTGAAATATTTGATATCCAGTTGTTATATCATTTGACTTAACCTCAACAATGAAAAAATTATTTAAAAGAGTATCTAACAATGATCCAATCCTATTAACCTTATTACTAATAGTTGGATAAATTAATTGTCCATCACTTTTTGCTTCATTCAGGTCATCCACTAACCACTCATATATGAGATTATAAGCTGAAGCAATGGCATTTATAGGTGGCTTTCTTCCTAATTTTCTGGTTAAAGGTAGCTTTTCAAAATGATCATTTGGTTTTTGTATCTTATCTCTAAAATATGTTTCGATTGGTCCTCTCTGGTTTAATTTATAGGTTGATCCATTTCTAGAAGTTTCTTTTCCTATATATGAACCATTAATTTCTTCATAAAGGTCCATTGCATCATCTGGTCTTTCAGAAATACTATAAACGTAATTTCTTAAAACAGACAAAAAAATGGTTATCGTAGTCAATCTTTGTTGACCATCAATTATTTTTTTCTTTTTACCATCTTCCTGAACTACAACTACAGTACCAAAAAAATAACTTTTTTCTTTGTTACTACCATTATTATTCAATTCTTCAGTTAAATCTTCCAAAAATTGACTAATTTGAGTATTTTCCCAAGAATATCCTCTTTGATAATCTGGAATTTCTGCATTCAAAGAAGTCAAATACTCTTTAATAGTAATATCATTAGTGCTAATCGACATTGTATTCACTCCAATATATTTATTATTTGTTTTCTTTTTGCATCTTGCTGAAAGCAGCTAATTGACCATATAAACCATTACTTTCGTTAGGGACAATGATTAAATTACCGTCAGTTCCAGCAGCACGAATGGCATCAATTGATTGTGCATTGAAATACTTAGGATCTGCCGCAGCGTAAGCAGCTTGAAGTTCCGCAATTCGATACTTTTCAGCATCAGCTTGAATTTTAGTGGCATAGGCTTGGGCATCCGCATGAATTTCAGTTTGTTGTTTGTCAGCTTTAGCCGTCGCAATTTTCGCAGCATTTTGGGCTTCCGTGTTTAAGCGAATTTGTTCTGCATTCCCTTGTGCTTCCGAAATGGTAGCTTGTTTGTTTTTGGAAGCCGTAATTTGATTTTCCATCGCTTCACTAACCCCTTTAGAAGGCGTTAGGTCACCGATTTGCACTCGTTCAATCATTACTCCATAAGTGTTAGTTAAATCACCAATGTTTTGCATTAATTTAGTGTTAATTTTATCTGTGGAATTCAAAACCTCATCAAGGTCCATGCTTCCGATAATGTCACGAAGAGTTCCGCTAACTTGGTAAGCCATTGATTGAATTGAGTTGCTGTTGCCAAAGGTGTAACGTTCGGCATTCGTGATCCGGTAATTTAACGTAACTTGAATACTAATACTAGCATTATCTTTAGTAATCCCTGTTTGAACGGGTAACGCTAATGGTTGGGATTGAAGACTAACCGTTTTCACGTGTTCTAAAATAGGAATGTAAAAATGAATTCCACTTTCAAATTGACGTGAATATTTTCCTAAAAAAGTCACTAATCCAACGTTGTTTTGTTGCACAATCTTAATTCCGAGCATGATACTCTCCTTTATCGACTAAATAAACTTTTTGGTCGGTCACATCAGCCACTACATAAGTCGCTTTTGGCTTTAACGTACTGCCGACGAGTTGGTAAAAGTATAACACACCGTTTAACTTTACAATGCCATCCGCTTGAAGCTGTTTACCGCTAATTTCGGTGCCAACTAATTCGGGCATCCCAATTAGTTCGGGCTTAGCAAAGTGTTGAGCGATGATTGATTCAATTTCAGCGGCAACTGTAATGCCTTTGGCGTTGGCGAGCAGTTCGAGGGTGTGAGCGTTTTGGGGATTGAGTTGAATGGTGATTTGTTGTTTATTCATAATTTTAAACCTTTCTAACATATAAATGTATTATAATAATAACAATAAAAATTTAATAATTAATAAACTGGAGATTATAATATGACAATAAAAGTGTTTTTAAGTAAATCAAACAACGTAAACCCTGAATACAAATACCCAATTAAATTATTTCAGGACTTTTTATTGAATGAAAAAGATATTGAAACTATAACATTAGGTGGAAATTATAATACAAATGAAATTCCTATTAAGTCTATAAAAAATAAAATGAAAGAATGTTATGGAGCGATTATACTAGGTACACCACAAATAAAAAAAGATAACGGTGAATACATGTCTACACCCTGGAATCAAATTGAAGGTGCGCTTGCTTATGACAACGATTTACCTATCTTAATAATTTCAACTACTAATCCTGAAATTAATGAAGGTCTATTTTTTACTGGGACTCTTCCTGTTCATTACAATGCTGTGAATTTAAAAAGTTCAAATTGGTTTTCAGAACAAAATTTTGCTTCAATATTAAATGATTGGATTAGAACAGTTAGAGAAAAATTTTATAAAAAATAAAAGTAAATATCAAAAAAGTAATTATAGATACCTCTCAATAAATATCTGTAATTACTTTTTTAATTAATAAATTTAACGTTTATACAAACTCTTCCCTTATTTCCAATCCCGTTTCGTTGAAGTAATTCCAATTCCAGGATTAAAGGTATTTGTTGGATCACATACTTTATAATGCTCCACTAAGTTTTCTGGAGCGTGGTACAAATGACCCACGTTATGTTCAGCGGGATACTTAGCACCCCGTTTGTCTAAAATCTTCAACATTTCTTGCTTTAATTCATGAGGATCAACGCCCTTTTTCAAGATGTAATCTTGATGCATGACATGATCTAAGAAATGGCCATAGTAAAGTTTGTATTTAATCTTATCATCGATTTCTTTCGGTAGAGTTTCAAACCAGTCTTCTTCATTCCGTGGCAACGCAATATCAAGTGGCAAAATTTGAATGTCATCATCTTGATGCGTTTCGGCATAACGAATCGGAACCGCCGCCGTGACATAACGATGGGTGGCTGCTACTTTAGCTTCTTTGGGAGTACATTCAAAGTAGCCACCTTCATGATCTTTGAAGAACTCTTGCAAATAATCGCTAGCTTCTTGGATACCTTGATCATCAACCTTTAATTGAAGATAGTGTTGGTATTTATCCCGAAATTCTTCCATCCGTTTTGGTAATTGATCTGGGAAAATTCCACTAAGCTTTTGTAAAGTCCGATCGACAAAATATGGTTTAAATGTCGGAATATGGTGCAAAATTCTTTCACTGGCCGCCCGTGCATTAAACAAGAATGGAAGTGGTTTGGTTCCAATATCGTCAATCACCATCAAGTTATCTTTGCCATATTTTTTCGCTAAATCATAAGCTTCCCGGTGCATGTATTCACCAGAAACTGGTAAATATTTAAACTTCGTCAAGATATGACGTCGTAATTTTTCTAAGACAGCGGGATCATTAGTCCCAATGTAAAAGACTTTTTCTGCTTTAGGTTTAGGATAAGTGTCTAACCGAACTGCGAACGTTACTAATTTACCGGCTGAACCAGAAACTTCGTAAAGTTCTTTTGGGTTAGCGTTATAACGCGTTGGTGTATCAGCTTCAACATCCCGAACTCGGCTTTCGTAGTTTCGGTTATGTCCTACTCGTTCTTCACTGTAATGGACGTTTTGTGCATTATAGTTATGTTCTTCTAAGTTCGTTAAAATTTCTTCAGGCGTCGTTCCTAAATCAACGCCTAAATGATTAACTAAATGTAATTCATTATTTTTATCAACTTGGGCATAAAGGGCTAATTCGGTGTAAGCTGGTCCCCGTTGAATTAAGGCACCACCAGAATTATTGTTTACTCCACCGACTACGGTTGCACCAATCGTTGATGAACCGATGACAGAATGGGGATTACGATCAACTTTATCAAGCGCAGTTTCTAAACCATGTAAGGTCGTTCCAGGAAAAACAATCACTTGTTGATTATAGTCAATTAATTGAATGCCCTTCATTCTTAAGGTATTAATGACGACCACATCTCGATCATAACCATTTTGGTTAGGCACGGAACCTTCAGTTAACCCAGTATTAGCAGCTTGCATAATCACAATTAAATCATGCTTATGGACAATTTCCAAAACTTTCCATAATTCTAATAAAGTTTTAGGGCGAATTACGGCTAAAGCATCTCCATGACCTGAACGGTATCCTTCACGATATTGTTCAGAACGTTCTTTTGAAGTAATCACGTGGCGTTTGCCGACTACGTTTGCAAGTTCATCAATAACTTTCATTTTGTCATCCTTCTTTTCTCTTTTAATCGGATTAGACTATGAGACTTCAATTCTCAGTTCTATTGTATTCCTTTATGCTGTAGAAAGAGTCAATAAAGAATGTTTTTGTACAAACAAAAAACACCCATACCAGGTATGAGTGTTTCCAAAACATATTCGTAAAAATATATCTTAACGTTTTGAGAATTGACCAGCCTTACGAGCTTTCTTAAGACCTGGTTTCTTCCGTTCTTTCATTCTTGGATCACGAGTCAAAAGACCAGCTCTCTTAAGTGCTTCACGGAAGTCAGGATCTACATCAAGCAATGCACGAGCAATTCCTAAACGAACTGCACCTGATTGACCAGAGAAACCACCACCATTAACGTTTGCTAATGTGTCGTAGTTACCTAGAGTTTCAGTAACATTGAATGGTTGTAAAATAACTTCTCGCAAGTTAGGGAATGGAATGTATTCTTCAACGTCTTTACCGTTGATAATAATTTTACCAGTACCTGGTACTAAACGTACACGAGCAACTGAGTCTTTACGACGACCGGTACCACTGTATTGAACTTTAGCCATGTGTATATCCTCCTTAAATTAGGTTAGTAATATCTAAAACTTCTGGTTTTTGTGCTTCATGCTTGTGATCTTCACCAGCATAAACGTGAAGTTTCAAACCGATCTTACGACCTAATGAGTTGTGAGGAAGCATACCCTTAACAACTTGTTCAATGAACTTTTCAGGTTTTTCAGCACGCAATTTACCAAATGATTCTTGTTTAATTCCACCAATGTATTGAGTGTGGTGGAAGTGCATTTTATCTTTAGCCTTGTGACCAGTTAATGCAACTTGAGAAGCATTAATGATAATTACATTATCACCATTGTCTACGTTAGGTGTGTAAGTTACTTTGTTTTTACCGCGTAAAATTGAAGCAGTAACACTTGCAAGACGACCTACTGGAATTCCAGCAGCGTCGATGATGTACCATTTGTGTTCAATTTCACCGGGTTTTGCCATGTATGTTGTACGCACTATATTTTCCTCCGCGTTTCTTTGTTTTGTTCGACACCAATATAAGTTTCCGGGGCTTAATGTGGGGCAAACAATACCATCTATCATTTTACAAATTATAAAGTGAAAAGTCAATCAAATTCACGAATTAATCCGATTCTGATGCTTTTTTTGGGAATGTTCTGGGTCATCTCCAGGATAGTAAACTTGTTTTAAGTATAAACCTTCTGCTGGCATCGTTAGTCGTGCTTCTTGACGATCTTTTACTTTGAGCAAGCGTTGAATGTCGTGTACTGGCCTTTTACCCATCCCAATTTCAACTAAAACCGCTGTCATAATTCGGACCTGGTTGTACATAAAACCGTCACCATAAAACTCAAAATGAATTTCGTGATTAGCTTGATCATTAACTGCTTTTACCGAAAAAATTGTCCGAATTCGACTCCCAGGTTTAGCACCTGATGCAACAAACGAAGAGAAATCATGTTTCCCCACTAAATCCTGAATGGCAATTTCCATTTTGCTAAAATCCATTGGAAAGCGCCAGTGGGCAGTATAAAATCGTTTAAACGGATCGGTAAATCGGCCTAGTGAAATTTTGTAAAGGTATTTCTTGCCGGTAACATCGTAACGAGCATGAAACTCTGGTTCAACAATTTCAACTTTTAAAATTTCAATATCTAACGGACACATGCTATTCAGTCCCTTTAACATGTTTTCAGCTGGAATCGCAAACGGAAAATCAAAATGAGCCACTTGTGCTAAGGCATGGACACCGGCATCGGTTCGCCCTGAACCATAAACCCCAATTTCTGCGGTGGGATTTTTTGCCATCCGATTAACTAGTTTAGTTAACACACCTTCCACGGTCCGTTGCTTGGGTTGTTTTTGAAAACCCGCAAATTTGGTTCCGTCATATGCAAATGTAATTTTATATCTTCTCATTAGCTTAAATTCCTCATCAAAATCACTGCAATTCCCACTAAAACCACAACTAGTAACGTTATGCTATCAGCCAAGTTCCACTGATATTTTCGATAACTACTTCGTGGATTGTGAGCATCATAGCCACTTGCTCCCAAAGCATCTGCCAAATTATCAGCATGCCGAAATGACGAAACTAAAATCGGAATAATGAGCGAAATAATATTTTTACACCGTTTAATTACGCCACCTTGATTAAAAATCACTCCTCGGGAACGTTGGGCATCCATAATTACCTGAAGTTCTTCCATTAACGTGGGGACAAACCTTAACGAAATTGAGAGCATAATTCCGACGGTTTCCACCGGAACGCCTAAATGACGTAACGGTCCGATTAGTTTTTCAACTCCCATAGCAATCGAATTGGGTGACGTCGTCATCGTGAGTAATGTGGCTTGAATAATAATCAAAACAAACCGAATAAAAATTAAACCCGCGAGCTGAAAACCATAAGACGTGATTTTAACTGGTCCCCACACAAAATAAGGTGTTCCATGAGGACTAAACAAAATTTGAACCACCACGGTAAACATAATCAACCAAATAAAGGGCTTAATCGCCTTTAGAATCGTTTTAAGCTTGATTTGGGCAAGATAGGCCTCAAAGACCACTAAAATCGTTAAAAGTCCATAATTCCACGGATTATTAGCAAACAAAATCCACGTAATCATTAATAAAGTCGCAATAATTTTAGCAGTTGGATTCAGACGATGAAGAATTGAATTACCAGGTAAATAATTCCCAAAAATCGCTTTATTCAAGGCTTCATCCTCCTAATTTCCTAGTTTTTTAGTAACTAAATCCACTAATTGGTTTTTGTTCAAAGGTACTTCATCTAATTGAATTCCTTTTTTTAATAATGTTTGATAAATTTTAACCGAATCTGGTAATCCAGTTTCATTTTTCATCCTCATGAAAAAAGTTTGTGGCAGTGAATCGCTGATAATCTTACCTTGATCAAGGACCACCACTCGTTTAGCAAACTCGCTCACAACTTTCATATTATGGGTAATCATTACAATGGTCACATGTTGTTGCTCATTCAGATGCTTCACAATTTTTAAAATTTCAGTGCGCCCAATTTCATCAAGACCCACAGTCGGTTCATCGAGAATTAAAATGGGCGGTTGCATGGCTAAAACTCCGGCAATCGCTACTCGGCGCATTTGTCCTCCAGATAATTCAAAGGGGGAACGTTTGAATAATGTTTCGGGAATTCCGACTTCCGTTAAAATTTTTTTTGCCAGGGTTTCGGCTTCTGCCTTACTTTTGCCAAAGTTTTGTGGACCAAAACTAACATCATCTAACACCGTATCAGCAAAAAGTTGTTTTTCGGGTGATTGAAAAATCATTCCCACCTGTGAACGAATTTTCATTAAAGCCTTTTTTTTCATTTTAGACTGGAGCTGGGTTTGATTAACCATTACTTCTCCAGCAGTGGCCGTCAATAAGCCGTTTAGTAAGCGAATTAAAGTGGATTTTCCACTTCCCGTCTTTCCCACCAAGGTAACAAATTCTCCCGCTTGAATGGTTAAATTGATATTTTGTAGTGCTTGTTTCGCAAAAGTGGTTTGCGGTGCATAAGTGTAGTTAACGTTTTTTAAAATAATTTGGTTATCCATTCACTTAACCCCTCATCGTCTAAATATTCAACCGGCGGATAATAGCCCTGTTTTCGAAAAAGTTGCTTAACTTGTTCCGTAAATGGTGGTTGCATGGCCAATTGTTGTAAAATTTCATGCTCATGGTATAACGTCTGCGGATCTCCATCAAAAATTAAATTCCCGTGATTTAATGCTAGTACTTGGTCAACTGCTTCTAACATTTCCATATTATGCGTAATGTAAAGTACCGTTAGTTTAGCAGATTTTTGTAATTTTGTAATAATTTGTTTGATTTCAGCCGCCGCAATTGGATCTAACATGCTCATTGCTTCATCAAAAATCAGAATTGATGGTTCGAGTGCCAAAGCGCGTGCTAAAGAAACTTTCTGTTTTTGTCCCCCAGAAAGTAGATTAGGGCTAACATTAGCGTAAGCTTGCATCCCGACTGCGTTAATTGCTTGAGTAACTCGTTGTTGCATTAATTGATATGGTAAATTACGATTTTCTAACCCAAAAGCCACATCTTCTTCAACCGTCGCACCAATAATCTGGTCATCTGGATTTTGAAAAACGATGCCAATTTTTTTACGTAAACTGACTAGACTATCATCCGTTAATTGCACGCCGTCAATCATAATTTTTCCCGAAGTTGGACTGAGTAACCCATCAATTAATTTAGCAATCGTACTCTTGCCACTTCCATTTTGTCCAATTAAAGCAACCGTAGTTCCTGATTTTATTTCAAAGGAAACCTGGTTTAACGCTTTAAACTGATTTTGATAATTGAACGAAACTGCATTAAATTCAACTTTTGGCTGCATAAGTATCTTTCCTTTTAATTTTATGTATAAAAAAATCACGTAAATATGAGGCGCTTGGTTTTACCCACATTCAAGCTAGACTTGGGAATTCCCCATCATCATAACGCTTTATGCCTCATATTTAGTGATTCAGTTATTTATGCTATTATCTTACAATTTATGATTAAACAAATTCTAAGATTACCATTGGTGCACCATCTCCACGACGAGGCATGGTTTTAAGGATACGAGTGTAACCACCGTTACGATCCTTGTATTTTGGTGCAATTTCATCAAATAACTTTTGCAAAGCAGTAGTTACCTTGATCTTATCGTCGACTTCTGTAACGTCAGCAACCATGTTTTGTAAGTAAGCAGCAGCTTGGCGACGAGCAGCTAAATCTCCACGTTTACCTAAGCTAACCATCTTATCTACAGAAGATCTCACAGTTTTAGCTTTAGCTTCAGTAGTTTCGATACGACCATTAACGATTAATTCAGTAGTCAAGTTACGAAGCATAGCGCGACGTGGGCCTTTTTCCCGACCAAATTTACGATAACTCATAAATGGATATCCTCCTTTTAACTAATCTTCTTTACGAAATGACAAACCTAAAGCATCGATTTTGTGTTCGATTTCTTCAAGTGATTTACGGCCAAGGTTTCTAACCTTCATCATATCTGCCATTGACTTGTCTGTTAATTCTTGAACAGTGTTAATTCCAGCACGTTTCAAACAGTTGTAAGAACGAACTGAAAGATCTAGTTCTTCAATTGACATTTCAAGCATTTTTTCTTTATGGGTTTCTTCTTTTTCAACCATCACGTTAGCATTTTGTGCACGATCAGTTAAGTCAACAAACATTTCTAGATGTTGACTTAAAATCTTAGCAGCTAATGAAATTGCGTCTGAAGGAGAAATTGAACCATTTGTCCAAACGTCTAATGTCAACTTGTCAAAATCATCACGTTGTCCTACACGTGTGTCTTCAACTTGATAGTTAACACGTTCGATTGGGGTATAAATAGAATCGATTGGTAATACACCAATTGGCATATCATCGTTTCTAGCTTTGTTTTCTTCAGCTGATACAAAACCACGACCCTTGTTAGCAGTCATAGTCATGTGCAAAGTTGCACCTTCAGCAACAGTAGCGATATGCAAGTCTGGATTGAGAATTGTAGTTTCACTATCTGTAGTAATATCAGCGGCAGTGACATCAGCAGGACCAGTTACATTAATACTCAAAGTATGAGTGTCATTATCTTCAGAGTCAATCCGTAATTTAAGCTTTTTCAAGTTTAAGATAATTTTAGTAACATCTTCGGTAACACCTTTTACAGTAGAGAATTCATGTAAAACACCATCGATTTGAACACTAGTTACAGCTGCACCAGGTAATGAGGCAAGTAAAATCCGTCTCAATGAGTTACCAAGTGTAGTACCATATCCACGTTCTAATGGTTCTACAACTACTTCACCGTAGTTATTTGTTTCTTCAATTTTATGAATGTTAGGCTTTTCAAATTCAATCATTCTAACTTCTACCCCTTTCAAACCGCGTTGAGTCTTTTACAAAATTAACTTTCATTAAAAAATTAAACTCGACGACGTTTTGGAGGACGACAACCATTATGAGGAACTGGAGTAACGTCACGAATGGCAGCTACTTCCAAACCAGTTGTTTGTAATGCACGAATTGCTGATTCACGACCTGAACCAGGACCTTTAACAGCAACTTCAACGGTCTTCATTCCATGTTCCATTGCTGTTTTAGCAGCAGCTTCTGCAGCCATTTGTGCAGCAAATGGAGTAGATTTACGACTTCCACGGAAACCTAATGCACCAGCAGATGACCAGGCAATAGCATTACCTTGCACATCAGTAATCATTACCAATGTGTTGTTAAATGTTGAATGAATGTGAGCTACACCAGATTCAACATGCTTCTTTGCTTTACGCTTACGAGTATTTTTCTTTACCATAAGAACTAGTAACCTCCTTCTTAATTATTATTTCTTGGTTCTCTTACCTTTACGAGTACGAGCATTGTTTTTAGTGTGTTGACCTCTAAGAGGTAATCCACGACGATGTCTCATTCCACGGTATGAACCGATTTCTGATAATCTCTTGATATCCATACTTACTTTACGACGTAAATCTCCTTCGATAAGGAAGTTATCTAGGGCTTCTCTAATCTTATCTTGTTGATCAGGAGTTAAGTCTTGAGTACGTACATCTTCTGAAACACCAGCTTGTTCAAGAACCTTTTTTGAAGTTGCGTCACCAACACCATAGATGTAAGTTAAAGCAACAATAACACGCTTGTTACGTGGTAAATCCACTCCGGCGATACGAGCCATTTAGTCCACCTCCTGTTTAATTACTTACCTTGTCTTTGTTTGTGTTTAGGGTTTGCTGAGCAAATTACCATAACACGACCTTTTCTTTTGATAATTTTACATTGTTCACACATTTTTTTTACTGATGGTCTTACTTTCATCTTATAAACCTCCTAATAAAGGGGAATTACTTAAACCGATAAGTAATTCTACCCTTAGTTAAATCATATGGTGACATTTCAACAGTTACACGGTCTCCTGGAAGTATCTTAATGTAATGCATTCTAATTTTACCAGAAACGTGAGCTAAGATAGCATGACCGTTTTCTAGTTCTACTTTAAACATCGCATTAGGTAAGGTTTCAGTAATCTTTCCTTCTACTTCAATTACATTATCTTTAGACAAAACAATCCTCCAAAATCATGATTAATTCAATTCAAATCCAATAGCACTATCAATCTTCAATATAGCATATCATTGCCTTATCGACAATTAAGAAGACCTTAGTTTAAATTGGTAAGAATCTTATTAATGTCTTTAGTAACATCTGCAATGTCTTGATCACCATTAACTGTATGCAATAAGTTTAATTTCTTATAAAAATCAATTAAAGGAGTATTCATTTTCATGTTTACTTTCAATCGATTTTTAACAGTTTCTGGTTCATCATCGCTTCGTTGATAAAATACATGTCCACCACAAATGTCACACGTACCTTCAACTTTAGGTTTTTTGTACAATTTATGATAAGTAGCACCACAGTTTTTACAAATGAACCGACCAGATAAACGAGCAACTAGAATTTCAGGATCAACATCAATGTTAATTACTGCATCTAATTTTTTACCTAATTTATCAGTCATTACCTCTAATTGTTGAGCTTGTTCCAGTGTTCTGGGAAAGCCATCTAAGAGATAACCGTTCTTGGTGTCATCTTGTTTCAATCGTTCTTCAACAATTTTACAAGTAACTTCATCAGGAACAAGTTCACCTTTATCAATATACTTTTGAGCTTCAACACCCATTGGAGTCTTTTCCTTCATAGCTGCTCTAAAAATATCTCCAGTAGAGATATGTGGAATATCATATTTTTCAACGATACTTTCAGCTTGTGTACCTTTACCGGCACCGGGAAGACCCATTAATAATAAATTCATTGACATATTATTTATCTCCCTTATCGTCTTTTGGTTCATCTTGAATAAATCCGACATATTCTTGACGCATCGTTAAACCTTTAATTTGATTCATGGTTTCAATCGCAACTCCAACGATAATTAGGATGTTAGTACCACCTAAACCGATTGAGCTATTAAGATTCCATAAATTTTGAGCAATTAAAGGAATTAAAGAAACAACTCCCAAGAATAATGCTCCCACCGTACTTAATCTCATTAAAAGATGAGAAACGTAGAGTTGGGTAGATTTTCCAGGCCATACCCCTGGAATGTAACTTCCTTGTTTTTGTAAGTTTTCGGCTAACTTTTCAGGGTTAACTTGAACGAACGCATAAAAGAAAGTAAAGACAACAATCAAAAGTGTATAAAACGTAGCTCCCATTGGAGTTTGCATGTTAAACAATTCTGACATAAATTTAAACCAACCCTGACCCCCATGATTCTTAGTAAAGAACATAAGGATTGTTTGTGGAGTTGAGATAAATGCACTAGCAAAGATAACCGGAATAACACCAGCAACATTTACCTTCAATGGAAGATAACTGCTTTTAGCTGATCCAGTTGCTCGACGTGTATATTGAATTGGAATTCGACGTTCTGCTTGTTGAACCCATGTAACGAAAGTAACAATTACTAACATTGCAATGATTAGTCCACCAACGAACAATGCTGGTTGCCACAAATCACTAGTTGGAGTTCCTTGAATGTATTGTCGATAAATACTTTCAAATCCAGTAGGAATATTAGCAACAATTCCAGCAAAAATGATCATTGAAACCCCTTGACCAATTCCTTTGTCGGTAATCATGTCACCCATCCATGTGGTTAACATAGTTCCGGCAGTAAGAACTAATCCAATGCTAGCATATGTAGCAAGGCCGGGGTTTTCAACTAAGTGTAAACTACTTAAAGCATTGAAACCAGCGGTAATACCGATTGATTGAGCGAAGGCTAAGACAATGGTTAATCTACGAGTAACTTTGTCTAACTTAAGTCTACCAACTTCACCTTGTTTTCCCCACTCAACAAATTTAGGAACAATGTCCATTTGTAACAACTGAACAACAATCTGTGCAGTAATATATGGGGAAACACCCATGGCAAAAATTGAATAGTTAGTTAATCCTCCACCACTGAAGATGTTTAAAACATTAACTAACCCAGAAGAAGCCACTTCTTGAAGAGCTTTAGCATTAACTCCGGGAACCGTAATATACGCTCCTAAACGGAAAATAGCCAAGACAAACAACGTAAAGAAAATTTTCTTACGAATGTTTTTATCTCCAAAGGCACTTTTTAAGGTTGATAACATTAGATCACCTCAGCTTTACCACCAGCGTCTTCAATAGCTTTTTTGGCACTTTCAGAAAACTTGTTAGCTGAAACAGTAAGTTTCTTTTCAAGTTTTCCTTCACCAAGAACTTTAACACCATCTTTAACATTCTTAATGATGCCAGCTTGGATTAACAATTCTGGTGTAACGGCTACACCATTATCGAATACGTTAAGTTCTTCAACATTAACAATAACGATATCTTTACGGTTAATGTTAGTAAATCCACGTTTAGGGATCCGACGGTACAATGGCATTTGTCCACCTTCAAAACCTAAACGAGTTTTTCCACGAGCCTTTTGACCTTTTTGTCCACGACCAGAAGTCTTACCTTTACTTGAACGACCACGTCCTTTTCTTGTTCTTTCAGAACGAGAACCTTCAGCGTATTTTAATTCGTTTAACTTCATTGAATTGCACCTCCTCTTACTTTAAAATAATTAATCTTTAACTTGTTCAACCTTAATTAAGTGAGCAATTTTAAATAATGCACCACGAGTTGCTGCATTATCAGGTCTTACGACGCTACTGTTAATACGTCCTAAACCTAAAGCTTCCACAATCTTACGTTGTTTTGGAAGACGATGAGCAGCACTATGAATCAAAGTGATTTTTAATTGAGCCATCTGTAAATCCTCCTATTCAGCTAAATGATCAACAGAAACGCCACGAAGTTCAGAAATTTCGTTAGCGTTCTTAAGTCCTTTAAGACCTTCGAAAGTTGCACGGATAACGTTGATCTTAGTATCTGAACCAAGACGTTTACTAGTAACATCGTTAATACCTGCTAATTCCATCACGGAACGAACGGCACCACCGGCTGCAACTCCAGAACCTTCTTCGGCTGGTTTCAACATAATTTTTCCACCGCCGTATACACCAACGATTTCGTGAGGAATAGTAGTTCCCACAATTGGAACTTCAATCAAGTTCTTTTTGGCAGCTTCAACCGCTTTACGGATTGCTTCAGGAACTTCTTGAGCTTTACCTGTACCGAAACCAACGTGACCATTTTTGTCACCAACAACTGCTAAAGCAGCGAAACGTAATCTACGTCCACCTTTAACAACCTTAGTGATACGGTTAATGGCAACAACGTTATCTTCTAAATCCAATTTGTTTGGATCAATATACTTAGCCATGTGATTTATTCCTCCTTTTTATTAAAATTCAAGTCCGTTTTCACGAGCAGCGTCTGCAAGAGCAGCTACACGTCCATGGTATAAGTAACCACCACGGTCAAAAACGACATGTTTAACATCTTTTTCAAGAGCACGTTCAGCAACTAACTTACCAACACTTTGTGCTTGTTCAGTTTTGTTACCTTCAGCAACTTCTTTATCAAGAGTTGAGGCACTAGCTAGCGTTACACCCGCTACGTCATCAATAACTTGAGCGTAGATGTTCTTGTTAGAACGGAATACGTCTAAACGTGGGCACTCAGCAGTACCAGCAATTTTATTACGAACACGTTTGTGTCGGATGACACGTGTTTTATTTTTGCTTGGTTTTGTAATCAAAATAGTCACCTCTATATTATTGTTTATTTAAAATCCGATTATTTACCAGTCTTACCTTCACGAAGAGTAATGTGTTCGTTTTCGTAACGAATACCTTTACCCTTGTAAGGTTCTGGTGAACGAATTTCGCGGATCTTAGCAGCAAAGTCTCCAACGTGTTGCTTGTTAATACCAGCAATTTCAATTGTAGTATTATCAGGAACTTTAACTTCTAGATCTTCAGGAACTGGAACATCAACTGGGTTTGAGTAACCAACGTTAAGGATCAAGTCTGAACCTTTAAGTTGAGTACGGTAACCAACACCGACTAATTTCAAAGTCTTGTTGAAACCTTTTTCTACCCCTTCAATCATGTTGGCAAGGTTGGCACGTTGTGTACCGTGTAAGGCACGCATTCTGTTGTCATACTTACCAGTTGGTTCAAAGTTAATTTCGTTACCGTTTACGTTCATTTCAACGTCAGGTGCAAAGGCTGCAGTTAATTCACCTTTAGGACCTTTAACAGTAACATTATCACCATCACGTGTAACAGTTACACCTTCAGGAATTTCAATTGTTTTATAACCAATTCTACTCATGTGTTAGACACCTCCATCTCTTAATTATTTTTTACCAAACGTATGCTAATACTTCTCCACCGACTTTTTGAGCACGGGCTTCTTTGTCAGTAACAACACCGTTTGAAGTTGAGATGATCGCAATACCTAAACCATTAAGTACTTTAGGAACATCATCAGATTTAACGTATGAACGTAATCCAGGTTTTGAAATTCTCTTCAAACCAGAGATTACACGTTGGTTGTCTTTACCATATTTAAGGTAAACACGGATAACACCTTGGTTATCGTCTTCGATATATTCAACACGACTCACGAAACCTTCACGTTTTAAGATTTCGGCCATGTTGCGTTTAATTTTTGATGCAGGAATATCAACAGAATTGTGACGAACCATGTTCGCGTTACGAATTCTAGTTAAAAAATCTGCAATTGGATCTGTCATAGTCATGAACGTACAACCTCCTTTTAAGTTTGTTTATTCTACCAACTAGCTTTTTTCATACCAGGAATTTGACCCTTGTGGGCAAGTTGTCTTAAACAAATTCGGCATAAGTGGAATTTTTGGTAAACCGCACGAGGTCTACCACAACGTTCGCAACGAGTGTAAGCTTGAACAGCGAACTTAGCTGGACGTTTGCTTTTTGCAACTAATGATTTTTTAGCCAATGTAAAACCTCCTATTTAGCGAATGGCATACCAAATTGACTTAACAATTCGTGGCCTTCTTCGTCAGTATTAGCAGTTGTAACAAGTACGATATCTAAACCTCTAACACGGTTAACATCATCGTAGCTGATTTCTGGGAAAATTAATTGTTCTTTAATCCCTAAAGTGTAGTTTCCATGACCATCAAATGAACGGCCAGGAACACCATGGAAGTCACGAACACGTGGTAATGAAACATTAATTAATTTGTCCAAAAAGTCATACATTTTGTCACCTCTAAGAGTGACTTTGGCACCAATTGGCATACCTTGACGTAAACGGAAAGTAGCAATTGATTTTTTAGCTTTGGTAACAAGTGGCTTTTGACCAGAAATTAGGGTCAATTCATTAACAGCCTCGTCTAAGTTTTTAGAGTTTGTTACAGCATCACCAACACCCATATTCAAAACAATTTTTTCAAGTTTTGGTCCTTGCATAATTGATGAATAGTTGAATTTTTCAACTAGTGCTGGGAGAATTTCTTTCTTATATCTTTCTTCTAAGCGAGTAGACATGCGAATAAGTTCCTCCTTTCACTAACAATCTTAATCGATTGCTTTGTGTGATTTCTTTGAAATACGAATTTTTTTGCCATCTTTAACTTCGAAACTAACTCTAGTAGGTTCGTTAGTTGATGGATCGATTAGCATTACGTTTGATGCATTGATTGGTGCTTCAACATCAGCAATACCACCTTGTGGGTTTGCTTGAGAAGCTTTTTGGTGTTTCTTAACTTTGTTGATTCCTTCAACAACTACGCGATTGTCAGCAGCAATGGTTTTGATGATTTGACCATCTTTACCCTTGTCTTTACCAGCAATAACACGAACTTTGTCACCAGTCTTTAAGAACATTAATCTGGCACCTCCTTGATTTTGCTTCTTAGTATTAAAGTACTTCAGGTGCTAATGAAACGATCTTCATGAAGTTGTTATTACGCAATTCACGAGCAACCGGTCCAAAAATACGAGTACCTTTAGGACTCTTATCATCATTAACTAAAACGGCAGCATTTTCGTCGAAACGAATGTATGAACCATCAGATCTGCGAGCAGCTGATTTAGTTCTAACAATAACGGCCTTAACAACGTCACCTTTTTTGACAACGCCACCTGGTGTTGCTTGTTTAACAGTAGCAACAATAATATCACCAACACCGGCATAACGAACTCTAGAACCACCTAAAACTTTAATAGTTAATAATTCACGAGCACCTGAGTTGTCGGCAACTTTTAAACGACTTTCTTGTTGGATCATCGCAAGTGTCCTCCCTTCGATTTAAAAATCATAATACGATAAAAACGATACAAGCTAGATAATAACGGCTTTTTCAACAACATCTAGAAGACGGAAGTGAACAGTCTTTGATAATGGTCTAGTTTCCATGATTTCAACGATATCGTTAACTTTAGCAATACCTTCTTCATCACGAGCCTTGTATTTTTTAGTATATTTAATACGCTTCCCATAAGTAGGATGTGTTTTAGTAGTTTCTACGGCAACTGTAATAGTTTTGTCCATTTTGTCAGAAACAACACGACCTCTATATGTTTTACGTTCATTACGTTCTACGCTCATATAAATAAACCCTCCTTTTTATCGTATTTATTTATTTAATTCTTTTTGTCTTAATGCAGTTTTGATCCGTGCAATTGTCTTGCGAACAGTTCTCAATCTTGCAGTATTTTCTAATTGACCAGTGGCTAATTGGAAACGAAGATTAAACAATTCTTTCTTGTAATCTTGTTCTTTAGCACGCATTTCATCAGTGGTTAATTGAGCAATTTCTTTAGCCTTCATTTGATTCGCCACCTACTTCCTCACGTTTAATAATTCTAGTACGAACAGGCAACTTGTTTGAAGCTAAAGTCAATGCTTTGATAGCAGTAGCTTCGTCAACACCAGCAACTTCGAAAAGTACTTTGTCACGTTTTACGGCTGCTACCCATCCAGCTGGACTACCTTTACCTTTACCCATTCGAACACCAATACCTTTTTCAGTATATGATTTTTGAGGGAAGATTTTAATCCAAACTTTTCCACCACGTTTCATACAACGAGTGATGGCAACACGACAAGCTTCAATTTGTCTATTAGTAATCCAATGTGAATCAATGGCTTGTAAACCATATTCACCGAAAGCAACTGAGTTTCCACCTTTTGAGTGTCCACGTAGTTTACCACGGAATTCACGACGATGCTTAACACGTTTAGGTACAAGCATGTTTATTTACCTCCTTTACGGTTATCCAAAGGCTTTTCAGGTAAAACTTCACCACGGTTAATCCATGTTTTAACACCGATTGCACCGTAAGTTGTGTGTGCTTCATTCCATGAGTAGTTGATATCAGCTCTCAATGTATGAAGTGGAACACGACCTTCAGAGTAACTTTCGATACGAGCCATATCAGCACCGTTTAAACGACCAGCTGATTGAGTTTTAACACCATCAGCACCTGAACGCATAACTTGCTTCATGGCTTGACGCATAGCACGACGGAAAGCAACACGACCTTCAAGTTGTTTAGCGATGTTTTCACCAACTAAATCAGCTTCTAAGTCAGGCTTCTTAACTTCAATAATGTTAATGTGAACACGACGTCCAGTTAACTTGTTTAATTCATTACGTAAACTTTCAACTTCTGATCCACCCTTACCAATAACCATACCAGGTTTTGCAGTGTGGATAGAAATGTTTACACGTTTGGCAGCACGTTCAATTTCAATTTCTGAAACTGAAGCATCAGCAAGACGTTTAGCAAGGTAGTCACGAATCTTTAAATCTTCATTTAAATATGAAGCAAATTTATCATCGTTTGCATACCATTGAGCTTGCCAACCACGGTTAACACCGATACGGAAACCATTAGGGTTAATTTTTTGACCCATGCTCTATCCCTCCTTTTGTTCTGATACTACAATTGTAATGTGACTTGTACGTTTGTTGATTGGTGAAGCAGAACCTTTAGCACGAGGACGGAAACGTTTTAAAGTTGGTCCTTCGTCGGCGAATGCTTCAGCAACAACAAGGTTTTGACCATCAAGATCAAAATTGTTTTCTGCATTTGCTACAGCTGATTTTAAAACTTTTCCAACTACTGGAGATGCACCACGAGGGGTGAATTCAAGAATTGAAGCAGCTTCTGCAACGTTTTTACCTCTAATAAGATCTAAAACAAGACGGACCTTACGAGGGGCAATACGAACAGTTTTAGCAATAGCTTTTGCTGATGTAACTTGTTCAGCCATTTTGTATCCTCCTTGTTATCCTGTAATCTTGTCTTTTCCACCTACATTACCATGACCATGGAATGTACGTGTTGGAACGAATTCTCCAAGCTTGTGTCCTACCATGTCTTCTTGAATGAAAACTGGGACATGAGTTCTACCATTGTACACTGAGATAGTGTAACCAATGAAGCTAGGGAAAATAGTTGAGCGACGTGACCAAGTTTTAATAACAGTTTTCTTTTCTTGGTCTTTTTGGGCATCGATTTTCTTTAATAAAGATTGATCAGCGAATGGTCCCTTTTTCAAACTACGACTCATTATAAAACCTCCTCTTCAAGTCTGATTATCTGGATGTAACTAAATTACATCTTTGAACCCTTACGACGACGAACAATAAATTTGTTTGAACGAGCAGTCTTAGAACGGGTCTTCTTACCAACAGTCTTCTTGTGCCAAGGTGACAAAGGAGATGGGTAACCGACTGGAGCTTTACCTTCACCACCACCATGAGGGTGATCGTTAGGGTTCATTACTGATCCACGTACGTGAGGTCTTTGACCACGGTAACGAGTACGACCAGCTTTACCCCAGTTAATAAGTGAATGTTCTTCGTTTCCAACAGTACCAATTGTGGCACGACAAACAGAAAGAACCATTCTTACTTCACCAGAAGGTAGTTTAACAAGTGAGTACTTACCGTTTCCTTCATTACTCAATAATTGAGCTGAATTACCAGCAGAACGTGCAAGTTGTCCACCTTTACCAGGTTTTAATTCAATGTTATGAATTGTTGATCCAACTGGAATATCTTTAAGTTCAAGGGTGTTACCAGGTTTAATATCAGCATTAGCACCTGATTCAACAACATCTCCAACTTTAAGACCTTTAGGAGCAATAATGTATGACTTAATTCCATCAGCATAAACGATCAAAGCGATGTTTGCAGTACGGTTTGGGTCATATTCGATAGTTTTAACTGTTGCTTTAACACCATCGTGATTACGTTTGAAATCAATCACACGGTATAAGTGTTTGTTTCCACCACCACGATGACGAACAGTCATACGACCTGAGTTGTTACGACCAGCTTTTTTAGCATTAGCTTGCACTAAGCTTCTTTCTGGCTTATTAGTTGTGATATGACTGTAATCAATACTAGTCATATTACGACGACCATTAGTCGTTGGTTTATATTTCTTTAAAGCCACGTTGTTTTCCTCCTATCTTAATAGATTATTCTTCAGAGAATAACTTAATTTCGTCTGAATCATTTGATAAAGTAACGATTGCCTTACGACGTTTCTTAGTGAAACCAACGTAACGACCTTGGCGTTTTTCTTTACCTTTAACGTTCATGATGTTTACTTTAGCAACCTTAACACCGAAAACTTCTTCTACAGCGTTTTTAACTTGGTTTTTGTTTGCTCGTAAATCAACATCAAATGTATATTTTTTGTCGTCCATACGATCAGTTGAAGCTTCAGTGATTACTGGACGTAAAATGATATCTCGTGCTTCCATTATGCGAGCACCTCCTCTACTTGAGAAAGAGCAGCTTTGGTAATAACGACTTTTTTAGCATTTAATACATCAAGAGTATTAACTCCCTTAGCACTAATTACTTGAACGTTCGGAATGTTTTTAGCTGAACGAGCAACATTATCGTTAGTGTCTTCCAAAACTACCAATGTCTTAGTAGCTGCATCTAGGTTCTTCAATAAGTTAGCAAATTCTTTTGTTTTTGGTGCATCAAAATTAATTGAATCAACAACAACAAAATTATCTTCGGAAACTTTTTCTGAAAGAACTGATTTAACAGCTAATCTAGTAACTTTTTTAGGAAGATGGTAAGCATATGAACGAGCTGAAGGTCCAAATACTACTCCACCGCCAACCCATTGTGGTGAACGAATAGAACCTTGACGAGCACGACCTGTACCTTTTTGTCTCCATGGCTTCTTACCACCACCAGAAACTTGGCCTCTACTCTTAACTCCGTTAGTACCTTGACGTTGTGATGCACGTTGCATAACTACAGTGTCAAATACTACGTTTTCGTTTGGTTCAATTCCGAAGATGTTTTCGTTAAGATCGATTGAACCATCTTTACTACCATCTTGTTTAAATAATGATACGCTTGTCATTTTGCGGTTCCTCCTTTCCTATTTTCTTGAATTGTGTACTGATGTACGAATAGTAACTAATGTTTTGTTTGCACCAGGTACATTACCTTTAATTAATAATACGTTGTTTTCAACGTCTGATTTAACAATTTCAAGGTTTTGAATAGTAACAGTCTTGTTACCCATACGACCAGGAAGTTTCATACCTTTAACAACTCGGTTAATAATAACCCCAAGTGAACCTGGACGACGGTGATATCTAGAACCATGAGTTTCTGGTCCACGACTTTGACCATCTTTATGAATGTTACCTTGGTAACCATGACCTTTAGTGGTACCAGTTACGTCGACAGAGTCTCCAGCTTGGAATGTGTCAGCTTTAACTTCGTCTCCAACTTTATAAGCCTCTAAGTCGACATCGCTGATTTCACGAACGAAGCGCTTAGGGGTTGTGTTAGCTTTTTTGGCGTGACCTTGTTCAGGTTTATTACTTAAAACTTCACGTTTTTCATCAAAACCAAGTTGAACTGCTTCGTAACCGTCTGTTTCGTTGTTTTTAACTTGTAAAACAACGTTAGGAGTTACATCAACAACAGTAACTGGAACTAATTCACCGTTATCAGTAAAAACTTGAGTCATACCAACTTTTTTACCTAAGATTCCTTTTTTGATCATGAGTACACCTCCAATGTTGTGTAATATTATAATTTAATCTCGATATCAACACCACTTGGTAAGTCTAACTTCATTAATGAATCAACAGTTTTTGGTGTTGGATTCAAAATATCAATTAAACGTTTGTGTGTTAACATTTCAAATTGTTCTTGTGCTTTGCTGTACTTGAATGGTGATGCCAAAACTGTATAAATAGTTCTTTCAGTTGGCAATGGAATTGGGCCTGAAATAGTGGCACCAGTTCTTTGTGCAGTAGCAACAATCTTATCAGCAGCTTGATCTAAGCTACGGTGTTCGTATGCTTTCAAGCGGATACGGATTTTTTCTTTTGCCATGTTTTTCCCTCCCTCGTCTATTTTCTTTTAAGACTAACTCCGTAAAAGTTACCGGACATACCTTGCCATGGCAAAGCGGCCGGGTGTGCCGCAATCTTTTACATCATCGCTTACTGTATCAGTTTTAGAGCACAATTTGCCCTCGTATATATGACACTATTATATCATACATGTAATTCACTTGTGTTGCAAGGGTTTTGGGCCATAAAACAAAAAAAGCTTTGTTAAATTTAATTAACAAAACTTTTTTATTTAATGTTTGAAAAGCAATTAAGCTTCTCCACCATTTTTCTTAATAATATCTTCTTGGATACTCTTAGGAACAGCAGTGTAGTGATCAAATGACATTACGAAAGTTCCACGACCTTGAGTTGCAGAACGTAAGTCAGTTGCGTAACCAAACATTTCTGAAAGAGGAACCATAGCATGGATGTTTTGTGCATTATCTTGTGCTTCCATACCTTCAACGTTACCACGACGAGCAGTAACTTGGCCCATAACGTCTCCCATGTATTCTTCTGGAACACGAATATCAACTTTCATGATTGGTTCCAAAATAACAGGAGCAGCTTTCTTAGCAGCATTCTTCAATGCGATTGAAGCAGCAATCTTAAAGGCAGCTTCACTAGAATCGACATCATGGTAACTACCATCGTATAACTTAGCTTTAACATCAATCAATGGGAATCCGGCAAGAACACCATTTTCCATTGATTCTTTAAGACCTTGTTCTACTGAAGGGATAAATTCACGAGGAACAACCCCACCAACGATAGCATTTTCAAATTGGAAACCTGAACCTTCTTCACCAGGAGTGAATTCAATCCAAACATCCCCATATTGACCTTTACCACCAGATTGACGAACAAATTTACCTTGAGCTTCAACTTGTTTAGTAAATGCTTCACGGTAAGCAACTTGTGGTTCACCAATTGTAGCATCAACGTTAAATTCACGTTTCATACGTTCAATTAAGATATCAAGATGAAGTTCACCCATTCCGGCCATAATAGTTTGACCCGTTTCTGGGTTAGTTTGAGCACGGAAAGTAGGATCTTCTTCAGAAAGTTTTTGAAGAGCAGTGTTCATCTTGTTTTGGTCAGCCTTAGTCTTAGGTTCAACGGCAACTTCAATAACTGGTTCTGGGAAGTCCATTGATTCAAGGTGTAATGGGTGATCAATATCAGTTAAAGAATCACCAGTAGTAGTGTTCTTCAAACCAATGGCACCAGCAATATCACCAGAGAATACTTCAGGAATTTCTTGACGAGTATTTGAATGCATTTGAACTAAACGACCAACACGTTCACGTTTGTCTTTAGTAGCATTTAAGATGTATGAACCAGATTCAAGTGAACCACGGTAAACACGGATAAATGTTAAACGACCAACGAAAGGATCAGTGGCAACCTTGAATGCTAAAGCAGCAAATGGTGCTTTGTCATCAGGTTTAACTGGAACTTCTTCATCAGTTTCAGGATCGATTGCTTGGTAAGGACGAACATCAAGTGGTGATGGAAGGTAATCAACAACCCCATCCATCATCATTTGAACACCCTTGTTTTTAAATGCTGAACCAGCAAATACTGGGTACATTTCAAGGTTAATCGTTGCTTGACGAATGGCAGCTTTTAATTCTTCTTTAGTGATTTCTTCACCATTAAGGAATTTGTCCATGATGTCATCGTTTAAATCGGCAACTGCTTCGATTAAGTTATCGTGAGCTTCTTGAGCCTTTTCTTTGTAATCATCTGGAATTTCAACTGTATCCCAGTTTGATCCTTCTTTGTCTTCATCATAGATGTAAGCTTTCATTTCAACAAGGTCAATTACACCCATGAAATCATTTTCAGCACCAACTGGAACTTGAACAGGAACTGCGTTAGCACCTAAACGGTCGTGCATTGATTTAACAGAGAAATCAAAGTCAGCACCTAATTTATCCATCTTGTTGATGAAAACGATTCTAGGAACATTGAAGTCTGATGATTGACGCCAAACTGTTTCAGTTTGTGGTTCAACCCCAGCTTGTCCATCAAGAACAGCAACTGCTCCATCAAGTACTCGAAGTGAACGTTCAACTTCAACAGTAAAATCAACGTGTCCTGGAGTATCGATAATGTTAACACGGTAACCTTTCCATTCAGCTGTAGTAGCAGCTGATGTAATGGTGATACCACGTTCTTTTTCTTCTTCCATCCAGTCCATTTGTGAAGCACCATCATGGGTTTCACCAATCTTATGAACTTTACCAGTATAGTAAAGCACACGTTCAGTAGTTGTTGTTTTACCAGCATCGATATGGGCAACAATCCCAATGTTACGTGTTTTGTCTAACGGGAATTCACGTTTGTTAGCCATTATTAACTCCTTTTAAAATTCAATAGTTCTAAAAAAGTGGCCAATTTCTTAGCCACCCTTTAATTGCAATTAAGCAATCAGAAGATTACCAACGATAATGAGCGAAAGCACGGTTAGCTTCTGCCATTTTGTGTGTATCTTCACGTTTCTTAACAGCTGCACCAGTGTTGTTTGATGCATCAATAATTTCTTTAGCAAGACGGTCACTCATGGTGTGTTCACCACGAAGACGTGAGTAGTTAACTAACCAACGTAAACCTAAAGTAGTTCTTCTTGCAGGACGAACTTCGATTGGAACTTGGTAGTTAGAACCACCAACACGACGAGCCTTAACTTCAAGGACCGGCATGATGTTTTTCATTGCTTCTTCGAATACTTCAACTGGATCGTTACCAGTAGTATCTTTAATTTGGTCAAATGCATCGTATAAGATTTCTGATGCAGTACCTCTCTTACCATCTAACATCAAGTGATTGATTAATTTTGAAACCAACTTTGAATTGTAGATTGGATCTGGAAGGATTTCACGTTCTTGAACTTTTCCTTTTCTAGGCATCTAAAAGTCCTCCTTTAATTAAATATTATATTATTTTTTCTTAGCTTTAGGTTTCTTAGTACCGTATTTAGAACGACTTTGACGACGATCTTGAACACCGGCAGTATCTAAGGCACCACGGATAACATGATATCTAACCCCAGGTAAATCTTTTACACGACCACCACGGATTAAAACAACACTATGTTCTTGTAAGTTATGACCAATTCCAGGAATGTAAGCAGTAACTTCAAGCAAGTTTGAAAGACGAACACGCGCATACTTACGTAAGGCAGAGTTAGGCTTTTTAGGAGTCATAGTACCCACACGGGTTGCAACTCCACGTTTTTGAGGTGAAGCATTGTTAGTTTGTTTCTTCTTGTAACTGTTGTATCCGAAGCCAAGAGCTGGGGATTTTGATTTAGAACTTCTAGATTTACGACCTTTTCTAACTAATTGATTAATTGTAGGCATCTAAAAAGTCCTCCTTTCTTAAATTTGTTTTTTAAGTCCACACATCCAGGTGAACCATTTTTTGGAATAAAAAAATCGCTTAACAGTTTAAGCACATTGACTAGAATAACATGTTCAGTCAAACACGTCAACCAACTTTTACGTATTTTTTAGCGAGGTGAAAACATGAAATCTATTTTATTTGTTTACGGAAGTGTCATCGGATCATTTTTACCATTGTTAGTCGAACGCCTGATTACAAAAAGCAACTTTGTTTGGGCCCGCTCGCAGTGTCCCCAATGTCAGCGAATCTTAGACTGGTTTGAATTAATTCCCATCATTAGTTTTATTGGCTTGCGTGGAAGGTGTTTGCGGTGCCATGTGAAAATCCCTAGTTATTTATTAATTTATGAAGTTAGTACGGGACTCCTCTTTACCTTGTTTAATTCAATTCCCCTAGCATTATCGGGGTTATTGCTGTGTCTAGAAATTATCAGCTTGTTTGATTTATTTACTTTCCGCTTTAATTCCTGGTGGTTAATCATCATTTTTAGTTTAGCGATTTGGCATTCTAAATTCGAACTTTGGTGGCTAATCTGTATTTTTATCACTTACCTAGGTTTACTTTTAATTAATCAAAAACTGAATTGGATGGGAAACGGTGACTTGGATGTAATTTTCTGTCTCTTAGTTGCTTGTCCGTTTACACTAATCGTGCATACGATTTTACTAGCTGCTTTAGCGGCGCTTTTTTACTGCATTATTAAAAAAACTAAACTGGTTCCTTTCCTCCCCTTTCTAACTAATAGTTTGATTGTCATATTGTTTATCGAAAGCATTCCAGTTACAATATAAGCAAGTGAAAGGCTTATATATGACTGAAATTGGTCAGTCGTTTCTACTCAGAACCAGAATTCTGAACTATAAGGACGGAAGGAATTTATTATGGAAGCATTAAAAAAAGCGATTAACGAACAAGGTACGGTTTTACCAGGTAACATTTTAAAAGTAAATTCATTTTTAAATCATCAAATTGATCCCGAATTAATGTACCAAATCGGAGAAAGTTTTGCCGATTACTTTAAAGATTTAGGCATTACTAAAATTTTAACCGTGGAGGCTTCAGGAATTGCTCCAGCCGTAATGACTGGTTTAGCAATGAAAATTCCCGTAGTTTTTGCCCGTAAAAGTAAATCATTAGTTGTGAAAAACGACGTGTATAGTGCCGAAGTTTATTCTTACACGAAACAAACGACGAACCAAATTTACATTGAAAAGCAATTTTTAACTAGTAAAGATAATGTTCTAATTATTGATGACTTTTTAGCAAACGGTGAAGCAACGAAGGGCTTAATTAAAATTGCTGAAGCTGCTAATGCTAAAGTTGCTGGAATTGGCATCGTAATTGAAAAAGCTTTCCAACCAGGTGGACAATATTTACGTGATCAAGGCTTCAACGTTTTATCCTTAGCGCAAATTGCCTCATTGGATAATCATCAAGTAACTTTTGCTAACTAATGAAAAAGCAGTCAAATCGCGCGATTTGACTGCTTTTTGTTAGCTTATTTTTTGTTAATAACTTTCATAACTAAGAACCAAATTAGCTGGATTACAAAAAAGAACGCATAAAATCCACTTAAAAGATACCAGGTTACCATTTTGATACGTGGTGTTTGGGCTACCCCTGCTCCATCTACGCTTCGCATAAAAATCATGACTGATAATAAACCATAAGTGATAACTTCTAAAATAGTTACCACACTCCAAATTTTAAACCCCATTCTCATTGTCGCTCTCCTTTAAAAATTATAAATTTTATTAAATTATATCAAAAAAACGTCAACGAATCTTTTTAATTCGTTGACGTTTTTTAAAGTTACAGATTAATTATTTAGTTGCGTTATCAGCATCTGAGTCAGTTGTTTTATCAGAACCAGCGACCACACTTTCGCCAGCTGGTTTACCAACTTCTTCTGGTTCAATGTCTTCATATTCATGAACACCAGTACCAGCAGGAAGAAGCTTACCAATAATAACATTTTCTTTAAGTCCGATTAATGGATCAACTTTACCACGGATTGCAGCATCAGTAAGTACTCGAGTAGTTTCTTGGAAGGAAGCAGCTGACAAGAAACTGTTAGTTTCAAGGGCAGCTTTTGTAATTCCAAGCAAGACTGGACGAGCAGTAGCTGGTACTTTACCAGTCATAACTGCATCTGCATTTCGTTCTTTAAAGTCATCGATATCAATCAAGGTACCTGGCAAGATGTCAGTATCACCTGGATCCATCACCCGAACTTTACGAAGCATTTGTCTAACCATGATTTCAGCATGCTTATCATTAACTTCAACCCCTTGACGACGGTAAACTTCTTGCACCGCAGTTAATAGGTAAGTTTCAGTTGATAAAGTATCCCGAATCTTAAGAAGTTCCTTAGGATCAATTGAACCTTCGTTAAGCGCATCACCACGGCGAACAGTGTCACCTTCGGCAACTCGCATCCGCGCAGTCAATGGAACCTTGTACTTTCTAGTGTCAGCTTTACCTTGAATGGTAATTTCCTTAACACCTTCAGCTGGATCTTCTTCGATTAATTCAACTACTCCAGTAACTTCAGAGATGGTTGATTTACCTTTAGGATTACGAGCTTCAAAAATTTCTTGAACCCGGGGAAGCCCTTGGGTAATATCGGTATTACTTGCAACCCCACCGGTATGGAAAGTCCGAAGGGTTAATTGCGTACCAGGTTCACCAATTGATTGAGCAGCAACAGTACCAACTGCTTCACCAACTTCAACGTTGTCCCCAGTAGCTAAGTTTTGACCGTAACACATTTCACAAACCCCGTGAGCAGTATTACAAGTAAAGGCTGAACGAATTTCAACTGAATCAATTCCAGCATCAACAATTTGTTGGGCTTTCTTATCATCGATCATTTCGTTTTTACCAACAATCACTTCACCAGTTTCTGGATCCTTAACGGTCTTCATGGCATTTCTACCAAGAATTCGATCGTAAAGTGGTTCAATCATTTCGTTACCTTCTTTAATCGCACGGACCACTAATCCACGATCAGTATGACAGTCCTTTTCACGAATGATAACATCTTGAGCCACATCAACAAGTCGACGAGTTAAGTAACCTGAGTTGGCAGTCTTCAAGGCCGTATCGGTCATCCCTTTACGAGCACCATGGGTAGAAATGAACATTTCCAAAACAGACATTCCTTCACGGAAGTTTGATGTGATTGGAAGTTCCATAATCTTACCATCAGGAGAAGCCATCAATCCACGCATACCAGCAAGTTGCGTAAAGTTTGAGATGTTACCACGAGCTCCAGAATCACTCATCATAAAGATTGGGTTTTCTGGATCAAAGTTTTGCATTAAGGCATCTTGGGTCTTATCACGAGCTTCATTCCAAACATTAACAATTCGTTCGTAACGTTCTTGATCAGTGATCAAACCACGACGGAATTGTTTAGTAATGGTTTCAACTTTTTTATGACCTTCAGCAACAATTTCTGGCTTATCTTTAAGTTCAGTAATATCTGCCATTCCCACAGTCAAACCAGATTTAGTTGATTCATCATTACCTAAATCTTTAATTCGATCAAGTAATTCTGAAGTTTCAGTAACCTTGTATTGGTTGTAAACTTCAGCAATGATGTCTGATAAGAAACTCTTCTTAAATGGTTTAACGGGTTCGGTATTAGCGATATGTTCGTGAATATTTTCCCCTGGTTTTAAGAAGTAACTATCAGGAATAAATCCATTAAGGTTCGTTGCTGTAGGTTCATTCAAGTACACAAAGGCTTTTGGTAAAATTCCGTTAAAGATTACTTTACCAACTGAAGTAACCATGATCTTATCTTTTTGGTCATCAGTAAATGGTTTTTCTGGGAAAGCTGACGCAGGAATCCCAATTCGACTGTGCCAATGCACTAAACCATCACGGTAAGCAACTTCAACTTCTTCAGGAGTGTTGAAAATCATCCCTTCACCTTCACGACCAGGTTCTTCCATCGTTAGGTAATAGTTACCGATAACCATATCTTGTGATGGAGCCACAACTGGTTTTCCATCTTTTGGAGCCAAGATATGACCAGCAGCAGCCATTAACAATCTTGATTCAGCTTGAGCTTCATCAGATAAAGGAACGTGAATGGCCATTTGGTCACCATCAAAATCGGCATTGTAAGCAGCACAAACTAATGGGTGCAAACGCATTGATTTACCGCTCACCAATACTGGTTCAAAGGCTTGGATTCCAAGTCGATGCAAAGTAGGAGCACGGTTCAAAAGAACGGGATGTTCTTTGATTACGTAAGGAAGGACATCGAAAACAACGTCATCTTTACGTTCAATTTCACGTTTAGCATTCTTCACGTTTGAAGCTAAGCCACGTTTAACCAATTCATGCATAATAAATGGTTTGAACAATTCAAGGGCCATTGAGACAGGAAGACCCATTTGGCTAAGTTTCAACCATGGACCAACATCAATAACTGAACGTCCTGAATAATCAACCCGTTTACCAAGCAAGTTTTGACGGAAACGACCTTGCTTACCTTTAAGCAAGTGAGAAAGTGATTTCAATGGACGGTTACCAGGTCCTGCAACCGGACGACCACGACGACCATTATCAATCAAAGCATCAACGGCTTCTTGTAACATTCTCTTTTCATTTTGCACGATGATCCCAGGAGCGTGTAAATCTAATAAACGTTTCAACCGGTTATTACGGTTAATTACTCGACGGTATAAATCATTCAAATCAGAAGTGGCAAAACGGCCACCTTCAAGTTGAACCATTGGACGTAAGTCAGGTGGCATAACTGGAATTGTATCCATTACCATCCATGACAAGTTGTTGCCAGATGTAAGGAAGGCTTCTAAGATATCCAAACGACGAATTGCACGGGTCCGCTTTTGACCAGTAGCTTTTTTAAGTTCGGCTTTTAATTCAGTAACTTCTTTTTCAACATCAACACTGTCAAGTAAAGCACGAATTCCTTCAGCTCCGATTTGAGCATCAAAACGGTTTCCGTATTCACGTTTTTTATCACGGTATTCTTGTTCAGTTAGTAGTTGTTTCTTTTCAAGTGGTGTATTACCAGGATCAACAACTACATATGAAGCAAAGTAAATGATTTCTTCTAAGGCACGAGGGCTCATGTCTAGAACTAATCCCATTCGACTTGGAATTCCTTTGTAGTACCAGATATGCGTAACTGGTGCAGCTAATTCAATGTGACCCATTCGTTCACGACGAACTTTAGAACGGGTAACTTCAACTCCACAGCGGTCACAGACAATTCCTTTATAACGAATTCCTTTGTACTTACCACAGGCACATTTCCAGTCTTTAGTAGGTCCAAAAATTCTTTCATCGAATAAACCGTCTTTTTCTGGTTTTAGAGTTCGGTAGTTAATGGTTTCGGGTTTGGTTACTTCCCCGTATGACCAACTACGAATTGTTTCAGGAGATGCAAGCCCAACTTGCATACTTTTGAATTTGTTAACATCAACCATTGGCGTCCCCTCCTTTATTAATTATTGTCTTGTTCATCAGTTGAAGCATCATCAGCAGCTTTAGTAGCAGCTTCTTTCTTTTCAGCTTCTTTTTTAGCATCTTGTTCTTGTGCAATCTTATTAAGGGCATTGACGTTCACAACATCGTCGTCATCGTCCATGTCACGTAAGTCGATTGGTTGGTGATCAGCACCAAGGACCTTCATATCAAGACCAAGGGCTTGTAGTTCTTTAACTAATACTCGGAATGATTCAGGAACACCTGGTTTAGGAATTGGTTCACCCTTCACAATGGCTTCATAAGTCTTAACCCGGCCAACCACATCATCTGACTTGTAAGTCAAGATTTCTTGGAGGGTATGAGCAGCACCATATGCTTCAAGGGCCCAAACTTCCATTTCACCAAAACGTTGTCCCCCGAATTGTGCTTTACCACCAAGTGGTTGTTGGGTAACAAGTGAGTAAGGTCCAATTGAACGAGCATGAATCTTATCTTCTGACATATGGTTAAGTTTAAGGTAACCCATGACTCCGACTGCGATTCGTTTATCAAAAGGTTCACCGGTCCGACCATCGTAAACAACTGACTTACCGTCACTTGCCATTCCGGCTTCTTTAACAGCAGCCCAAACGTCATCTGAAGTAGCACCATCAAATACTGGAGTTGCAACGTGAATACCAAGTTTCTTAGCAGCCATTCCTAAATGCATTTCCAATACTTGACCAATGTTCATCCGTGAAGGCACACCCATGGGACTTAGCAAGATATCAATTGGAGTACCATCTGGTAGGTAAGGCATATCTTCTTCAGGAATTACGATTGAAACCGTACCCTTGTTACCATGCTTACCGGCCATTTTATCACCGACTTGAAGTTTCCGTTTTTGGGCAATGTAAACTCGAACCATCTTGTTTACACCAGGTTGTAATTCGTCACCGTTTTCTCTTGAGAAAACTTTAACGTCTTGCACAACCCCATCAGCACCATGAGGAACTCGAAGTGATGTATCTCGAACTTCACGTGATTTTTCACCAAAGATTGCATGTAGCAAACGTTCTTCAGAAGATAATTCAGTAACCCCTTTAGGAGTAACTTTACCAACTAGAATGTCACCATCATGAACTTCAGCCCCAACACGGACAATTCCTTCTTCGTCAAGATCCTTAAGTGCATCTTCACCAACGTTAGGGATTTCACGAGTCATTTCTTCAGGTCCAAGTTTAGTATCACGAGTTTCTGATTCGTATTCTTCAATGTGAATTGAAGTATAAGCATCTTCTTTAACTAATTTTTCACTAATTCCAATGGCATCTTCGAAGTTATAACCTTGCCAAGTCATGAAAGCAACCGTTGGATTTTGACCCAAGGCTAATTCACCATTTTCCATGGCAGGACCATCAGCGATAATTTCATCAGCATCAACGTGGTCACCAGTCTTCACAATTGGAGTTTGGTTATAGTTCATCCCATTGTTTGAACGCATAAATTTAGTTAATTCGTAAGTGTCTAACGTTCCGTTATCACGACGAATCTTAACCACGTCAGCATCAACATATTCGACAGTACCAGGATATTTTGCAATCTTAGCAACTCCAGAATCATGAGCAGTTTTGTATTCCATTCCAGTACCAACTAGTGGCGCATGTGGATTAATCAGTGGAACCGCTTGACGTTGCATGTTTGATCCCATCAAGGCCCGGTTACTATCATCATTTTCCAAGAAAGGAATACATGCAGTGGCAACTGAAACAACTTGAAGAGGAGAAACGTCCATGTAATCAACGTTGTTAATGTCTGCTTCAACATATTCAGCTTTATCACGAGCCATAACGTGGGTTTCACGGAATGAACCATCGTCATTAAGTGGTGTATTAGCTTGCGCAATCACATATTTATCTTCATCACTGGCAGTTAAGTAATCAATCTTGTCAGTAACCTTGTGAGTACCCCAGTCCACCCGACGATAAGGTGATTCAATAAATCCATACTTGTTTACGCGAGCGTAACCAGAGAATGAGTTAATCAAACCAATGTTAGGACCTTCGGGAGTTTCAATGGGACAAACACGACCATAGTGGGTGTAGTTAACATCACGAACTTCATATCCGGCACGGTCCCGAGTGATACCACCAGGTCCAAGGGCAGATAGACGACGTTTGTGGGTTAATTCTCCCAATGGGTTAGTTTGATCCATGAATTGTGAAAGTTGTGATGAACCAAAGAATTCTTTCACTGAAGCAACCACAGGACGAATATTAATTAATTGTTGTGGAGTAACAGTGGCAGCATCTTGAATTGACATTCTTTCACGAACAACTCGTTCCATCCGTGATAAACCAATTCTGAATTGGTTTTGTAATAATTCACCAACTGAACGTACTCGACGGTTACTCAAGTGATCAATATCATCTACGGAACCAATTCCTTCTTGTAAATCAAAGAAGTAGTTCACTTCAGCCAACATGTCAGCTGGAGTAATGTGTTTGTAGTCAAGGCTGATATTGTCGTTTCCAACTACGGGAACCACTTTTTCAGGGTCTTTGTTTGAATATACTTTAATAATTTGAACCGTTACTGGGTCAGTAACCACTGCTTCGGGAGCTGGATTGAATGTGTAAGCTTTAAAATCTTTGTTGTCCAAGTATGGAGCTAAAGTCTTCATAACTGCTTTATCAATCAAATCACCCTTCTTAGCAATAATTTCACCAGTTTCAGGATCAGCTAACGTTTCAGCTAAGTAAAGACCCATCAAACGGTTCTTTAAGCTAAGTTTTTCGTTAGTCTTGTAACGACCAACTGGTGCCATATCATAACGTTGTGGATCAAAGAATCTAGTGGTTAAAAGATTACGTGATGATTCGGCTGTCTTAGGTTCACCGGGACGCAAACGTTCGTAAATATCTTTCAACGCTTCTTCAGTACGAGTGTCCCCAGAATCTTTGTGAACATCTTTTTCAATGGTTAAGTTAAGGCTATCATTAGTCTTACCAAAGATTTCAAAGATTTCATCATCAGAACCAAATCCTAAAGCACGAACTAATTCAGTAATTGGTAACTTTCTAGTTCTATCAATTCGAATGTATGATACATTTTTGGCATCAGTTGCAAATTCCATCCAAGCACCACGGTTAGGAATAACTGTAGCACTGAACATTTCGCGACCATTTTTATCTAATTCTTTGTGGTAGTATGCACCTGGAGAACGCACCAATTGAGATACAATTACTCGTTCTGCTCCATTAATAATGAAAGTTCCTTGATCAGTCATTAATGGTAAATCACCGAAGAATACGTCTTGAGTCTTGATTTCACCAGTTTCGTGGTTCGTCAATTTAAGCGTAACGTGAAGTGGAGCTGAGTAGTTAACTTCGTGAGCTCTGGCTTCAGCAACGGTGTATTTAGGTTCCAACAATTGGTAATCAACGAAATCCAATGATAATTTTCCTTGGAAGTCGTCAATTGGCATAATGTCTCTGAACATTTCGCGAAGACCTTCGTCTAAGAACCAGTTGTATGAGTTAGATTGCACTTCAATCAAGTTAGGAAGATCCAAAACTTTTTTGATTCTGGCATAACTTCTACGGGTTCTGTGCTTACCATACTTAACAACGTTTCCAGCCATTGCATCTTTTTGGTTTCTTTCTTTAACGTTTTCTGCCAAGTTGTTAACCCTCCTTAAATAATTCCTTCAAAAAGAAATGTTACAGTTTGATTACAATTTGCTAAAAAAGCTATTTTTAAGCAAAAAAAAGCCAAAAATAGAACGATCTATTTTTGGGTAACTATAAGCGTCGTTTCGGACAATAGATCGAAACAACTCATTTCAATTCACTATATACTACTATATCATAACGCTAGCAAAGGTTTTCGTCAACAAAAAACGCCATTTTTCAATGGCGTTTTTTCTATATAACTGGTGTTTTATGTGTAATTGTAATTTTACCTTTTTGGGCACCCACTGTGATTTTATCACCGAGATTGAATTTCCCAGTCAATAAGTCATCACTTAATGGATCTTCAATTTCACTTTGAAGGGCTCTTCGTAAGGGACGAGCACCATATTCAGGGTTATAGCCTTTTTTAGCAACTACATCAATCGCAGCGGGGGTGATTTTCAAGGTATACCCTTGTTTCTCAACGCGATCAACTAACCGTTTCGTCATTAATTTCACAATTCGGTGAAGTTCTGATTCAGTTAAACCGTGGAAAATTACCGTTTCATCAATTCGATTCAAGAATTCTGGGCGGAAAAATTGTTTCATTTTTTCTTGAATAACCCGTTTCATTTCTGCATCATTATTTACGTCCTGCTTGGCATCAAAACCAACCGTCTTTTGTTCCCTCAAGGCAGAGGCACCTAAATTAGATGTCATAATAATCACGGTATTCCGAAAATCAACTTTTCGTCCCTTAGAATCCGTCAAAAATCCATCATCAAGGACTTGCAATAACAAGTTAAAGACGTCTGGATGAGCTTTTTCAACTTCATCAAGCAAAATTACCGAATAAGGATGTTTTCTAACCTTTTCTGTAAGTTGGCCACCCTCTTCGTACCCAACATACCCAGGGGCTGAACCCACTAACCGACTAGTTGAATATTTTTCCATGTATTCGCTCATATCAACTCTAATTACATCGTCTTCTGAGCCAAACATTTCTTCAGCTAAGTCTTTTGCTAATTCCGTTTTTCCTACCCCAGTAGGTCCTAAGAAAATAAACGAACCAATTGGACGATTGGGATCTTTCAAACCACTGCGCGCCCGCCGAACCGCTTTAGCAACCGCAGTAACGGCTTCATCTTGACCAATTACTCGCTGATGTAAGACTTTTTCTAAGTTTAATAAACGATCTGCATCAGTTTGCTTAAGATGGGTAACGGGAATACCAGTCCATTCAGCCACAATTTGTGCTACTGATTCAACGTCTTCTTTTAGTTTGTAAGTATGTTTTTGGTTTTCTTCTTGGCGTTTTGCTTCATCTGCTTTTAACAATTTAGCAACAATCGTCTCTAGTTCTTGTTCTTGATTCCGGAAGCGAACTGCGTCATCAAAACGTTGTTCTTCAATCGCCTGATCTTTATTATTTCGTGCTTCATCAAGGGCCCGTTGTGACGAGGTTAAATCAGTCGGATCTCCCATGGCATCAATTCGGACTTTAGCAGCTGCTTCATCCATTAAATCGATTGCTTTATCTGGCAAGAAACGACCACTAATGTAACGACTCGATAAATCAACTGCCGCATTAATTGCGTCATCAGTAATTTGAACATGGTGATGTTCTTCATATTTAGGCCGTAAGCCAGTCAAAATTTTCTTGGCTTCATCTACACTTGGCTCTTCGACTTGAATAGTGGCAAACCGCCGTTCAAGGGCTGCATCTGATTCAATGTGTTTTTGGTACTCATTGAGCGTTGTGGCTCCAATCATTTGAATTTCACCACGAGCTAATGCCGGTTTCAAAATGTTAGAAGCATCAATTGCCCCTTCAGCTCCACCGGCCCCAATTAAAGTGTGAAGTTCATCAACGAAGAGAATCACATTTCCATTGGTCTTAATTTCATTAATAATTTTTTTGAGGCGATTTTCAAATTCACCACGATATTTCGTACCAGCCACCAAAGTTCCCATATCAAGAGCCATTACTCGTTTATCGTTTAAGTCTCTGGGAACCACTTTTTCCACAATCTTTTGGGCTAAACCTTCCGCAATGGCGGTTTTACCAACCCCTGGTTCCCCAATTAAAACGGGATTATTTTTCGTCCGTCGGCTTAAAATCTGAATTGCCCGCCGAACTTCTTGATCACGTCCAATAATTGGATCTAATTGCCCATCACGAGCAGCTTTGGTCAAATCTTTGGCAAAGGCATCGAGCGTTGGGGTTTTTTCTTTAGCATCATTTTTGCTTTCCGTTGGCATTCCTTGATCAGGCACTCCCATTTTACGGATTGTAATTTTACGCACATCGTCTGGAGAAATTCCTAGACTATTTAAAATTCTCGAAGAAACAATTTCATTTTCGCTAGTTAAAGCTAATAATAAATGTTCTGTACCGACCCGTTGACTACCATATTGTTTGGCAATTTGACCGGCTAATTTTAAAATTTCACGCATTTTGGGTGAATAGGGCAAATAAGTTGCCGCATCTTTTTGCAAATTACCGTATCCAGCAATTTGTTCAATTTCTTCTTTTACATCCTGTTCGGTAACAGAGAGTTGGTTTAAAGTTTGATAAGCAATTCCACTTTTTTCAATGGCTAATGCCAAGAGCAAATGTTCAGTCCCAACTGATTGATGTTGAAAATTGCGCGCTTGTTCTTGCGCAATCATAAGCGCTTTTTTTGCACTAGGAGTTAATGAGTCTTCCATTAAAAAACCTTCTTTCAGCTAGCATTCATATTTTAAGCGACATAATAACGCCGACAATACGTTTGCACGCACTTTTTCTTCTGTTTCATAGTTTGAAACATTGATTGCATCGTGAGTAAGGATTGACGCAACCATATGTACCTCACGATTATTTAATAATCCATTATCTAATAAAGTATTCAAAATATCTTCTTCGTCTTTTTGACTAATCGTATCGCCGATTGAATCAATTAAGCGATCAAATACATTTGAATCTTCCGTTAAATTTATTCTTTCAATTCGAATGTAGCCACCGCCACCACGTTTACTTTGGACGACAAACCCGTCTTGAATGGTAAACCGAGTTTTAATGACATAGTTAATTTGAGAAGGAACTACATCAAAGTGTTCTGCAATATCTGAACGACGAATTTCTACTTCTTCATCACATTCAGCCAATAATTTTTTTAAATATTCTTCAATTGTATCTGACATACTATGACTTGCCATATTATCATCTCATCTCTGACTAATGTTGACTTTAATTATATAAACATCGCTCCAAAATGACAAGTAACTTTACTTACCAAAACAAAAAAGTACGAATGAAATTAATCATTCGTACTTCATATTCGATCGGGAAGACAGGATTCGAACCTGCGACCCCCTGGTCCCAAACCAGGTGCTCTACCAAGCTGAGCCACTTCCCGAAAAAATGCACCTAGCAGGAGTCGAACCTGCAACCTTCTGATTCGTAGTCAGACACTCTATCCAATTGCGCTATAGGTGCATAATAAATGCCGAGGACCGGGATCGAACCGGTACGGTCATTACTGACCGCAGGATTTTAAGTCCTGTGCGTCTGCCAATTCCGCCACCCCGGCAAATTTATATTTTAATATAAAAAGCGGAAGACGGGATTCGAACCCGCGACCTCCAGCATGGCAAGCTGGCGTTCTACCACTGAACTACTTCCGCATAATGCCGACTAGAGGACTCGAACCTCCGACCTCATCATTACTAGTGACGCGCTCTAGCCAACTGAGCTAAGTCGGCAAAAATAATATGCGGGCAAAGGGATTCGAACCCCCACATCACGAAGATACTAGAACCTAAATCTAGCGCGTCTGCCAATTCCGCCATGCCCGCATGATATTATTTTTACTATTTGAAAATGAGCCGTGGCAGGTTCGAACTGCCGACCCTCTGATTAAAAGTCAGATGCTCTACCGGCTGAGCTAACGGCTCAATGGAAGATACAGGGATCGAACCTGTGACCTCCTGCTTGTAAGGCAGATGCTCTCCCAGCTGAGCTAATCTTCCATTGAATTACTTGTTGACTGGGAAACGGAAACCCGTTTTGACAACTATTAAATAATATCATCGATATCGATCATCGTCAACCTTTTTTGCAATCTTTTTTTAATTTTTTTCTGAACCGTGACTTTGCATTCTATATATTGTGAATTCGCTTTCAAAAAATGGTACAATGTCACTGAAACATAATTAAATTTGGAATTTGAAAGGAAGATTATTATGGCTGAAAAACATCAAAAAGTTGTTTTAGTTGGTGACGGTGCCGTTGGTTCTTCATACGCATTCGCCATGGTTCAACAAGGTATCGCTGAAGAATTCGTAATCATCGATATTAACAAAGAACGGACTACTGGAGATGCACTTGATCTTGAAGATGCTACTCCATTTACTTCACCAAAGAACATTTACTCAGGTGAATATTCTGATTGTAAAGATGCTGACTTGGTAGTTATTACTGCTGGAGCACCTCAAAAACCAGGTGAAACTCGTTTAGACTTAGTTAACAAAAACCTTAAAATCTTATCAACAATCGTTAAACCAGTTGTTGAATCAGGATTCAATGGAATTTTCTTAGTTGCTGCTAACCCAGTTGATATCTTAACTTACGCAACGCAAAAATTATCTGGCTTCCCTAAAGAAAAAGTAATTGGTTCAGGTACTTCACTTGATACTGGTCGTTTCCGTGTTGCAGTTGCTAAACAATTCAACCTTGACCCCGCTAGTGTAGATGCTTACATTTTAGGTGAACACGGTGATTCAGAATTTGCCGATCTTGATGAAGCTACCATTGGTAATGTTCCATTACTTAAATACGCTGCTGATCGTAACGTTACTAAAGATGATTTACTTAAGCTTGAAGACGAAACTCGTAACAAAGCTTACACAATCATCAACAAAAAAGGTGCTACTTTCTACGGTGTTGGTACTGCCTTAATGAGAATTTCTCGTGCTATCTTACGTAACGAAAACGCTGTGCTTCCTGTTGGTGCCCCAATGAACGGTGAATATGGTTTGAACGATATTTACATTGGTACCCCTGCAGTAATTAATGCTAGCGGAATTGCAAACGTAATTGAAATTCCACTTAGTGATGAAGAAAAAGCTAAAATGGCTGCTTCAGCTAAGACTTTACAAGAAACTGCTCATAACGGTATGAAAGCAACTGGTTTAGAATAAACCAACCGTTTAATTGCATACTAAAAAGAACGAATCCGCGGATTCGTTCTTTTTTATTTGGTTGCAAGGTAATTCTGTAACCGATTTAAAGCTTCTTGTAAATTTGCAAAACTAGTTGCATAACTTAACCGGACGTAGCCTTCACCACCGGCTCCGAAACTTGATCCCGGAATCATCCCCACTTTCGCCTTTTCCGCGATTTCAATACAAAAATCATAACTATTCTGGTTTAAGTGAGCAGGAATCTTAGCAAAGATATAAAAGGCTCCTTCCGGAAGCTCATTTTGAAAACCTAATTTTTCTAGTCCTTCATGTAAATAGTCACGCCGTTTCAAGTATGCTTCTACCATTGGTAACGCATCATCTTGCCCATTAGCAAAGGCTTCTTCAGCTGCTACTTGGGCAGCGGTCATAACTGAAGTGGTCACCAATTCATGAACTTTCGCAATTTGAGCCACTAAATCACTAGGTCCGGCAAAAATTCCAATTCGCCAACCGGTCATGGCATGTGATTTAGATAATCCATTAAATAAAATTGTTTGGTCGGGAATAAATTTAGCAATTGAGGTATGTTTTTGGCCGTAAGTTAGTTCAGAATAAATTTCATCACTAACCACCACTAAATTAGTTTCTTCTAAAATTTCAGCCAGTGCTTGAACTTCATTGGCAGAGTAAGTCCGCCCCGTAGGATTAGAAGGGAAATTCAAAATAATCATTTTGGCATGAGGATGCTCCGTAATTGCCTTTTTTAATCGGTCCGGAGTTAAGAGAAAATCATCTGGTTGCGTGTTAATCTGCACTAGCTTACCACCATTTAAATCAATCAATGAGTAGTAAACAGGAAAAGCCGGCGTGGGAACTAAAACTTCATCCCCCGCTTCAATAAAGGTTGCTAAAGTATCGTACATAGCTTCCGTTACCCCATTAGTAACTACCATTTGGGTTGCTGGATCATAGATAACCCCATATTTGTTTTGCAAAAATTCAGCAGCAGCTCTTCGGGTTTCAATTCTCCCCCACGTCGCTGTATAATGACTCTCATTATCATCAATCGCCGCAATCGCTGCCTGTTTGACGTGAGTAGGAGTGGCAAAATCAGGCTCACCTAGTGTAAGCTTAACTAAATCAGGAATTTTACTGATTTTTTCACTAAACCCATAAATATTAGAAAGTTGCGTATTTAAAACATTTGCTTTAATCTGATCTTTTAAATTTTTATTCATCAGTTTCTCCATCTGAAAAGTAGTATACCCTTATTCTACACTAATTCATGAACAAATGTTTTAAAAATCACGACAATTACTTAAAGGAGCCATTTATGAAAATTAATCAATTTGCCCAATTACACCCTAATTTAGCCACGATGAAGAAAGAACTTCAACGAGTGGGCTTTGCAACCGAAGACAATGATGAAAAAGCCCTTTTTCATTCATTTTTAAACCAAATTCAGCCCACCAAGCTTAGTTCTGCTAATTTAAAAACAACCTTAAATCAGTTTTTAGCAACTCCAGATGAACGCTTAGGCGACTTTTTTGCTTCTAATACGCCGCTTTCAGCTGAAGTATTTTATTTAGTGGCTTTACAACTACTTGGCTTTCAAGCGGACGTTGACTTTGACCTCAAACAGCCACTGGTAGCCATGACTAACCTAAATTTGTTCTACCATCAAACCGTTAATTCAACCACAAGTCTCATTGAAGCCTGGTATGACTTATTAAATACCCATGGGAAAAACGATTTGACCTTACTTGATCGTTTAGCCGCCCAAGGTTACTTTACCAAGCCCGAATTTACGCTTAACCATCCTTTGTTTTTTAACGGCAAGGCCCAGGCAACTTTCTTAGCGCAAGATTTTAAATATGAAACTGTCTATGTCCAAACTGACTTTGATTCTGATTTTGACGGCAAAAATGACTTAATCAAAGTTGAAATTAACCGCCCCAAAACCGATGTTCAAGTTCCGGTAGCTTACACGGCTTCACCGTATGACCAAGGCGTAAATGATCATTTGGGAGCACAATTAACGCATAATGTTCAACAAGACCTAACCGAAAAAGTCGCCGGTAAAATTGAACTCACCCAGCCAAAACCATTAATCCAGGGGACTAACTCCCAAATTAACGGTTCTGCTACCCAAGCTACCGAAACGCATCAACCCAAACCAGGTTACACTTTAAACGACTATCTGTTAGTTCGTGGTTTTGCCAGCGTTTATGCCGCTGGAATTGGGACCATTGATTCAGACGGTCTCCAAACTTGTGGCGACCCACAACAAACCGCTAGTACCATTGCCGTGATTGAATGGTTACATGGCGATCGTGTGGCGTTTACCAACCGGACTGATGGCATTCAAATCAAGGCTGATTGGTGTAACGGGAACGTGGCAATGACAGGCCGTTCCTATTTGGGGACTTTGGCAATTGCGGCGGCTACTACCGGTGTCGCTGGGTTAAAAACGATTGTGGCTGAAGCGGCTATCTCTTCGTGGTATGACTATTATCGGGAAAATGGTTTAGTAGTTGCCCCCGGCGGTTTTCAAGGCGAAGATGCGGATGTTTTAGCTGGCGAAACTTTTTCTCGCAGTTTACGTCCCGGTGATAACTTAAAAATCCGTCCCACCTTTGACAGATACTTAAAGCAAATGGCAATTGCGCAAGACCGCGTTACTGGAAGTTATAATCAATTTTGGGATGATCGTAATTATCGTAATCAAATGCAAAAAATTAAAGCCGATGTCATGTTAGTGCATGGATTAAATGATTGGAACGTGAAACTCCGAAATCCCTATGAACTCTGGCAAGGAATCCAAGCTTTACCAATTCAAAAGAAATTAATTCTTCATCAGGGTCAACACGTCTACATTAATGCCTTTCCGTCCTTTGATTTTTCGGATATCGTTAATCTCTGGTTATCGCACGAATTATACGAACTTGATAATCAGGCCGAAACGATTCTTCCCAATGTAATTGTGCAGGATAACGTACAACCTGATAATTGGCGCTCTGCCACTAATTGGCCAAGTCAGCCAGCAACTACCCAAAAAATTAAATTTGATCGCGAAATCTTCAAAAATGACGTTCCACAAGCTGATTTCTTAAAATATAGTCAACATCCCCAGGCATGGCGTCAGCAATTATTTAGTCTTACTGATCAAACTCTCGAAGCGAATCGGCTGGTAGCCACCACAACCTTTGCTGATGAAATTACCATCAATGGTGAAGTTAAAGTCCAACTTCAAGTGGCTAGTGATACTAACTTAGGAATGCTTAGTGCTGCTTTACTAGATTACGGAGATGCTAACCGACTTAACGATAATCCAACCATTTTAGCACGACACGGGGTTCCCTTAGGGTATCGGTGGTACACAGACGATTTACGGGAATTTACTTTAAATAAAAAAGCAACTCCCTTTAAATTAATATCCGAAGTCCATCTCAATCTACAAAATCGAACTAGCCCAGCCATTAATGAACCAATTGAACCAAATCAGTTCTATAATGTGGAACTAAAATTCCAACCGACCTTCTATCGACTTCCTAAAGATCGAAAATTAGCGCTGGTCCTTTACTCAACTGACTACGAAATGACCAATCGGAATAACCAACCAATCACTTATAGGGTTAATCCTGAAGCAACATTATCAATTCCATTCAACTAAAAAAGAACTTGCCATTCGGCAAGTTCTTTTATTTTTTCAATTAAATTAATTTACGACGTAAGTAGGTTGAAAGTGCATCAATGGCTAATACCATCGCTACAATTCCTAACAAAATAATTCCCGTTTTCGACCAATTCCGAGTTTGCAAAGCAAACATCATTGGGGTCCCAATTCCACCAGCCCCAACTAAACCAAGAATTGAAGCAGAACGAACTGAAATTTCAAACCGATATAAAGTATAAGAAACTAATTCCGGCAAAATTTGGGGCATCGTTGCAATGCGGAAAATCTGCCACTTCGTACCACCAGCTGCCGCAATCGCAACTTCAGCACTCCGATCCATTTCTTCAATTGCTTCTGAGAATAGTTTACCCAACATTCCGACAGAGTGAAAACCAATGGCTAACACCCCGGCAAATGAACCAGGTCCCACGGCTTTGATAAACATAATTGCCAAAACTACTTCCGGAAAGGCCCGAATAGCAGTTAACAAGAATTTACCAATCGTAGAACGCGGATGGAACATTTTGTTATTTGATTGGGCAGCAAAAAACGCAAAGGGCACTGATAAAACGGCTGAAATAATTGTTCCTAAGAAGGCAATTGCTAAAGTAATTACCAATTCGGAAACCATGTCTTCTCCGCTACCGTTATAGACATAAGACCAGTCCGGATGCATAATTCCATTAAAAATTGAGGCACTTACGCGTCCTGCTGAACTTTGGATTCCAGTAAATGGCACTCCCGCAAATGACCAAGCGTATAACGCAATAATCGCAACTGCGGCAATAATCCATTTCATACGTTCAAATTTTGATTTTTTTAAATTCATTATTGTAGTCGCTTCCTTAGATAATTACTGATAGTGTCAATTACAAGTACTACCACAAAAATTGAAATAATGATTACTGCAGTTCTTGGGTAATCAAATTGATCCAAGGTTTGTGATAAGTAAAGTCCGATTCCCCCAGCTCCCAAATATCCAAGGACGGTTGATGAACGGACGTTAATTTCAAGGGTGTATAAGAAATCACTCATAAATTGACCGGCAACTTGCGGCATTACGGCAATGCGAACGGTTTGCGCCATCGAAGCTCCGGTAGCCCGAATGGCCCGAACTGGTCCCATATCAATGGTTTCAATTACTTCATAGAATAATTTTGAAACCATCCCAAAGGAAAAGAGCGCTAAGGTGATTACCCCAGTCATTGGTCCAATTCCAAAGATAGCAACGAATAAAGCTGCTAATAACAGGTTAGGTAAAGTTCTAATTAAGGAAAGAATGATTCGAATAATTCCCCGACCAATTTTATTTTTTACAATGTTACGTGCTGCGAGGACCGAAAATGGAACGGCAAAAATCGTCCCAAAGGTCGTTCCTAAAATTGCCATTTGCACCGTTTGTAACAACGGATCTTTCATTTTTGCCAAATATGACCAATCCGGATCCTTCATTTGTCCCAAAATCACACCAAATTGATCAATGTTAGTCATGAAAGTATTGAAATCAACCCCTGTAATTTCGGATGAGAGATAAATCAAAACTAACATAATTACGGCAATCGAGATTCCAATTAAATGGAAGCGGTGCACGAAATTTTGTTTAGGGACGTTCATTATTGTTCCACCCCGTTTTCATAAATCTGCTTCAAATCAGCTTCGCTAGCTTCGGCAATTGGTTTGTTATAAACTAATTTACCATCACGTAATCCAATAATTCGATCAGCATATTTCAAGGCTAATTCAACGGAATGAATGTTAACCAAAACCGTAATGTTTTCGTACTTTTTCAAATGGTAAAGATCATCCATGACCCCTTTACTGGTCTTCGGATCTAGTGAAGCAACTGGTTCATCAGCAAGGACTAACGTTGGATCTTGCATCAAAGTTCGTGCAATGGCTACCCGTTGTTTTTGTCCCCCAGATAGTTCATCTGCCCGACGATACAATTTTTTAACCATGTTAACTTTATCAAGTTCAGCAATCGCTTTTTGTTTATCAGCTTTGCTGTACAAACCTAGCATTGTTTTCCAAGTTGGGTAGTAACCAGAACGACCGGCTAAAACATTTTTTTGCACCGTAGTTCTTTCAACTAGGTTAAAGTTTTGGAAAATCATTCCAATTTTACGACGCATTTGGCGAAGGGCTTTTCCCTTTAATTTAGTGATGTCAACACCATCAACTAAAACTTCTCCATCCGTAATATCAATCATCTTGTTAATTGAGTTCAGCATGGTACTTTTCCCAGCACCTGACAAACCAACTACGGCCACAAACTCACCCCGATTGACTTTAAAGTTAATGTTTTCTAATCCCTTAACTCCACTTTGATAAACTTTGTTAACGTTTTTAAACTCTAAAACTGTTTGGTTTTCCAACGATTTTATCCCCTAACTATTTGTCGATTTTCTTTACGTCTTCTAGATTTTTTCTAACTCCATTAAAGTCTTTATCGTTTATTTTAGCGAAACCTTCGTAACCGTATAGTGAGTTAAGAATGTCGTGACCTTCTTTGGATTTAGCAATGTTTTGGAAAGCATCCGTAATCTTAGTATCCCATTTAGCTGACATGTCGCTACGAACGGCGATGGCATCATTTGGAATTGGTTTCGTTTTGTAAATAACCTTGGTGTTTTCCATGATTTTTGGATCATCTTTAGAAGCAATCTTACGTGCCCCTTCAAAACAGAAAGCAGCATCAGCATTTCCATTTTCCACAGCCATCACAGCTTGATCATGACCCTTCACTGTGAAAGTTTTAATCCCGTTTTTGTGAAGGTTAATTCCTTGTTCGTTCATTTCAACGGCTGGGTAAATGTATCCGGCAGTTGAAGTCGCATCTTGGGTCGCAATTTTCTTACCCTTCAAGTCTTTCAAACTGTTAATGCCACTATCTTTTTTCACAACCACTTCACTGATAAAGGTATCGGAAGTTTTAGAAGTGTGATTTTCATTGTCATCATATTTAAAACGCGTTCCTTGAAGTAAAGGTTTAACTTGATAGTTTTTGTGTGCTAAAACGTAATCAGCAGGTGAAAGGAAAGCTACATCGGCCGTTTTTGAGCCCAGGGCTTCTACCATTGAACTCCCACTAGTTTGCATGACCACTTTAACGGGTACATGAAGTTGTTTCGTTAACAACTTTTCTAATGGTTTCACTTGAGAATCAGCTGAACCAGCATTTGATGATGGTTTAAATTCAACTACTAATTTTTTAGGTTCATAACTACCTGTATCGGCGCTTTTTTTACCACAAGCAGTAAGTCCGACTGCCATGACTAGCATTGCTGATGCTACTGCTACTGTCTTTACAACTTTTCCAAATTTCATATCCATTCTCCTCTGGGTATTTATCTTTAGTTATATTTAAGATTTTACCGTTAAAAATGAACATTATCAAGCAAAAAATGCAAATATTTTGCAATTTATCTGCATTTTGATTGTTTTTTTCGGTAAAAAGTGCCTACAAATAGTTAGAAGACGAAAATACGAACATTAAAATCCGAACATTTCCATAATAAAAAGGATAACCCCAACTGAGCTATCCTTTTCATTAATTAAAATAAGTCTTGTTTTGTAATCTTAGTTTTACCGTGCATGTATGGTTGCAATGCTTCTGGAATATTAACGGTTCCATCTTCATTTTGGAAGTTTTCCAAAATGGCGGCTACCGTTCTACCAACGGCAAGTCCTGAACCATTCAATGTGTGTACGTATTGGAGCTTACCGTTTTCATCACGATATTGAATGTGAGCCCGACGAGCTTGGAAATCAGTGGTGTTTGAACAACTTGAGATTTCCCGGTAACAGTTTTGTGATGGCATCCAAACTTCAATATCATGAGTCATCGCAGCTGTAAAACTCATATCGCTACTAGTCAACGTAATTACATGGTAAGGAATGCCTAATTTTTTCAATGATGATTCTGCTTGGGCAGTAATGTTTTCTAAAGCATCCCATGATTGTTCTGGTTTCGTAAATTGTACCATTTCAACTTTGTTAAATTGGTGAAGACGAATCAATCCTTTAGTGTCGCGACCAGCACTCCCCGCTTCTGAACGGAAAGCTGGCGTTAACGCAGTAAACTTAACGGGAAGTTTTTCCGCTGGAATCACTTCATCGCGATAAAAGTTAACTAACGGAACTTCGGCCGTTGGGATCATCGTTAAATCACTATCGGCAATTTCAAAACCGGCTTTATTTTCCTTAAACTTAGGGAATTGACCAGTTCCAAACATGGAAGCTGAGTTAACCATGTAAGGTGGCAAAATTTCAGTATAACCGGCTTTATCATTTTCATCTAAGTAGAAGTTATAAACGGCCCGTTCTAACATTGAACCAGCACCGACATAGTAAACAAAACGACTACCAGCGACTTTAGCACTCCGTTTAAAATCTAAAATGTCAAGATTTTCCCCAATTTCCCAATGGGGCTTTGGTTCGAAATCAAACTTACGCGGAGTTCCCACTTTCCGAAGTTCCACGGAACCTTCTTCCGTTAAACTAACGGGAACCTGATCGTTAGGAATGTTAGGAAGATGGGCTTCTAAATTATCTTGTTCTGCTTTGGTAGCTTCTAAATCAACATCAAGTTGTTTGATTTCAGCTCCAACTTCGCGCATCCGCTTAATTTGGTCATCAGCATTTTCTTTATTTCGTTTAAGTTGTGAAATTTCTTCGGAAACTGCATTTCTTTCCGCCTTAAGTGCTTCACTTTTTACAATTAAATCACGTCGAGTTTGGTCTAATTCCATTAACTTATCAATGGTTGCTCCGTCAATTCCACGGTCAGCCATTTTTTGTTTGAACCAGTCAGCATTTTGCCGAATCATTTTCATATCTAACATAGCTATTCCTCCATTGTATAGAAAAAGACCCTCGTCAATTGGGACGAAGGTCTTTTTTGTTCGCGGTACCACCCAAGTTCCTATCATTGAAGATAGGCCCTTAATTATTGATTAATAACGGAATCACCGTGCAGGATTAACTGCCCTTGTCGCATACTGGAACCTTCGACGATAACTCTCAGCCCCGTTATCTCTCTGTACGTCTACTTATAGGTATGCATTCGTTTTATTTTTCTTAATTATACAATATAAATTAACATTAGCCTAATACTTTTTTTAGTTTTTGATCAACCGCGGCTAAAACTGCAGCACGAGCCTCATCATCGGCAATAAAGTCATACTTATCACCATCAATCATCATCTTCGGTGATAAATCATAGTCAGCATACCACTTGACGTAGCGTTGATTTAATTCCTGATAGTATGCGTAGAGACTCTCATCAGTTTCAATCTGTTCAAACGAACGACCGCGCTTTTTAATGCGTTGCAACATCGTTTCAAAAGAAACCTTAATATAGATTAATAGATCCGGATTTTTTTGAAAATCACTACCAGAAATTGGTTCCATCATGTTGTGAAGGAGGGAATCATAGATTTCAACTTCTGTTTCAGTGGAACGACCTAAATCGGCGTTTAAGTGAAACAGTAATGAGTCTTCAAAAATGGAGCGATCCATCACACTGAATTGATTTGCATTGGCTTCCTTAATACTATCTAGCCGTTTATTTAGAAAATAAATTTGGAGTAAAAAGGCATATTTTTTCGGATCTTTATAAAACAATGGCAAAATCTCATTATCATCCACTGATTCATAAAACGCAGGTGCGTTTAAATGTTCTGCTAACAAAGTCGTTAAAGATGTTTTTCCTGCTCCAATAGTTCCTGATAAAACAATCATTTGAATCTCTCCCCTAATCAAAAATGGTCCAACTAGCAAAACTAATTGTACCATTTTTATGATTATTTTAATTTGAATAATTTATTTTTCTTCGGTTTCGCCTTCAATTTTAGATGGGCTAACATCGACTTGATCAAGTGGAATAATATGGGTTTTCTTCACAATTTTGTACCCAAGGTAAAGAATTACCACTAACGGAACACTGATGTAAGTAACGGCAATTTGGAACCAATCCCCGTGCGCAAAGGCGCCCACATCTTGGCCACAAATGACAATGATACAAAGAATCAAACATAAAATTGGTCCAAGTGGGAACCAAGTAGCATGATACTTCAATTCGCTAACCTTGTGCCCTTGCAAAACAAAGGCTTTCCGAAAACGATAATGTGATAAAGCAATCCCAAACCAAGCGATAAAGCCGGTTAATCCAGATGCAGCTACTAACCAAAGGTAAATTTGGGGTCCAATAAAACTAGTCAAGAACGTAAGTAACGCAATCAAAGTCGTTGCTAGTAAAGAAAGCACGGGAATTCCATTTTTACTTAACTTACCAAACGATTTGGGTGCGTAACCTTCATCAGCCATTGCGTAAAGCATTCTGGTTGAGGCGTACATTCCTGAGTTAGCCGATGAAATTACAGAAGTTAAAATTACGGCATTCATCACACTGGCAGCGGCCGCTAATCCAGCTCGTTTGAAGACAACGGTAAAGGGACTAATGGCTACGTCAGTTGCGGATGATCCTAATAAATCATGACTAGTATAAGGAATAACGGCAGCAATCACAAAGATGGCAAGCACGTAGAATAAGATAATCCGCCAAAATACTTCATGAATCGCCTTAGGCACACTCTTATGTGGATCATCGGCTTCACCGGCCGTAATCCCAACTAGTTCAGTTCCTTGAAAAGAGAATCCGGCAACCACGAAGACACTTAAAATTCCGGGAATTCCATTTACAAATGGAGCATCTTTATAGGTAAAGTTGCTGAGTCCAGTAGCATGACCACCCATGATTCCAAAAATAGTTAATACTCCGACTCCTAAGAAAATAAAGATGGTAATCACTTTAATTAAGGACATCCAAAATTCGGTTTCTCCAAATGCCGAAACTGCCAAAATGTTAATCGAAAAAATGATGGCTAAGGCAATTGCACTCCAAATCCACGCATGGACATGGGGGAACCAAAAGGCCATTACTAAGGAAACCGTAGAAATATCAACGGCAACGGTAATTGCCCAGTTGAACCAGTAGTTCCAGCCCATCGCAAAGCCTAAAGCTGGATCAACGTACTTAGCAGAATAAGTCGAAAATGAACCAGAGATTGGTAAATTAGTGGCCATTTCCCCTAAACTGGTCATCAAAAAATACACCATGATTCCCATTAAAATGTAGGCAACTAATGCACCACCCGGTCCTGCATTATGAATCGCTGCCCCACTGGCAACGAATAGTCCAGTTCCGATACAACCACCTAATGCAATCATCGAAACATGTCGTGACTTTAAGCCACGCTTAACTTGTACTTGTTTTTCAGCCATTACAAAATTCCTCCTATAGATAAAGAAAGGCCATCAAACTAATAAAAAAGACTCCTCAGGAATTAATCCAGAAGAGCCTAATTAAACAATCGTTCATTAGTCTGCAAAGCGCTCCGCATTTTCCAATGCGACAGTTCTTGATTTATTCAACCAAGACCCAATTAAATAGTTACCAACTATTTAATTTCGGCGACGTTTCCTTTCAAGCTAGTTCATCGATCTGGTTGATCTCCGTAGCCTTACTAATAAAAGTCGCTCCTCTTCTTAGATATTTATTTGTGTACCAACAGTATAAGTTTTTATTAAAATAAATGCAAGTCCCTGTAAAGGAGCGTATCATTTAGCTAACTAAGTAAATCAACCAAGGAGATTATGATGCCAAACAAAGAAGCCCTTTTAATCATTGACTATACTAACGATTTTGTCGCAGATGATGGTTCGCTTACACTCGGTAAACCAGCCCAAGCCTGTGAACCTGAAATTTTAGCTTTAGCTAATCAATTTGCTGCCGATAACCAATTCGTAATTTTGCCAACCGATGTGCATACCCAAGGTGATCCTTATCACCCCGAAACCAAATTGTATCCACCCCACAACCAACGCAATACTTGGGGCCGGGAATTATTTGGCGAATTGAAACCGTGGTACCAACAACATCAAGACCACGAAAATGTCTGGTTAATGGATAAAACCCGTTATAGTTCATTTGTCGGCACTGATTTAGACTTACGGTTACGGGAAAGCAATGTCAAAACTTTACATTTAGTCGGCGTATCTACTGATATTTGTGTTTTGCACACTGCCATTAGTGCCTATAATCTCGGTTATAACGTGATTGTGCACCAAAAAGCGGTTGCGAGCTTTACTGAAGCTAGCCAAATCTTTGCTTTAAGTCATATGAAAAATGCCCTTGGTGCTAAAATCGTTGAATAAACAAAAAGTTCCCCATTTTAATGGAGAACTTTTTTATTTTTGGCGTTGTTGTAATTTAGAATGACGAATTCCATAGGCAAAATAAGTTACTAACCCAATTACCAACCAGATTCCAACCGAAATTTTGGTCATATCAGGCAACATAATGATAAAGTAAATACTCATCAAAGCTGCAGCAATGGGAAGATATGGATATAAAGGCATTTTAAATCCATCGTTTTTGATGTCTTTGCGACGCCGTAAAGGAATTACCCCAAATGAGATGCAGGCAAAAGCTAACAACGTGCCGGCATTAATCAAGGAAGCTAATTGTTCAAGGGGAACTAGACCAGCAAAAACAGCTTGAATGATAGTTGCCACCACAATTGCATTCCGGGGAACCTTGAATTTAGGGTTAATTTTACCCATTTTTTCTGATAATAAACCGTCTCGTCCTAGAGCATAAACTAGTCGAGAACCCCCGAAGAACATGGTAACCATGGCGGTAAATATTCCAAATAAGGCGCCAATCGTAATTAATTTGTTCCATGAATCAAGTCCAACGGCATGTAAAGCATAAGCTGCAGGATCATCAACGTTCAAGTCCGTGTAGTGAACCATTCCAACTAAGACCAACGAGAAAGCCACATAGAGAATTACGGCAATGATGACTGTTCCTAAAATTCCACGAACCACGTTTTTCTTCGGATTAATTGTTTCTGCCGAATTAGCAGCCAACGCATCAAAACCGATGAAAGCAAAGAAAACCGTTGCGGCTGCTGTTGAAATTCCACCCATCCCAAACGGACTTCCGTGAAATTGTTTTGGATAAAACGGTACGTAGTTACTAGTTTTAATGTAGAAAGCACCCAAAATTACAAACACAATGATGATGGCTAGCTTCACAATTACAGCAACATTTTCCACTCGTTTTGATAAATCAGCTCCACGAGCAATAATCAAAGCGATGGCCAAGATAATTACTACGGCAGTTAAATTAATCACACCGCCTTCCATTGGTCCGTTTTGTAAAGCTTTTGGCAAATTAATTCCGATTGGAGCCAAAAGGTTATTGTTAAAGTAGGCTGCAAACCCCGTCGCTTCAGCAGAAACAGCCAAAAAGTATTCCAAAATCAAGGACCACCCAATCATCCAGCCCACGATTTCACCGTAAACGACTGAACCGAAGGAATATGCTGACCCTGCAATCGGCATGGCAGAAGAAAATTCTGCATAAGCCATTCCTACAACTCCGGAAAGTAAAGCTGCCAATAAAAAGGCAATTGCGACCGCTGGCCCCGCATGTTGGGCGGCTTCATGACCAGGCAAAATAAAAATCCCGGTTCCAATTACGGCTCCAATCCCTAATGCAACCAAGTCCCAGGCATTCAAAGTTCGTTTCAATTTAGCATCAGCTTTAAGATAATTTCCGACTGATTCTTTTTTAAAAATTCGTTTTCCAATTCCCACGATGTTTCTCCAATTTCTGTTTGAATTTTTCACGAGAAAAGTTGCGCAACTAATCTGATAGCTTTAATGTTACAATCAGAACATCAATAAGTAAAATTAATCTTTTTAATTTAAGTATTAGGAGAAACGATTTAAAATGCATCGATTATTAGCGCTACAAAAAATCATTACCACGGGAAGTTTTACGAAAGCCGCTAAAGAACTTGGTTATACCCAGTCATCCGTTAGTCAAGCCATTGCTAGTTTAGAGGCTGAATTTAACGTACAAATCTTGAAACGCTCCCGCACTGGAGCCTCTTTAACCCCGGCTGGCCAAAAACTCTATCCCCATTTTCAAAACATGTTACGGCAGTACGCCGATACCAAGGTGATTGCTGACCAAATTAACGGCTTAGAAACCGGAATTGTGAAAATTGGAGCTATCAATAGTTTGTCCCGTTACTGGCTCCCCGGCTTAATTCGCGGGTTTGAGCAATTACATCCCAACGTTCATTTCACCCTTTATCAAGGTGATTACGACGAAATCCGGGAAGACCTTTTATCGGGAAAAATTGATTTAGGCTTTTTAAAGCCGCCGTATACTAATGGATTAAAAGTTAGTCCGTTAAAAATTGAACGTTTGTTAGCAATCATTCCAGAACAACATCCCTTAGCGCAAGCAAAACAAGTTGACCTTCGTCAACTTTATGAAACGTCAAACAATCTGATTTTAATTCCCGAAGGATCGCATAGTAGTGTCTTGGAAGCCTTTGCTATTTTGGACATTTACCCGTCCATCAAAGATAAAATTCAAGATGACTATACGGTAATGGCAATGGTAGAAGCCGGTTTAGGGATTAGTTTTGTTTCCGAATTAATGTTAAAAAACTGTCCCTTTAAAATTAAAGGTCTCCAAACCATTCCGACGCTAAATCACTCCATTAATCTCGCTTATACTGATCCAGCTACCCTTTCAATTGCTAGCAAACGTTTTTTAGAATATGTTGCATCCCAAAAAGCAAATTTATCGTAAACAAAAAGGCTTGAAATCAATTGATTTCAAACCTTTTTTGCTTAACCTAAACTATTATGGAATAATTTAACGTTTTTAAGCTTGGGAGCCACCCAAAGGTAGAGATATTCGGCAATTTGTAACCAAGTGTAAGCAAAGAATGCTCCACCAATTACATCAGAAGGAAAATGCGCATTTAAGTAAACTCGAGAAATCATGACTAAGAAAAGCCATAATCCCAACAACGTTTTAATCATCCAGGCATTCGTACTGTTCTTAACCACGGGGACTAAAACAATCCAAATCACACTAACCACTAAGAAGGTCCCTAAAACGTGACCACTTGGGAAACTGAAACCATCATCCGCTGCTAAATGTAAGCTAGGCCGGGGACGCGCAATGACGTGTTTCAAAATCGTACCTAAGACATCTCCGCCCAAGAGCAAACATAGTGCCCAGAAGGCCGGAATCTTGTAACGACAGCCCCATAAAAAGAAGGCCAAGATAATCATCCACACAATGTCCATTTTGGGACTAGCCAAAAAGCTAATCGCCGTGAATAATTTATCTTCAAAACCAGACTGGCCGTGTTGCACGCCACCAATCATAACTGTATCTAAAAAGTCGATAAAGCCAAATTTCATTTTAACCGAAATAGCTAACAAAATCGTAATTAACAATGAAACTGACAATTTATAGGGACGACTTGGATCCTTTTTAATAATCATAAACTTGCCTCCAATATTATACTGATAGTATACCATATTGTTTTTTAAAACTTTTTCCCTAAGCAAAAACTTAAGGTTTAGCGTAAAATTAAAGGAAATGACAAAGAAAGTGAGGCCTATCTATGCTTAATAGTATCGTGATTATGTTATTCGTCGGAATTGCCGTGGGCGTGCTCGGTTCCATTCTTGGAATTGGGGGCGGAATGATTATTACGCCCGTGTTAACTTTAGGCTTCGGTTTAGACATTAAGTACGCAATTGGTGCCAGTATCATTGCTGTCATTGCGACTAGTTCTGGAGCAACCATTGCTTATTTAAAGGACAACGTCTTAAACTTACGAGTAGCGATGTTTTTAGAAATTGCCACTTCGATTGGGGCGATTGTCGGTGCTTTATTAACCGGTGTAATCAAACCGGTGTTTCTTTACCTTTTATTTGGGCTACTGCTCTTCTTTTCGGGAGCCAACATGGTTCGCAAACTATGGGGAAAACAAGTCCAAACTAACGCCGCTAGTGATGATCCGATTGCTAAAAAACTAAAACTCAACGGCTCTTATTATGATAAAAATTTACATAAACAAGTTGATTACAAAGTGACCAACGTTCCTTCGGGAATTACGGTCATGTTTGGAGCGGGAATTGCAAGTGGATTATTGGGAATTGGCTCTGGTGCTTTCAAAGTCATTGCCATGGATACTTTCATGAAAATGCCACTCAAACCTTCTAGTTCCACCAGTAATTTAATGATGGGAGTGACAGCCGCTGCTAGTGCTACGATTTACTTTTTCAACGGCTCAATTCTTCCCCAAATTGCCGTACCCATGGCTTTAGGGATTATTGTCGGGGCCGCAGTGGGCTCACGAGTTATGCAAATTATGCCAGCTCGGATGTTGCGAATGATCTTCATTCCGATTTTACTTTACCTGGGCTTACAAATGATTCTCAAAGGATTTGGGGTGACTATTTAATGGAAAATTCAAAGCAAACCGAAATTAATCGGGTCGAAATAACGATCGGAAATATTTTACGTTGGGGGGTCATCATTTCCGCTGCAATTATGATTGCTGGATTATTACTCTTTCTGCTAAAAGGTGGTTTAGGTTATCCTAATGGTTACTACGCTAAATCATTTCGCCAAATCTGGGACGGACTGGTTCAGTTAAAACCGTATTCCGTAATGATGTTAGGGATTTTTGCCTTAATCCTAACCCCCGTTTTACGCGTCGTCGTTTCCATCTATTCCTTTTACAAAGAAAAAGATTTCACCTATGTGTACATCACCACTTTTGTCCTCTTAATTTTAATTTTCAGTTTTATTTTAGGAGTTGTATTTCATTTATAATGACAAAAAATCAGCAAGCCACTGTGGCCTGCTGATTTTTAATTTGCATGATTTATTTTTTGGTGATGGCAGCGTCCACGTATCCCAGTAGGAAAAGGAACTTAGCGTCATCTAATTCGGGTGCAACTGTTACTGCCCCGACTGTTACTTGGGTCTTAGTTGCATCTGTTGCATCTTTTTGGGCATCTAATTCGATATCCAAATTAATTTTGGCGGGTAACGCACCAAGTTGCACATTATCAGCTTGCGCAACAATCTTAGAAAATTCTTTGTCACCAATGTGATCCATAATTTTCTTAACTTGTTGGGTAATAAATTGTTTCCAAAAGCTCACAAATTCGGCCCGACCTTCATCAGTTTCAACGTTAAATGGTCCCGTAACGGCAATTTGTCCGTCACTAATTTCAATATTAAGTTTCATAATCATTCTCCTTTAGTTATTTATTTTTATTATAAGCTAAACTCCGCTTCCGTCCTAAAAGAATGCCTAATTTCTAAAAGTATATTATGATAGACAATAAACTATTTAAAGGAGCCAGAATTATGAGTGAAAATTTATTAGACCGTTTTTTACGGTACGTCAAAGTTAATACCCGTTCCAATCCAGATTCAACCACCGTTCCTTCTGATACCAAAGAAGTCGCATTTTTAAAGGCTTTAAGTCAAGAATTAACTGCCATGGGCATGCAAAACGTCCGTACGGGAAAAGATGGCTATGTATTTGCTGATTTACCTGCTAATGATGACCAAAAACGCGCTAAAATCGGCTTGATTGCTCATGTTGATACCGCCGAATTCAATTCGGAAAACATTCAGCCACAAGTAATTGAAAAGTATGATGGTCACTCAACGATTACCCTTGATCAAGCTGGTAAATACCTTTTAGATCCCCAAACATTTCCTAGCTTAACCAAATATGCCGGACAAACTTTAATTACGACCGATGGTTCCACGTTGCTAGGTGCCGATGACAAAGCCGGAGTCGCTGAAATTATGGACACATTGCAATACTTAATTGCTCATCCTGAAATTAAGCATGGTGACATTGTGGTTGGGTTTGGTCCTGACGAAGAAATTGGAACTGGAGCCGATCATTTTGATACCAAAGACTTTGGAGCCGAGTTCGCCTACACCGTTGATGGTGGCTCACTTGGGGAACTCCAATATGAAACTTTCAACGCTGCTGAAGCTAACGTCCACTTTAACGGAACCAACGTACATCCGGCCGAAGCCAAAGACGTCATGGTAAACGCCTCCCAACTAGCCATGGATTTTCATGAATCCTTACCAGCTGCTGAACGGCCTGAAAAAACCGATGGTCGCGACGGGTTTTACATGCTAACTGACATGGCAGGAACTCCTGATGCCGCTGATTTAAACTACATTATTCGTGACTTTGATCATGCTAATTTCGAAAAACGGAAATCCTTTATCAAAAATTTAGCTACTGAATTTAACCACCAGTACGGTGCTGGACGCGTTGAAATTAACGTTACTGACCAATACTACAACATGGGAGATGTCTTAAAAGACGATTTAACTCCCGTTGAACTAGTCAAAACGGCGATGCAAAAAGTTGGCATTACGCCCAACGTCTTCCCCGTTCGTGGTGGAACAGACGGCTCTAAGATTTCGTTCTTAGGGACACCTACGCCTAACATTTTTGCTGGTCCCGAAAATATGCATGGTCGGTTTGAATATGTGTCACTCCAAACGATGCAAAAAGCCGTTGATTTACTGGTTCAAATCGTCCAAGATGTGCCGGTTGAAAAATAACTTATCAGTTAAAAAGACACTAAAAAACTAGTCTTTATAAAAAAGCAGCTAGATTCTGATCAATTTCAGAATCTAGCTGCTTTCTCTTTTATAGTTTATTTTTCAAATCTATTTTATATAATCATTTTTTAAACTAATTTCCAAGGGGAGTTCTACATATACCAAAGTTAATGTTCTCATTTTTAGAAATTTCATTCTTTATAAAAGGAAGTGGCGAATTTTCGAATATTTTATCGATTTGTTTTTTTAACGAATTATAATCATGGTTAGCTTCTTTTGCTAGTAATGAATCCAACCACTGTTTAACTTCAATTGGATACAGATTACCTGCAATTGAAGATAAACCATTGTATCTCAAACTGATTTTCTTTTCCAATTCTTTTTCCCCACCGGCAAAATAATAAAGTGGCTTATCAGTTATTTCTTTTAACTCTAATATTTTTTTAGGATTTCCAGCTTCTTTTATTCCTACTAATAAGGGGTTATTAATTAAAGTTTTATATGATTCAATGGATAAATCAAATCCAGTTCTCAAGGGGTTATTATAAATGATTACTTGCTTGTTAGCAGCTTTAATTATTGCATTTGTGTAATTCAATGCTTCTTTCTGGGTTGGTAATATATAAGGTGAATAACCAATCAAAATAGCTGATATTTGGGGCACTTTGCTTATTTTCATAGCAAGTTGTTGAGCCTCAAGTTGTCTAATACTAGATACACCAAATATTAATTCAAAATCAGAGTCAACTTTTAAAGACGACAAGTTATCAATGATTTCAAACTTTTCGTTTAAAGTTAATGAATGTTGCTCACCTGTTGAGGCACAAATTAATACAGATTTTATTCCAATTTTATTTAAATGTTCAATATGGGCCAACGTTGCTTCAATATTTAAATCTTCATTTTGTTTAAAAGATGTTGGTACAGCAATGTGGTAATTATTTGTTAGTGTCATGTTGTTTCCCCCGCATAAAAATCACTGATTTTCTCTAAGATGATTATACCAAATACTAAAACATTTTATTTTTCTGCTGGATGCGTAGTGGTTAACTGTTTTACCACTTCCCGAGCTTGTGTTTGCATGGCTTGATCAGTCGGATTTTCCAATACCGCTACAATTAATTCGGCAACTTGGCGAGCATCGGCTTCAGCAAAACCACGTGTGGTAATCGTGGGCGTTCCCACACGAATTCCTTCCATCGTGGTTCCGTCTTCTAAAGGTAACAACTCTTTGTTAGTCGCAATTCCCACGCTGTACAATAATTCAGCGGCTTGCTCACCGGTTAACCCAGTTTGATTTAAATCAAGCGTCATTTCGTGATTTTCCACCCCACCAGAAACTAAGCGGATTTTGTCAGCTGCTAGAAAAACCTCTGCCATGGCTTGAGCGTTTTTCACTACGTTTTGGGCATAAACTTTAAATTCTGGTTGCAATGCTTCTCCGTATGCAATTCCTTTAGCCGCCACAATTTGTTCTAAAGAACCACTTTGTGAAGCGGGAAAGACTCCTTCATCTAAAGCATCTGCATACTTTGCTTTGGCTAAAATCATTCCACCTCGAGGTCCACGCAACGTTTTGTGGGTCGTCGAAGTCACTACGTCTGCTTCGGGAACTGGATTAGGATGTACCCCACCAGCAACTAAACCAGCAATATGCGCCATATCAACCATTAAAATGGCACCAACTTCATCCGCAATCTCTCTAAATTTATGCCAATCAATAATATGACTGTAGGCAGATGCTCCTGCAATAATTAATTTTGGTTTGACCTCTAAGGCTTGTTTCCGAATTGCTGCATAGTCTAGTAACTCCGTTTTGGGATCCACACCATAAAAATGGGCTTCGTATAATTGACCAGAAAAATTATGGGGTTGTCCATGAGTAAAGTGACCCCCAGCGTGTTCACTCATCGCTAAAATTTTATCACCCGGTTGTAAAAAGACATTATAAACGGCTTGATTGGCTTGGGTTCCAGAATGAGGGAAAACGTTCGCATATTCGGCTTTAAATAATTTTTTAGCCCGGTCACGGGTCACATTATCAATTTTATCGATGGCTTCGTTTCCGGTATAAACCCGTTTGCCAGGATAACCTACCGCATATTTGTTGGTTAAAGCTGAGCTTTGGACGGCCCGAACGGCTGGTGAAGCAATGTTTTCTGAAGCAATTAACTCAATTACATTTTCTTGTCGTTCAGTTTCTTGTTGCATGGCGTTCCAAATTTCAGGATCTTGCTTTGAAAAATCGTACATAATTTCCCCCTCATCAATCAAAAAAAGACGTCCTTGTACTTTCGTACAAGGGCGTCTTTAACACTGTTCCACCTTATTTTGTACCAAGCTCACACTTGATACCTCTAGCTCTTAATGCGCATTAAGAATTATATTAAATTAATTAAAACTTGACTGCCTTCGTTTTAAATAATGGTTTTCCTTTGCACTAAATCGAAAACTCGCTAGACATTATTTTAAAACTACTACTTTCAAGTTGAAAGTATCATAACAAAATTTAAAATAACCTGTCAACTATTTTTTAAGTTTTGCTTAACGATTCCCCGCAATTCGGTTAGCAGCCGCTTCTAAATCCAATAACATTTTAAAATCATTCGCTTTAAAGTCGTTCACTAAACTATCACTGTGCGCTTGGTATTCCCCGATTTTACGTCCCGTGATACTGACAAATTCGAAAGTTTGGGCATCAACGGGCTTAACGGAATCATAGTGGCCTTCTTCAGCATTATCCAAATATAATTGCAATAAATCTTGCACCGTTTGGTAAATTAAATCATCTTCGGCAACTGGTTGACCGGCTTGTGCTAACTCGTCCATCCGTTGGTGAATTTGTTCCATCGTTTCTGGAATCATTGGTTGATTATTCATTGAAATCCCCCCTACTATTTTAATTATAACTAATCTTGGCATGATTGTGCTACCATGGCTATGTATGCTGTGAAAGGAAATGAAACTATGAAAATTGCAATTATTGGAGCGGGCCCCCGCGGGTTAATGATGCTCCATCGTTTACTAAAAGAAATCCAACTTCCCGTCACCATCGACCTCTATGATTCATTTCAAATTGGGGGTCGAGTATGGCGAACTGATCAACCTCTGTATCTTTTAATGAATTCAACGGCACAATTGGTAACGCTCTTTAACGATTATCAATCTTCAAGGCTCACGGGACCCACTTTTTATGAGTGGAGTCAAAGTGAAGCTGCTAAAAGTTTTATTGAAAAACAAAACTATGCCCATGACTTTAGTCAAGTTTGCCAAGCAGTCCACCCAGATGACTTTGCTCCGCGGGCTTTATTTGGCGTTTATGCCCAGTGGTTCTATCAAGAAATCACACAAACGGCTCCGGCAAATGTTGCAATTAACTTTAATCATCAGAAAGTTACTGCTGCCAAACTAGTATCAGATCAGCATTACGAATTAACCACCAAGACTGGCAAAACCGAGTACGATTATGTAATCGGCAGCACTGGCACTAGTAATAATCAAATGACAGCGGACGAAGTTTCCCTTGCCAAGTATGCGGATAAGTACCAGTTAACTTATCTAGCTCCAAATTACGTTAATGAAGCTAATTTAACTAATATTACTGCAGATCAAACCGTTTTATTGCGGGGCATGGGTTTAAATTTCTTTGATTATTTAACGGCATTCACCATTGGACGGGGTGGCCAGTTCGTTTATGATGAGAAGCACCACTTAACTTATCTAGCTAGCGGAAAAGAACCGCAGCTAGTCGCTGGTTCTCGCCGGGGAGTTCCTTATTATCCAAAAACCGAAAATCAATTACCGGTGGGAAAACACCTGCCCCTTTACTTTTTGAACTGGGAAACCATTAACGCCAACTTAGTGGAGCATAAATTACCATATGCCAAATTTTTTGATCTATTTCAAGCCGAAATCGAAAATCGGTACTACCAATTATTGATTAACGCGAAATATCCTAACTTAAATGCCGCTGAATTTACTAAAGCCTTTCAAACTAGTAAGGATCGTAAGGCCACAATTGCTAAATATCATTTTCGTGAGGAAGATTTACTAGATTGGAACTTACTAGCCAATCCGGTGGCTGGGACTAGCATTACCACGATTTCCGCCTATCAAACAATTTTATTGCAGTGGATTAAGTTAATTACGGATGACGCTAAGTTAGGTTCTTTGCATGCTCCGATTACAGGCGCTCTTACCATGTTTGTCGAAATGCGGACGACCATTCAAAAATTAGTGGCGGAGCATTACTTTACCAACGATGACTACGTTAATAAATTTCTCAAAGAATTTACGGCCCTCACTGGTTTTCTAACTTCGGGGCCTCCTGTAGTTCGTTACGAACAGTTGCAAGCTCTCATGGAAGCTGGAATTCTCACGATTGTGCCACCCAAACTCCAAGTGATGGGAGCCAATCATCATTTCATTGCGCGTTCCCATTTTTATCCGGGGGAAATTTTTACTTGTGATGCCATGATTGAAGCTCGGTTGCCCCGACCTAATCTAAGTCTAACCGACGATTCCTGGTTAAAATCACTACGCGATGCTGACATTTTAAGTCCCTATCAAATCCCGTTAACGGACGGACAAGCGTTTAATACCCAAGCCGTCAACGTTACGGAACCGACTTTCAATCCCCTTAATTCACAAAATCAGCTTCATGAGCATTTATTTATCTGGGGTTTACCAATTACGGGGGTCGAATGGATGACCACCGCACTCCCCCATGCCCTAGCAAATGACCGAAACTTCATGATTATCAATCAAATTGTTGACCGAATTAAGAATCATTAATTCAAAAATTAGCAAAGTAGTTTATAATTAAGTTAAATAAACTTTTGGAGGATTCAAAATGGCTTACATTGACGAACAATTCAGTCAACTTGCAACTGACTTAATCAAGTACCAAGAAAAACACAACCTTGATGACAATACGATGGCAGTAAAACTCATGATGAGCGTGGAACGTTACCATGCGATTAAAAGTATGTGGGAACAACCTACTGAAGCTGAAGTTAAGGACATCAAAGACTTCTTAATTCATAACAAATAACCGAAAAAACTAATGATATCAATTAATGTCATTAGTTTTTTTATAATGGGCTTTCACAATGATTCAATTAAGGTTAAAATTGGAGAAACAAATATAATTAATTGGAGAAAAATTATGAAGAAAATTTTATTATTATCAACCGTTGCCGTTTCTTTATTGGGATTAGCTGCTTGTTCTAATACTCCCAAAAAACCAGCGGAAAAGAAAACTGACACCGAAAAAGTGGAAAAAAAGGCTAAAACTCCTAAAGCAACCACGAAAAAAACAACGGATGCCAGCACTGCTGATTCCAATACTACAGATTCTAACAATAATACCAGTGGTTCAACTAGTTCAAGTAGCAACGGCAGTTCTAACAACAGTACTACTAAAAATAGTACTACCAAAAATTCTACTAGTAGCAGTAAAAATAGTTCTAATAATGCTAAACCTAGTACTACTCCTACTACTACAAGCACTACTGACAGTACTGATCAAACGCCAACCACGACTCCTGCTCAAGGTAACCAGGCTACCACTCCAAGCCAAACAACGAGCACTAACCAAGGTGCAGCAACCGATACCAGCACTACTACAAGTAGTAGTACTGCCAACGCAAACCCTGACTTAGATGTTTACACTAACCCTGAAGAATACGCTAACCGTTGGAATTAATTTAATCCACATAAAAATAAAAAATCGAAGTGAATTTTAAAAATTCACTTCGATTTTTTCATTTCCAGCCATAAGTGGTTAAATTCATATCTCGTTTAGGGACTTTTGAAACATAAGGATTGCCAGCTACAATAAATCGATATGGCTTTTCACTCCACGATCCTTGTGTACTAACCCCGATTCGACCGGTAGATATGATTTTTTCAGGGGTTTTACCATGGAGGAGGTCAATATCAAGTTTCGTATCGCCAAATTCCAAAAGATTCATCCGTTTGTCAGTAATTCCTAAAGCTTCCATGAGCTTTCCAGGTCCATTGGTCAAATCAAAACCGTGCTTCGTTCGATTTTGTTCCATCAATTCAATTCCTTGAACTGGTTGAATTCCACGAATTAAAATTCCTTCGGGGATATCTTTGGCCTGGGTCGCAATATCCAAACATAAACGACCATGAATGGAGTAAATATAAACTGTGCCAGGAACACCATAAAGTGGTTCATTAGATGGAGTTCGTTTACCCGCAAAAGCATGCGCGGTCGTATCCTTAACCCCGAGGTACGCCTCAGTTTCTGTGATATAGCCGCTCATTGTACCTGCTTCTGAATGATAAACTAACAACTTTCCCAATAATTTTCGGGCAATTTCATCAGTTGTCCCCTCACTAAAAAACTTTCTTAGTTGTTCTGTCACAATCCTTACCCCTTATTAACGAACTACGATTACTGAAATTTTAGCACGCTTAGCTAACTTAACACTAATACTGTAGAAATGGTGTTCGCCATCTTTATCAGCACCACAAACTAGTAAGTCTGGGTTAAAGTTGGGAATAATGTCATCAAGGATTTGGTCATCAATATCTCCACCTTCGCTTGCGATGGCAGAAACATTTTCGATACCAAAGTCTTTGGCAGCATCAACGTATTTATAAATAACCGCATTTAAAGCCGCACGCTTCTCGTCTAATTTCTTCGGTGTTAAAGAATCGTAGATGTTAATATCATCACCCTCTAATACCGAACAGATTCCGAGTTCAGCGCCAAATTCTTTCGCTTGGGTAACTGCGTAACTCAATGCTTTTTTGTTTGCTTCAGGATCATCTGCATCAATGGTTAATAAGATCCGTTTAAAAACAAGTGGTTCTACTTTTGTCATAATTTTCACCTCCAGTGACTATCATAATAATATCATAAGAATTTATTAAAACCATCATTTTTTAGAAAAATAACTAAGTTAGGTAAAAGGAAAAAACCAAAAACAACAAATTCTGTGTGAATTTGTTGTTTTTTATTAAAACCTATTCGACTCCTTTAGTTGAGGCAATCATATCTAATTTTTTAAGTCTGCTACCCATCATAACTACGGTTGATAATGCTGCAGCAACTACAATAACAGTCGCTAAACCAACACTAATGGTTGAAATGAACGGATAGTAAATAATCTGACTAGTATTAAAGGTTGTGACATATTGTGAGAGGAACCAGTAACCAAATGGAATTCCCAAAGCCCAACCAAGACTGGTAATGGTCAAATTTTCAATGATGGTTAAGTTTCTAATTTGATTCCGAGAAAATCCTAAAATTTCAAGAGTTGCGTAGCTTCGTGACCGTTCCGTAAAACTCAAAGAACCTAAATTATACAAAATAACCACGGTTAACAAAATTCCAAAAACTTGAATCATTAAGAAAATACTACTTAAATTATCAACCATTTGTTTGGCATTTTGCTTTTGTTCCTTCAAACTAACTACTTGTGTAACTGTCGGATTATCTTTCACTGATTGTGATAGTTTTTGCTGACTAGTTAAAATAGCAGTTGGTTTAAAATTCATACCTTGATCTTGCCAAGTGTGTTTGGTCATGTAAATTCCTTGCGGAGCACTCGTTTTAATAATCCCTTTAACCTTAATTTTTAGGGTTTTATCACTAAAAGATGGCTTTAGTGATACTGTTTGATTCTTTTTCAAGTACGCAGTTTTGGCAATTCCTGCTCCAACATAAACGCCTCCATCTTTAATTTTTTGCTGATTCTCTGTCCTTAAATTAATTTTGGAACCTGAATCAAGAATGGTTAACGGACGATCAAATTTCCCTTTCGGTTGCAAGCTACTATAAACTGTTTCGGTTTTTTCACCATGAACTTGCTTGGTAATCCGCTGAATTTCGGACTGACTAGTGGTATTACTCAAATTAAGCTTTTTAGCATACACGTATTCATGTCCGTAAGTTTGATCAACTTGGTTATCCATTGAATTTTTCGTCCCAAATCCAGTCATAACTAGTGCTAAACCACCAATCACACCAATTAATCCCATTAACATTTGGACTTTGTTACCTAAATTATCCCGAATTGACCATCGATTTCCAAAAGGAATTCGTTGCCAAATTGCAGGAAAGCTTTCTAACATAACTCGTTTACCATGCTTAGCTGTACTACCTTTACGAAAGGCTTGTGCTGGCGTTAAACCATGATTTACTTGAGCAGCAAATAGAGCCGACAAAATACAAATAATAATTACACAAATTGCAACATAGAGTGGGACTGCTGTGTAAGCAATGTTCCAACTTGGAAGCGAGAACATTGGTTTTTGCGAGCTCATTACAAAGTTAGAAAGTAATGGGGCGATGCCTAAACCAACAATTGCTCCAACTCCTCCAACTAAAAGCCCGTACATAGAATAATAAAGCGACAAAGTCGTGTTTTTATACCCCAATGATTGTAAGGTCGCCATGTCTCGTTGTTGTTGATCAATGATTTTTCTAATCGTGGTGTACATCGCAAGCACTGCGAGGAGAATGAAAATGATTGAGAACAAAATTGAAATATTTCTAACTTGTCCGACCCGATCAACAGCTGTAGCAATCCCCACGTTTGACTTTTGGGTTTGCAAAGCAATGTATTTAGCCCCGATTAACTTACGAATCCTTTTTTCTACTTGTTGATTATTACTGTCTTTGATTTCAACCACGTTATTTAATTGGGGTAACTTAAACTGATTATTTAGGGTTTTTTCACTAATAAAGCCATACCCATAATCCTGATTTTGCGGTGAAATGAAATCATTTGATCCAGTATAATACATCTTATCTGGTGAATTAACTAACCCAGCGACCTTTAACTTAACTGCTTGTTGGTTAAATTTAACGGTTACCGTACTATTTTTGTGCAAGCCGTTACTTTTGGCAAACTTTTCGTTTACATAAATTCCCTCAGCATCACGATTGATTTTGTGACCGTTAGTTTGCAATGTTTGGGATAGTTTTTGTGTGCCTGGCGTACTTACTGATAAATAACGTTTACTCCCCTTTAGATAAGTCGTCGTATTAATTTCGGTTTGAGCAGATACTCTAGAAACAGCAGGAAGCTGCTTAATTTGACTGACTTCATGATCACTTAAACCAGTCGATAATAAAGTTGAAGTGGCCAAATGGGTCCGAGTCGTGTATTGGTTAATGTTTTGCTTCATTCCGTTCCATGTACCTTCAAGCCCGGTATAGAAAAGAACACTCAGAAAAGCCATCAAGAACACGGAGAAAAATTGAGTCCAATTCTTAAAAACCGTTCGAACTAACTTTTTTAATAGGAATCTCATCCCCAATCAACCTCCTCAACTTCAAGTGGACTTGGATTATCGATGATTTTATCAACTTGTCCATCTTTAATGTGAATTACCCGGTCAGCAATGGGTGCAACTAATGGATTATGGGTGACAATCACGACGGCAGTATCTTTACTCTTGCTTTTCTTTAAAATCTCGAAAACACGTTGTGAAGTTTCCGTATCTAAAGCACCAGTCGGTTCATCACATAACAGTACTTTCGGTCCTTTGGCTAAGGCACGAGCAATTGAAACCCGTTGCATTTCTCCACCAGAAAGTTGGTCGGGAAAATTATTTTTTCGTTTCAAAAGCCCAACCTTTTGGAGATAACTCTCAGTGGTATTCCGATAATTTTTATTTTTTAATTGGGCCGAAATGGCCACATTTTCAAAAACCGTTAAATTAGAAATTAAGTTGTAAAATTGAAAGACAAAACCAACAACGTTTTTTCGATAATCAGTTAACTGTTTATCAGATTCCGTATTAATGAACGATCCATTATACGAAACGGTTCCATCCGTCGGCCGATCCATTCCCCCTAAGATATTCAAAGTGGTACTTTTACCTGATCCGCTGGGTCCTAAAATAACCGTTACCTGATTTGATTCAATGTCAAAACTGACATCATTTAAGGCGTACGTTACTTCTGAACCATTTTTATAACTCTTACTAACATGTTTTAAACTAAGCATTCTCTCTTTCCTCCTTTTATGATTACTTGTATAATAAAGGTATAGCTTTAAAAAGAAAAGTAGGGTAATTTTTTACAGTTACTGCATAAAATTAAAGAATTAGGAGTTTACTAGGATGGAAAGCGAAAATATTATTGAAGAATGTCCCATTCAACCAGTTGTTGATATCATTAGTGGCAAGTGGACGGCTTATATTCTGTGGGAAATTTATAACGAAAATAATCATTACGGCGGAATTATTAAGGCCCTTCCGGGAATTAGCACGCGAACTTTATCGACCAGACTTAAAATGTTGGAAAAAAGTGAGATTGTTACTCGAACTGTTTTCAACACCAATCCACCCACTGTGGCATATAAATTAACTAAAAAAGGTTTAGATTTAGCCCCCATTTTAACTTCCATGAAAGTATGGTCTGAAACTTATAAATAGACGAAAAGACACCTAATCAAGGTGCTAGGTGTCTTTTTTTAATTAAAATTTAGTCTCGCTAATGCCATATACTCAGCAATTGTAACAATAATATAGACATCTATTTTTACCATGTCTATTTTAATAGCTTTATTAAAAAACTAATCAGAATTACTTTAATCATTTAAGCTAGCTTGCCAATTGTAAAGAATGATATCACAAAGGAGAAACCCATGATTACAATATCAATAATTGCAGTTTTAGTATTTTTATACATCAAATATCATAATAAGAAAAAGAACTCAGCAAATGAATTAATAAACCTCAAAAAATTATTGGATAAGGGGATTATTACCCAAGAAGAGTTTGACAAAAAGAAGAAAGATATTTTAGGACTCTAGTAATAGACAATAGATTTCAATTGATGATTTAATTAAATAACAAAAAATAAGCTAAATTCTGGTTAAATTCAGAACTTAGCTTATTTATTTTTACTTATCATTTTCATTTATAATATTTACAACTTCATCAGCCCATTCAAAGACCAGTGGATCATGACTAGAAATCAGCATAATTTTATTCTGATCAACCATTGGTTTTAAAACATTTTTTAAGATATCTAGCGAGGTTTTTTCATCTAAAGCAGCAGTTGGCTCATCAACTAAAATTACCTTAGGATTCTTAATGATTAATCTAGCAATCGCAACTCGCTGTTGCTCACCTCCTGATAATTCATAAACCTTTCTTTTCAAGTATGAATCATCCAGTTTTACGGCTTTAAGTGCCTTGCTCATGGTTTCTTTTTCACTGTTTTTTTCTACTTTTTTAGCAGCAAAGCCAAATTTTAAATTTTCGGCAACGGTTTCTTCATCAAGTAGTGCATAATTTTGAAATAAATAGCCTAAGTCATTTTGATAATAAGCACGTTTCTTTAATTTTTTTAAATCATGCCCATTATACTCAATGACCCCTTCATAATTCTCAAACGTTGCAACTAAATTCAATAAAGTTGTTTTTCCAGCTCCAGATGGTCCTCGAAGGACATATACCTGACCAGGATTAAACGTATACGAAAAATTTTTAATAACAGTGTGATTACCAAAAGATTTATTTACCTGTTTTAGTTTCAACATCATATTTCTCCTTTAAGCGTTTGATAAGTTTTACGTTCATTAAAAATGATTTCAGCAGTAAGAATTAAAACCAATACCAGAATTAAAATTATAACTTCCATTAATAATTTGAAATTGCTTCCACTTACAAAGATTCCAGGAAGTAACGCTCCTCCAAAAAGTAAGTAAACAGGTGCATAACGTCTAAAGAATGAAAATCCATAAATCTTTTGTAAGAAAAGTTTTTTACGATAGGTCATTAAGATTAGATAAGTAAGCACGTAACCGCAAACAATAATAACTATTAAAGCGGTAATCTCACTCACAATTAACGAAACTTGCTGAATTCTTAACCTTGTCTGTAAATCAGCTCGAATCTTAGCAGTATTACTTACTTCCTGTAACTCTGGACTCATTGATTTTACAAGGGCATGGCGATTATTTGCCGATGAAAAACGAACCAAAACATCTCTTGAAGAAACATAGGCAATTAAATTTTGCAGTAATGGATTATCTGATACTAAATATCGGGATTGTTGATCTTTTGGGTTCAAAACAGCAGCATCAAAGGCAGATTTTGGCAATTTTTCTGCTTGTTTCCAGTTGATTACTAAAACCTGTTTTGGCTGCTGATATGCCGTTTCTAGATTAAAATTGTTACTGGAATAAAAAAAGAAATGGGCTGGAAGCATTTTTTTAATCTTGATTTGGCTTACCTTTACAGCATTTGGTTTTGCAAATCTCTTTTCGATTTCATTTTGATTAATATCAGTAGTGGTTAACAAAGTTAAGGCCGTGAGAAAATCTTTCATTTTAATTCTTTTACCATTTTCATTTTTAACATTTTGATATTCAAAATAAGTAGGATTAACGTAGAAATTGGTGTCCTCAAAATCAGAAGGATTCTCTTGGCTAGCTCCTGATTCAGCAGGACCACCCATATCTACTAATTTATTAAACAATAAATCCTTTGGTGCAACATATTTCAACAGTGTCTCACTTTTTTGCAACGATTTTTTCCCATTATTATCCATTGTATGAAAATCTAAGGTATTAAAGTCACGTACTTTATCCCATGATTTTTCACTACTTTGAAATAAGCCTAAATCTTTTTGATTAGTAAGATTAAGGTTTAAAACCGTTACAAATAATAAAAATGAAGCAGTTAAAGTTACCCATGTAAGTAAGATTACCGAAACTTTTGAACCTTTCCCTTTGATTGTTGAGATGATTGAACCATTATTTAAAATAATAACCATCAAAAGGTTAATAATTACAATTAATATCCCTAGCACTACCCCAACTAATAAGTAACAAGTTAAGAGATACTCCCACATTTCTCGAATGAAAATGTAAGCAGCTAATCCTAGGCCGCACCAGGTCAACACATAGGCATAGAAAAATCCTTTCGTATTTAGCCACCAACTACTTAAGATATTTTTTAATGAGCTATCGCCATAAAAAAGTTTTTTTAGCATAAACATCTTTCGTTGTCTAAAAATTACATAAAAGTTATATGCCACAATTACTAGTATTAAAGACAAAATCAAATATTCAAAATGTGACATTTGTAACTGAGAAGCAATATCTTTACTAGCACCTTCAAACGAGGCCGGATTAAAAGAAAAGCCTCTAATTCCATTTTCTGCCAAAAATTTATTAAGTGTCTCATGATTCCCCGGACCAAAAATCCCATAAGTAGTTTCTAATCCCGTTTCTAATGCTTCATTACTATGAGTAAAACTATTTTTTGGAAGATCCTTAGCATAGTTATGCTTCCCTAGTTGATAATTTTTAACGATAACGTCATTATTTTTGTTTAAATATACTTTTTTAACTACTTCTAAGTCATGATGATTTGCAAAATTAATTATTTTTTGATTTATTTCTTTTGTACTCTTCCCAGATTCATTTTTTGTAACATTAAAATTAGTTGGTGTACTAAAATATGCATCATTATGAGAAAAGCACAGTGCTGAACTAAACAGCGCTGTGCTTATAAGTAACAAAAGAATTAAATACATTGAATTTCTAATTGCATTTAATTTTTTCATTGGTTAATCTACCTCATCTTACCAGTAATTATAGTATGTTCTGTTTCCCCACATTGCACTTGGTGCAGAAGCACGAGCTGTATAACCAGGAGCAGTACTACCGCTTGATGCAAAGTAGGTTCCACTAACAGCTGAAGAATGATAACGATATCCATGATAATAGTTAGACCAGACATAATTACCTACACCATAACTCCAAACACCACCACCGGTATTTACAGTTGCGGCTTTAGCAGCGACTGTTCCAAAACTAATAAAGAAAATTAAAGCCATGGCGCCTAAAACAATAGACTTCTTAAAAGAAGCTAAACTAAAATTTAAACTCATAAAATTACCTCCAAATATATATCAGCAACCAATCAATCATATGGACGTCTCATATGATTTGTTAACATATTATCATGAATATAATTAAATAGTAAATACTAGATTATAAATAAAATAAAATAGTTAAACTATGAATATAGCAAAAAATATTCAATAAAATTGTCAGATATAAAAAAAGGCTGAATTTTTGATAAATTCAACTTTCTTTTTAAAATATATGATTAATCGTCATCATCAGTATTGCGATTCAAACGAGCCGCCATCCGTTTCGCCCGAATTCGTTGCATTTTTTCTTTCTTCTTTTCAATTCGCATATCATCCATCCCTTTAGCTTTAAGGACAATTCCTTCATCATTTTTCACCATATGATAAATGGAAATCAAAATCATGATACAAACAAACATCAATGGGAATCCAGAAATCGCACAGAAAGTTTCCACGGTATTGAAACCACCAACGACCACAATTCCAAAGGAGAATAACACGAAGATTACTACCCACGTCATTCGGTTAAATTGACTAGGTTCTTGATTTTCTTTCAGATTCAAACTAGTAAATGAAGAAACAATGAAAGCCGAAGACGAAATCGTCGTAGCCAAGAAAATGAAACAAGAAATACAGTAGACAATAAAAACCACTGATTTAAAGGGCAAGGTTGATAAGACTGAAGTAATCACGGCTTCTTGGCCCTTAGTGTTCAAAATGTGAACTAAGTTAACGGCCCCCGTTTTTTGTAACCAAAGGGAGTACCCACCTAAGATCGCATAAAAACTCAAACAACCAGCCGAACCATAACCCAGCATTCCTAAAAGAATTTGCCGAATCGTCCGCCCCTTAGAAATTCGCGCAATGAAAAGTCCCATAACAGGCATGTAGGCTAACCACCAACCCCAATAAAAGATAACTTCTGAGTTCGCAATATCAGGAGTTCCGTTTGGCACCGTATTGGTACTTAACGAAACGAAGTTACTGGTTAACAAACCTAAACTGTTCGTTTCAGAACTTAAAATATAAATCGTAGGTCCGACCAAAAGGACAAAGGCTAAGAAAATAATGGCCGTCCAAATGTGCATATCACTTAGTTTATCAATTCCCCCGTTTAACCCATGCCAAACGGTCCACGCAAAGATTACAAATAAAATGCCAAAGAGTCCAATTTTAAGTAACATATTATCCGGTAACCCAGTTAAACTACTTAAAACATTCGAGATGATGGGAATTTCCATTCCAACTGACGAACCGACTCCACCCATGATTCCAAATACCACTAAAAAATCCACAATTTGACGTAAGGCATATTTCCACTTTTCGTCACCTTGAATGAAGGTAATTGAGCGACTGAGCCGTTGCACATGGCCTTTTTTAACGAATAAGATGTAACCAATCGCAATCGCGGCGGGTGCGTACATCATCCAAGCCATCGGACCCCAGTCAAACTGACCAAGCATATGGGCGTAATTATACGCATTTTGTGAAAATGGTTTAATCCCAAAGGGTGGTGAAGAAACGTACCGAATCGGATCAACGATACTCAACATCAAAATACTAGCGTCAATCGCGGTCGCAAAGACCATGCTTCCCCACTGTAAGTTACTATATTGGGGCGTTGAATGCGGATCACCTAAACGAATAGCACCGTATTTACTAAAAAGCAACCACATAAAGAAAATGAAGTTCACAATGTAAATCATCATGTAGGCCCAACCCATTTGTTTGGTAATCCAAGCTAATGCGACGGTCAGAAAGCCTTGTAAACTTGCACCTCCCATAATCAAAATTGCCGAGACGACCGCAAAAATCAAAATCGTCGGAATAAAGACATATTTATCAATATTAAAGTGTTTAAAAATAACTAAAATCCTCCTCAGATTAACGTAAAAAATTGCTAACGAAAAAACACCGTAAAAATGGAACGAGTATCGAACCATTTGCACAGTGTGTACAAATGCTAAAACTTAAACTTCTCTTAAATTATACCACTTATCTTTATTTATCAAATTGACCGTTATCAATCGTCTTAATTACACGAGCTGGATTACCCGCGATACAAACATTATCGCCAAAGGATTTAGTAACCACTGAACCAGCTCCCACGACGACGTTATCACCTAAAGTAACCCCCGGAAGAATCGTAACACCCCCACCAAACCACGCATTGTCACCGATTTTAATTGGAGCGCCTAATTCAACATCCGCGACCCGTTCTTTAGCCGTTAACGGATGAATATTAGTATAAAGACCACAGTTAGGGCCAATGTAACAGTTTTTACCAAAAGTAATGGGACAAGAATCCATTAATGTTAGGCGATAATTCCCAAAGAAATTATTGCCAATGTGAATATTCCAGCCATAATCAAATTGTAAATCCGTTTCCACAAAGAATTCATCGCCAGTATCGGCAAACATTCCCTTAATCATAGCGTTTCGTTCTTCATTGTCGGGCGTATTATTGATTTTTTGTAACATTTTCCGGACTAAAATCCGCCGTTTAATTAATTCATGATCAAACTGGTTAAAGTCTTCACCAGCGGTCATTTTTTCCCGTTCTGTTGTCATCGTTTCCTCCTACATTTGATCCATAGTCTGATTTAATAATTCATCAACAAAGACATTTCCCTTGTTAGTTGCATGCCCTTTAGTCCAAGCATATTGAATTTGCGGGAATTTATCCAATAATTGGTCTAGTTGTTGCCAAAGTTCGGCATTTTTTAATTCGCCAGCACTCCGTTTCCAACCACGTTTTTTCCATCCCTTAATCCATCCCTTTTGAATGGCATTTAAAACGTAACGAGAATCGGCAATTACGCCAATCTTTTTATCATTTAAACCATTGTCCGCTAACCACTTTAAGGCTTGGACGAGCGCGGTAATTTCCATTTTATTATTAGTAACTCCAAATTCGCCGGCGGAATCAGAGTGTTGTTTTCCCTGATAATCAATTAAATACGCCCACGCAGCGGGATCCGTTGCTTTAACGTGTCCCCCCGCGACATTCCCATGGTTTCGGGATCCGCCGTCAGTAAAGACCACAATGTCTGTCTTTACTTTTGGGGTTTTCTGTTTCACGGAAGGTTCACCTTTAATTTGCATAAATTGTTGGGCTTCGGCTTCAGTCAAAAAACTTTTATATTTTGCATTAGGATAACCAGCAACTTGTTTTTTCGTAGCATCCCAACTAGTATAAATTCCTGGTTTTTTCCCCACCCGAACTGCATAAAATTTATTGGTCTTCGCCATGGTTATTTCTCCTTTAAATTGTTAAAAAATAATTATTAATGCGGCTTTGCCCTTTGCTTTCCGCTGGTTTTATGTAAAAATAGTAAGTAAGGTAATCTAAAGAGGAGGACACGAGATGTCAGATATTAACATCAAATTAATCACCGCTGATCAAGCTATGAAAATGTTACGTGATCGACATGCGAAACGAAATGAACGTTTCCCTGAGTTAATTACTCCTGGTAGTTATATCTTACCAGACTATTATTTAACTCGAAAAAGAGAAGCGTTCAAGATTCGTCGTCATACCTTCTTAAAGAAAAAACCACGTTCTTATGTAGCATTCGATTCAGAAAATGGTCAAACCCTTTGGCTACGTAATTTCAATAGCCTTTCTGAAGCAATGTTCTGGCTTAGCACTGGCTTAAAACCAGCTGACAGTGATTCTAATAATTCCTTTGCAAAATGGAAAGAAAATCACGCTGCTGAAATTGAAACTTTAAAAGATCAACTAAGAGCGCTCTCAAAGCCTAAGAAAAAAGAGATCACGAAAGCAGCAAAAGCGAAAACAAAATAGCTAAAATAAGAGCTCATCAGCTGATGAGCTCTTATTTTTTTGTACAAAAAAAGCCGCCGCAGCGACTTTTAATTATTTAGCAGGTGTTTTCTTTAAGAATTGTTGTAATTCAGCAATTCTTTTTTGTTCTTTTTTACGACCTTTAGTGTCGATGGGACGACGTCCTTGAACACCGTTTGGATGACAAATTCTCATAATGAAATGCTCCTTTACTTTTTTTAACTTATTTACTTACAATTAACAGCTCCTTGTATTATAATACATCCAACCCTATAAAATCAAATATATTTAAAATTCAAAGGCAGGTAACTAATTATGATTAACGATTATCCTCAAGTTGTAACCATTGCGGGAAGCGATAGCGACGGTAGTGCCGGAATGCAAGCAGATTTGCTTACCTTTTTTGCTAAAAAAGTTTATGGTGCCACGATTATCACCGCGTGTGTGGCTGGTAATTCATTTGGAATTCACGCGGGTGTCGATATGTCACCAGCTTTTATTGATCAAGAATTCAAAGATTTAGCGGATGATTTTAAAATTCGGGCCGCTAAAACTGGGATGCTTTCGGATGCCAAAGTCATTAACACTGTAGCCGATAACTACGAAAAGTACGATTTTGGTCCATTAGTCGTTGACCCTGTAATTATCACTAAACACGGTGCCATGTTATTGGAACAAGAAGCTTATGATACTTTAGTAACCCGTTTGCTTCCCATGGCCGATGTCTTAACCCCTAACTTCTTTGAAGCCGTTAAATTAACTGGTTTAGATGACGAAGATCCTGATTTTCAAGCTAAGGCCGCTCACAAACTACAAGAATTAGGCGCTAAAAACATCATGGTCAAGGGCCGTCATGATCGCGATGATCAAACCGAAGTTACTGATTACGTCTTATTAGAAGATGGGTCAACGTTTACTTTAACGGGACCATACTTCAACACTACCCACAAAAACGGAACTGGTGATACTTTATCAGCTGCCATTACTGCTGAACTCGGCTTAGGTAAGTCAGTTGAGGAAGCCATCCGTTCTGCCAAAAAATACGTTGATGCCTGTATTGAAAATGGAATTAACGTTGGTCACAAGTTTGGACCAATTAATCACTGGGCTTAATTAACAATAAAGGATAATGACTTTTCGAATAAGTCATTATCCTTTTTAGTTACTACCATTTATTCGGACTCCAAATTCGCCCATCGAGTTCCATTTCGGCTTGTTCTAAGCGTTTAGCTTGTTCTTTAGCGATTTCCTTCGTTGCTTCTAAGAGTGCTTGATTGGCAAACGTCGGTGTGTGGGCTTGTATTTCATCAATTTGTTGTAACAACCAGTCTAAATTTTCCATCTTATCCCTCTTCTGCTTGGCGAATCATTTTAATTTGATCTTTTAAATCATTCAAATCAATTTTATTTTGCTCCAACTGATCAATGATTAATTGTAATTGAATTTGGTTATCAGCATTTATCAGCGTTTTTAGGTACTTAATCACCCAATCTTGCCGAACGTTAAAAGTAAACGGAAAGGCCGCCGTTAAGTATTGTTGATAATCGATTAGCAACTTGGTCTGTTGGGCGGGTGTCATATATTCAAATTGATCAACGACTAATGGAGTCATAAATTTCATCCCCGCTCGATGAGCTAAAGCGCGATATGGAATCATAATTTCAGAAATACTAAAACCTTCTGCAGCTCCAGCTTGAAAATCTTTTTCGGGATAACCAATCGTAGTTACAATTCCCAATTCTTTTCCTTTTAAAATTCCCGTCTCATTAGCAAAGGTAAACGCCCGGGTAAGTACGTCATCTTCCCACTTTTTTAAAGTCGCGGGAGCACTGTACCAGTACATCGGAAATTGAAAAATAATCCGCTGATGGTCAATCAATAGCTGTTGCTCTGCTTGAACATCGAACTCAGTTTGTTCTGGCAAATAATGCCAGGTAATGTTTTCTAAGCCTTCGGTCGCTCGTTTTAAAAAGCCTTGGGTCCCAGAATCATGATAATCTGGATGCGCAATAATCACTAATGTTTTCATGTTGTTTCGTCTCCATTTCCTAACATTTATTATGTTTATTTTTTAATATTATGTTTTTTGTTCATTTTTAACTAAAATTTAATGGTTGCATTCGGATTTTTTTCACTGTAAAATGGCCCGTAAAGATGATTACTAATCGTTAGTAATCACTTGGATTACTTAAAAAGGAGCTATTATTTTGGCAAAGCAAACTAGGCAAAGTGCATTATATATGAACCCTAACCGAAAGGTCGCAGTTCTTGATTATAATCAAAATTATGTCACTGACATTTTTACTTTACTAAATAGTCCCGAATTGGCCCAAGTCGTAACCAAATTTTTGGCAGCTCAAGGGCATAGTTCAGCAGAAAATGACTTTAATAACGTCAGCGCTGAACAATACGTTGATACCATAAAAGAAGTCTTACTCGATCAAAATGACGTGTATGATCATTATTCACGTACTGCTATTTTAGCAAGTATCGAAAAACTATACTCATTTTATCGCTCATTTCTGCGAATTTCGATTCTTAATAAGGAAGGTAATGATTCCGCGAAGACGTTTATGAGCTTGGATAATAACTTTAATGATTTGGTATTACAATTATATCGGACCGTTGAAGAAAAACTACAAGGTTTTCCTAACCATGCTTATCGTCAAGTCAATGCTGGAACTTCAGCCGCGGCTTTAACTAAAAAACACGACGCTAAATTACCGCAAAAATATCAAAAATTAAGTAACATTCCCTTTTTAGATACCTTAATGTTACGTCCCCCAATGATGATTACAACTCCTAGTAACAAACGAAAAGGCGTCTTTTCACCAGTAGATTATAACCCCGTTGATCACTTTGCCCCTGAATCAGACCAAGAGTGGTTTTGTTACCCGGCTAAAATCGGAACCAGTCTTGCTTTCATATACTTTCATCGGGATTATTTTGCTGCTGGAATTTCTTTAGCTAATCTTTTTGAATTAGCAACGGCTGCTGAGGTAGAAGACCGTAAGCCTGACTTAGTCCTCCTCTTTGGCTTAAACCAGATAGAAGGCGCTGTTAGCCATTATTACCATGATGTGGAAAATGACTTATGGGTCGGAGAAGTTCCTTACAATGATCAAACTACGTACTTTGGTTACATGAAAAAAATGTGTTTAACTTTACACAACTTACATCAAATTTACACCAATCATTTACCCATTCACGGTTCGATGGTTAAAATTAAATTTGCCAACGGTAAAGAAAAATCAGTTGTCTTCTTTGGTGATTCAGGAGCCGGAAAATCTGAATCAATCGAAGCCCTACAAGAAGTTGCTGATGATCAAATCGTCAGTATTGAAACCATTTTTGATGACATGGGTAGTTTCACGTTAAAAGATGGTGATTTATACGCGCAAGGAACTGAAATTGGGGCCTTTGTTCGCTTAGATGATTTAAGTAGTGCCGTTGCGTTTAACAACATGGACCGCGGAATTTATCTTAATCCCGATCAAAAAAATGCGCGGGTCATTATTCCGGCTAATACCTATACAAACGTGGTCGCTCCTCATCACGTGGATATGTGGGTCTACGCTAACAACTATGATCACGAAGTGGGAATTCATCGCTTTGATAACCAAACAGAAGCGCAAGCAACATTTGTGGCCGGACGCAGAAACGCTTTGGGAACCACAGATGAAGTCGGAATGAGTACCACCTTCTTCGCTAACCCCTTTGGTCCCGTTCAAGAACCAGAACGGACGCAACCAATTATTGATGACGTTTTTGCTTGGTTCTTTGAACATGATACTTACCTTGGCGAAATTTACACTCACCTAGGTGATGACAAGTCCAAAGCTAGTTTAAACGCTTCCGCTAAAGAATTATTAAAAGAATTGATGAATTCATAGGTTAGATGGTTGACAATTCCTGTGGGTATGTTATTCTATAGTAGATGTATGTAACGTTTCGAGTTTTTAAGGTTTCTTGTTTTATTTTATGATGAGATAACTTCCTTATTAGATTCAAACATTCAACATTAAAAATTATATGGAGGTATTATATTATGAAGCAAGGTACTGTTAAATGGTTCAACGCTGATAAAGGTTACGGTTTCATCACCACAGATGATGGTGACGTATTCGTTCACTTCTCAGCAATCAACAAAGACGGATTCAAGACTCTTGATGAAGGCGAAAAAGTTACTTTAGACGTCGAAGATGGCGATCGTGGCCCACAAGCTGCAAACGTTACTCCCGTTGAAGGTTAATAACTTTTAAAAAGACATCTCAATTTATTGAGGTGTTTTTTTGTTTGCATTTTTTATCCAAATCTAAAAAGAATCACCAGAAAATCAATTCTGGCGATTCTTTTTTAATTTTAATTAGTTTTAAAGTGCATGTATTTCGAAGCAAAAATCACTAATTCATCAATTGGTTGTTCCATGCCGTCTCTAGTCCAAGTGATAATCACTTCCGTTAGCCCCCCTGAAATCATTGCCACTAACATTTCACTAGATTTCTCACGGGTCTTCAGTATTTGATTATCTACCAAGGTTTTAATGTATCTTCTTAAGGCATTCAACAAAAAATTAGATAAATCGTTTTTTACAATGGCTTCCATCATCAATTGATTTTCTTTGATTGTGGTAAAGAACGTCGTAGCAACATCATAAAAAGTGAACCGATTTTGGATGACTAACTGTTTGATGAAAGTTGAATAAACCATTTCAAATTGACCAAAAATAACATCCTCTTTGGTATGAAAATTTCGATAAAAAGTCATCCGTGACACTTCCGCCTTTTCACAAATTTCTTTCACAGTAATATCGGCATAGGGCTTTTCCATCATCATTTCAAACATTCCAAAAATGATTTGTTGTTTGGTATTATTTTTTTTATTTTCAACTTCTTTGCTCATGTCAAATCCTTATCATTGTATTATTCGTAAATGTTGCGATGCTTCCATCGTTAACAAATATTCACGTTGTTGTCTGTCAACTAACTTGAGACGAAAATCATCACTGACTCCAGTAAGTCTACCCACGATTGTATCATCATTTACTAAAATTGAAACTAATTGGTTTTTCCAAATCAAATGATCCTGATATTCCTGAATAATCATTTGGGCATCTGGTTGCTGAATCATTTCAATTACCAAATCATATATTTTAGCAACCAACTCATTTTTCAGCTGATCATCATGTGCTAAACTAATCGCACCGACTTCATGCAACTGCTCATTATCCATCAAATTCAATCCGATTCCAATGACAAAATGCTGAATTTGGTTCTGAGCATCACTTTTCGTCTCAACTAAAATGCCGCCACACTTTTTTTGCTGATAATAGATGTCATTCACCCATTTCAGCTTAGTATTTACGCCTAGGACTGTTTGAATGGCCTGCCGCACACAAACACCTACTCCTAAGGTTAACATCCCTGGTTGCTCAATGAAGCTGGTTTTAGCCGGGATAATAATGGTTTCATAAATCCCTGTGGCAGGTGAGGCAAAGGCATGCCCGTGTTGCCCCTTCCCTGCGGTTTGTGTTTCCGCAATAACTAAATTATGCCCAGACCAAGCATTGGCCTGAGCATAGTTCATCGTGGAATCAATTTTATCAAACACCACTAATTTATCTAAGGGTTGGGAAATCAAATCTAATAATTTATTCTCACTTATTTTCATTTTTATCGATTAAATAAATGAACCCCTTTATCAACGTAGATGACATCACCAGTAATTCCCGTAGCTAAGTCACTCATTAAAAAGGCTGCCGCATTTCCAATTTCTTGTTTTGAAACACTCTTACCATCGGTCGTAAGTGATTCTGAAGTTTTAAGCAACTCGTTGTGGCCCTTTACTCCAGTTACGGCTAAGGTTCTAACTGCTCCTGCAGAAAGTGCATTCACTGTAATTCCTTGTTGTCCTAATTCAGCTGCTAAATAACGGACCGCTGATTCAAGAGATGCTTTGGCAATTCCCATCATGTTGTAATTAGGAATTGCATAAGTTGAACCCATGTAAGTTAGGGTAAGAATACTACCGGTTTCGTTCATAATTTTGGTAGCTTCACGGCTAATTGAAATAAATGAGTAAGCACTAACGTCTTCGGCTAAGTTAAAGCCGGCTTTTTTCGTGTTAATTACGCCGTTTTGTAAAGTTTCACGGTCAGCGTAGGCAATCGCATGAATTACTCCATCAATCTTGCCCACTGCTTCATGAATTTCTTCAAAGGCTTTAACAACGTTACTGTCTTCAGCAACATCACATTCGACCATCAAAGTATCTTCACTAACGAAACGATCAAGACTCTTTTTCATTCGCTCATTTTGGTAAGTCAAAACTACGCGACCACCAAGGGCTTCGATTGCTTGTGCACAGCCCCAGGCAATGCTCTTTTTGTTAGCAACTCCCGTTACGACAATTGTTTTCCCTTTTAATAAATCCATTTAGTTGTATCCTCCCGAATATTATCAAGACACAAAACTAACTAATGAGATTACATTAGTTAGTTAATGTTTAAAATTTACGATAACGCGCAAATCGCTTTGTGAGCATTTCTGCTTCTGGCATTGCTTTTAACTCTTCTATTTTATCAAATAATTGGGTTTTGAACTGCTTAATTTCAGTAGAAGTTTGCACTTCTGGAATAATTTTATCAATAATTCCCTGTTTAATTAAATCAGCTGGCGTTAATTTCATGACTTCCGCCGCTTCTTGGGCCCGACTCGAATCTTTCCACAGGATCGTGGCATAGCCTTCAGGTGAAAGAATTGAATAAATACTATTTTCAAACGCCCAGACACAATCACCAACGGCCAGTGCTAGCGCTCCACCACTACCACCTTCACCGACAATTACCGAAATATATGGAACTTTGAGTTGCATCCCTTGTAAAATCAATTGGGAAATCATGTAACCCTGCCCGTGATATTCCGCCTCCACATCTGGATAAGCCCCTGGCGTATTAATTAACGTAATCACCGGACGGTTGAATTTTTCGGCTTGTTTCATTAACCGTAGTGCTTTGCGATATCCGTCTGGTTCAGCAGAGCCAAAGTGAACCTCCGCATCCGAAACTTCATCGTCACCCTTCCGAATTCCAATGATAGTCACCGGTTGGCAGTTTAACGAACCAATCCCAGCATAAACCGCTTCATCGTCACCATAAGCCCGATCACCGTGTAACTCGATAAAATTATCAGTAATCCCATTAACTAAGGTTTTAATCTTAATCTTGTCTTTAGAACGGGCATCTAAAACACGTTCAAAAGCTGTTTTATTAGTCATTTTGGTCACCGCCTTCATGAAGTGCGAGCACTTTACTAAGGGTTGCTTTCATGTCTTCTCGTTTAACAATCGCATCTAAAAAACCGTGTTTTAATAACGTTTCGGCTCGTTGGAAATCTTTGGGTGGATTTTGTTGAATCGTACGTTCAATCACACGCCGCCCGGCAAAACCAATCAACGTATGGGGTTCTGATAAAATCAAATCCCCTTGCATCGCAAAACTGGCCGTCACTCCACCAGTGGTGGGATCACAAAGATAACTAATGTATAACAAACCGGCTTGACTATGTTTAGCGACTGCTTCAGAAACTTTGGCCATTTGCATTAAAGATTCAATTCCTTCTTGCATCCGGGCCCCACCAGAAGCCGTGAATAAAATCACTGGTAAATGAAGCTCAGTCGCTTTTTCAAACAAACGCGCAATAATTTCACCCGTGGCGGTTCCTAAACTTCCCATAATAAAACGCCAATCCATTACTCCAATGGCAGCTCGGTGACCGTTAATCGTTCCAATCCCCGAAAGCACCCCTTCATTTAAGCCAGTTACTTTACGAGCTTTGGCTAATTTTTCTAAGTATTTTGGGTCATCGAATTTATCGGCTGCTTTAATGTCTAAATTTAGTGGCGCAAAATCATCACATACCATGTCAATGCGAGCTTGGGCCCCTAGGCGAAAGCCGTAATGACATTCTGGACAAGTGCGATATTCGTTAATGTGTTTTTTATAAATGGCATGACCACAGACCGGACATTTAAGCCATACGTCTGGGATATCATCCATGCGTTTTTGTAACTCTTGTGGTGTAGGCTTTCCATCGTTATTTATCATGATGCTTCACCCAATCTTTCAAAAAATGATTTTCAACGTAGAGGTTATTAAAGTCCCCATCCAAGAAATGCTGATCTTGTAATAAATCAACTAAAAATTCTCGGTTGGTTTTTACACCCTTAATTTCAAATTCTTGTAAAGCCCGTAACATTTTAGCTACTGCAGCTTTTTTAGTGGGCATATGTACAATAATTTTAGCAATCATTGAATCATAAAAGGGTGAAATTTTACTGCCCGTTTCAACTCCCGAGTCAATCCGAACGCCCTTAGTTCCAAAGGGAAAATGGACAAATTCAATCGTACCGGGCGTTGGTCGAAACGCTTGCGCCGGATCTTCCGCATTAATTCGACATTCAAGCGCATAACCCTTTGCCTGACAATCAGCTTGATTAAAAGGTAGGTCTTGTCCTGCAGCAACCATAATCATCGCTTTGATTAATTCCACCCCGGCGACTTCTTCGGTAATCGTGTGTTCAACTTGCAAACGCGTATTCATTTCCATGAAATAAAAATTGTGATCACGATCCATTAAGAATTCAAATGTTCCCGTATTTTCGTAATGAATTCCTTTCATGGCGTTCACGACCACTGCTCCCATCTGTTCTCGTTCTTCAGGAGAGATTTCAGGACAAGGTGATTCTTCCATAATTTTTTGGTGATTGCGTTGTAAGGAACAATCCCGTTCTGGGAAATAAACGACGTGACCTTGTTGATCTGCAATTGCTTGCATTTCAATGTGTTTTGAATCTGATAAATCTTTTTCTAAATAAAGATGGTCATCACCATACGACAGCTTAATTTCTCGCTTGGTTTCTTCATAAGCTTTCCGTAATTCATCGTCGTTATCCACTTGGCGAATTCCCTTGCCTCCACCACCAGCAGCGGCCTTTAGCATCACTGGATAGCCAATTTGATTGGCAATTCGTAGGGCTTCAGCTAAATCTTGAACGTAACCGTCTGATCCTGGGATTGTCGGAACGCCTAATTTTTTCATCGTCGCTTTAGCATTTGACTTGTTTCCCATTAAATCAATTACTTCAGCTGATGGTCCAATGAACTTAATCCCATATTCTTGGCAAAGTTCTGCAAATTCACTGTTTTCTGATAAAAAGCCATATCCCGGAAAAATCGCATCGGAAGCCGTTAAAGCTGCCGCATCAAGTACTGCTCCCATTTTTAAATAGGAATCCGTTGGCTGCCCGCTTCCAATACAAACCGTTTCATCTGCCATTTTGACAAACAAACTATCAGCATCTGCCGTTGAATAAACTGCTACTGCTTTAATATTTAATTCATGTAATGCTCGAATCGTTTGCACTGCGATTTCACCACGATTAGCAATTAATACTTTTTTAAACATCTACTCACCTATTCAATCGCAAACATCAAATTAGCATCAACAATAACTTCCCCATCACGAAGCACTTCAGCATGACCGACACCAATGTTACGTTTCAGTTTGGTCAATTCCACCTGTAAATGAAGAACATCACCAGGATGCATACCAGCTTTGAAATCAGCATTTTTAATGCCACCAAAAAAGACGTTTTTTCTCTTGTGTTCTGGCATTGATAAAATCGCTACCACACCAGTTTGCGCCAAAGCTTCTACAATAATCGGATGGGGCAAACTAAATTGGTTTCCATTCGAAAAAAACCATTCATTGACTGAAAGGTTTTTGACTGCTTCGGCAGACTTTCCCGGTTGCACATCGATAATTTTATCAATCATTTCAAAGGGGTAACGTTGGGGGATAAAATCACTTACTTTATAATCCATTTTAGTCCTCCTTGATTTCAAACATTGGTTGATCAAATTCGACCATTTCTCCGTCACTAACTAAGCGTTTAACAACGGTTCCCGTGACTGGGCTTTTAACTTCATTAATTAACTTCATGGCTTCAATTGCACAAATTGTTTCACCTTGCTTAACGTGATCACCAACTTCTTTGTAGGCTGGTTTATCAGGTCCCGGAGCAAAATAAACTAATCCGACCATAGAGGCTTTTAATTTATAATTTTCACTTGAATTAACTGGTTTAGCTGCCTCAGTTGGCTGTGAGGCAGTGCTTACTGCAGCAGTTGGCTCATTTTTGTTAGATAACTTACTAAAATAAACGTCAACACCGTTACCATCAATCTTTAATTCTTGTAAACCGGACTGATCAAATTTTTCAAGTAAGCGTTCGATGTCAGCTTCATTCATTAATTATCTTCCCACTTTCTCATTGCAATGACGGCATTGTGTCCCCCAAAACCAAATGAATTACTAATGGCCGTTTTGATGGGAGCTTGTTTGTTATCGTCATTAACTAAATCAATTTTAACTTCTGGATCTTTGTTTTTCATCCCGACGTTCACAGGCATTTGACCATTTTCTAAAGCTCCTACTAGAGCTACGGCTTCTAATCCACCAGCAGCCCCAAGGGAGTGACCAATCATTCCTTTGATTGAACTAGTCTTGAGATGGTCATTATCAGCAAATAAATTACCAATCGCAGCACTTTCACCGGCATCATTAGCATGGGTAGCCGTACCGTGAGCATTAACGTAATCAAGTTCATCCGTGCCAATTCCCGCTTCGTCCACGGCTTGTTTCATCGCCATGATGGCACCCTTACCTTCAGGATCTGGAGCAGTTAAATGATAGGCATCACTGGTAGTTCCATAACCAACTACTTCAGCAAGAATTTTAGCGCCCCGAGCTTTAGCATGGTCGTAATCTTCCAGTACCAAAGTTCCTGCACCTTCCCCTAACACGAATCCATTACGGTCAACGTCAAATGGCATTGAAGCTGCTTCCGGATCAGTCGCTTCTGATAAGGCAGTTAAGGCCGCAAATCCCGCAATTCCCATGTTAGTCACGGCGGCTTCTGAACCACCGGTAATCATCACTTTTGCTTTCCCTTGTTTGATAAATTCAAAGGCATTTCCAACGGCGTTAGTCCCTGAGGCACAAGCAGTTACAATTGCTTGTGAAGTATTTTTAGCATCAAAGTACATCGAAATGTTTCCGGCAGCCATATTTGAGATTGCTTTAGGCACAAATAATGGAGAAACCCGCCGTGGACCTTTTTCGTGAGCTTTAATTACTTGTTCTTCAATGGTTTGAATGCCACCAATTCCCGTTCCATAGATTACCCCTAGGTCTTCTGGTTGGTAATTTTCACCTTCCACTAAGCCCGCTTGGTCCATGGCTTCTTTGGCAGTGTAAAGAGCGTATTGGGCGTAAAGGTCAAGTCGCTTGTAATCTTTTTTGGAAAGACGATCTGATGGGGTAAAGTCTTTCACTTCCCCAGCTACTGTAATTCCAGTTTCCGAAGCATCAAATTTAGTAATTGGAGCAATTCCAACCTTTGAATCTAACATATTTTTAATAAAATCGTCAGCAGTATTTCCGATTGGAGACACAGCACCGATTCCTGTTACAACAACTCTGTTACTCATTTGTTTCCTCCTTTAGAAAACTAAATTACATGGTAAGTCCACCATCAACGGTAATCACTTGGCCCGTGATGTAGTTATTTTCTACCAAAAATTCAACGGTTTGGGCAATGTTTTCTGCATCCCCAAAACGATGAAGGGGAATTTGTCCTTCCCATTGTTTAATAATTTTATCGCTTAATTTATCAGTCATTGCAGTCTTAATCATTCCTGGTGCAATCGCATTGCAACGAACCCCACGTAACGAACCTTCTTGAGCAGTTGTCTTGGTCAAGCCAATAATCCCCGCTTTACTAGCTGAATAATTAGCTTGACCAACGTTTCCATGGGTTCCCGCAATACTAGACATGTTAATGATTACGCCAGAACGTTTCTTTTGCATGGTTTTCAATGCAAATTTTGACATGTTGAAAGTTCCCACTAAGTTTGTGTTAAGCACGTCCTTAAATGAGGTTTCCGTCATTCTGGTCATGAGCTTATCCTGAGTCATTCCGGCATTGTTAACTAAGACATCGATGTGTCCGAATTCTTCAACTAAATCGTCAATCATTCGTTTGGCATCTTCTTCTTTAGCCACATCACCAGGCACAATCTTTACCGGATTGGTAAATTGTTCCTGTAATTCTGCTTGCGCAGCGTCATCTAAATCCCGATGTGAATTAACCACCACCAAATTGGCCGGATTAGTGGCTAATCGTTTGGCAGTCGCAAGTCCAATTCCCTTAGTTCCACCAGTTACTAATACAATTTGTTTTTCATCTGTCATGATTAAGCCTCCGTCTCTAGTGCAGTACGAACTTCGTTTAAAGTTGCAACGTTGTCAATGTGATAGGTTTCAATGCCTTTTAAAGTCTTTTTAGCAAATTTGCTAAGCGTATCGCCAGGCCCAATTTCAATTAAAGTATCAACGTTAAAATGTGCTTTCATATAAGCTAGGTCAGCTGCAAAATGAGTTGGCTTAATTAGCTGCTCTTTTAAGGTTGTTTTGACATTATCAGCACTAAATGGTTCAGCGGTTGTATTACTGATTACCGGAACTTTAAATTGATTAAAGGAAACTTCCGTCAACCGGCGAGCTAATCTATCACTAGCTTCCTGCATTAATGGAGTATGGGAAGCGACCGCTACTTTAAGCGGAACTACCCGTTTAGCACCAGCCGTTTTAAGGGCTTCGCTAGCTTGGGATACCCCAGTAGCAGTTCCCCCAATTACCGTTTGCGTTGCTGTATTGTAATTAGCAGGATAAGCTCCTGAAATTGACTGACAAACTTGGGCAACTTTTTCTGGATCTAATTTTAAAATGGCCGCCATTGAACCAGGATGATTCGTCCCGGCTTGATCCATATACTGGGAACGATCTTTAACTAAGGCGATTGCTGTCTTATAATCAAGGGCTCCGCTAGCCACTAAAGCACTATATTCCCCTAAACTAAGCCCAGCCATCACTTCTGCTTGCGGTAAGTCTTTCGCAATCGTTTGGTAAATTCCAAAGCTCATTGCTAAAATTGCTATCTGCACGTTTTGGGGATCATCCATAATTTCAGGATTAGTTAAATCAATTTCTAACACAGCAGCAGCTTCGTCAATTGCTTGTCGATAAGCTGGTTCACTTTGATAAAGATCAGCGCCCATGTTGGCAAACTGACTTCCTTGCCCACTAAATAAATAACCAATTTTTCTCATTAATGCTTAATCTCCGAATTATTTTTCGTTAATTTGCTTTTGTACGTAATCAACTAATTGTTGCACCGTTTCGATTCCTTCGTCACCATCAATTTCGATATCGTATTCGTCTTCTAAAGCATCCACGATTTCAAAAATATCTAAACTGTCTAAGTCTAAACCATCTTTTAAGTTAGTGCTTAATTGAATTTCGTCAACGTTCACGTCATCTAATTGATCTGCAACTACGTCTTTAATCTTTGCTAAAATTTGGGTTTGGTTATCTTCACTCATAATAATTCTCCTAATAATGTAAGTTTTTAATATTTAATAATAATGGTTCCTACGGTTAAGCCCCCACCAAAGCCGGTTAAAGCAAGGTAGTCGCCGCGTTGTAGCTTTCCTTGTTCGGCGAGTTCCGCCATTAAAATGGGCTCACTTGCTGCCGCCGTATTTCCGTAGTGATTGATGTTCACTGGAAAATGGTTCATTGATAATGATAACTTTTTCGCGACCCGTTTGACAATTCTTTCATTAGCTTGATGCATCACAAAGTATTTAATGTCGCTGAGTTTTAGTCCCGCTGCTGCAACAGCTTGTTCAATTGATTCTGGAGCTCGCTTGGTCGCAAAGTTATACACGGCATGCCCATCCATGTGAAAAAACGGATCAGCTTGATCATGATTTTCACCAAACGGATTTTGACCCACCTGATGTCCCGCGGTTAAGCTCATTCCAGCTTCCCCAAAGGTACTGAGGCTTTCACCCAAAATCTGGGAATCACTACCGTCGTTTTGGACTAAAATCCCCGCAGCTCCGTCGCCAAACAGAACGGCGGTACCACGATCTTGCCAATCAACTAACCGACTTAATTTTTCGCCACCAATCACGATTCCGATGCTACCCTTTTTACCAGCTAACAAAGCATTCATGACTGAGCTACCATAAACAAAACCAGAACAAGCCGCATCAATATCAAAAGCAATAGCGTTATTTGCTCCAATGGCACCTTGCACGCTAGCCGCCGTTGAAGGTGTTTGGTAATCACCGGACATCGTCGCGACGATGATATAGTCAATTTGACTAACTGCAATCCCCGCTTTTTTCACCAATTGCTCAGCGACATCTACACACATGGAAGTATTACTTTCCGTGGTCGCAATGTAGCGTTGTGCAATTCCGGTCCGGCGCTTAATCCATTCATCCGAAGTGTCCATGATTTTCGTTAAATCTTCATTAGTAACTACTTTTTCCGGAACTGACTTCGCAATTGCTTTAATTCTAAAGCTACTCATAACTATTTTGTTCTTTCGTTTTTATCAACGATAAAAGTTAATTTAGTTTCACAACATTTTTCGTCACCAACGTAAGCGACACATGAAACTGAGCCAGTACGATCGCGAACTTTATCCATCGTAACTTTGAAAGTTAACACATCGCCTGGTTCAACCATCCGTCTGAATTTAGCATTTTTAATACTACCTAAATAAGCAGTTTTGTTTTCGAATTGTGGGGATTTGAGGATTAGGATTGAAGCTACTTGAGCCATTGATTCAATAATCAAAACTCCAGGCATTACTGGGTTACCAGGAAAATGCCCTTGGAAGTATTCTTCATTAATTGTAACGTTCTTGGTAGCAACAATTGATTCACCCGGTACCATTTCATCAACCCGATCAATAAATAAAATTGGATAACGGTTTGGAATTAAATCCATGATTTCTTTTGCATTCATTACAGCCATAATTTCACCTCTAAAATTTTCTTCGTTTACTTAACACTCTAATTTTCATCAATTTTTGCTAATTTTACCAATTTTATGTCTGAAACATGTTTGTAACATTAAGGTAAACACCTTACATAGCAAGGATTACGGCGTAATGAGAGCGGTTGTTACAAATGTATCAAAGCGTAACAAAGTCAGTATGAATTATGCCTATACAAAAAACGAAGCTCAGCAATTGAAACTTCGTTTTTCTGCAAAATTATTAATATTTTAGTTTGGTTTGCATAAATAGTTGAATTTGGCTTTCAGATAATCTTAAAGTCGTTTCTTTTCCCAGATGCATTAACCGATGTAACCGACTTATACGTGCTTCACGGATCCGCCATTTATTTAGGGCTTTGATTTCTTTTTTGCCTAGTGCTAAAAATTTCATAAACATTACCTTCTATTCTAAAATTTCCAACTTACTTAATCATTATTATAATATAGTTGTTTGATTTTAGCATGTTTTCTTTTACAAATTATCAACAAATCTTCGGAAGTTCGTGAATGTGCTATAATACAATTATTATCTTTTGTTTCTTTATGAAAGGAATTGAATTAATTATGGAAAATACAAGCTCACAACCGAGTGAAGCAGAGGTAACTCAAAACCTGTCTGGCTGGGGTAAAGTTGTTAATGTTTCGCTTCGAACTTTAATGTCATTTATTGGAATTGCCATCTTATCGATGGGTGCTTCTTTATTAAAAGCTTCACCAATTTTAGGGCTTGATCCATTTACGGCCTTGAACGTTGGGATGGCTGCCAAATTTAAAACCATTTTCCCACCGCTAGGAACTTTGGGAGCCTACCAATTAGCGGCTAACTTCTTAATCTTCATCTTTGTCTTTTTACTTGATCGTAAGAAGATTGGAATTGGAACAATCATGAACATGGTTCTAGTTGGATTCGAAATTCAATGGTTCGCATCCCTTTATCATGTTATCTTCCCAGGAAAAGTTACCGTGTTAGTTTTAATTGCTGACTTAATCTTAGGATTATTGATGTTTACCGCAGGTAGTTCGCTTTACATGGCACCTAGTTTGGGAGTTGCACCTTACGATGCGATTGCCCCCATTATTTCTAGTCGTTTTCACATTAAATATAAAACGGCCCGAGTTGGTCAAGATATTTGTTTCTTAATCGCTGCTTTGCTTGCTGGTGGTCCAATTGGATTTGCATCAATCATCGTGGCCTTCTTCGCTGGTCCTTTAATTTCATACTGGGATCGAAGTATTAGTACGCCAACCATGGATTACATCAATGATCTTAGTGAACAACCTTCCTTCAAGTCCTTGGCAAACGTGGTTACTAGTGCCACTAAATCGGGATATAACTCTTTGTCAAATGCCTACAACTCAACGTTAGATTTCCAAATGCATTTGGCTGGTTACACTAACCAAGAATTATTGCGAAAAATTCAAGATACTGAACACAACATGAAAGCATCACAAAAGGCTTACAACGAATACCGGACCCAATACCGAATGTTGATTGCTGAATTAGTTAAACGTGACAAAGCTGGAGAATTACCAAAGAAAAACCAGCCTAAAGCTAATGATAATAACGCAACTTCACAAAAATAAAACCAAATTAAAAGACCACGACAACCATGTCGAGGCCTTTTTTTCTGTGCTAATTAACGTTCATTATTGGTCATTTGTAAAGGATTGACCCATTTAGCAAACTCTGCATCACTCAAAAAACCAGATTGAAGGGCTGCTTCCCGTAGATTAAGTCCCTTTCTCATGGCTAATTGAGCAATTTCTGCCGCTTTGTGGTATCCAATGTGCGGTGATAAAGCCGTGACCGTCATTAATGATTCATCGACTAATTGCTGCATTTTTTGCTCATTAACCGTAATTCCGGCTACTAGCTTATCAGTATAGTTGGGCAATAACCCTACTAAGAGTTCTACTGATTCAATGAAGGTCGCAATCATGACGGGTTTATAAACGTTCATTTCAAAGTTCCCTTGACTGTTAGCCACTTCAATCGTGGTGTTATTCCCCATAATCCGAGTAGCCGCCATAGTCATCGCTTCAGTTTGCGTTGGATTAACTTTTCCGGGCATAATTGATGAACCTGGTTCGTTAGCGGGAATGCTGATTTCCCCGTAACCAGCCCGTGGACCACTGGCTAAGAAACGAATATCGTTTGAAATTTTCATTAGATCAGTTGCCAGCGTACTAATTGCTCCATGCGTATTGGTAAGGGCCGTATGGGCTGCTAAACCATAAAATTTATTTTCAACTTGATAGTTTTCTCCATAAATCTTGCCTAAGGTTTTAACCATCGCTTGATCAAAACCAGCTGCAGCATTAAGCCCGGTTCCGACCGCCGTACCCCCGATTGGTAAGCCTAATAATCCATCCGCGTTCATTTTAATGAAGGAAACGTCATGTTTTAAAGTACTCGACCAACCCGAAAGCTCTTGACCAAAGGTTAACGGGGTGGCATCTTGCAGATGAGTTCGCCCAATTTTAACGACATCCCAATATTTTTGAGAAAGTTTATCAAAAACTGCAATTAATCGTTCTAATTCAGGTAATAATTGTTGTACCGCTTCCAAGCCTGCGATATTCATGGCCGTGGGAAAAGTATCGTTGGAACTTTGGGAATGATTGACGTCATCATTTGGCAAGATTTTTGCCGTTGGATCAATTTGATTAGCGACATGGGCCAAGACTTCGTTCACGTTCATGTTGGTTTGCGTTCCCGAACCCGTTTGGTAAACGTGTAACGGAAAGTCTTTCATTAACGCTTGATCTGATAATTTTAATAAACGGGTGGCTGCTTGTTCAATTAAATCTGCCCGATGCTGTTCTAACTCACCCTCAGCGGCGTTTACTTTCGCAGCTGCTAATTTAATGTTGATGAGTGCTCTAATGACTAACACTGGCATCAATGGTCCCGTAGGAAAATTATGGCGACTCCGTTCGGTTTGGGCCCCCCAAAGAGCCGATTTGGGAACCTTAACGTCCCCTAAAGTATCACTTTCAATTCGATAAGCTTCTGTCATTAATGATTCCTCTCTAATTATTTTTTATTCACCAAATTTATTTATTAATATTTTCATTTTCCTATTGTTCGTCTTTTTTGTCAATCAAACCAGATAAATATCGCCTATATTATAGATAAGAAACAAATCCGAACTTTATTTTTACCAATTTTATCCTAGCCCTTGAATTTCTTAATGATGATTGCTAAAATAACTGTGGTTCAAAAATAAATTGGGATTAATGTGAGGTGCACAATATGTCAGTTACAGTTGTAGTTGGTAGTCAATGGGGCGATGAAGGAAAAGGTAAGATTGTTGATTACTTAAGTAAAGATTCCGACATCATCGCTCGTTATCAAGGTGGCGATAACGCCGGACACACCATCGTTTTTAACGATCAAAAGTTTAGTCTTCAACTCCTTCCTTCAGGGATTTTTTACTCTGATAAAATTGCCATGATTGGTAACGGAGTCGTTTTAAACCCGAAAGCACTTTTTCGCGAAATGAAATACTTAAATGACAACCAAGTACCAACTGATAACCTTCGTATTTCTTCACGTGCGCAAGTAATTATGCCATACCACATTTTATTAGATGAACTTAGCGAAAAGAGTCGGACTAATAAGATTGGAACTACCAAAAAGGGAATTGGTCCCACCTACATGGATAAAATTGCGCGAGTTGGAATTCGGGTCGCAGATTTAATCTACCCAGAAACCCTCAAAAAAGTTTTAAAAGAAACGTTGCGCCAAAAAAATGAATTATTAACTAAATTATACGAAGTTGAACCCTTAGACTTTGATTCAATGTACGAAGAATACAAAGAATACGGACAACGAATGAAAAAATACGTGATTGATACCTCTGACTTACTCAACAAAGCAGACGGCAAGAACATTTTATTTGAAGGTGCGCAAGGAATTATGCTCGATATCGATCATGGAACTTATCCTTACGTAACTTCTTCAAACCCTGTTGCGGGTGGTGCTGCCGTTGGTGCTGGAATTGGCCCTACTAAAATCACCGACGTCATCGGAGTTTGCAAAGCTTACACTTCCAGAGTTGGTGAAGGACCTTTCCCAACTGAACAACTAAACGAAGTTGGCGATTATATTCGCGAAACTGCTCACGAATACGGCACGGTTACCAAACGTCCCCGTCGAATCGGTTGGCTTGATGCTGTAGCCCTTAAACACGCTGCTCGGGTTTCTGGTTTAACTAGCTTAGCCATGAACTGTGTCGACGTTTTAGATGGCTTAGATACCATCAAGGTCTGTACTGGTTACGAGTTAGACGGTAAAATCATTGATTTCTACCCTGCTAACCTAGATGTTTTAGCCCAATGTAAGCCTGTTTATCAGGAACTTCCTGGCTGGAAAGTTAACACCACGAAGTGTGATACTTTTGCTAAACTTCCAGAAAATGCTCAAAACTACATTAAGACCGTTGAAGAACTAGTTAATGTACCAATTGACTGGTATTCAGTTGGCCCTGATCGTGAACAAACGCATAAACGTTAAAATATAAAACAAAAAGACGATTACTACTGAATTTCAGTAATAATCGTCTTTTAATTTACTTAACTTTAGTGGCCATGGTCCCAATATATTCGTGATCAATACCTAAAAAGTCAATTTTGAATTTTTCACCGGCTCGCGTTGCATAATCCATTCGGGGTAAAGCAACTTCGATCGATTTCGGTTTACTAACTAAGCCTAAGCCTAATTCCTTTAAAACCGCTTCTTTAATCGTCCACAACCGTAAAATTTGTTCTGATTTTCGGGGATCATGTAACTTATTCAAATAAGCAATTTCACCTACCGTAAAAGCATGACTTAATTTTTCCAGTTGTTTCGGTTTAAGCTTTTCAATATCAATTCCAATTGGTTGATCAGAAATGGCCACGGTTACCAAATTAGCCGAATGAGAAATGTTAAAGTACTCACTACGGTTCTTAAAATAAGGCTTACCATGTTCCCCTTCGGCAATTTCATCACCAGCTAAAAAGGTCTTTTCTGGCAATTCCAACAACTTGGCTAATAATATTTTACCAACCACAGTTTGTTGTTGCTTGGGGTGTGCTTCAATCCCTAATTCTTGGTAATAAGGTTGATATTGTAAATCAGTGAGTCTTCCACTTTTAAATTTTAACAAGTGTGAATCCTCCCCTAAAAAATTATTTAGCGTCGATTTGTTTTGCAACGTAATCAACTAAATCTTGAACCGTTGCCATGCCATCGTCACCGTCAATTTCGATATCGTATTTGTCTTCAAGCGCATCCACGATTTCAAAAACATCAAGACTATCTAATTCCAAGTTTTCTTTGAAGTTAGCGTCCATTGTAATTTTGCTTGCGTCAAGATCAGTTTGGTCAACTACGATTTCTTTAATTTCATCAAAAATTTGTTCTTTGTTTGCTTTTTCAGCCATAATTATTCACTCCATTATTTAATATTAAACTTACGTAACAATTTAATTCTAACACAATCTCAATCATTAATTAAAATTCTAACGCTTAGCCCACAATGCCATTTCCCGAGCTAAGTCTTCAGCTTGGGGGATAATTCCCATTCTAGTAACGAATCCATGCATCATGCCAGCATACCAAATGTAATCAACATCATTATGCGTTTTTGCGACACTTTTGGCATATGTGTAACCTTGCGGAGTTAAGCAATCATATTCGGCCGCAACTACCATGGTCCGAGGTGCTTTTGCTAGGTCCACCTCGCTACTGTTAATTGGGGAGATAATTGCGTCACTCATTTGATGTTTGCCGGGATAAATCGCTTTTAAAGTTGCTAGTGAAGCAATATTTTCATCATCCATCTTTTCAATTAACTGAACCCCAAATTCATCCATGCTAGGCAATTTTTGCTTAGTTGGTACATTTTCGACATCAAGCATTGGATAAATTAAAACTTGCCCACTAATGTAGCCAGTTTCTTTTTGGACATCAAAGTTGCTCATAACGGCCGCAATGTTTCCACCCGCGCTATCACCAGTTACAAATATCCGTTTGGGATCAACGTGTAATGCTTCTGCATGAGTAGCCACGTATTCCACGGCATGCCAAGCGGCCTTAGTCAAAGCATCAACATCGGCTTCTGGGGTCCGGGGATAGTCAACGTTAAAGACCAACCCTTGAGTCAATTCTGCTAATTTTTTGCCAAAGTTTTCAGTATTATCTGGCGTATTTCCATAGAAGTTACCCCCATGAAAATAAATAAATGCTGGTTTCTTGACGGCTTCGTTTTTAAAATCATATTGGTATAAAATGGCATCATTGATGTCAATTTCACTTTTAACCACGTTATATGAAAGATCTAAGTCATAACAACCATTTAATTCACGTTCTGCTAACGCCTTTTGGGCTTCTGGTGACGAGGTATCGTTCTTAGCTCGTTCAGTGGCTAAACTACGTGCAACGTGATGACCATGCCGGCTCTTGTCAAAGTTAATCGTGTAACTATCTAGGCTATCTTCAACGGCCAATGATTTTTTATTCACTAACAGATTATCGTCATTGCGTTTAAAGTTAGTAACATCATAATTAGGTGAAATTTGTTTTAACCGATGGTAATATTCGGCAGTTGTTGGTGCCCAATCTTGATTATTTTTCATAATAATTCCCTCCAAAAAAAATCACCTCAGCAGGTGATTTTTATTTTTAATTATTTAAGTCTTTCAAAAAACTTGATTCCATCCATGGTAAACCAGAATTCGAAGAACAAGAAGACTACTAGTCCAGCAACAAAAATCAAAATTCCTAAGATAATTGAAAGTGCCACAGCTAAGCCAGTGACATGAATCAAGGATACTAACCAAGCTACCATTACTACTAATAAAGTAAAGATTGCAACTGCAGCCAATAACATAAGGGCTTGTAAAACAACTAACCCTAATAATTGGTAACGGTGACCCTTCATTAATTTCCAAGTTTCAGGGAAGGCTTTAAAAAGCCCATTATCTAAGTCTTTAGTATCTGCATAATAAGTTAGAAAGACAAAGTATAAACCTAAAGCAATGTAAGCATAAACTGCTACACCGATTAAGCCCACTGCTGCGGCAATTGCAAAGAAAAAGGAATTTTGTTCTGTAATTCCAGCAAGTACAAAAGCCCCACCAATAGCACTAAATAGTAGGAAAATAATCAAACCAATTAAGCCAACTAAAAAGGAAATTCCAATTACAGAAACCCACGTTAAACCTTTAAAGGCGACAAAGGCATTCTTAAATTCAAATTTACCGTCTTGGTCTGATTGAAAAAGTCCCATTTGTAAGGATACTGTAAATAAATTAACTAAAATTGAAATCAACAGCATCATCAAAAATGAAGCTTGAAGCGTATTTAATACGGCCATAGGATCATAATTGATATTCCTTACTGCTGCGGTAAGTGAACCTCCATTAGAAAATCCGTTTGCAAATAAACCCACGATAAATGATGGTAACCACATTCCTAAAATGGCCCATTTGTGTTCCTTGACAGTCTTAAAACCATCTTTTAGTACTTCAATAATCATTTTAGCTTCCTCCGTTTTGTTTACTTTCCATTTTAACAGAAATTAGCTTTTGATTAAACCCAAACAAAAAGTCACCCCACTAAGAGTGACTTTCGTTATTTATTTTTCCCATTGATCAACGCTATCGGCACCACCATCTGGATTACCACTCCATTGGAAGTCACCATACCAAATTGACCGTTTATCTAAATTCAAGCTATTAATTAAGTTCATGTCAGCATCTGACAACGCAAAATCATAAACATTCGCATTTTCTTTGATAAATTCTTCGTGGGTTGATTTAGGAATCGTATTAATTCCCCGTTGCAATTCCCACCGAATAATCACTTGCGCAGTCGTCTTGTGATACTGATCAGCAAGCTTTTTAATTTGAGGATTATTAAGCGCGTCACCATGACCAAGTGGTGACCAAGCTTCTAGTTGAATATTATGCCGATCACAGTAATCTTTAATATCAGTTTCTTGTTCCAAAGGATTAAATTCCATTTGGTTAAGCACTGGTTTGATCGAAGCGTGTTTCATTAAATCACGGAGTCTTTGAATATCAAAGTTTGAAACCCCAATTGCCCGAATCTTACCATCCCGGTAAAGATCTTCTAAGGCGCGCCAAGTTTCGTTATATTTACCAGTAACAGGCCAATGAATTAAAACTAAATCAACGTAACTAGTTTGAAGACGTTTTAATTGTCCCGCAAAAGCAGCAATCGTGGAATCATAGCCTTCATCACCGTTAAAAATCTTCGTGGTTAAGAAGACATCTTCTCGTTTCAAGCCATTTTCGGCTAGACCTTTAGTAAGTCCGTCACCAACACCAGCTTCATTTCCGTATTGTTTAGCGGTATCAATCGCTTTGTAGCCGTGTTTTAAAGCCCAACGAACCGATTGTGAAGCCGTTGCGTTATCACTACGCCAAACCCCTAAGCCTAAACGGGGCATGTCAACACCGTTATTTAATTTAACGGTTGATTCTAAATTTAAATTCATAAGATCACCTCAATTAGAGTATACGGCTCTCACTTTTAATTTTCATCAATCTTGTTTCACTTCCACCACAAACTCATGGGTTCCCCAATTAATTTGTTTCAAAATATACTGAAATAACATCATAATCCAGGAGAAAGCCAGAGCCGAAGCAAAGATTTCATAAGCCGTTAAGGAAAAATAGTGCGCTCCTTTAAATAAAAAACTCGCTAGGAGGATTAAGCCTCCTAAAGTATTAGAAATTTTCAGAAAATTCTGGGAAATTCCCGGCCAAAGCCATTTAATTCCCCCAATTAAAATAATGACATCTAACGCCATCGACCAAGCACAAATGTCGTGCCAGAGATGCATCCAAGGGATTTGGCGATTATTAGCAATCAAACCAACACACAGTGCGTTAATGGCCATCATGGTTAATAAGAAACGTAAAATTTGAGTTTGCAGTAGTGGCCGATGAAGTGGCTTAATTGAAACAAACAAATAATCAATTAAGGCAATCATTAGCAAGGCCGCAAAGATAAACGTCAAATTAAATTGCCAACTGTCGACGGCTTTGTTCGTCCCTAAAAAACTAATATTATGCTTCCACCACTGTAAGTTACTATTGGAGAGCATCGAAATCATGACCCCACCAAAGATTGTGATGACAAACACATCTACTAACATGGTCGGGGTAATATTTTGAGCTAGTAAAATCATGACCGTATTAATAATCAGTTGAAAAACTAAAAACATTAAAGTTGCCGTATAAATGCCAAACGTTGCTCCCATAAAAACGCGAGCTAAAATCCAAAAAATCCCTAATAAACCAAATAGCAGAATGGCTGTAAACGACAAAATGATAGTGGGAAAATTTCGCCAATACAAGTTTCGATAAATTGCATTGACTGATTGGTTCCGTGCTTTAATAAAGAAAATCGAAAAAAGAATTAAACCAGAAAACATGCCTAGAATAATGGTTGCCGTAGCAATTGAATAACTACCAGTAAATTTAACGTTGGTGATTTTGCGTAACGTAAAGAACATGAAAAAAATCACGCTCGTAACTAACGCTGGGATTAAACTCCACCAATAAGAAACATCCCATCCAGTATCTTCGGTGTTCGCTTGTTTTTCAAGTCGAATCGCATTGTTTTCAATTTTTAAGTCTAATTTTTCGTTTGGTTTCAATTTAATTTGTTTGACAACTTGTGCTGGAATTTCAATGTGGTAATTCTGTTTTGCCATTTTCTAAAATTCCCCTTTATTATATGACCTAAAAAGAGACCCCTCACAGGGTCTCTTTTTAATTTAAATCTTTTAAAATGCTAAGTTTAACTTGGCAATCCAACGTGATTGACCAGAGTAACTAGTGTAATGTAACCAAGTGTAGCCATCGGCTTGCTTAGTTCCATCAAAATAGATGGTATCACCTGGATCAAGGACAACCGAAACATTACCGTTTAAACTAGCTTCATCACGTACATACTGTGTGTTGGTAGCAGTATAAGCACCACTAGCTGGAAACATTCCCTCAGTATTACTTGGTGCAGCTGGTTGAGCATTGTTTAACTCAGCAACCCAGTGGGCTTCACCAGAATAACTGATGTAATGGTACCAAGTATAACCATCAGCTTGGGTCGTTCCATCGTAGTAAATGGTGTCACCTGGATCAAGGGTAGCAGCTACACTAGCTGTTGTACTTGCACCAGTCCGAACTGCTTGACTTTGATCAGCAGTATAAGCACCGCTGGCTGGAGTGAATTCACTATCAGCACTTGGTGCAGTTGGTTGAGCATCATTTAAATCAGCAACCCAGTGAGCTTCTCCAGAATAGCTAATGTAGTGGAACCAGTTATAACCATCAGCTTGGGTCGTTCCATCGTAGTAAATGGTATCACCTGGATCAAGGGTAGCAGCTACACTAGCTGTTGTACTTGCACCGGTCCGAACTGCTTGAGTTTGGTCAGCGGTATAAGCACCACTTGCTGGAGTAATTACGCTATCAGCACTTGGTGTTTGCGTTGGAGTAGCAGGTGCTGGTTGAGCATCATTTAAATCAGCAACCCAATGTGCATCCCCTGAGTAACTGATGTAGTGGAACCAGTTGTAACCATCATTGTTAAGCGTTCCATCGTAATAAATGGTGTCACCTGGATCTAAAGTTGCTACAGAAGCAGCATCAGTACTGGCACCAATTCGTACTGCTTGAGTTTGGTTAGCAGTATAAGCACCACTGGCTGGAGTGATTACGCTATCAGCACTTGGTGTTTGCGTTGGAGTAGCAGGTGCTGGAGCTGGTTGAGCTTGCTTAACATCGTTTACGTCAGCAACCCAGTGAGCTTCACCTGAATAGCTGATATAGTGCATCCAGTTATAACCATCGTTATTAGCTGTTCCATCATAGTAAATGGTGTCACCTGGATCAAGGGTAGCAGCTACACTAGCTGTTGTACTTGCACCAGTCCGAACTGGTTGAGTTTGGTTAGCGGTATAAGCACCACTGGCTGGAGTGATTTGCACCCCATTATTAACCACTGGATTTGATTCAGGAGTAACATTGGTTGCTGCTGAATTATTATTGTCAGCAGGTGCTGGGGTAGTATCATTAGCTGCTTGACTGTTGTCTGTTGCAGGGGTTGTAGTACTGTCACTTGCTGCTTGATTATCATCAGTAGCAGGTGATGGGACATTATTATTTGTGTTATTTTCAACTGGTTGGCTTGGTTGACCTAAGGTAGTATCAAAACGATTTAAATTGTTGTAAGAAATGATACTTGTCAAGGTATTGGAATAATTAGGATCAGTGGCATAACCATCAGCTTGTAACATTTGGCATACATAGTTGTAGTCTTGGTTGTAAAGCAAGTTAGCATAACGTGAGTTAACGGCCAAGAAACGACCATGATCTTCAATACTAGTAGCAAAATCAGGATATGCACGGAAACGATCTTGAATGGTTACATAGTGACCATTGTAATATTCTTGCGTGTTTTGCAAAGTTGAGTTCCCGTTGTAATCACCCTTAATTCCATAAAGGTTGTTGCCAGGAGCAGATTGACCCCAAGCACTTTCAACAATTGCTTGTGCAATTGAAACACTAGGAAGCACACCGTATTCGTCCCAAGTATCTTGAGCACCAGGAGCTAATTGATTAATAAAAGCTTGGTGATCTGGACTAATATAACTAGAGGTTGGGTTGTTAGCAGCTGCTGGAGCATCGTCATTTAACTTAGCAACATAATGTGGGTCTCCAGAATAGCTAATGTAATGTAACCATTCATAACCTTCATTGTTAGTTGTACTGTCATAGTTAACTGATTCACCAGGATCTAAAGTATTAACCACATTAGATTCTAAGCTAGCTCCATCACGAATTGCTTGTGATTGGTTAGCAGTATATGTAACCGATTGCGCTGTAAATTGCGTAGCTTGAGCAGCTTGATTAGTGTCGGCTGCCTTATTATCGCTAGCTGGTTGAGCTGCATCATCCGTTGCTTGTGGTGCAGCTTGCGCATTAGCGGCAGCTGAATTATCATTATCAGCTTGCTTTTGTGGTTGAGCTGCTAAAGTAAGCACGTCATTGTTAGCTTCTTTTGTCGCATCACCTTGACTTGCTTGGTTGTTGTTATTATTTTGATCTGCAGGTTGTGCTTCTGGTTGAGCAACAGTAGCAGTTTGATTGGTAGTAGTTGGAGTAGTTTCATCAGCAAAAGTTGGAGCACTCATTAAAAATAATGAGGTTGAAGCAAAGGTAATTCCCATTGCAATCTTAATCCAACCATGTTTTGACTTGCTTAGTTTGGTTCTGGTCTTAGTTTCTCCGGTTGCCATAGCCATACGGTTATGTGCTTTAGTAAACTTATCTTCCATATAATTCATTATAATTCATTCCTCTCTTATGTATAACGTCTAATTAAGCTTTTCTTAATTAGTATAGATATGTCAATGATAACACAATTATTTTAACAAGCGCTTCATATTTAAACATAAATTTAAATTGTTAATTAGTTTTAACAAAAAAACATCATGGAAAAACATCCATAATGCTTTTTTCATTACCTATCTAAAGACGATTTTAAATTAAGCTTTGTCACCAGTGAAATCAAAGACAACTCGTCCCACAATCTTACCGGCTTTCATTTCGTCGATTACTTTATTAATGTTTTCAAGTTTGTCAGTTCTAACGATTGGTTTAACTTTTCCTTGAGCACCAAAGTCAAAGGTTTCCCGTAAATCTTGACGAGTACCTACAAGTGAACCAGCAACTTTAATTCCATCCAGAACAGTCTTATCAATATTAAGAGCCATGTCACCTTTAGGAAGCGCAACGGCCACTAAAGTACCATTGGGTTCCAAAGCGTTCACAGCATTAGTAAAGGCTTGGGCGCTAACGGCCGTTACAATTAAATCGTGAACTCCACCATTAGTTCCTTTAATAACTTGTTCAGTTGCATCCGCATCGTGACGGTTAACAACTAAATCAGCACCGTTTTCTTTAGCGGCTTCCAGTTTCTTAGGATCACCATCAGTAACCACTACTTTAGCACCAAAGACGTTGTGAGCTAATTGAACCCCCAAGTTACCTAAACCACCGGCACCAACGATTTGAGTCCATTCACCAGGTTTAGTATCCCCAATCTTAAGGGCTTTGTAAGTTGTTACACCAGCACAAGTTAATGAAGTTGCTTCAACTGGATCAAGGCCTTCGGGAACTTTAACGGCGTACTTAGCATCCACGATACATTCTTCTGCCATAGCACCATCAACCGTGTATCCAGCATTTTTAACGTTACGACAAAGAGTTTCATTACCAGTTACACAGTACTTACAAGTACCGTCAGCTGAGTAGAACCAAGCGATTGATACTCGATCACCAATCTTTAAGTTAGTCACATTATCACCGATTTGAGTAACCCGGCCAACTCCTTCGTGTCCGATAATCCGACCAGGAACTTCACCAAAATCACCTGAGGCAACGTGTAAATCTGTGTGACAAAGTCCACAATATTCCACTTTTACTAAAGCTTCGTTGGAGCGAATGGGACGTAAAGTAACGTCTTTAATATCAACATATCCATCTGAATCTGGTCTAACAACCGCAGCTTTAACCATAATAATCTCCTCTTTTTAATGAACCATATTATTCTTTTTAACAAGTTCATTATAACGTGAAATAATTCACATTGCAATTAAATCACCGGGAAATTTAACTTTTATTCTGCTTTCCAGTTCCAAGGATCTTGGTGCCATTGGTTCAAGGAATTGTATTTATTTTCCGTAATTTGTTTCGTTTTGTATAGTTCTTCAATTAATTTGGCATAGGTTACTAAAGGACTAAATGGAAAGCCAGCTTTTTTAAAGTTTTGCTCTGCATCCGGAAAACCATAAGAAAAAATAGAAACCACGCCGGCAACTTGAAAACCTTCCCGTTGAACAGCCTGAGCAGCTTGAATTACACTGCCACCTGTTGAAATCAAATCATCAATTAAGACGACTTGATCATCTTTTTCAATCCGACCTTCAATTTGTTTACCCGTTCCATGATCTTTGGGTTTGGAACGCACGTAGACCATTGGTAAAGCGAGTTTATCAGCTACAATTGCCGCATGGGGAATTCCGGCGGTCGCCACTCCCCCAATGACAGTTACTTCTGGATATTGCGCTTTAATCAACTTAGCTAAGGCTTCGGCAATCATGCTCCGAAGTTCTACGTAAGAAACCGTCAAGCGTAAATCAGTGTAAATTGGTGATTTAATTCCGCTAGCAAATTCAAAGTAGCCTTCTGATTTGAACTGTACGATTCGATCTTCAACGAGTTGGTGTAAAATTTGCGTTTCTAAGTTTTGCATAACTATTCTCCTATTTTAAGTTCCAGTCTTTGATATATCTGGCATAAGCCGCAATTGGATCTGTACTTTGGGTAATTGGTCGACCCACGACAATCGCAAAAGCACCGTCTGCTTTTGCAGTTGCGGGAGTTGCAACGCGACTTTGGTCACCTACCGCATCCTGTTTCATTCTGATTCCGGGAACTACATACTCAAAGTCGTGTCCTAGGGCTTTCGTTAAATCAGGTAATTCTAACGCTGAGGTAATTACCCCGTCACACCCTGATTGCTTAGCTAACTTAGCTAGCGCAACGACTTGTTCGTTCATGGGTAATTTACAATTTTGTTCGTTTGCTAAAACTGCTTGTGAAATCGAAGTTAATTCTGTGACCCCTAGTAGATGTGGTTCTTTTAAGCCAGAACGCTGAGCTCCCGTTTGTAAGCCTCGTTTGGCTGCTTCCAGCATGGCTTGGCCACCTAAAGTATGCACGGTTGTGTAATCAACGCCTAAAGCTCCTAATTGTTCCATCGCTTTTTCTACCGTATGGGGAATATCAAACAGCTTCAAATCCAGAAAGATATCACATCCGCGTTGCTTAATTTGTTTCACAATTTCTGGTCCAGCTTGATAAAAAAGTTCCATGCCAATCTTAACGGTGAGCTGACTTGGATCTTCAAATTGATCTAAAAACTGATTAACTTGACTGACTGAGGGAAAATCCAGTGCAATCATGATTGGTTTCTCCATTTTGACCTCCAAAATTTTAGCAATTTAAAAAGACTACCCACTGGTTTCAGAGAGTAGTCTTGTAGAATTAAATTCGTTTTCAATTCAATTTGGCTTCTCTGAACCAATTAATTTGTTGTGAGAATTATAATATAATTATGCTACTTGTACAAGTCAACCTTGTCACAAATGTTGGTTTATGCCACAATACTAAGAGCAACAAATAACTAGGGCCTGCGAGCCTTACTTTGGAGGAAATTTTATGAATCAACACGCAACTGAGCACACCCCGCTAACGCGAAACCAAAAACTGGTGTTAACTTCATCAAGTTTAGGGTTTGGGTTAGAAAATATGGATGTGCTTTTTCTTTCGTTTACCATGAGTTCAATCATTGCTTCGCTACACGTTTCTGCTGGGGCAGCCGGTTTAATCGGAACCATTACCAACTGGGGAATGTTACTAGGAGGAGTTTTATTTGGCTTAATTGGTGATCGGTTTGGTCGGGTTAAAACCTTTACTTATACAATTTTCGTCTTTGCGTTTGCCACTGCTTTAATGAGCCTTGCCAACAATATCTCTACCATCTATCTTTTACGGTTTATCGCCGGAATTGGTGCTGGGGGAGAATATGGACTAGGAATTACCTTGATTGCAGAAGCTTTTCCGAAAAAAACACTAGGAAAAATGTCATCAATCGCTTCCGTTGGTGGTCAATTAGGGGCCGTGGCTGCTGCCATTTTAGCTGCCTTTGTGGTACCTGCTCTCGGCTGGCACGCCCTTTACCTCTTTGGTTTAATTCCAATTGTCCTCGTCTTTTTCGTTAGACGGCACATTCAAGAGTCTGAAGAATTCTTGCACGCCCAAGCTGATCGTGAAATTACTACCATGCAAGCCATTAAAAAATATATGTTTGCTGATGCAGCCACTGCTTGGACTACCATTGGTTTAATGATTATGACAACGGTCCAAATTGCCGGTTACTTTGGGCTAATGAACTGGTTGCCTTCCATTGTCGAACAGCAAAGTCACTTGAGTGTAAGGGGTTCATCGCTGTGGATGATTTCAACGATTTTCGGAATGAGCGTCGGCATGATGACCTTTGGAACCATCTTCGATAAAATGGGACCTCGGTTATCATTTGGAATTTTCTTATTGGCTTCAGCTGCTTTAGTTTACGCCCTAGCCCTTGCCCATTCGATTGGACTTTTACTCATCATTGGAGCAGTCGTCGGCTTCTTTGCCAACGGAATGTATGGTGGTTATGGTGCCATTGTTAGTCGCCTTTATCCAACCGAAGTTCGTTCCAGCGCCAACAACATTATTGTCGGCGTTGGTCGGGCCATTGGAGGAATGTCATCATTAGTAATTGGGATTATCATGGAACACTACAGTTTAATCGTCGTAATGCTCTTTTTATCAATCCTGTATCTCATTAGTTTCACTGTGATGATGACTCTACCGGGCTTAAAAAATTTCAAACAATAATCTAAGCATATTACTAACCCCTTTGCTAAAAAAGAACTATTATATAGTTGTACATAAAGAAAAGGGAGATAGATGAAGATGGCTGAAAAATTTGAAGAAAACACAATGTTAGATGAACACATGAACCAAGTATTTGATTGGTCAGATAGTGACATGCCAATTCGTGATGCTTTATGGGACTACTACATGCAAAGCAATGCTAAAGATACCATTAAAACCGAAGAAGCAATGAAGAAATACTTAGACATGAGTGATGCTGATGTTAAAGCTGAAGCTGAAAAACTTCTTAAAAAATAAATTAAACTAAAAGGCCTGCTGAGAATTACTTCTCAACAAGCCTTTTTTTGCTGCTAAATTTTATTGATTTAAAGGATCGGTATGGGTGGCTTTAAATTCTTGTTCCGCCTTTTTGGCAATTTTTTTATACTTTTTGGTAAAGTCATTACTTACTTTGGTAATGGCTTTATTTTCTGCTGTAATCTTTTGGGTAACTTGCTGATTTTGCTTCAATAAATAAAGATTTCCAATCGCTAAAACGACAATTAAAATCAGTGGGATTGTAATCATTAAATTATGGTTGGCAAACGCAATTTTAAATTTATTTACCATGACGATCACCTCGAAAACTTTGAATTAAGTGAAACCGGATTTTATTAGAGTTTAAATCTTGATGATTCAAAGTCACCTTAAATAAGTAATGGTTCGTATTCAGGTGGTTTCCCCGTCTGCCGTAGTAAGTTACGGTTACATTTGAGTAATAGTAGTGCTCTTTTTTAGCTTCATCATTACTATAATTATAAATTTTGATATCGTTTAGACGTGTGTAATGATTGACCGAACCTAGCAAAGCTTCCGCATCTTCCTTGGTCATATAGTGCTTGGTTAACTTAGCAACGGCCTCCTGATTTTGTGCGGGCGTTGGGTAGTTCCCAAAAATAATTTTCATACTCTCCGTTAAGGAGGCATTATTGGTCTTTGCAATCGTCTTCATGTTTTGATAAGACAAATTTTCTTGATAAGTAACATCATCAGCGGTCATTTCGTCCAATGATTTTTTCAACATCTCATATTTAGTTTGAGCATCACTGAGTTTTTGCTGATTTTTATTTAGCGTATCTAAATTAACCCAGCCCAAAATTAATAAGGCTAGCATCACTAAATTTATTAGTCCAATGATTATCCATCTCTGATATTTTTTAATTGTCCACATTGAAAAACGTCCCTCACAAGTTATTTTTAATAAGTATACAGCACTTTTGAGCTTTGCAACTAAAACTTTTAGGCCAAAGTGATTTTACCTAATGCTAAGCCAATGATCGCTGTAATTGCAACCATCGTTACCAAAATCATTAATCCCCATTCTTTGGCATTAATCGGACGTTGATTTTCTTGAGCCGCTTTAATGTAAAAGGCAAACCCTAGCACATACGCAATCGCACATAACCAAAGGTATTGCAGCCCGGCAAAGGTAATTCCAGCGACTTCAAACCCAAACGCTAATAAACCTGGAAACATCAGTTTAAATGATTTAGCCTGATAACCAACTTTAATTTGATAAGCCGCTACCAAGGTATAACAAACCACCATGGCGGCGGTACATAGAGAAATCGCAAAGTTATAGGCTTGCTCAGAAAAGATTAGTGAGACTAAGAACAGTTGTAATAAAATTTGCGTTAACATCAGTGAATTAATCGGGGTTTGGTGCTGGTTTAACTTAGCAAACCAGTGGGGTAACATTCCCTTCTCTGCCATTTCGGCCGTCGCAATTACTGGCGGCAAAGTCCAGGATAACCAGGAACCAAAAATAGTAATAATCAAGGAAAGACTAACTAGCGTACCACCGACAGGTCCAATCATGTCTTTAACCACGTAGGTCAGCGCGGGGTTATTAACGTGCGCTAATTGACTTTGGGTTAAATAGCCATATGGCAACATCGAAATTACCACGTTGATAATTAAGAGTGCCCCAAAACTTAAAATAGTAGCTTTACTTGCATCAGATGCTTTGTGCGCACGTCCGGTCATGGTCGTTGCCCCTTCAATCCCGACAAAAACCCACATCATAGTAATTAAACACCCTTTAACTTGCTGAAAAATTCCACTCGGCGTGGCTTTTAAATAAGTAAAGTTAGTCGTAAAGTTATCCCAAAAATGGGCCGTAAAAACATTAGTTTTAAATAAGGCAATTCCGAGCAATACAAAAGCTAATAACGGAATTAGTTTAATAATGGTAATGAACACGTTAATAAAGGCGGCGTTTTCCACTCCGCGTGATACTAAATAAGTTAAGAACCAGGAAATGACGGAAGCCACAATGATTGCTGGAATTGAATTACCCGAACGAAAACTAGGAATAAAATAGCCAACCGCTGACATCATCATGGTGGCAAAAGCGACACTTCCAATCCATGACGATAACCAATAGCCCCAACCAGAAATAAAGCCGACGAAGTTCCCAAACCCTTTTTGTGCATATTCTGCCATTCCATTTAAATCAGGATTGGTTTCGCTTAATGATTTTAAACTCATGGCGAGGCCAAAAATTCCAATTCCGGTAATTAACCACGCCAATAACGCTGGCCCCGGTGTCGCTACTGCTGCCAGTTGCTCACTAGCATTATAAATCCCTGCTCCAATTGAGGCACTAATCACTAGCATGATTAGTCCAATTAACGAAACTCCATCTTGTTTTTTCATTTTAAATCCCCTTACCCAAATTTAAGCCATACGATTAGTATAACCCAAAATGGGCCAGCATTTTTCTGCAAAATAAAAAATCTTTGCCTAAGCAAAGATTTCAGCATTTATTTTTGATTTAAAATTTCTTCATCGGTTGGTGAATACTTAAGAAGGTAAATAGCTAAGATTACCAAGATTGCTCCGACTACTTCAGCTAAACTTAAAGCCGTCTTGAAGAAGATCACACTCAAGATAAAGGTCGAAACTGGTTGTAACGCATCCATCAAACTGATATTTGCCGAAGTGGTAAACCGGGTGGCAAAAATTAAAGTTGAGAAGGTTAACAACGTTCCAAAGAAAATAATCCCACAAACCCCTAAAACAGCTCCGGTGGTTAAATGCGGAACATCCGTCCACACTGGATGATTAAGGTTATAGGCAATACTAGCCACTAAAGTTCCCCATCCCATCACGACGATTGGTGGATTATCTTTTCCTAATTTACGTGGTAAAACCACATAAAGTGCTGCCGTAAGCCCGGAAATCAAGCCCCAAATGAAGGAATCCATTGGAATTGAAAGCTGACTGATATCACCTTTCGTAATTGATAAGAAAACCCCAATAATCGCAATCGCAAACACGATGAAGTCAATTTTAGCTGGTTTCTTGTGTTGGAAAATAAAGGCTCCGATTAAGATAAATAATGGCGCTAAATATTGCAAAATGGTCGTTGCCGCAGCATTACCATCTTGAATACTAACGTAGAAACTCCCCATGTTAGCCGCTAACCCGAACAATCCATAACAAACTAAGGCAATGATTGATTTCCAACTTTTAAAGATATTAAAAATCTTTCCTTTATAGAAAATCGCACTCACTAGCAATAGAATGCTTGCGGCTCCAGTAGTTCTGGCTGCTAAGAACCAGGGTGCTGGAATTGAGGCATTTTGGGAAACGAACTGGGTGATTACTCCCGCAAATCCCCAAGAAACTGAGGCAAAACCTGCTAAAGCAAGCCCTTTGGCGGTGTTACTCATCCCTTTAATCTTGTTAAACATTTTTAAAACTCCTTATTTTTCACCAAGTAATTTGGTACTAGCCTCCGAAACCACTTCTGGTGATACGTCATCACTTAAAAAGCGAGCCATTGGTGTGTACTGATGGCGCTTCTTAAAGGATACCTTAAAGCTAGCCAGAATTGCAACACGCATCTGATTTTCCGTCAGAAAAACTTGGCCAACTTGCCGAAATTTCCCCTTAGTGTGTTTGCCAATCCGCCATTCGTGTAATTTAAATTCACCATGAGCGTCACGTTTAATTTGATAATTTCCCGAACCATCCTGTTCAACGGGCACGCCAACGAAACGCAGCACATTATATTTATCAGCCATAAGTCCTCACTATGATTTTAATTCATCTTTCGTTGCTAATTTTCGTTTGTAATTTTGCAAAATGTAAATGGCAACTACCACTAGCGCTGATCCCACGACTTCCATGAGACTAATCTGAGTGTGTAAAAAGAGCACACTTAGAATAAAGGTCATCACTGGTTGCACGGCATCGACCAAACTAACATCTGCCGAACTCGCATATTTCATGCTGTGAAGTAAACAAGCAAATGGTAAGACCGTTCCAATAATGACAATTGCAGCAATTCCAATCACACCACCAGTCGTTAAGTGTGGAACCCCCACCCAGACCGGTTGATGCAAATTAAAGAAGAAACTGGCAATTAACGTTCCCCAACCCAACACGGTTAGAGGCGAGTTATCGCTCATTAGGGGACGTGGAATCACCACGTAACAAGCCGCGGTAATTCCCGAAATAATTCCCCAAAATAAGGAAACCGGTGGAATTGACAACTCACTAATATCGCCACGGGTAATTGAGAGCACCACTCCGACTAAGGCAATTACAAACACCAGCAAATCAATGCGATTGGGTCGACGATGCATAAAAAAGAACCCGCCTAATAAGATAAATAACGGTGCTAAATATTGCAAAATGGTTGCTGAAGCTGCATTCCCCGTTTGCACACTCAAGAAGAAGGAAAGTAAATTAGCTCCAAGTCCAAAAATAGCGTATCCCACAATACATAAAATTGATTTACGATCTTTAAAGACGTTAAAAATCTTTCCTCGGTATGCAATTGCACTAATCACTAATAAAATGATGCCGGAGAACAACGTTCTGACAGACAAAAACCACGCTGCGGGAATCTCAGCATCTTGCGATACAAATTGTAAAATCGTTCCGGAAATTCCCCAAAATGCTGAAGCAAGGGTTGCCCACAGAATCCCTTTCATAATGTTCTTATTTGAACTCAATTTAGCCACCTCAAATTTTATTTTTTTCGATAGTTTTATCATACTCTTTCTGTTGTTTGATGGTAAACAAAAATAAAGTCTAGCAACGATTGCTAGACTTTATTTTGCTTTATTTACGATCTGCTTTTGGTTTAGCTTCTGGATAAGTTAATTTAATTCCCGCTGACATGAGGATTGGTAAGATGATTACTAAGATTAGCAATCCGATAATTACCGCCACGGCCACTTGAATCAAGGTCATTACCCCAGAAGGAATCAAGGCTGCAAAGGTTCCCCCTAAAATCACAGCCGCTGAGAGCACTACGACTCCGATAAATTTCGAAGCGTGGACAATTCTCGTTGCTGGAGCAGCACTTGGTAAAATATTTTGGTACTTTTGCATTAAGAAGATACTGTAATCAACTCCTAACGCAATCAACATAATGAACGTAAAGAACGGTGTATTCCAGGTCAACATGTCTTGACCAAGGAAAATACTACTGAATAAGCGCGTAATTGATAATGAGGTTAAGTAAGCCAAGAGCAACGTTCCAATGATGTAAAGGGGTTGCAAAATTGACTTAGTTACAAACATTAAGGCAATCAAAATTCCAATTACCATAATTACGGCCGTCCGCATAAAGTCACTTGAAGCAATTTTATTCGTATCAGAAATCGTAGCGGTTTGTCCTCCAACTGCAACTGTTGCATTTTGCATGTCAGTTCCCGCTAAGTTTTGCTTAACTTGGTTTTGAATTTGATCAACCGACTTGATTGCTTCAGCTCCTGAAGGATTTGATTTAAGCACCACTACGATTCGAGCCGCATGCTGATCTTGTGATAGGTAAGAGTTTACTGCGGTTTGGAAAGTTTTACTTTCAAGTACCGCCGTTGGAATATAGAAAGCTTTGGCCGCAGCTGGTGAATTTTGCAATTCCGTAAGGTAATCGTTGGCTTGTCCTAAACCATCTGAGATCTTAGTCAAGCCTTGGTTAGCTTGGGTAAGTTTACCTTGGACCCCTTCTAATTGCGTTGCCATTGCTTGCGTATTATTACCAATGTTTTGCGTATCACTGGCAATCCCATTTAGTTGACTACTTAAGCCCGCTTGTTGCGATTGCACTTGCGCAGCAGATTGCTGTAAAGCTGCCGCAATAATTTGCATTTGTGCCGCGTTTAATGGTGAACCCATCGCAGTAGCTTGTTGTTGCATTTCAGCCATAACTTGTTGACCAGAAACTGAGCTACTTCCCCCAGCGGAAGCCTGAATGTTTTGAAGTCGTTGTCCAATTGATTGGGCAGAGGCCCCAATTGCTTTTAATTGATCACCATTAAACGAACTATTAGAAGCCCCTTGTTGAATTTGACTCAAGCCATTATTAGCTTGACCCATTTTTCCAGTTAGAGTGCTGAGTTGGTCGTTTAAGTAAAGCTGATTCAATGGCACTCCGTTTGGTTGCGTTACTGAAGCCACGGTTTTAACGTCTTTTCGGTCACGAAGTTGGTTCGTAATTCGATCAATTTCCATTAAATTCTTTTCGTTGGCTAAATCATGATTTGATTTAATGTAGATGGTGGATGGTTCTGCCGTCCCTTTACTAAAGTGTTTTTGGACGACGTTTAACCCTTGTTTAGAAGGAAGTTTATCACTTAATTCAATGGTTTGATCATAGTTTAAATTACCATGACCAAGAGCAACAAATGGAAGCGTGACCACCAACACAAAGATAATCGCTGGCACAGCATATTCAACTGACTTAGTTGAAAGAATGCCCCATAAAGCACTTGATTGTTTTTGTTCTTTCAAATTCTTAGCGGGCCAATACATTTTTTTGCCCAACATTACCATAAAGAATGGGTTCAAGGTTAGTAAAACTAGTAACAGAACGATTACCCCAACTCCAACGGCAAATCCAGAACGATAAATTGAAAATTTAGCCAATCCCAAAGCGGAGAAACCAATTAAAACGGAGATTCCACTGTAAAGAATCGTTTTTCCAGCCGTCTTTCTCGCATTAATCGTCGCCGCTACTTTATCCATCCCATCGGCCAGATTCTCTTTAAACTGGTTATAGAGCAGGATATTATAGTCGGTTCCAATCCCAAAGAGCACGACGACCATGAATACTTGCGTAAAGTTGGAAAGCGGAAAATCAAAGAATTTAACTAAATTCATAACTACACTGAGGGAAACAATAAAGGAAACTCCCACCGTTAGTAATGAAATCAAAGGCACAACGGGTGAACGGAACACAATCACTAGCACAAGCAAAATGAAGATCACGGCAATGATTTCTGTTTTCTTAAGTCCGTCAACCATTGATAAACGCATATCATCGTTTAAAATTTCCGCCCCAGTGACGTATGATTTGATTCCATCAATTTTGCTACCCTTCTGCAACTTTTGGTTCAGCTTTTCCACCGAATCTTTTTTCGAAACGTTTAGTTGCACTAATTCGGTCGTCTGATCTTTGGAAATTAGCTGACCCTTAGCGGAGGGTGTATCAACCACCGATGTGATTCCCTTAATATCATACTGATCAGCGTGTTTTTTTAAATCCTTAATCTTATTGTTAATTTTAGCTTGTTGCGCTTTGGTAATCGCATGGTCACCATTGTTATAAATTAAAACCACTTGATTAGTGTTGCTAATGTGGTGACCCCAATGTTTTTCGATATTATTGGCAACTTGACTTTGCATATCACTAGGAATCTTAGTTTGCCCTTTTTCCGCTTCGAGATTCCCCATATTAGGGAGGAAAACGACGGCGGCAATTAGCGCAACTAGCCAAATAATTGCAATCCCAGAATATTTCTTAACGAACTTATTCATGATTTAAATTCCCTTCTGTTTAGTAAAGACATCAATTGGTGCCTTGCGTTGTAGTTTCGTAATGATTTGGGCCACAATCTTAGGTTCTTCTGGTTCTGGCTTGGAAATCCAGTACACAATAATGCCCATCAGTTCGTCGATGACAAATTCACGTGCGTAGTCCAACGGAAGTTCATCGTTAACTTCAATTTGGCCTTCTAACGTTTGCACGGACTGATCTAAATCAGCAAAAATAATCTTTTTAACTTTATTTAAAAAGTACGGATCACCTTGTTCACTTAGTAACGCCGCAATCATTTCGCGATTTTGATAAAAATTATTTAAGGTTTCAATGATGAAGGGGGCGGGTTGCCCGGCTCCTTTATCAACGATTAACCATTCCATTGCATCTGGAATCACATCACTCAAATCGGCTTCTAACTTATCCAGTAATTCCGTTTCAATGTTTTCTAATAAATCGGAAATGTCGGTAAAATGCGTATAAAAGGTGCCCCGACCAATTCCTGCTAGCCGGGTAATATCGGTCACATTCATTTCTCGAATCCCTTTTTCGTTAATTAAAGTAACAAAAGCCTTTTTAATCTCAGTTACAGTATTCGTTTTTCGAACTTTATTTTCCAAGCGCTCCACCTCCAACAACTTTTAAATTCATTTTACCCCTTTTTGTTATTAAGTCAACACGGTGTCTTATTAAGCTAATAAAAAAACGAACCCGAAAGTTCGTTTTTGGTTAATTTAATTATTTATCTTCGTAACCATTTGGATGAGTTTGTTTCCAAGTCCAAGCGGTACTAATAATATCTTCGATGTTATCGAATTTTGGTTTCCAACCCAATACTTCACGTGCTTTTGTACTATCAGCAACTAAAGTGTCAGGATCACCACCACGACGAGGGGCCATTTCAGCAGGAATTGGTTGACCAGTTACTTTCCGCGCAGCTTCTACAATTTGTTTGTTTGAGAAACCAGTGGAAGAACCTAGGTTAAAGACGTTACTTGGATTACCTTTTTTAAGGTATTCCATGGCTAAAATGTGGGCATCCGCTAAATCCAAAATGTGCACATAGTCACGCACGTTGGTACCATCAGGAGTATCGTAATCGTCACCAAAAATCTTCAAAGTATCTTGTTGACCAGCAGCCACTTTAAGCACCATTGGAATCAAGTGGGTTTCTGGATGGTGATCTTCACCAATTGAACCATCTTGTTTAGCCCCTGCAGCATTAAAGTAACGTAAAGCCACAGAATGAATTCCATCGGCCTTTTCTACCCATTTCATGATGTGTTCCATGATTAATTTACTTTCACCGTAAGGGTTAATTGGTTCCTTGTGGTCTTTTTCATGGATGGGAACCCGTTCTGGATTACCGTATGTAGCAGCAGTTGATGAAAAGACAATGTATTTAACCCCTGCCCGTTTCATGGCTTCTAGTAAGATAATCATCCCAATTACGTTGTTATCGAAGTATTTCAAAGGGTTATTCATTGATTCTGAAACCAATGAAAAAGCATCCATATGAATAACGGCTTCAATGTCTTCTTTTGCAAATAAATCATCTAAAAATTTAGGATCACGCGTGTCCCCTAAATAAAATTTTGCTTTCGGGTTAACTGCTTGACGATGACCAGTTGAGAGGTTGTCAGCAACAACGACGTCATAACCTTCATTAATTAATTGATCAACCATGTGTGAACCAATGTATCCGGCTCCACCAGCAACTAAAACTGCCATATAAATTTCTCCTTTATGTAATTCTTAAAAATTATAATTATTTTGATTATATCACATCTCAGCTAATCACAATCATGAACTAAAATCATTTAAACGCTTTCATATCACGGTTGAATTGACTAACCTAGTGATAAAACCTATAATCTAAAGTGAATTAGCGAATTAAATCTAGGAGATTACTAATGAATAAAACTGAAATTGATGCACAATATGATGCCTGGTTACATGATGCAGATATGCCTGCTGAATTAAAACATGATTTACATAAAATGCAAGATGAAGACGATGCTAAAGCGGATGCGTTTGGGACTTCATTATCCTTTGGAACAGCTGGAATGCGTGGTCTTTTAGGCGCTGGTACTAATCGGATGAACATTTACACCGTTCGCCAAGCGACTGAAGGATTAGCAAAATTAATGGAAACTCTTGATCAATCAGAACGGGACCGCGGAGTTGCCATTAGTTTCGATTCGCGTTATAACTCAAAGTTATTTGCTCATGAAGCTGCTCGGGTGTTAGGGGCTCACAACATTAAAACCTTTGTTTTTGATGACATCCGTCCTACTCCAGAACTTTCTTTTGCAGTTCGTAATTTACATACTTACGCCGGAATTATGATTACGGCTAGTCATAACCCTAAACAATATAACGGTTACAAAATCTATGGGGCTGACGGTGGACAAATGCCACCTAAGGAATCAGACATTATGACAACCTATGTCCGGAAAGTTACAGACTTATTTGGCATTACCGTGGCGGAAGAAAAAGACTTACGTAAAGCTAACTTAATGCACATTATTGGGGAAGACGTTGATCTTGCTTACTTAGCAGAAGCAAAATCGGTTAACATTAACCACGATTTAATTGCTGAAGTCGGTAAAAACTTAAAGTTTGTTTATACTCCACTTCACGGAACCGGAAAAGTGATTGCTCGTCGGGCTTTATCTGATGCGGGTTTCAAAAATTACGATGTCGTCGTAGAACAAACGATTGCTGATCCAGAATTTCCAACTACGCCCTTCCCTAATCCTGAATTCCCCCAAACTTTTGATTTAGCCATCAAATTAGGGAAACAAGAAGATGCAGATGTTTTAATTGCCACTGATCCTGATGCTGACCGGTTGGGTGCTGCCGTTCGGCAACCAGATGGTGAATACACTTTGATGACGGGTAACCAAATCGCCAGTGTCTTACTTCACTACATTTTGGAAGCTAAAAAAGCTAGCAACACCCTTCCCGCTGATGGTCGCGTGGTTAAGTCCATCGTTTCTACTGAATTAGCCACTGACATCGCTAATGATTACGGTGTCGAAATGAAGAACGTCCTTACCGGATTCAAATTCATTGCCGAACAAATTAAACAATACGAAGAAAATCATGACCACACTTTCTTATTTGGGTTTGAAGAAAGTTTTGGTTACCTAATCAAGCCATTCGTTCGTGATAAAGATGCCGTACAATCAACCATGTTATTGGCTGAAGTGGCTGCTTACTACAAACAACAAGGTTTAACTCTATACGATGGTCTCCAAGCTCTTTACAAAAAATATGGGTACTTTGAAGAAGAAACCATTTCTGAAGAATTTGATGGGCTCGACGGTCAACAAAAAATGGCTGATCTTATGAAAGGTTTCCGAGAACATCCTTTGACGAACTTCAATGGTGTCAAAGTTGTTGGTCTTGAAGATTTCCAAACTTCAGTAAAAACGGATGCAGATGGCAACGAAACTAAGATTGATTTACCTCAATCAAACGTTTTGAAATACTGGTTAGCCGATGGAACGTGGTTAGCAATTCGTCCTTCTGGAACTGAACCAAAGATTAAATTCTACGTTGGTGTGAAAGCTGATACACAAGCTGCTGCTAACGAACGCTTGGCTAGTTACGTAAAAGCCATTGATCATGAATTATTAAATAAATAAGCTAATTTAAAAGAGTCCTAAGTTTTTCAATTTAGGACTCTTTTTCGTTTACATTTTTCCACGTTAAATATAGAATTAAAGGGTTAAAGACTACATAAGGAGTACTGCAATGACCTTCGAAGAACTAAAAGAATACGGTCAACTTTTCTACCGCGCTAACTATAAGCTCGATAGCGATTTAGAGACCAAAACTTTTAAAATTAAAAACATCAAATCATATCGCCATGAGCAAAATGATGAAGGCGGTTATACCGACTGGACTGATAACTTGGTCACGCTTTACAACTTATTGAGTCCCGTGATTGGTAAAACGTTTGGCTTTGATATTAATTTCAAAACGCGCCAAATGTCACTCTTCTTCCCGCTCAAGGTTGAAACTACGCAGGAAGCTTTAACCCAAGCACTTCCCTTAGTAGACGTAGTGGCCCTCGACCAAGACGATAGCTCGAACGTCGCTACCATTGATATCTCTAAGTTCAATGATCGTTATGCGTATGCTTCCAGCCTATATGACGAAAACCCCATCGCTGATTTAGATTTAAGTGATTTAACTAATTTAAAACCCAGCACTTCCCCTGATTCCAATGACAGTGATGATAAAGCCTATGAAGACCTTAACTTAAACATTGAAAAATTGGATACCTCAGTGGATGCGTTACAAGAATTGAATGATTTAACTGGTCTCGATGAAGCCAAAAAACAAATTACCGACATGATTGCGATTGCTAAAATCAACCAACTCCGTGAAGAACGTGGATTAAAGACCCCCGCTGGAATTAGTAAACACATGGTCTTTGTCGGTGATCCCGGAACTGGGAAAACCACGGTTGCCAAACTCTTCGGAACCATTTTAGCACAAAATCAGATTATTAAAGAAAACAAATTTGTCAGTACTGATCGATCTGATTTAGTTGGTCATTACACGGGGACTACCGCTGACCGCACCAAAAAAGTGATTGAAAGCTCGCTTGGGGGAATTTTATTCATTGACGAAGCTTATCAATTATCCCACGCTGACAGTCCCACTGATTTCGGGCACGAAGCAATCGATCAATTAATCATCGGAATGGAAAACCACCGGAAAGATTTAATTGTGATTCTAGCTGGTTACACGGATCGGATGGAAGAATTTTTAAACGATAATCCAGGTTTACGATCTCGAATTCCCAACCGCGTCTTCTTTGCGGATTATACAACGACCGAATTAGTGCAAATTATCAAGAAAATGATGGAACATGAAGGCATTGTTAAATTAGCGGATGTAGATCATTTTGATAAAACGGTTACCGCTTTTATTGAAGAGCATCATCCCACAGGAAATGCACGTTGGGCCCGTAACGTTTACCAAGGCATGCTCCAAGCTCAAGCTCGACGCGTGGCTTTTATGGAAAATCCCACTGACGCTGATTTAACGTATATTAATAATGAAGATGTAACTGCTGCTTTAGCAAATACACCTGCCAATTAAGCGATGACCATGTCATGGCTTTTTTGTTTGGAAGCCGTGCTATACTAAAATAAAAAATAATTGGAGGTTTTAACCATTAATTCTGCAGTCGTGACTTTAAAAAACAAATTAGCAATTTTAGCAACCGCCCTCCTTTCCTTTTGTGGGGTGCTGCTTGAAACTTCGATGAACGTTACTTTCCCAGATCTTGCCAAATTATTAAACGTCTCTTTAGATAAGATTCAATGGATTACCACGGGTTATTTATTAGTGGTGACGATTACCATGTCGACCATGGCCTTTTTATTAAAAAAATACCCGATCAAAACTTTATTTTTAGTGGCTGCCACCTTTTTCATCATTGGTGACTTACTTTCCCTGTTTGCACCTAATTTCTCCGTCTTATTAGTAGGTCGGTTAGTTCAAGCAGGCGCAACTGGGATTTCGATGCCCATGATGTACCATGTAATTTTCACAACCGTTCCTAAACAAAAAATTGGGACCTACGTTGGAATTTGTTCGATGGTTATTTCGATGGCGCCCGCGCTCGGTCCAACCTATGGAGGAGCTTTAGCCTCCTTGACTTCTTGGCGTTATATTTTTGTAATAATCCTACCAGTGGCCCTTTTCACCATCCTTTTAGGCGCTAAAACCATTGATCTAAAACCCCTTGGCACCAAAAAACGGTTTGATTTTATCGCTTTACTGCTAATGGCAGTTACGTTCTTTCTATTTGTTTGGGCGGCTAACCAAAGCGGAATGAAAGACGCTACCATTACAAGCTGGCTTCTCCCAAGTTGCCTGGGAATTATCACTTTAATTGTGTTCTTACTGGTGAATCATCACGGTGATTCAGAATTAATTTCGTTTCTTCCAATGAAAAATTTGGCTGTTGGGTTAGATGCCTTTACTTACATGTCCTTGATGTTCATTAACATTGGAATTTCGTTTGTCATTCCGATTTACGCGGAAATTGTTTACGGAGTTAGCCCCTTAACGGCCGGACTAATTTTATTACCGGGATCAATTCTTGGGGGAATTACCTCCCCCATTTCTGGTATGATTTATGACCGCTTTGGCGCTTTCAAGCCCATCCTAAGCGGAGTTTGTTTGCTCTGGTTAGCAATGCTCCTCTTTAACCTTACCGAATCATGGACCACTAGTTTATCGTTGACGCTCTTATTTACTTTACTTCGCTTAGGAATTAACCTTAGTTTTTCTAACACGATTTCAAATGCCCAGGCCAACGCGCCAATTTCCCAAACGGCAGACATTAGTTCGATTTTTAACATGTTACAACAATATGCGGGTTCATTAGGAACGACAATTTTAGCATCCGTGATTGCTTTTCACCAAAATCAAGCTACTACGCACCTCGAATTTATTCAAAAAACCAAAGTTGGTGGCGACCTGGATTACCTCATTTTGCTAGGGTTAGCAACTATCATTGCCATCGTCACTTTCTATAACTGGCATTACCAATCAAGAAAGAAGCACTCTTATGAAAATTAATAATGAAGCCATTAAAAAAATTGCGCCTAATTTAAATCATTTAACTGATGAACAACAGCAATTGGTCGACCGAATTGAAACTTTTACAAAAAATCGAATTCATGATGGTCATTCAATTTTCACCATCTACGGGGATTGTGGTACGGGGAAAAGTGTAGTTTTAAGTCAATTGTTCTTTGATTTACTACAAGTCGCTCATAATCCGAAGAGTTCGCTTCACCAAACCAAAAACTACTTTTTAGTTAATCATCCCGAAGTCTTGAAGGTTTATAAACAAATTGCTGGCACTGAGGAGCATGTCTTAAAGAAAAACTTTTTGCGCCCTACTTCCTTTATTAATCAAATGCACAAAAAAGATGAAACGGCAGATGTCGTCATCATTGATGAAGCGCACTTACTGTTATCCCAACCCGACCACTACAATAATTTTTACGGCGAAAATCAGCTTGAGGAAATTATTAAACTAAGTAAAGTCGTAATTGTGGTATTTGATATGCGGCAAGTTATTCAAACCAAGAACTACTGGGATCAAGCGCGGCTAGATAAAATCTTACAACCCTATGATCACGAAAGTTATCACCTTACTCATCAATTTCGGATGACGGCTAAGCCCGACCTCGTCCACTGGGTCGATGAATTTAGCAATGGAAACCTGTTCCCAATTCCTAAGGATGCAGATGATGGTTATGATTTCCGCATTTACGATGATGCCGAAGCTATGCGAAAAGAGATTGTTAAACGTAATCAGGAAGTGGGACTTTCTCGGATTGTATCAACCACTGGTTATCCTTCGACGTTGGATGGTGGAAAACACTACATTAAAGAGCGTGGTGGTTTCAAGATGCCTTGGGATCAATATAACTATACCAGTACTCCGTGGGCAGAAATCCCTAAATCAATCGACGAGGTTGGTTCGATTTATACCTGCCAAGGCTTTGATTTAAACTACGTTGGTCTAATTTTAGGACCACCAATTTATCTTGACCCTCATGATCATCAGATTAAAGTCGATTTAAGTAAACAAACCAACACTGAATCAATCAAACGGCGTAAAGATGTTCAAGATCCAGCAGAATTTCAACGTATGCAACGCCAAATCATTTTAAATTCAGTGAATGTCTTAATGAAACGCGGTGTTTATGGGACTTACATTTATGCTCATGATCTAGTACTGAGAGAAGCCCTTTTGGCTAGTTATCATAAAATTAAACACTAAAAAAGGTTCTGCATCGCAAAATGCAGAACCTTTTTGACTATCTAAACATCACTGTCTAGTTTGTTATAGTATTCAACTTCAATGGTTTCCGGTAAGATTCGTAGTTTAGTGATACTACCATTCTTAGCAGCTTGACCTTGATCAAGTTCCGGAGCATAACGATCAACAATCGAACGAATCGTCATTCCGTGAGAAACAATCAAGATTACTTCATCATCTTTAGTGTTTTCCCGAATTCGATCAAATCCACGATCAAGCCGAGTCCAAAATTGTTGATTATCTTCGGCATTATTATATAAATCAGCCTTCGCAATCAAATCCCGAGCACGTTCTAGCCCAAAGTTATCTAAAACACCGGCTTCATTGGTGATTTGTACTTGTTCACCAACAAATTGCCACATTTGTTCCAGGTTTTCCCCTTCAAAATAACCGTGAAATTGTTCCCGCAATTCAGGGAATTGATAAGTAATAATGTTAATTCCATTCGGATTTTTCTTTAAAATTTGCCGACCAGTTTCAATTGCCCGACCTGAATCACTCGTGAAAGCCGCATCAAAATTGATTTTTGCTAGTCGTTCACCAGCATCTTGGGCATCTTTGATTCCTTTAGCAGTTAAAGGTGAATCAATCCAACCTTGAACCTTGTTGTATAAGTTCATGTATGTTTGTCCGTGACGAACTAAGTATGCAGTAACAGCCATAATAATCTCCTATTTGCGTTTCCGTCTAAAAATAATTAATTGTAATAAAACACCAATCATTCCAAGGATTGTCATTCCTAACCCTATTTTAAGTCCTGGCGTGTGGTAAGTAAATTGTAATCTATGTTTTCCGGGTGCTAATTCAATCCCAGTTAAGCCGTTCAAGACTTTTTGTGGCTGAACATTTTTCCCGTTATCCGTAATTTGCCAACCTTTATCGTACGGAATACTAATCACAACTTGGGGACGTGCTTTAGTCGTTGTAATCGTTCCCGTAAATTGATTCCCTTGATATTTAAGCTTTTCGTGATTCTTAACGATTAAACGATAAGGTTTCGTGGCTTGCACAAACTTCGCAAACTCTGCTTCTCTAAAGCCAGCAAATAGTGGTTCCATTTCTAAAATTCGACTATTACTGGTAAAACTAACTTTGATTTGCTGACCTTTAGCAAAGTGACCTAACTCAATGATTTCTGAGCCTAATTGCCGATAATCAGTCGCTAATTTCTTTCCATCTACCGTCACATTAAGCTCTTGATTAGGGCTAGTCGTGGCTAAATCCAGGTACTGAATCCCACTAATTTTGGGAGTCATGGTCACGGTGTAGCGATAGTCATTTTGATTGGCTTCCACTGCAACATCATTAATCTGGTTTGCGACAAAATAATTAGTTTTGGCGTTACTTTCCTTTTGCACAAAGGTATTCAAATTGTCAAACACCGCAGTTTTATCATATTTAACGTGTTTAATTTGATTAGAAACGGCATAACCTAAGCTGGTATTATCATCATTTTTTGTCGTCTTCACGCTGCCATCTTTACCAATCGTAATCTGTTGGTTAATTCCCAACAATTGTTCCGTAACGGGCGTTGATCCGTTTGCACTAATCCGGCGTTCGTTTCGACTGTACAATCCTAAATTAGCCAAGGCATCATGGGTATTAACGTTAAGTGACGAAGTATAACTATTTACCCCAAAGAAATCATAGAGTAACGAATCGTTGTATTGATTATAGATAATATTAAAGCTATCACTGTACAATTGGTTATTAACTTTAGCGCGACCAAATTCAGTTTGTCCTGCCGTTTGTTGCTTAATAATTTGGGCAGACTGGTTAAAAGTCTGCTTAAATTTGGCCTGATTACCGTATTCTTGCGTCCCGCCAAGGGCCATCCACATATTGGTTCCCATTTCCAAGCAAACCAAAGCTAACATTAACCACCAAACCCGTTTTCCAAAACGATTGGCTAAAATAATGACTAACGTGGTTGCTAAAACAAAGCATAACGCTGGAATAATATACCAGTAGTTCGCCACATAAAAGGGCGTGTGGAAATGGTAACGTTTGGAGGCAATGATTTCTACGATTGCGGAGCCATAGCCAAGCATAATTAAACTGGCTAAAATTGCTCCAGCCCTAACTACGATTCGATTATCTTTAAAGCTCCCGTTTAACCAAGCTTGATAACCAAAAATAATCATTACAAAGCTAAGCATGTAAACTTCACGGAACGGAAAACCAGCGGGCATTTGGAACATGTGCCAAATCGTATCGGTCGTAGAAATTAACATCCCAAAGAAGATCGCGCCCACTAGCCAAAAGGAAGCCCATTTGGATTGGCGGTTCGTTCGTTTGGACAACCAAAAGATTAATAACCCCATGGCTGCTAAACTACCGACAAACAAGGATGGTTCGTGATCCAGGCGGCCCACAAAATTAGTGGCACCAACGCCTAAACTCACGAATGCGGATGGTAAAAAGCGAAACTTCGGGAAAAAGGTCCACAAATCAATGCTACTTTTTCCGGTCGAAAGCATTCCTAAAATAGTAGGAATCAACATAAATCCTGATAACATCGCCGCAATGATTGAACTAGTCACATACTTAATCGTCATCTGTTTGTGTTGGCTTACATATTTCCAAAAGCCTGTTTTTCTGGGACGATTTAAAAGAACTAAGTACACAAAATAAATCACTGAATAAATACACATCATGTAGCCCATGTAATAATTCAAAACAATCATGGCAAAGAGAGCTATGACATAGCCACCCCATTTACCCTTGTAAAAGAGTCGTTCAATCCCTAAAGTTACCAAGGGCAACATCATTAAGGCTTCTAACCACATAAAGTCATAAAAGTACATGGCCACAAACCCACAGAGTCCGTATGTGACAGATGCGATGATTTGCATCACGTCTTGCCGGTGGTATTTAACTTTTAAAAACCATTCCATCGAAAGCCCGATCAATCCAATTTTAAGGATAATAATCGCTTCCATTAAAACCGGAACATCAGCCGCTTTCACTAGTACCACTAAGAGATTCAAGGGACTCATCAAATAGTAAGTATAGATGGGAATCGCGTTATCTCCTAGAGATAACATAAACGAATACAGACTAAACGTATGATTAACTAATTGACTCCGTAAAAATTCGAAAAACGGTAAATACTGGGTGGCTAAATCACTAACTAAAAGATTATTAGCCCCAAACGGAGCAATCCCCCGCAAGCCAAACGCTACGACCACCACTAGCATGGGCAATAGAAACGCGGCTAAGTAATATTTAAACGATTGGAAAAATTTCTTCATAATTAAGGTTATCTACTTTCTTAATTTAACTTCAAATTGCGTCATAACTTAATTTTACTATACAAAATTCTAAAATTCATTAAAGGTTGGTAAAATCGGACTGTGCTATAATTAAGATTGTATTAAGACAACTCATAGGAGGAATAGATATGTTTAGTTCAGAAAGAAAATTTGATCCCTTTACTTTAGTAATCGGAATCATTTTTGCTGCCATGTCAGTAATCGTGGCTCGCAATCCCGTTGGTTCATTAAAAACTTTAATCTTCATCATTGCCTTTGCCTTAGTCTTTGAAGGAGTTTTCAAACTTTTTGATGTAACCATGATTGATAAAGCACTCGGTCTTAACCCTACTTGGTTAATCATTAGTGCGGTGCTTGACATCGTCTTAGGTGGTTTAATTTTTGCCAAACCAGAACTTGGTGCAGCTTACATCTGGATTATGTTAGCCCTTTGGTTCATCTTTGATTCACTCTTTGAACTTTGGATTAGCCGTTACGTTCGTCAAGAAAGTAAAGGTTACTTCTGGTTTAACGTAATTCTTGGTGTAATTGGCGTATTCCTTGGAATCGTACTCTTATTAAACCCAGGAATGGCTGTGGGTGTTGGTTTATTCTTACTTTCATTCTACTTTATGTTCTTCGGTATTTTACTTATCGTGCGTTCATTCTAAACTAGTATTTTTTTTAAAGGTGTGGAATTCTTTCCGCGCCTTTTTTTGTGCTAAAATTATCACAAAAGGAGATATTACACTTATGAAATATGCTGTTACTGTGGCAACCGGCCACTTTGGTGAACGAGTTGTCTTAAAATTACTTACGCTAGTCTCATTTAATGACATTGTGGTGATCGCTCGCGATGTTGAAAAAGCCAAGCAAATGTATCCCACGGCGGTCGAAATTCGCCAAGGTGATTATGATGATGAAAAAATGATGGAAAAAGCTTTTGCTGGAATTGACCGGGTTTTATTCGTCTCTTCGCAACCAAATGCCCGTCACCCCCGCCTTGCACAACACCAAAATGTGGTGACGGCAGCGGCTAATGCTGGCGTTAAGTACCTAGCTTATACCAGTTTTCCTCATGCCGATACTAGTGATGCTCCGTTGGCTAAAGATCATCGGGCTACGGAAAAAATGATTATTGATGCCCGGATTCCCCATTCATTTCTTCGCAATAATTGGTACTTAGAAAACGAACTTCCCCTAATCAAAGCGGCTCAAGCGGGTGAACCCTTTATTTATGCCACTGGTGAAGAAACCGTTGGTTGGGCTGAAGAGATCTTTTATGCCGAAGGTGCCGCTAAAGTTATGACCATGTTGGAACAAGATCCGCTGGAAGTCTACGAATTTCACGGCGCCCAACATACTTACAAAGAATTAGCCAAAGCCATTCAAGAAGCAACTGGAAAAACCTTCCCCGTTCAAGCCGTTGACTTAGCACAATATCAAGCTGACTTAGCCAAGACCGACCTTGATGCTGCGCAAATCAACTTTAAAGTCGCCATGCAAAAGTTAATTGCTAGCGGTGCTTTAAACGAACGCGTGGCCAAAAAAGACGTCGCCTTTGGAATGACGCATGAACAAATTTTAGAAAATAACATCAATAACGAAAATGCCCTCGAAAACGTTCTCGGGATGCCATTACCTAGCTTATCAGCACAAGTTAAAGATTTATTGGCCAATAAACCCAAGTATTTAATTTAAATTTTTGCATACAAAAAGACTGGAAGCTATTTTCCAGTCTTTTTAATTTGCTAATTAATTACCAAGTTCATGCTACGTGGTGTACTCCAACCAACTGCTTGTGTGTTGGCATTAACATATGCCCATGTACTTGTTGGAATCCAGTATTCTTTTTGAGAATAAGCATATGGATCACTAATCAAGAATTGACCATCTGAGTAACCAACAATCGCCATTACATGGAAATCATTTTGATTGTATAAGTTCCAATCAATGTTGGCCCAAGTTACGACTGCATGGCCGTTTCGCAATTCATTAATTATTCCATCAACTCCAGCGCCAGTAATGTCTTGAATTCCAGGAACCATTCCAGCTAAATTATTTGCCATCGCACTGGCAAATACCGTTTGTACTTTATAAGCTGAGCCACCCCATGGGTTTCCATAAAAACCATTGTATGGGGTTAAATTCCAACCATAGCCAATTGTGTTATAGAGATCAGCCAAATTGTAATAACGACCAAGTACCGAAGCCGCAATTTGAAGTGAAGCCCCTTCACAACCTTCTGGCATTCCTTGGTTCAATTGTGAATACCATTGATGATTTAAGCTAATATCGTCCATTTGACCATTTTCGTTGAAGTATGCATTACCATAACCAATGTTTTCCCAAGTATTCGTAACTTTTAAATAACTACTAGGGTCAAAGTAGTAAACTGCATTTGCCCAATCAGCCAAACCAGTTACAATACGACCATCATTACCAAACATGTACCAATCGCCCCATTGGGATTGCACGTAGTCGTTAGTAACCTTCAAGTAAGTTCTCGGATCAAAATCATAGTAGGTTCCAGCCCAGGCAGTCACACCACTCACAATTTTTCCATCGTCGCCAAACATGTACCAGTCACCCCATTGGGATTTCACATAGTCATTAGTAACTTTTAAATAAGTCGTTGGATCAAAATCATAGTAGGTCCCTTGCCAAGGGGTTACTCCGGTTACAATTTTTCCATCGTCGCCAAACATGTACCAGTCACCCCATTGGGATTTCACATAGTCATTAGTGACTTTTAGATAAGTGCTTGAATCAAAATCGTAGTAAGTTCCTGTCCAAGGAGTTACACCCGTCACAATTTTCCCGTCAGCCCCAAACATGTACCAATCACCCCATTGGGATTGCACATAGTTGTTTTTAACTAGGTTATGATCATTATCAAAATCATAGTAAGTTCCATCAATGTTATGAACTCCAGTTACTAATTGACCAGCTTGCGTATATTGGGTGTGATCCGCATTCCAACCATCTTGTTGTGGTGCATCAGCAGCTAAAACTTTAGTTTGGCTGTTGTCATCATCAGTTTTAACTGACTCAGTAGCTGATGTATTATCATTTTTAGTAGCAGCTTGAACATCATCATTCTTCGTTTCAGAAGCATTTGATTTTACCGTTTCAGCTGCATTAGCAGTTTTATCGGCTTGTTTTTGGGTGGCATCACTAGTTGAATTAGCAACTTGTTTTGATTCATCATTTTTAACCGTTGCATCCGCCTGATTATTTGTAACCTTTGTATTAGCGGTATCTATATCGGCTGTGGCATTAACAGACTTAGTCGGCTGGTCAGTCGCTTGAGTCTTTGCCGTACCGTCAGTATTACCTTGAACGTTATCAGCGACTTGTGAAGCAACTGTAGGATTAGTTTTCTCAGAAACCGTTGTTTCCGTTTGAACCGTTTTAGTTCCCGTTGCTGCGGTAGCATCGGCATGAACTGCGACATTTGCCCCAACTAAACTAAGAAAAACCGTTCCCGCAATTAACCAGAGTTTTCCAGCTTTGTACAATTTGAAACGTTGCTTTAAATCTTGTGAATTCATCTTTTTTCTCCATTATAAATTAACTTGTCAATTAAATAATAACATATCTAGTTTAGTTAAATTAATCTCTTTGCGATAATTTCGCATCCTACTAGGCTTTTTTTAATCTAACTGTAATCAAAAAAAGATTAAGTTTATATTATAATTTAGGTATTAGCATATAATAAATAAATTTAACTAAATTAAAATCATAATTATTACATATTAAAAGGAGCAATTAAATGAAAGCACAACCTAATGTGAAAACCAGATTTAAACTATATAAAGCTGGAAAAATGTGGCTAATCGCCGGAACAACCTTCTTAGCCTTAGCTGGTCTAGGGAACGCAGCCGTTCATGCGGATGATACAACTACTAACAGTAGTAAATCAGTACCAGTTGATCAACCTGCGCAAACGACAGCTGCCCCAACTATTACCACCACAGCAGACTCAACTGCTACAAGTGATGCTACTCAAGTAAAAAATGACAACGTGGTAACTGTTAAGGCAACTGATACAACTACTACTGATAAACAAGCTCCTGCTACTCCTGCACCAAATACCAATGTAGCTAATGACAGTAAAGTGGCTGATAATTCTAACGATAATAATGTTAAAGCAGCAACTGATAATTCTAATCAAAAATCAGATGCAAACGTTACTCCCAAAGATGCAACCACAACTAAATCTGACGTTGCAGAAACTAAGGATACTAATACTTCAGCAACCCCTACTAAAGATACAGCTGAAACTAAAACCACTAGTGATGCCAAAGCTACTACTCAAGCCAATGATTCTAACAATGATGCTGCTAAAGCAGATGATGACAATCAAACTAAAGTATTGGCTGCTGACGCACCACAACAAGATGGTTGGAATGCGGACCACACACAATATACGCAAGCTGGTCAATTATTAACCGGAGTTCATAACATTGAAGGAACTTACTATGATTTCGATAATGACCATAACATAGTTAAAAATAACTATGTGCAATCCCAATGGGGACTTTGGTACATGTTTGGTAATGACGGTAAAATTGCTACCAAAGTAACACCATGGGCAGGTACTTATTATTACTTTGATCCAGAAACTTATCTTCGTGTTGATAATAACTATGTCCAATCTCAATGGGGCGACTGGTATATGTTTGGTAACGATGGCCGCATTGTTAGTGGTGTGACTGCTTGGGCTGGCTCATACTATGACTTTGACCCCGAAACTTATCTTCGCGTTGACAACAACTATGTCCAATCACAATGGGGCGACTGGTACATGTTTGGTAACGACGGTCGCATTGTTAGTGGTGTAACTCCTTGGGAAGGCACTTACTATTACTTTGATCCGGTCACTTACCTTCGCGTTGATAACCAATATGTGCAATCCCAATGGGGAACTTGGTACATTTTCGGTAACGATGGTCAAATTGTAAAAGGTTACCACGAATTAAATGGCCAACAATACTTCTTTGATTTAAATAATTATCAAATGGTTAAAGAACACTGGGCAAACACTGGAAACGAATGGCGTTACTTTGACGGAAATGGTCAAGTAACTTCAACTGATTTTGTGACTTCAATTGCCAATGGTGCCATTCAAACTTGGTATGATTACGGTGTGCTTCCTAGTGTTTCCATTGCTCAAGCAATTCTAGAAAGTAACTGGGGAAATGCAGCTCCCGGTAACAACCTTTTCGGAATCAAAGGTTCATATAATGGTCAATCACAACTACTTTGGACTTGGGAAGTATATAATGGTCAACCTGTTCATATCCAAGATTATTTCCGGGCCTATCCTTCTGTAAATGAAAGTGTCCAAGATCATGGTAGCTTCCTCTACGAAAACTCTCGTTATAATAATCTTTTAGGTGATCGTGATTACGCTTCTGTATGTTACAAATTACATGATGATGGTTATGCAACTGATCCTAGTTATGCCAATGCCCTCATCAACGTTATCCATGCTAGTGGCCTAAACGAATTTGACGAAGGTTTAGGTAATCCCAATATTTAAAAATTAAATTAGCTAAAAGTCGACTGAATGTCAAAAATTCAGCCGGCTTTTTTCGTTTCCAAACTAAAAAGAACTCGCCAACTGGCGAGTTCTTTTAATTAGTTATTTCATTTAGAAATTTAAAACTCTTGCGTAAAAGGTTGGATAAGTATTTCCAAAATCAGAAACGTTTTCAACCACAATTCCGTTTCCTTGTGCATCAAGCATCTTACCGTTTCCTAAGTAGATTCCAACTTGTGTCATATTATTTATATTATAGTTAGAACCATCATCATAAGTTTGAGAGAAGAATACCAAGTCACCACGACGAGCTTCGCTAGCATTGATTGGCGTAGCCGCATAGTATTGTTGTTCAGAAAGTCTTGGCAATTGAACTCCTGCTACACCATATGCGTATTGCACTAATCCTGAACAATCAAAACCAGTTTGCGGAGTGTTTCCGCCTTGAACATAAGATTGACCTAAGAATTGGGCCGCCGTTTGGATGGCCAATGTTGCTTTCGCATCTGCCGTTAAATCAAATGGATTTTGTGCCCATGACATTAGCCGACCACTGTTATCAAAGTAATAGTAATAGCCATTCACATTTTTAACTGTATTAGTCACTTTTAAATAACTTGATGGGTCAAAGTAATAAGTTGAACCGGCCCAATCAGCTAAACCACTAACGATTTTACCGTCATCACCAAAGAGATACCAATCACCCCACTGTGATTGAACGTAGTCATTGGTGACTTTCAAATATGTCACGGGATCAAAATCATAGTAAGTACCTTCCCATGGAGTCACTCCACTAACAATTCGACCATCATCGCCAAACATGTACCAATCGCCCCATTGGGATTTAACGTAGTCATTGGTAACTTTCAAATATGTCACGGGGTCAAAATCATAGTAAGTGCCGGCCCAGGGTGTTACTCCACTAACAATTCGACCATCATCACCAAACATATAATAATCGCCCCACTGTGCCGGAACGTAGTCATTGGTGACTTTCAAATATGTCACGGGATCAAAGTAATAATAAGTTCCGGCCCAAGGTGTTACTTTGGTAGCAATCTTACCGTCATTACCAAACATGTACCAATCGCCCCATTGGGATTGAACATAGTCATCTTTAACCAAATTATGATTACTATCAAAATCATAGTAAGTACCATCAATTTTTTGCACACCCGTGACTAATTTTCCATCTTGCGTATATTGTGTGTGATCAGCATTCCAGCCACTAGTAGGTACAGCAGCTAAAACTTGGGTTTGGTCATTATCATCAGACTTGGTTGCTGGAGCATTTTGTTTGTCATTCTTAGTATCAGTTTTACTTTCAGCTGGAGTTGTATTGTCAGTTTTGGTTGCATCTGAAACTTTAGAATGCGTAACCACTTGATTATCAGCTAAGTCAGTATGTGATTGCTTATCAGTGGCTACTTCTGCCTTAGTAGAGGTAGCTTCCTTGTTTTCACTAGCTGGCTGATTGTCATGATTTTCTGTTTTTGGTGCTTGCGTATCGGTTTCATGATCCGTAGCAACTGTCTTATCATCCTTCGTTTCTGCCTGAGCAGGTTGTGCATCTGTACTAGTAGTTGCAGCTGGTTCTGCTGGTGTCGTGGCTACTGCTGTTTGATTACTAGCTGGATTAGTGGTTTGCGTACTATCAGCATGAACGGCTAACCCACTCATTCCTGCTAATGCAAAGAAAACCGTCGCAGCGACTACCCATGTCTTGCCTGCTTTATAAAGCTTAAATCTTTTTTTCTCGCTCGCATTAAAGTCCATATGGTCCTCCATAAAATTATCAAAATATTAATCTAATTGTAATAATTTTAACTTTTATAACTAAAAAATACAATCAAAAAAAGAACCACAATTTAAAATTGTGATTCTCGCATTTTTTAAAGATTTAAGTAACGACCATACACAGCAGGGTAATATGCTGCTAGTTGGCTAACTCGGTGAACCCCGATTCCAACTCCAGCAACTTGTGCATCAATCATTAAACCATTGCCAATGTAAAGTCCGGTATGAATAATGCTACCGCCCTCACTGAAAAAGACCAAATCTCCTTTTTGTGCTTGACCAGCAGAAATTGGAGTTGAATTGTAGTATTGATCAGCAGCTGTTCTTGGGATTGACACTCCTACTTGGCCCATTGCATATTGGGTTAAACCAGAACAATCAAATCCAGAACTTGGGTTATTTCCACCCCAAGCATAGCCCCAACCAGAAAATTGGCTAGCCACATTTTCAACCGCTTGTGCTTTTTGCGTATCAGAAACTGCATCTAAAACACCATCACCATTGAAGTGGGCATGCCCAATGGCTGTATCGCGCCAATCGTTGGTAACTTTCGTGTAAGTATTTTCATCAAAGTAATACTTGCTTCCGTTCCAGTCAGTTAAGCCCGTCACAATGCGGCCGTCATTACCAAACATGTACCAGTTTCCCCATTGAGATTGCACATAATTATTATCTACGCGTAGGTAAGTATTTGGATCAAAGTAATAGTACGTTCCCGCCCATGGGGTTACACCACTGACGATGCGACCATCGTTACCGAACATGTACCAATCGCCCCATTGGGATTGGACATAGTTGTTATCAACCCGTAGGTAAGTTTCTGGATCAAAATCGTAATAAGAACCAGCATATTGGGTTACGCCAGTTACAATTCGACCATCATTTCCAAAAAGATATGATAATCCCCATTGAGATTGCACATAGTTATTGGTTACCATATTGTGATTTTCGTCAAAATAGTAATAAGTTCCATCAATGTTTTGGACACCAGTCACTGCTTGACCGCCACGAGTGTATTGCGTATGATCAGCATTCCAACCATCTTGTTGGTTATCTGCTGCTAAAATCATAGTTTGCGTTTGCTCATTTGCCTGATTATCAGTTTTGACTGCTGTATCAGTTGCTTGCTTGTCAGAATTATCAGCTACCTTAGGAGTCTGATTATCATCAGTTGTTTTTGCAGTAGTATCAGTTGCTTTAACCGGTTTATCACTAGTAGCTGACGTGTCTTTAGCTACATCAGCAGTTGCTTTTTCGTCTGTTTTAGGTGCTTCAGTTACTGGAGTCACCTTGTTTTCAGCTTTAGAATCATCTTTAGTGGTTTCAGTAGTTGTATTTGTTACTGCTTTTTCAGCAGTATCAGTTTGTGAAGTTACAGTTGTAGTAGCTTCACTTGGTTCACTAGTATCAGGAGTTTTATCTTCCGTCGTTTGATTAGCTGCAGGTTGAACTTGTTCTGTTGTGGCGTTTGCCGAGGTTGCTTGGTTAGTATCAGCGTGAACGGCCATCCCACCAAATCCAGCAAAAGCAAAGAACGCAATTCCCGCAACTAGCCAGTTTTTACCGGCTTTGTACATCTTAAATCTTGTTTTTTTCAAATTTTGGTTGAACTTCATAAATCCTCCAGATCAATCATTATGTATTTTTTATCGTTTAATTTTATTTTTTATTAAAAAGTCTATGCCTTTCATTATAAGCTATTTCACAAAAAATCATATTACAGTTAAATTAAAATTCAATATCAAAAAGCCTTTGAATTTTTATTCAAAGGCTTTTAATCAGTTATTTATTTACTTTTTCGTAATGTTGGTAACTCAACAAGGCAACACTTGCAAAGATAATTGGCCCCACAATCATCCATACGGTGTTCATCAATTGACCCTGTAAAACTGGTGCAATTAGCGTAAAGATGATGGCTAAGCCAACCGTCAATAAGACCACCACTGAAGCAATTTGGGCCGAACGTTCCTTTTTAAAGAAGGTAAACGGACGGGCCACGTTATTTTTCTTTCTAAATTGCATGTAGGCGTAGGCAATGAATAAATATGGCAATGACATTGCCACGTTGGTCATCGAAATCACAATTTGGAAGAAGACTTTGGCATTCTTTCCCCCAAACGAAACCAACAGGATAAAGGCAATTACGAGTAAAGCTTGAACTTTCATGGCATTCACCGGTAATTCGTGTTTCGTTTTCCGGATTAATTTAGGCCATAACTTTTCGGGCGTTCCTTCCACCAATTGTTTGATTGGCGAAAAAATAACCGTCGTAAAAGCCCCTGTTAACGCTAAAAACATCGAAAACCCAATGTAACGGGCTGTCCAAAGCCCCATTTCGGTAGCCACGTGGTGAGAAAAGTTCAGAGCCAACCCTAATTGATAACCAAAATTGTTCATCGCAATAAAGGCTTCATTTCCCAAGTTAACGTGGGAACCGTTAGCCGCGTTGAAAACTTCATTCCAGTTCGTAAACATTCCGGTCACAAAGATTCCCAAACAATAAACCAAGGTAATCATAATCGCACTAATTGCGACTCCCCGTGGAAAAGTTTTTTGGGGATTTTTGGTTTGATCCACTAAACCACTAATAATTTCAATTCCCCCAAAGGCAAAGACCGCAAACACTGAAAAGCTCAATGTCCCAATCATGCTGGCATACTCGGGATCAGGAGATTTGAAGAAGCTTGCAAAACTCAAAGGTTGTAAAGGATGACCGTTCAAAATTAAAATCACGGTTCCCCCCACAATTAAAATGAAACTTGCCAACAGCATGGCTGACCCACCAATTGAAGTGATTAATTTAAATTTGCTGAGGCCCCGACTAGCAATAAACGTAATCACAATTACTAATAAGGAAGCTAAAATTCCTAACGTTTGGACATCGTTCATGCCCAACAAATGCCATGTTTGCGTTTTATCAACCCCAAAGATAGCGGTTGAGATGGGAATCCAAATAATCGAGCTGGTATTTAGCATCCACGAAATAAAGGAGGTATACCACATCACAATTCCAACAAAGGCGTACTTGGGACTAACGGATTCTGACATCCACGTGTAAATTCCCCCCTTGGCATTGGGAAAAGCCGACCCCATCTCAGCGACCATAAAGGCAAACGGTAAAAAGAAACAAAGGGCCGCAATCACGTACCAGATAATCGCCGCATACCCCATTAAATAGAAGGCTCGTGGAATATTGACGAAGTTAAAAATCGACGTAAACACCATCAATACCAAGGAAAGCAAAGTTAGTTGCCGTTTTTTCATAATATTAAAGTTCCTCTCAAAGTTACAGATTAGTTATGCTTTTTTAATTAATTCTTTCAACTCGGTTTTAGGTTTGCTTTCAACTTCACGCAAATAAGCATCAATCTGCGCATCAGTTCTAAATCCCGTGGCTTGTCCCCGGTTAACAACCCGATGCATGGGAACCGCTAGCCAAACGGGACAGACTTGCATGGCACTAACCACGGCAGTCGTTGGTAACTGAAGTTGCGTAGCTAAATCAGCTAAACTTGCCGTTTTGCCGTAGGGAATTTGCTGAATTTGCTGCCAAACCGCTCTTTGTTGCTCATCACTATCTTCAAAATCAGCCAACGGAAACGCCAACGTATCACGCTTTCCTTTTAAATACTTTTTCAGTGCTTTGCGATAGTGATCCGTTGCTCGATGAGCATGTACATATTCAAATTGTGCTAGGGGATAAAAATCTAAGATTTGGGAAACTCCGACTTCCGGAGAACTCACAAAATTCAAGCCTTGATCAGTGACGGTATAAAACACTTTTTGTCCGTTCACATTGATGGCATCCCAATAAATTCTTTGCATGCTTCCACTTCCCCTTTCGCTTTACCGATAACTCTTATTTTAGCATAATTTTGGGTCTCGTTTTGCCATTAATTAAACGTTTAAATCCTTGATAAATTAGATAAACAGCAAGTCCTAACCAGCTCATTAACGAAACGAAGATTGCTAATTTTACGTACATCGGCGCCTGATAGCTAACTAATAGCCGATTTTTTCCTGCTTGAGCGGGAACATAAATTCCCCCAATTTGCGAAAGTTGGTAATTTTTTAAGGGCTGTCCGTTTAAATTTAATTGGGTATCATGATAAGCCACCAGCGGAATCATCGTCAACCGTGACTGCGGACTATCCCATTGAATCAGCACCTTCCCACCATGTTGGGGGTGCTTCACAAACTGACTTTCATTATAAGTAATTTGCTTTTTGTACTGACTTTGTAAATCCCGTGGTTGTCGAAAATGCGTGTGGTTGGGCAAATAATCGGTATTGGCCCGAATCGAATCGCGTAACGGGGCTCCTAAATCTGGTCCCTGAAAATCACGCCGAATTCCTTCATTACTGACCTGTTTGGGGTAATAACCGTAAGGCAGTAAATGTTGTGCATAGACGCCCGCTTGCGGCGCTAGATTGTGAGCTTGCCAGTTATTCGTTAATTGATGTTGGACGTTCCCCATTCCAATTAAAACGGCCGTTAGGGCTAATAGACCAACTCCTGCTAGATAAATGTTCTTCACCACCGGAAAACGGACTTGTTGCATAAATTGATTAATTGACAATAAGAATCCCGTTAACAATAAAAGCGCAGCCACAGCATAAAAACGCGAGGGAAATTGCAAAAAGTCGCGAAAAATTGGCACATGTTTGCCAATTTGATCCCACGGAAAATATTCAGATGAAAGGCCGAAAAAGAATAATCCAATCGTCGTCAACATCACATTGGGATTGCTCCGATTTAAGTTAAATAAAATAAAAATGATTTGGGCTGTAATGATAATGATGAAAACAAAGCCGACGCCGCCCTGCATGAGCGTCTGATCAACGAGCTGCATCCCACCGCTTTGCAACGATTGGACCCGAAATGGTGCAATTAAATGATTATGACCAAAAACATCGAAAAAAGCGGCAAAGTAATTAGCCGTTAACAGTAACGTGAGTCCCACGTTGAGCCCAATTTTCTGTAAATAGGCTCCCTTAGCTTGCGAACGATAAACTCCGACCAAGAAAAACAGAATCAACAATAAGACGGTAATGACCGCACTTAAAATATGCATTTCAATTAAAATGGCAACCACTAAGGCCAACGAAACGTGAATTTGTTTGGCTGAACCACTTAATAAATCTAGCCCAACCAGTACCGCAAACGGAAGCATCATCGAACCCCAGTCTAAAAAGGCCGTGCTCGTCAACCAATAGGTAATAAAATTTTGAGAAAGAAAGAGAATCGCTCCTGCTGTGGCTAAATAATAATTGATTTTTAAACGCCGAAAAAGCAGATAGGCACCAATTCCCGCACTAAATAACAAAATAAAGGCAGAAACTAGTTGGAAATTGACCCAACTATGCGTCAAAAATAAAAGTAATCCTAACAGATATGCCATGTAAGGTCCATAAACGGCATTCACAATCTGCCCTGATTGGCAGTAACCAAAATTAGCCATAAAATAGCTAAAGCGTCCGGTTTGAAATTGCATGGCAGTCTCGTAAATTCGATTAAAGTGAAAAAAGGTATCGTAACCCACAATTACATCCCCGGAACGGGCTTGAATTGCAAGCAAACTAAAAACAGCAATTAAAATTACGCCAATTGCCCACCAATTCTTTTGGTTTTTTATCGCTTTTTTCACTTCATCCGCCCCGTTTTCTCCTGAGTTAATAACATTAATATTCTACACTAAAAAAATACCCAACTCCATGAAATTTGGAATTAGATATCTTACTGTAATCTATTAATCTTTTAGTAACTTACGTCGTTTCAAAACATAATAACAAACCACGATTCCATAAGGAATGTAAATCATTAAAGCGACAATCGCTAAAACAATCACTAACATAGTCGTCGTTTTTTGGATAAAGTAAGCCGCAATTAAGATTACAAATAGTGGCGTAATCACAAAATTAGCAAACTTCCGTAATTTTAATAATTTTTGATCAATTGCTTCGACCGTCATCTGCTTTCACCTACTTTATTGAAATAGTTTAAAGCGCCCTTCGTCTTCAATAAAATCCTTCTCTTTAGGAGCACCTTCAATTGAGCCAAAGTTCATTTCCGCACGTAATTGCCAACTACTTGGGACCTGAAAGACGGCCTTTACTCCCGCACTAATGAGCGGATTGTAGTGTTGGATATTAACGCCTAAACCATTTTCTTCCAACCCCGTCCAAACCGCAAATTGGGCATTCCCTTGGGCTTGTTCGGACCAATTGTACTCATCATATTGGTATGTCGCCAACTTAGGATTATCCGCATAGGCTTTAACAACATCCATATCTGTAAAGAATAAGATTGAACCGAAAGCATTTTTAAAGGTTTCCATTTTGGCTTTCGTTCGTAAAAAGGCATCCGGTGCTAAATTATCTTGTAACGCAGCTGACGTTAAATCCCAGAGTTGATCGTGTTGTTCATTAAAAAGTACCACGGCTCTGACTGGCTGACTGTTAAAAGCGGATGGAGTATACCGAACAATTCCCTTAATGTATTCGTATAGTTCAGCTTGAGGAATTGCGACGTTTTTACCTAACGTCAAAATCGTCCGGCGCTTTTTCATTAAATCTAATAATTGTGTGTTCATGTTAACCTCTTATTTAACTTGATTTTTGGTTTGTCCCGTAGTGATGGCTTCATGGAAGTTGGCAAAACTAATCCGAATCATATCTTCCGTTGCTGGTTCCGTAAAGTAACCCATGTGGGGAGTAATCAGTACGTTGGGGTAGTGTTTCATGAGTTCCAATAAAGCTTGATCACCTAAATCGTCTAGACTATCAAATTGTTTTCCATTTATTTCACTACTATGGGTAATCACATCGGCCGCATAACCACCCAAATTACCATAGTCCAAGGCCTCCGTAACTGCGGCAACATCAACTAACGGACCGCGAGCCGTGTTTACCAAAATCGCAGTTGGTTTCATATGTTCAATCTCCGTAGCCCCAATCATCAAGTCATTGACACCGGGAAAATATGGGACATGAATCGAAACGATGTCGGATTCCTTTAATAAAGTTGTTTCATCCACAAACTTCACGTCGGGATTATCATTAGGATGACGTTGATACCCTAAAACTTTGGCCCCTAACGCATGGTATAAATGTGCTTCAGCAGAACCCATGTGACCAACCCCAATAATTCCGACCGTTAACTGATTAATTTCGGGGGCAAAATAACTGGGAAGAATCCGAAAATCACCACCATGGGTATTGACCGTGGCATTAGCAACGTGGCGCATTAAATCAAGTCCCATCGTCATCGCTAATTCACCCACGGAATAAGCGGAATAACTAGGTACGCGCGCGACCATAATTCCAGCTGCTGCGGCCGCTGGCAAATCGATGTTATCGTAACCCACAAATCGGGTAAAACAGTACTTAACGCCCGCATCCTTTAAAGCAGCCATTAAAGCTGAATTGGCATCCGTGGCGCCATCAATCAATACTCCCACTGAACCAGTTGCGGTCGTAACATTTGCCACTGAAAGGGGTTCGGTGATTAATTGCAGTTCAAAATGATCTTGGTTTAATTTTTGATACAATGGCTTTTCGAAGTCTTTGACACTATATGCGGTAATTTTAGTCATTACTCTGCCTCTTATCGTTTAACGGGATGCACTGGTTCCCCGGTTTTAATGGTACTTTCAAAGTTTTCAAAACTGGTACTAATCATGTCAGTCACAGCTGGAATCGTGAAAAAGCCCATGTGGGGTGTCACAATTACGTTCGGATAGTTCTTCATTAAGTCTTTGTCAATTTGATTAGGAACATCATCTAAAGTATCAAATTGTTTGTCCATCACATTTTGTTCATCAAGAAGGACATCGGTTCCGTAACCACCAATTTTGAAGTCGCGGACTGCTTGCGCTACGGCTTCATTGTCAACTACTGCCCCACGAGCAGTGTTAACTAGGATGGCGGTTGCTTTCATTTTAGCTAATTCTGGAGCCCCAACTAAGTTATCAGTTTGACCAGGAATGTAAGGCACGTGAATAGAAACGATATCGGATTCTTTTAATAACGTATCCATATCCACAAATTCAACGGCATCATTATCAGGATCAGGATGACGTTGGAAAGCTAAGGTTCTCGCACCAAGCGCTTTGTAGATTCGAGCTTCTGCCGTTCCAATGCTTCCAGCCCCAATGATTCCGACCGTGGCATTGTGAATTTCGTTGGCAAAGTATTCGGGTAAAATCCGGAAATCTCCCATGTGAGTATTGTAAGTAGCGGGAGCCACATGCCGGAAGAGCGTCGTTCCTAAAATGAAGGCTAGTTCAGCCACAGCTCGTGGTGAATAATTGGGTACATTTGCGACTTTAATCCCTAATTTATCGGCGGCGGCAAAATCATAACGATCAACGCCGACAGAACGACTGTAAACTAATTTGATTCCGTAACTGGCAAATTTTTCTAAAACAACTTTTCCAGTATCGTCACCACCACTTACTAAAACAGCATTTGATCCTTTGGCCTTATCCGCATTTTCTGGATTTAAGCGTTCTGCAACTAAGTTCAATTCAAAATTGTATTTATTTAATTTTTTAAAGAGTGGAACTTCCACTTCACGGACACTATATACTGTAATTTTAAACATCTTTTAATCCCCTAATTTTCTAATTTACCTCAATTATAGGTTAGATTTGGGCTGATTAGCAAGAATTAGGGGTGCTAGTCTGGTAAAAGTCCAAATGCAAACCCTCTCAAAAAATGCGATAATAGGGCTACTAAAACAATTAAACTGAAGGACGGGTTCCCAATATGAAAAAAAGATTAACCTACATTGACGTCATCAACATTGTGGCAATCTATGCCGTTTTAATGCTGCATTCTTCGCAATACCAGCTTCCCAACAACGTTGTGGTGAAAAATGGCCTCATTCAAGCCATTTTCATTCCTGCAGTCTACCTCTTCTTTATGAACTCAGGGGCAACTTTAATTGGATACCTGAAAAAGTATCCTACCAAGGTATTTTTTATTAAACGTTTCAAACGGGTCCTTATCCCGTTAATTTTTTGGAGTATCGCCTGGTACCTATTTGATACTAATTTTTATGCCTTTCCAGGACCAATTCCCCATCCACATCCTAGTATTTCCGACTTTTTGATTAGTTTTGCAAATAACAATATCTTTAATATTTTTTGGTTCTTTTATGCCATCATGCTGTTGTATTTAACGACCCCGATTTTGGCCTACCTAGCTGATAAATACCAAAATGTATTATTTTACATCGTTTGCTTGAACTTTTTGGGGAATTACTGCTTCAACTTTTTGGTTAGTTTAACTAAATATGCCCCACTTATGCCCCAAACGGCGCTCCAAGTCAATCCCTTTATTTCAACCTTCATTGGCTTCTTCATCATGGGTTATCTCATCAAGGTCAACTACTTTAATCAACGTCAGTTAACTTACTTAAAGATTGCTGGGCTAGTCAGTTTTATCGTCTTAGTCCTAGCAGCAGTCTTTAAGCTCAAACAAGATTTGATTAATTCACCTTTCCTCTTTCTCTACTGCGTTGGAATTTATATTTTTCTAAAACAGCTTACCGAAACCCACCAATTCTTCACTACTCATCAAGCCAGCTTGGCTAAGTTATCATCAGTTAGTTTAGGTATCTACATCTTGCATCCCCTCTTCTTTTTATGGTTTAAACTACTCATCCCAGTCGCACCCAACGGATTTGTTTATATTTGGCTCATGCCCTTAGTAACTTATCTAATTTGTGGAACAATTGTCTATCTCATGAAAAAAGTTAAACTTTTAAAAATTATCATGCCATAATAAAAAAGCATCCGACGTCGGATGCTTTTTAGTTACTTTAATTTGAAGGAGTAACCGTGGTTGGTGCATTTCCATTTGATTCAGGAGCAGGAGTAGATGGAGCATTTCCTTGCGAACTATTATCAGCTGGTTTCGGTTCTGGCTTAGCAGGAGCAGGATTATTGTTACTGCTAGAACCAGAATCATGATGTTCAGCTGGAGCAGCTGGTTGGTAATTGCTAGAACTACCAGAATCTGAGTTACTTCTAGCTGAATTATTTGAAATAGAAGAGTTACTTGATGAACTAGCTGCTGGAGTAGCTGGCTGACTAGTTGCGGCTGGCTTATTACTAGTGTCTGAAGTGTTTTCTGTATTCGTAGTAGTGGTATCATTCGCTACTGCTGGTGCCACAGTACTAGTAATAGCGCTAATCGCATTGCTAGTTTCTTTTGTGGCTTTAGTAGGCTTCGGTGTTTTGGTCTTTTCTTTCTTTGCCTTTGGTTTTGTATCGCTAGTTTTAGTACTTGTCTTTTTAGCTTTGTACTTACTCAAAACCACTTTATCATCATTAGCAGCTTTTAGTTTCTTGGCTTCTTTCACAATCCCTGCATAGAAAGTATTCGTTGCTAAATCATCATCAAAGATGCCTTCCAAAGTAACATTTGAAGCCGTAAATTCCTTTGCTTTGTTTTGGGCTAAAGCCCGGTTATAAATTTTTTCAAGCCGGGTTACATTCCCAGAAACTTGCTTAAGCACTTTCAATTCAACTTTGGCCCGACTTTCAAGGATTTCTGAACCTTGATTGTAGTTCATAACGTCATTAAAAGACTCGGAAGCCCCACTAAAGTCGTAATCTTTAAACTTGTTTTCGGCATCGACAAACTTACTAGTCTGACTCAATAAATTGTTAGCTTCCATTGAGTCAGGCTTAATTTTAGCTGCCTTTTGAAAATCAGTTTGCGCTGCATTGTATTGTTTGTTTTTAATTTCTGTCCGACCATTTTGCATACTAGTCTTATAGGTTGATGCATTAATCATCCGATTAGCAAAAAATCCCCCCGCTAATCCAACAATTATGATAATCCCAATCACATACCAGATCCATTTTTTCATTGATTAATTCCTCCTACATAATCCTTACGATACCTTGAGTATAGCATAATCAAAAAGTTGATACACTCACCTTGGCGAATATATCAACTTTCAATTAATATGCTGAATTAGGCTTAATCATCACCTTCACCGTTTCGAAGATGATTTTAATATCAAACGTAAAACTACTCTTTTGTATGTATTCCAAATCAAGTTTGACCATCCCATCAAAATCAGTATTGTTCCGTACTGTCGCTTGCCATAATCCCGTACAACCTGGTTTGACTAGTAAACGTTGCTTATCATAGTCAGTATATTCAGCAACTTCACTAGGAATTGGTGGCCGAGGTCCCACTAATGACATTTTACCCTGTAAGACGTTAAAGAGTTGGGGTAATTCATCTAAACTATACTTCCGAATGAATTTTCCGACCTTTGTAATCCGGGGATCATCCTTCATCTTAAACATGGCTCCATCTACTTCGTTTTGATCCATTAATTCCTGTAAATGCTTGTCAGCATCGGGAATCATGGAACGAAACTTGTACATATTAAAATGCACGCCATCTTTACCGACCCGTTCTTGCACGTAAAAAGCTTTTCCGTGAGAACCGTCGTGTCTTATTAGAATGCTTAATATGATAAATAAAGGACTTAATGCTACAATCCCTAACGAACTTAAAACCAAATCAGTCGTTCTTTTAAGTGCAAAATAAATTGGGCGATTTTGTACTTGGGCTTTATTTAACCAAACCTTTTGTTGTTGTTTTTCCAATTTAATCACCATTTAATCTTAATTATTTTAATCCAATAACCTTATAGTACCAAAAAAATAAACATTAAAAAAGGATTTTTGTCAATCTATGCAAAAAAGATTAACGAAAATTTAATTTTAAAAAACTCTCCTAAATTCTGTTTAGATAATTTAGGAGAGCTAACTTAGTAAATAATACTAATCTTTTATCCTTGAGTTGATTCCTTTTTCTAATAAATAAATAAATCTTTGATCATAATTATCATTATACAAAAATTCAATTGAATCTTTTATTTTTTTATTATTAAAATTAACTTCATATTTAATAAATTTTTTTAAATATTTAGATAGAATTTTATAATCACCTACAGGATATAAATAACCATTTACTCCATTTTTAATTAAATCTTCTGGACCAGTCTTACAATTAGTTGCAATCGCTGGTATACCATAACTCATACCTTCCGCAATTACCATTGGAAGACCTTCATAATTGGAATTTAATAATAAAGCATTTGCGTTTTCAATTTCATTAAATGGATTCTTACTCCACCCCTTTAAATTAACACGTTTAGATAGGCTCTTATCACTTGATATTATTTGTTCGGTTTCCAACATATCAGGACCTGATCCGTAAATATCGATGCTCCAATCTCCTTTTATTTCTGATAAACATTCTAAAAGACCTCGAAGATTTTTTTGACCATCTAAAACAATTCGACCAATATAAATAAATTTACAAGGATGAGATTCAGTAATTGTTTTAACTTCTCTCTGGATAGGGTTATATACAAGTCCAATCTTTGATGTAGATATTCCTAATGAAATCAATTCACGTTTAATACCAGTTGAAATTGCTAAATTATAATCCGCATATTTTAAATTGTTTATTTTATTTCCAATTCCTGGATCAATTGAAGAAACATGAATCCAAGATATAATTTTATAGCTTTTATTAAAAATTTTTCTTATTTTTTCAGCAAATTTAACTTGGATGGGACCTAAGCAAACTACTGCGTTTCCATCAAAACTAACTAAAAATTTAATTAAACGAATCGTATTTATAATCTTATTTTGTGATTTAGGATTGTCAATTTGAACAAAATCATTCATTTGGTCTAACATTTCTGAATACTCAGAATGTTTGAATAAAAAAACAGAAAAATCAAATTTATTTTTAAATTCTTTACTAGTAAATAGATGATTCAATACTGTTGTAATTCCACCAGGATCTAGATTAGTTAAAAAGGTTACTTTTTCTTTCATTAATTTATATCCTCCCAGCTATTTAGCGAATTGTTTTTTGTATAGTTTAATATATAAATTTGGTAAAAATCCTGCTATTCCTAATGCAATAGCATATTTTTTATTTAAAAATTTAAAATAATTAATTTTTAAATCAGATTTTAAAAAATTGTGTTGTTCTTTCGGTGTCCACTTATTATTCATTAAGATATTGCGATGAACAAAATACAAATCAATTCTTGCTTTAAAGCTGTCAAAATAATTAGGTACTTTTCCCCCTACACTAATGATCTCTTTTACATCATTAATGTATTTATGACATCTTTGTTCTAATTGTGGTTCAAAAGAATTAGTTATTGATCCATCACGCTTATAAATAATATATTCTGGTTTTTCAACGAAGCCAATTTCATTATAATTAATTTTCTTTAAATATTTTAAAACGAATAAGCTATCTTCAAAAAACTTTTTGTTTACAAAGCTAATTTTATTAGATCTAATTACTTGTAAATCATAAAGCTTATTCCAAGCCCCAACATCCATTTCTTTATTATCAACTAAATATTTTTCAATAAGATTATAATTACTAGTAGCATTTTTTAAAATTGATTCATTTTCCACTTCAATATTACCATTTTGTAAAACTTTTTTAATTCCAGCCACAACTAACTTGTTTCCATGAGATTTATTCATAACATTATTTATATAATCTTTATCATATTCATCATCATCATCAGAAAACATAACATATTTCCCATGAGCATTTTGCATACCATGATTTCTAGCTGCAGATAATCCACTATTTTGCTGTTTAACGCTAGTAACATTACTATAAATACTTGCATATTGATCAATGATTTCAATAGTTCCATCTTTTGAACCATCATCAACAATTATAATCTCAAAAGGATATTTTGTTTGTTGTTCCAAAATTGATTTAAAAGCACGTTCAATAGTTTTAGTAGAATTATATGTTGTCAATATAACGCTAACATCATAATTTTTCATAAACATACACCTTCAATTTTTTATTAATTAAGTCCTCACACTCAATATGATTTAGCCTGTTTTATATAATAATTAATTTTCTTTATATTATTATTTATTAATTTTAAAATTTAATTAACAAAGGGGAATTGAATTATTTTAAAATTCAATTCCCCTTTGTTTGATTAATTATTCAATTAAACATTGAAATTCACTTTATTCTTTAGGAAAAAAGATTTCATTGGATTGTTTTGAGTACCAAAAGATAAATGTCCAGCAACAGCATTACCTGAAACAATAATTGCACGGGAATTTAGCATACAATAACTATCAATTTGCTCTTCATCTCTTCCCATATCAGATCCTCTGTAAGAAACATCAAACATTTTCATACTATTCCAAAGATCTCTTTTGAAAAGAATGCATCCAATACTAAGTCTAATTGGACATGCACTATAATTAAATTTGGTATTTAAAAAATCTGAATTAATTTTATCTAATTGTTTTAAATAACCACCTTTACCCCAAAAAAACTTTGCAACCTCTGGGTTACTTTCAATCATATATTTAGGACCTGCTGCATAAATAGGATTTTCAAATTTTTCTTTATAGATATCAGTAAGATTATAAAAATCTAAAATTTTATTATAACCAAATCCATTAATTGGAATGGTTGGAGATACTATTCCAGTATCATAATCTTTAACTCTATCAAATGTCTCTTCTAATTTTCTAACCATACCGTCAGTTATAAATATATCTTCATCAATCTTTAAAATATCAGTAGCATTTGGAAACAAAGATATAGCAACATTTTGTGCTAATGCTACATTATTTCTTTTCACTGAAACATATGACCACTTATTTTTTCTAGAAAATTCATCGAGTTTATTAGAAAACAATCCAGAAGATACTAAACATACATCATAGTCATCAGGTATGAAATTATAGATTCTACCTAAAGTATCATCCCATAAGAATTCCTTATATCCAGCAAGTATTATACATAATTTTTGCTTATTATTTGACCTATTTACAAATTTATAATGTTTAGTTAATTTTCTATTAGATTCCCAACTTTTATATTGATCATAAATAAATTTATTTTTCTTCAACTCATCCTTTATTTTTCCCATTTAAATGTTTAACTCCAATCTTAATAATATCCATCATAACCGGTGCTTTCAAAAAAACATTCATTGCTATATATATAATAGCGCCAACAAATACTTCAAATATTAAATAAAAAGCATTAAATTTAAGATTTGTATTTAACATAAATACAACAATAAACATTATTATTCCTGAAAAGAAATATTTAAAATAACCTAAAAATAGTTTTTTTAAATCAAATTCGTTTTTTACAACATAAAGTTGGTATCCAGCAACTAACAACTCAGATATAACTGTTGCAGACACTGCACCCAAAGCACCCCACATCAATATAAAAGGAACATTCAAAATCAAATTTAATATTGCACCAGCAGTAACAGATAGTGTAAAGCTTTTATTGTCTCCTGTCGGAAGTAGGTATTGTGTACCTAAAACTGCACTCCATCCAATTATCATAATCACAGGACTTTCCCACATAATCAAAGGTCCTACACTTACAAATTTATCACCAAAAAACCAAGGAGCAAATTTTAATGATATAGCTGCCAAACCAAACATCATTGGAATTGACAAAAAATTGACAAATCCAAAGCTTCGATATACATAAAAACGAACTTTTTTTGTATTACCTTCTGCAAAAGTATTTGCAACTCTTGGCAACATAACTGTAACTATTGCGGTAGAAACTGACATTACTATTTTAACAATTTGATCTGCATCAAAATAATATCCTGAAGAGGTGATTGTATCCAATTGACCAAGCATTGTCCTATTTAATACCATATAAACCTGGGTAGCAATTTGTGGAACAAATAAAACAAGCGATGGTTTTAAATGCTTAAAAATATGCAAATGCTTAAAATCAGGCTTACCAATATATCTTTTTAGGTATGGCCATAAAGTAAAATTACCCAGTAATATAGATAAACTAGTTAAACCTAAATATAATCCCAAATCACTTGCAGATTTTACAAAAGTAAAAATAGCTATTATAGATAGAAGCTTAATTATCATATTTCTAGTGACAGTAACTCTAAAATTTTCGACTCCTTGAAAAAACCAAGAAATGTCAAATAGTGCTCCAAATAAAGTTATTCCTTGTAAAAGATAATAAACTGTATTCTGTTTTTCAGCTATAAAAAAAGCGAAAAACAAATAGAAAATAATAGAGATGGATATAGTAATCATCCTTAACAATTGAATTGACCAAAATGTATTAGTAACTTTAACTCTATCATCTCTAACGTATGCAATCTCACGATTTCCATACATTGATAATCCTATCTCACCAAAAAGTACAAAATAAATAACAATTGCACTGGTATATGAATTAATTCCTACACCATGAGGCCCAATTACTCTATTTATATATGGAGTCGTTATTAGTGGGACGATTAATAAAAAAATTTGATATGAAAAATTATAAAAGAAATTTTTAAAAATTTTCATTTATATTATTCGCCAAATTCAGATTTAACTAAACGAAGTGCAGACATAATTGTTTGATCCATGTTGTAGTAACGATATTGACCTAAACGACCACCAAATACGACATTATCATCATTTTTAGCAGCAAGTTCGGTATATTCTTTGTAAAGGGAACGGTTACGTTTGTTGTCAATTGGGTAGTAAGGTTCGTCACCACGACTCCAGTTCTTAGGATATTCGTGAGTAATTACCGTCTTATTCTTGTTACCTTTACCAAATTCAAAGTGCTTGTGTTCAATTACCCGAGTGTAAGGAGTTTCTGCATCAGTATAGTTAACTACGGCATTACCTTGGTAGTTATCAACGTCTTTAATTTCAGTATCAAAACGCAAACTCCGGTATTCAAGTTCACCTAAAGCATATTCAAAGAATTGGTCAATCATCCCAGTAAAGATAATCCGTTTCCCTGATTTAAGGTATTCGTCTTTCTTATCAAAGAAATCAGTGTTTAACTTAACGTCAATCAAATCACTATCTAACATTTTTTCAATAATTTGCGTGTATCCCCCCATTGGAATTCCTTGGTAAGGATCACTGAAGTAGTTGTTATCATAAATAAAACGAACGGGAAGTCTTCTAATAATGAATGCAGGAAGATCAGTAGCTTTACGTCCCCATTGTTTTTCGGTATAACCTTTAATTAATTTTTCGTAAATATCGGTACCGATTAAAGAAATGGCTTGTTCTTCCAAGTTATTTGGTTCTGCTGGAATATCAGCATTTTGTTTTTGTTCTTCAATCTTAGCCTTTGCTTCGTCAGGCGTTACGACACCCCAAAGCTTATTAAAGGTATTCATGTTAAATGGTAAATTGTAAATTTCACCATTATAGTTAGCGATGGGGCTGTTTATGTAGTTATTGAATTCAGCAAATTGCTGCACGTAATCCCAAATGTTTTTCATTTTAGTATGGAAAATATGGGCCCCAAATTCATGAACTTGAATTCCTTCAACTTCTTTGGTGTAAATGTTACCAGCAACGTGATCACGTTTTTCAATTACTTCAACGTGGTGGCCTCGTTTAGCGGCTTCATGAGCAAATGTTGATCCAAATAATCCGGACCCAACTACTAGATAGTCTGTCATAAGTTTTCTCCTTTTAATAGTTAACAATTAATCAATTATATTATAAATCACTATATTTATCTATTAAATATGCAAAATCAAAATTATTGCTTTTTATTTACACTCTCAACTTTAGGTTTAAAAAACCATCCTGAAAAATGACCTTTAATAATAGTTTTTAATTTTTTTAATTTTAAATCAGATTTTAATATACATATTTTAAAGATTAATAAAATATAACTAAATTCATTTTTTAATACTGCTTTGACACCATCTCTTTTGGCAATATATAATTCATTTCTTTCTGCATAAAAATATCGATTAATTCTATTTTCATTTGGTTCATTAATTATATCAACAGTTGTATTAGTTTTAGTTTGATGTCTTACAATACTTTCAGGAACAAAATATCCACCCATTTTTTTGATTATTCTACTAGAATATTCTTTATCGTCACCCCAAATGAAAAACTCCTTTATAGGTAATCCAAGTCTCTCTATAGCCTTATTAGAAACTAGCATAGAAACAAATGATGAGTTATTAATCTTATAAATACTTTTCAAAGATCCATCTGTCCAATCCTTTGATGCCTCAGGAATATTCATTATTGCTGGAATATCTGTATCACGCCATAAAACATTACTAGCTAGCACACCTGCATCGACATTTTCATTAACCATTAATAATTTTTCTAGAGCATCTGGCTCTGGTAAAGTATCATCATCCATAATCCAATAAAAATCGTATGGCCCATTTAAGTAAGCAAATTTCAATCCATAGCTAAACCCACCTGCTCCACCAACATTTTCTTTAAGATTGATAATTTGAAAACGATTATCATCGTGGTAACCATTTAAATATTCCTCTGTTCCATCTGTACTTTTATTATTAATAATAAAAATTTTTTCAATCTTTTTCGTTTGATTTAAAAGCTTGCTGATTGATTTTTTCAACAAAGATAATCTATTAAATGTTACTAAAATGACAGCCGTATTTTTTTTCATAATTTAATTCCTTTTCTTAAATAATAATTAAATAGCATTTATTTATAGTTAATAAAAAATACTTTTAATTCATTTGTATTTTTTTATCATAGTATAATGGTTTTCCATTGATTAAAACATTAGTTATAAAAAGTGTAGCATTAAATCCAGCTATTATAAACAACGTAGAAAATGTACCTTCAATCATGGTAACAACAAAAACTAGTAATATTGCAGTATTAAGAGAGTTATTACTTTTCATTATTCTTATAAAAGATAACTGACATATTATATATATAAATACAAAAGAAATTAATCCGTTCATTAATAAAACTCTAGAAAATGAAGAATCAATAAAAAAGTAATTAGTGACCTGAGTTAAAGTTGATCCATTTCCTTGTTGTTCTATATACTGACCAAAAAGTTTCAAAGAAAAACGATGAGTTGCAAGAGAAACGTACATAAGACGGTTACTAAATATCTCGTTTAAAATATGCCAAATCTTACTAGATGGATTATATAAGTATGCTGATAAAATTGTCCACAGAAATGTGATTGTTGGAATTAAAATCAAAACAATCTTAAAAAAACAATTTTTCATAATTTTTTCATAGTATCTCCAACATGAAACAATTGCTAATGCAATAGAACAAAACAAATCATTTCTTGTATTTGTAATTATATAAAGTAGAAATCCAATTGCCAAAATAGAAATACAAGTGATAGAAATGAATTTCTTATTATAACTACCAATATGCCAGCAAACGAAAGAAACACCAATAAAAAAAACTATGGAAGATAAAACAGTTGGATAACTTTCTCCGAGCGAATATCTAAAAATTCCATTTCTGAAATAAGCTAAATTAAGTAGTATACCTAATAATGATGAAGAAATCGTAATAATTAGTATACTTAGCATTGACCAAAAACTAGTTTTAAAAATACTTTTAAGATTAACATTATATGAACCGCAAACTAAAATGTATGAATTTAATACATCATGTGATCGTGCTATTTTTGCAGAAAAAGCCAACAAGATACCTATTAAAAGCAAAAAGACACATTTTTTAATCGAAAAACCATTAAAAGCAACAATTTTAAAAATGCATAAACAGATTCCAATATATTCTAACAAAACACATATAGGAACAAATATATGATATTGCATTGGAAACATGGTTAATCTCAAATTACTACTAATTATAAATATCACAAATGAAAGCAAAAATAGTATCTTACCAATTTTTTGTTGATTATTTTGAATTTTATTTAAATTTAAAATAACTAAACACCCTTTCACTTTTCAGGTAGCAAAACATATCCATTTACTTTACCACTGTTTAAAATATGAAATTGTTTTTTTGCAAAATCATCATATTCAAAATTATAATGATTCCTAAACTTCCATTCATACATTGGGGACTTAACGGTAATCAATTCCCCTTTATGGGGAATTTTACTTTTTGAATTATACTTTAATGAAGATTTATTTTTTTCTGATCCTTCGTTATAGATGTTTATAATGAAATTATCATTATTTTTTTGCCCATTTACCACGACCTTAGCTTTCCCGGTTTCTTTATCAACATGTAGTATTTTTACATTTTTTGTTATTTTAAATTTTCCACTCTCAACAACTGCCTGTGGTGGACTAGCTTGAATAACTATATTTTTTACACATATTAAACCAGATAAAAATAAAATTGGTAAAATCAGTAAAAAAACATCTGTACGTGATAACTTTTTAATTTTAAATGATAAAAATTCGTCACCATTTTGTTTAAAATCAAAATAAAAAAGTAGTCCAATAAAAAGCAAGATTGATAAACTAATAAAAATAAGCATTATGGTGTTGTTTAAAAACATATTTACTTTAAATTCAAAAAATTGTAGAAGATTATATTCCAACTCTTGTCTCCTAAACGATTAGTTATTGACCGCAATTTCTCCAGTTTGGGCAGCTGGTAAGCCTAAGTTGTTTCTAATTTGGTTCGTCGTATTTTGTAGTTCTGATTCTGGAGTTACTTGCATAATGGCATCATTAATTTCTTTACCACTTTGTCCTTGAACATAAGTGTTATCCATATTATCCCGAGCGCCAAGATATCCTTTGGCAATTGATGTCAAATCGCCAAATGTCATATCAGTTTGCGTTGATTTAGATAATGAGTTAATAAAGCCAGCATTTAATAGTGCGTCAACCGAGCCACTATCCTTAGCAACCTCTTCTAACACTTGACGTTGCCGTTTTTCTCGACCGTAATCATTTTCGGGATCATCGTATCTCATCCGCGTATAAGCAAGGGCTTTTTTCCCGTTCATGTGAGTAGCTTCACCCTTAGTAAAATGGTAACCTTCGTAGTCAAAACTCAAAAGTGGCTTAATCGTCACTCCCCCGATTTGGTTAATGATTTGTTCCAACCCATGCATGTTAATCACTGCATAAAAATCGATTGGAATATTAAGCATCTTTTGGACGGTTTCGATAGATGTTTTGGCTCCACCATAAGCAAAAGCTGCATTAATTTTAGCCACTCCTTCATCTCCAAAGCCAGGAATATTAACGGCGGTATCACGAGGGATACTAGTAATCAACGTCTTCTTAGTTTGCGGATTAATGGTAATCACCATCATAGAATCAGTTCTTCCCTGATCAGTACGGCCTAGTTCACCAGTATCAGTTCCCATCAAAAGAATCGAGATGGGTTTCTTTTGGCTTAGTAACTTAGAGGTATCTCGTTCTTTAGTTACACCTGAATCCTTGTAAGAATTATCAACTGCCCCTTTAATGGCAGCAAATTTATAAGCACCAAAACCTAAAATAATTAGGACAAGCACTGCAATGATTGATAAGATAATGTTTCGCTTTTTATGATTCTTGGGTTTCTTTTCATAGCGATCTCTTTGGACACGACTCTCTTCCATAGTCTGGACTCCTCTTTGTTTAATTCAGTAATGTTTACATTTTAACAAACATCGCCATTTTTTTAAATATTTTTTTAATTGTATCGCTTTTGCACTAATTATATTTATTGTTAAGAAAAGTTTAACTTTTGACCTTTTTTGACTAAATTTGAGCAAATGACTACCCATTTTATGGCTAGCAGTTTTATAATATATTTAATGAAGTTGGAAACAACTTTACATAATCAGAATGTTAGATAATAACATTCTAATATAACTTGAAAGAGGGATTATACAATGGCAAACAATGGTTTTGGAAATGACCCATTCGGCGGAAGCGGAATGGACGATATTTTCAACAGTTTATTTAACAACATGGGAAATGACGCAAATGCTCGTTACTCAGTTAACGGACATGAACTCACTCCTGAACAAGTCGCAGAGATGAGAAGAACAGGCCAAATTCCTGGTCAAGTTGGTAGCCATAACGGTGCTAACCCTGCTCAAGCAAAGCAACAACAACAAGCAGAAAGCTACCTTGATAAAATCGGTCGTAACTTAACTGATGAAGCAAAACAAGGTTTACTTGACCCAGTTATTGGTCGTGATAAAGAAATTCAAGAAACGGCTGAAATTTTAAGTCGTCGAATTAAAAATAACCCAATCTTAGTTGGTGATGCCGGTGTCGGTAAAACTGCTATCGTTGAAGGTTTAGCTCAAAAGATTGTCAAAGGTGACGTTCCTGCCACTATCAAAGACAAACAAATCATTTCAATTGACCTTTCTTCATTAGAAGCTGGTACTCAATACCGTGGTGCTTACGAAGAAAACATTCAAAAATTAGTTAAAGAAGTTAAAGAACGTAAAAACGTTATTATCTTCTTCGATGAAATTCACCAAATCGTTGGTGCTGGTGCTTCTGGTGATGAAACTGGTGGTAAAGGTTTATCAGATATCTTGAAACCAGCCCTTTCACGTGGTGAACTTTCAGTAATTGGTGCTACTACTCAAGACGAATACCGTAACACTATCATGAAAGACGCTGCTTTAGCACGTCGTTTCAACGATGTTGTCGTTAATGCACCTAGCAAAGAAACTACTTTCGAAATCTTGAAGGGAATTCGTAAATCATACGAAGATCACCATCAAGTTAAATTACCAGATGATGTTTTGAAGGCTGCAATTGAATACTCAGAACAATACATTCCTCAAAGATCATTACCTGATAAAGCAATCGACCTTATCGATATGACTGCTGCTCACTTAGCTGCCAAACACCCTGTTACTGACAAGGTTAGTCTTGAAAAAGACCTTAAAGCTGCTAAAGCTCAAAAAGCTGCTCATGCTAAGGCTGAAAAATTCGAAGAAGCTGCTAAAGATAAAGCAAGAATTGCTGAAATCGAAAAGAAACTTAACAGTGAAACTAACGACAGTGAAGTTCCAGTTGCAACTCCATCAGACATCGCATCTTCAGTAGAACGTTTGACTGGTATTCCAGTATCACAAATGAGTACTGATGACATGGAACGTTTGAAGAGCATGGACAGTCGTTTGAAATCACACATTATTGGTCAAGACGAAGCCGTTGACGCTGTAGTTGATGCCATTCGTCGTAACCGTGCTGGTTTTGATGACGGTAACCGTCCAATTGGTTCATTCCTATTCGTTGGACCTACTGGGGTTGGTAAAACTGAATTAGTTAAACAATTAGCTAAAGACATGTTTAACAATGAAGACTCAATCATCCGTCTTGATATGTCAGAATACCAAGATGAAACTGCTGTTTCAAAGATGATCGGTGCTACTGCTGGTTACGTTGGTTACAACGATAACGGTAATACCCTTACTGAACGTGTAAGAAGAAATCCTTACTCAATCGTCTTACTTGATGAAATTGAAAAAGCTAACCCACAAGTTATCACTCTATTACTACAAGTAATGGATGATGGTCGTTTAACTGACGGTCAAGGTAACGTGGTTAACTTTAAGAACACCGTAATCATTGCTACTTCAAATGCCGGTTTTGGTAACGATGCTCTTACTAAGAACCAAAAAGAAGACATGAAGATTATGGATCGTTTAGCACCATTCTTCAGACCAGAATTCTTGAACCGTTTCAACGCCATCGTTGAATTCAGTCACTTAACTAAACCTGATCTAAGCAAGATTGTTGATCTTATGATTGATAACTTGAACGATACTTTAGCTAAGAAAGACATGAAACTTGAAATCAGTGATGAAGTTAAAAACTGGTTGATGGAACAAGGTTACGATGAAGCCATGGGTGCTCGTCCACTCCGTCGTGTCATTGAACAACAATTACGTGATAAGATTGCAATGTTCTACTTGGATCACCAAGACATTAAGAACATTAAGGCCGTTCTTGATCACAAGAACGATACCATCAAAATTGAAGCTAACAAAAAAGCAACTAAATAATTAGTTTCAGTACTGAAAGACATAACCAGTTTTGGTTATGTCTTTTTTGTTATATAATTGGCGTAAAACACGATAAGGAAAATTTATGAAACTCAATAAACTAAAAGTCTTTAAAATCGTCGCCCTTTCATTTGGATTGCTCTTTCTCTATCTTTTATTCAAAGATTATCAACCCCAAATTGAAATGATGTTTAACCCTAAAGAACGGGGAATTGCCATCGACCAAATTCGGGAACATGGTTTAATTGATGTCGTGATTGTGATGATTTTGTTGTATCTCGCGACGATTATCCCAGGAATTCCGATTGTTCCAATTGGAATTATTACCGGAATTTGTTTTGGCCCACTCTGGGGAACCTTAATTAATACATTTTCGATTGGCCTAGGAAATATCGCTGCCATTAATTTCATTGGTTATCTCAAAAAAGATTTACAAAAAACCTATAAAAATAACCGGTTTACCGTGCACTTTAAAAACGCGAAAAACCCGCTTATGTCATTAATGATTGGTTATTCGCTTCCTATCATTCCTTCTTATCTAGTTAGCATGCAGGCTAATCAAGATGAAAAAAAATACAATAAGCGGATTATCTTCATGACGGCTTTCCTAGGACCATTTCCGATTTCACTAGTGTATGCTTTAGGTGGAAATGCTATTTTTAAAGCTGATTGGCAACATTTAGTCATTTTAATTGTCATCATCATCATTTTCTTCGTTTTTGCGAACAATTTATTGAAAAAGATGGTGAAAGATGAGCTCTAAGACTAACGAACAATTTAAAATTGGTGTATGATAGAGATTGATAACAATATATATTGGAGGATTTTATACCATGTCAAGACACGATCAAAAAGGTCAAATTAAAAACTTATTGGACTTAGAAGCACAAAGCGGTCCAGTTGTAACTATTACTATTCCTTTAGACCCTAAACTAGATGACACTAGATTAGACAAAATTCAAACTGATAGCTTAGTAGATTCAGCTAAAGATGCTTTCCAAAAAGTTTACAAACCAGAATTATGGAATGCCTACGAATTCCAAATCAAAAACTACTTAAAGACACTCAAACCTAACGCCTCAATCGCTAAGGGTGTAGTACTTTACGTAACTAACGATTCATTAGTAGCTTACAAATTAAACTACGCTCCACAACCATCATTCTCATTTAGTGACAAATTACAAGTTTTACCAGTTGTAAAACAATTACAATTTGTTCCTAACTTTGACATGTTATTCTTACAACGTGACTCATACAAGCTTTACAACGTTAAAGACTTAGATGTTACTGATCCTGACAACGTTCCTGCAGATCCATTTAACAGTGACAAGACAGAAACTAACACAATTCACGATCCTAAGAAAAATGGTCCTGAATTTGATACTCATGACTACTTTGAAGAAGTTGACAAGTACGTACAAAAACGTTACTCAAACGTTGACCACAACCCACTAGTACTAGTTGCTAATGCTGAAGATGCTGGTCGCTTTGAAAAAGCTTCACACAACCCTTACTTGGTTCAAGATAAGGCTGTTGAAATTGATGCTGCGGTTAAAAATGCCGGTGAAAACGCTCAAGAAGTTGCTCAACAAATTCATGACCAATTCGTTGCTGATGGTGAAAAATCAGTTAAAGGTAAATACAGCGACATGTTAGGTGCTAAAAAAGCAACTGATAACTTTGACGAAATCGTTAAAGCTGCTGAAGAAGACCGTATTGCTAACTTGATTATTCAAGATGATGCTTACGTTCAAAGCAAGGACAACGGTGAAACTGTTGAAGTTAACACTGAAGGTTCACGTCCAGCCAACGAACTTAATACTTTAGCTCTTACTGTATTAGGTTTAGATGGTGATGTTACTGTGCTTCCTGCTACAGATATGCCTAGCGATGCAAAAGTTGCTGCTATCTTAAGATGGTAATCTAATTAAACATTAATTTTGAAGTCACACACTGTGTGGCTTCTTTTTTATGCAAAAAAAAGAGAACTAATCATAATGATTAATTCCCTGAGAGTTAGCTTAGATTAGCAACCTTTAATTTCGCCCATACCTTCGTCTTTAACAGGTTTAGTGAAATCATTAGTGGTAACTTGTCCATCTAAAATTTCGTTATTAGTCTTTAATTGAAGCCAGTTATTCTTGAAGTCAAGTTTCATACCAGCATCAAAGAAAGTTTCGTCGTTCTTACTCGTGTAGAAAGGAACACTTTGATTAGTTTCAAGTTCTTTATCATAGGGAGCTTCCAAAGTTTTAACTCCAACTACTTGGAAAGTATCACCAACGGTACATGCGCCCCCACCCTTTGAATATTGGTTAGAACCATCATCGGCAGTCAAAATAAAGTATTTTGCATCTGGTAAGCGTTTTTCAAGGTATGCCATGGCATCATTTGTAATTGTTAGTTTCATGATAATCTCCTCTTTTCTTTCTTTACCAATATAGTAACACCATTAGGTCGAATTACAAAATAGATTGCTTGCAATTTATTTTTTTACAACTTATTTTTTGAATGCAAATCACTAAAACTATCTTGCTAAATATGCTAAAGTTATTTATGAACAACTAATGAAAGAGGTAATTATAAATGGTTATGTATAAAGATTTAGAAGGTAAAACAGCCGTTATCACTGGAGGAGACTCTGGGATTGGTGCAGCAATTGCTGCTCGACTTGGCCAAGAACGCATGAATGTCGTTATCAACTACCACAAGAACGTTGATGCTGCTAACGCAACTAAAGCCATTGTTGAACAAAATGGTGGTAAAGCCGTTATCGAACAAGGTGACATTAGTGACGAAGATAGTGCTAACAAATTAGTACAAACTGCCGTTGATGCATTTGGTGGTTTAGACGTATTCTTCAATAACGCTGGAATGGAAAAACACTGTCCTACTAATGAAATTCCATTAGACGACTGGAACCAAGTTATTTCAGTTAACCTTACTGGTACTTTCTTAGGTACTAAGGCAGCCCTTAACTACTGGTTAGCTAACAAGAAACAAGGTGCCATCGTTAACACTTCATCAGTTCACCAACAAATTCCATGGCCTAACTTTGCTAGTTATGCTTCAAGTAAAGGTGGAGTTAAATTATTCACTGAAACTACTGCAATGGAATACGCTAAGCAAAACGTTCGAATTAACCAAATTTGTCCGGGAGCAATCAATACTCCAATCAATGCTAAGAAATTCGCTGATCCAGAAACTTATGCTGAAACTGTAGCAATGGTTCCTATGGGTCGGATTGGTAAGCCAGAAGAAGTTGCTGCTGCAGCCGCATTCTTGGCTTCTGATCAAGCTAGTTACATCACTGGTGTATCTCTATATGTTGATGGTGGTATGACCCTCTACCCTTCATTCCAAGGCGGTAAAGGTTAAGCTAAATATTAAGAGTTACTCTTTGGTACTAACAGTATTCAATATATGAATGTTGTTAGTACTTTTTTAGTACAATCAAAAATAATCTATAAATAATTTTTAATCATCAGTACCATTGACAAAGAGCCTAAAAAAGTAGTTTCGTTATTTTATAACATTTTGAATATACCATAATTGCTGAATTTGAGTATGAAAAAATAACAAGGAATATACAAATTTATACAAAATTGATTAAAACCATTGTTCAATTATTGAACTTTAAATAACTAGAGTTTAACAAATGAATTTTTGATATTAACTACTTATGGTTATTTTTTCTTAACTCTTTTATAAAATTTTCTTTTTCATTAATTACTAAATTATTTAATTCTTTTGAAGAAATTGTATTTTGGTTTATTAAATCTAAAGAATCACGATTATTATTAAATAACTTAAGAGCATTCTCCCGATTTTTACCATTCAATAAATCTAAAACGGAATTCTCAAAATGAGGAATAAATGAATTACCATAATTTATTTGATTTTTAATAATTGCAAACCTTGTCAATTTATTTCCATTAATTAAATTATTTAAACCCTCATCTCTAGTAGCAAACTCATGCAATTTTACACAATTTTCTTTATTGTTAAAATCTTGAGCAATTTTGTATTGAATAAATCTTAGATGAAAAAGATCTAAAGCCATACCATCAATTCCTTTAATTATTTTTTCTTCGTTTGCGCTTAATTGGACGAGATGAGAAAATATTAAAGTTGTTTTTTTATCATTAATTGCTAATAGACTTAATAAATAAAAAATATTATTATCAATTTTTAACTTATTCTCACTAATAAAATTCAATAATTTCATTATTTTATATTGTATACCTTTATTTTTATAAAATAATCTAATATAACAGGCGTAATATGTTAAAGCATATAATTGATTTAAATAGTCTCTAAAAGAATTTTGTATATCTTCTTGCATTTTCTCATAATCATCGACTATTTTTTCAACATCTTTTTTTGATTTATTAAATCCAAAAACATTATAAAAATTCATTAAACATTTAATTAACTTAACCTTATGTGGATGAAAATCATAATTATTAATCAATACTTCTATTATATATGGTTCGGGTGAAACACTAATAGATTTATTCTCATTCATTGCATCTTTTATATTTTCAATGAAATTTAGCATTTCTGAATCAGGATTAGAACAATTTGCAACCATATTGCTATCAAAATTAATCACTCTAGCAATTCCAATTTCTGTTTTTCCTTTTTCAAGAAAATCACGATTAACCAACGTCAAATTATTAAAATTACCAAAAGGAGAAGATTTATATTCTCCACAATTTATTTCATGAGAGTATAATATAGAAAAATTATACATACCCTTTTGTACGATAAAAAAAGCTATGTTTGTAAATGGATGTATTAAATTTTCATAAGCACTTCTATTATAAAATGTATAATTATTCCACATGTCCCTTTTAAAATCAACTTTATTTGAATTTTTATATCCCCATGTTTCTAGAGCTTCTCCAGCGTAAACATATTCGTCCATTATTTCAATCCTCCTTGATAATTTATATTTAAAGAACACATTTTCACCTTTAATATATCACTATAGTATCATAGACTAATAATAAAATAGTTACGGTTTTTGCTTTTATATTTACTTATCTACTTATTAGCTCATAAATATATTTTAAGTCTGCTCCTATACTGAAAAATGGCACACAAAAGCTTAAACATTTTGTGTAAAATTATAATCAGATAGGAGTTTTTTAATATGAAAAAGCGTTCGAAAAGATATTCAATAGAATTCAAGCAAAGCTTTGTAGATTTGTATAATGATGAAAAAACGGCCAATGTCTTCAATTTCAAAAGAATATGGAGTAACTTTCTCATAAATATCTAAATTGATTAATGATGCAAAATTAATTTCTGTAGAAAATGGGAAGCCCATTACAAAAAATGATTTTCTTAATCTCAAAAAAAGAAAATGATGATTTGAAGGAAGAAAATGAGATTTTAAAAGCAGCCGCGATGATCTTAGGAAGAAAGTAAATCGATAAACTTATTTACCAATAATTAATCGGTTTTTAGCTAAAAGTCATCGCTTATCAACTATCCTAAAAGCGCTTAAAATTCCTAGAAGAACTTATTATAATTGGATAAGCTATGCTCCAAGTAATCGTAAACTGATTGATGAGAAAGTTAAACCGATTTTAAAGACCATTTGGTCTGAAAATTATAAAGCATATGTAGTTCCAAGACTAAAAGTATCTCTAAAAATGTTAGGTTTTACCTTTGGTAGTAGAAAAATTAAGCGTTTGATGAATGAATTAGATATTAAATCATTGATGTGTAGACGGTTCAAAAAGTCAGGAACACATGTTTAATACGAACAAAGCCCTAACTTAATCAAAAACCTAAAAGGTGACTCTATTTGGCGTGCTGATATTACTTATTTGAAATTAGAAAACGGTAACTGGGTTTACTTAAGCACCATTTTTGATGATCAATCTTCTAAAATCTTAGCTAAAAAAGTTTCTAAGAATATGACTAGTGAATTAGTATGTTATACCTTAATTGAAGCCCAAAAGAAAAATAAAAAACCAGCATATTTACATTCCGACATGGGAAGTCAATATACTAGTTTTAATGGCTCTATACTTTTTGGTACTGATGGAATTCACTACGTGAATCTATTAGTACTTTTTTAGTACAATTTATTAATAAATAACAAAATAAAAAGAGCGTACTAGGTTGCCCCCTAATACACTCATAACCCCAAAGGAGTTTAATTGCTATGAACAATGATATAACAATGCAGATGTTTGGAATCAGTGACCCAAACATCAGTTATGATGATACCACAGAAAAATACAAAATTGTTAAATCAAATGGAACTACTAAAGCTATTTGGAATTTAAAATTAACTTACTCAAAAAATTGTGATAAATGTGGTATCTTAATGAATAAAAATGGGTTTAAAAAAGTTAGTCATAAAGGCCCTGTTACGGCTGTAGGATTAGCAATTATCAACATAAAAAAGCAAAAATATATTTGTAAATTATGCAAAAATACTGCTATTGCTAGTTTAAATGATATCAACAAATCCGATCATATTTTACGATTAGTCAAAGTTAATGCAGCTTTAGACTATGGTACTTCATCAAGTGTAAAAGACATTGCTAAACGCTATGAAATATCAGCTAATACTGTGATGAGACAGGCTAAGAAACTATCTGCTTATCATAAAATTGGCTATCATTATTTACCTAAAAATATTGCTTTTGATGATTTCAAATCAGATAAAATGGCCCCTAGTGGGATGAGTATGATGTTTATAAACTCTGATAGCTTACAACCAATTGATGTTATTCAAAGTAGAAAGGGAAGTTATCTTGAATCATATTTTATTCGCTACACTAGTTCAGCTCGTAGAGCTGTTAGGACGGTTACAGTCGACTTGTTTTCACCTTATCGGGGAATAATTAACCGAGTATTCCCTAACGCAGCAATCATTGCTGATCGTTTCCATGTTGTAAATATAGCTAAGGTGGCTTTAAACCAGGAACGAATCAAATTAATGAAGCACTTTGGTAGTGGTACTCCTGAATATCGACAGTTAAAAAGTCTTCATAAACTATTATTCAAAAAAGAAGACGAATTAGATTACACCCACTTTAAACCAAGAAGAAACTTTAAATGGGCTTCTTTAACTGACAAAGAAGTAGTCAATCGATTATTATCAATATCTTCATCACTACGTGATGCCTATGAATACTACCAAGAATTAGATTATATTGTTACAAAGTCACATAATCAAAAAGCCTTAAATGATCTTTTAGATTCTAATACATCTAATAAACAATACCCAAATCTACCAAAATTAATGAAAAAGGCACGAAAAACCCTAAAAAAACACAAGGAAGAAATTATTAATAGCTTTAAATATAATTACAGTAACGGTCCATTAGAAGGTATGAATAACAAGGTTAAGACTATAAATCGTATAGCCTACGGCTATCGTAACTTCTTCAACTTTAGGTTAAGAATATTAGTGTCATTTTCACGAACTTATTTTGCAATGACATATAACCAAAAAGCTACTGAATCCTTAAAGAATTCAGTAGCTTAATGTAAGACAATTTATTCAAATATTTTGTTCATCAGTACCATTTGACAAAGAGCCGTTTTAATTTTGAGCACATCCTTGAAGGACATGAATAAAACATTCATATTCGTTAAGGGGACATCCATATAATAATGGTCCACTGGAAGCATTTCATTCTATTATAAAACATGAATTTGCCTTTCAAACCATATTTACCAGTTTTGATGATTTAGTTTTGAAAACAGAAAATTACATTCATTGGTATAACACCAAAAGAATTAGGATAGATATCTAACTAAATTTGTGCCATTTATTGACATAGGAGCACCAATAAAAATTGCAGCTAGTTACATAAATATCATCAAATTTTGATGTGTGAAGGTCAATTTAATACATAAGCACTATCTTTATTATTTTTATTTTTTAAGTATATAACAATAAAGTATACATCGATTGTATAAAATAAAGGACTATCATTAACAATAGTAAATATAAATAGCATGAATAATAATAGAGAAGATAAGAATATTTTTTTACCACAGAACATAGAAAATAATATAGGTATAATATACATTATTAGTAAATAAATACCACCAAATGCAAGTACTACCATTATTCCATTTGAAAAACCTGTTTGATCTGTAAATATTCTATGTGGATCCATATACATAATAATAGAATCCATATTTCCAATACCATTACCAAATAATAAGTGTTGATGCCAAGCTAAATTACCAGCATTAAAATCATCACTTCTTAAAGAAATAGAACCCATACCACTACCACTTTGCTTATCGCTAAATATTATTTCAGCTAATCTATATGAAATGTATAATATAAATGGTAAAGATATTAACTTTAAGTACTTTGATGCCTTTTTATTATTAATATAAAAATAAATAACAATAGTTGCTAAAATGAATAATAAACCTGTTGTAGAAGTTGTTGTAAATATAGTTAAAATTAATAATATAGTACTAATTGATATTAATTTTTTGCCAAAAATGAAAACATTCAATAATAAACCTACACATAGAACAAATGAATACATGGGAGCTTCAACAAAAATACCAGTATTCCTAAATAAATCTAATCCTAAAAACAAATTTTCACCTTGAGCAACATATTGTATTCCCCAATATCCAGGAATATAATGTGGGCCACCCCAATAAATTAATTTAGACATATTTGTAGGAATACCAATCTGTTCCATTAACCAAAAAGCCAAAGAAAACAGAGCCAAAAATAATATTATATTTTTTATATACAAAATAATATTACTTGAATTATTATAATAAGAACAATAAATTATAATAAAGAGTAATAAAGGTGTTAAAAATGAAGATATGATCATTGGTACATTTAATGATGATATAGACAAACTACCTAAAATAAATATAAAGACATATATTAAATAAAAAAAAGCTGAAATAAAAATCATTTTTATATTATGATAGTTATTTATATTAAAATAATTATTTATATTAAAATAAATAACAACTAAAATAAAGCCTAAAAACAGCCAAATAATCTTTGTTTTACCACTAAAGTAAACACTATTAGAACAAATTATAGTGAAAAAAGAAAATAAAAATTCTAAAAAATTTATAATCTTATTTTTTTCATTACTATTAATAGTTTTCATAAAAAACCTCCTATAATTCAAATTTTTATATCTTGTATTTTTTATTTAACTATTATATACAGTGAACTTTGTCAATTTAAGTTAAACAATTATTACAAAATATTTCATTGTTAATAATGAATATCATATATTAATTTATATTAGTTAAAAATATAAATTATGTTTTATTTTACTTTTAAAAATGTAATGCTATTAAATATATATAACAATTTTAATTTCGAAACTATTTCGAGAAATTAAATAAAATAAAAACCCAAAGTAATATCTTAAACGGTAGTGAATAAAAAACCTTTAATAAGAAATCACTTTGAGCTATTTCATCACAACATATTTTTTCATCATGATAATTTATCAAAAGTAGTTGATAATGAGGTTTCACTTAGTGATGTGTATGAAAAAATAATACTTTTATACATAACGTAAAAATGTATTCGATAATCAGAACATTTTTGAAGATATTCTAAAAAAAATCTGACCAAAGCATATTACTTACATGTAAGTAATATCTATCAACATTAATAATTCATAAATATAAAATCAAATTAACAAAGATAATATCACCTAAGCCATTAAAATTAACTAAACAATTTTAAATATAAATTAATATCTTAATAATTAAAAAAGACCTAAAAATTTCTTTTTATTTTTAATTAGTTTAATAGTTCCTTGGTCAATATCATCACCATTTAAAATGGCTTTAGCATTATTCTCATAACGATCAACCATTTTTATACCAAATTGCTTTTCTAATTTATCATAAGCATCTTTCATACGATAGCGACGTCCTTTGAAATTATGAGTATCAGATCCAAAAGTACTTCCAAGATTAGCTTTTATAATTTCTTCAGTAAATTTTTCTACTTTTGGACCAAAAACACCTACATAACTGCTTGCCGTTAGTTGAGTTGCCGCACCTTGATCAACAAATCTATATAATAAATCATGATTATCTTGAAAACCATGATTACGTTCAGGATGCACAATCACTGGTGTAATTCCTCTTGTTTTAAGTTCAAAAAGCATATTTTCAGTGTATTCAGGAACTTCAATATGGGGTAACTCAAGCATCAAATAACGATTAAATGGATCAGCAAATAAAATATCACCATCGTCAATTGCTTCTAATAAATCACCAGTAATATGAACTTCTTGCCCTGGAAAAACTTTAAGTTTAATTCCATGTTCATCAATTTTTTTTTGAAATTCTAAGGTTTCTTTTTCAACATCTTTTAGGTGGTTAGTATATTGCCCATCCATATGGTGTGGAGTAATCAAAGAGGCCGTTATCCCTTGTTTTTCTGCTTCCTGAGCTAATTTTAAAGAAGTTTCCATATCTGGAGAACCGTCATCAACACCAGGAAGAATATGACAATGAACATCAATCATTTTTTTCAGCCCCATAGTAACCACCATAGTAACCACCATATCCAGAAGATTCTTTGATATTTACCCGATTCATAACTGTTCCCAAAATTTTAGCATTTACTTTTTTTAATTGTTCAACTGCATTATTAACATCAATTTTATTTGCAATTGACTGAGGCACAACTAAAATAGTTCCATAACAATCTGCAGCAATTAATGAAGCATCAGTTGCAGCATTTACTGGTGGAGTATCAATTAATATCCAATCATATTTTTCATTCAAATCATTTAACATATTTTTGAAGTTTAAACTACCAATAAGTTCAGCCGGATTAGGCGGAATAGGACCACTTGTTATAACTTCCAAGTTATCAATGTCAGTTTTAGTTATAACTTCATCCAATGAAATATTACCAGATAAATAGTTTGATAAACCTTCTTGATTAGAAACAGTAAACGTTTTATGAACAGTTGGTCTACGCAAATCAGCATCTATTAGAATTGTTTTTTCACCTTGCTGTGCAAAAGTTACAGCTAAATTAGAACTAAAAACACTTTTTCCTTCAGAAGGATCGGCCGATGTAATTGAAATTGTTTTATTGTTATCACCAATAATAGAGAATTTAATGTTAGTTCTAACGGTTCTAAATTGTTCTGCAACTGGAGAAGATGGGTTATCTTCGACAATTAATGGTGCACCGTGTTTCATTGTTTGATCGTCTAGTTTTTTATTTTTATTAAATAATCCCATGATTCACCTAAACCCTTCTTGTATGTTCATGACGACGTTTATTATCTTTATTTTTGTTGAACATTTTTTTATCATCAATATTAGCTATAATTCCAAGATTATTCAATCCTAAATCATCAGTAAGATAATCAACTTCCTTAATTGTTCTATCATTAGAATCTTTAAAAATAGATATACTAAAACCTACAATAATTCCCATTAATAATCCAGCTACTAAATTTGTTACGTAGTGAGGAGAAGTTGGATTCATTTTAGGGGTTGCTTTAGAAACTACTGTAACACTATTTACATCCATAATCTTTTTTATTTTATTCTGAAAAACAATAGCTGTTTCATTAGCAACATCTGCAGATGTATATGGATTATTTGTAGTCGCAGATATTGAAAAAACTTGTGAACTTTGTTGATTTTGAACATTTATTTTTGCTTTATTTGCGCCAGGTTCATTTTTTAAATTTTTTTCAACTTGCTTTTGTACTACTGGACTTGTAATAATATCCTTATATGTAAAAACTCTCTGGATATCAGTCTGGGTTTGTTGAGCTTGAATTGCTAATTCACTTTTACTTAATTTTTGATTAACAAGTAACTGTGTGGTTGAAGTGTACTTAGGTTTCATGATTCCAAATGTGATAATGCAAGACAATAAAAAAAATAAAATAATTGTAGAAATAACTATTAATTTACTCTTCTTAACAACGTTAAAACAATATATAAAAAATGACTTATAACTATCCTTCATAAAAAAATCCTCTCGACTAGTTCCAATTTAAATTTACTTTTTCAAGCATTCCTTTTAAGCCATTGCTATTAAAAATAATAAAGAATTAAAGATTATATTAGAAAACTGCAAATGGTTTACTATAACATTATAATCGAAAATATAACTAATAACAAAAATATAAAAGTTAAAATTCCATGCATAAAACATATTTTAACATATATAATTAAATAAAAAATTACCCACATTCTCAATAATGAGTCGAGTCTTCCCCAACATTACTAATTAATTTTCTTTTAATAAAGCCAATTGCTTTCTTTACTAATTGACGGTCCCCAATTTGGATCCAATTACACTCTACATAATCAACATTATTTGTTTTAATCCAAACGTCCATTAATAATTCGGATAAATAACCAAATACTCGCGCTTCTTGAACTGAATAATCAGAAATATCAACTCGTTTTTCAACTTCAAAAAGAATTTCAAAAAGCCATTCACAGTATTTATTAAAGTAATCAGTTTTCATAATAAACATATTAAACATGTGAGCTGATTTGCTATCCATAACTTTATCAAAAGCTGGCAAATAACTTGGTAATTTCTCACTGATTACTTCATGAGTCACATCTAGTGGTTCTTGGTAATGAGAATGTAAATAATGAGATTTAATGGTTTCTATGTAGTAATTTCTTTTTCTAGGTAAAATAACTGGTGCTTTTTGCAACAATTCTTCTACTTGATCTGAAGTTAATACATTATCTAGAAGCCTTTGATGACTTTTACTAAATAATCTCCGATAATGTACCAATCCAACGGCATCAGTATTTTTCAAGTTTTTCCAAGCCCAATAAATAGCGGTTAATTCGTTGTAATTAGGGTTTTTACTTGAAATGTTAATTCCTTCGTTATCAAGTTGAAATCCCTTTTGACCATTAAAATTTTTGTCAGCACCGACTAATACAGGCATATATAAATTTTTATCTTTGGGCATAGGAGCATCTTTATGTGATGCAACAAGAACCTTAATATTCATTTATACTCTCCACTATTTTTCTAATTTATCAGCTAATTCAATGATATAAGCCTTTAAGTCATCACTTAAATCGTCACGACGTAAGGCAAATTCGATGTTAGTTTCTAGCCAACTAAGCTTATTACCAGTATCGAACCGATCACCTTTGAATTCATGTGCATACACTTTTTGGGTTTTGTTCAAAGTATCAATGGCATCAGTTAATTGAACTTCGTTACCCTTACCTGGTTTAGTCGTTTCCAACACATCCATAATTTCAGGGGTAAATAGGTAGCGACCAATAATCGCTAAATCACTAGGAGCGTCTTCAGGAGCCGGCTTTTCCACGAATTGTTTAACGTCGTACATGCCGTCGCTAACTTCTTCAATGGGATCGATTACCCCATATTTAACCGTTTCTTCATGAGGAACCCGCATCACAGCAAGCGTTGAAGCCCCTGATTGTTCGTAACTATCAATTAATTGTTTAGTTAACGGAACTTTATCAGTCATCAAATCGTCACCAAGCATTACGACGAACGGATCGTTCCCCACAAAGGTTTTAGCAGTTAAAACAGCATCTCCAAGACCTTTAGGATAGGATTGACGAATAAAGTAAACGTTCATATCATTCGTTTTTCGTACAGCTTCAAGCATGGCATCTTTACCTTTTGCTTCAAGATTTTGTTCTAGTAGATAGTTTGATGAGAAGTGGTCTTCAATTGAACCTTTACCGGAACCAATTACGATTGCTAAATCGGTAATTCCAGAAGCCTTGGCTTCTTTGACTATGTATTGAATCGTAGGCGTATCAACGATTGGTAACATTTCTTTCGGTACGGCTTTCGTTTCTGGTAAGAAACGGGTTCCTAAACCAGCAGCTGGAATAATTGCCTTTGTAACTTTCTTCATAAAATAAAAACTCCTTAAAAAATTATAAACTTAAAATTTTAATTAACTAGATTATAAGTAAACCATTATTAATGGTAACGTATTTATCACCTAATCTTTAATGAATTCTTAAAGATTAATCTATTCGTAATATTCTTGTAATCTAGTTGTTAAACCATTTACTAGCAAACGCCGCGGTTTTTTCCTGATATTGGACTGGATCAGTTTGTTTTGATTGGGCATGTTCTGCGCCACGGACAATCCAAATTTCCTTATCTTTGCTTTTATCGTTTTGGTAATTTTGGTAGGCAAATTTAGTTGGGACAAACTTATCTTCACTTCCATGGATAATAAACAACGGAATGTGATTATGTTTTAACGTCGTTTTTGTATTCCCGTCGGTAAATTTATACCCGGCTAAGAAGCGAGAATACCAATTCGCAATCGGCAAAATCGGAAAAGCGGGTAAATTAAAGACTTCATGTAATTCATGACTTAATTCGGCATTAATACTTGAATAACCACAGTCCGCAATCGCAAATTTGGTATTAGCCGGAGCCGTAGGCAAAGTATACATGACGGTTGCTGCCCCCATACTAATCCCAAAGATCCCTAATTCGCCATGTGGATTATACTGGTTCACTTGTTTCATCCAATTCGTGACATCGACGCGATCTAGCCAGCCATATCCAATGTATTTCCCAGTACTGCCCCCAAATCCCCGATTATCGGGCGCTAAGACGTTATAGCCGTCATTATGAAACATCCGAATGTAAGTACTCATGCGACGGGCTGATCCGCCATAACCATGCACGACAACCACTGTTTTGTTGGTGGGTTGCTCCGCAGCAAAATAATGAGCTTTCAACGTTTGTCCATCTTTGGTTTTCTGCGTCCAGGTTTGTGATGGATGACTATCGTACCACTCGGTATTGGCCCGACTGCGAATTTGATCACTGAAGCCACCCCGCGCAAACGCGAAATTAAAGAGATAGTACATCCCAATTCCACCAGCGATTAGTAAAATCACGAATAAGCTCAATAGCACGCGAATCCAGATCCGTTTTTGCTTCTGTTTTTTATTTTTTTCTACCATTATAATCACAACTTTCATCAAACTAAAAAATGCCCAAATTAAGTGGGCATTTTTTAGTTACTCTTTATTGTCGTTGTCCGTTTTAACGTCTTCAGCTTTTACATCTTCAATTACGTCATCTTTGGCAACTTTAGTTTTCATGCCCATTAAACTAGTATATTGTAACCACATGATAATTGCCATTACGATGTGTAGAATCCAACCAATAATGGGAATAAAGGCCACGATTGCACAAATAATTCCGGTAATGAACTTCGTTTTGATGCTAGCTAGTTCAATGTTATACCGATCAGCACCGGGAGTAGCTTGGGCTTGAATCGTAAAAATCAACCCAGCGACGTAGATACCTAATAACGCTACTAAAGGGGCGCAGGCGCTCACGATGATAACTAACCCACCTAGTACGGGAATTGCACCAATTGTTTCAATGATGGCTGCTACTAAAGTTAAATAGTAGAGAATGTTAATTTTACTGTATAAAGTGTTTTCCATAATGGTCTCCTTTTTCTAATGATGTTAATAACTTCATTATATCATGCTGAGAAATGGTAATCATGGTAGACAAAAAGGGGATCCCAATCGGAATTCCCTTTTAAAGTTAGTTTATTTAATCTTAGTACCAACCATTTGCTTGCCAGAATGCTTGGGCACCTGACCATGAACCATAACGTGAAGTTACGTAGTTGTCAGCAACTTTTTCTTGGTTAGCTGGTGAGTAGTCACCGTTTAAGTATGATGATGATAATTGATATTTACCAACGTATTGACCGTTAGAAGCACCATAGTTACCACCTGATTCGCGACCGGCAATCCAGTCTTTAGCAGCAGCATCGCTACCAGTTACTGAACTTGTAGCAGGTTGTGCAGGTGCTGGAGTTGCAGCTTGTACGGAAGCTTGAGCAACTGGAGCAGCAGCTTGTTGAACAGGGGCTGCAGCTGGAGTAGCAGTTTGTGCTACAGGAGCAGTTGCTTGAACTGGAGCAGCTGGAGTTTCAGTTTGTGCAGGTGCTGGAGTTGCAACTGGTGCAGTAGCAGTCACAGCAGGTGTAGTTGCTTGAGCTACAGGAGCTGAAACAGCGTCAGTATCAGTAGCAGTTGGTGCTACCACTTCAACGTCACCATTATCAATATCGAAAACTTCACCAACATAAATTTTGTTAATATCTTGGATCTTGTTAGCGTCTTTGATACTTTGCATTGAAACGTTGTAAGTTTTAGCAAGTTTTGAGATTGTGTCACCAGATTGAACGGTTACACGAGTTGAGGCGTTAGCACTGTTGGCACCGGCGAATAAAACACCAGCTGAGACAGCAGTAACTGCTGCAATTGTCTTTAAACCTTTGAATTTCATATAGATAAAATCTCCTTTTTGATTAACTGCTTCTAGTTTTCTGATTTAAGATGGTTGTATTAGTTGAAGAGATAACCTCAACTAATCAACAGTACCCATGATAAAGGGTATTTATTACGTTGAGATTACAGGGACTTTAAGAATCAGGCGTGATTTGTAATGCTGTAATCTTAGCAACACATTCTGTAATCTGATTGGGGGTAAGACTTCTATTATAATGGTAGATAATGTGTTTGAAATCCTCCCTTCTTAATGATTAGATTCGTAAAACAGCTGAGATTTTTTTAATTTTCTGTCTACCTAGTGATTACCATACAATTGATTTTCGCAAAATATGAATGTGCGACAAATGATGAGATACCAATCTTTATAAGTATAATTTTGCTACTTTTTTTCAAAAAAACGTAGTAAAAATTTGCTACCTCCCATACTGGTTAAATTCGTAAAACAACTAATATTTTTAGAAAAATAGACTATAAAATATATTTCTAATCAAAAACGACCGAATCCTTAATGAATTCGGTCGTTTTCCTATAAGTATCTCTTAAAAAGTTTATATCATTAATTAGGTAGGCAAATTAGGATTTTTTATTTTCGCTTTTTCAATCCTCTTATGCCAAACAAAGTAGTGATTAATATCAAAAATCCACCAATAATCTCAATTAAGCTTTCATTACTTGCACCTGTGTCAGGAAGTTCATTTTGTTTGTTAGAAACTTTTTCTGGTTGATTAAGGTTATCGCTATGTTGCTTAACCATTGATGGGTTTTCATCCACTTCATCTGGTTTATTGTAATCCGATGTTGTTGGATTTAAATCATCGTCACTTTGTTTATTAGAAGCATAATTTTTATTGATATCATCCTTAGGTGAATCATTTGGAATATTATTTTCTGATTCATCTGTATATCTAACATTAATGATTTGATTTGCGTCATTCACACTTGGTGTTTTGGCTGCAATCGTTGCTTGACTTGCATCTACTAAATGACGATTGTTCAATTCCGGTGATTGTACTGCACCAAAGTTACCGTTGCTCGTCCATGCTTGCCAGTCAGTTTTTCCAGTGACTAAATCTTTTGTTCCTTCACGGCTAAACGTTACTTTTTGATCAACCGCTGGCGCAATTGTTTGGCCTTGCTCATCAACGTAGTTGATTGTTCGCGTTACATCTTTATTTTCACTTACAGTTTGCGTATCATCTACATATCTAACATTAATGATTTGATTTGCGTCATTCACACTTGGCGTTTCAGCCGTAATGGTAGCTTGACTCGCATCTACTAAATGACGATTACTCAATTCTGGTGATTGTACTGCACCAAATTTTCCAGTGCTTGTCCATGTTTGCCAGTCAGTTTTTCCAGTGACTAAATCTTTTGTTCCTTCACGGCTAAACGTTACTTTTTGATCAACCGCTGGCGCAATTGTTTGGCCTTGCTCATCAACGTAGTTGATTGTTCGCGTTACATCTTTATTTTCACTTACAGTTTGCGTATCATCTACATATCTAACATTAATGATTTGATTTGCGTCATTCACACTTGGCGTTTCAGCCGTAATGGTAGCTTGACTCGCATCTACTAAATGACGATTACTCAATTCTGGTGATTGTACTGCACCAAATTTTCCAGTGCTTGTCCATGTTTGCCATTCAGTCTTTCCAGTGACTAAATCTTTAGTGCCTTCACGGCTAAATGTAACTTGGTCTACAGCTGGTGCAATCGCTTGTCCTTGGTCATCAACGTAGTTGATTGTTCGTGTAACTTCTTTGTTTTCACTAACTACTTGCGTATCATCTGCATATTTAACGTTAATCGTTTGGTCGGCATCATTTACACTTGGCATTTCAGCTGCAATCGTTGCTTGACTCGCATCTACTAAATGACGATTTTTCAATTCTGGTGATTGTACTGCGCCAAAGTCTCCAGTGCTTGTCCAGTTTTGCCAATCAGTCTTACCCGTCAATAAGTCTTTCGTTCCTTCACGACTAAACGTAACCTTTTGATTTACTGCTGGGGCAATTGTTTGATCCTGGTCATCAACGTAGTTGATTGTTCTCGTGACATCTTTATTTTCACTTACTTTTTGCGTATCATCTGCGTATCTAACGTTAATCGTTTGATCTGTATCATTTACGCTTGGGTTTTCGGCAGGAATCGTTGCTTGGCTCTCATCTACTAAATGACGATTTTTCAATTCTGGTGATTGTACTGCACCAAAGTTACCGTCGCTCGTCCATGTTTGCCAGTCAGTCTTACCAGTGAGTAAGTCCTTTGTTCCTTCACGATTAAACGTCACCTTTTGATTTACTGCTGGCGCAATCGCTTGTCCTTGGTCATCAACGTAGTTGATTGTCCGCGTTACATCTTTATTTTCACTTACGGTTTGTGTGTCATCTGCGTATCTAACGTTAATCGTTTGATCGGCATCATTTACGATTGGCGTTTCAGCTGCAATCGTTGCTTGACTTGCATCGACTAAATGACGATTACTCAATTCCGGTAATTGTACTGCGCCAAAGTTACCGTCGCTCGTCCAATTTTGCCAGTCAGTCTTACCAGTGTATAAGTCTTTTGTTCCTTCACGGCTAAACGTAACCTTTTGATTTACTGCTGGGTCAATCGTTTGACCTTGTTCATCAACGTAGTTAATTGTCCGTGTTACATCTTTGTTCTCACTTACCGTTTGCGTGTCATCTGCGTATCTAACGTTAATCGTTTGATCGGCATCATTTACGCTTGGCGTTTCAGCTGCAATCGTTGCTTGACTTGCATCGACTAAATGACGATTACTCAATTCCGGTGATTGTACTGCGCCAAAGTTACCGTCGCTCGTCCAATTTTGCCAGTCAGTCTTACCAGTGTATAAGTCTTTTGTTCCTTCACGGCTAAACGTAACCTTTTGGTCTACAGCTGGTGCAATCGCTTGTCCTTGGTCATCAACGTAGTTGATTGTCCGGGTAACATCTTTGTTCTCACTTACAGTTTGAGTGTCATCTGCGTATCTAACGTTAATCGTTTGATCGGCATCATTTACACTTGGTGTTTCAGCTACGATTGTTGCTTGACTCTCATCTACTAAATGACGATTTTTCAATTCCGGTGATTGTACTGCGCCAAAGTCTCCAGTGCTTGTCCAGCTTTGCCAATCAGTCTTACCCGTAAGTAAGTCCTTTGTTCCTGTACGACTAAACGTCACCTTTTGATTTACTGCTGGGGCAATTGTTTGATCCTGGTCATCAACGTAGTTGATTGTTCTCGTGACATCTTTATTTTCACTTACTTTTTGCGTATCATCTGCGTATCTAACGTTAATCGTTTGATCTGTATCATTTACGCTTGGGTTTTCGGCAGGAATCGTTGCTTGACTTGCATCGACTAAATGACGATTACTCAATTCCGGTGATTGAACTGCACCAAAATCTCCAGTACTTGTCCAGTTTTGCCAATCCGTATTGCCAGTGTATAAGTCCTTTGTTCCTGTACGACTAAACATAACCTTTTGATTTACTGCTGGAGCAACTGTTTGCCCTTGGTCATCAACGTAGTTGATTGTCCGGGTAACTTCTTTGTTTTCGCTAACAGTTTGTGTATCATCTGCATATTTAACATTAATGATTTGATTTGTGTCATTCACACTTGGTGTTTCAGCAGAGATTGTTGCTTGACTTGCATCGACTAAATGACGATTACTCAATTCCGGTGATTGTACCGCGCTAAAGTCCCCAGTGCTTGTCCATGCTTGCCAATCCGTATTGCCAGTGTATAAGTCCTTTGTTCCTGTACGACTAAACATAACCTTTTGATTTACTGCTGGAGCAAATGTTTGCCCTTGGTCATCAACGTAGTTGATTGTCCGGGTAACTTCTTTGTTTTCGCTAACAGTTTGCGTATCATCTGCATATTTAACATTAATGATTTGATTTGTGTCATTCACACTTGGTGTTTCAGCAGAGATTGTTGCTTGACTTGCATCGACTAAATGACGATTACTCAATTCCGGTGATTGTACCGCGCTAAAGTCCCCAGTGCTTGTCCATGCTTGCCAATCCGTATTGCCAGTGTATAAGTCCTTTGTTCCTGTACGACTAAACATAACCTTTTGATTTACTGCTGGAGCAAATGTTTGCCCTTGGTCATCAACGTAGTTGATTGTCCGGGTAACTTCTTTGTTTTCGCTAACAGTTTGCGTATCATCTGCATATTTAACATTAATGATTTGATTTGTGTCGTTCACACTTGGTGTTTCAGCAGAGATTGTTGCTTGACTCGCATCTACTAAATGACGATTTTTCAATTCTGGTGATTGTACTGCGCCAAAGTCTCCAGTGCTTGTCCATGTTTGCCAAGCGGTATTGCCAGTGTATAAGTCCTTTGTTCCTGTACGACTAAACGTCACCTTTTGATTTACTGCTGGGGCAATTGTTTGATCCTGGTCATCAACGTAGTTGATTGTTCTCGTGACATCTTTATTTTCACTTACTTTTTGCGTATCATCTGCATATTTAACATTAATGATTTGATTTGTGTCGTTCACACTTGGTGTTTCAGCAGAGATTGTTGCTTGGCTCTCATCTACTAAATGACGATTACTCAATTCCGGTGATTGAACCGCGCCAAAATTGCCATCGCTCGTCCAATCGTCATTCCATTTGACTACATCTGGATTAGTTGAAGTTTGTTCACCAGTTTCAGTAAAGGTGACCACTTGAACCGTTGCTTTATCAACTGGATTTCCCTTTTCATCAACATAATTAATGGTTCTCGTAATCGCTTTAGTTTGTTCAACCTTTTTAATTACTTGAACAGTAAGTGTATTAGTTACCCATGCATAACCCGGTTCGGTATCGATAATCGTTGCTGTATAAATTCCTGGAGTAGAAAAATCAACTTTTGAAGTATCAACTTTGACATGATCAGAAGTGGTTCCGTCTGCATAGTTTAGTTGAGCATGATACTGCAAATCAGCTGGATTATCACCAACATAATAAGTAACATCATCGCCACTTACAGAGACCGTGGGGAAACTTCCCCATACATTAATGTAATTTTGATTGAGGTATTTTGAAGAGTTACTTGGATCAGGTTGAGCTTGTTGCTTAGTAATGGTTTGTCCAGTATTGTCTACATATTTACCAGTCGCTGAAATGTGGGCATCCGCCTGTAAATTAAAATCATTTTGTCCCACTTTAAAAGCAATTACATAATTTTGATTATTCTTATAATCAAAATCAAGGGTAATCGAACCGTCAGCATTAACCACATATTTCCAGCCTGACTGAGCAAGCTTGCTATATGTCATGTTTTGTCCATCGACGGAACCATTTGAAATCCAAATCATATCAGGATTAATATAGCTACCGTTAGAATCGTCATTTGGATCATCGTTAGCAGGTGTGATAGTAAGCTGTCCATCCGTCAAATCACTCTCTTTACCATCCGGATTAATTTGAGCATAGTACATCATACTATTTTGGTCAGGAGCAAATTGATTTTTAGAGAACCAGTTGGCATCGTAATATTTGGGATCAGGATTAGGCACATAGTTATTATTTAGTTGAGCTTGAGTTGCCTCGTTATCCAAATCACCCAGAATGGCATTGTTAGCAACATCACTTTTAATTAAATCTCCTGCTAAAACGTCGCCGTTAGCATTTAAAACATGGACGGTAACATCTTTAGTGACCCCGTTGGCTGAAACAGTAGCCGGATAATCCCCAGATAGTTGATTATTTACATTTTGCGTATCAACCGTTAACGTTTCCGGATTTCCGTAGGCATCAGTAGCACTCCCAAATGCACTCGCAGCGGGTAAAGTTTCACCCAAATGAATGGTGACATCATGAGCCGTTAATGATGATTGGTCAATTGACCAAACCCATGTTCCGGGATGAGCTTGCCCGTTCGTTAAATCACTGGCAGTAATAAATTGACCATTTGGTTTGTAGTTGTTATTACTAGGAGTATTAAAATTATTGACATTTGCGTAGCCAGTACCTAGATTTTGCCAAGTTCCAGAGGTTAAGATACTGGTGGTCGTGGGCACAATCTCGCCTTTGGGTGGATTAAGTAATCCACTATCAGCATTCAATAAAGTATTATCGCCTAAGATTAATTTGGTTAATCCCCATGTATCACTCGGTTTTGAATCTGTGTAGATAACTCCTGAAAGCATCCCGGTCATGGAAACTGAACTTCGATATTGGTTAGGACGGGTATCAAAGCCAGAAATATTCAAAGATACTAAATTATCATCAGAATTAAACATGTTATTCATGTTGGTAACTTTAGTAGTATCAAAATTTGATAAATCCAGGGTTAACAGACTCGAAGTGTCGAGCATTCTTTCCATAGTAGTTACGTTACTGGTGTCAAAACTTGATAGATCCAAATAATTTCCAGTATAACTATGGAACATGTAACTCATATTAGTTACGTTGCTAGTATCAAAACTATTCAATCCCGTTATCACAGGCAAAGTTCCATAATAAGCGGTATAAGTTCCCAGTCCACAGAACATATATGACATGTCGGTAACATTTTTCGTATTCCAACCAGTTAAATTCAAATTAGTTAGGTAATAGTTACTTTGAAACATGTTATTACAGCTAGTAAGACTTGCTGTATTCCAGTTTGATAAATCAAGAGAGCTCAAAACATAATCGTTATAGAATAAGTTGTTCATATTCGTAACATGACTAACATCCCACGTATTCAAACCATCAATTTCACGAAGTCCATTGTGATCATTATTCCCAATTTGGTTATTAATCCCTTTGGTGTAATCCATGGGGCTAAGAATATTAGAAAAAGCCGTATTAATATCAGTAAATTTACTGGTATCCTTCCAGCCGACATTAACTTTTGTCAAAGAACGATCATTTAAAAAGAAGCTTGATAGGTTGGTTACGTTACTAACATCCCAATCCTGTAATCCATCTAGTTTAGCTAATTTATAATCTTCAGCGAACATACTTTGCATATTAGTTACGTCTGAAGTATCAATGTTATTTATTCCGTCAATTTCAGTTAAGTCACTGTAATTTGCAAACGCAAAACTACTATCTTGATTAGCTTTAACTTTGCCGTCAATCACAATTTTAGTAACTGCATCTGGAAAACGGGGCTCATTGATAGTTCCAAAAGTTGTATTTTGATTACCTTGTACGGTAACTACCTTACTGTCATTGTCGTAATTCCAGTTTGCCGTTCCCCAAGTTCCTTGCGTAACATTATTAGTTGCCGCTAGTGCCGTATTGGCTTGGTTTAACTTTGAATTTTCATCAGTTTTGGGAACTTCAACTGGTTGATCTGTGTTTTCTACTGGTTTGGCAGCAGAATCTGGTGCAGGTTGTGAATCTTTAACATCAGTTTTTGCATCAGCACTATTATGATTGGTGTCTGGCTTATTTTCTTGATTGTCAGTAATCGGAGCCGAGTTAGTATTTTCGATTGCCGGTTTAGTCTCAGTCGAACTTGTAGCGACTTGATTTTCTGGGTTACTAGAAACATCAACTTGTTTAACATCCGTAGTTTTTTGATCACTAGGATTAGTTGGGCTTTCTGCAGATGGTTGACTATTGTTGGTAGACGCCTGATTATCCGTTTTTGCTACAACAGCAGCGTCTGGGTTGGTATCACTAGCATGAGTTGTAACTTGGACGCCAGTAATACCAAAAAAAGTCACTGTAATTGATGCAAACAGCCAAATTTTCCCGGATTTATACATCTTATAATGTAGTTTCGTTTCATTATTATTTTTCATAGTTTCTCCTAAATTAATCATTAAGCTGTGCTTTTTAATTTTACCGATAAACACTTTTAATTGTAACACTTTAACATCAGATTAAAAAACCACTAAAGAAGCCGTAACATAGTATTTTAAAAAATAATTCCTAAATCAAGCTTACTACTTTTTTTCAAAAAAATTATAATAAACCCGATTGTGATATAATTAACTTACAAAATATATTTAAACATCTAGCAAGTATTACACATACCGAAAAAACTACCAGATATTGGGGAATATCTGGTAGTTTTTTGGTTAGTTATCAAGATCATGATAAACGATTTATCCATTTATCAAAATCATCATTTCTTGCTTGTCTATTATCTGATTCAGTTTTTGCTAGAATTTTTTCTTCTATATTATTACTGCTTATTTTTCTACTTCAAATACTGCTTATTTTTCTACTTCAAATTCTACATCACTTAAGCCATAGTCAAATTCGGCTTTCCAATTACCAGGAGTTAACGGCACTGGGAGTAAGAAGGTTCCAGTTGAGACGTGTTCGCCCGCGTGTACGACTTGATCAGTTTCTGCTAGTTTTTCGGTTAACCATTTTAAGGATTTGACCGGATTACCTAAAACTTCGCTTGATTTTCCTTCGGATACCTTTTCTCGGTCATGGAATAATTCGGTATGCACTTTAGCTAAATCATCTAAGGAAAATTGATCAGCATCAACTTCATCACCATAAACGACGGCTCCACCGACTGCGGCATCCGCCATCACCAAATTTTTTGGTAAGGTTGGGAACCAGTCTTTAAAACGACAATCAGGTAATTCAACTGCGGGAGCAACGGTTGTCTTTTTCATTAATTCATCTAAGGAATCTTTAGCTGATAAATCAGTTTTGGCAGTGAAAACTAACTCAACTTCCACTAACGGATCCATGAACATCGCTTGGTTTAACTTAACGCCGGATTTAAAGAAGCGTTCATCTAACTGAGCTCCGTAAAGTGGTTCAGTAGAGTTAAACATGTTTTGCGTTTCTTCGCTGGTAAGGCTAATCTTGTAGCCACCTAATTTTTTCGCTTTTAAATCAGTTAAGCGTCGTTGCACGCGATACGCAGATTCATCGTCAAACTCAGCAAAATCTGCCATATCTAAGGGAGTCTTAGTGGCATAGGCCTTGTACAAAATTTGAGCGAGTACCTCTACTTCATCACTAGTTAATACTTTCTCAGTCATAATCAACACATCCTTTACGTTAAATTTTTTTATCGAAGCCAAATGTTCGATTTCTATTAATATACCTGACTATTTAAATTTGTCAAATAGTTTTTTAATAAAAAAATAACCATCGAAAAACACATCGTTCGTGTTTTTCAATGGTTATTGATTTTTCTGTTAGCTTGCTTGTTCTTCGTAGTAGCCATTTGCAATGACTTCTTTATCAAGATCCACTTGCCATTCGGTCGTATGTAGTTCTTTCAAATTGATAAGTGTCCCTTCTAAATACATTGTATAAAACTAATTATATTATATCTTGTACACAAAGTAAATTTTTCAAAAAATGGTCATTAAAAAGAAAACCAACGGAATTGTCACAATTGATAACACCGTCGACATCGTCATCAAAGCAATCCCAGGAGTCGGATTATCGTTGGCCTGCAGACTAAAGAGCACGACTAATCCGGCAGTAGGACACGCAAATAACAAAACGGTCGTTAATAAACTGACCCCACTCAACCCTAATCCAAGTAACACAACGTAAGTTAGCATGGGATACACCAAGTTTCTGAGCAATAAAGCCCCCAGTAACGATTTGTTGAAATCTGCTTTGCTAAACCGAGAGTTGGCTAAACTATTTCCAATCACGATCATTGAAAGTGGCGTATTTAACGAACTTAAATAAGTTGCTGGGCGATTAATAATTTCAGGAACTTTAAACGAACAAATAAATACTAATCCACCCACAAAAATCGCGATGATATTCGGATTTACTAAAGCATTGAAAGCCTGTTCCCGTAAATTCATCCAACTAAATTCTCGTTTTTCTTTAAAGATGGTGACCCCATAAGTCCAATTAAAAAGACTATAGCCAGCTAATGAGGCAACCGCAAAAAAGACGCCTTTATTGCCGAATAAGGCTGCAGCTAACGGTACTCCCATAAAGCCCGCATTGGAAAAAATACTACCAAAGATGGCCGCCCGTTTCGTAGTTTGATCCTTAGTTTTCGCAAAGCATACATTCGAAATTACAATGCTAATGATGTAGACGATACAGACCCCAAGCATGACTACTAAAAGTTCCTGCATTCGGGCACTGGAATATTTTTGCTCAAAAGCTTGAATAATCAAACATGGCGACACAATGTACAGTAAAATATTGGTCAAGTCACTCGAAGTATCGGATGACATAAAGTGTAATTTGTTAATTAATACGCCCACCGCCATTAAACAAAACATTAAAACAATTTGATTACTCAATTGTGCTATATTCATCTCTATCACCTACATTTCTAAAGTTTTTGTTAAGAATTAATATAACATAGAAATGGGAAATAAACTAAAATGGGTAAAATAATTTAGCATATCTATTTACAAAAAAATAAATTATGTTATATTTAAATCAGAAAAGAACTGGCATTGAAAACACCAAAACCCATTAACTATTGGCCTAGTTAATGGGTTTTTTTAGTGTGGTTAATCGTAATCTAATCAAAAAACATATAGTATAATAGAAAGTAAACTTTTCATTTAAGGATTAATATGCTAGAAATTATTTTAAATTCAATCGTGTCTTACATCTCCACCAACATGGACTATATTTTAGTCCTCGTCTTACTGATTCATGCGCATCGTTACTACAGTCCCATCTTAATTGGAGATATGATTGGAACGACTATTCTGACCATTACCCCGATGACAATTGCCATTTTATTGGGTGCCGTTCCCGAAACTTGGATGCTAGGTTTCTTGGGACTATTTCCCCTTTACTTTTCGTTCAAAAGTTTCTTTGGCAAAAATAGTAATAATGATTTAGATGAAAGTGATAATAAATCACGACTAAAGTTAGTAATTCACACAGTCATAATTACTGTTGCAGCTTGTGGGGCTGATAATGTCGCCGTTTATATTCCAATCTTTATTCGTAAATCAATGTTTGAACTCATAGTGGCCTTTTGCGTCATGTTAATCATGGCCATCGTTTTCTTTGGCCTTGCGATTATCATTAGTAAGAACAAACAATTGGAAAAATTTTTAAATCGTTACGGAAAATATTTAACCGGAGTAATTTACCTTTATTTAGGAATCTCCGTGTTAATGCAATGTGGTACAATTACCCACTTTATTCATTTATAAAAGAGTTTCGCTTGAATTTAAGCGAAACTCTTTTAATTTCCTAAACTAACGTTTCGAATGTCTTCCAAAGGAAATTCATTGTTTTTGGCTAAATGAACTTCTTCATCATTTAAGAACTCAATGACTCCATTGGCTTCAATTGGTTTTAACTCTTGATCCAGCTCGTTCAATTGCACGGTCACTTCATAGCAATTTTTCATTGCATAATAAAGCCGTTGTTTAATTAATGCAATCGTTTGGGGATTCTTCATTTTGGCAACATTTTTATTTTTATATTTTTGTTTTTTAATGGCAACAGTGTGATCAGATAAATAAAAGCCTTGCCATTTTAGCATGCCGCGATCTTGGTACTCATGACTGAAAAATTGGTCGACTACTTTCTGACTAAAATGATATTTACTCAAGGATATCACGCTTTCTTTGAATTAATCGTTGCGAAAAGGGCCAGCGAAGGCCACTAAACCCAACAAATTTAATGGTTAATTGATTTTCTAATTTAAAATCATGAATTAAAGTTTCTAAATATGCCAAATTATAGGTACTAATACTATGTAGCGGAGTTGAACTAAGGCGTTGTCCCAGACGTTGACGATTAAAGAAAAAATTGTAGCATTCGTCATAAGGATCATTGGCCACCTCAATCCAGTAATGAGTTCGACTAATTCGCTTAAACAAACTATCAACGCGATCAAGGATGATTTTCAAGTCATTATTCATAACTATTGCCTCCATTATGTCCGCCCACTAATTTGGCTCGTTCGAGGGCCGTTCCTCCTTTTTCTAAGCTGTTAGCAAAAATCAACTTAGAAAAGCCATACTTATGATGAATTTCATCAATAATGTGGTTTAATTTATCATTTTTAAGTTGCTCATCGACTTTGGTAAAAAGATCTAACGAACGGCCTTGATTATCAGTTAATTTACTACAGTAAACAGCAATGTTTCTCACTGATTGACCTTCCCAGTTTCTTCTAAATAAATATAAGAGCTGTTGCACAATCTCTTGATTATCATCCGTTTCATCAATTGAAAGCATTTGATGAAACCCTGTTTTTCGATAAATTTCACTATTTCGATAAATTTCACTATCATGAAAGGAAAAACCAATTCCTAAGGAAATACAACTTGTTAATTGATGATGCGCCCGAACTCTTGAGGCAACTTGTTCACCAATCTCTTTAATCACATTTTCAATTTCAGCTTGGCTTTGATAATCACGGGGTAAAACTTGGGAATTACCGAGACTTTTTGATTTCACAATTGGCTTTTCAGTAAGTTTTGAACGATCAACGCCCCATGCCGTTGCAAAAATTTGCGTTCCGATAATTCCCATTTCTTGTTTTAGAAGATAGGGATTGGCATGAGCTAAATTATACATATTATAAATGCCTAAGCGATTAAGATGTTTAGCAGTTCGTTTTCCGATTCCCCACACGTCAGTTAAATTTTGAATGTTCCAAATCTTATCTTTCACATCTTGATAATGAATCTCACCAATCAAATCTGGGGTATGCTTTGCATATATATCTAAAGCCAATTTAGCTTGGACTGGATTATCGCCAATTCCCACTGTGGTATATAAGCCCAGTTCTTTTCTGACGGTTTTTTGAATCAATCGAGCAACAGATCTTACTGAATTACCAAACAAATGCCAAGAAGCGGTCATATCTAAGATACTTTCGTCAATTGAATAGGGCCAAATCATTTCTTCGGGAGTAAATTTACTAAATAATTGATTAATTTCGAGATTCTTTTTGATGTATAAATTCATCCGAGGTGGGACTACCAGCAATCGTGAATCAGTCGGCAAATCTCGTTGCCGCGAGACATTGGCTTTCAAATGATAAAGTTTTTTAGCTTCTGGTGAGGTAGCTAAAATTAAACCACCATTAGTATTTTCGGCTTCACTCATCACAACTAGTGGGACTTTCAACGGATTAAATCCCCTTTGAATCGCTTCACAACTGGCATAAAACGACTTGTTATCAATTAAAAAGAATACTCCCTTAGGCTCTTTATCAAAAAACATCTCTGCATCTCCTTTAATAACAAATCAAATTATATCACAAATACGAACACATGTTCTAGTTTATTTAAATCATTTGAAATTTATAATTGTGTGCTATAATTTAATTAGTCAAAAGAAGACATTTTAAACTTGCTCCTATTACTAACCATTTTAGGATTTTTAAATAAAAAAGAGCGTTCAGATAACCAATCTGAACGCTCTTTTTGTTTACTTATGATTTAACAAATAAGTAATAATAGCAACGATCAACATCGCCACTAAATAATCAAAAGAAGACATAAAACTAAACTCCTACCGCCGTCTGAGTTACCAACTCTTCACGACTTGCTAATGGATAATTAGCTAATTTACACTATATCATAAATACGAACGCACGTTCTGGTTAATTTAAAATAAAAAGGCATCCAGATAATCTGAACACCTTTACCAATTTATTGCTTAAATTTTTGTAATTCATGACTAATTTCAGCAGTTTGTGGATATACTTGCTGATAAATTGCATATAACTGATTGTATTTTTCCACGTTGGCAGGAATTGGATTATGCACTTCCGCGATGTGAACGAATTTTTTGGCACATGCTTTAAAGTCTGGGTACCAACCTAAACCAACGGCGGCAATCATGGCAGCTCCCATTCCTGGTCCCTGTTCGTTGGCCAACTTCTTAACCGGATTATTAAAGATATCAGCTTGAATTTGCAACCACAAATCACTTTTTGAACCACCACCAATTGAAATAATTTCATCAATCTTGGCATTTTGTTCCCGATAAATGTTTAAAATATCTCTAAAACTAAAGGTTACTCCTTCAATCACAGCACGAGCAAAATCATTACGGTCTTGCGTTGCATCAATTCCCAAAAAACTACCCCGAATATCAGCATCCGCATACGGTGCCCGTTCCCCGACAATATAGGGAGAAAAAAGTAATCCGTTGGCTCCCACACTCGAACTGGCAGCCCCACTAATGACCTTGGCAAACGGAACATCCTTACAAAAAGTATCTTTAAACCAGCTAAGCGAATAGCCAGCGGCCAAAGTTACTCCCATGGAATAGTAAGCACCGGGGACGACGTGATCTTCCATTTGTACGCGACCTTGATAGGCATCGACTGGTTGATCTTCATACTTTAAAATGACCCCAGAAGTTCCAATACTAGAAAGAACCACATTAGGTGATAAAATCCCAGCCCCTAAAGCACCACAGGCATTATCGGCCCCACCACCAAAGACTTGTGTGGTAGTTTTCAAACCAGAAAATTCTGCGTATTCTTTAGTAATTGTTCCCACATCAGTAGTTGCTTTAATTAATGGTGGCAAAATCCTCATCGGAATCCCAAATCTTTCACAAATTTGTTTGCTCCATTGATTAGTATGAATGTCTAACAAAGTCGTTCCCGTGGCATCCGAATAATCAATGCCTAATTTACCAGTCATCCGATAACGAACGTAGTCTTTGGGCGTTAAAATAACAGCTGTTTTCTGCCAAATCTCTGGTTCATTTTCTTTTACCCACAAAATTTTAGGAAGGGTAAATCCTTCTAAAGGCCGATTACCGGTAATTTTAACGAAATCATCACCCATTTGGTCATCGATTTCATGCCGTTGTTTAGTTGTCCGCGTATCATTCCACAAAATTGCGGGACGAAGCACATCATGCTGTTGATCTAACAAAACTAATCCGTGCATTTGACCAGAATAGCTGATTCCTTTGATATCACTGGCTGCAATTTTGTCATCTAAAATCAAACGTACAATCGCAACCGTCGTTGACATTACCCAATCATTAGGGTTTTGTTCACTATAACCAGACTTTGGGTGGCTAAGTGGATAATCAAACGATTCTTGTGCAATGACGTTTCCCTCGCGATCCACCGCTGAAACCTTAACTGCACTAGTGCCTAAATCTACTCCTAATACACACTCTTTCATGCCATTTTCCCCTCTCAAAACATCCAAATTTAATCATCTTCATTATAGTTGAAAGGTTTTGGGGCCGCTTGGTTAAAGCCTAATTTTTCTTTATCATTCATGCTTTTAACGGCATTAGTTAACTTACTAGATTCCTTTTCTACGCCTGCTCTAAAATCAGGATCTTTTAGGTCTTTAGCAAAAATTTCATCAATACTAATACTATTATTTTTCATATCTATGCTCCTAAAAAAGGACTTACCTTGATTAATATCAAAGTAAATCCTTAAAATTATTAAATTATTTAGTCACCATTGTAAATTGAGTTCTTTACAATTACATAATCAACGGTCTTCAAAGCTGAAAGATCACGCCCACCAGCGTAAGAAACTGATGATTGAAGGTCTTCTTTCATTTCTTGAAGGGTATCGTAAATGCTTCCCTTAGAAGTAACGAGCAACTTTTTACCTTCGACATTGTGGTAAGCACCCTTTTGGTATTCTGAAGCAGAACCAAAGTATTCCTTGAACACTTTACCGTCTTTTTCAACTTTTTTACCAGGTGATTCAAGATGTCCAGCAAACATTGAGCCAATCATAACCATGGAAGCACCGAAACGAAGTGACTTAGCGATGTCACCGTCAGTTCTAATTCCACCATCGGCGATAATTGGTTTCCGAGCACCCTTTGAACAAGCGTTGATAGCAGCTAATTGCCAACCACCAGTTCCAAAACCAGTTTTGATTTTAGTGATACAAGCTTTTCCAGGTCCAATTCCGACTTTAGTAGCATCCGCACCCGCATCTTCTAAGGCCCGCACTGCTTCAGGAGTTCCCACGTTTCCGGCAATCAAGAAGATGGAAGGCGCTTTTTCTTTAATGTATTTAATCATTTTAATCACAGAATCTGAGTAACCATGCGCAATATCAATCGTTACGTATTCAGGAAGATCACCAGATTTCACTAACTCATCAATGAAGTCGTATTCAGCTGGTTTCACTCCAATACTAATTGAAGCAAATTGACCATGATCGTGCATTGAACGAATGAAATCATGGCGTTTTTCTGGTTGAAAACGGTGCATCACATAAAAATAACCATTTTTAGCCAGTGAAATGGCTAATTCTTCGTTAATTACGGTTTGCATGTTGGCCGGAACAACAGGTAATTTAAAGGTCCGGTCACCAAATTTCATTTCAGTATTACACTCACTTCGCGAGTTTACAATACATTTGTTAGGGATTAATTGGATATCTTCGTAGTCAAAAACTTTCATGTTTATTCTCCAGTCATAACGAACTTTTAAAGTTTCAAAGATTAATATTATTCGTATTACTACCATTATATTATCCGAAAAATGGTAACAAATCAAGAATATTTTAAAATAGTTCGTAAATAATTGTTGACTTTCGCAAAAAGCTAAGCTATTATTCATATATCAATTAAATAATTAATCTTAAAAACTAGTAATGATTGAATTAGTAAGGTTGTCAGAATTTTCCAGCGAGCGTTGATGTGGTGGAACAACGTATTTTCTACAACTCGAAAGATCAACATTAAATTGAATTCTTTTAGAGGAATTCAGGTGTGATTGCCTTTATCTTAATCCGAGTATAACCATCGATTTTCGATGCCGTACTTGTCAAGGTCAGTCATGTGAGTGATTGGCGAATAAAGGTGGTAACACGCACAAGCGTCCTTTTTAATCTAACGATTAAAAGGGGCGCTTTTTTTGTTTTTAAGTCACTTACACTTTGGAGGGAAAATCATGAAAGAACAAAACATTCAATTTTTTGACACCACGTTGCGTGATGGCGAACAAACCATCGGCGTTAATTTCAGCATTGAAAACAAAGTTGCCATTGCCAAACAATTAGAAAATTGGGGTGTCGATGTCATCGAGGCTGGTTTCCCCGCTGCTTCACCCGAAGATTTTAAAGCCGTGCAAGCGGTAGCCGAAGCCGTTGACCATGCTTGCGTCACCGGCTTGGCTCGTTCCAAACAAAGTGATATTGATGCTTGTTACGAAGCAACCAAAAATGCCAAGCACAAACAAGTTCACGTCTTCATCGCCACGAGCCCCATTCACCGCGAATATAAACTACATATGACGAAAGCCCAAAACTTGGCCGCTATTCAAGCATCCGTGAGCTATGCCAAACAATTCTTCGACCAAGTCCAATTTTCCCCCGAAGATGCCACACGAACGGAACCTGACTACCTAGTGCAAGCCATTAACACAGCCATTGATGCTGGTGCAACGGTAATCAACATCGCAGATACTGTGGGATATACCAATCCCGTTGAATTCGGCAAGTTGTTTGATTATCTTCAAGCCAATGTCCCTAAATTTAACGAAACCATTTTCTCCGTTCACTGTCACAATGATCTTGGAATGGCAAATGCCAATGCGCTTGCCGGCGTTGAACACGGTGCCACACGGATTGAAGGCACGATTAATGGCATTGGCGAACGGGCCGGAAATACGGCACTGGAAGAAATTGCAGTGGCTATGTCAGTTCGTAAAGATTATTACCACGACTCCAATCAAATTGATTTGCAACAAACCAAAAAAACTTGCGATTTGATTAGTCAACTCACTAACATGCCCATTCCTAACAACAAAGCGGTCGTCGGAAGCAATGCTTTCTCCCACGAATCTGGGATTCATCAAGATGGGATGCTTAAAAATGCCAGTACCTATGAAATTCTCACGCCCGAATCAGTCGGCATGGGCACGACCGTTTTGCCCCTGGGAAAACTTTCTGGTTCTCACGCCGTTATGAATCGAATTCAATCACTTGGCTACCAAGTTTCAAAAGAAGATATGAAAGTTATCTTCCCCCTTTTCAAAAATAAAGCTGATCAAAAAGCCATTATCGATAATGAAGACCTTAAACAAATTATGAAAACCTATCAGGAGGTTCCCGTTCATGAATAAAATTACAGTTTTGCAAGGTGATTACATTGGACCCGAAATTATGGCAGCCGGACTAAAAGTTTTAGCCGCTGCGACCGAAAATGAAAATTTTGCCTACAAATTAACTTATGCGCCTTTTGGTGGTGAAGCGATTGATAAAGTCGGAGAACCACTCCCCCAATCAACAATTAACGAATGTAAAAATGGTGATGCCGTTTTATTATCCGCAATTGGTGGTCCAAAATGGGATGACAGTCCAGAACGTCCGGAAAAAGGCCTCTTGAAAATTAGACAAGCGCTTAATTTATATGCTAATATTCGACCAACCCATATTTCTTCAGCGATGCAAAAATACTCTCCCATCAAAAATAATCACGAGGTTGATTTCGTGATTGTCCGCGAATTAACCAGTGGGATTTACTTTGGTACTCCGCGAGAAACGACTTTAGATTACGCCCTTGATACGATGCGTTATACTCCCCAAGAAATTGAGCGCGTCACGGAAGTCGCCTTTAAAATGGCCAAAACCCGCAAGCATCATGTCACGCTAGTTGATAAATCAAACGTATTGGATACCAGTAAACTTTGGCGCAATGTCGTGCAACAAGTGGCCTTGCGTTATCCCGATGTCACCGTTGATTTTTGTTATGTTGATGCGATGTCAATGAAATTAATCAGCAATCCGAGTCAATTTGACGTAATTCTTACCGAAAACTTATTTGGTGACATTCTTAGTGATGAAGCAGCAGAAATCACTGGCTCATTAGGATCAATCCCTTCCATGAGTACCAGTGATGGTGGCGTTGCTTTATACGAACCAATTCACGGTTCTGCTCCTGATATCGCCGGTAAAGGAATTGCTAATCCCTTTTCGATGATTAATTCGGTCAGCATGATGCTCAAAAATTCCTTTCAGCGTCCTGACCTTGCGGCAAAAATTGAAACGGCCGTTAATGCGGCCGTTGAAAATGGCGTTGTAACTCCTGATTTGCAAGGAACTAGTACCACTGAAGCTGTCACTAACTATGTAATTAACGAGATGAGAAAGTAGGTTTTGAAAATGGCCCAAACAATGTTTGATAAAATTTGGAACTCCCACGTGATTATGGGGGAAGTCGGCGAACCCCAACTAATGTACGTTGATTTGCACCTTTTACATGAAGTAACTTCTCCCCAAGCCTTTGAAGGTTTGCGGGAAAATCATCGAAAAGTACGCCGGACGGATCGTTCGTTTGCGACTGCTGATCATAATGTTCCCACGGTGGATATTTTCAACATCAAAGATGAAATTTCTAAACGCCAAATTGAAACCCTTAACCAAAACGCCAAAGACTTTGGAGTACGACTTGCCGGACTTGGTCATCCTGATCAAGGAATTATTCATGCCATCGGTCCCCAATTGGGATTGACGCAACCGGGGATGATTATTGTCTGTGGTGACTCCCACACTGCCACTCACGGAGCGATGGGATCAATTGCTTTTGGAATTGGAACTAGCGAAGTAGAACACGTCCTTGCTACCCAAACGATTTGGCAAACGAAACCCAAAACCATGGGCATTCATGTTCACGGTAAATTGCCCAAAGGCGTGTACGCCAAAGACGTCATTATGGCCATTATTGCCCGTGAAGGCGTTTCTTTCGGAACTGGTTACGGAGTTGAATTTTATGGTGATACCATCCGCAACATGGAAATGGAAGAACGAATGACCCTTTGTAACATGGCCATCGAAGGGGGCGCCAAAGTCGGAAACGTCCAACCCGATCAAAAAACATTTGATTACGTGCGCGGTCGTAAATATGCACCCAAACACATTGATGAAGCGATTGAATACTGGAAACAATTTACCACCGATGATCCTAGTGCCTTTGATAAGGTCATTGAACTAGATGCAACCGAATTGGCGCCCTATGTTTCATGGGGAACAAATCCCGGAATGGCTGTCCAAGTTGACGAAGTCTTTCCAGAAATTAAAAACAGTGATGATCAACAAGCTTACGACTATGCTGGTCTAAAACCCGGCCAAAAGCCAGGCGACATTGATATTAAATGGGTCTTCTTTGGTTCTTGTACCAACGGTCGTCTTTCTGATTTGAAAATTGCAGCTAAAATTTTGCAAGGTCATCACATTGCTGAAGGTGTAACGGCCTGGGTGGTTCCTGCCTCACGGACGATTCGAGAACAAGCAGAAGCTCTGGGTCTTGATAAAATTTTCAAAGCTGCTGGTTGTGAATGGCGCGAACCCGGTTGTTCAGCTTGTCTTGGGATGAATCCCGATCAAGTTCCCGCCGGAATCCATTGTGCTTCTACTTCTAACCGAAACTTTGAAGGTCGTCAAGGTGCTGGCTCGCGGACACATCTTGCTAGTCCAGCCATGGTGGCTGCAGCCGCCATTAATGGGCACTTCGTTGATATCAGAAAGGAAGACTACTAATTATGGAAAAACTAACTGTGATTGACTCAACCATCGTACCGATTATGAATGACAACATCGATACCGATCAATTGATTCCCAAACAATTTTTGAAAAACATTCTCAAAACCGGCTTTGGCAAAAATCTCTTTTATGATTGGCGCTACACTGCTCCTAACCAACCCAATCCCGATTTTATTTTGAACCACGCTGACCGCCAAAATGCCGAAATTTTGGTAACTGGTGAAAACTTTGGTTGTGGCTCTTCAAGAGAACACGCCGTCTGGGCCCTAAAAGACTACGGTTTTAAAGTCATTATTGCGGGTGGCTACAGTGATATTTTCTACATGAACAGTACCAAAAATGGAATCCTTGCCATTAAACTTCCCAGCGAACAACGGGAATATTTAGCTAAAATTCCTGCAGCACAAGCAATCCAAGTAAACCTCCCCGAACAAAAAGTAATGGTTAATGATCAAGTCTTCCCGTTTGAAATTGACGAACGAATTAAACACAAACTAGTTAATGGACTCGATGACATTGCCATCACGATGAACTATATGGATCAAATCGAAGCTTTTGAAGCTCGAATGCCAAATTTTAATTAACCCGAAAGGTAAGATAACTTATGACAACCCTCGCTATCAAAGATTTACACGTTAATGTAATTGACCAAGACACTGAAAAGGAAAAAGAAATTCTCAAAGGCGTTAATTTGACCATTAAAAGTGGTGAAACCCATGCCATTATGGGACCCAATGGGACTGGTAAATCAACCTTATCCGAAACCATTATGGGTAATCCTAACTACCGGATTACTCAAGGTGATATCACGATTGATGGTAAAAGTATTCTTGACTTAACCGTTGATGAACGTGCTCGCGCTGGTTTATTTTTAGCCATGCAATACCCCGCTGAAATTAAAGGAATTACCAACGCTGAATTCATCCGCGCGGCTATGAATGCGCGCCGTCCCGAAGCTAATCCGGTTTCAATTACTGCCTTCTTAAATGAACTCGACGAAAACTTAAAAGTCTTGAATATGACTGAGGAAATGTCAGAACGTTACCTAAACGAAGGTTTCTCTGGTGGTGAAAAGAAACGAAATGAAATTTTACAAATGATGATGATTAAACCTAAATTTGCCATTTTAGATGAAATTGACTCGGGACTTGATATTGATGCCCTTCAAGTCGTAGCACGAGGCGTGAACTCGATGGATCAAAGTCAATTAGGAACGTTAATGATTACCCATTACCAACGGATTCTAAATTACATCAAACCCGATTTCATTCATGTGATGATGGGTGGCAAAATTGTCCAGACTGGGGGCTTTGAATTAGCGGCTGAACTAGAAACCAATGGTTATGCTGCGTTACGTGACCGTCTTGGTTTGGACATTGACCTAGTTGATGAAGATTTATAAGGAGAATTAACATGGCTCGTGATAAATTTATGGCACAACTAGATGCCAACCTAGTTAACCAGGCTGCTTTCGTTAATGAACCCCAGTGGATGACTGATTTAAGAATCAACGAATTCAATAAGCTAGCGGATGAAGCGCTTCCCCGCGTTGATAAAATTAAATATCAAAGTTGGAAAGTGATTAATCAAAAAGTAACTTCCAGTGATGCCATTGCTACTGAAACTTTTACCGTAACGGAAGAAATGCAAGCAGCCGAAGTTGTCATTTGTGATTTTGAAACTGCTTTAACCGAACATGAAGACTTACTTAAACCCTACCTAGAAAAGATTTGTGAAAAACAAACGGATCGATTGACGAGTTTGAACTTTGCGGCTCTTAATCAAGGAACGTTTATCTATGTGCCTAAGAATGTGGAACTCAAAACCCCGATTAACATTACCACTACCCAACATACCGAAACCCAGCGAACCCTCTTTGATCGAATTGTAATTGTGGGAGACGTTAACAGTCATTTTGACGTTGTCCATAGTACCCAAAGTCAGGGAAACGCGAAAACGATTGCCCATCTAAGTGCGGATGTTTTTGCTAAAACTGGTAGTAAAATCCAATTCTTTGGCATGGACGCCACGGCTAGCAACACCACTTCGTTTATCATGCGACATGCCTGGGCTAGTAAACACGCGACCATGAACTGGATGATTGGTGCGCTAAACGACGGGAATACCGTTGCCGACTTTATGGTTGATTTAGATGGCGAAGGCTCTGTTTCTGATAGTCGAGTGGTTGGAATTGCGAATGGTCGGCAACAACAAGGGATTAATACTCGTTTAACGAACTTTGGCGTTCATTCCGATGCCCAAATCGACCAGCGGGGCGCCATTTTAGATAAAGCCAAAATCGTTTTTAACGGCATTGGAAAAGTCCAACATGGGGCGCATAACGCTAATAACCAACAACAAAACCACGTCTTGATGCTTTCTGATGAAGCAAGCGGTGATGCTAATCCAATCCTGTTGATTAACGAACATGATGTGGTCGCAGGACATGCGGCAAGTATTGGTCGTATTGATGAAAAACAACTTTACTACCTCATGAGTCGGGGCTTGTCTAAAACCGTGGCCGAAAAGCTAGTAATTCGTGGTTTCTTAGGCATCATTTTGGCCCAAATCCCCTCTAAAACCATTCGAGATCAAATGGTTACGACCATCGAAAGGAAGCTTGATCATGAAAGACCAACACCCTAACTACAAAGCTGATTTTCCAATTTTGAATAAAGACTTTCAGGGTGAACCTCGAATTTACCTAGATAGTGCGGCTACTTCGCAAAAACCCCAAGCTGTGGTCGATGCCATTAGCAACTTTTATTTAACCAACAATGCCAACGTGCATCGCGGTGTTGGTAGTATGTCCCAAGTTGCGACGGATAAATACGAAGCGGCTCGACAAACGGTCGCTGATTTTATTCACGCCCCCAGCAGTCGAAACGTCGTCTTTACGCGTTCAACGACCGAAAGTTTGAACTGGATTGCGGCGGGGTATGCAAAAAAAATCCTCCAACCAGGTGATGAAATCTTGATTTCCGTGGCCGAACATCATAGTAATCTAATTCCCTGGCAACAAGTTGCCAAGGAAACTTGGACGACCCTCAAATTTGTCGATTTAAATGCACAAGGCCAAGTCGATTTAGCTGATTTTAACCATAAATTATCCAAGCATACGAAAATTGTGGCAATAACTCAGGTTTCTAACGTCTTAGGCAGTATTAATCCGATTGCCGAAATTGCCAAATTAACTCATCAAGTTGGAGCAAAATTAGTCGTAGATGCGGCCCAAGCAGCGCCCCACCTTGCTTTAGACGTCCAAGCGTTGGATGCTGATTTTCTCGCTTTTTCGGGACATAAAATGTTAGGTCCCACTGGAATTGGTGTTCTTTATGGCAAAATGGAAGTTCTAGAAGCGATGGATCCCGTGCAATTTGGCGGTGAAATGATTGATGAAGTTAGCCAGCAGACCGCAACCTGGCAACCAGTTCCACTCAAATTTGAAGCAGGTACTCCCAATATCGTCGGTGCGATTGGCTTAGCGGCTGCCATTGATTATTTACAACAAATTGGAATGGATCAAGTTGCAAAAATGGAACATGAATTAGTTACAACTTGCTTAGCCGAATTAAAACAAATTGAAGGTGTGACCGTCTATGGACCGCAAAATCCGGCTGACCATACCGGCGTTGTAGCTTTTAATTTAGCTGGAATCCATCCTCATGATGTTTCGACCGGGTTAGATTTAGAAGGAATTGAAGTCCGGGCTGGTCATCACTGTGCTCAACCGCTCATGCAAGCTTTGGGCGTTGAGTCCACCGTGCGAGCTAGTTTTTACTTTTATAATACCCAAGCAGATGTCCAAAAATTAATTGAAGCAATCAAAAACGTAAAGGAGTTCTTTGAAAATGGGATTGCGTGATATGAGTCAACTCTATAAACAAGTCGTGTTAGACCACGCCAAATATCCGCGAAATTTTGGGGAGGTGGACCACGCTACTGAAACCGAAACCTTACGGAATCCAAGTTGTGGTGATGAAATTACCGTTGCTTTGACGGTTCAAGACGATTTGATTACGGATATCCATTTTCACGGAATTGGTTGTACGATTTCTAAAGCCTCTACCAGTATGATGACGCTAGCGTTAACCGGAAAAACCTTGCCAGAAGCACAAAAGTTGATTAAAGCTTTTCAAAATAACGTGATTAACAAAGCAATTAGTCCAGCTGAGCAAGCCGAACTTGGTGATGCCAGTTTGTTGAGTACCGTGGCCCAATTTCCGACACGGGTCCGATGCGCAACTTTAGGCTGGCATGTCTCAGAAAATATCATTAACGAACTCAAAGGAGCTGAATAACATGGTTGATGTATCGGAAGTCCTCAGTAAACAAGAATATGAATTTGGGTTTCACGATGATGTGACCCCCTTTTTCTCAACGGGTGAAGGGTTAACCGAAGACGTAGTTCGCCAAATTTCTGCGGAAAAAGAAGAACCCGCATGGATGTTGGAATACCGTTTGAAATGTTACCAAACCTTTCTCAAAATGGAAGACCCCGCCTTTGGTCCGGATCTAAATGGTTTGGACTTAGATCACATGAAATACTACCAAAAAGCCACAGACAAAAAGTTCCGCGACTGGGATGATGTTCCGGCTGAAATCAAAGAAACCTTTGACCGAATTGGAGTTCCCGAAGCAGAAAGAAAATATCTTGCGGGCTCCTCTGCTCAATACGAATCAGAAGCGGTTTACCAAAACATGCAGGCTGATTTGCAAAAACAAGGTGTCATTTTCTTGGATACAGATTCTGCTTTGAAGCAATATCCAGAATTATTTAAAAAATGGTTTGGCAAGTTAGTTAAACCCACTAACAATAAATTTGCCGCTTTAAACGGAGCGTGTTGGTCAGGCGGAACCTTTATCTATGTTCCAAAAGGAGTTCACGTTTCGGCCCCCATCCAAACTTATTTCCGGATTAATGCTGCTAACTCTGGCCAATTCGAACGGACCCTCATCATTGTTGATGAAGGTGCGCATCTCGAATATGTCGAAGGTTGTACCGCACCGACCTATAACTCTGATAGTTTGCACGCCGCCGTTGTAGAAGTTAATGTGCTTCCCCACGCGTACTGTCGTTACACTACCATTCAAAATTGGTCTAACAATGTATACAGTCTAGAAACTAAACGGGCTCAAGCCCTCGATGACGCTTGTATGGAGTGGGTCGATGGTAACCTTGGTTCCAAAATTACCATGAAATATCCATCCGTTTATCTTAATGGTCGCGGTGCTAAGGGCACGATGCTTTCAATTGCCGTGGCTGGCGAAAACATCAAATCCGATACGGGAGCCCAAATGATTCATAATGCACCCGAAACCTCATCTTCGATTATTTCAAAATCAATCGCTAAAGATGGTGGTTCCGTTGATTATCGTGGTAAAGTGCACTTTGGCCGCGATAGCCAAGGCTCAACTTCGCACGTCGAATGTGACACGATTATCATGGACGAAAAATCAACGAGTGATACGATTCCTTATAACGAAATTTACAATAGTGATGTGGCGATGGAACACGAAGCCAAGGTTTCTAAGATTTCTGAAGAACAACTTTACTACTTGATGTCCCGCGGAATTAGTGAAGCCAAAGCCACTGAAATGATTATCATGAGTTTCATTGAACCATTCACTAAAGAACTTCCCATGGAATATGCTGTAGAATTGAACCGCCTCATTAGCTACGAAATGGAAGGTTCAGTTGGTTAATTCCAATTAAAGTTCGCCATTTTTAAAATTATCTTAATTTTATATTGACAACGTTCGTTTTTATTGTTAAATTTAGATAAATTATTAATTAACATTTAAAAGAAAGGAATTCTAGCCATGCAAACTGCTACTCTAGCTTTGATTATTATTATTTTATTAGTCTCACCAGTGATTATTATTAAGCAAATCTGTGTGGATAATAAAATGTTTTTAGCGTAGCTAGAATTCTAACGTCCTCACAGTTTCGTCGAAATTGGAGGATAGTCTTTTAACCAAAGTCCCCCAGTTTCCTGAACTGGAGGACTTTTTTTGTTTAAAAATTAATAGTTTAACTAGAACCGTAACTTCCCCCACTCGAAAGGAGAAAAATTATGGCAGATAATTTTTCATTTAACATTACCAGTAAAGATTTAAATTCCCATTCTGATCGAATCAAATTAGGTGCGCATCAGGCTCCCGCTCGATCATTACTTTACGCAACCGGGCAAATTAAAAATCCCGAAGACATGAAGAAACCATTCATTGCGGTGTGTAACTCATACATCGAAATTATTCCTGGACACGCGCACTTACGTGGGTTAGCCGATGTAGCTAAACAAGCCATTCGTGATGCCGGCGGAATCCCCTTTGAATTTAATACCATCGGGGTTGATGATGGAATTGCCATGGGGCACGAAGGAATGCGCTACTCCTTACCTTCACGTGAATTAATTGCTGATTCAGCTGAAACGGTAATTAACGCCCACTGTTTTGATGGCGTGTTTTTCATGCCGAACTGTGACAAAATCACGCCCGGGATGATCATGGCTTCCTTACGATGTAACGTTCCATCCGTTTTCGTTTCGGGTGGTCCTATGAAAGCCGGATTAGACGCTAATGGAAAGGCTGCCACTTTATCTACGATGTTTGAAGCCGTCGGAACCTTTGAATCTGGCTTAATGACCAAAGAAGAATTTCTGAAACTAGAACAAAATGCCTGTCCGACTTGTGGTTCCTGTGCCGGAATGTTCACTGCTAATTCCATGAATACTTTAATGGAAATCATGGGCATTGCTTTACCATTTAACGGAACGGCGCTTGCCATTTCTGACGAACGAAAAGATTTAGTTCGTGAAGGTGCGAAACAATTGATGAGAATGGTGAAAGAAGATGTCCGTCCGCGTGATTTATTAACCAAAGAAGCGTTAGATGATGCGATGGTGCTTGATATGGCCATGGGTGGTTCCACGAATACCGTTTTACATACGTTGGCCATCGCCCATGAAGCTGGCATTGAATATAATCAAGCTGACATCAATGAGATTGCGAAAGAAGTTCCCTACTTAGCTAAAATTGCTCCTTCATCAAAATGGACGATGGAAGATGTGCATAAGGCTGGTGGTGTCCCATCGATTGTTAAAGAATTAATACGCATGGGTGGCGTCCTTCATCCTGATCGCATGACCGTTACAGGCAAAACGGTACGCGAAAATGTGGCTGGCCATGAAATAAAAAACACCGAAATCATCCATAAGTTTGATGTGGATCCTTATTCTAAACAAGGTGGTCTTTCAATTCTTTACGGAAACCTTGCTCCGGATGGGGCCGTAATCAAATCTGGAGGAGTTGATCCTTCCATCAAGACCTTTACGGGAAAAGCCATCGTCTTTGATTCCGAACAAGAAGCCGTGCATGGCATTGATAATGGTAAAATCCATCCCGGTGATGTCATCATTATCCGTTATGAAGGTCCAAAAGGTGGTCCAGGAATGCCAGAAATGCTGGGACCGACTTCCGCAATTATGGGAATGGGACTTGGTAAAGAAGTCGCCTTAGTTACTGACGGCCGTTTCTCAGGTGCTTCCCGGGGAATCTCCGTTGGCCACGTTAGTCCGGAAGCAGCTTCCGGTGGTCCAATTGGCTTAGTGGAAAACGGTGATGAAATTACGATTGACTTGGTTAATCGGACCATCGAATTACACGTTAGTGATGAAGTTTTGAACCAACGCAAAGAACACGTCAAACCATTTAAGCCCAAAATTGAAAGTGGCTGGTTATTACGTTATCAAGCCTTAGTTAAATCAGCTAACACTGGGGCAGTTATGAAAAATATTGAAGAATTATTTGAAGTTTAATGAAGGAGTTTACCCATGAAAAAAGCTGAAAGTTTGAAAGACCGTATGCTAGAAAATCTAGAACAAGTTATTGATCCAGAACTACGCTGCGACATTGTTAATCTAGGTTTAATTTATGGGCTGACTTTTGAAGACGGAACTGCCACAGTTACAATGACCCTCACAACGATGGGTTGCCCACTGATGGCAGTGCTTGAAGAAATGGTGAAAAATGCTTTGCTCCCGATTCCCGAAATCAAGGAAGTAGTCGTTAAACTGGTCTGGGAACCAGCCTGGAACATTGATCGAATGAGTCGGTATGCAAGAATTGCATTGGGCATTCACCGCTAAAAAAGGAGAAATATGATGACGTTTCTGAAAAAATTATCTGACTTTTTAACTAAATATTTTGTTGTAATTATTGTCTTAGCCTGTTTATTTGCTTACTTCATTCCGGGACCAGGAGTGGCGTTAGCAACCACCAAAATCGGACATTTATCAGCTGTTTCAGTTTTATTAATGATTGTACTGTTTGGAATGGGTATCACCCTTTCATTAGAAGACTTTAAGGAAGTCGCTAAAAACCCGAAAATGGTTATTTTAGGAACGGTGGCACATTACGTAATCATGCCTTTAGTGGCCTTCATGTTAGTCCATTTATTTGGTTTAACGGGCGCAGCGGCTGTGGGGGTAATTCTCGTGGGATCAGCTCCATCTGGAACGGCCTCAAACGTAATGTCTTTCTTAGCTGGAGGAGACGTCGCTTTAGATGTGGCAATTGGGTTGCTTTCCACTTTACTAGCTCCCCTCATGATGCCTTCCTTATTAAAACTGTTGGCCGGTAAATGGGTCACTGTTCCTTTCCAGGAAATGTTCTTTTCGGCATTAGAAATTGTCGTGGTCCCAATTGTTTTAGGGGTAGTGGTGCATACATTATTTAAAACGCACGTTAATAAATTAATCAAAATCATGCCGCTTATCTCACAATTAGCCATCTTAATCATCATCTTGGCAATTTTCTCAGCCAATGCTCACAATATTCTTTCAGCAACGGCACTAGTTCTCGTTCCCGTTGTTATCCTTCACAACTTGCTGGGTTACACTCTCGGTTACGGCTTTTCTCGTTTACTTAAAATGAATAAGCCACAACAAAAAGCCATTACTTTTGAAGTTGGGATGCAAGACTCTGCTTTGGCATCAACGCTCGCAATTTCTTACTTCTCCCCTGCTTCAGCCTTGCCAGCGGTAATGTTCTCAGTTTGGCACAATATCTCTGGATCAAGCCTCGCATCATGGTGGCGGAATCATGATCGTAAATAAAAATAGTATATAACAAAGAGACGCCTAGCTAGAAAAGCTGGACGTCTCTTTGGTTAGTTTTTAATTATATTAAAAGTTTATAACTTCTGAAAACCAGTTAGGTTTTTCTAGCAAAAAATCAAAAAAGATATCTGTCTTAAGATCTTTAACATAATCATATGGTATATCAAATGATTTAATTTCATAATTATTGTTTTTATATAATTTCCAAACGCTATCTATTTTCAGCAAAACAAATGATAATTGATGATATTTATAATTTCCCCACTTGTTCCTATCTTTTGAATCATTAGCATCCCGCGTTCCTTTCCAAATTAAACTATATATTTGTCCGGGAGATAGCGTTTTTAACATTCTATTAAATAAATTTGTAATATCCTCAATATTATTTTTTTCTTTTTCATTACGGCTTACTAATTTTAAGTTATATTCATCCATTTTGATTGTTAATAATTTTATTAATTCAGAAATAACTATTTTTTTATAAACATCTTTAATTTCATCTGATTTATATTTAGATAATAGATTTTCATCTGTTAAAAATTTAAGTTTGTCTATCGAACTATTTATATTGATATTAAAATTAACTTCTGTAGGATAAAATACATTAGGAAAATTATCAGCCATTTTAAAAGATTCAATTGTACTATTAGAAGATATTGTTAATAAATTTTTATCGAATAATGGAGCAAGTAATTCATAATAAGCCTGAATATTTAATTTATTATCTGATGTTATATCTTCAAGAGATCTTGCATGATTAATTTGTAAAATTTCAGATATATTCAATCTATCCATCAAACTAATGTTTTCTAAATCGACTAAATCCAAATTTTGATTTTCGTAATGATTTTTAATAATTTGTTGATAATATTTACGACAGTTATCACATCTACAGTTTATAGATTGTCTATGACCACAAACAATACATTCATAATTTGATTCTTCTATATCGAATTTAACAGATTCTTTTGATGGTAATTTTGAAATCATTAAATTACCATCATATTGACATTTTAGATTACTAGTAAGGTTAGGAAAATCAGAACGAATATTTTTTAAGTTTGTATTTAAATTATATTTTTCAATTAATTTAGACAATGTCAATGAATTAAAATAATAATCAATTAATATTTCAATTAATCTTTCTTTTGATACTTCATTAAACGTTTCTCCTCTTGATTCATAATTAATATGATTTTTTATATAATTAGTATCCACTGTTTCCCCCAATATAAAAATTTTTCATTTTATCACTATTCTATTATCTACATAATATTATGTTAAAATCAATCTAATCATATTTTCAAGGAGATAACAAATGAAATTAATAAGAATTTTCGGGAATTTTATTTTATTCCAATTAATAATATCCGTACCTATCTATATGTTATCAATTCTTAACAAAAATTTATTTTCATATTATTCACTTGCAACTCTTTTTATTATCATTCAATTGGTTTATGTTTTTTTAGAAAATAAGCATTATAATCTATATCTCTTTAATTTAAAATTTCATAATTATCGAAAAATAATTACATTAGGAATGGCATTAATTTTAATAAATCAATTAGTTTTTATTTTTCTAGCAAATGAAAAAGTTATAGATAATTCTTCAGCAGATGTATTTATAAATCTATCTGAAACCCATGGCTGTTTTCCATTTGTGTACGTATTAATACTTGCTCCAATTCTAGAAGAAATATTTTTCAGAGGCATCTTTTACAGAATCCTAATCCCAGCTAATAATATAGTTATAAATTATAAGATATGGATAATCATCTTTATAAATGCCATTCTATTTTCTTACCTACACTCACCCTTAGGATTAAATAGTATTTGTTATTTCATTGGTTCACTGATTTTGTCCGTTAGTTACTTAAAATCTAAAGATTTAAAGGTTCCAATTATACTTCACTCATTTAACAACATAATTAGTTTAATTATCCCAAATTTGATTAATTAATAATGAATCGATTCCAAAATAAAATCATCAATAGTCAAACAAAAAGGACGGTTATCAATTCTAATTGAATTGGAATCAGTCCCTTTTTTAATCTTCATTTTTACTGATACATCATCATTTCATGCTCAATACAGATTTCCCCTGCATTTCCATAAAAGAGGCATTCAAATTTTCTAAACCACTTTTTCATAGTCTTCTCCTAAAGTCCCTGATACAAATGAACTTCAAATTCATGTTTACGGTCGTTACTTACATACATCTTAAAAAACTGTTTTATTTTTTTCATCATTATCTCTCCATTACCAAATATTTAGTGAGGGTCCCAACATATAAATTCCAAAAGCCATCACGGTCAATGAACTAATAATGACCGTCCATTTATAGGCGCCGTGCATCCGATACTGAGCTGGCAACGCCCGTGTTTCAAGCAACAACAAAAAGCCAAGTACAATTGGAATCATCAAAGCATTCATCACTTCAATTGAGACCGCAATTTCAACCATTTTATCCATAAACAACACCATCATAGCTGGCACAATCAACACGGCGGCATACATTCCATAAAAACCATAATTATGGCGGTTAAGCTTTTCATTCAAACTGTGACGCCAGTTTAAAACTTCGGTCATCCCCCAAGTCCCTGCAAGGGCCACTACAATCGCAGCAACAATTGCGCCACCAAACAAACTTGAACCTAGAATTGCCTTTGCCGCGTTTGGCCCGATAAACAATTCCAATTCATGGACCAAATCACTAACGGTATTAAGGGCGACGCCACCCTTAGTAAAGGTCGTTGCGGCAAACAAAACTACAAATCCAATCATGATTCCCTGGGTAATAAACGTTCCTACCAAAGTATCAACTCGCGCTTTTTTAATCATTTTTGGTTTCAATTTTTTATCAATTACGGCACTTTGTTGGTAAAAAATCATCCACGGCATAATTACCGCACCAACGTTGGCAGCAATCATGAAAACGTATGATTTATCGTGAAGGGGGATTTTTCCCATTCCCGTAACCATTTGCCCAACGTCGGGTTTAACCATAAAAATTCCAATAATGAACATCAATTCAAAGATTCCAAAGGCAATTCCAATTTTTTCAACCCGATGATAACTGCCAATCAAAGCAATCACGATTAGGAAAATGGTTGTCGCTGGAATCGTAATCCACCGGGAAATCCCAAACAATTCTCCCACACCCGCAATTCCAATAAATTCAGTGATCATGGCACCAACTACGGAAATTAACAATGTGATTGCGGAAACGTAAGCCCACTTCTTTCCAAAGTATTCCCGAATCAACTCTCCGTGGCCTTTTTTGGTAATAATTCCTAACCGGACCGTGATTTCTTGGACCATGAATAGAACTGGAATCAAAGCGATTTGCGGTAAGACCATCGCATACCCGAATTGATTTCCCGACTGGGCAGCGGTAATCAAGCATCCGGCATCCGTATCTGCCAGCATTACAATTAAACCCGGTCCAATCACTACTAACCACGCTTTAATTTGCTTCCACACCTGTTTCATTTTCGCTTCTGATTTTTCCATGACCATGTCATTTTCCATTACTCTCACTCCTTTTACCAAAAAATATTTTATAAAAAAAACGCCCCAACTATTATTTAGTCAGGGCGTTCATGAAACGCGTTACCACCATCTTTTACAGATTATTCACATAAACTGCCTTATTAAGTACGTCATCTACCAATGATTATACTCAACCGTGGTACAGGTGGTTAATCCCGAGATTCTCGAAAAAATCTCATTTCAAAATTGCTTTTCGAATTAAAGGCTAAAATCTCCTCCCACTGCTGGAGACTCTCTGCTTTTAGCTTTAATTTTACTGATCAATCTTTCGTGTAGCTTTCTAAAGTATTTATATTATTACATGGTTCCAAGCTGAAGACAAGCTTTTTCTTAACATTAATCATATAAATATTTAATTATTAGCTATTTAACCAGATTTGACGGTTTCCCTTTTAATTATCTTTCGGTTTTTTCGTAAAAAAGGCTTGCATTTCGTTTTTAGCATGTTATGATATTAAAAATCAAAAAAACGTTAACTAGGAAAAGTAATTTTATAAGAATCTTTCCAGAGAGTTATTGGTTAGTGCGAAATAACAAAGCTGAGATAAAACGAAGTAGGCCTACGAGTTGTGTGGTGAATTAACGTAGCCATCACTGGGAGCTCCCATTACAGAGCCAACAATTCTATTTAGGATTGGGAGAGATGTTTATTCAAACATAATTTAGGTGGTACCGCGTGCAAGCGTCCTTTAGTCAAAGAGACTTTTGGGCGCTTTTTATTTTGCCAAAAAACAGATAGAGGAGAAATTATCATGTCAGAAAAAATCATTCCAGCAATCAGTAATACTTTAGAAGCTAATCAAATAAACCAGCATGGCTTCCATCTTGCTTATGTAAGCCCCCGTTTATTAGCCAACCAATTTTTAGCTAGTGATAATCAAGGGTTACTCAGCGTTTCCGAATACGCCCGCTTTTTCCGCTACATCAGCACTGAAACAAACGCTAAATTAATTGCCGATATCCAAGCGGGCTTTGGGAACCAATTAAACACTTATTTTGCTGGCAAAGAACTCGGCGCAAGCGGAGCCCAAATTATCATGTTAAACGACCAAGTCTATCCGGCTCACAGTCAAACGCCCAACCACTTCATCAGTGACGCTGATTTATTAGGTAAATTAGTTGCCTTACAAGATAGCCAAGCTGATTACGACTTTACGATTTGGTTAAAACTAGATGGGGTGCAATTCTATGGATTAGCGGGATTGGCAAAAAGAATCAAAATTGCCCAAAAACTAGGCATTACCCAAATTATAATTGGGCATTTAGATTTAGTCAGCTATCAATTAATCCAAGCTGCCCCTGAATTAGCCAACCTAATTATTTCACAGGATAATGATCAACTTGCTTTAGCAGATTTAATGAGTTTAGACTGCCAAGCCGTTATTCCTGATTTTACTGCTATCCAAAATTTAAAGACCACCTTAAAAGAGGAGCTTAGTTATGAAATTTAAACAAAATCGTGCCAAATTTAAAAAATTAATGTTTGATAAGCACCACATCACCAACATGTTTGTGGCTCAGGATGCCTTATCTGCTAAAATTGCCGAAGACTTAGGCTACGAAGCTATTTTTGTGGCTGGCTATGCTACCAGTGCCAGTGACTTATCCTTACCAGATCGGGGGATTGCCGATTTCGATACCATGTTAAACAAGTGTCGTGAAATCATTAATGCGACGAACTTACCAGTTTTTGCGGATGCCGATACCGGTTACGGTGATTTAGCTAACGTTGCCAGAACCGTTAAAAATTACGAAGCCATTGGAGCAGCCGGGATTTTCTTAGAAGATCAACAATGGCCAAAACGTTGCGGTCATATGGACGGGAAACGGATTGAGCCAGTTGATGTTTTAGCCGCAAAAATTAAAACCGCGGTTACAACGCGAAAACACGATGACTTCTTAATTATGTCACGGACGGATGCCCGCGCCGTTGAAGGCTTACAAGCTGCCACTGATCGGAGTCAAATCTACAAAATGGCGGGTGCTGATTTAATCTTCATTGAAGCTCCGGAAAGCATTGCCGAATTAAAGGCCATTCATACCGCCTTTCCAGATACTCCGTTAATGGCTAACATGATTGAAAATGGGAAAACTCCTGATTTAACGCCAACTGAATTACAACAGTTAGGCTTCTCCTTAGTGGTTCATCCGACCGCTTCCGTTTATACCGAAATGGCGGCCATGAAAAAAATGTTAACCACTTTAAAAGAAACGGGATCCACGAAGTCATTAAAAGACGAAATGATTACCTTTCCAGAATTCAACCACTTAATGGGCTTAGAAAAGCTCAATGATTTTGAAACTAAATACAATACCGAAAATATGCAAAAACAACTTACTGCTTGGGGGATTTAATTATGGAACAAACAGCAACGCAACTTGAACTTCGACTCGATAATGCCAAAGAATCTAAACTATTTAAACGAGTATTTATGCTTTCCGCTTTAGGCATGATTATTGATGCCAGCGATGTTTACATGGCTGGTGCAGTTAATACCGCGATGATTAACTCTAAATTCTCAACCTTGGCAGAAAGTTCCAACTTTATTTCAGCCGGTTTCTTAGGCCTGTTCATCGGTTCCCTCTTTGCGGGATACTTGGGTGATAAATTTGGTCGGCGGACTGCTTATCAAATTAACCTGTTGATTTTTGGAATTGCGACCATCTTGGGTGCTTTTGCACCGAATATCATGGTGCTTTCCATTCTAAGATTTATCGCAGCCTGTGGCTTGGGCTCAGAAATTATTACGGGTTACGCCATTGTAAACGAATTTGCGCCGACCAAAACGAGAGGACGCTGGTCAGGAGCAACCGCTATCATTGCTAACTTTGGTGCACCACTAGCCCTTGCCCTTTCACTATTTATCATTCCCCATTATTCATGGAGAGCCATGTTTCTAGTAGTGGGATTCCTTGCAATCATCCTCTGGCTTGCTAGACGTCACTTCCCTGAATCACCTCGTTGGTTGCTTAGTAAGGGTCGAACTAAGGAAGCCCAAGCCATCATTGAACAACTCGAAACCGCTGGATCATACGCGCAAGAAAATAATGCCTCTACGAAAGAAACAATCACTATCAGTTATCCGCGGGCCCTTTTCATCAGTATCATCACGGTTACTGCCATTTTGGTTTCCTTGTTTATGTTCACGTCTTGGGTTCCAACAATGTTGTTGCAACGCGGAATTAACGTGGCCCACTCCCTTAAATACACGATGTTGATGATGATTGGAGCTCCCATTGGGGCCTTGATTGGTACGATTCTAATCGAAAAAATCGGTCGGCGGATTACGATTATTACAACCTTTATCATTGGCGCAATTTTGGCAATTATTTATACCATCATTACGGCAGCTAGTGGAACAATTGCGATTGGTTTCTTGCTAACGACCTGTTTCTACATCCTTATGGCAGCTGCCGTAGGTGTTTACACTCCTGAAATTTTCCAAACTCCCCATCGTTTCCGAGGAATGGGTTGGGCGCATGGAACCGCTAAATTCCTAACCATTTTGACTCCTTATTTTGCTGCTTATGCAATTGGAAAGACTAATCCAGCAATGATCTTCTACGTAATCACAGGACTTTTCTTAATTGCTGCGCTTACGATTGCCTTTGCTGGTCCAGAAACTAGATTTAAAAACATTAAATAGATTTTGCATCATTTCAGCAATGTGATAGAATTCAAGCAATAAGTTGCTAGGAGTTCAATCATGAAACCAAAATTTACGACTACCATGCTCTATCTCGTGATTATCTTTAATTTAGTGTTACTAACGGGAATATTTAAACCAAAGCATCACCAAAAAGTCAGTGCCAGTATGGACGAACGCTCCCAAATGACCATTAATGTGCAAGATCACCATCATTACAAAACAAATAAACGTGGTAATTTTGTGATTCACACTTCGTTGGTGATTGGAAACCAAATTCATTTTCAAGCCACTAATCCTGATGCCAATGTAAAAATCACTAAGTCAGGTAGTAATTATAAGACGACCGTTAACGTGCCAAACCAGCAGAGTACCGAAGTTACCATTTATTCAACTGGAAAAGAATTGACTGATTCTGCCCCGGTTACGATTACGGTGAAAAATAACCAAAAATAAAAACGTTTCCTAAATTAATCGTTTAGGAAACATTTTTTAGTTAAATTCCAAATTTTTTGTGTAAGTAATAAACGGGAATACCTAGTAACGTAATGATTAACCCAACGACCGCTAAGCCAGTTTGATTAATCAAAGTTGTTACAACGATGAATAGTCCCCCGATAATTGCTACGATTGGCACAAATGGATACCAAAGCACCCGATAAGGTCGTTCCAAGTGGGGTTCGCGTTTTCTTAAAATAAAGACCGCTAAAAATAAGAGACAGTTAAATATCCACATTACAAAGACCAACATATCGGTCAAAATATCGAAACTTCCTAGGATAATCATGATAATCGCAATCACTAAAATGAATAAACTAGCTACGTAAGGGGCAGCCGCTTTGTTTAGTTTACTGATTTGTTTACTAAATGGTAATAAATCATCTTTAGCTAAGGCATACGGAATCCGAGCACCCGTCATCGTGTAACCGTTAATCGTGCCAAATACTGACACCAAAATTCCAATGGTAACTAATTTACCACCAAATTCACCAAATAATTTACCAGCAACTTGTGAAGCGGTGTTCGTGTTTCCCGCAATTGCATCAATCGGCATGTTCTTCAAGAAAATCCAGTTTACTAAGACGTAGATAATCATGATGAAAGTTAGCCCAAATACAACTGCTTTGGGGATATCTTTTTTCGGGCTCTTCATTTCACCAGCAATGTCACCAATGTTAATCCAACCTTCATAGGCAAACATAGTGGCAAGTAATCCACCAGAAAAGGCCGTCAATAAATTAGCGTGATCAGTCGGTTCCATGGGGAAGAAAGTCACATCAACGTGCCCGGGCATGAATAACCCAACGATGACAATTAAGAAAATGGGAATCAATTTAAAAATTAAAGTCGTTGATTGCACGGCTCCCCCAACTTTAGCGCCCAAACTATTTAAAGCGGTAATGATGACTACCACTGCGATTGCAATTGGAATCACCAGTGCCATGCTTAAATGAAGTAAGACAATCACTTGGGTAGCAAAAATAATGGCTAAAGCTGCCATATTTGCGGGCACGTAGATTAACATTTCGGCCCAGCCGAGTAAAAAGCCACTTAATGGTCCATAAGTATGGCGCATATATTGCACACTTCCCCCAGTTTCCGGAATCGCTGCCCCTAATTCAGCAACGGTTAATCCTCCACAAATGGTTAAAATTCCGGCTACAATCCAGGCTAGTAAGGTTAAACTAACTGAGTGAGTTGCTCCTACGACACTGGCAGTTTTGAAAAAGACTCCCCCACCAATTACAGTTCCCATTACTAATGCTAGGGCGGTAAACGGTCCTACGCTTCGTTTCAATTTTTGTTCTGTCATCTTAAAACGCTCCTTTTTAAAAAATAAGTAATAAAAAACCTAGTTAGCGTTAACTAACTAGGTGGAAATTTCATTTAGATATTCGCCGAAACATTCATGAATATTAATGATGACCTAGTTAGAAAACTCATGCATCTAACCAGGCACCTCAAACTAACCTCGCTTAGATACAAATCTGCCAAGCAAAGCTAGAGGATGAGTTAAGTTGTGTCATCATTTTAAAGTTCATGTGAATGTTCCTTTCTGTTTTATTATGTCTGATTATAACCTGTGATTTTATAAACCGTCAACACTTTTTTAAGTAAATTTTAATATTGACGGATTTTAGGTGGGACATAGCCTTTGATAAAGTCGCCAATTTCAATAAGTGAATCAGAGAAAAGCAATTTTTCCCGATCGGTTTGCGTTAAAAAGCCCTGCTCCGTCATTTCGTCGTACATTTTTTCTAAGGGACGATAATAATCAGCGACATTATATAAGATACAAGGATTATCATTATCACCAATCCGAGCCCACGAAAAGGCTTCTGAAATTTCTTCTAAAGTTCCTGGTCCACCGGGAAGTGCAATGCAGGCGTCAGAAAGTTCAATCATCCGCCGCTTTCGAATCGACATATTATCGACCACTTCTAAGTCGGTCAAATTCTCTAAAGCCGTGCCGCGTGCCGCTAATTCTTTCGGTAAGACACCATAAACTTGACCACCATTTTGTAAAACGGTTTTGGCTAAGATTCCCATTAACCCAAATTTTCCCCCGCCGTAAACTAACGCATAGTCATTTTCGACTAACCACTTTGCCAATTGAACGGTGCGGTTTGATAAACTGGATCATTTCCCATCGCCGCGCCACAATAAACTGCGATTGCTTTCATTACTATTCTCCTTAATTTTTTGATTAACTAGTCTAAAAATTTTTCAATAGTCCAAATTCAGTAATTCTTAAAACATATCCTCTGTCTTCCGGATAAAATTTCAAATAATTATTTAGTTCAGTATGTGTATAATTATACATATTTAAAAAAACAGGAGCTACTCGCCTCATTATATGGAACGAATTAATAACAGCTGCTATGCTACTTCTTCCAACATCACTATTAAATTGTCTACGAGAAATATCTAATTCATTCTCATTATAAAATAATGGTGAGTAGGTTCTTATTAAATGACGTTGTGACCTATGAGAAAATACTCTACCTCCATGTGCCGTAAGATTCCTGTAATTTAACAATACTACCAAAATATCACCAAAAAGTTGATTTAATTTAAGAATATCATTTGAACTGTCTAAAATATTTTCATTTAAACCGAACATTTTAGCTATAACTCGTTTTCTAACATTTGATTTGGAAAGTTTAAACCAGTATATGGTTTCACCAAAAGTTAAATTTTTTACCATTATCCATGGTGGAATATTATTGTGTTCGTCCCGATAGTATTTATAGGGCTGAAAATCAGAATTTAATGTTTTTTTGAAACACTTAAGTAATTTATCACGATCATTTGAATACCTTTGTTCACTGTTACGTGTTTTATAAGTATACGTTTTACCACGATTATAGTTTGAAATATTAGTGTAGATGCCTTGCTTTTCTGATATTAATTCACAAATTGAATATGAGAGTGTCTGTTTAAATATGGCTTCAAATTCTTCTAAACATTGTAAAGTAAAATGGCTAAAATTCTGATCTAGTTTAAATAATGCAAATATATGTTCAAATGTTATTTCTTCTTTGAAACCTTTTTCATCATCCTTACTATTATTCATAAAACTATCTTTATAACCATTTATAATTTCGTAGTATCCATAAGTAGCCAAATTTCTCTTAGCGGCTGCCTTATTTTGAAATATTAAACCTCTAGATTGTAATATTTCAATCTGTTGGTCGATGTTTTTAAATGGTTTTTCAGTGTTTACCATAAATTTTCCAAATAAATAAAAAGAGCAACTGCATTAATATGCAATCGCCCCAGTGGGTTCTAAAGAACCATTTAATTGATTAAAATCAATATACTATTTTTTGACAGACTTGTCTACCCTTTAATTACATAATAACTCATTAAAGTATTCCGTATCTAAGTTAGTCTTTAATAATATACGTAAATTGTTTTTGGTTAATCTTAAATATCTCGTTATAATAGTTAGTGCACGATTAATTAAACTGATTGATTAAAAAGATTAACGTTTGACTCACTAATTTGTTGGTCTTGATGGAAAATTTGCACCTGCCACGTTTGCACTTGGCGCCCTACTTTAATCGGTTTGCCAATGGCTTGAATTTGTCCCCGTTGCATGGGTTTAAGGTGAGTCGTTTGAATGTCAAGGCCCACGGCAACTTGTTTTTTTAAGTCAAGATTTTGATTAGCGCCTAAACTAGCAGCCGTTTCAGCCAAGACACAACTAACCCCACCATGCATTAGACCATAGGGTTGCTGGTGTTCTGGTTTAATTTCCATCGTTAAGACGACTTTGGTGGGAGTTAATAATTCGGTTTTGATGTTGAATAAATCAATTAAATTCATGCGTTAATCCCTTCCACTAACAATCTTTATTTATTAATCTTATACTAATCATATTAGCACAATCAATTTGGAGGTCATGATGACAAGAAAATGGGAAACAATTGAAAACGATTATCAAGATATTTTATTTGAAAGAACGGGCAAAATTGCCAAAATTACGATTAACCGTCCCGAAGTCCGAAACGCTTTTACCCCGGTCACGGTCGAAGAAATGATTGACGCCTTTGCTCGTTGTCGAGACGACTCAACCATTGGAGCAATTATTTTAACTGGGCAAGGCGACCTCGCCTTTTGTTCTGGTGGTGATCAAGGTGTCCGTGGAAACGGGGGTTACGTAGGTAAAGACCGGATTCCCCGTTTAAACGTGCTTGATTTACAACATTTAATTCGAATTATTCCTAAACCAGTAGTGGCAATGGTTCGCGGTTGGTCAGTTGGTGGCGGAAACGTGTTGCAACTAGTTTGTGACCTGACCATTTCAGCTGATAACGGTAAATTTGCGCAATCTGGTCCCAAAGTTGGAAGTTTTGACGGTGGCTACGGTTCTGGTTTGCTAGCCGACACGATTGGAATGAAACGCGCTAAAGAAGTCTGGTTCATGTGCAAAACTTACACAGCGCAAGAAGCTTACGATATGGGTTGGATTAACAAAGTTGTACCGCTAGCTGAAGTGGAAGACGAAACTTTAGCCTGGTGTGACACCATGTTGAAACGCTCACCAATGTCACTTCGTTTAATCAAAGCATCCATGAACGCCGCTACCGATGGGCTAGCCGGAATTCAACAATTAGCCGGTGACTCAACGTTACTTTACTACACTAGTGACGAAGCCAAAGAAGGTCGCGATGCTTTCATGGAAAAACGTGATCCTGATTTCGATAAGTTCCCTAAATTCCCTTAAAGAAGGTTTGTGCAATGGATAATTGGTTGCAAAAACGGGTTTCACTAACGCCTAACCGACGAGCCCTTTCTTATCATAAACAAAATTGGAATTTTACCGAATTACAACAAGCAGTTTTAACCGTTTGCAATCACTTAGTGGGTCAGAAAGTACAAAAGTTACATCGGGTGGCAATTTTAGGTAACAATACTCCCCAACTTTATTTCACCATTTTAGCGCTGCAACAACTGGGAATTGAAATGGTCTTCATTAATAAAAATTTAGCGCTGCCGGAAATTGAATATCAATTACAGGATGCTGACGTTAGTTTACTGATTTATGCGGATCAATTTCAAACGAAGTTACAAGCGTTGCAATCAGCGAGTTTAATTTCATTAGAGGAATTAATGAACTCAAACTCAATTGATGCCACTCCGTTCATTAAATCCGAATTTGCTCCAGATCAAGTTACCAGTATTATGTATACTTCGGGGACAACTGGTAATCCTAAGGGAGTTCAACAAACCTTTCGCAATCATTGGTCAAGTGCAATCGGTGCTGATTTAAATTTACCCGTAACTGCGAAGGATACTTGGATTTGTGCGGTGCCCCTCTTTCACATTAGTGGATTTTCCATCATGATGCGTAGCTTGATTTATGGCATGAACGTTCGTTTATACGAACATTTTGCTCCAGAGTTAATTAATCAAGATTTAGTTGATGGTAACGGAACAATTATGTCAGTCGTTCCCTATATGTTAAAAAAATTGCTCAGTTTGAAAAAACACGCTTATAGTGAGAACTTTTCGTATCTTTTATTAGGCGGAGGTGCCATTGATCGAAAAACTTTGGAAGCTTGTAAAGCCATGAATCTGAAGGTGATTCAATCCTATGGGATGACGGAAACGGCTTCTCAAGTGGTGGCGTTAAACTTTGCGGATGCCATCCGAAAGCTTGGTTCCGTTGGTAAACCATTGTTTACCGTAAGTTTGAAAATTAAAGGCGCCACTCAGCCTCATCAAATTGGTGAAGTATTACTAAAAGCGGATAATCTAACGCCTGGCTATCTTAATCATGCAGAACCAATTACGACCAACGGCTGGTTTGCGACAGGCGATTTAGGTTATCTCGATGAAGATGGTTTTCTCTATCTAAAGAGTCGTTTATCTGAATTAATTATTTCCGGTGGCGAAAATATCTATCCGCGTGAAGTTGAAACTGAAATCAATCAATTCCCCGGGGTACTTGAATCTGCGGTAGTTGGTAAACCAGACGCAACGTGGGGAGCAGTTCCAGTAGCCTTCATTGTCACTTCGACTGAAGTTGATTTTTCACAGCTTACCGCATATTTATTAACCAAACTTGCTAAATACAAAGTTCCCAAAAAATTTATGCTGCTTGACGAACTTCCGAAAACGCATAACGGCAAGCTTCGCCGTCAAGCGCTCCAAGCCCAAATTTGATTTTTAATTTCTGGCAAACACTGGTATAATCTTAAGTGAAAACAATCACATAAAAGAAAGAAGCTTGAATTATGAAAAATAAAGCCCTAGAACAGGAAAAACCGGCTTCAATTTTTGTGCAAATCGGGATTTATGCCGTTATTCTTTTCGTTTCATCCCTAATTTCACAATTATTTCCAGCTAGTTTTCCAATGCCCACTCCCGTAATTGGTTTAATTATTTTATACGTATTATTGACGTTAAAAATTATTAAACCAGCTCAAATTGAACAATCCGGAAACTTCTTAATTGGAATGTTAGCTTTCTTGTTTGTGCCTTCCGGAATTCAACTAGCTGCTTCCCTTGATATCATGGCCAAAGACGGAGTTCGCTTGGTCCTCATGATTTTCATTTCAACCGTAGTCATGCTAGTTTCAATCGCGATGGTAGCCGCTGGTTTGATTTGGCTTCGAAATAAATTTAGTAAGGAGAACAAATAATGGAAGCAGAATTAGTTAAAGGATTGGGCACGCCCTTTTTTGGAATTGCGCTCTCAATCATCGTTTATTTAATTGGGATGTGGCTTTTTAAAATTACTAAAGGATTTTTCTTATTTCAGCCCCTATTTGTCAGCATGGTTTTAGGAATCTTTATCCTTTGGATGATTGGTCATGCAACTGGGACCACTACGACTTGGGTTTATACTTCCCTTTACAAGCCCGGTGGTGACATTATTTTCTGGTTCTTGTACCCTGCCACAATTGCGTTTGCCCTTCCCCTTTTCAAACGGAACGACATTGTTAAAAAATATTGGTTAGAAATTATTCTTTCCCTAATTATTGGATTATCAATTTCGTTAGTAATTATGTACTTCGTTTCTAAACTATTAGGTCTTCACAATTCAGAAATTGCTTCCCTCCTTCCTCAAGCAGCTACCACTGCTGTGGCAATGCCAGTTGCTGCCGGAATTAAAGGTGTTCCAGCCATTACGGCGATGGCATGTATCTTAAATGCCGTAATTATTTACGCAATGGCGGATTGGTTAATTAAGATTTTCCACTTAAAAGATGCGATTGGAGTTGGTTTAGGTTTAGGAACCGCCGGACACACTTTAGGTTCAGCGAAAGCCCTCAAACTTGGATCAGTTGAAGGATCAATGTCAGCTATCTCAGTTGTCATTATCTCAGTCGTGGTCGTGATGGTAGTGCCCATCTTTGCCCATCTAGTGCATATCGGTTAATTACAAAATTAAATTAAAACTACGGCCTAATCGGGTCGTAGTTTTTTTAATGCGTTATAATTAAGTGTACCCAATTTGTTAGATAGAGGAGTAACTATGAAAAAATTATTATTAGTCGCCATTGCCTTAACCACTTCACTTGGTTTGGTAGCCTGTGGAAATGAAGCTAATTCTACTAAGAAACCAAAACAAGATGTTAAAACCGAACAGCATAAAACCAAAACTAATAAAGCTGATTCTGAAAAAACTACACCTAAAAAGGATAACGAAAAAAATTCTGATTCCAATAATACAGCAGTAGCTTCAAATGAAGATAAAACTACCAATTCAACGGCACAACAGCAAGATAGTAGCAATACTGAAAGTGCTTCAACACCATCACAAGCTTCACAGCCAGCTCAATCTTCACCAACTACACAACCAACTCGATCACAAAAATATGAAACTAACGGCATGGGTGATGTCGTCACTAGTCCCAGTCAAGCCATCACAACTTTAAGTAATGGCTTAGGTAATAATAGTGACTTTGCCTACACCTTGTTATCAACGGCTAACCACATGTATGAAATTCAAGTAACTTCCAAGTCAATCAGAGCACAAGGTGGCTCAGGGACCATTGGCATCTATGATGTGATGGAAGATGGAACTTATTTCTTAAGACCCTAACTTACAACTACGGCCGAAAATTGGCCGTAGTTTTTTATTTACTTACTTTTTTCAATTGTGAATAAATTCATTTTTAAAAAGGGTTGTATTAACTGTTGTAAGCGCTTACAATGAAGTCATTAAGAAGTTACCTATATTTTTCTTACGAAAGAAGGAATTATCATGAAAAAGTTTCATTTAAGTATTGCATTTATTTTCATCTTTGGTGCTTTAGGTGGATTGCTATTTGGATTTGATACTGGGATTATTTCCGGTGCCTCACCTCTAATCGAAAGTAACTTCCATCTAGGAACTGAACAAACCGGATTCATCACTTCATCCGTTTTAATCGGTTCAGCCATCGGTGCCCTCTCAATTGGATCATTATCTGACCGGTTTGGTCGCAAAAAACTATTAATTTTAGCTTCGATTCTGTTCTTACTTGGTTCTGGCCTTTCTGCCGTCTCAGTTGGATTTTTCTCAATGGTAATTGCCAGAATTATTCTTGGACTCGCCGTTGGTGGTGCTTCCGCTTTAACCCCTGCATACCTTGCCGAATTGGCAGATAAAGAACACCGTGGTTCACTCGGAACCATGTTCCAACTAATGGTTACTTTAGGTATTTTACTTGCCTACGTATCTAACCTTCTTTTCTTACACCACAACCTTTTAGGGATTCGGGACTGGAGATGGATGCTTGGATCAGCTTTGATTCCGGCCGTTTTACTTTTCATCGGTGGTGTCTTACTTCCCGAATCACCTCGTTACTTAGTTGAAAAAGGGAAAGTTGACGAAGCTCGGAACGTTTTAAATATTTTAAGAAATACAACTGGGGAAGACTCAGAACAAGAAATTCAAGAAATTCAAAAAGTTTCTAACCAACGTCAAGGTGGACTTAAAGAACTTTTCACAGTGGCCCGTTCCTCATTAGTCGCTGCGATTGGAATTATGATTTTCCAACAATTAGTTGGGATTAACGCCGTAATTTACTTCTTACCACAAGTATTTATGAAAGGTTTCAATTTCCCAGCTGCTAGTGCTATCTGGATTTCAGTCGGAATCGGAGTAGTTAACTTCGTTGTGACAGTGCTTGCCTACTTAATCATGGACAAGGTTAACCGGAAAACTATTCTAATCTTTGGTTCAATCGTCATGGGAGTTTCTTTAACCGCGCTTGCCATTATTAACTTCACTTTAAGTATTAGTACAGCTGCCATTCCAACCATGCTTTTAATCGCCGTTTACATTTTTGGATTCGCGATTTCATGGGGTCCCATTGCTTGGTTATTAATTGGTGAAATCTTCCCACTTTCTGTTCGTGGAATCGGAACTGCCATTGGTTCAGCAACGAACTGGGTTGCAAACTTCATCGTTTCCCAATTCTTCCTCACAATTTTAGCTTTATTCCATAACAATGTTGGTGGACCATTCGCCATCTTCGCCGTTTTCTCATTCTTATCATGGTTCTTCGTGGCTCGTTTCGTTCCAGAAACTCGGAATAAATCACTTGAATCAATTGAAGAAAACTTAATTAAGAATTACAACAGTAAAAAAGCAAACAAATAATCCACAAAAAAACCAGCGTGCGCTCGCACTCTGGTTTTTTGCTACGCTTATTTAATTAATTTGTGGAGAAAAATCGTTAAAATCAAGAGATCAGCGGAGCCACCTAAACTCAAATTATGTTCGGCACATTTTTGACATAAGTTTTCTAACAAATGCTGGTCAAGCTGCTGCGTTGCTTGATAATTCGTCACAATTTGTTGGGCATCCTGCTGAACTTCAGTTACTAAAGCCGGATTATGCGCCCGCTTAATTAAGTTACTATCATAATTATGCGCAATAATGACCAGTAAAGCGATTAAATTCCGCTCATTTTGGGGTAATTGCGCTGACTCATAAATTGGCAAACCGTAGTCGATGACTAACGGAAAGCCGGCTTCCGTTTCACCCCGAATTCCCGTTAAGCCTAATTTTTGAAATTGTTGTTGGCCAGCCGTCAGTGGTCCAGTTGGCGCATTTTCCAAATCATTTTTTACTAAGCCCTGGGTCATCTGCTTTTCAACACTAATTAAATCAGCTACCGTAGTGAGTTGTTTTTGGGTAGCGTAACCTAAGGCAGACACCATAATTCCTAAGATGAACACGATCCCTTTATGCGTATTCACACCGTTAGTAGCCGTAAACATCGTATTTTCGGCGGTCATTCCGAGTGGACGCAGTTGCTGAAATAGGTCTGGCAATGCAGTTCCTTGAAATTGATAGCCTAATTCCCAACTTTTTTGAAAGTAAGGCAACATTGTTACCGAACTATTGATAAACGTATACACATTCATATCAGCATGTCCGGCATTACTGACGGGATCCACTAAACCGGGCTTGGGCCAAGTGACTACTTCATCTAGCATTGCTTCAACTGCAAGATTAGCGGCCGTTTCGGCATCGGTTGTGATGATTTGATAATTTTTAGCCATTGATTTCCTCATCATAAATTTCAGAGATTTTATTTTGCAATTCGGCCACGGAATGTTTCCGACTTCTAGCACATTCTTTCGCATTTTCATGACAAATTAAACATTTTCGACTTTGCATTCCGAGTTCAACGCGGGAATAATGCCCATCTGCTTGATTTAAAACATCAATATCGAATAAACGACCGTAATTAAGCTGGTCTTCAAATTCAATGGCCTGTTGCTTAACTGCTTTGGCGTCCATCTTTGTCACTAATAATAATTCTGGTCCCGCATCAGAATTCAAGGTTAGCTTTTTGAGAGGTTGAAAAGCCGGCACAAACTTGCTTGCTCCCGTATTAAATAAGCGTTGCAATGCTGCGTTATTTTTAATTGGCCCCGGAATATTTAGTTTAATGGTAATAATCGTATCATTCGGATAAGTTTCCATCAATTTATTTTGTAGAGCATTGCGATGATCCTTATTCAATAACACATCACTAATTGATTGAGGTTTACCTTCTTTAAAAATTGTTTTCATAATGCTCCATTCAAAAAGGATCCATCCGAACCTAATCAGATGAACCCCTTTTTACTTTTAATAATTAATCTTTAACTTCTTTAATTGAATCAATAATGGTACCATCACGGTATTCAACTAATCCAACGGTTTTATCAGTGTATTTAAGTGGTTCTTCTTTACCAACAATCTTTTCTGCTTTTTCAGCAAGTTCTTCAATTGTGTAAAGGTTAATTCCAGGAATATCTGAAAGTTGTTCTTGAAGATCTTTCCGGTTAGGGTTTACGGCAATTCCGTAATCAGTAACTAAGACATCAATTGAACTTCCTGGAGTAACTGCTGTATCAACACTCTTAACGATTGAAGGAATTCTTCCACGAGTTAATGGAGCACAAATGATCGTCATTTTGGCCATGGCAGCATCTTGGTGTCCACCAACGGCTCCACGAATGACACCATCAGAACCAGTTAAAACGTTAACGTTAAAGTTGGTATCGATTTCAAGCGCACTTAAGATTGATACGTCAAGTTGATCAACCATGGCACCCTTGTTATCAGGGTCAGCGTACCAAGAAGCATCAATTTCTTGTTGGTTTTTGTTTTCTTTCATTGAGTTGGCAGCAGCCTTATCAAAGTCTTGAACATCCATCAACTTTTCAATTAAACCTTCTTCAAGTAAGTCAACCATTGGTTTAGTAATTCCACCTAAACCAAATGAAGCCTTGATGTTTTGGTCAATCATAGCGTTTCTCAAGTATCTAGTAACGGCTAAAGCAGCACCACCAGAACCAGTTTGGAATGAGAAACCATCTTTGAAGTAACTTGAGTTAGTAATTACATCACTAACTAGGTTAGCAATCTTTAAGTTCTTAGGATCCTTAGTAAATCTAGTTGCACCTGATCCAATTTTATCTGGATCACCAACTTTATCAACTTCAACCACGTAATCAACTTGCGTTTGTTTGATGGAAGCAGGAGTGTTAGGGTAAGCAACTAAGTTATCAGTTAATAGAACAACTTTATTAGCATAAGCAGCATCCATTAAAGCGTAACCTAATGAACCAAAGGCTTCTTCACCGTACATACCATTTGTGTTACCACAACGGTCTGAGTTAGGTACCCCTAAAAAGGCCACGTCAATCTTAATGTCACCATTTTCAATGGCACGAGCACGACCACCATGTGAACGGAAGATAACAGGAGTTTCAAGGGCACCGTGGGAAACGACGTCCCCTAATTCACCACGCATCCCTGAAGTTGTGATGTTAGTAACCGTTCCATTTTTGATGGCTTTGATAGCAACATCGTTCATGGCACCAGTTAAAGAAGAAGGAGCAAGGGTTAAGTTTTTAATGCCTTGTCTCATGATTTCTTCCATCACAGTATTGAAAACAAAGTCACCATTTCTAAAGTGGTGATGGAAAGAAATTGTCATGCCATCTTTGACATTGTCTTTAACAAGTTTAGCAAGGTCATTAGTTACTTTGCCGTCACCGTCTGAAACTCGAACTTTAGGAGCAGTTCTTTGAATAATTGGGTGACCAATTTCAGTAGTTTCAAATGGTTTGTAGTCATATTTCTTCATTAAATCATCTGGTAAAATTCTTCCAAGTTTATTTTCCAATGTAGTGGCCTCCCTTATCTACTAATCCTGATGCTTTGGCAAGCTTCATAACTCTTTCAGCACGCAATGCAACAGGACGATCGACCATTTGACCACCCAATGCAATTACACCTGAACCAGCAAGTCTTGCATTTTCAATTGCAGTAATTACTTTCTTAGCGTTTTCAACTTGTGCCTTAGTTGGGGCGAACACTTTGTTAATTACTGGGATTTGTCTTGGGTTAATTACTGATTTACCATCGTAACCAAGTTCGTGAATGTATTCAGTTTCGTTGATGAGACCTTGAGTATTGTCAACATCAGTGTAAACCGTATCAAAGGCAGCGATACCAGCAGCACGAGCAGCATTGATAATCATATTACGGGCAAATTCAAGTTCTTTACCATCAGGATAACGGTGCGTTTGTAAATCAGTGGTGTAATCTTCAGCTGATAAAGCAACCCCAATCATCCGGTCAGAAGCTTTAGCGATTTCAGGAACGTTTAAGACTCCTTCAGCACTTTCAATGGCAGCCATCAAATGCGTTTGACCTTCTGGAATGCCAAATTCTTTTTCAGCAGCAACCACTAAGTCTTCCATTTCTTGAACCATAGCAGCATTTTCGGTTTTAGGAATTCTGATTACGTCAATTCCAGCTTTAACCATGGCTTTAACATCAGCTTCAAAGAAGTCTGTGTCTAACCCATTCGTTCTAACAACTAATTCAGCATCACCATAATCAACGTTTTTTAAAGCTTCATAAACTAAGTTTCTAGCTGAGTCTTTTTCAGCTAATGAAACAGAGTCTTCCAAGTCAAACATGATTGAATCAGCACCGTAAATTCCGGCATCTTTTAACATTCCAGCGTTATTACCGGGAACAAACATCATTGTTCTACGTAAACGATCTTTTTTAAATGTCATATTATAAGACCTCCCAATCTGGTTCTTCACTAGTTCCAAGTGAACGTTGAATTGCAGTGATGGTTCTAGCCTTGATTACACAATCAAGCGCACCTTGGTCAACTGCTTTAATGTTAATGTTTTCAATTCCAAATTTGTTCACAATTTCTTCAATTGTATTGATAATATCTTTACCAAAACGTTCCTTTACATCAGATGTAAGGTCAATTTTGATACCGTCGTTACCTTTACTTACTGTAACTTGAATATCAGATGATTCAAGGGTTCCAGCAATTGCTGTTTTTTTAATTTCCACTGATCTTCATTCCTTTCTTAATCCGGTCCTGTAATACTTGCTTGTTTTTAACAATCAAATCATAAGTTGTTGGTGGCACTAATGCTTTAATTTTTTCAAGATTATCATTAGCGATTGCCAGCCGGACGGTCCGAGCAGAAACTATTTCACCATTATCAACCTCACATAATCGTGGAATAACTTTTACTTCGACTTCTGGTGGCAAAATCTTTTCAAGCACTTCGTTATAAATTTTAGTCGTTCTAGATTCGGGTTCAGTTCCCAAATACCGCGTTGAAATTGATAATTGTTTAGCAATCCACTGCTTAAATACTAACGCATCAATGGTAGTTTGATAAACAATTTTGTCATTATCATAACTTAAAAAGTAAGCGGGAAAAGTGGCATAACTAACTAAATAATCACCACCGGGAACCACGACGACATTGTCTAAATCCTTGGTTCCAGCCATAATCATTTCCGTTCGTTCTTTAGTAGTAAATAATGATTTATCAGTACTTACCACAAAGACATAAACATGGTCACTAGTTTTGGCAGCTTGCTCAATCAAGTACCGATGACCCTTAGTAAAGGGATTGGCATTCATGACAATGGCCCCAATTTTATCTGAATCTTTGAATTTGGGTAATTCTGCCAAGTAACTGGTAATACTTTGATCGCCAGTTTCCAAAAAGGCCGCGTCATCACTTTTCACAATTAAAGAAAAACCAACTTGTTCAAAACTCTTACAATACTTAGGTTTGGTAAACACGAGCACGTGAAAGATATCTTTTTGTGCCAAAAGGTTTAAGAGCTCTGAGATAACTCGATTAAATAAAGCCCCTTTATTCCCACTTTGATTGCACACGGCAATATATTTTAAAATATTTCCTGCATATGAACCCGTCGCAATTAAATGGTCATCATTAAATAACCCAATTGTGCCATCTAACGGATCAGTTTCAACTGAACTAAAATTTCCAATTCCGAGTGATTCTAAAAAGCCACTCCATTGTTCAAATTGCTCTGGATCTTTTAAATTAAGATCTCTAAGCTCTAAATTATCCATTAATCACTACATCCCATCAAAAGGTACTTTAGTGTTTCGCACTGTAATCTTCAATTGATTTAGTAACAGTTGGTACCACTTCTTTATTAAAGACCCCTGGAACAATTTCATCAGGAGTTGGGTTAGGAATCAAATCAGTTAACGCACGAGCGACAACTTCTTCGATTTGGTAGGTAACCTTTTTAATTCCAGTTTCTAATAAACCTTTGAATAATCCTGGGAAAGCTAAGATGTTGTTAACTTGGTTAGGGTATTTACCAGAACCAGTCGCAACCACAGCAGCTCCGGCTTCTTTAGCAACCTTAGGATCAATTTCAGGTACTGGGTTAGCAAGTGCAAAGATGATTGGATCTTTAGCCATCCGCTTCACTTGATCAGCAGATAGAACGTTGGCAACTGATAAACCAATAAAGACATCTTGACCATCAATCACGTCGTCTAAGGTATTTCCTTCTACGCCAATTGAATCTTTAGCTAAATCAACTTGGTATTTATTGTAATTAGTACTATCTGGTTTAACTACCCCATCAATATCAACTAAAGTAAGGTGTTTAATTCCAACTTTATTTAAAAGACGAGCAGTGGCAACTCCAGAAGCACCAACTCCGTTAATTAAAACCTTTAAGTCAGTCAAGTTCTTGTTAACGACTTTGGCCGCATTAATTAATCCAGCTAGAACTACAATGGCAGTTCCCTCTTGGTCATCATGATAAACGGGAATATCTAATTCTTTACTTAAGGCTTCTTCCAATTCGAAACATTTTGGTGCAGCAATATCTTCTAAATGAATTCCTGCAAATGACAATGAAATCGCCTTGAGGTTTTCCTTCATAGTTTCAGCGTCACTTGGGTTGATAGCGATTGGTAAAGCATCAACTCCAGCTAAATCCTTGTATAACAAGGCCTTAGCTTCAATAACTGGTAATCCAGCAGCAGGTCCAATGTTACCTAGACCCAAAATAGCAGTCCCATCAGAAACAACGGCCACCAATTTACCACTCATGGTGTACTTGTCTTTCAATGAAGGATCTTTTTCAATTGCTTTTGAGATTTGAGCAACCCCAGGAGTATACGCTTCCCCTAATTCCTTTTTGTTAGACACAGCGAAATCAGATTCAATTCCTAAAACTCCGGTATGGGCTTCATGTATCTTAAAAATTTCTTCATCCATGCAGCGATAGCCTCCTTTTTATATTTTATATCCATCTTTATTATAAACTTTTCACAATTTAATTATCCAATAATTTTTACCCGAAGAGTGAAACAAAAATTCCAGCAGCAACTAGCATAATTGCCCCACCAAGTCGGTTCCCCATTTGAGCAAATCCAATTAAATTCATCCGATCACAGGCAGCTAACACCGAAATATTTCCGGCTCCACCCATAGAGTTGTTAATCATCCCAGCGGTAATTGCTGATTCAACTGGGTAAAGGCCGAATAATTTTCCTAATAAGGCTGCTGCAATTGAGATTGAAACTAAACTAGTTAACACTAGAAGGACAAATTGCCAAGTTAGTGAATGTGAAAGAATTAATAAATCTAACTTAGTTAAACCAACTCCGGCCAAAAGGGCATGAGTTAAGTTTTTTGTGATTGAACTACTAAAAATAACGGCTGATTCTTCGTAGTAATCAGGAATCCAACCAGTTGCTTTGGCAATAATTACCAATAAAATCAAGAACGCATATTCATTAATTTTAGGGAAAAGTCCGTTCAACATAATTGCAATCATGTAAAATGAGAGAGCAAAAACTAGTCCAACTCCCATTTTTTGGAAACTAATTTTAGGTGTCATCCGCACTTTTTTATCCGTATCACCAGGTAACATCACGCCGTGACCATTGTATTTACTGTGTTCGGATAATTTTGATAACAATCCCGCCCCTAAAATGGCAAAAATGTTACCTAAAATAACGGCAGGAAGTAAGTTTGAGAGGTAGCCAGAAGCTGTTCCGCCCATCGCGTTGTGATAAATCTGTGAAAGAGGAATGGCACCAGCACCGATTCCACCACCCATAACTGGGAAGGCTACGTTTAAAGCACCGTATCTAAAACCCTTACCAATTAATTGAGACATCCCAATCGTAGCAAAGAACGCAATGGCCATTGATAAGAAAGCCACTGGCAAAAATCTAATTGAAGCTTTTAAAAGCATTTTCCGATCCATCCCTAAGATGGCACCGACAATCAAGGAAACAATGAAGAAGTCGATAAAGTCGGTTTTGGTAACAAAGGTATTAACCGTTAGTACGACTGACTTTGGAATCACACCAACTAGGACTAAAATTGCACAGCCGAATAATACAAAGACTGCACCCCCACCTAAATAACTTTTAAAAATTGGAAGATGAGAACCCAAGTAGTATAGAACATTTCCTAAAATTACCATTGTAAACAAGGCCCCTAACATATTGTTAGGTAATAGTTTAAAGTTTACAATCATTAAGAAAATCACAGCAGAGAGCGCATAAGCAACTAAACCCATCCCATCAATTCTGTAATTTTCTAATTTGTTTACTATGTTTTTCATAGTAGCATTCCTCCAAAATTGTGAATAAGCAAACAATCATCTCCCTAATTATATGTGTTATTAATCACAATGTAAACGGTTTTATTCTCAAAATTTTTGCCACATTTGAGGCAACTAAATTTTTAAATTAGTGATATTATTAAGTTATACATAGGAGGACTCGAGATGACTAAAAAACACAAAAAAGTTGTTTTAATTGGAAATGGTGCAGTTGGATCTGCTTACGCATTTGCGATGGCACAACAAGGCTTAGCTGAAGAATTTGTAATTGTAACGAGACGGAAAGAACGTGCGGTCGGTGATGCACTTGATTTAGAAGATGCAACCCCGTTTACTTCCCCTACTAAATTTTATGCTGGGGACTACGAAGATTGTAAAGATGCCGATATCGTCGTAATTACTGCTGGCGCTCCTCAAAAACCCGGTGAAACTCGTTTAGATTTAGTAAATAAGAACCTTAAAATCTTAGCCAACATTGTTAAACCAATCGTGGCGTCTGGCTTTAGCGGAATTTTCTTAGTTGCTGCTAATCCCGTTGATATTTTAACTTACTCAACGCAAAAAATTTCTGGCTTTCCCAAAAACAAAGTGATTGGATCTGGTACTTCCCTTGATACCGGTCGTTTCCAAGTCGCCGTTGCTGATCGATTTAATTTATCCCCTGAAAGCGTGCATGCCTATGTCTTAGGTGAACACGGTGATTCAGAATTCGCTGACTTAGATGAAGCAACTATCGGAAATGTTCCTTTATTAGAATATGCCGCTAAACGAGGCGTATCTAAAGAAGAGTTGCTTGAATTAGAAGACAAAACTCGCAACAAAGCCTATTCAATTATTGATCGCAAAGGTGCTACTTTCTATGGGGTTGCTTCTGCTTTGACTCGGATTTCACGCGCCATTTTACGCAATGAAAATGCGGTCTTACCAGTTTCTGCTCCCATCGAAGGTCAATACGGTTTAGATGATTTGTATCTTGGAACTCCATCCGTAATTAACGCTGAAGGAATTGCTTCAGTGATTGAAATTCCGCTTAGTCAAAACGGAATTAACCAAATGCACGCATCTGCTCAAGAAATTAAAGAGATTATCAAAGATAGTATTGAATAATTAGGATACAAAAAAGACCTCATAGAAATAATTATGAGGTCTTTTAGATTGCTTAAATTTATGGCTGATAAAATTTTAGAAAAATCAAAGCAATTTTTTCTGCTAAATCTTTATCGATCGGTTCATCTGAAACAACAATTTCTTCCATCAATCCATCAATTCCAAAACAAATAAATGAAATTGTCGTTTTATCTAAATTCATTTGTTTATTCAATAATGACTTTTTAGTAAATACATTGAACTTACTTCGAAAAAGATATGATTGATTACTTTGAAAGATGTTTTTAAAAAAGATGCGATTTTGTTCAAAAAAATCAATCCAAATTTGAGTCTTTTCTTGGACATTGTCCGCATTTAAATCCTTACATACTTCAAATAACTCTGCTAAATACTGGTTTAAAAATTGATCCATCAATTCATATTTATCAGTAAAGTGTAAATAAAAAGTTTTTCTTCCAATATTAGCCTCATCACAAATCATTTTAATGGTTAAATGATCAAGATCAGTAGTTTGAATTAATTTTTTAAAACTACTTTCAATTGCCATTCTAGTTTTTAAAATTCTTCTATCTGTCATAATTACTCCTTAAAATACCCAATTTTATTCAATGTGTGTATTAATACATAAGTGTGAAAAGATTGGGCATTGCAACAACATTTAATAGAGTTATTATACTATTGTGTATTAAGTTAATGCAATGTAAAAAATCAAAGGGAGTAGATAGTATTATGATTAAAACAAAAGAAGTTACTTTTAGAGCAAGAGATTTAAATGATTTAGAAATGAAGGGAAAATTGTTTTTCCCAGAAAATTTTGATGAGAATCAGAAACATCCTGCAATTGTAGTAAATCACCCCACTAGTAGCGACTTTAACCAAACATCTGGAAAAATTTATGCAACTAAATTAGCAAAAAAAGGTTGGTTAGCGCTTGCCTATGACTCTCCATATCAAGGTCAAAGTGCGGGAGAACCCCACAACTCAGAGTTGCCTCATGCACGAACACTGGGTGTAATGGCCGCGATTGACTATCTGGATAGCTTAGATTACGTGAATCCAGATCAAATTGGTGCCATGGGAATTTGTGGTGGCGGTGGCTTTACTTTGAATGCTGCCAAAGTAGATCATCGAATTAAGGCAGTAGCCGGAGTGGCTCCCGCTAACGTAGGAAACGTTTATCGTGAAACTTTTGGCCAAAACAATCAAGCTTTGATTAATACTCTAGATGATATGGCTAAGCAACGTACCGCCGAAGCTCAAGGAGCACCAATCAAATACATTCCTGTATTACCCGAAAGTCAAGAAGCTCGTAAAGCAGCCGGAATAACCGATATCGATACTGAACAAGCAATTGACTATTACTTAACTCCTCGTGGTAACGATAAATTTGCTCCCAACCAATTTGCTTATACTAGTTTAGCCATGGATCTTGGATACGATCCATTAGCTCTTGCAGACAAATTATTGACCCAACCTTTAGAATTAATCGTTGGTGGAATTCCAGGTGGATTTGGCTCATATCGCTTTGCTTATGAATTTTATGACAAAGCAGCTTCCGAAAATAAAGAATTAACGGTATTTCCTGGCGTTACCCACTATGAATTATATGATCAACCAGAAGCTACTGATAAAGCTGTTGCAAAATTAGATGAATTTTTCAACAAAAATTTAGAAAAATAATGAAGCGCAAAAAAGCTCGTACATGAATTTCATGCACGAGCTTTTTTTATGCAGTTGCTTGGATAATGGTTAATTGGCCCTTAATCCAATAATTTTTAATGGGGGTTGGCATAATGAAGGTGTCGCCCATTTCAATGTGATACGGTTGCTTATCACAAATTAAAGTTCCAGCCCCGCTAATTACAGTATTAATAGAATACTGTTGACTGAAGATTTCCGTTTTTTCATCAATCTCAATTCGATTAACTTTAAAATATTGGGAACGTAAAATACTGGTAACATCTGCATTATGTGGATCAGGAATGGGATTGGTAATTTTTTCGTCAGGAACAACGTTTGGAAAATTAGTCACGGCAATTGCCCGCTCAACTTGCAAGGGACGTTCTTTACCAGTCGTAGGATCAACTCTAGCAAAATCATAAAAGCGCAAGGTATTATCCGAGCTTTGTTCAATTTCTAAAGCGACAATTCCAGCTCCTAAAGCATGCAAAGTGCCTGCGGGAACATAAATTAAATCCCCTGGTTTAACTTTAATGGGTTTTAAAATATCAGTTAAGTGATGTTCTTTAATCGCCGTTTTCATTTCAGTTGCTGACTGAGCAAGGTGTCCATAATAGGCGACCGAATCGGGTTTAGCAGCTAAAATATACCAACATTCCGTTTTTCCATTGGGTTCGGCAAAAAATTGCTGCGCGTTTTCATCGCTCGGATGAACTTGAACCGAGAGACTTTGGTGGGCATCCAAAATTTTAACCAATAAAGGAAAAGCTTGGTCGGGTCGATGATTATCGAATAATTGCGGCTCATCATGCCAAACCTGTTTCAGCGTTTGACCCTGATAAGGACCATTAATAATTTGCGATAAATCATTTCCATAAGCAGATGCTAGCCATGCTTCGCCTGTTTTATCATTAGGAATGGCAAAGTTAAACTGTTTCAGCTTTGTTCCACCCCACATCTTTTGGTGAAAAATGGGTTTTAAAAATAGTGGTTCACTTTTAGTTTGGTTATTCATAATTAGGCCTCTCTTGATTAAATCATTTTTTAATCAAGAACAGGATAACATGTAATCGCTTACACAGTTGTTTTTTAGCTTACTATTTGTTTTTGGCTAACCAATTAACCAGCGCTTCATTAAACTCATCTGGTTGCTCAACCATCACTAAGTGACCCGCATTAGCAATCGATTTAGTGCTGACTTGGTTTGATAACGTTTCACACAAATTAGCAAATTCTGGGTTAAAGTAAGGAGACTCAGCTCCAGTAACAATTAATAACGGGCATTCCAGATGCACAATCACGCTCCGCCAATCTTGGGTAGCATGATCAAGTAAAAACGGAAAGTTTAACTCAGCATCGTACGGAAAATCAGCTTTCAAAGTTTGTAGTTTCGCAAATAATTTATCATCAATGTTGTGATGAGTAGCTTTGCCAAAGGGTTGCTTCAATTCAAAATGGAAATCATCCCAAGTAATCTTTTTAAAGCCATATTGCCAAGTGTCATCGTTAATCATTTTCGGACTTTGATCCACGTCAATAATTCCTTTGAGCTGGGCTGAGCCAAACAACGATACGTAGGCAAAAATCGTGGCTGCCCCCATCGAGTTCCCCATCAGAATTGGATGGGTAATTTTTAATTTTTGTTGTAACTCAAATAAATCCATGGCATGCCGTGAGATGCGTAATCCTTGATTGGTATGTTCAGATTGGCCTTGATTACGAGCATCAATGTTGATGACACGGTAGTGGTTTTTCACTAACGCAGCAATCGTTTTTTTCCAGTATTCCTTATTGGCACCAATACCGGAAAGAATCATCACTGCCGGATCATCAGGTGAGCCAAAATCATCATAATCTAATTCAATTTGATCTGAAGTATAAAATTTCATCTGCTTATCCTTTAAAATATGCTTTTACAACTGGTTTGAAGCGCTTAAATAACTGACGTTGGTTAGTTAGAATTTTCCCGTTGCGTCTAATTTTAATCCAATTATCTGAATTAGGCTGGGCTAAGGTAATCGCTTTAATGCGTGGTTGTTTGTCCTTTAAATAATCAAGCGTGTATTCACTATCCAAAATCTTGTCAATCTTACTGTTCAAACTAAGATTTTGCTCATGATTAGCTAAACCAACCTGCATCACATGAACATGACACTGATCGATTAGTAAATACGCGAGGTCTAGTAACACCTGATTATTAAAGCGTTCTTTGCGTTTTAACTTGTAAATAGGTTTATCCATTTTAGCATCCCCTTCTAATTCTTTATTGTCATTATACATCAGGAAAATTAATCATCTTTATTTAGCTTTAATTCCTTCTACATAAACTGCTTTAATATCATTTTTAGTAGTAGCATACATTAAATTTTCAAAAATATCATCTGAAGTATTAGGTTGAAACGGCTTCGGTTGGTTTTCAACAATTTGTAAATCAGCTAGATACCCAGGCTTGATTTCACCAGTCGGTAAATTAATTGCTTTTGCTCCACCAACTGTTGCTAAATAAAAAGCCGTTTTTGCAGTAATCCGACTACCAGGAACACCACGACGTCTTGTAGAAAGTCTGGTGTCAACTCCACTTTGTAATTGTTGTGATGATAAAATTGATTGTTTCACATTATCGTACATACTAGGCGAAAACCCGCCGGAAATATCAGTTCCCAAACCAACGTTAACCTCATGTTGTAGAATTTTTTTAACTGGTAAAATACCATCACCAAAGTAAACATTAGAAATTGGACAATGAGAAACCGTTACATCATTATTTTCAAACAAGTCTAAATCATCATCATTTAATAAAGTTCCATGGGCCATAATACTACGATTAGTCATTAAACCACACTCTGCTAAAACAGTTGCATCTCGCTTACCATATTTTTCCAATGCATATCCATTTTCCCAGTCGCTTTCACTACAGTGAGACTGAATTGGTAGATGATATTGATTAGCTAACTTAGCAAGTCCTCGTAATGCTTCTAAACTACAACTTGGTAAAAACCGTGGTGTAATAACTGTTGTTTGTTTGATTAAATTAGTCTCATTTTGTTGATTTAATTCTTCGATAAATTGCTTTGTTTTTTCAATACTATCCTCAGCAGATGAATCACGATAATATTTAGGATTCATCTCTTGATCATCCATAGCGACTTGACCAATCAAACCTCGTTGATGATTTTTATTACACATTTTGGCCAAAACTAAATTTGATTCAGGATAAATCGTCCCAAAGTAAACCGCAGTAGTAGTTCCAAAATCGACTAAGTTTTTAGTTAAATCGTCATAAACTTTCTTTGAAAATGTTAAATCTTGATATTTAGCTTCTAGTGGAAAAGTGTATTCATTAAGCCATTCATTTAATGGTTTATCCAATGCTAATCCTGCATTAGGCCACTGTGGTGCATGAATATGAGTATCGATAAAACCTGGCAAAAAATATTGATTTTTAGTTAATTCGACTATTTTATCTGTTTCCTTTGCATTTTGTAAAACAAATTCATAATCCCTATCACTTTCATGAAGAATACGAAAAATTTTACCATTATCATTAACTTCAATTAAAACATCTTTTAAAAATTCAATTTCTGTCTTACTAGTTGATGTATAACCAGAACCCTTAATTACTAATTTCATTGCTTAAACCTTTCTATAAAAATAGCACAATGCTTTTTCGGCATTGTGCTATTTGCGTTTAATTTATTTTTCTTCTGTTTGTAGTCGTTTAGGCATAATTTGATTTAAAATCACACAAGCAATCGCAGCCACAGCAACTGGTGATTCAAGTACATATTGAATCATTTGAGGAGCTGCTTTAACCGTTGAAGCAGGGATTAAAATCATGGCCATGGTAAGAATGATTGGCATTCCTACCACGTATAAATCACGCTCGCTAGTCCGAATTCCTTTGATAACTTTCAAACCGTTTAACATGATGGTAGCACAGATAATTGCAAAGACTCCACCAATTACAGGAGCAGGAATGGCTGATAAGAAAGCAGAAACTTTTCCTAAGAATCCTAAGGCAATAAACCAAATTCCGGCACTAATGAAAACTTTCTTACTGGCAATTCCTGTGATTGAAATAACTCCGGCATTCGTTGAATAACTAGTAACTGGGGTACTTCCAAGTAAAGCAGAAATAATACAGCTAATTCCTTCACCGATAATTCCACGATTCCATTGTTTGGGAGAAATTTTTTCATCAGTTACGGCACTCATGGCAAACCATGTTCCAGTAGTTTCAGCTGTAATAACGGCATAGATAACAATAAACGTTAAAATAGCTGAAAAATTAAATTGCATTCCATAATGAAAAACGTTGAAACTTGGGAAAGTAAACCAGTGAGCTTGTTTAACCACTGACCAATCAAAGAGTCCCATCATCGTTGAAACTAAAGTTCCCGCACCTAAGGCTAAGATAATTGATCCAACTTTGAAGAAGTGTTTTGCTTTAGGGAAATAAAGGCCTAAGAAAACCGCTAATAAAAGTACGAATCCAGTTACCGAAGCTAAAATAATGTTTTGATTGATATTACCAGGAGCTTTGAAAATATTATCATTTAGAGCCGCTGGCATTAGAGAAAGTCCCACACTCGTAATAATAGTCCCACCTACTATGGAAGGAACTAGCACATTAATTACTTTTTGGAAAATTCCTGTCATCCCTAAGACAACCATTAAAATTGCCCCGACTACTAATGATCCAATGACAGTTGCCATTCCACCATGTGCTCCACCACTAGCAAGGTAAACCCCAACAATCGCACCAATTGGCACAAATGATGGTCCCGCAGAAATTGGCATCTTCATGAAGAATTTCGTTTGCAAAATGGTTCCAATTCCAGCAGCTAAGAAAGTTGCTTGAATCAAACTCATTTTTTCAGCCATTCCCATGGCTAACAAACCCGCAATGATAACTGGTGGTACATAAACATCCATTGCTAAGACGTGTTGTAATCCTAATAAGACCGTCTGTCCATTTGGCACATTATCATTTGGACCATAAATTAATGAACTTTCACTATCTGTTTTCGCCATTGATTATCTCCGCCTTTTTTTAAATTAACGTTTTTCGATAAAACAATAATAACATTCGTCTTTAATTTTGTAAACCGTATTTTAATTTATTTAAATGTATTATAGTTCGCATTTTGCTATTTGAAAGCTAAAAAAAGAGAACCACCTAGGGTTCCCTCAAATTCATTTAATTATTAATTGCTGCAATATCACTGTTTACAACATGCATGTTTCCGTTAGCATCAGGTTGTGATTGATAAATTGTAACGGTTTTACCATTTTGTACCACTGTATACTGATCAGAACCACTAGAAACCGTGTATGATCCTGGTTCGTTAGAAGTTACATTTCCAGCTGGTAAGTTCATGTTAGACACCATTTGTTTAGCGGAACTAGAACTTAAAACTGATGAAGAGCCGGATAAGTTAGCTTTTTGACTAACTCCACTATTAGTAGCGGCAGTGGTTGCTTTATTACTATTACTACTAGTAGATGGAGTTGCTGAACTAGCATTATTGGTAGTAGTGGTATTATTACTACTCTTAGTGGCTGGAGTATTGGCTTTTGTGCTGCTGCCGTTATTGTTAGTCGTGCTAGTTGTATCATTATTTTGATTAACAGGTGCAGCTGCTGTCGTAGTAGTATTATTTGAGTCTTGATCCTTTTTGTCTTTTGCTGACTTCTTCTTTGACTTCGTGTTATGGTCGTCAGAACCATCATATGCTTTAGAAGTTTTAGCCGTTTTATTCAAATCACTCTTATTGTTGGTAACTTGATTTTCATTCATCTTGTATGCACCGAAAGCCACGCCCCCGATTAAAAGTACCACAACTGCAACCGCAGCGGCAATTATGTTTCTTCTAGAATTACTCTTTAAATGTCTATTTCTCAATTTTTTATTCACCTTTCATAACAAATCATATTACTTTATTGTGTTACTTATTACTCCATAAATCAAGCCTTATTTTATCGCTCCACTTACGCTTCCTATCAGACGGGTTAATATGATATTATAAAACAATAGTTAGATATATTTGCAAACCGAATGGGAGAATTAATTATGGTTATCTTTTTACACGCTTTAGTTGGAATCATGGCATTTATCGGAGCTGGTGCTTTAGGAACTAGTTTTTCTGGTCAACTTGACCAACTTTCAAAAGTTCAAAAATGGTCACTTATCACAACAGTTACTACGATTGGTTTAACTGCTGTGTTAGGCCTTTACTCTGTTGCTGGAATTCCTGGTGCAGCATTATCATTAATTCTTTTAGTAGCCTTTGAATACGTTTGTTTCTTCAAAACTGCTAAAGAAGACGCTTAATCATTTAAGTTAAAATAAAAGCCGTTAGATTAATTAATCTAGCGGTTTTTTTGCTATTAATTTTTTAAATTCTTTTCCAATCAACTAAAATCATGATTAAACTAGCGATAATCAAAACTAGAATGAGTAACATTTGATCTGACCACAAAACCCATTTGCTAAATGGTCCGGCTAGTAAACCACCAATTGCCAATCCTAATACGGGAAATAACTCACCTTTTCCTCTAGCCGATTGACGTTCAACTGGTTTATAAGAACGCGTTAGTAAGGCGCTACCAGATGAGTAACAAAGACTCCAACAGATTCCAATCAACAATAAAGTTAAGATAAGCGAAGTACTCGTAATGGAAAAAGCACTAGCCAATGCTGCTAATAACCCTATACTTAACCCACCTAAAATTTGAATTTTAATAGGAACATACTTGGCTACAAAAAGTAAAATGAAGACTGGTAAATACATTCCAATCATGTGAAGTTGCATTCCAAACATCCGTTGTTCTGGCGTACTATGTAAAACTGATTGCATAATAATTGGCGCACCAGACATAATCAAGGCCATTGAAAAACAACTGCATAGCAAAATCAAAATTCCATTTCTAAACGCTGGTCTTTTTAATAGAGAAGCAAAACTAATTTTAATTTGGCCATCATCTGCCTGCTTATCAGCATGACTTAAAGTATCATCAACTACCTTTTTAGGAAGAAAACTATTAGAAATGATAGCAATAATTCCTAAAACGGAAACTACCAAATAAGCGCCCGAATAGATTGGCGTAAAAGCTGTACTTGCCCACGTTGCAAGCATCGGGCCAATAATAGCAGCTAAAATTCCGGCAGACATGATTAACGAAATACTTTTAACTTCGCTACCCTTTGGAGAAACATCTGCGGCTACATATCGATAATAATTAGCAATGGCTTGATAAACTCCAACACATGAAGTCCCAATACATAAAAAGATAAACGAATGAACATTTAAACTATACCAAGAAAGATTCCCCCGATGGCTGCAATTAATCCACCTGACTGAAGTAAATGTTTTAACCCAATCATGCTTGCCATTTTAGGAATTTGTGGAGCAACCAGAACGCTCAAAATTGAAATCAAGGCCATTGGTAAGGTGGCAAAAATTTTATTACCTGAGAGTAAGGCACCAACTAGGGCAGTAATCGTTAAATCAATACTCATCGCAGCTAAATATAACGCCTGAGATACCATTAGATTTAATGTTACCCGCTTTATACTTTTATTTGCCATACCAATCACCCCTATCTAAAAATTTATTGTTTCTTATATTACTCCTTTTGGTTTGATAAAACTACAAAATAGTAATTAATACTAAAAGAGATAATCAAAAACCATTTACATGTGGCTTTGATTATCTCTTTTTAAGTTATATTCAATAACTCATTTACTTTCATCATCATACAAATATTTCTTCAAAGCCTTATAGCGCTTATAGTATTCTTGCTCCCGTTTATTATCGCGCGGCTTGTAGTATTCTCGATCAGCTAACTTTTCTGGCAAATACTTTTGATGGGCAACCTGATGTGGTTCATTAAACGGATTAATCATATCTCCGCCACCAGTTAATTCAACCGAATGTTTGTAATGAGAATCTCGCAAATAAGTTGGCATAGGATACATTTGATTAGGTTTATCACCATCAACGGCAGCTCGTTCATATGATTTCCAAGCGGAGTCTGATTTTGGTGCTAAACATAAGGTAATCGTAGCATAAGCCAAGTTAGTCGATGCACGTGGTAGTCCAATTTTCTCAGCAGTTTGGCAAGCAAGGACTGCTGTATCAACTGCGCTTGGTGATGCTAATCCAATGCACATATATGCCGCATCCCGGATTCTTCTAATGGCAGATTCAAGATCGCCAGAATTTAAAATGACACTCAAATAATACAAAGCAGCATCCGTATCGGAACCAATAATCGCATAGTTGAAGGCACTCAAGTAATCGTAATGATAAGTTGTATCTTTATCAAAAGCAAAATGTTGATTTTTAGCAAACTCAATAATCTGCTCATGCGTTAAATATTTACCGTACATCGCAAAGAGCGTTTCTAAAATATTTAAGGAAACTCTGACATCACCATTAGCAGAGTTCCCAATCATTTTGGCTGATTCATCGTCTAATTCAAACTTAAAAATTTCTTTCGCCGTTCTTTTCAAAACTACCATAATATCTTTAGTTTTCACCGGCTTCATTTCAAATAATTCACACCGTGATCTAACGGCCGGATTAATCGTGATAATCGGATTTTCCGTCGTCGTTCCCACCAACATAATTTGGCCAGACTCTAAATATGGCAATAAAAAGTCTTGAACTGGCTTCGTCAACCGATGAATTTCATCAAGTTGAAGAATGAAAGTTTCGTTTTCGTGCTGATTAACGATTTTTTGTAAATCAGCTTTGTTATTAATGCTAGCATTATAGCGTTCCAACGGCATTTCTAACATATTAGACATCACATATGCCAAAGTCGACTTACCAGTTCCAGGTGGTCCCCAAAGAATTAACGAAATTGCGATTTTTTTATCGATAATTTGGCGTAACGGTTTCCCGGGTTCTAGCAACTGTTGTTGTCCCACAATCTGATCGATGGTTTTGGGACGCACAGCATCCGCCAAAGGTTGATGAATTTTATTTTTATTAAATAATGAGATTGAATTTTGTGACATAGGCTACCTACTTAGTGTGGAAATATTATTGTTATTAGTAATTATCTATCATTTCGTTGCTTATTAAAAAGATTTTACTTTGCTTTATTAAATAAAATAAGATTGCATATTCATTTATAATTAAACGAATATGCAATCTTATTTTTATGCTAATTGAATTTTCTTTAAATTATGATATTTTTCATTTCCTGCAATCAATTCTGCATTTCTTGCATCAACATCTGCTTGTAATCCTGTCCATAACTCAATCGAAGTTCCAAAAACGATACTTAAACGAATCGCAGTATCAATTGTAATTTGACGTTTGCCGTTAAGAATATCATTAATTCTTGAATATGGAACTTCCATCTTTTTGGCCAATTCATATCCAGATAAATTCATAGGTTCTAAAAATTCTTCTTTGATTATTTCACCAACTGTAGGTACTTTTAAATACTTTTCATTCATAATTGCTTACCTCATTTTCTAACTAATGATAATCAATAAATTCAACATCATAAAAATCATTATTTATATAGGAAAATATCACTCGATATTGATTATTAATTCTTATACTATAGTTTTCATTTTTATCACCTATCATTTTTTCTAAATGATTAGATGGAGGCATTCTTAAATCCTCTAAATTATTCGCTCTATTCATATACATTAACTTTATTAAGAGTTTTCTTTGAAGCTCTGGTGGTATTTTTTTAGAAAATTTACCTTCAAACACTTTCTTTGTCTCTTTATTGCCAAAGCTTTTTATCATATAACTTCTCTTATTCTTTAGTATATGAACATTATATCCGTTTTTCGGATATAGTCAAGAAAAATATAATTAAATATAGTACTTCTACTTCAATAAGTTTAGTTCTTTTCCACATCTAACGGTTTATTCATCTTATCAAATAAGTTAACAATAATCACAACTACAAACAAGATTAAGGCTAGATAAAATACATTGTGAAAGGCCGTCAAAAGCATTTGATTAATATCATTAACTAGTTTAGTTGGTAAATGCATTGAAACTGCATTTTTAGAGGAAATTACACTATTTAATAAATGTGAATTAACATTTGGATAATGTTGGTGTTCAATATTAAGGGTTAGATTGAAAACAAAACCAAAAATCCCTGTCATTACCGTTTGCCCTAAAGTCCTCCCGAGTGTAATCATTGAAGAAGCAACTCCAACATTATCTTTCGGCACAATCGCTTGTGACACCACTGTATTCATCGTGATAATTACTCCTAGACCAGACCCAGTTACGCCAGAAATCACATAGAACCAAATCATTGGTAAAGAAACAGAACTACATACTAAGATTAAATAAAACGCGAATTGAATTGTCACAATTGGAACTGTAATAAATTTGGGTGCAAAATGTTTAATTAAAGTTCCAACGAAAAACGAAGTAATTAACCAAGCCACTGGACTTGGAGTAATTGCTAGTCCTGCAATTGTTGCGGAAACCTTATAAATTGACTGTAGCCACATTGGGAAGTAGATTTGAAAACCAAATTGAATTCCGCTTAATAATAAAGCCGTTAAAATTTGGGCAGAAAAAGTCCATGACTTAAATAACTTCAGTGGAATTACAGGATCACTGGCTCTTTTTTCAGTACGAATAAAAAGGACAAATGAAACTAAAATGATGATTAAACCAATGAATAAGATAGAATAGTTAAGCGTTGGTTCGCTTAATAGTTGCAAGGTTACTAATAACGAAATTAGAAATAAAGCAAGCCAGAAACTACCCCAATAATCCATTTTTAAAGCAACTTTTTGTTTTACTGAATCTGCATAGCCAAAATAGATTAGGAAAAAGACGATAATACCTAATGGCACATTAATGAAAAAAATCCAATGCCAACTTAATTGATCAACAATCAGACCACCAATAATTGGTCCAATTAACGCTGAAATTCCCCAAGCGGTATTATTCCAAGCCATCATATTGGAACGTTCATCTAATGGAAACGTATCAGCAATTAATGTAAACGTAATTGGCATAATCGCTCCGGCACCTAGGCCTTGTAAAGCTCTAGCTGCAATTAATAGCTCAATGTTAGTAGCTAACCCACAAGCCATTGATCCTAAAGTGAAAACTACTAGCCCAAAAAGAAAAATTGGTTTTCTACCAATACGATCGCTGAGTTTTCCATAGATAGGCGTGCTGAGGGTCGTAGTTAAAAGGTACGTCGCAAAAACCCAACTTTGGAGCGCTAAGCCGTGTAAACTACTTAAAATTGAAGGCAACGCTGTGGTAACAATGGTCGTTTCCACCGACGTCATAAAAGTCGCAATTAAAACAGAAATGATAATTAACAATTTTTTCTTAGTCCACATCTTTTTCTTCTTTTCCAAAACTAAATTCCCCCAATTTTTTATTTCGATAAACATCGAAATTAGTATTTAGGTTAGTTCACTTTTAAAATAAATGCAAATTTAACGATTAAAAAGAACCACATTTATAATGTAGTCCCTGTTTTAATTACTGGATCTAAGTGTAATTTATCAATCATATCCTGATTAATTGATAAATATTTTTCATGACCGGCTTTTCTCATATTAGTTAAACCCGCATGGCGTAAGATTTTAAAATGATACGAAACCGTGGAAAGTGAGAGTTTCAAATAAGAACTCACTTCTCCACAAGTCATTTCCTTTTCACTCTCCATTAATATTCTAATAATTTGAATTCGGTTGGGATCAGCCAAAGCCTTAAAGACCTTTGAAAGCTGAACTTCATTTGTTTCTGCCAAAATAATCATCTCTTTTTAATTTATATTATTAATTCATTTTCCATCATAACAAATACCCCACAAAAGTGTTTCAACTTTTATGAGGCATTTTTAGATTATAATTCTAGCCTTGCGTAGCATTATGAAAATGTTCTGGAGCACCATCACTAAGTGAATTTAATTTCTGCATATCTTCAGCTGAAATTTCAAAATCAAGTTCTGTGTTTTGCTTGATGTGCTTTGGATTAATTCCCTTTGGTAAAGGTAAAACGTCATTTTGAATAATAAACTTCAACGCAATTTGGGGAGCGGAAACATGGTATTTATCGGCCATATCCTTAACCACTTGATTACTCAAAAGGTCACCGGTTGCTAATGGTGAGTATGCTTCAACCAAAATATGATGTTCTTTACAGAATTTAGTGATTTTGGGTTCGGTAAACCCAACGTAGTATTGAATTTGATTTACCATTGGCTTAATCGAAGCAGTTTCAAAAATATTCTGCAAATCAGCAACGTTGAAATTAGAAACCCCAATCGCTTTGGCTTTTCCTGATTCGTAAATTTCTTCCATTGCTTTCCAAACTTTTTGATTTTCCTTAGAATGGTCAGAACCAATGTCATTCCATGGCCATGGCGCATGAATTAAATAAAGATCAACGTAGTCCGTCCCTAATTTCTGCAAACTTTTTTCAAATTCAACTTTAACTTGGTCATAAGTTTTAACAGAAGCCGGTAATTTAGTCGTCAAAAACAATTTTGAACGATCAATTTTAGAATTTTTAATTCCTTTACAGACACCTGTTTCGTTTTCATAAACCGTAGCGGTATCAATTAACCGATATCCATCATTAATCGCATCTTCCACTGCTTTTGCGACAACGTCGTTTGGTGTTTGCCAAGTTCCAAAACCTAATTTTGGAATTTCAATCTCGTTTTGTAGTTTATAGGTTTCATTTAAAATATTCATAATCGGCCTCTCTTTAAATCTTTACCTTATTTTGCCCAAGTATATACCTAGTGGACTACGCAGCGTTAAATAAGACCTTGGTCTTCCTATTTTTATAATATTTGTTAAACTAAAATTGGATGAAACTCTATTTTGCGAAATTTGGTGAATCATGAAGAAATTAAATAACAAACATCTTAAATCAACTTACAATGCAATCATTATTATTTTAGCGATTATCTCAATTATGATGGCAATTCTCGACCTTAATAACGTAATTAATCTCACCAAATATCCTTATTATGAAATTGATACCTCGATTTGGATTGTGTTTATCTTTGATTATGTTGGTGGATTGTTTTTGGCAAACAACAAAAAGTTGTTTATTAAACACCATATTTTTGACTTACTTGCGATTATTCCAGTGAATTCGTTTTTCATGATTTTTAAAACATTTCGTTTTACCAGAATCTTCAAATTAGCAAAACTAACCAAATTAAGTCGTTTACTCAGATTAGTTGGTGTGACGGGAAAATTAAAAGAGCGAGTTTCCAAGTTTTTAAATACCAACGGCTTTATTTATCTCGCCATCATTTGTGGCATTATTCTGCTTATTTCAGCTGGAGTATACTCATTGTCAGAAAACATTTCGTTTACTAAAGCACTTTGGTGGGCAATCGCAACAACTACCACGGTCGGCTATGGTGACATTAGTCCCAATACTACCATTGGTAAATTAGTGGCCGTCGTTTTAATGCTAGTTGGAATTAGTTTTGTCGGAATGCTTACGAGTACCATTACGTCATTTTTTGCTCATGAAGATCAAAAAATCGAATCCATCCCTGATGAAATCCGAAAGTATAAATCATTGTTGGATGATGGCATTATTACTCAATCAGAATTTGACGCTAAAAAGAAACAACTATTGAAAATAAAGAATCACTAATTTATTATTCTGAAATAAGTTAGTGATTCTTTTGTTTTTTCATACATAAAAATGTTACCTAGTATTCTTTTCTTCACTTGTTTGTATTTTTTACATGGCCTAAATTATGTACAAACAAAAAAAGGAGAAATTTTATGAGTAAAAAGAAAAATATAATTACCATTTTAGGATTATTTTTTGGCGTTTTTGTAACTGGTGCAGATTCATTTATCATTTCACCGATTTTGCCAGAAATTGATCGTAGTTTTAATACATCAATTGGTCTTACTGCATATGGTGTCACAATTTATGCACTTTGTTTTGCTATCGGATCACCAATCTTTGTTCCATTGGGCGATAAATACAACAAAAAGAAACTATTGATTGGAACTGCAACTATTAATTTGAACAATTAAATAAAAGCGAAATTCGATAATCTTAATTAGGCATTTAATTCTCTGTACTCCACAGGGGATTGATTGCCTAATTTTGTTAATATACGTTCGTTATTCCAAAATTTGATATAATCAGTAATGTATTTAATTGTCTCTGATAAACCTTTTGGTTTATCTTTGATATAAATCATTTCAGACTTTAGTGTGGAATGAAATGATTCGATAATGGCGTTATCAGCTGGAGTTCCTTTTCGGGACATACTTCTGATGACGCCTTTTTTGCGTGCCAAATCAAAATAATCGAATGAAGTATATGTTGCTCCTTGATCACTATGAAGTATTGAACCATCAATATTATCTAATTGGTTTAATGTATCAATAACTAATTTTGTATCTGGATGCTCAGAAAATTCAAATGCAACAATTTCTGAATTATAGGCATCAAGAATTGTTGATAAATAGATAAACTTATCTCCGCATGGAATATAGGTAATATCAGTAGTCAACTTTTTTAATGGAGCATTTGATTCCCAGTTACGATTAATTATATTGTCAAATTGCTTATACGGATTACCAGGCCTATGAGAACGCTTTTGTCTTACTCGACAACCCCAGCCAAATTCAGACATTATTTTTTGAACTTTACTGATACTACAGTTAAAAAACCTATTAAGTATGGCATGAATCTTTCTATAACCGTATAAAAACTTAGTTTTTATACAAATATTTTTAACTTCTGATTCAGTATCAGTTAATTCGTTATCCATTAAATGATTTTTATGATAGTAGTAAGTACTCCTAGAAATTCTAAGTATCTCACAAACACGTTTTATTGGAATAATACCTTTAAAACTATCAATCATAATTATCGTTGATTTATTTACCACAACCTTTCCTTGATTAAATATTTTTTTACAACAGCTAATTCCTCATCTTTTTGTTTAAGTTCTAGCTCATATTTGATTTTTAATGGCAACTCATCATCGCCTTTATGATATTTATATTGTTTACCTGCTGGTTGTCTTAATCTCTGATAATCATTGTTTCTTAGATATTTTCTCCAAGTATAAATTAGTCCATCGCTTTTAAGACCTAATTTTTTACATATTTTTCTTCCAGGAACACCTTCATTTAGAAGCCTTATGGCTTCAAGTTTTGTTTCATATGAATATTTATTATTTACCAAAGTAAAAACACCTCCGAGTTTTAATTAATTCTATCAAGAATAATTAACGAAGATGCTTTTATTTATCTGTTCAATATTATAACTTCAGTTCCATTACTGGAATTTCAATTTTCTTTTTTGGTACTTTATTATGTGGTTTTGCTAGTAACATAATTGAATTTTATGTATACCGGGCAGTTGCAGGTATTGGAGCATCATTATTTGTTCCTAATGTATGGGCATTTATTGGAACTAATTTTAATGGTAAAAAGTTAAATCAAGTCATGGGAATTGTAATGTCCGCTTTGTCACTTTCAATTGTAATCGGTGTCCCATTGGGAACTACACTGGCACAATTAAGTAATTGGCATATGGCTTTTTGGGGTTCTGCATTATTAACTTTATTCGCTTTTATCTTTATTTTATTTGTTCCTAAACAAGTAAATCCAAGCAATCCTATTAAAATTTCATATATGAAGTCTTTTAAAAATGTATTTACGACTAAAAATGCTTTCCCCACCTTAATGATTACATTAACTTGGATGATTGGATTTTATGGTGTTTATACTTTTCTAGGTACTTATATTCAAAATAACTTTGGTTTCGATGTTGCTATGACTGGTTATGTATTTATTGCCTATGGACTTTCTAATTTTATTGCTAGTTTTTTCGGTGGCAAAGTAATGAATAAACTAGGAAAGAAAAAATCGATTAATTTAAATGCAATTTTATCAATTATTTTTATTTTAGGCTTAATTCTTTCTCAAAATAATATTTGGATGATTGTCGTTTTATTAATTTTATTAGCTTTCGCACAAGGATTTGGAGTAACCTCATTAAATGCTTACATTGTTAATGTAGTTCCATCAAATCGTTCAACCTTGATGTCATTTAATAGTTCATTTCTTTATTTAGGATTAACACTTGGATCTGGAATTGGTGGCATTATTTATGAATCATTTGGCTTTGTGGGAGTTTGTTTAATGGCAATGTTAGGATTATTAATTGCTCTACTCATTACAAATTCATTGAAAAAGAAATAATTTAAATTAAAAAACTTATCGTAACGTTTAAATTTAAACGTTATGATAAGTTTTTTCTTCAGCTTTAATATATTTTGCTCCCCACTTATCCATCTTTTTAATAATGGGAACTAATGATACACCTAAATCAGTGAGCGAATAACTAATCATGATTTGGTTTTGATCAGTCACAACTACATTCTTTTTTACAATATCATCTTCAATTAACTGTTTTAACTGAATTGCTAACATTCTTTTAGAGCAATTGTGAATACTGCGATTTAATTCATTAAAATGTAAGTTATTATTCATCAAACGACAAAGAATGATAGATTTCCATTTCCCTGCCAAAATTTCCAAGGTTGTATCTAAAGGACAAATCTCACTATGCTTGTTTTGACTCTTTAATGCTTTGTTCATAAATGTGCCTCATTTATATAATCATATTAAAAATATTTTAGTTTTTTATATTTTAACACCTAAATAAGATAAGCAATTATAAATAATCTTTTATCCTAAAGAACCTAAAATAGATAGTCCAGTAATTGCCACAATTAAAATTACTTCATAGACTTTAAGTTTTTCTTTCAAAATTAAACTGCTGAGCGCCACGCTATATAAAGAAGTCATATTTAGGAAAATCCAGGCAATTCCTGACTTACTAGATGAAGTTGACAGCGTGAACGTTACTTGCGCGAGAATAGTTAAAACCGAACGAGCGGTGTAAATGAAAATGATTAATAATGGCGTTTGTTTAATTGATTTTCTAGAAATGGAAGGATTACTTTTTTGAAGTTTTCCAGCAAGTGAAACAAACGTGATTATCAAACGAAGGTAAATGGTAATTAAGGTAAACACCATTAACGCCCAAACATTATTTTTAACACTCCTTACCAATAACGGCGAAACACCCGCCTGAATAACGATGATCGGAACAATGACTAACAAAGATTTAATTACTAAACCATATCGATTAGTAGTTACTGTATCTTGAGTGGTCATTTTATTTTTAAGTGAAATCATCCCCACTAACACAATTAAAACGGTAGAAATAACCGAAAAGGAATATTGAAATAAACTAAAGTACCCTGTCGTAATGAAAAGTGCAATTGGAATTAACATGTTAGAACTATTGCTCAACATGACCGCATCCATGACCGACCAGTGTTTATAAATATAACTGTAGCCATACGCTACTCCTTGAACTAAGAGTGCATACACGAACAAATTAAACCACATCAATAAATTGAAATCAAACATGACTTGATGAACTTTAATAATCCATACCAAACAAAAAGTCGATAATAAAGCGGCAAAAAAGTTATTGTAAAAGTTTATTTTAAGCGATGATTCTTTCCGATATCCCATTTGATAGCGATCAATAATTGAAATAAAGCCACGAGATAAAGAAGAAATTAAAGCAAAAATTGCGAGAGCTAGAGTCGTCATAATTAAATCCTTTTCATAATAAAAGCAAACGATTACTTTAAGAATAATATAATTGTTTGCTTTTTACAACATTTATTAAAAAGTGACAAGATTTAATTGCTTTTCTAATATTATACGTTATATAATATTAGAAACAAGAAAGAAGGTGGGAACAATCGCAATTCAAATTAGTTCTGAAATTTTAGAAGGCTTAGTCTTATCCTTATTGTCTAAAGAAGATTTTTATGGTTATTCGCTCACTCAAGGAGTAAAAGAATTTTTGCCGATTTCTGATTCAACAATGTATCCCATTTTGCGTCGGTTGAAAAAAAATGATCAAGTTACAACCTATGACAAATCATTTGATGGAAGAAATCGTCGATATTATCAAATTACAGATAATGGGAAAGCACGATTATTAGAAATCAAAAATGATTGGAAAAATCACAAAAAAATTGTTGATAAAGTTTTTAAAGAGGAAGGTGATAAAAATGAATAAAAGTGATGACCAAATCTATATCGATCAATTAAAAAAGAACTTAAAACAACTTCCAAGTAAGGAATATGAAGATGCAATTCAATACTATACGGAATATTTAGAAGATTTAAACACTAGTGATTATGCTGAAATTGTTAAACGTTTAGGTACGCCCAAAAAGCTAGCTCGTCAACTTGAAGCTAATTATTTAATTACCGAGGATGATAATCAAACTAAACAAAGTAAGAAAAAGTCAATTAATCATAACCTTAAATTGATTATTACAATTCTATTGGCTCTTTCTTCCCCAATTTTGATTATTATAGCTGGTTCATTACTAATTGCTTTCTCAGCAACAGTATTTGGAATTGGTTTAGCAATCATAGTAACTTCATTCGTCGGAATCTCCCTATTAGTTGTTGGTATTACTGGAGTGATGTCAAAAGGAATCATTTCTTTATTAGTTGCAGGAGCGGGATGTATCGTAATCGGAGTTATTTTGACATTAACTTCAGCTATTTATTTCATATTTAAATTTATTATTCAAAAAATGGTAGTCTTTTTTAAATTTATTTATGGCCTATATCAAACTAAAATCAATAAAAATGGAGGTATGTAATGAATAAGATTATGAAATGGGTTTTAATAACCGGGATTATTATGCTAGTGATTGGAATTATCATGGGCGGTTTGGGCTATTATCAAGGTGGCGAAATGAAAGGTTTGAAAAAAGCTTTTCCTAATAATCGAATCGAGTTCAATTTTTAATCTAACTTCATTTAAAAATATTTATATTAATTAGGGGTAAAGATAACAAACTTTATTCCTATTTTTTACTAAAAAATTAAATGATTGATCCCATAAATGCTATTATGATAGTGAATTACAAAGCAATTATGGAGGAAACAACGATGAATAAAAAAATAATGCAACAAACTCCGCTACAACCTCTTCAGCGCAAGGAGCAGGGATTCCAGCTGATTTAGATGGTGACTACAGTAATGGAATCACGATTTCTGGCAACATTATTAGTGCTGGAACTACTGATAGTGCAACAGTTGTACAAACATATCAAAAACAAGGAAACGTTTATACTTTAAGCGGAAACCGAATGACTCAGGATAGTGCTACTACTGCAACCAATTCCTTTTCAACCCCTGACAGTGGAACTATCACAAAAAATTCTGATGGAAGTATTACAGTGTCAGGATTTGCCAATCCTAATTTAGATGGAACTTTCTCGAAATAAACGAAAAAAATCCCGAATGACTCAACCTACTTCTAGGTCAATGTCATTCAGGATTTTTTTATTTGGCAGCTCTTTCAAAAAAATCAAGGAAAATCTGTTCTTCTAATGGATCGTTTTCCCACAAAAATTCCGGATGCCACTGAATTCCCATGATACTAGCATCCGCATTTTCCATTGCTTCCACAACCCCATCATCAGAAACCGCGGTCACTCGCATTCCTGGAGCAACCTCTTTCACAGCTTGATGATGTTTTGAATTAACCATTGGATGAATCCCAACGGCATGTGCCAATTTACTATCAGGAACTACTTCAACTGGTCTAATGGCTTCAGTTGAAGGTTCTGTTTGCGTGTGTTCATGCACCTTATCTTTTTGAGATTTCAAATCTTGGTAAAGATTTCCACCTAACGTCACGTTGATAAGCTGGTGCCCACGACAAATTCCTAAGACGGGAATCTGTTTGGCAATTGCTTCATTGATGATTTTCATTTCAAATTCATCATGTGGTAAATAAGTCTTGCCTAACTTATCAAGTGGTTGTTCATCAAATAACGTAGGTGTGACATCATGTCCACCCGGAATAATCACGCCATCGATTTCTTCCAGATAGTTCGCTACCATCTCATTTGGAACTAGTGGAATTATGATTGGAGTAATTCCATGACTCACTAATAAATTGATAAATATATCTGAGGTATAATTCGCATTATTCAAATTGAAATTTTTCGTGGGTAACAAATTAATGTTAGCCGGAATTCCGATTTTCAAACTTTATCACTCCTAGTTTTCAAGGTAACTAACTGGTTTATTAACGTCTAGTTTAGTTCCTTTAAATTTATTTTCAATGTATTTTTGCACTGGTTTGCTGTGGTAAATCTTAACTAATTTCTTGTAATCAGGATTGTTCTTGTTTTTAGCATTCGTTGCCAAAACATTGATGTTGTTCTTGGTTGATTGATCTAATTTTTCGTGGAAAATTGAATCTTTGAAAACGTTCAACCCACTTTGAAGTGCCATGGTATTACCAATTACTACGGCAGCTACATTTTTATCTTTTAATAAACGAGGTCCAATGTGATCATCAACTAACTGTAAATTAAGATCTTTTTTATTGTCGGTAACGTTGTTAGTACCGTAAAGGCCACCTTTAGTATCACCAGTCAATTTAATTAACCCAGCACTTTGTAATAACTTCAAGCTCCGGGAAGTGTTAGCAGGGTTACTTGAAATTGCGATGGTCGCATGTTCTGGAATGTCTTTAACTGACTTGTATTGTTTTGAGTAAAGTCCCATTGGTTCAAGGTAAGTCGTCCCTAAAGGAGCTAGTTTACCATTTTTACTTTGAGCATTAAAGTACTTCAAATAACTGTACATTTGGAAAGCATTGACGTCTACTTCACCATTAATTGTGGCTTTATTTAAAGAAACTCCATCAGCAAAGTCTTTAACCTTTAAGTTAAGGCCGGCCTTTTTGGTTTCAGGCATCTTGGCAATATGTTCCCAAACTTCAGTATCTGGACCATAAGAACCAATCGTAATCGTTTTACTAGCCGTTGCTGATTGATGATGATCAAATTGTTGATAACCGAAAAATCCAATGATTAAAACTAAAACAATCCCAATTATCCATTTTAAACTTTTTTTCATTTTATTTCTCCTTTGTATTTAAAAAACCAGCCAAGCTAACAAGCGTTAACCTAACTGGTTTCTTTTTAAGAAAGCATCTTTGTTATGCGACAAGTCCAGTTAGATTAACCTTAATGTGCATCTAACTGAGTACGAAAAAATCACTCTACTTAGATACAGATGTCGTAACATCCGCATCTAGGCGAACATTACTACCCCATACAAGTACAGTATCCGGTTTCAAGTAAGTTATTTTCGTTTGTCATTCGCTTTCTCCTCTCTTAACTAATACTTAAATTTAACCATGTTCGGTTTTACTAGTCAATCCTAAACACTTAAATAAATCGAAAAATACATCAAAACTGTTCCGAGCATCACAAATATGTGCCAGATAACGTGGCCAAATAAAATTTGCTTAAAACTATAAATCACTGCTCCTAGAGTAAAAGCTACGCCGCCAAGCACTAAGAGCCAAAAGCTTAAATGACTTAAATTGTTCCAAAGGGGCCAAATATCAATTAAACACATCCATCCCATAATTATATAAATAATCGTCGAACCAATTGGATAGCGATTGCCATAAAGTGACTTATAGAGAATTCCGGCAATTGCCATTGCCCAAATGATAATTAACGTGGTCCAGCCTAAGACTCCACCAATGGTCACTAAACAATAAGGAAGATACGTTCCCGCAATTAATAAATAAATCGCTGAATGATCAAAGATTTGAAAAACCTTTTTGGCCTTGGTGAATACCAAACTGTGAAACAACGTGGAAGCTAAGTAAAAAAGCACGAGAATTGATCCATAAATTGAGAAAGCCGTGATTCGCATTGCTCCCCCAACTTGAACTCCGCGTAAAATAATCAACACTAATCCCGCGATACTTAATGCAACGCCAAAACCATGCGTCATGGCACTCAAAATTTCGTCTAAAATTTGATAATTGCGACTTTGTCTAAATTTTTCTATCATATCTAATCCTCTTTTAATTCGTTCGTTGAGTAAAGCATAACAAAGATTCACTAACGAAAGTTAAATCAAGCAATATCAATGTCAAAACTTAAGCATAGCAAGGATTTCAATGTTACAGATTGGGGAAAAAGCACCAATTAAATACCTAAAATAACCAATTATTTAGTATCTATTCCATTTAACCGAAAAATCCGTATGATAAAGGATATTAAAGGAGGGATTTCATTTGAAAGTAAAATTCAACATCGCCAAACAATTTATGGAACCATTTATTCAAATTAACGCTGCAGAAAAAAATGATGATTTACAACAGTTAGCTGATTCCATCAAAAAATTAACCCAGGAGTGGCTCATCACTGGCTACCAAGATCGGCAACAATTTGTCATATCTTTACCACAAATAGTTCGTTTTTATACCGAGAATGGAGTTGTGCTTTGTGAAACCACTGAACAAAAACATTATCGTATTAAAGAACGAATCTATTTTTTGCATAATCACCTTCCCAAGAAAATGTTTTTACAAGTTTCGAGTGCTGAAATCGTTAATATCAATCAAATCGATTATTTCTCGCTCAGTAAAGCTGGCCGTTATCAAATTAACTTAACTAACGGAGCGTTAACTTACGCTTCACGCCGTTTTGTCAAAATCATTAAGGAGGAGTTATCATGAAAAAATTAATTAATAAAATAATTGGAGGAATTGTGGCTGGAATTTTTTACGGCTTCATCATTGCCTTAGGCTGTTCTTTTTATTATCATCTAGCTTATTTCCAACCATCTGGAAATCAATTTGTGAAACAATTTGGAAATAATCTGAATGCAACTGCCGTTTCTGCAGTGATTTGGTCGTTAATTGGTTTAGTTTTTAGTTTATCAACAATGATCTTTAGCATTGAAAATTGGGGAATTACCAAACAAACCATCGTACACTTTATCGTTACTTACACTTTATTTACTCCTCTAGCCATTTTAGCAGGCTGGTTTCCACTTCAATTTAAATTTATGATTTCATTTACCATAATTTTCATTTTCATCTATAGTTGGATGTGGTTTTTCTCTTTTTATAAAGCTAAACAAAACCTAAAGTTACTAAACGACGAAATAAAAGCGCACAAAAAGCAAATTTAATTCGATTACGCTTTCATAAAGTGAACTATTTTAAGATTTGTCCTTGAAATAGTTCACTTTTACTGTTATTATTTTTTTGTAAGCTAAATGACCTAATTCAAAGGAGAATAACATGAAAGTCAATAAAATTGTCAAAACCTTGCTTGCCGTGTCAGCAGTCTCATTATTAGCAGTCGGTTTAACCGGATGTGGTAAAAAAGGAAATGCGGAATCTTCAGATCCAAAAACACTAACTGTGCAATTTGTGCCATCAGTTAACGCCGGTTCAATGGATACGAAAATCAAACCCCTTCAATCTTTGCTTTCTAAACAATTACATATGCCCGTTAAAATGACAGTGGCAACCAACACTAATACCATGGTTGAAGCCCTGGGCTCAAAAACCCTTGATGTTGGTTTCTTACCTTCAGCTGCTTACGTTTTAGCTCACAAACAATACGGCGTAGTTCCTTTGCTACAAGCCCAACGTCAAACTCGTGATGCTAACGAAGGTTTCACTAACAAGCTTACTAACCATTACTACTCTGAAGTCGTCGTTCGTAAGGACAGTAACATCAAATCACTTAAAGATTTAAAGGGTAAAAAGATTGCTACCCAAGATACAACTTCAGCTGCTGGTTACATTTACCCAGCCGTTGAAATGCAACACGAAGGCATTAACTTAAATAAAGATTGTAAACCTTTCACAGTTAAAGGTGCCGACCAAGGAGTTATGTCAGTGGTGAACGGTAATGCCGATGCTGCCTTTGTCTTTGAAGGTGCCCGTAGTATTGCTGCTAAAGATGATCCTAAAGCCATGACTGATACTCGAGTTCTTTACAAATCAACTCCAATTCCAAACGATACGATTTCTGCTCGGAAGGGTCTCTCACCTAAACTTGATAAGAAGATTCAAAAAGCCTTCATCGATATTGCTAAAACCAAACATGGTCGTGAAGTCCTCTTCAACATTTACCAACACAATGGTTACGTTAAGACTAGTGACAAAGACTTTGCACCAATGAAATCTTACATTAAACAATCAAATGATTTAAACAAAAACAAATAATTAATCAGTAGTAAAAGGCCTGTCTCGAACTCATTCGAGGCAGGTCTTTTTATTTATTTAAGTAATAAAGTAATTAAAATAATTGAAGCACCAATTTGAATTAAACCAATGCTACCACCGTAAATCAAGAATTTTTTGCCAGATTGAAGAAAGGCTTTTAGGTTCAACCGTAATCCAATTGCGGCAAGCGCGGTGATTTCACACCAACTACTCAAAGTATGTGCAGCCAATCCCACAAAGTTAGGTAAATGAACCAAACTATTTAACACACAGAAAATCAAGAATCCAATTACATACCAAGGTAAGAAACTGCCAGAACCGTTTCCACTAATTTCTGCATCAGCTTCAAGTTCATTTTGAATTCTAGTTTGGTGAATCCGTCCAAAAATAAATACGACCACAACTAGTAACATAATCCGCATAATTTTGAATAAGGTGGCGAAGTCGACCGTTAATGAATTAACCATACTAGCACTAGCAATTACTTGCCCAACGGATTGAATGGTTCCCCCAATCATGGCACCACGCAGTAAATTGCTACCGCCAAAGGCAAACGTACTAATGATTGGCAAAGCTAACATCAATACCGTTCCAATTAGGTTAACTAGCGTAATGACCATTTCTTTATCGTCATCATTAGCATCAATCACGGGTGCAATTGAAGCAATGGCTGATGAACCACAAACGGCATTTCCTCCGGCCATCAAAAGATAAATTCCTTCTTTGAAATGAAGCATTTTTCCAATTAAGATTGCGGAAATAATGGTAATGGCCATTTGGATAATGACAAATAAAAAGCCAATCCAGCCGACTTTAGCGATTGTTTGAAAACTAATCGTTAACCCCAGTAAAACTACGGAATATTCCAATAAGGCTTTTTCAGAATAATGGGTTCCCTGATTCAAAATTGGTTGTTTAATCACAGTATTTCCTAAAATGATTCCGACAATAATCGCAATCGTTGCCCCACCAAGGTTGGGAATTACTAAGGATAAGCCCTGACTGATAACGGCGATGATAAATGAAACAATTAATCCTGGTAAAATTGGTTTGATTTTTGTCATATGCTTACTCCCTCTCGTTGATTACTTTCTTAGTTTAACAAGAAAACTGTTATTATAGAAATAGATAATATAGATAACTATTATGCAAAAAACTAATAAGTGGAGGATGAAATGTTAAAATATTTTCCTGTTTTTAAAAGTGTCTATGAAACCTTGAATTTTTCGCGTTCTGCTCAGGAACGCTTTGTCTCACAATCCACCATTTCCCAACAAATTAAACAATTAGAAACCGAACTAGGCGTGAAATTATTTATTCGCAAGGGAAAGCGTGAAATCAAACCCACACCAGCCGCTGATGAACTATATACAACTGGTTTAAAAATTTGGGAACAGATAGGAAACTTAGAGCAAAAAATTAGTAAGATGGATTCTAACGAAATTGATTGTCGGATTGGCGTATCGAATACGATTGCTGAAACCACGATTGCCACGATTTTTAAAGCCCTCCAATTACCCAACAACGTTAATTTAACCCTGCAAATGTCAAATTCAACTGAGATTGTAGCGGGGTTAAATCAACATAAATACGATTTTGGCTTCATTGAAAAACCGATTACCACGCCTGGAATTGAACGCTTGGCTTTCTTTAAAGATTATTTAGTTCATGCTGGTGATTTTAATGACTCCATTTGGTTACAACGAGAACCAGGTTCCGGCGTGCGCCACTTTACCGAAGAATATTTAAAACTCAATAACATTACTCCGCAACAGGTTTTTACCATTGAAAGTAATGAAATGATTTTAAAATTTTTACACCAAGGAATTGGCCAAACGATTACGTCTAAGACCGTGCTAAATGATGAAATCCCTTACCAAGAATTGGGAGCTAATTTTAAACGAGATTTCTACTTTTTATCTCAACCCACTTATCAAGTTGATGCTTTAAACGATTTAAAAGCGCAACTCATCCGAGTTTTAAAACAAATCCGTGATGAGCAAGTTGCTAGTGAAAAATAATTATAACTTTTGATACCCAAGGAACGCAATTCCCCGTATAATAGTTTTAAATAAACCCAAACTTTAGACAGAGGAAAAATTATGAATGTCCAAAAACCACGAATTGTTGTCAAAATTGGAACTAGTTCGTTAGTCAATGACAATGGTTCTCTCAAAGTCCCAACGATTAATCGCCTCGCTCGCACGCTCAGTGACTTAAATCAAGCTGGCTATGCCATGATTTTAGTTAGTTCGGGAGCAGTGGGTGCAGGAATGAGTAAACTCCAAATTAAACAACGCCCAACTGATATTGCGGAACTACAAGCATTATCAGCTGTCGGACAAGTCGCCTTAATGGAACTCTATACGCGCGCTTTTAATGCGAATAATCAAGAAATTGCCCAAATTTTATTGACTCGGGATGTGGTTGATTTTCCAATTAGCCACCACAACGTTTTACGGACCATTAACCAGCTCGTTGCCCAACAAGTGATTCCGATTATTAACGAAAATGATCCGGTCTCAGTTGACGAATTTCATCATCAAACTACCTTTGGCGAAAATGATCAACTAGCGGCAATCGTGACTAAATTTATTGATGCCGACGAATTAATCATTATGTCAGACATTAATGGCTTATATGATGCCAATCCCACCACTCATCCGGATGCAAAGTTACTTCGCATAATTTCGCAAATTGATGATAAAATTATGAAATTTGCTGGCGGCAATGGTTCGCAATTCGGTTCAGGTGGCATGGCTACCAAACTTAAAGCAGCGCAAATTATCTTAGATAGTCAGAAAAAAATGGTCATTGTGAACGGAAAAAATCCGGAAATTATCAAAGATGTCCTCAATGGAGATTTTATTGGCACGACTTTCAGCAAATAAGCAAACGGAGAAAATTATGAACGAAAAATTAACTACGATGGGAAAGGCAGCCCAAACGGCTAGTCGCCAATTGGGTGGACTGCTTACAACACAAAAAAATGAAACATTACTAGCAATTGCGGCTAGTTTGGAAAAGAACGTGGCGACTTTGTTAGCCGCTAACGAAAAAGATTTAAAGCAAAGTGCTGTTCCCGCTCGGTTTGTGGATCGGCTTACCTTAACTGAGGAACGAATTCAAGCCATGGCAGCTGGTGTTCGCGCGGTTGCTAAATTGCCAGATCCAATTGGCAATGTCGATTACGCCTGGCGCAATGAAGCGGGCTTATTAATTTCCAAACAACGTGTGCCTTTGGGCGTGATTGGGATTATTTATGAAGCACGTCCTAATGTGACGGTCGATGCTGCTGCCCTTTGTTTCAAAGCCGGTAATGCCGTGATTCTCCGGGGCGGAAAAGAATCACTGAATTCAAACTTAGCTCTAGCTAATTTAATGCGCGAGGTTCTCACGACTCAAGGACTCGACCCCAATGCAATCCAATTAATTACGGAAACTTCCCATGAAGTAGCCAACGAGTTCATGCAACTCACTGATTACTTAGACGTCTTAATTCCCCGTGGGAGTGCTAATTTAATTCAGGCCGTCGTGAAAAACGCTACAGTCCCAGTGATTGAAACCGGCGCGGGAAATTGCCATATTTATGTTGATCGAGCTGCTGATTTATCGATGGCTACTGAGATTATTATTAATAGTAAAGTGCAACGCCCTTCCGTTTGTAACTCGAACGAAAAGGTCCTCGTTCACGAAAACATCGCGAAAACCTATCTGCCAACCTTGATTAAGGAATTACGAAAACATCACGTCGAAGTCCGTGGTGATGAAGCCACCAAAGCCATTGTACCTGATGTTGTTCCCGCTACTCCTGAAGACTGGTCCACTGAATATAATGACTTGATTATCGCCATTAAAGTAGTTAAATCCGAAGATGAAGCGATTAACCACATCAATCAGTACAGTACTAAGCATTCAGAAGTCATTGTCACCGATAGTTATTCAGCGGGACAAACCTTCCAACAAGCAATTGATGCTGCCTGTGTTTATCTCAATGCTTCATCACGCTTTACCGATGGTTTTGAATTCGGTTTTGGTGCTGAAATTGGAATCTCTACCCAAAAACTGCATGCTCGTGGTCCGATGGGTCTCCCTGCTCTAACTTCTTATAAATACGTTATTAACGGTAATGGACAAACTCGTAAATAAACAAAAAAGCCAATCTACTAAAATTATCTAGTAGATTGGCTTTTTTTAATTTAAATTTTCTCGCCAAATTGGTTGCGTCATACAACGGGCACCACCACGGCCTCGTGATAATTCAGAAGAACGAATTTTGTGCACTTTAATTCCATGGGCTCGCATCATTTCAATTGATTTATAGTTGCGATCATATGTAACCACTTCGCCAGGAGCAATTGCTAAGTTATTAGAGCCATCGTTCCATTGTTCACGGGGTGCCACAATCGGATCCCCATCACCAGTTTCAATCAAATCAACTTCAGCTAAATTAAGTAATTCTTGTAAAGTTGCTTTTAAATTAGTGCGCTGTTCAACCAACATGCCACCATGTCCATCATCCCGAAGCACCTTGATATTCATCTGATGATTTTGATCCATAATTCCAGGAAAAACGGTAAACTGGTCGTGATTAACCATCGTAAAAACCGTATCTAAATGCATCATGGCATGGTTATGGGGAATTTCAACGGCGATAATGGTATCAAATTGAGCAGCCGAATGCTTAAATAATTGCTTCGCTAACGTCTCAATCGATTTACTAGCAGTTCGCTCCGACACCCCAATCGCTAAGGTATGCTCGTTTAAAACCAATTCATCCCCACCTTCAATCCGAGTTGGTTGATTGCGATCGAGCCAAACGGGAGCATTATCAGAAAAAAGGGGATGATATTTCACTACAAATTCCGTAATTAATGATTCTGGTGATCGGACGGCAAATGTCATTTTGTTAATCGTTAATCCGATCCCCATCATTGCTTGAGGGTCACGAGTAAAGTAGGCATTAGGCATCGGTTTCAAGATAAATGGGTTCGTTTCATATTTTAATGCAAAGGTTTCTTTTCGCAAACCTGCATAGACGGTACTCACGACTTCAGCTACTGGCAAAGTATTAAAATAATTTATAATTTCGGTTTGAAGTACTTGATCGTACTGATATTCCTTTAAATAAGCCGCTAAAAATGCTGTTTTAACCTGAGGATCGCTTAAAATATCCTCTAGTAAGGCCTCAATGTAAATCGTTTCAGTCCCACGTTCCCGTAATAATTGGGTAAACTCATCGTGTTCCGCTTGCGCAATTTTTAAAAAGGGAACATCATCAAACAGCATTTCCTTCATCATATCTGGAATAATATTTTCGATTTCAGCCCCTGGACGATGAACTAAAACTTTCCGTAATTTCCCAATTTCTGAATTTACCTGAATTCCCTTTGTCATAAGTACCCCTCATTTTTCCTGTTAGGTTTTCGTAAGTTTAGCATTAAAATTTTTAATTACCTAGATTTGATGTTGGAAAAACTAACACCGACTAAAAAAGCTAGAAAAATCGCAAGCTAATGCTGATTTTTCTAGCTTTTACTTATTTAATTTCTAAAAATTCACTGTTCGATAATAAGTATAAATACTTGTGTTGAATTGGCTGTTGCAAAATATCTTCCAGCGCTTTGGCGTAGAGATTAACTTGGCCATTATAGGTTTCTCGAATTTTTTGAATGTCAGGAGCTGGGTTAGCTGGATTTACAAAACTCGTTTTGTAATCAAACAACGTCGTTCCCTCTTCTGGATCTTCAAAATAACCATCAATAATCCCATGAACAAGAATTTTTTGATTTGGATCATTTTGAAATTCCGAGAAGATTTCTCCTGCATTAATAATTAGTGAAAATGGGACTTCTCGCCGCAACTTTTCGGGATAAAGTAAAATACGTTTTCCTAACTCACTTTGATAAAAACTTAAAATGGCATCCCGATTAATTTTATCAGCCACGGCCTGCGTTAGTAATTTATCAGCCACTAGTTGTGCAATCAAGGTATTCACGGCATCTAGATCAACTCGTTCATACACGTTTAACTTTTGGAAAACTAAATGGGTTGCGGTTCCAATTTCTCGTGAATTAGGGGCTTGAGCCGTTTGTAAAAATTGGGGTTCAGCAAAGGTTTCGTTATTATAACGGGTATTTTTCAAGACTTCATTTTTAGCTGCTAAACTTCCCAATTGAATAATGTCAGGATCATCAAATTGTCCTTTAATTTCGGAAACGGACTGATAGGCAGTGGTTTTCGTGGCATCCGGATACTGATACTTAAAGTTCATAATTTGTTTAATGTAATCAACATCCGCTTTAGTTTCATTAGTTAATTGATTTGGAAGTATTTCCTTAGTTTTGGGTGTTGTTCCATGAAGGTCTTTTAGTTCAACAAATTGGACTGAAAAATCTGCTTGGTCGCCCGTTAACAAGCGTACATCATGATCGGTGCCAAATTCAGCTTGATATTTGGGATGCCGAGCAATTGCAGTTCCAATCCAATTCATAAAGTTCTTCGCACCACTTCGTAGCGATTCGTTCAGCACTAAATTGTCACTCTGATTGGCTTTATTCCAAGATTCTAGCATTGCCGTTTCTGCATCAGTCTTCTTATCGGCTTTCGCAATTCCCGTAATGATCAACTTTTGTTTTGCTCGTGTTAAGGCCACGTAGAGTTTCCGCATTTCTTCCGCTAGCATCCGTTTTTCAGCTAAATTATTGATGGCTAAATACTGTAACGTTGGAATTTTTTCGTGTCGTTGCGCGTTGAAATATTGAATTCCAATCCCTAAATTATCATCCAAAATAAAACTATTCATCAAATCCATACGGTTAAAGCCGTGGGTCGCATCCATCAAGATTACCACGGGATATTCGAGCCCCTTACTCCCATGAATTGTTTTAACGGTTACCGAATTAGGATCAACATCAGCCGTTGCTTCAGCTAAATCATCATCTCGATTTTGTAATCGTTTCACGAATTGCACAAACGCAAATAATCCTTTGAAGCCATTGCGTTCGTATTCTTCAGCTCGATGATAAAGGGCATGTAAATTGGCTTGGCGTTTTTTCCCCGCTGGCATTCCACCAGCATAATCCAAGAATCCCGTTTGATCGTAAATATACCAAATTAATTCAGCCAAACTGTGCTTAATCGCATAGTCTTTAAAATCATTTAACTGGTTTAAAAAGACAGTTACCTTTTGTGAAACAATGTTACCAAATTCAGTTGTTCCCTTTTCGCCATAATGATTCGCAAATTCTAAAACTGAGTGGAAATAATTCCCCGTTTTCTGGTTAATGCGCAAATAGGCCATTTGATTTTCGTCCATTTGTACCATCGGCGAACGAAGCACGGCCGCTAATGGGATATCTTGGTACGGATTATCAATAATTTGCAATAACGACATCATAATTTGGACTTCCGTCGTCTTAAAATAACTTTCCGAACCATCGATAGCAACTGGAATTTGATGCTCCGCAAAAATACTCGAAATATCAAAATTATTGTGTTTGGTGGCTGCTAAAATAGCAATGTCACCGTACTCCAAGTCACGAGTTGTCTGTGCTTTTCGATCATAAACTTGGTAATGATTAGCCATCAGTTCATCAATTTTTTCAGCAATCATTTCTACTTGGTGCTGTTCATTAGTAACTACCTGATCTTGATCGGCAGCTGCATCAGTTTCTGCATATAGCAACACATCAGTTTTCGTATCTAAGTCATCCGGATAGTCTTTTGCTCCAAACTGTAAATGGGCATCACCAGTATAATCAATTTCTCCCAAAGTTTCGTCCATAATTTGCTCAAAAACTAAGTTGGTAAAATCATCAACGTTTTTCACCGAACGGAAATTATCGGGTAACGTAATTCGGGTATCCCATTCACTGGCAGGATAAGCATTAAATTTGTCCATGAACATACTAGGATCAGCTAGCCGAAAGCGATAAATTGACTGTTTAACGTCTCCTACCATGAACATATTTGCCCGCTCTGGGTTCTTCATCGAATTCAGAATTGCATCTTGCAAGTGATTATTATCTTGATATTCATCAACCATAATTTCGGCAAAGTAGTGTTGAAATTGTTCCCGTAAATTTTGACTATCAGCATTTTCCCCCGTCAAAATTTCGAGGGCAAAATGCTCAATATCGATAAATTCATAAGCATGGCGCCGTCGTTTGGCTGTTTGATAGGCTTCCGTAAATTGATGTTCTACTTCGACTAATTTAGCAATTATTTTTTGTGCACTTTCAATGGTATTTACGTTATCACTTTCACTGGCAAAAAAATAACGTTCGGTTAGTTTGGTTAAACTTTTTTTGGTTGCATCACGAACCGCTTTAATTTGATCTTTAACTAATAATTGCATTTCGTCAGCATTCTTTTTGGTAATACTAGGGAACCGCGCCCACTTGAAGTTTTGTAATGTGCTTCGTAAGTCATCCCAAGCTAACGTTTGCATATCCGTTTTTAATGTTTGAAACTTACCTAATTCAGCTTGCAGAAAATCAGCTAATTTTATAATTCCTTGGTTTTCGGCTTTTTCAAACTGTTGTTGATGACTACTAATCATTTGGTCAAGTTTATTTTCCAAATCAGGTAGTAAGTACTGCTGATACAGTTTACTGTGAGTCAGCCGCCCATCAATTTGATAAAAATCGGTTAAATGGTCGAGCCACTGTTCTGGATTTTCGTTAACGTTGGCAAAGTCATATAACTTAAATAAAACTTCCGTAAGTCCATCATCACTTCGATCATTAGAAAAATTACGGGTTAAGCGACCAAAACTACCATCTTGGTCATTAGCATATAATTGTTCCCGTAAATCATTCCAAACGCGGTCTCGAATAATTCCTAATTCACTGACATCCGTCAAAATCCGAAAATCAGGATCCAAATTAATGATGTAGTAATATTTTTTCACAAGCCACTGACAGAAAGCATCCATGGTTTCGATATGGGATGAATTTAACTTGCGTAATTGCTGCAAAAAATAATGTTTTTGTTCAGCATCCTGGGTTTCATTAACTTTTTCACGCAGTTTAGCCCCAATTCGATCACGCATTTCTTTGGCGGCAGCGTTCGTAAAAGTTACAATTAACAGCTGGTCCACGTTAATTCCAGGTCGATTGGCCGTTCCCGTCACTTTATCCATTACTCGTTCAGTTAAAACACTAGTTTTCCCAGAACCAGCGGAAGCAGAAACTAAGGCATTCCCCGCAAAATCATCGTAGATTGCCTGCTTTTGTCCTTCAGTCCATTGATTGGCCATGGTTTTCCAGCTCCTTTCGAACTCGTTCAAAGATTTCTTCATCACTTAATTTGGCAATTTTTCGGTAATTATTTTCTTTTAGCATTGGATCAAATTGCATAATCGGCTTATATGGTGAATATTGAATTAGCGAATTTCCATCATATTCCGCTGGTGCTAATTGAATTTCTCCATTAAAGATTCGTTTGGCCGCATTTTCAATTAATTTTTCCGTATGCTGCAACATATTATCTAAATCAGCTTGCGCAATTAACCCTCTTCCCTTGGCTAAATCACCATCACGCTTAAATTTAAATGGATAAATATCACTAATTTTAGCTTCACCAACGTTTTTTAATAAGTCTAAATCTTTTACCAGGAGCCCGTTGTACTTATGTTTTTTTAATAAAGCATCTTCAATTTGAACTGGTTCTTCCCAGTTTTTAACTTCACCGGGCTTTAAAATTGGATCAAAAATATGCATGTATAAGGCGCCAGCTAACTTAGCGTCGTCAGCATCCGCCAATAAATTGATATTCTTTAAAACGGCATCCATATAAGTCATCATTTGCATGGCGGTTCCATCATAAATTTGCGACATATCAATCGTTTTATCACCAGATTTATAATCAACGACCCCTAGATATTCCACGCCGTCAACTTTAATGGTGTCCAGTCGATCAATTCTTCCTTGCACGTTAACTTGCTTATTATCTGGCAAATCAAAACTAAGCGGATTAAATTTTTTCCCAGGGCCAAAGGCAATTTCAGTCTGTTTCGGCCGAAATTTTGACCAGTGAAATTGATGACGTAACGTTTCCGCCATTTGCTGAACGGTCGCAATTAATTGGTTAGTAATGTAACTCATTCTTTGCGAACTTTTGAGAATTTCATATTGGTAATTATCATCTGCTTCAATAATTTTACGGGTTACTTCTTCAACCAACTGGTGCACGTCTTGCTGATTCATTTCCGCTAAATCCAGTTTTTGTTGCTGCACCTCTTGAATGAATTTATCAAGGGCTTCGTGGTAGAACTGACCGGTATTAGCTGGACTAATTTCAAATTCTTCTCGTTCGCGAAGACGCAGACCGTATTTCAAAAAGTATTCATACGGATCAGTGTAAAATTCTTCTAATTTTGAAATTGAAGTAACAATCTGATTGCCATATAGTTCGATTACTCGATTAGGTGCCAAGTCTACCGGTTGATTTTTATAGTGCAAACTTCCGAGCAAGTTCTTGGTTAAATCACGAATTTCACGATTAGGATTGTTTTCTAGCTGGTGCTGCACCGTTTTCCAAGCTGCGCTAAGTGGTTGATTCGTCTTTTTCGCATTTAATGAGGCTTGGACTAAATAATTCAAAGTCGTTCGATCTGATCCTAAGAACCGGTCAATTTGATTACTATCAGCAGCTGGTAGACTCTTAAATTGTTGTACTGGTAAGGCAAACTGATTTTGCAACCGTTCAACGTAAGGCGAAATTTGGCGTAATCCTTCCTCCCCATTTCCCCCTAAATTATAGGAAAAATATAGTTTATCACTGGGAGTCATGAAAACTAAATAATCTTCATAAGGCTCGCTAACCATTTGAAGCTCACTGGTATCCACCATGTATTGATCATCCGCTAAAAAATCATCCATTTGATCCCGATCACTATCATTTAACAGATTGTGATTATCAATTTTGGCAGGCATATTAAGGTCGTCAGCCCCCATTACAAAGGTAATTTTTTTATCTGGCAACTGGATTCGTCCCGTTTCGGAAATGGCGACTTGATCAAGCGTGGAAGGTATTTGAGAATAGCTAGCACCGACAAATCCGGCTTTTAGTAATTCTAAAAAGTCATCCATGACAAATTCGTGATCGCCCAGTACGGTCACATAGTCATCCAAAATACTACAAAACTGGTTCCAAACTTGTTCGGCTTGTCCGGCTTCTTCCAAATTGCCGGCTTCCGTAGCTTGATTTTGCCAATTTTTGAGTTGTGTCGCTACGCCATTTTTTATCAAAAATTGATATAAAATTAAGGCGGCTTCACGTCCATTTTTGGCCTTATTCATTTTGCGATAAAACGGCGGTAAAATATCTTTGATGAAGTGCCGAATCACATTGATTTTCGCTGAAGTTTCAACGTCTTTATCAATTAAATCATTATCGCTATTTCTGAAAGTCACAGACATCCAATCTGCTGATTGCGTCCAACGCGACCCATTATAACCATTTTTTAGGACTAAATTTTCACATAAAGCTAAGTCTTGCCGGTACTCATCGGTTTTTAAATAATGATCTGCAGCGTCTTTGGGAATCAATAATTCAGTTTTCAAAAGCCGCATCACGTCATCATAGGCGTAGTTTTGGGCCCGATTAGGTCGATAAATCGAAAAGAGCGCATCAATTAATTCCACTAAAGGATGATTGTCCATGTGCTTTTGAATATCAGTAAAGTAGGGAATTTGTTGCATCGTAAAAATTGGATTAATGATGTTTTGGTACTGGCTTAGATTTCGTGTCACAATTAAAAAGTCCCGATAACGATACTTACCCGTTGCGACTAACTGGCGAATTTTAATGGCAATTTGACTCAATTCTTCAAAGGCATTATTAGTCTTTAAAATTTCAATGGCCTCGTTTTGGGATTCTTTGGCTGGAATTGACCGCCCGACTTCATTACTGGTAATCCAATAGTCTTCTAGTTGATGAAACCCTGGATTGATTTCCCGTTTGGCAGCAGTTTGATCCATATAAATTTGGGCACCAATCTTTCGTGCATATTGATAGAAGTAATGATAAATTTTGCCAGATTGATAAAAGAATTTATTTTCGTCAGGTCCTGTTTGATCGTACTTTCGATCTAAATTTAAATCAATGACGACATGCGCACGCGCAATTAATAGTTGAATAATTTGTAGTTGTTGTGCACTGAATTTTTCAAAATTACTAAAATAAAAATGCATCGTTGAAATTTCTTGGTCCGGTAGTTTTGCCAGATATTCCCTTAATAATTCAAAATTAGCTCCATTATAGGTATATTTACCATCCGTTTGTTGAACAAATTCCCGATAAATCAAACTAATATCATGTAATTTGCTGCGAAGCTCGGGATTAATTTGGTTAGCATCTAAGTCCGCTAACTGATCTAAATCATCAGGACTTAGGTTTCCTTGTTGTAGTTCAGAAATTTGGTTAGCGATTTGTTGAATAAAACCAGCTTGTTTCCCTTCGCCACGATAAATTGTCAACTTTTCTTCATGATCTTCAATGATTTGATAAATAATCATATTAATCGCCGTTTGCGATAGTTGCGGAAGTTGATAATCAGCTTCGCCATTCAAAAAATACCAAATTAAACGGGAAAAAGAGAAAACTTGAACTTGATTTTGTGCGTAGGTCGCTTCGTTTTTTACATTCAATTTTTTTAAGGTATTTAATTCCGATTCAAATTTAACGTTATTCGGCACAATGTAAAAACTTTTGGTTGCTGGATTATCACTAGTTTTACGAAGATTATCGACGACTTTACTAAAATGATCATCACTAGCTTTGCCTAAAATAAACTGAAGTGACATACTTACCTCCTTATTTGGTTTCAATTAACGCAATCGATTGGTTTTGATATTGATTTGCTTGAATTGCTTGAACAATAAAGTTAGCGATGGTTTCACGTGAAACATTACCAACGGGAACTTTTTCTCCCTCATTAATTACAACTGGATTTCCCGTCTTTTCATTAATTACGTTAACGGGACGAAAAATGGTGTACGGAATTTCTTCTTCATCAATCATTTTAATGGCATACCGCTGTTCTCGTAAGTATTCCGTCACATCTTTCACACCGGGATATTTTAATTTACCAGTAACTTCGTTATCAATTCCAGCGGTTGATAACATTACCACTCGTTCTAATTTAAGTTGTTGTTGTCGAGCAGCGGAAAAGAAAGCATCCATCACTAGATCAACATCCATCGGACCTGCCAATGAAATCATCATTGCTAAATTTGTGGGTAAGTGTTGGTAAGTTGCTGCTTTCGTAAGGTCACCCTCAGTTATTTCGGTAAGCTCAAATTGTCCCTGTAAGCGTTGTGCTACTAGTTTTTCTATTTTATTGTTTCCAATTAAAACAATTGATTTCATCATCGTTCACCTCATTAATAATTCTATTTTACCATTATTTTATGACACTTAATTTCCAGAACATCGTTCGTTATTTGCTAAATCATAGCGTTTAGGCTATGATAGATAAGTATTTTAATGATAAAATAACGAACGTTTTTATCAAAGGAGATTTTTTTATGGCTGATAAAGTCGCGTCATTTTTCAAGTTTAAAGAGCTAGGGACTAATTATAAAACCGAAACCCTAGCCGGAATTACTACTTTCATTTCAATGGTTTACATCTTATTCGTTAACCCCGAAGTCTTAGGGGCTGCGGGGATGGACAAAGGAGCTGTTTTCACCGCAACCGCTTTTGCTTCTGCCTTTGGTTGTATTTTAATGGGAGTTATCGCTAACTATCCCTTTGCCATTTCAGCAAGTTTAGGGATCAATGCTTTCTTTGCTTACTCCGTCTGTATTGGAATGCATGTTCCATGGCAAACGGCAATGAGTGGCGTTTTCATTGCGGCAATCCTATTCGTTATTTTAACTGCCTTAAAACTACGGGAAAAGATTATTGACTCCATTCCGGCAGATTTAAAAGCGGCAATTGCAGGCGGAATTGGCCTCTTCATTGCCTTTATCGGTTTAAATAACGGTGGATTAGTTGTTGCAAACAAGAGTACTTTGATTAGCATGGGTTCATTAACTAGCGCAACTTCATTACTAACGATTGTCGGATTGATTATTGTATTTGTTTTGATGAGTGCTCGAGTTCCTGGAGCAATTTTCATTGGAATGGTAATTTCATCAATTATTGGAATGATAACTGGAATTATTCATATTCCAACGCATGTCGTTGCTGGAATTCCTAGTATTCATACAACTTTTCTAGCAGCTCTTACTAACGTTGGTAAAATTAATACTCCACAATTATTGGTGGTAGTTTTAACTTTCCTTCTGGTTACTTTCTTCGATACGGCTGGAACTTTAATTGGATTAGCTGAACAAGCCGGTTATATGAAAGACAATAAACTTCCCCGTGCCGGACGTGCCTTAGCAGCTGATTCAACAACCATGTTATTTGGTTCGTTACTAGGTACCTCTCCAATGGGAGTTTACGTTGAATCTTCAGCTGGAATCGCCGTTGGTGGTCGTTCTGGATTCACTGCGATTATTACTGGAATCATGTTTATTCTTGCAACCTTCTTTTCACCTTTGCTAAGTGTAATTACTTCTCAAATTACCGCTCCTGCATTAATTGTCGTTGGAGTATTAATGGCTAAGTCATTATCACAAGTTAACTGGAATAAGTTTGAACTTGCTGCACCTGCCTTTTTAATTACCATTGGAATGCCATTAACTTACAGTATTTCTGATGGGATTGCCCTTGGTTTTATTGCTTATTCAATTACAATGATTGCTGCCAAACGTGGTAAACAAGTTGGTTTAATGATGTATGCCTTAGCAATTATCTTTGTTATTTTCCTTCTAGTTTTAAAAGATTAATTATATTCAAATAATAAAAACCATCATTAGTAATTATCCATTAAATTAGGATCTTAACTGATGATGATTTTTTTGTTAACCAAGATAAAAATATAATATAGAAACAAAAAAAGACCTTAGCTTGCGCTAAAGTCTTTTTCATTTGCGTGGCAACGTCCTATCCTCGCAGGGGGCGATCCCCCAACTACTTTTGGCGTGCTGAAGCTTAACTTCTGTGTTCGGCATGGGAACAGGTGTATCCTTCAGGCTATCGCCACCACACTATTTTTTGAGAACTTTGTTCTCTCAAAACTAGACAATATTATTTTCTTCCGATTAACTTCCATTGTATCTTCATTCTACTTGGTTAAGTCCTCGACTGATTAGTATTAGTCCGCTTCACGTATCACTACGCTTCCACTTCTAACCTATCTACCTGATCATCTTTCAGGAGTCTTACTTCCATATAGGAATGGGAAATCTCATCTTGAGGCGAGTTTCACACTTAGATGCTTTCAGCGTTTATCTCATCCATACATAGCTACTCAGCAATGCGCCTGGCGGCGCAACTGATACACCAGCGGTATGTCCATCCCGGTCCTCTCGTACTAGGGACAGCTCCTCTCAAATTTCCTGCGCCCGCGACGGATAGGGACCGAACTGTCTCACGACGTTCTGAACCCAGCTCGCGTACCGCTTTAATGGGCGAACAGCCCAACCCTTGGGACCAACTACAGCCCCAGGATGCGATGAGCCGACATCGAGGTGCCAAACCTCCCCGTCGATGTGAACTCTTGGGGGAGATAAGCCTGTTATCCCCAGGGTAGCTTTTATCCGTTGAGCGATGGCCCTTCCATATGGTACCACCGGATCACTAAGTCCGACTTTCGTCCCTGCTCGACCTGTATGTCTCGCAGTCAAGCTTGCTTTTGCCTTTACACTTTAGGAATGATTTCCAACCATTCTAAGCAAACCTTTGAGCGCCTCCGTTACTGTTTAGGAGGCGACCGCCCCAGTCAAACTGCCAACCAGACACTGTCTCCGCGCACGATTAGTGCGCAGGGTTAGAGTGTTCACATAACAAGGGTAGTATCCCACTGACGCCTCCACCGAGACTAGCGTCCCGGCTTCTATGGCTCCTACCTATCCTGTACAAGTTATGTAAACACCCAATATCAAGCTACAGTAAAGCTCCATGGGGTCTTTCCGTCCTGTCGCGGGTAACCTGCTTCTTCACAGGTATCTTAATTTCACCGAGTCTATCGTTGAGACAGTACTCAAATCGTTACGCCTTTCGTGCGGGTCGGAACTTACCCGACAAGGAATTTCGCTACCTTAGGACCGTTATAGTTACGGCCGCCGTTTACTGGGGCTTCATTTCGGTGCTTCGCCGAAGCTAACACTTCCACTTAACCTTCCAGCACCGGGCAGGCGTCAGCCCATATACTTCATCTTACGATTTTGCATAAACCTGTGTTTTTGATAAACAGTCGTTTGAGTCTTTTCACTGCGGCTGGCCGTGAGGCCAGCACCCCTTCTTCCGAAGTTACGGGGTCATTTTGCCGAGTTCCTTAACGATAGTTCTCTCGCTCACCTGAGGATACTCTCCTCGACTACCTGTGTCGGTTTGCGGTACGGGTAATTAATTACTAACTAGAAGCTTTTCTCGGCAGTGTGACGTCAGATACTTCTCTACTTAAATTTCGATCCTCATCATCGCTTGTCAACGCGCTTAAAAGCATTTAACTCTTAAACTGACTTACGATTTGAACACACATTTCCAATCGTGTGCATATCTTAGCCTACTGCGTCCCTCCATCGTTCAAACATAATTAACTAGTACAGGAATCTCAACCTGTTATCCATCGCCTACGCTTCTCAGCCTCGGCTTAGGTCCCGACTAACCCTGGGTGGACGAGCCTTCCCCAGGAAACCTTAGTCATTCGGTGGATCAGATTCTCACTGATCTTTCGCTACTCATACCGGCATTCTCACTTCTAAGCGCTCCAGTAGTCCTTACGGTCTACCTTCATTGCCCTTAGAACGCTCTCCTATCACGCAACATAGTTGCGTCCGCAGTCTCGGTAATATGCTTAGCCCCGGTAAATTTTCGGCGCAGAATCACTCGACTAGTGAGCTATTACGCACTCTTTAAATGGTGGCTGCTTCTGAGCCAACATCCTAGTTGTCTATGCAACTCCACTTCCTTTTCCACTTAGCATATATTTAGGGACCTTAACTGGCGGTCTGGGCTGTTCCCCTTTCGACGATGGATCTTATCACTCATCGTCTGACTCCCGGACATAAATCAATGGTATTCGGAGTTTATCTGAACTCAGTAATCCTAGATGGACCCCTTGCTCAAACAGTGGCTCTACCTCCATGATTCTAATTCCGAGGCTAGCCCTAAAGCTATTTCGGAGAGAACCAGCTATCTCCAAGTTCGTTTGGAATTTCACCGCTACCCACACCTCATCCCAGCACTTTTCAACGTACACGGGTTCGGACCTCCGGTGCGTATTACCGCACTTTCATCCTGGACATGGGTAGATCACCTGGTTTCGGGTCTACGGCAACATACTAATACGCCCTATTAAGACTCGCTTTCGCTACGGCTCCGCTTTTTCGGCTTAACCTTGCATGCAACTGTAACTCGCCGGTTCATTCTACAAGAGGCACGCCATCACCCATTAACGGGCTCTGACTGCTTGTAGGCACATGGTTTCAGGAACTATTTCACTCCCCTTCCGGGGTGCTTTTCACCTTTCCCTCACGGTACTGGTTCACTATCGGTCACTAGGGAGTATTTAGCCTTGGGAGATGGTCCTCCCAGATTCCGACGACGTTTCACGTGTGTCGCCGTACTCAGGATCCTGAACTGAGGGTATTTGATTTCGTTTACGAGACTATCACTCTCTTTGGTGTAGCTTCCCAACTACTTCAACTATCAAATACTTTTGTAACTCAAATGTTCAGTCCTACAACCCCGAACCACAAGGGTTCGGTTTGGGCTGTTCCCCGTTCGCTCGCCGCTACTTAGGGAATCGAAATTTCTTTATATTCCTGTGGGTACTTAGATGTTTCAGTTCCCCACGTCTGCCTCTGCATAGCTATGTATTCACTATACAGTGACCAGTCATAACACTGGTCGAGTTTCCTCATTCGGAAATCTCCGGATCAAAGCTTACGTACAGCTCCCCGAAGCTTATCGCAGTTAGTTGCGTCCTTCATCGGCTCCTAGTACCAAGGCATTCACCATGCGCCCTTATTAACTTAACCTATAATCCGACGGATTATAAATTATTTGAGTTTTAGCGATTAAAACTAATTAAAAAACTCAAAAATAACACAATGGTTATTTCTCGGTTCAATTATATAAAAATATAATTATTACAGAAAATAATATTATCTAGTTTTCAAAGAACAAAATTAAGAGAGTAGATACTCTCAAAACTGAGCAAGATTTTGATTAATGTAAGGTTCCGAATTATTCCTTAGAAAGGAGGTGATCCAGCCGCAGGTTCTCCTACGGCTACCTTGTTACGACTTCACCCTAATCATCTGTCCCACCTTAGGCGGCGGACTCCTAAAAAGGTTATCCAACCGACTTTGGGTGTTACAAACTCTCATGGTGTGACGGGCGGTGTGTACAAGACCCGGGAACGTATTCACCGTGGCATGCTGATCCACGATTACTAGCGATTCCAACTTCATGCAGTCGAGTTGCAGACTGCAATCCGAACTGAGAACGACTTTAAGAGATTAGCTTGACCTCGCGGTTTCGCAACTCGTTGTATCGCCCATTGTAGCACGTGTGTAGCCCAGGACATAAGGGGCATGATGATTTGACGTCGTCCCCACCTTCCTCCGGTTTATCACCGGCAGTCTCTCTAGAGTGCCCAACTTAATGCTGGCAACTAAAGACAAGGGTTGCGCTCGTTGCGGGACTTAACCCAACATCTCACGACACGAGCTGACGACAACCATGCACCACCTGTCATTCTGTCCCCGAAGGGAACGTCTAATCTCTTAGATTGGCAGAAGATGTCAAGTCCTGGTAAGGTTCTTCGCGTAGCATCGAATTAAACCACATGCTCCACCGCTTGTGCGGGTCCCCGTCAATTCCTTTGAGTTTCAACCTTGCGGTCGTACTCCCCAGGCGGAATGCTTAATGCGTTAGCTGCGGCACTGAAAGGCGGAAACCTTCCAACACCTAGCATTCATCGTTTACGGCATGGACTACCAGGGTATCTAATCCTGTTTGCTACCCATGCTTTCGAGCCTCAGCGTCAGTTACAGACCAGATAGCCGCCTTCGCCACTGGTGTTCCTTCATATATCTACGCATTTCACCGCTACACATGAAGTTCCACTATCCTTTTCTGCACTCAAGTTTATCAGTTTCCGATGCACTTCTCCGGTTAAGCCGAAGGCTTTCACATCAGACTTAATAAACCGCCTGCGCTCCCTTTACGCCCAATAAATCCGGACAACGTTTGCCACCTACGTATTACCGCGGCTGCTGGCACGTAGTTAGCCGTGACTTTCTGGTTAGATACCGTCATACCGTGAGCAGTTACTCTCACAGCTGTTCTTCTCTAACAACAGAGTTTTACGAGCCGAAACCCTTCTTCACTCACGCGGCGTTGCTCCATCAGACTTTCGTCCATTGTGGAAGATTCCCTACTGCTGCCTCCCGTAGGAGTATGGGCCGTGTCTCAGTCCCATTGTGGCAGATTACCCTCTCAGGTCTGCTACGTATCATCGCCTTGGTGAGCTATTATCTCACCAACTAGCTAATACGCCGCGGGTCCATCCAGAAGCACTAGCACAAAGGCCAGCTTTAAAACAAGAACCATGTGGTTCTTGTTGTTATACGGTATTAGCATCTGTTTCCAGGTGTTATCCCCTTCTTCTGGGCAGGTTACCCACGTGTTACTCACCAGTTCGCCACTCAGTCGGATCCAAAATCATCTCGGTGCAAGCACCAAGAATCAAATGGGCGACTTCGTTCGACTTGCATGTATTAGGCACGCCGCCAACGTTCGTCCTGAGCCAGGATCAAACTCTCATTTTAGAAATGAGAACTTTACTAGCTCTTATTTATTTGTTTTTGCAAATTGACATTGCATATTTGTTTAATTTTTAAACTAAGTTTAAAAATTATCCTTACACTTTATTGTAATCAAAATCTTGTTCAGTTTTCAAAGATCTACTCAAGCACCATTTACAGTGCATATAATATATTACTCGGATAAGTTGACTACGTCAACCCTTTTGAATAATAAAATTAAAAAAGTTTTTTCAGTTAAAAGTGACTTCGTCCCTCTCAACATTTATAACTATAAACCATTGGTCAGGAAAGGTCAAGGGTTTTGATCAAAAAAGTTTAATTTATTTTCAAAACAAACAAAAAGTCGTTCACAGCGGTCATCTAGTGATAGCTACGAGCGACTTTAAGTATATTTATAAAAAAATTACTTATCAAAAATGTTTTCTAATGGAAGTAATTTATCCATTAAACGACGATGAGCTTGACCCAAATCATTCATCTTATCATCAACATGACGATTTTCGTCCATCCCACGTCCTTTATCACCCTTAGGTTCTTCAACGTGTTCCTCACGTAATGCATTAGTTTGTTCTTCGTTATCAATCAATTTTTCTACAATTTCTAGTCGTTCTTCATAATTAGCTAAATGTTTAGCATCAAATTTGGTAGACCCTTCTTTTTCAAACTTTTCTTGATCTTTAATTAACTTTTTAAGCTCTTTTTTCTTTGAATGTGCATCCATAATTGAATTTCTCCTTATCTGTTTATCCTAATCTTACTATAAAATTAAAGCAGATTATAGCGTTTGCGTATTTAATTTTATAGTAAACAATATTTTAGTTTAATTAACCCAATAAAAAAGACCTCAATCGAGGTCTTTTTATTTATCAAAATTAGTCATCTAAATCTTTTAAAACTTTTTCGTAATCTTTAACAAAGTGGTTGTAGCTTTCTTCATCATACTTATCAATCTTACCTACTTCATGAAGCGTGCGTTTGATTTCATGAATTGCACGGTGTTCTTCAAACCAAGCACGTACTTTGTGGCCTTCAGTAGTATCGGCATTATCCTTTGCTACTGTTTCGTCAAGTTTACTGATAATTTCAGCAATTTTAGCAACTGCTTTTTCTTCTTTAGTTTGTTCTGTCATAATTAATTCCTCCTCTAATAATTGTTTTGATTCTATCATCATCAAAACAAAATTTCAGTTATCTTGCATCAAATCTCAAACAATTAGGAAAATCTTTAATTTTGTTAGAATTAATTTAATAAGTCAGCATAAAAGACTTAATTAAAACCTGGGAAGGTTCAATAAACTCTGCCCGTTTAAAAGTTGATTATGCTTAGTTTTAATATAGGGTGCTTTATTTTGGGGATAGTAATCCTCTACCACTGCCTTAATTTTGTCACGGCTAATAAAATAATAAGGAATATCAGAATTAATATATCTTACAACTAGATTAACTGACTCAACCGTTCCATCATTAAGTAATACATCTGTGATATTCCGTTCTTTATTTGACTCTTTATCTTTTAAGTGAATCCCAACAATTTCATATGAAGCCAAACAAATCACCTCTTTATAACTAAGTATAGCAGTAAAACCCAATAATCTAGCATACTTACCCTCACAATAAAAGCAAAAAGACCGCTAACTTTAACAGCTAACAGTCTTTCAAACTTAAAGATTACATTTTAACTTCAACATCTGATTTACCATCTTTGATTAAATCAGCGTTGGCAGTCATGGAAATTTCAACCATGTTTTTAACTGCTTCTTTTGTGTAAAAAGCAATGTGTGGCGTAATTAAAACGTTATCACGTTGCATCAAATTCTTAAGTCGTGCATCAGGAATTTTGTCAAAACTACCAAAATCAACGTTGAAAATACCAACTTCATTTTCATAAACATCAAGGGCAGCCCCAGCAATTTTACCACTGTCAAGCCCACGAATTAAAGCATCAGTATCAATTAAAGATCCACGAGCACAATTAATAATTCGAATTCCAGGTTTCATTTGTGCAATCGTATCATCATTAATCATATGATCATTTTCTTTTAAAGCGGGAGCATGTAAAGTTAAAATGTCTGATTTAGCATATAATTCTGCAGGAGTATCAACATAGATACCTTCTTTTTGTAGTTCAGGATTAGGGTATGGATCGTATGCAATAACCTTAGCACCAAAACCTTGAACAATTTTAACTACTTGACGACCAATCCGTCCTGTAGCATAAACCCCCACAGTTTGTTGGTTCATTTCTTCAGCAATATCAGGAGCCCAGGTTAAATTACCATGACGCCCTTTGTCTTCATATTTTTTAGTGTTTCTTAGCAAACGCATCATTTCAGTAACTGCAAGTTCAGCAATTGCTGCTGGAGAATAGGCTGGAACGTTAGAAATTTTAATTTGGTTTCGTTTAAGTGCATCAGCATCAACGTTATCAACTCCAACATTTCGAAGTGATAAGGCTTTAATTCCAAAACTGCCTAACTTATCTAAAACTGAAGCAGTATAAGGCTTTTGTTGATATGCATCCACACCATCAAAACCTTTAGCTTCATCAACTGTACTATCATCTAAAAGTTCCGAAACTTCTTTAACTTCAATTTCTGGATGAGCTGCTTTCCATTCCTTGAAATAAGGTTCTTCGTCTTTACGTACACCATAAGCAATAATTTTCATATTAATTCCTCCCTTTGTGATTATTATAACATCGCAACTGTATCACAATTCTAAAAAGCATTATATTATTTTTTAGATAACAAGCCCCGTATTATCTAAAAAATTTACGAAAATTATTGAAAAATAATATAGACACAAAAAAAGACCTTAGCTTGCGCTAAAGTCTTTTTCATTTGCGTGGCAACGTCCTATCCTCGCAGGGGGCGATCCCCCAACTACTTTTGGCGTGCTGAAGCTTAACTTCTGTGTTCGGCATGGGAACAGGTGTATCCTTCAGGCTATCGCCACCACACTATTTTTTGAGAACTTTGTTCTCTCAAAACTAGACAATATTATTTTCTTCCGATTAACTTCCATTGTATCTTCATTCTACTTGGTTAAGTCCTCGACTGATTAGTATTAGTCCGCTTCACGTATCACTACGCTTCCACTTCTAACCTATCTACCTGATCATCTTTCAGGAGTCTTACTTCCATATAGGAATGGGAAATCTCATCTTGAGGCGAGTTTCACACTTAGATGCTTTCAGCGTTTATCTCATCCATACATAGCTACTCAGCAATGCGCCTGGCGGCGCAACTGATACACCAGCGGTATGTCCATCCCGGTCCTCTCGTACTAGGGACAGCTCCTCTCAAATTTCCTGCGCCCGCAACGGATAGGGACCGAACTGTCTCACGACGTTCTGAACCCAGCTCGCGTACCGCTTTAATGGGCGAACAGCCCAACCCTTGGGACCAACTACAGCCCCAGGATGCGATGAGCCGACATCGAGGTGCCAAACCTCCCCGTCGATGTGAACTCTTGGGGGAGATAAGCCTGTTATCCCCAGGGTAGCTTTTATCCGTTGAGCGATGGCCCTTCCATATGGTACCACCGGATCACTAAGTCCGACTTTCGTCCCTGCTCGACCTGTATGTCTCGCAGTCAAGCTTGCTTTTGCCTTTACACTTTAGGAATGATTTCCAACCATTCTAAGCAAACCTTTGAGCGCCTCCGTTACTGTTTAGGAGGCGACCGCCCCAGTCAAACTGCCAACCAGACACTGTCTCCGCGCACGATTAGTGCGCAGGGTTAGAGTGTTCACATAACAAGGGTAGTATCCCACTGACGCCTCCACCGAGACTAGCGTCCCGGCTTCTATGGCTCCTACCTATCCTGTACAAGTTATGTAAACACCCAATATCAAGCTACAGTAAAGCTCCATGGGGTCTTTCCGTCCTGTCGCGGGTAACCTGCTTCTTCACAGGTATCTTAATTTCACCGAGTCTATCGTTGAGACAGTACTCAAATCGTTACGCCTTTCGTGCGGGTCGGAACTTACCCGACAAGGAATTTCGCTACCTTAGGACCGTTATAGTTACGGCCGCCGTTTACTGGGGCTTCATTTCGGTGCTTCGCCGAAGCTAACACTTCCACTTAACCTTCCAGCACCGGGCAGGCGTCAGCCCATATACTTCATCTTACGATTTTGCATAAACCTGTGTTTTTGATAAACAGTCGTTTGAGTCTTTTCACTGCGGCTGGCCGTGAGGCCAGCACCCCTTCTTCCGAAGTTACGGGGTCATTTTGCCGAGTTCCTTAACGATAGTTCTCTCGCTCACCTGAGGATACTCTCCTCGACTACCTGTGTCGGTTTGCGGTACGGGTAATTAATTACTAACTAGAAGCTTTTCTCGGCAGTGTGACGTCAGATACTTCTCTACTTAAATTTCGATCCTCATCATCGCTTGTCAACCCGCTTAAAAGCATTTAACTCTTAAACTGACTTACGATTTGAACACACATTTCCAATCGTGTGCATATCTTAGCCTACTGCGTCCCTCCATCGTTCAAACATAATTAACTAGTACAGGAATCTCAACCTGTTATCCATCGCCTACGCTTCTCAGCCTCGGCTTAGGTCCCGACTAACCCTGGGTGGACGAGCCTTCCCCAGGAAACCTTAGTCATTCGGTGGATCAGATTCTCACTGATCTTTCGCTACTCATACCGGCATTCTCACTTCTAAGCGCTCCAGTAGTCCTTACGGTCTACCTTCATTGCCCTTAGAACGCTCTCCTATCACGCAACATAGTTGCGTCCGCAGTCTCGGTAATATGCTTAGCCCCGGTAAATTTTCGGCGCAGAATCACTCGACTAGTGAGCTATTACGCACTCTTTAAATGGTGGCTGCTTCTGAGCCAACATCCTAGTTGTCTATGCAACTCCACTTCCTTTTCCACTTAGCATATATTTAGGGACCTTAACTGGCGGTCTGGGCTGTTCCCCTTTCGACGATGGATCTTATCACTCATCGTCTGACTCCCGGACATAAATCAATGGTATTCGGAGTTTATCTGAACTCAGTAATCCTAGATGGACCCCTTGCTCAAACAGTGGCTCTACCTCCATGATTCTAATTCCGAGGCTAGCCCTAAAGCTATTTCGGAGAGAACCAGCTATCTCCAAGTTCGTTTGGAATTTCACCGCTACCCACACCTCATCCCAGCACTTTTCAACGTACACGGGTTCGGACCTCCGGTGCGTATTACCGCACTTTCATCCTGGACATGGGTAGATCACCTGGTTTCGGGTCTACGGCAACATACTAATACGCCCTATTAAGACTCGCTTTCGCTACGGCTCCGCTTTTTCGGCTTAACCTTGCATGCAACTGTAACTCGCCGGTTCATTCTACAAGAGGCACGCCATCACCCATTAACGGGCTCTGACTGCTTGTAGGCACATGGTTTCAGGAACTATTTCACTCCCCTTCCGGGGTGCTTTTCACCTTTCCCTCACGGTACTGGTTCACTATCGGTCACTAGGGAGTATTTAGCCTTGGGAGATGGTCCTCCCAGATTCCGACGACGTTTCACGTGTGTCGCCGTACTCAGGATCCTGAACTGAGGGTATTTGATTTCGTTTACGAGACTATCACTCTCTTTGGTGTAGCTTCCCAACTACTTCAACTATCAAATACTTTTGTAACTCAAATGTTCAGTCCTACAACCCCGAACCACAAGGGTTCGGTTTGGGCTGTTCCCCGTTCGCTCGCCGCTACTTAGGGAATCGAAATTTCTTTATATTCCTGTGGGTACTTAGATGTTTCAGTTCCCCACGTCTGCCTCTGCATAGCTATGTATTCACTATACAGTGACCAGTCATAACACTGGTCGAGTTTCCTCATTCGGAAATCTCCGGATCAAAGCTTACGTACAGCTCCCCGAAGCTTATCGCAGTTAGTTGCGTCCTTCATCGGCTCCTAGTACCAAGGCATTCACCATGCGCCCTTATTAACTTAACCTATAATCCGACGGATTATAAATTATTTGAGTTTTAGCGATTAAAACTAATTAAAAAACTCAAAAATAACACAATGGTTATTTCTCGGTTCAATTATATATAAAAATATAATTATTACAGAAAATAATATTATCTAGTTTTCAAAGAACAAAATTAAGAGAGTAGATACTCTCAAAACTGAGCAAGATTTTGATTAATGTAAGGTTCCGAATTATTCCTTAGAAAGGAGGTGATCCAGCCGCAGGTTCTCCTACGGCTACCTTGTTACGACTTCACCCTAATCATCTGTCCCACCTTAGGCGGCGGACTCCTAAAAAGGTTATCCAACCGACTTTGGGTGTTACAAACTCTCATGGTGTGACGGGCGGTGTGTACAAGACCCGGGAACGTATTCACCGTGGCATGCTGATCCACGATTACTAGCGATTCCAACTTCATGCAGTCGAGTTGCAGACTGCAATCCGAACTGAGAACGACTTTAAGAGATTAGCTTGACCTCGCGGTTTCGCAACTCGTTGTATCGCCCATTGTAGCACGTGTGTAGCCCAGGACATAAGGGGCATGATGATTTGACGTCGTCCCCACCTTCCTCCGGTTTATCACCGGCAGTCTCTCTAGAGTGCCCAACTTAATGCTGGCAACTAAAGACAAGGGTTGCGCTCGTTGCGGGACTTAACCCAACATCTCACGACACGAGCTGACGACAACCATGCACCACCTGTCATTCTGTCCCCGAAGGGAACGTCTAATCTCTTAGATTGGCAGAAGATGTCAAGTCCTGGTAAGGTTCTTCGCGTAGCATCGAATTAAACCACATGCTCCACCGCTTGTGCGGGTCCCCGTCAATTCCTTTGAGTTTCAACCTTGCGGTCGTACTCCCCAGGCGGAATGCTTAATGCGTTAGCTGCGGCACTGAAAGGCGGAAACCTTCCAACACCTAGCATTCATCGTTTACGGCATGGACTACCAGGGTATCTAATCCTGTTTGCTACCCATGCTTTCGAGCCTCAGCGTCAGTTACAGACCAGATAGCCGCCTTCGCCACTGGTGTTCCTTCATATATCTACGCATTTCACCGCTACACATGAAGTTCCACTATCCTTTTCTGCACTCAAGTTTATCAGTTTCCGATGCACTTCTCCGGTTAAGCCGAAGGCTTTCACATCAGACTTAATAAACCGCCTGCGCTCCCTTTACGCCCAATAAATCCGGACAACGTTTGCCACCTACGTATTACCGCGGCTGCTGGCACGTAGTTAGCCGTGACTTTCTGGTTAGATACCGTCATACCGTGAGCAGTTACTCTCACAGCTGTTCTTCTCTAACAACAGAGTTTTACGAGCCGAAACCCTTCTTCACTCACGCGGCGTTGCTCCATCAGACTTTCGTCCATTGTGGAAGATTCCCTACTGCTGCCTCCCGTAGGAGTATGGGCCGTGTCTCAGTCCCATTGTGGCAGATTACCCTCTCAGGTCTGCTACGTATCATCGCCTTGGTGAGCTATTATCTCACCAACTAGCTAATACGCCGCGGGTCCATCCAGAAGCACTAGCACAAAGGCCAGCTTTGAAACAAGAACCATGTGGTTCTTGTTGTTATACGGTATTAGCATCTGTTTCCAGGTGTTATCCCCTTCTTCTGGGCAGGTTACCCACGTGTTACTCACCAGTTCGCCACTCAGTCGGATCCAAAATCATCTTGGTGCAAGCACCAAGAATCAAATGGGCGACTTCGTTCGACTTGCATGTATTAGGCACGCCGCCAACGTTCGTCCTGAGCCAGGATCAAACTCTCATTTTAGAAATGAGAACTTTACTAGCTCTTATTTATTTGTTTTTGCAAATTGACATTGCATATTTGTTTAATTTTTAAACTAAGTTTAAAAATTATCCTTACACTTTATTGTAATCAAAATCTTGTTCAGTTTTCAAAGATCTACTCAAGCACCATTTACAGTGCATATAATATATTACTCGGATAAGCTGACTACGTCAACCCTTTTGAATAATAAAATTAAAAAAGTTTTTTCAGTTAAAAGTGACTTCGTCCCTCTCAACATTTATAACTATAAACCATTGGTCAGGAAAGGTCAAGGGTTTTGATCAAAAAAGTTTAATTTATTTTCAAAACAAACAAAAAAGCCAATTTCAAATTAATGAAATCAGCTTTTTCTACTATTATAATTAAACTTCTTTTGCAACTGTCGCATTAACAGCCGTCTTTTCTTTTTCAACTAAATCAACTTTTCCTTGAATTAACTTTTGATCCATTTTAATTTCACGAGTTAATCCTGGAGTATCAAGCTTAGGCTCAAAGAAAGCATTAAATTCAGCTAAACGTTCTGGAGTATGGAAAACATTAGCAGTTACGGTGATGAAAGTAGCAAATTCCATATCGCCACCAACTGTCGCTTCTAACCAATCCCAGTCATTTCGAATCCAATCCCAAGCTATTTGTTGACTTTCTTCGTTAGCTAAGACACCGCGGTACCAAGCTCGTAAATCCTGTGATTTGATTACATCCGCATTTTCAAAATCATCTACTAATGATTTTACCAATTCTGGATCAGTAACATTGGGCACAGCCATACAAATATCTTGTTTGTAACTTGGATCGACCGTTGCATGATATTCCTTCATTAATTTATCAAACAAAGCCTTACTACTAAAGTTTTGTACTTCATTTTTCAAAACTAATCCCCGAACGGCAGCAGGAATCTTAGTTAAATCATCGTCATTATCTTCAAATAATTCATGTGCTTGCGCAATTGAAACTGCATCATGCGCATACAATGAAGCATTTAAAACATAGGGACGAACTAATTGATCATTATTAGAATCGGTTGCTTTGGGGTTCCAATCTAATCGTTCAACTTGTTTCCGACTTAAGTTACCGAAAAATTCACGCAATTCTTGTTCTTCAGGACTTCCAGGAACTACAAATTGTTTTAATGAATTTGCAATGCGATAGAGGACCGAAATCACTGTAACTGATTCGTCATTTGCAAATTTAACTAATAATGGAATCAAGTCCGCATATGACAACCGTTGCGCAGAAGCTAATAGTTGAGAATCTTGCAATAATTGACGCTTACTAATTGGGTCTAAATCATCCGCATGTGCCAAAATATCTTTAAGTAACTCATCATCATATTGCACAATAAAGTGGGAATCATTGCCAACGTTCAAGCGGAATGGTTCATCATTTTCCGCACGTAAAGCTTCACAATCACCAAGGTTAAGCTCTTTATCCTTCATAATCTGGGGTGTTCCATAATTACCATTTAATGGAATTTGCCAAGTCCGACCTTGGTCTTCACCACCACCGATAAAGAATTGTTGTTGCTTAAGCACTAATTGTCCCGCATCATTCACGCTTGCAGTCACAACTGGGTAACCAGGTTGATCTAACCATGATTTCATGATTTCACCAACGTTAATCCCAGAGGCATCACCTAGAGCTTTCCATAAATCGGCTCCAGTAGAGTTACCATATTTATGAGCGGCAAAATAGTTTTTCAAACCTTCACGAAGGGCTTGATCACCAATTAAAGCACGCACCATCACTAACATCCGCGCACCTTTAGCATAAACAATCGCTCCGTCAAAAAGTGAATCAATTTCAGCGGGATTATTAACGTCAACGTGAACTGATTGAACGCCATCGGTTGCATCACGATTCAAAGCTGCTGGAACGTCTGATCTTTGGAATAATTCCCAAACATTCCATTCTGGATTCAAAGCGTCAACTGAGACATATTCCATCATGTTGGCAAAACTTTCGTTCAACCAGAGATCATCCCACCACTTCATGGTTACTAAATCACCAAACCATTGGTGAGCAAGCTCATGGGTAATCACGGTAGCGACTAATTCCTTCGTATCTAAAGGAGTATTCTTGGGATCGAGTAACAAGTAAGCTTCTCGATAAGTAATTAAGCCCCAGTTTTCCATTGCTCCTGCCGAAAAATCAGGAAGCGCTAATTGCCAAGAATGTGGCAATGGATATGGCGTTTGGTAAAAATCTTCATAAAATTCAATGGCACGTTTTGCAATATCCAAAGCAAAGTCTAGTTCATCTGCTTTGTGAGCTTTCGTGGCAAACACTCCCACTTTAACTCCACTATCCGTCGTGGTCATTTTACTTTGCAAATCACCGAAAGCAAACGCTACTAAATAAGTCGACATTTTAACGGTTGGTTCAAAGTAATGAACGCCATCCGCTTCATGATCTTCTGGCATGTTAGCCAAAACCGTTTCGCCTGGTTTTTCATCAAACTTAATTGCTAAGCTAAAAGTTGCTTTAGCTTCTGGTTCATCAACGCTTGGAAAAGCTTGCCGCGCAAAAGTGGTTTCAAATTGCGTTCCAATAATTTGTTGTTTCTTACCATTTAATTCGTAATAGGAAGGATAAATTCCCATCAAAGTATCAGTCAATTCGGTGTGATACTTAATGTTTAATTCAACTTTTCCTGCATTGGGTAACGTAATCCGAACCGCTTCAGCATCGTTATCAGTGGTAAATTCAACTGGTTTGCCATCAGCAGTAACCGCATCAATTACCAAATATTTTTGGTTTACTGCAATTTCTGGTTGAGTGGCATTCCCAGTAATGGTAGTTTCACCCACGATTGTTTTCTTTTCTCGATTTACATCAACGTACACATCATAGTGTTCCGGTTGAAAAGTATCATAAAAACGTTCAATTTTAGCCATTGTTCAACCTCTTTTCGTTTAATACCGTCATTATATAACGGATTCTCTGATTAATTTAAGTATTTCGCTTACAAACAAAAATACTCTACAATTTTAAAAATCAATATTGTAGAGTATTTTGCCACTTAAAGATCCACTAATTATTTAGTGTTTTCTTGTGTAAGTTCAAGGTTACTGAATGAATTATCAGCATCAGCTGGTTTTACACTGTAACCCTTAACACGTTTGTTAACTGGTTGCCAATCAAGTTGGAAAGTACTTGGAGCATATGCAGTTTCCTTGTTCATGTATACTTGCCAGTCTTTAAATTGTTTTGCACGGTATTTTTCATTCCAAGCTTTATCATTATTCATGTTGTTCAAAAGCTTAGTATTTTCTTTTGATACAAAGTGTCCCATGTTAAATGGTGAACTTTGACCATACAATCCAGTTGGAGTTGGTTCTGATGATAGTGTCCATCCACCTCTCCAAACGTCAACATTCTTTGCGTTTGGTTGTTGAATTGCTGAGATGTAACTGTTACCTTCCATCAACTTACCTGAAGTGAATTTAACATTCAATCCAAGTTTCCGCCATTGTTGTACATAATACTTGTTAGCGGCATTTCTAGAATCAGATCCAGTTGGTGCTGCATAATTAATTACAAGTGGCTTACCATTTGGTTGAACTCTCCACTTACCTTTTTTCTTGTAACCAGCGTCATCAAGAAGCTTGTTAGCTTTATCAGTGTCAGCTGGGAATCCCTTTGCGTTCTTGTCATAAAGATTCTTAAATACTGGAGGAAGGAGTGTATTAGCTCTCCATTCAACCCCATTACCAAATTTCTTAGCAACTTCATCTTGATCGATTGCGTACATCATTGCTTGTCTCAAGTTCTTGTTACTCATCTTTTTATTCTTATCAGTAACTTGCTTACCAGTCTTAGTATCAAGATGTCCTAAGTTAAAACCAAAGTAGTAATATGCAAGTGCTGGTTTACCAACAACTGTGTAATCGCTAAGTTTTGAGATTTTAGGATAATCAGCAGATGCTTCTTGTCCTTGCATAACATCATATTTCTTAGCTTTCAAAGCAGCAGTAACATTACTTGGAGATACGATTTGGATATTGATATGTTTGATTTTAGCCTTCTTACCCCAGTAGTACTTATTAGGACTCCAACTAGTTGATTCACCATCAACAACTTTGTCTAACTTGTAAGCACCAGTAAAGATTGGGTCTTTACGAACCTTATCAGAAGAAACAAGGTCAGCAATCTTAACATCCTTAAGGTGTTCATATGGTTCTACGCTTCCCCACATAAATGTATTTCCAGCATATTGCATTGCTGGAGTTACACGATCAAAGTGAATAACGACTTTTTTACCATTTTCTCCATCAGGGTATGTAATTCCTGAAATTGTATCCGCTTTACCTTCGTGATATGCTTTCATCCCTTTAATATTTTCTAAATCATCATTATATTGTTGTGATTTAGTATCAGGATTTGCTAAAACTTCATAAGCATATTCAACGTCTTTAGCAGTAACGGGTGAACCATTAGACCATTTGGCGTTGTTACGAAGCGTTACAGTAGCAGTATTAGCTTTTTTATCTAATTTCAGATTAGCTAATCCACCATCAACAATTTTATAGTTATTATCAGTAGCAAATAAATTATTTTGTCCACCAGGACTAAATACATCCGCATCAGTTGATGTACTTGCTAAAATTGGATCAGAAATCCCTGTGAAAGGTGAAGCTGAAACTTCACCAATTTTCAAAGTTCCGTCATTTGCCTTAGGACTAGCCTTCGCAGATGCACTATAAGTTTGTGGAAGCTTAGGCGTCTTGGCTGTAGCATCGTCGGAGCCATTTGAACAAGCTGCCAATGTCAAGGCAAGCAAAGCTGCACTCCCCAACATCGCAAGTTTATGTCGTTTTTTCATTTTCTTTTCCTCCAAAATATTGTGTTTTAAAATATGAAACTTAATGTCAACGATCTCAGCATCACCTCCTAAATTGACGTTTATAAATTAACTACCTTTTCTTTGTGAAGCATCAGCAGTCCGACGAAGAACCTGTCCAACATAACTGATTGCCAAACATAAGAGAATAATTTCAATTGCAGCTGGTAACCAAGTCCACCAGTATTGGGTAATATTGTTAGGATCATTTGCATTTGCAATTAACGTTCCAAGTGATGGAGTTCCATCAGGAAGTCCAAAACCTAGATAAGAAAGTCCCGTTTCAACCCCAATGTTTTCCGCAAAAGATAAGGTGGTATCAACGATAATCAAAGATGCAATGTTTGGTAAAATTTCTCGGAAAATAATCTTTAAATTACTAGTCCCCGATACTTTTGAAGCCGCTACATAATCTTTTTGCGATTCTGCTAAGGTACTGGAACGAATTAACCGAGAAGTTCCCATCCAATAAAATACTGACAATAATAACGTCAACGTAATGGCATTGTAGTTAGGAATAATTGTTACTAAAACAATGATGGTCATCAACATCGGAATAATCATCATAAAATCGTAAACCCGTTGCATAGCCAAATCAACGTACCCACCGTAATAACCAGAAACTAGACCATAAACAATCCCAAAACTTGATGAAATAGCGGTCAATGCGATAGCAATTAAAATTGAGTTACGTGAACCAACGATTAACTGGGAAAAAATTGGACGTCCAGTTGAGTCAGCTCCTAAAATGTAATTACTAAATGGTTTAGCATAGTAACCCATCAAATCAGTTTCCATAATATGAGGAACATTTACAAAAAATGAACCAATTATCACAGCTAGAATGAAGAAAACAATAAACCCAGCAGAAACCAAAGCAGCTTTATCTGCTTTAAATTCACTAATCATCACCTTAACGGTACTAGGTGTTGCTTCGTTTTCTGCTTCTTTCGATAACTCTAACAGGTCAGCATCTGAAAGTTCGTCTCGTGCATTAAAATCATAAGCCATTTATTTTCTCCTTTCTATTCGATTCTGATTCGTGGATCTACAATACTAAGCACAATATCGGAAATTAAAGTTCCCATTAAATTCAAAAAACCGTATAGCAAGACCAATGTAGTGATAACCGTATAATCACGATAATTAACCGCATTTAAGAATAACTGTCCCATACCTGGATATGAGAAAATCATTTCGGTAAAGATTGAACCGGCTAATAAACCGGTAATTGAGTACCCAGCAAATGCTGCAATTGGAAGAAGTGAATTCCGGAAAATATGATGTCTGTAAATATCTTTTTCTGGTACCCCTTTAGCAACCGCTGTTTTTACGAAAGCAGAATGCTTAGCGTCAATTACTTGTGATCTTAGGTATTGCACAATGTTAACTGTTCCAAATAAAGCCCCTAACAATCCAGGCAAAATAATATGCCCAAGTCTTGAAAGAACGGTACCACCCATTCCAGCAGCATTTGGAGAAATTGACCCAGCCGTTGGGAACCAACCAAGTGCGTAACCAAAAATCCAAATTCCAATAACCAAAACTACGAAAAAAGGAATTGACATAGTAATATAAGTAAATACTCGAACAATGGTATCTGGCCATTCACCTTCATGTTTACCAGCAAAAATTCCTAAAGGTAACCCAATTGCGTAAGTTAAAATCATGGTAAAGGTTGCTAACCAGAGGGTATTAATTCCCCGTTGCTTAATTAGGTTAATAACCGGCATCTGATATTCGTAACTCATTCCTAATTTTCCGTGGAATAGGTTAACTACCCAGTGCCAGTATTGAACGTACCAAGGATCGAACAAACCATTAGCAGCCATCAAGCGATGAATTTGGGCTGGATTAGATTTAGGATTAATTGAGCCACTAAATGGATCTCCAGGCATCGCCTTCGCTAATAAGAAAACTAAAATACTAAGGACAATTAATTCTGGAATCATGATTAACACACGACGTAAAATTGTTTTCCACATGACTAGTCTTCCTCCTTAATATCTTTGTATTTCAATGCTTCTTTAGGTGGTAAAGCCACTAAATGTCCTTTTGAAACTTCCACCAATGGATAGGCACGCCCATTTTTATCGTAATAATCTTTTTGTTTTTCTTGATATTCTTTTTCAATTTTTTGCCGACGTTCCCGATCTTTATCTCGATCAGCAACTTTGGTACTTGGAATTGCTGCTAATAAACGTTGGGTATAAAGATGTTTCGGATGTTTATAGATATCTTCTCGGCTTCCAATTTCAACGATTTGACCGCGATTCATGATGGCAATTCGATCACACATATGCCGAACAACCCCTAAATCATGAGAAATGAATAGATATGAAACACCCATGTTCTTTTGAATTTTTTTCATAAAGTTCAAAACTTGAGCTTGAACTGATAAATCCAAAGCTGAAACTGGTTCATCAGCAATTACTAATTTAGGGTTTGTAGCAACTGCTCGCGCAATTCCAATTCGTTGCCGTTGTCCACCAGAAAATTGATGAGGGTACTTATACAAAGCATCAGGAGATAATCCAACAATTTTCATCAATTGTAAAACTTTAATTTTTTCTTGTTCCGGAGTAAGTTTTTCAAAGTTTTTTAACGGCTCTGCAATGATACTTTCAATTCTTTTTCTTGGATTTAAGCTTGAAAATGAATCTTGAAAGATCATTTGCACATCTTGGTCGTAATCAATTTCTTTTCGATCTTTGTGACTAGTAACATCCTGGCCTTCAAAAGTAATTTCTCCAGAGGTTACTTTTTCCAAACCAATAATGGCACGACCAGTCGTTGACTTACCAGATCCAGATTCACCAACTAAACCAAACGTTTCACCCGGTTGAATTTCAAAGCTAACGCCATCTACTGCATGAACATTATCAACCACCCGATTAAAAAATCCTCCTCTAATTGGGAAGTGAACTTTTAAATTGTTAACTGTAATCAAACTCATGCGTCACTTTCCTCCTTAAAGTAAAAATCTTGGTAGCAGGTACAACGAACTTCATGTCCGTGACCTAATTTATGCATAGTTGGATTTTTTTCGTGATCACTAGCTGGAATCCAAGGAATTCTTGGAGCAAAAGCATCTCCTGTTGCTGGCATGTTTTGTAATGATGGAACTGATCCTTCAATTACATAAAGTTCATCACTTTCACTGTCAACTTGTGGAATTGATTTCAATAATGATCTGGTATAGGGATGCTTAGGATCATTAAAAACTTGTTCAACGTTTCCTTTTTCAACAATTTTTCCAGCATACATAACATGTACATAATCAGCAGTTTCGGCAACCACGCCTAAATCATGAGTAATTAGGATGATGCTTGAATGATTTTCTTTTTGGATGTCTTTTAAAAGGTCCAAAATTTGTGCTTGAATTGTTACATCCAAAGCAGTCGTTGGTTCATCAGCGATGATGAAATCTGGTTTACAAGCAATCGCGATTGCAATCACAATTCTTTGTCTCATTCCACCAGATAGTTGGTGGGGAAATTGATGGGCAGTTCGTTTGGGATCAACAATTCCAACCTCATCAAGTAACTCAAGGACCCGTGCACGTCTTGCTTGTTTATCCATATCGGTGTGATAAATTAACACTTCTTCAATTTGGTCTTCAATTCGTTTTAAAGGATTCAATGCAGATAAAGGATCCTGGAAAATCATTCCAATTTTTGCTCCTCTAATTTTGTTGTAATCTACTTCACTAATTTTAGTTAAGTCTTTTCCTTCGAAATCGATTTCCCCAGTAATTTTAGTTTCACTAGGATCTTGCAATCCCATAATCGAATTAACTAAAGTGCTCTTTCCACATCCAGATTCACCAACAATTGCTAAGATTTCATCTCGTTTAATTTTCATATCAATATCGGAGATTGCTTTATAAAATTTGTTATTAATTTTAAAAGATGTAGTTAAATCTTTAACAGTTAGAATCGTTTCGTGTTTAGTTTCAGATTCTGTCATGTTATTTCCTCCGAATTCGTTTTCGTGTTTAAAAATTGACTTTTTATTACAATATCCTTTTAAAAATAGACCGTCAAGGAATTTTTTAACTTTTCTTAATGATTTTTGCGAATATTTAATTTTATTAAATATAAGAAAACGATTACATAGTTAATATTAAGGCAACTAGTTTAAGTAAACTAACCAAAAAGAAAAAATCGAAAAAAATTATTAATTTTTAATTAATCATACCAAAAATTAATAAAACAACAAGATTTAGTGTCAACTTTAGTGACATACAATCATTTTAAAGAAAATCTTACCAGAACGTTCTGAGCCATTCCTTTAAAATCATTCAGTTCATGGTTTAAATACACACTTGTGAAAAAATGTATAATCTAATTATTTTCTTTAACCGGTATTTTAAATATATAATAGTAGAAACGCGAAAATTAAATTTAATCAGCAACTATTATCCTAGCAATTAAAACTGGTTTAATTCGTTAATTGGATTTATAAAATCTATTTATAAAATCTGTTGTTCGGTTTTATTTTTATATTTTTTCTAAACTGGTTGGGAAGGTTCTGATTTATTTTAAATTCGTGCTAAAATTATGCTTATTATTAATTAAAGGAGTCTTGCCATTGGCAAAAGAAACTAAACGTGCCATCTTAATTATCGTCCTCGCCAACTTCATTATTTGTTTAGGTTGGGGCCTGATCATTCCGGTGGAACCATTTATCAAAATTGAATATCATTTAACGGCGGGACAAATGGGAATCATGACTTCACTGTATGCCTTTGCTCAATTTGTTTTTTCACCCATCGTCGGTAAAATTTCAGATAAATATGGACGTGCTCCCATTTTAACGACGGGATTATTACTCTACATGGTCTCTGAATTCCTGTTCGCTGCTTCTGGAACCGTCTTATGGTTCAATATTTCTCGAATTATTGGAGGAATTTCTGCCGCGATGGTGGGAACAACTTCGATGGCGATGGCCGCTGATTTATCCAGTGATCGTGATCGAGCGAAGGTCATCGGTTGGATTTCTGCGGCCTTGAGTGGTGGATTAATCATCGGACCCGGACTTGGAGGTGTATTAGCTAACGTTAGTTACAAAACTCCTTTCTGGTTTGCCGGAATTTCGGGATTAATTGCTGCTATCGTCTTTATGGTCGGCCTTCCTAAACATTTAAAGGTTCAAAGTCACGGTAATTTAGTTGATGGAATTTCCATTACCGAAAAAGGCTTTAAATCAATCATGAGTAAGGCCGTGGTGATCTTATTCGCAATGATTTTAATTTCATCATTCGGTCTATCTGGTTTTGAAAGTATTTACACCTTGTACGTTAATCAAGTCTTCCACTTTACTTTGAATGAAATTGCCTTAGTTCTAATTTTAAATGGAATTTTCTCCTTAATTCTTCAGGTGATTTTATTTGATAAAATGGTTAATTTATTTAGCGAAATTGGGTTAACTCGAATTTGTTTTGCGATTGGAACTTTAAGTACCATTTGGATTTTATTAGCGCATACGCAACTTGAAGTTGTGATTGCAACCCTATTCATTTTCTGTTCTTTCGATATTCTTCGTCCTTCAATCACGACGATGTTGACCCGATTTGGGAAAAACAGTCAGGGATTAATTAACGGAATTAACATGTCTTTAACTAGCATCGGTAACATTATTGGACCAATTTTTGCTGGAGGGTTAATGGATATTAATCCCCATATTCCCTACATCATCGTTGCCATTATCTTAGGCTTATCGGCGCTAATTACCTTTGTAGTGAGTCATGAAATGAAAATCAACCAAAATATTAAAACCAACTAAAAAGCAGACCTCATTTGAGATCTGCTTTTATTGTATTCAGATATTCTTACCGTTCTTGCAAGGTTAGTTTTATTCTTTTCAAAATCAAACATGCAATAGTAAATACTATGATAGTTGGAATTAATGAAATAATAATTATACTAGTGTCCCACTTTCCATACGCAATCGTTCTTAAGGCACGTAATTGGTATGTAAGTGGGTTAATATTTGCTAAAAAAAGTAAATACTTAGGACCAGCGCCATCTAAATAAAATGATGGTGCGGTAAAGGCAATCGGAGAAAATACCAACTGTAAGACAATATCCCTCTGCTGATAATTTTTAAATAATGTACTACATATAATCCCTAGTGAACTCCAAAAAACTAACATAAATGTTCCTAAAAAAACCGCAAATATAAAATATGGGACATAAGAACTAATCCCAGTAAGAATTAAGATTCCGTATAAAATTGTACACTGATACAAATATCCCATAAGAGGAAAAGCACTCATCCCAATTACGTAATAAAAAGGTTTCACCCCACTAATAAATTTAATTGCCATCAGCCCAAATTGCTTATCAACCGTACTCCGATAAACTGCATTTGACATTTGCATGGTCATTATTAACCCGATTACCCCAATTACTGCATAAGCAGCATAAGGCATCTTTATGCCCTGATAAGTAACGGGTCCAATCGAGTATGAAATTCCTACAACTAAGAATGCATAATATAAAAACGGCTGCATTGTCATATAAACTATTGAACCTAAATTACTTTTAAATGCATTAAATTCATTTAAAACAACTACGAATAATCCCCTAATGCCAATTGATTGATTTCTAAAATTCCCTGGGTTCAATTTACTTCTCCTTGTTTTTAAGTGTTAAATAACGATCTCGTAAACTAGGTTGAACGGTTTCTATTTTAATAATATTCTGCTTATTTTGCTTAATGCCATCGATAGTTTTTATCAAATCATGGTTTGAAACTGAAATCGTATTATCAGAAATAATTTGATAATTTTTCAAATCATTTAAAACAGCATCTTCAAATTCCTGTTCTGCTATTGTGATTCTAATCTCACTTGAAGAATCATTCGTATTTATAAAATCAGCCATTTCCCCATTGAATTTAACTCTTCCTTGATCAATAAACAGGACTTTATTGGCATATTCTTCAATCAAAGTTAAATCATGACTTGAGATTAAAATAAGCTTGCCTAATTCAGCTTTTTCCTTTAAAAATTTAAATAATTTTTCCGATGTTTCAACATCTAATCCCGTAGTAGGTTCATCTAAGATATATATATCAGGATCTTTTGCTAACTCTCTAGCTAACTGAACTCGTTGTTGCTGACCACCAGAAATATGATCCATCGCTTTCTTTTTCAACGAAATAATTCCTAATAAATTTAAAAAATGATTAGAATTTTTTCGACTTTCTGATAAACTTTTTCCAGCTAATAAGGGCCCTAATAATACATTATCAAAAACTTTTGTATACCAATCCACTAAGGGGAATTGGGGACAAAAACCAATTTTAGAAAAATATGGTTGTTTAATTTCATTGATTTCAATGGAAACTTTACCCTCAATGGGATTAAGCACTCCAATCATAGTATTAATTAAAGTTGATTTCCCCGCCCCATTAGAACCAATTAGCGCGTAAATATTGCCAGAGTTAAGCTTAATATTTACATCAGACAAAACTGTCTTTTTTTCTGAAAGATATCCAATTTTTTCTGCATTGATAGATATTTTTGCCATTTTGCCACCTTTAATTTTAAATTTTTCAATATGTGTTTATGAATACTATTAACAAAATTACGATTACGTAATTAGGCAAATGTTCGATAATTTTTAAGCAATTTTAAAGAATATACAAATCCGAATGCTCCAATAGCAATAAATAACATCCAGGCATACATAATATTTTCTAAGTTTCCTAAACTAGCGGCTACAATTGACCCGAGTGGAATCGTAATTGTAATTAAAGAATTAAATGAACTCATTACTGTTCCAAGATGTTCATCTGGGATAATTTTCATCATAAATGCTTGAATTTTAGGATTAGAAACCCCCATCATATAACCCCCTAATAAAAGGGATCCTAACATTATAAAGCGATTATTTAATATGACCATATTAGTCATAAATAAAATAATAAATAACATTTCTACTACCAAACTAGTTTCAATGCTAATCTTTTTTAAAATTGGTAAGGTAAAGAACGATCCTAAAATGATTCCCCCTGACATTACCGCCCCAATTAAGGCAATTGTAAATCCATAATTGAATATAATCAGATTCTTAACTTTTAACATAGTTAGCGAAACCAAAACTTCTTGAGCTGAACCCATAAAATTCATCAGTGCAAACAAAACTGTAAAATGAAAAAATTGAGGGTATTTCTTTAGATTTTGAAAATTATTTTTTACATCTTGAATAAAATGATTTTTGGTTTTTTTAGCCTCATTAGTTGGTCTTATTTGGGAACTGGGTCTTGAAAATGCAAATCTTTTTGCACTAAATTTAAAAATTAAAAACGATAATAAGAAGGTCATGGCATTCAAAACTGCAAAGAAAACGAAACTTTGATTTAACAATGCCAATAATGAAGCTCCTAACATTCCACCAATCAGTTCAATTGATTGTCTCGTTCCACCAACAAATCCATTAGCTTCGGCCATATCGTCATCATTAACAATGTGTTTGAAAATTGGAAGGGTTAAGTAGCCACCATAGTTACCTAAAAAATCACATACAAAATTAAGAATTAAAATAAAGCCAAATAAAGTCCAACTTCGATCCATTCCAATAAAGAAACTTAAAATTAAAAATAAAACAACTTGGCTGAGACGAGATAACAAAATTTTATTATAGACTTGCTTCGTATGATCCGCTAAATAGCCAGATACTACATCGGTCAAAAATGGTAGTGTCCCAATAATACTAACTGCACTAACTGCTAACTTTGGATTTGGCATTTTACTAGCATATATCAAAAAGACAATGCTAAAAAATGCTGTGCCTAAATTATTCAAAATGTTAGAGTACATTAATCGCCGAAAAGAAATGTTTTTCATAAATACTTGCATAGTTTTCCTCACTTACTTCTCAATTAATGTCTTAACTCGTTTATCAAAACACATTACGATAGGAATTAATAACATCGGTAGTGAAACAATCACCATTCCCAACTTACTGGGATGCGGAAAAAAGATAGTTATCACTGAAGAAATGGGTGCTAAAATACCAAATAGTGAAAATACTAAGCCAAGGGTTGTTCCCATCTTCTCACTTGGAATTTCATTTTGTAAGGTCGTTACAAACACAATTCCAGCTACAAAACTGAAAACTCCATAAGCCACCCAGGCTAAACAAAAACAGCCAATTTTTATAATTAAATTACAATTAAGGAAAACCACTAACGTAAAAAGAACAATCCCAAAGGTCTGAAAAAGCAACATAACAGGGTAAAACTTTTTGAATTTAGTAATTAATTGAGTAAATTTACCGACTACCAGTCCACAAACTACTGAAGAAACTCCAATAATTAACTCTTGCACAGAAAAAGCAATTTTAAACTCAGGAAAATACGTGGTTAAGTAGAGTGGAGTTAAAAACCAGAAACACCAAAAACTAAGATTTAGCAAAATCGCATATGGTAGCAGTATTTTAACAACTGGAATTTTAAAAACACTCACAAAATTAGTTAAAACTTTTGCAAATTTACTTTTATTAAATTCAGGCTTAAATGTCTTTTTCTTACCGTAATCCCTCAACCGCAGAATGCTAATTGTTGCTAAAATCATCATCAGTAAAATGATGGTATAAACAAGCTTCTCACTGGCAAGTAAAGTGAATAAACCAGCTAAGATTGAAGCTGCGATTGTCGAAAATTGAGCTACAGTATTTATTAAAGAATTATTTTCAATCAACGAATTCTCATTAACTGAATTTTCTGGAATAATTGCTTCGATTGCGGGAGTATAAAAAGATCCAATTATACTTAAACAACTACACACAATCATTAAGATAAAAAATAAATTATTAGTTAATAACAAGGAGATTACAAAGAACAATAAAATTAGCATCCGCAATAGACTTGATAATTGCATAATTTTAACTTTTGAATATTCATCTGCAAGCACTCCACCAAGTGGTGCCAGCAAAATATTGAAAATTTCTAAGAAACCTAAAATAGCAATCATTAATTGATTATACATATGACTAGCTACATACCATAAAGTGTAAATGTTAAATGATTGAATGGCTGTTGAACTCAATAAATCATTTAAAGCAATTTTTTTAATATTTTTCATATAAATAAATTGTTCCCTTCATTTTTAACGAACTATGTCGTTTTTAAAAGCCATCAACTTCATAATTTTCATATTAGCCACCCCTTCACTTTAAATAAAGTTCGTTTTTAACATAATAGCAAAGAAATAACTTTTTGAACAGAATAATTCGGATAAAAAAACAGACCTCGTTTGAGATCTGCTTTTAAATATTCAATTCGATTTCCTTATTACATACCGTAGCTAAAAAATCACGATTATGATCAATGATTATCATTGTAATTTCATTTTCCTTAATTAACTTTAATAACTGTTTCTGATTATAAAGATCAAGATAATTAAGTGGTTCATCCCATAGATAAAGGTCAGCCCTTTGTGCTAAAGATCTAGCCAATTCAATTCGTTTTTGTTGTCCTAAACTCATTTCGCTAATCTTTTTATTGAAATCATTTCGAGCTACCCCTAATTTATGCAAATTGTTCAAAAAGATTGTTCTATCAACGTCTTCTTTCTCAATATACTCATTAATATTCTCATCATGGTGATAGCTTTGAAAAATAGTACTAATCTTAAGTTTTTGATTAACACTAAGATTCCCATATGTTTTTCCACCAAAATTTCCTAAAATTTGGTTTAATAAACTAGTCTTTCCAGCTCCGTTTTCGCCAATAATTCCAACGACATCGCCATTTTCAATTGTTAATGAAATTGGATTAAACAATTCACCCGAATAGCCTAATGAAAAAGCACTGAAATTAATTAATGTTCTAATCGGATTATCATTGGCTTTAATAACTAAATCATCAATAGCATAAGTTTCATGTTTAAGCGTTTTTTGCTTATTAATTTCTTTTTCCAATTTCTTATCAGCTAGCTTTGACTTTTTCATTAACTTTGCAGCATTTTTTCCAATCTTACCTTTATCCCCGGCTTTTTTATTAGGATCACCAGTTTTATTGATTTTAGTAGCTTCCTTCTTCATGGACCAGCGCTTATTATGATTTGAAACAGACTTTAAACTCTTAATTTTGGTATCAATCTTTTTATTAGCATCAGCAATTAAATCGGCTTCGATATTCTTTTGTTTTGCATAAGAATCATAAGTACCACGGTGAAGTCTAATTGTATTTTTTTCAAAGGCCAACACATGATCACAAATTTTTCGAAGCAAAAAAGAATTATGACTAACCACAATGAAACCTGTTTTTTGATTCAAATAATTAATCATACTTTCACTACCAAATTCATCTAAATGATTAGTTGGTTCATCAATTAATTTAAAAGAATTTTCATCTAAAAATAGAATTGCTAGAAGAACTTTAGTTTTTTCTCCCCCAGATAAGGTGCTAAATGTCCGATTAATAATCGTTTTATGTATCCCGATTGATTGAAGTTCCTTGGTGAATTTCCATAATGGTTCTTGTGATAAGGACTGATAAATATTCAACACAGTCTGATTTTCTTCAACTGCATAGGGAAAATATTGAACATTAGCATTGCATTTAACTACACCAGTTCCTTTAATTTCACCTGAGATTAATTTTAAAAGGGTTGTTTTCCCCTTCCCATTTCTTCCAACAATCCCTAGCTTCCAATCGTCATGCAGTATTAAGTTCAATTTATCAAAAACTGGGGTATCTTGATTATCATACTTATAAGAAACGTTGCTTAATTTAATTTCTCCCATCAAAACCACCTCCTATCAAAATTATTTTTATCTCATAATATAACAAATATTTTCCAATAATTTAAATAAAGAATCGCCAAAACGTTTCAAGTAGTTTAATATCTATACAAAAAGGAATTGATCTGATGGCTTATATAGATATCAACAAGCTCAGTTATAGTTATAAAATATTTGAAAAAGAAAACGGTTTTTTTAATAACATCAAAGATTTTTTCAATCGAAAATACAAATCTAAAAAAATCTTAAATGATATTTCATTTACCGTTAATCAAGGAGAAAAGATTGGGATTCTTGGTCCTAATGGGGCTGGAAAATCGACCTTGATTAAATTAATGACGGGAATTATCAATATTCAACAAGGTTCAATTAAAATTGCAGGCTTTAAACCAGATACCGATAATAATGCCTTTTTGCAAAAAATCGGCGTAGTAATGGGACAAAAAAGCCAGTTAAATTGGAATTTACCTGCCAGTGATACTTTTCAAGTCATTAAAGCCATTTATCAAATCAGCGATCGCAAGTTTGAAGAACGACTCAATCACTATCTAGCTATGTTTCAACTACAAAAGTTAATTAATGTTCCTGTGAGAAAGCTTTCATTAGGGGAAAGAACCAAATTTGAGATAATTGCTTCCCTTTTGCATGGCCCAGAAATCTTAATCTTAGACGAACCAACTTTAGGTATGGATATCGTTAGTCAGCGTTCCCTTTATGAATTTATTAATTCCATTAATGAAACTGAAGGGGTTACGGTTTTGCTGATTAGTCATCAAATGCAGGATATTCGAGAAATAACTGATCGAATTCTAATTTTATTAGACGGCCAAATTAAGTTTGATGGATTACTGAATGAATTAACCAAAAACGCTTCCCTTACTAATCCCCAAATCATCATCGAGGGAAAGAAAAATAATCCCATCATTGAAGCTAATGACTTAACAATCACTAACGAAGACAAAAATAATTTTATTATCAAATAAGTATACTGAAAATGACCTAATTACACTTAAAATCGCTGATATCCAAAGTTTCACAATTAATAATCCATCCCTAGAAGACTATATCTATAATTTATTCAGAAGTGGTGGTGAGCAGCAGTGAAATATTTAGTTGTAGCAACCAACAGCTTTTTTTCCTCATTAACTTATCGAAGTAATCTCCTAATTTCGTTATTATCAAGAATCATTCAACTTTCTCTTTCGCTTTTTATGTGGAATAGCATCTATAAATCATCTTCTCAAATTATCGGTGGCTATACTAAATCAGAAATGTTCACCTACTTATTATTGACGGGTATTTTATCATTGCTATTCACTTTTGAACCGATTTTTAGGATTTCTCAAATTGTCCAATCTGGTCAAATTAGTATTTTATTACTTCGTCCCATTAAGGTGAAGTGGGAAAATCTTGCAAATTTTATTGGAGCTAAAATAATTGTTATCTTAATCGCGATAAGCGCTATTTTTCTTTTTAACCCAAGTACGGGTCTTCTACTTATTTTTTATTTAATCTTAGCAATCTTGTTATGGTATGAATTAATGTTTCTAATTGGATCATTTTCTTTTTGGATAATTCAAATGTGGCCCTTAAAACCAATTATCAATGCATTTTATCTTCTTTTTGGTGGGTTACTTTTTCCTTTAGATATTCTACCAATTCCCATTTATCACTTATTAATGTTTTCTCCCATTGCACTGGTATCGAGTGACTTAGTTGAATCAATCATTAAGTACCAGGGCAATCATAGTGCAATTATGATATATACCTTTGCCACATTTTTATGGATATTATTTTTAAGAGAATTATCTAATATAATTTTCAAACGTGGACTTAAACGATTTGAGGGGAATGGCTTATGAAAATTGCATTATATTGGGAACTAGCTAAACAAAGTTTTAAAGAATTTACTACTTATCGATTTACTTCTGCAATGGTCATTACTTTTGGATTTATGTTTACCCTGATTGAGTTATTTGCTGGAAAAGTTTACTTCTCTTTCAGTAATTCAATCGGTAATTTTACATATAACCAATATCAATTAATGATTATGTTTTTATCTTGCATGGTTTACACATATCAGTTTTTATTCATTGGCGCACAAGAATCACTAGCTGCAGATATTAATAAAGGTGATCTCGATTATCATTTAATTAGACCAATCAATTCATATGTTTATTATGTTTTTAAGCAATTAGATTTCCCTAGTTTAATAAATTTAATCGTGTATATTTTCGTGACCGCTTACTATCTTTTGAAATTTCAAATTGAAGTATGGCAAATTATTTTAATCATATTTTATTATGCAATTGGAGTGATCTTCATTTTTTCACTAAATCAAATTGTGATTGAAGTTTCCTTTTGGAAGGATAATTTAACTGCATTAAACGGAGTTCCAGAATATTTAATCGATTCAGCAAATCGTCCTGCTAGCATTTACCCTAAAATCTTCAGAATGATTTTAATCAATATTATTCCGGTAATTCCGCTCTCTAATGAAATCGTTCAATTAACTAGTCGTGACTTTGCTTCGCGACAATCAATTTATTTATTATCAATGCTGTTTACCCTAACCTTAATTTTCACCTTTTTTTCATACGTGTTATGGAAAAAAGGACTAAAACACTATTACTCCGCTAGTTAAAATCAATTTCTATCCAAGCAAAAAAGCTTCTCGCTGAAAATTCAACGGGAAGCTTTTTTCGCTAATCTTTAACTAATTCTTTGTAAACATCGTCATCAATTACGGCATCGATTTCACCGATATATTCTACGGGAGCGGCTTTCACAAACGTGTGCTTAAATACCCAAAGTGGGTCACTCGTTGATTCACTTTCAATTCCACCCATATCATATAATGTGATTTCTGGTTCATCAAGAGCCCATTGAATCATTTCAGTTTGGACTGCGTAAGGAGCATAGTAAGTATTTCCATCCATTGATCCAGCATAAACATACCAAATCTTGTCACCATACTTCAATGCAATTCCAGTGGAAAGTAATTCTCCATCACGTTTGGCAACGTAAATCCGCATCGTATTTTCATCAAAGGCATCTAACATCCGTTGGAAATATTCCTTTGGTCGATACGTAATTCCGTGTCGGTTAGCCATCGTTTGGTAAGTTGTATAAAAGGCATCTAAGGCATCGGCATCGTGACCCCAGGTAACTTCAACGCCATCACGAATGGGCCGTTTTAATTTACTTTTAGTTTTGGAAGGATATAAATCTAACGTGGTTTCCTTACCCGGAAAGTTAGCTAAATCTAACACCATATTCAAGCGTGGTTGAATCGTGGCATGCATCCCTTCGTCAGCAACATTGCGGTTCCGAGTTTTGTAGCCACGTTTTTGTAATGCTTCATTTAATTCATCAGAATATTCGATTTCGGGATCCAGCCGTAACACGTAAGCATCCGGCAAAATCTGTTTCGCTTCGGCAACTAATTTATCCAAAAGATCTAGGTCAAATTGGTTAGCAATGATTGGTCCTTTAGAAGCATAGGCAAATTTTTTACCTGCTGGAGTATCCGTTAACAACATTGACATGGCTGCCACAATTTCTCCATTTTCGTTTTCGACAAATACTTCTCGTGATTCCCAATTATTTTTAACTTTTGCCCAACCAAGGTCTTGGGTAAGACGTCCCTCTTTAGTACTACGCATAAATTTTTCGTAGCGTGCTACCATTTCTTTATCTTTTTGGTCTAAAACTGGCATCCTATTTCCCACTCCTTTTAATTATCCATTACTGCTAATTATAGCATAATCACCCCAGCAAAAAACTCACCTTCCAATTGAAAGATGAGTTAAATTTTTTATAAGTAGGCTTTGTAACCTAAGTATCCAGCTAACACAAATGAAGCAATCGCGATTAACATTCTAAGTAATTTGACGTTCACGTGGCGCACAATTAGCGGACCAGTATATCCACCAATTAATAAACCAATTCCAAGGGGAACCACAGCTGACCAATCAATCGTAGCTTTAAAAATAAATAAAAGCGTCGCAGCCACGTTACAAATACAACACATGAAATTCTTCACGGCATTATATTCAGCAAAATCTTCGTGCGTAATTACCCCAAGGATGGCAAGTAGTACCACTCCACCAGCTGCTCCAAAGTAACCTAAGTAACCACCGACAAAAATAATTCCTGCGTAACTAATTAATTTAATCAGATGCGTCCGCCGAGGATTACTAGCATCTCGTTTTAATTTGGTTTCAACGCTGCTTTCCGTTCCGCGGCCAGAGATAATTAGTAAAATTCCGGCTGATAAAATGAAAAATGGTACCACTTTTTCAAAAGTTGAAGCCGGAGCCACTAACAAAAGTGAACTTCCGATGAAGCTTCCAATGACCGCCAAGATTGTATAACCCATTACACGATGCCATTGACCCTTTAATTCTCGCATTGAAGCCGGAATCGCTCCTAATCCCGTACTAATTAAAGCAACCGTATTAGAAACATTGGCAACAACGGGCGGAATTCCCACAATTAGCAAAGCTGGATAAGAAACAATCGAAGCTAATCCAGCAATCGTGGCTAACAGTCCAGCGAAAAAACCGGCAACAATTAAAAATAAAATAGTTAATAACATTTTTTAGAAATCTTCTTTCTGTATGCGAATTGACTAACGTTATTATTCATTATACATGAAATTATTATTAACTTGATAAAGGATGCAAAATAACCCATAAATTAGAAAAATCGATCTTATTTATTGTTTTTTTCCAAATTATTGGGATGATTTAATTCGTCAAACTGAGCTTGGTTCAAGTGTACAATTCCATTTCCAACTACAGGTACTCCTTGCACTTTCGCAATTTTATAGTTTGAATAGGCAGTAATGGTGATTTTAAGATTGTGATTCCTTTCATGACTTACATATTTATAACTAACTTTTGCATCTTGCGGCGCTGCTTCTTTATGTAATTCTCCTTGGACATCCGGAACTAATTTAGGACCCTTCGGACCGTCAATTGTTTTAACAATCTGATTATTTGCATCATAGATTTTCAAATAGTCTTTGCCCGAATCATGGGCTGAAAAATTTTTACACCCGCTTAACGCAATGACAAATAACATACATAAACTAACCAACAAACTCTTTTTAAACTTCATTAATCTTTCTCCTAAATATTTAATAATAGCTTTAATCAGAATAGCAAATCCATAACACTTTCGCAATTTTGTTTAATAAAACATAAACATCAGCACTTATCATTCGCATCTTAGTTAATAAAAACATTTTTATCATTTTAACGTTTGTTTTCTCATATTGTTTAGGTATAATATCTAATAATATAAAAAAAGCGGAGGTCACAAAATCATGGAAAAATTAAGAGCTACCCTTAACCATTTAAAATAACAACGTAGCTAGGAATTAATCATTCGATCCTTATGCTACTTATTAAGGAGTTCTTATTATATGAAAAGTTTAAAAAATCCGGTTGTGCGCTATCTCTTAATTCTGTCGACAATTGGGGTTTTAGGAAGTAGTCTCTATCGCATTGTCCTAATTCAATATGCATCTACTCTGGAATTTGCCAAATGGGCAATTGTCTTTGTATCAGTCTCACAAATTTTGCCTTTTTTATTACAGGTAATCCCCGGAAAATATGCCGATAAAACTAAGCAAAAATTTGGAGCAATGTTTTATACCCAATTAGGGGCTGGCTTTACATTTATTGTAATCGGCTTATTGCTAGATTTACGAAACTGGCTAGCATTAGCAATTATTCTTTTTCTAGATTCAATTATTACCCTAATTTCCATTTATGAAAGTGGTTTGATTGCGGTTATCCAAAAACGTTACATCCGCAAAGAACTAATGGAATCATCAACTGGATTAATTAGTGGCTTATCACTTTTAATTAATATGATTGGCCAATCACTGGGAGTTGGTATTTTATTAATCTCCCACAACAATTTTCAAATTGTGGCTTATATTAATTCGTTAACTTTTTTTATTTCAGCAGCATTTATTTATTTAAACCGAAAAAAATTTAACGATCAAAATCTAACTGATATAGTTAAAAATTCCGTTTCACATGAAACAATTAAATCAAAGGAAAAAATTAATAAATCACAATTTTGGAATAACGTAGAGAAAATATTTCAAGCCAATCCTTACATTATGCTAACCAGTCTCGTTTTTGAAAATTTTGTTTTCTCAGGGATATTTGCCTATGTCAGCATTACTTTACTAAACGATAAGTACATTAAATTACCTTATTCAGTTAGCATTTTAATTTTTTCAATTTCTTTGAGTGCTGGATTTTTAATTGGAAGTGTCTTTGCTGATAAAATCCTAAATAATATTCCACTACCATTAATTGGGATGTTAGTTGATCTTTTAACCATTTGTTTCTTTATTGCCATGTTTATTTTTCATCAAGATTATCTTGCTTTTGCAATTATTTTCATTATTTATCTCTTATTTGGAAAATTTGATACAAAAGTTTATTCTCGTACTGTAACTGTAATTAATGAAAAAATCCTAGCTAGTTTTCGTACCAAGATGAATTCCATGGTAAATATCTCCCTACCAATTGGAACTTTCGTCTTACCATTCATTGCTACGACTCTTGGAAATATGTCTAGTTGCTTGTTAGTAATTTTTTGTATGTCAATTAATGTAATTATTTTACTATTTGCTACAAAAGAAGCATTAGCATTAAAAAAATGATTTTAAAAATCATAATAGCAGTAACCTCGTAATTAAAGGTTACTGCTATTTTTTCTTTCAGCTATTTTCTTATATAATTCATCTTCTACATTCAATAGTAATTTTTCTTTAACTTTTAACTTTTCTTTTTCCCTCCTCAAAAGATCTAATTCTGATTTTATAATCATTAAATTATCATTTAATTGCTTAACTGTTCCGCAATTTTCATCATGATTATCTTTTATTTTTTTAATTAATTTTAATGACATCCCTAATGATTTCAACTGAATAATATTCTTGAAATCATCACTATCTTTTGGTGTAAAAAAATACCAATTATTCATTTTACTAGGGGTTAACAGTTTTAAATTTATATAATGCTTTACTGTATCTATAGTTGTATTGTTTTTTTTTACAAATTCAGAAATTTTCATTTTTTATCCTTGTCAGTGGGTTAACCCTCTATGTTTTAATTACAATAAATCATCTTAATTATTAGAGGAAAACCTTATGCATATTTTATTTTTTATTTTACTATACCTTTATGGAATTACTATGAGCGGAAGTTCAATTATTATTTTTATGAATTCTCCACTTCCACTATGGATTATCATATTAAATTGTATGGGATCATTGTCATTATTTTTAACGCCAACTTCCAAAAATTTCTTTTATAGCGGAATAATATTACTTATAATAGCAGCAATTTTTAATGGCTTGGCTTTAAATGGACATATAAACCCTATTCATTTGTTTATTAGAGTGATTTTTTCCTTATTTATGCTCTTTCTATATAGATACATTAATAATTAAAAAAAGTCGCTAGTAACTGGCATTTTTCAATGCGGTTACTAGCGACTTTGAATTTTAATTTTTATAGCTTTACATCATATTCAGCAAAGTAATCAGTTAATGGTTTCAAATCGCTACCATCAAATTTTTCAAAGAATTCAGCTAAACTATAAGTCTTGCCTTCTTCTTGGAGATATCTTGGGTTAACGAATTCTTCTAATTTTCCATCAACAACTTTAACCACTAAATCTTCAACTGGTAAAGCCCGATGGTCATTAATTTCAACATCAAGTAGGAATGGTTTCCCAGCTTGAGTAGCTTTCAAAGCTGTGTCAAAAGCAGCAGGAAGTTCATCATAATTCGTGACTTTAAGGGCATCGATTCCCATTCCTTTCGCAATCATTGCGAAGTCTTGCCGTTGTAAATCAAGGCCAAAGATATTCATTGGAAGATCTTCTTGTTCACCTTCAATAAAGCTTAAATCACCATTTTGCGTCACGATGTTAAGAATTGGAAGCTGGTATTTAACCATGGTAACCAAGTCTTGCATCACCATTGATAAGGCCCCATCTCCAGCAATGTTAAAGACTTGTTTTTGGGGTTCATCTAACTGAGCGGCAATGGCACCCGGAACTCCAGAACCCATTGTGGCAAACAAAGCTGAGATGAGCCAATGATTAGTTGGTTTCAAATCCAAGTATCTAAAGGTACTGATAATGTTATCACCAACATCAATTGAAAAGATTGCATTTTCATCCGCAATCCGGTTAACTTGTTCGTAAACTTGAGCAGGTGAAAGACTGTTACTTTGGCTGGCTTTAATTTTAGCTAGGTATGCTTTCCAATTCTTTTGGTCAGCAACGGCCGCTTTAAAGAAGGCTGATTCGGGAACTGGTTGACTAGCTGCAATGGCTTTTTCTACAAAGGTCGTAGCATCAGACCAAATTGCTAAATCAGGAACATGATGACGGCCCAATTCAAGTTCAGAATTATCAATTTGTACATATTTAAAATCATGACCAGCATAGTAACTATTAGCGAAGGGGAAGTCTCCCCCAATCGCAATCACTAAATCGGCCGTTCCCAGAATTTCATCAGCGGCTTTAGAAGCAGCCCGATTGGCAGTTCCAAGGTTCCCCTCGTAGTCAGGATCAATTAATCCAATTGCCAAACCATCCATAATCAAAGGAATTTGAAGCCGTTTTGACAATTCAATTAATTTAGCTCCGCCTTGTTTAATTCCACGACCAACGTGGATTACCGGACGTTTTGCATTTTTAACCATGTCTAAGAATTCGGAAACTTCCGTATCAGTTGCGACTGGTTCAGGAGCTGGTTTTTCATAAGTGACCGAAGCTGAGTCATACCGAACATCGGGAATTGGAGCAAAGCCAAAGTCATTTGGAATCACAACTACGGCAACCCCTTTTTTGGCGTAGGCTTCATGAATTGCACGATCAATGACGTGTGGCAAACTTTCGGGGCTCATTACTACTCGATCGTAAACTGCGACATCAGAGAAAATCGGAGCTTCAGGCATTTCTTGGAAATAATTGTAATTCATGTCGTTATGCCCAACTTGTCCAACCAATGCTAGCATCGGTACTCGATCTTCTTTGGCGTCGTACAAACCATTGAGTAAGTTAACCGCACCGGGACCAGCTGATCCAAAGGCGACTCCAATTTTTCCAGTTAATTTAGCATGAGCGGCAGCTGCCAAAGCTCCCACTTGTTCATGCCGAACTTGGACATATTGAATTCGATCTTTTTCTTCATCTAAAGCATGAAGCGTTGAATTAATTGAACCACCGGGATAACCATAAATCCGTTTAACCCCATATGCTTCAATCACTTTTAACATTGCTACTGCTGCAGGAATTGTTTTTACATCTTTCATAATGATACCTCCTTTATTTGACTACAGCATAGTCCCTTTTGTAAGCGGTTACAACGCTTTGGCTTATGAATTTAATCACAAAAAATACGCCATCAATTGATGACGTATCGGTTTATTTAGCGGTGGTTTTTCGTTGTCGCAAAAAGATTCCAATCGTAACGGGAATCGTCAAAATGACCCCAATTGAAGAAATCAAAGTCATGATAAATTCCGAAATGAAAATCTTATCATTCATGATCATCCCAAAACTATAGTGCAAGCGGGAAAACCAGATGAAAAGTGCTAACAATTCACCGTAAAAACCAAAGAACAAGGTATTAAACGCAGTTCCAATGATTTCTTTACCAATCACTAACCCCTCACTGCGTAATTTAGCCGACGTAATCGTCGGATTGTGCGCTTCAATTTCAAATAGTCCAGTGGCAATCGCAATCGAAGCTTCTGCCACTGCTCCCAAACAACTTAAAATCGTCATCGCACACGAAACATCAAGAAATTTAACGCCAAGCTGCAACGATAACCCTTCTAAATCTTCCGTGTTTTCCGGACCAAAGCCTTGCACTTGAGCCCAATGCTCAATCGGAATAATCAATAAAATTACCAATCCCACTACAATCAAAGACGTGATAAAAGCAATATCAGCATTGCGGCCCTGTTGATTTCCAAAGTAAATTGAAATCACCAAAATAATGACCGCATTAATCAGCGTCACAATTAGATAAGGAAAGCCGTACGAAATTAACACGACCGAAATAAAGACCAAACCGAAATTAAAAATTAGGCCTAAAAAGGAAACAAAACCTTGTTTTCCTCCCGCTAACAGCATTGCGAGAAATAAAATTATGACTAATAAAGTTATAGTTGTCATTTAATCACCTTCGTTTTACAAATTGCCCCAGCAATCAAGCCGGTAATTGGTACTGTGAGCGCAATTCCAATTCCACTAATCAAACTTTGGACAATTCCTAATGACATAATCATCGAATACGAATAGCCCCAACTGTTTCCGTTTTTTAAAAAGAGGACCATCATCGGAAACGTCCCGGCCACAAAAATTAAAAATAACACGTTAATCAAGGGTCCCATAATCGAACGGCCAATCTGACGTGCATCTTCAAATAGCTGCCAGAAAGTTAAGGTCGGTTCTTCGCGGTTCACGGCGAATAAGCTCGAAGTGATATCCGCTGATAAATCCATAATCGCCCCTAAAGACCCAATCATACTCCCCGCAAAAAAGAGCGGTAACCGTTGCTGGGTCACATAATCCATCATTTCAAATTTCATGCCGCGTTGATGAGTAACCGTTAGGACTAAATAAGCAATTAAAATTGCGGAAAACGTTCCCATAATCGTCGCGGCAATCGCGACCACGGTTTCTTTCGATTTCCCAAAAATTAGCAACGCCGTCACCATCGTAAAGATAATTGAGAGGATGGCGAAGAGAACAAATGGATTGAATTTTGTGTGGACGTCTAGTTCAATTGCTACAAAAAATAGCAAAGCATTCACGACCAAACTCAACAGCGCCATTGATCCGCGGAATTTCAGAATTACTAATAACAGAGTAATCGTCAACCAAATTAAGAAAACTACGGTGGTATCCCGTTTAAAACCGGTAATCATCACTGATGAATTTTTTAATTTGTGACTTCCTAGATGAACAAAAATTTGTTGTCCCCGGTGATACTCCTGATCAGTTGCGGCAGCCCCACTAAATTGATTTTGGGCTTTTACCATTTTTCCGGCGTCCTGACCGTTTAAAATTTTCAAAGTTAAAGTTTGATTAGCTTGATAATCCCGATTTTGAAATTCATCGGTCGTGTTGGTTTTGCCATAATTGTGGACTTGTTCGACTTGGGCCACCGTTTGTTGGTAAAACGGTGCATCATAATGCGTAAATAAAACCGCCACTAGTCCTGCGACTAAAATCATTACAATGGTCAGCCACTTCATCCGAATTTTCGGCTTAATTCTTGTCAAATTTCCATCTCCCTAGGGTCTTTTTTCTAAGTTTAGCATTATTTATGGTAAGGACTACCTTGATTAATCATGAACGCCCGGTAAATTTGTTCACAAAAGACTAGGCGCATTAATTGATGAGGCAACGTAAATCTCCCAAATGAAATGGTCGCATTCGCCCGTTGCATGACTGCTTTAGAAAGTCCCAACGATCCTCCAATCACAAAGGTTAAATCGGAATGCCCGTACGTCGTTAAATCTTTGATTTTAGCGGCAAACTCTTCCGAAGCTAATTGCTCCCCTAAAATGGCTAAGGCAAATACAAATTCTTTATCATTAATTTTACTAAGAATTCGTTCTCCTTCTTTTTGCTTCACTTCTTCCATTTCGGCTTCACTTAAAGATTCTGGTGCTTTTTCATCGGCAACTTGCACGATTTTGAATTTACAAAAACGTGACAAGCGTTTTTCGTATTCGGCAATGCCATCGCGAAAATACTTTTCTTTTACTTTTCCCACAACTACTAATTTGATGTTCATAACTATACTCCTTTTAACAGTTTATCCACAAAGTTATCCACAGAAATCACAGTTATTAATTACTTTTCGTGGTTTTATCCACCACGCTTTTTCTGTGGATGTTGTCAATTATTTTTTTATTTTTTACCGTTTTCCACAGCAACATACGTTCGTTAACCCAAAAATCAACTGCTAAAATCGTTGCTACCATTGGATTTCAGCTTTAATAATAATTGTTTCCCAAAGTTATCCACACACCCTGTGGATAACTGTTGAGTTTTTATCCACGTTTGTTAAATCTTGAAATAACAACGGTTAGCATCACCACGGATAGTTTTGCACAGGTTTATCCACAGGTTATTAACCACGGTGTTTTTCCGCTAATTTTTTTCTTAATTATTAATTTTAAATAAATATTTTCGTTCGTAATATAAAAATTAACCTAACAGAATGTGGTCTATTTTTCTAGGTTTCTAAACGTGGTCTTCCTTAATTATAAACGACTTTTAGCTTAATTTTTACCATTTTTTTGCCTTCCACACTCTGTTAGGTTGGGTCAGCTTGATTCTTGATTTTCCGTTTTCTGCTTTTATCCACACAAAAAGCGTGACTATCGGGCTGATAATCACGCTTTTAAAGGGTATAGAGATCGGAAGGTTTTTCAACATCCGTCCCGTGTAGTTGAAAGCTTTTTCCCACACCTAACCCGTTATTTTGCATCATGGAAGCCACCGTTAAGCGTTGCAATTCTTTCGTATTATTATGATGACTGCGATGGGCTAAGAAAATGTGTTTCGTTTTCGGCCCCATCACGTCCATCAAGACTTCCGTTCCTTCAACGTTTGATAAATGCCCCGTATCACTCTGAATCCGGAGCTTGGTGTAGTAAGAATAGTCACCGTTCATCAACATATCGGTATCATAGTTACATTCAAACAGGTATCCGTCCGCATCGCGAATGATGCCCGCCACGTTATCCGAAATAGTTCCGGTATCGGTCACAATCACGAAACTTTTCCCATTATGGTGATAATTATAAAATTGGGCTTGCGCCGCATCATGTGAAACGGAAAAACTTTCCACGTCTAAGTCCCCAAATGATTCGGTTTGGTTCGGATCAAAAATGTATTTTTGTTCCACCGGAATTTTGCCAATTTTCCCGTTCATCGCTTGCCAAGTGGGTTCGTTTGCATAAACGTTCATGCCGTACTTCCGCGCTAAAATTCCAACGCCCTTAGCATGGTCAGTATGTTCATGGGTCACAAACATCGAATCTACATCTTTTAAATCTTTGCCAATTGATTTCATCATCCGTTCAATGCGAATTCCTGATAAACCGGCATCTTGAATGATTTTGTGTTCGGGTGTTTCGATATAAGTGCAGTTTCCTCCGCTTCCACTCGATAACACGCAAATTTTAAAATCGTCCTTATTCATCTTTCTTATCCACGCTTTCTAATGACTGCTGACTTTGGGCGGTATTTTGAACCTGTTCCGTTTTAAATGAAGATCCGTTAAAGGCATTAATTCGATGAATTTGGAGCTCAGAAGAAGCCTTCGCTTTCGTTGCAATCACCCAAGTTGGAATATAAACATCCTTCCCGTTAATGTATAACAACTTCGTATACCCTAATTTGGTCCACACGACATCTGAATTATTAGGAATCCCATTATATTGATACAGGTAAATGACCGCCCGTTCTTGCGAAATCAAGTCGGCTTTTTCGTGTAATATTTTAATATCATTGAGCTTTTGCTGCGTATACCCCATTAAACGATGATTATCATTCAAATTAAAGGTTAAGCGGCCCTGCGGCGTGTAAAAAACGCCCTCAATTGCTTTTTGATCATAAACTAGCTTGTTCTTGGTTGAGTCAATTCGATTAAACTCATATTTCTGACCGTCTAACACAAAACCCGGCTGTTTCAAAAGTTGATTAATCGTCTTTTCTGGATGTTTTTGATCAACTTTCAGCGGACTATGAAACATACTACTAATCGTATCATTTTCGTCAATTCGGGCATCTTGATTCCGTAGTATCCCCACCTCATTACTAAGTTTGGTGTCGGGCGTAGCGGAAATGTAATAGCCGGCCGCTTTTTGATCAGATAATTTACCCACTGAAATATTATCCCGTTTCATTTCCTTGATTACGGTACTATTCACGTTATCCGGAGCGGAATTATCGTTTTGAATATGATTAGTTTTCGTCATCAAAACCAAAAAGATATCAATCACAATAAAGGCGAAGAGAAAAACTTCTTGAATTCGTTTAAAGTTCATCGGCCTTCTCCTTTCCCAATTGATTATCTAAATAACGATAATTAACCCATTGTTGATTGTATTTAATGAACCAACTTGGTTGTAAGGTGACAATCAGCTTATTTTGGGTATCCGGAATTACCTGATAACCCAACCGAATTCCGCTAATTTGTTTCATATTAACGTTACTCTTTTCTAAATCAATCAAGAGATCTCGCGAGCTTGGGAGAGTCGTCGTTTGTTTATCAGTGGGAACTGGCACTTGGAAATCACGCAAGGAGAAGGCAAAGCGTTCCGTATTGCCATTCACAAATTTATAATTATAAACCCCCAGCTGTTGGTCACTGTAGATGGGGAAACCCTCAATGTAAAGGCGATAATTAACGTTGTGGGCTTTGGAATTATAGGTATCAAATTTAGTGCTTTCCAACGGAATCCCGAGCTGCACTGCATTTTGGTAAGCAGCTTTTAAAGCAGCAATAGGAGAAGTCACCTTTTGACTAGGCCGATAATTGTTATACACTACATCGTCATTATCATCAAAAACTAAATCTTGATTCTGCGAACTATAAACGGTTTTGTCTTTTTGATGTTTAACGGAAGCCGTGGTTGCATTACCGATAATCCGGTTCAAGTATGAGTTTTGGGTTTGTTCATGGAGCATGTACCCGTAATCCTTCATCTTAACTTGATTAGGGAAGTAGATGTACGGATGGCCGTTAATCGTCCGCAAATCAACCCGATTTCGATTCATTTGCTGCTTGAGAATGCGCTGAATGTTTTTTAATTTAAGCGAACTAACTTCCACTTTATAAATCACGTATTTATCATCATTTAGCAAATATACGTAAGGTTGCTTACCCTTCAAAGGCACGATGATTCGTTTAATTTCACCCTTATCTTTAAACTGATTGCTATGCAAAATTTGGGCTAACATATCTGAAGCAATCGGATTATTATAATTTAACATCAACGAACCCGACTGATCCATCACCTGATTATACTTAGCTGGGGCATTTTGGGATACTTTTTCCACGTTCTTATAATCATAACTTTGCATGACTTTAAAAATTTCCGAAACTAAATTAGTGGAAGAACTGGTTAACAACCACTTTTCTTTTCCGGTCGTCTCAATTAATTGGGTCGGTGAATAAACATCAATCATCCCCCGAGCATTCGCTTCGGTCTGTAAGGTCATTGATTTTTTTTCGTGAGTTTTACTACTAAAACGAGCCGGATTAGTTAATAAGGACACTGATAGCACCACACTAATTAAAACTGCGATTCCTAATAATAATGGTAACGTATATCGTTTAAGCTTCGCCATCATCCCACAAATCCTCCTCAACTGTTTCACAAGGTAAAGTAATGTAGAACGTTGATCCTTTACCCTCAGTACTACTAACATGGATACTACCGCCAAATGATTCCACAATTTCTTTTGAAATCGCCAGGCCTAGCCCACTCCCACCTTGCGCACGGGCGCGGGCTTTATCGACGCGATAAAACCGATCAAAGATGTGTTTAAGGGCTGCTTTGGGCATCCCTAACCCTTGATCAGAGATACTCATCACAATCTGATTATGATTTTCGTAAAGCCGACAGGTAATTACACCGCCATCGGGGGAGTATTTGACCGCATTATTCATGATATTATCAATCACTTGGGTAAAGCGATCGGTATCAATCTCGGCCCATAAATCTTGGTTAGTAAAATCCCGTTTAATCGTGTATTTTTTCTTAGTATCTTCACTACTAACAATCATATCAAAGCGATCCAAAACATAATTAAATAACCGATTGATGTTAACTAATTCCGTATTGTAGCTTTGGGTGCCAGAATCCATCCGCGATAGCGTCAATAAATCATTAATCATCCGAATCATTCGATTAGTTTCATCTTGGGTCACATTTAAAAATTTGGGTGCTAGTTCCTTATCTTCCCAGGCTCCATCTAACAAGGCCTCGATGTAAGAGTGCACACTGGTTAGTGGGGTCCGCAATTCGTGAGAAACATTGGATACGAATTGACGTCGATCCGCATCAATCTTTTGTTGGGCGGTTACATCATGGAACACACAAACAATCCCGTTAATAAAACCGGATTTGCGTTGAATTAGGGAAAAATGCGTTGAAAGAATCAACTGATGCTGCTTGGTAGAAAAGTCTAACAGTAATTGACCAGGATCATCAATTAAATTCTTTAAAGTATATTTATCCTGTAAGCGTAAAACTTCCAAAATCGGCCGGCCAACAACTTGATCCTTTTCATCATTTAAGAGATCCAGAGCTTCATCATTTACAATCGTCACAATTCCCCGGCGATCAGTGGCCATCACTCCATCCGTCATGTTATCGAGCACCGAATCTAACCGCCGGCGCTCTGATTCCGTTGATTCTTGCGATTCTTCAACTTGTACGGATAAATTATTAACGGCATGGGCAAGCTGCCCCAATTCATCGTTGCCATAGACCTGGACGTGCCCCGAATAGTCGCCGCGCGCAATTTGTTCCGTTTGTTTCTTTAATTCATCAATTGGTTTGGTAATCGCCCGTGAAATAACCAGGGTCAAAATCACCCCTAAAATTATTGAGAGGACTGCCGCAAAGAGGTAAATGGTCGTAATCCGATTAATGTTGCGATAAACCGGACTTAAATTAGCCCGAATGTAAACGGCCCCGGCAATGTTATTTTGATTTTTATCACTATTGCTGAGCGGAATAATCATCGTGTAATAACGATTATTGTTAGTAGAGGTGTTTTTCTCAATCGTTTTTCCACTATACAAGGCACTCTTAATGTCACTATCCGTATTTTTTTGCCCCACTAATGATTGCTCACTCGTCTGGCTCGTTCCCCGGATGTTATCATGGGCGTCCACCACTGTGATTTCATCAACGTTGTTCACGTCCGCATCTTGTAAAATCGTGCGAATTTGTTTATTCGCTTTAATTTGATTTTTGTTGGCTAATTGTTTTTTTAAAGAGGTATTCACATAGGGTTTAAGCTGGATTGAATCCTTAAATGTCGCTAGATTTTGATACTCAAGCTGCCGTACAAAGACCGTCCCCACAATTTCTAGGGTTAGCAACATCATTAATACGAAAACCAGGGCAATCTTAAAATGAATTGATTTAAAAAATTTCCACTGCTGTTTCATTATGCGTTCCTCTTACTGATTTATTTATTTTCGGCAGCATCGCGGACGTAGTAACCTACTCCACGACGAGTTACTAGCCAAACTGGATGACTAGGATCATCTTCAATTTTTTCTCGTAATCGACGAACCGTTACATCAACCGTCCGTACGTCACCAAAGTAGTCATAGCCCCACACCGTTTGGAGTAAGTGTTCTCTAGTCATTACTTGCCCAGCGTGTTTAGCTAGGTAATGAATTAATTCGAATTCACGGTGGGTAAGATCAACCGTCGAACCATTTTTGGTGACGGAATAAGATTCGGGATGAATTGTTAAATCCCCAAAGGTAATTTCTTTCTTTTCGTCATCTTCGCTGCTATTTTCACTAGCTACCGTTTGTCGCCGTAAGTTAGCTTTGACCCGAGCCACTAATTCGCGGTTTGAAAATGGCTTCGTTACGTAGTCATCCGCCCCAATTTCTAGGCCTAAGACCTTATCTAGTTCGGAATCTTTGGCCGTTACCATGATAATCGGCATGTTGTGCGTTTTGCGAACTTCTTTGGCAACTTCTAATCCGTCAATTTTGGGCAACATTAAGTCCAAAATAATCAAGTCAGGCGTCGCTTCTTCCACTTTCTTTAGGGCATCTTCACCATCATAGGCGACTTCAACTTCGTAACCTTCTTTTTCTAAACTAAATTTTTCAATATCCGTAATTGGTTTTTCATCATCGACAACTAAAATTTTTGACATAATTTTTCGCTCCTAAGGGTTCGTTTTCTAATGCTTGATTTGAATTTGACCAAGGCTTATGTTATGCTCAGTCACCACTAAGTATAACATAAGTAATTTAGGCAACTAAGCATCCGTGACTGCTTCATCCTTAAAAATTACGGAATTTATGCAAAATAGTATTGCGTTGCCTTGGTCCATATGATAATATATTAAATGTACTTTGATATGGGCAGTTAGCTCAGCTGGCAGAGCAACGGACTCTTAATCCGTGGGTCCAGGGTTCGATCCCCTGACTGCCCATCATATCAAGCAAGGTCTTACCAATTTGGTAAGGCCTTTTTTGTTGGCTAAATTTAAGCAACAAAAAACGGAACTGAAATTCAGTTCCGTTGCTAATTATTCAATTTTTTCTTCATCGGTATTTGCCTGATAGCCGACCACCGTCACAATTGAGCCACAAATGATAATCGCAATCCCAATCATGGTTGGTAAGTTAATGTTTTCTCCAATCAAGAAGAAGGCAAAAATTGGTGAAAGCACCGGTTTAAAGAAGAAGACGAGGGAAGCCATTGAGACCCCACCATCTTGTAAGGCCAAAAAGTAAAAGGCAAAGCCCCCACCAGTTACGGCTAAGCCCACAAAGGCTAAAATCCAAAAGTTAGCTAAATTAACGTTCGTAAAAATTGGAATGGCCGCAAATGGTTTTAACCAACCAACTGAACGCATGGCGGCTGCAACCGGTGGAATTTTCGTAATTAAAATAATTACTAATAATTCAGCTGCTCCCGCAATGAAGGTGAATCCCGTCATGACTACCCCATCTAAATGAACTTTTAGGGAACTAGCTTGTGACATAATTCCGTAAAAACCAAAGGTGGCAGCTGCTAAAATGGCCAAGGAAATCCCAATTGGATTGGTTAGTTTAAAGGGATCAATAATTACCAACAATCCAATTACTGATAAGACCAACGAAATAATGTCCGAACGAGAAACATTTTCCTGCAAAATAAAGTAGGCAAAAATCAAAGCAAACACAGGGTTACAGCTAAAGAGCACGGCGACAATCGCTGGTTCTCCATACACAATCGCTAACTGGTACAGGGTCATGGACACAACTACACACAAAAAGCCGGTAAATGAAAAAATTTTCCAATCTTCCCAGTGCAATTTATGGTGTAGTTTTTTTAAGCGCGAGATGGCAAATGGTAAAATTACCAAGCCCCCTAAAGTAAACCGAATCAAGTTTAACTGAATCGGGTTAAATTGATTACCGGCTACTTTCAAGGCAATTTCCATCAAACTAAATAAAACAGTTGAAATAAACACGTAAATCAAAGATTTTTTCATAATATGTATCGAGCTCCTCACTTATTTTAAAATACAAAACATTGGTTAAAATTGCAAATTATACAAAAAGGTCAGTCCAGTCGCATGCTGGGCTGACTTTGTTTTATTCTCGATAAGAAACGTTAGAAAACTTGTTGAAAGCTTTTAAAAATAAAAGTGGGACCGTTCCCCGAGCTCCCGAACGGTTCTTCTCAATGATAACTTCCACTTCACATTGGCCAGTATCATCGTCATCTTCCATGGCTGGTGCTTGCGGTGGCTGTGGTGCTCCTGGAGCGCCATTGTTTTCATCTGCCCCATCGCGTTCGTAATAATCATCTCGATACAAGAACGCTACGATATCGGCATCTTGTTCAATTGATCCCGACTCACGGATGTCAGAAAGCACGGGCCGCTTATCTTGCCGTTGTTCCACTCCCCGCGAAAGTTGGGACAAGGCAATAATGGGCACTTGTAATTCGTTGGCTAATTTTTTCAATTGCCGCGAAATTTCGGAAACTTCTTGTTGCCGACTTTCTTTATTATTCCCTTCAATCAACTGGAGATAGTCAATCACAATCAAGCCTAAACCGGGATCATCCACGCCTTGTTCATGTTCGGCTTCTTTTTTTAGCCGCCGACAGTTCGCCCGAATTGAGGAAATCCGATTTCCCGGAGTATCATCAATAAAAATACGGGATTCAGATAGGGTTCCCATTGAAACGGTCAAAGCTTGCCACTCTTCTTGGGTTAAGTCCCCCGTCCGCAAATGGTTAGAGTAGATACTTCCTTCAGCACAAAGCATCCGGTTAACTAAGGACTCAGCACTCATTTCCAAACTAAAAATGGCCACGGTTTTGTTGGTTTTAATTCCCACGTTCCGCGCAATGTTCAACGCAAACGCAGTTTTACCAACTGCGGGACGAGCAGCCAGGATAATTAACTCTCCGGGATGTAAGCCCGTCGTCATCTTATCTAGTTGAACATAACCCGTAGCCGTTCCAGTGACCGTTTCGCCACCATTTTCCGCTAATTCTTGAATTTTTTTCCAAGAATCACCCACGACTTCACCGATTTTTTTAAACCCACTTTGATTCCGCTTCTCTGAAACGTCCATAATTTCACGTTCAGCGTTATCTAACAAATCATCTAGGTTTTCGTTTTCATTGTATCCGTCGCTAGCAATTTTGTTGGCAGTTTCAATTAAACGGCGTTGGGTCGCTTTTTTATGCACAATTTTGGCATAATAATCGACGTTAGCCGCTGAAGGCACCGAATTTACCAAATCAACTAAATAGGGAACCCCACCAACATCTTCCAGTTGATTTTGACCCTTTAATTTATCAGCCACTGACACTGCATCAATTACTTCATCGGCATCCGCTAAATCTAACATCGCTTGAAAAATAATTTGGTTGGCCCGACGGTAAAATTCAGCGGGCGTTAAAAACTCGGAAGCCGCGGCGATTGAATCCGGACTTAAGAAAACTGCTCCTAAGACCGCTTTTTCGGCTTCGGGATTGTTAGGGGGAGTATGATCTAGCAAAACCTCGTTGTTCATACATATCCTCTTTTCTAATACTTATCCATTATTTTTCTGAAACGTGAACCCGAATGGTAGCAGTAACTTGCGCATGCAATTTAACGGGAACGTTAGTGTAACCCATCGTTTTGATTGGTTCTGGCAATTCAATCTTACGTTTATCAAGATCAACGTGGTATTGATCAGCTAAACCTTTCGCGATTTGTTTGCTAGGAATTGAACCGAATAAACGGCCATCTTTTCCTTCTTTGGCCTTTAATTCAACTACTGTATCATCTTTTTCCAAGAACGTTTTAATCTTTTCGGCTTCTTCTAAAGCGGCTTCTGCGTTTTCGGCTTCATGACGTTGCACTGCCTTTACTTTAGCCACGGCAGCTTTAGTAGCTACTTCAGCTAAACCATTTTTAATTAAAAAGTTTTGGGCGTAACCAGCTGGGACGTTCTTAACTTCGCCGCGTTTTCCTTTACCTTTTACATCTTCTAAAAAAATAACTTTCATGATCTGTTCTCCTTTTAAATTTGAGTATTCTAATCGTTAGTTGGCTCTGATTCTTCATCTTTGTGTAAAACATCTAACAACATCGTTTGAACTTCATCGACCGACTTATCCGTAATTTGGGTTGCTCCGGCACCGAGGTGACCCCCACCACCGAGCGCTTCCATGATTAACTGGACATTAATCTCGCCATTACTTCGGGCTGAGATACCCACATTTCCATCATTACGTCGGAAAATTACGAAGGAAGCAGCTACTCCATCAATTTTCATCAATGAATCAACGGACTTAGCGGCCGTTACAGAATCATATTTTTGTTCATCTTCCGCTGTAATTAGCGCTAAGTTCCCGTCGATAAATTGTACCATGGATATCAAGTGATTTTCAGCCATATAGTTGTTCACGTTTTCTTTCATAAAGAGCGAAATCTCATCAACATTGGCTCCAGAAGACCGTAAATAACTGGCAGCATCAAAGGTTCTGGTCCCAGTTTTGACCGTAAATGATTGCGTATCCACGACAATTCCAGTTAACATCGTCGTTGCTTCCAAGGTGTTAATCGGATCGGCACTTTGGGATTGATATTCAAACATTTCGGTAATTAGTTCACAGGCAGATGACGCATATGGTTCTACGTAAGCTAATAATGGATTTTCCGGGAAATCTTCGCCCCGGCGATGATGATCAATAATCACTACCCGATTCTGCAAGCGTTCGTAAAGGCTGGGCGCTAATCCAATCGTTGGGTTAGAATGGTCCACCATGACTAGTAAACTATCATCAGTGGCCATTTTAACGGCCTTATCGGAGGTAATAATCGAATCCTTGATATCTGGATAATCATCAATTTCATCTAAGAGCCGTTGAATATCAGAATAAACATTCTTTTCGTCAAAAACAATGTAACATTCTTTGCCGTTCATTTGGGCAATTCGCCGGATTCCTAAAGCAGCCCCCCAACAATCCATATCAGGATGGGCATGGCCATCCACAAAGATTTTGTCAGACCCTTTCATCAAATCTTGTAAAGCGGATGTAATCATCCGGGCTCGGACTCGAGTCCGTTTTTCCATTGGGTTGGTCTTGCCCCCAAAGAAGCGGGCTTCCCCATCGTTAGGCTTGATGACTGCTTGATCACCACCTCGGCCAAGCGCTAAGTCTAAGTTACTTTGGGCTTGGTCAGCCAATTTATTCAAATCAATGTCATCATACGCAATCCCGATACTCAAAGTAATCGGGAAATTTTGTTTCGAAGTTCCTTGCCGAATCTTATCTAAAATATCAAATTTATCGGCTTCAATTGCTTGTAAAGCCTTCATATACATCATAATCATGTAATGATCAGCATCAATTCGTTTTAAGTAAACCCCGTACTGCTTGGCCCAAATACTCAACTGATTGGTAACGTAGTTCTTTAAATTAGAAATTTCTTGATCGGTCATTGATTGACTTACCTCATCAAAATTATCTAAATAAACTTCCCCAATGACCACCCGCTCGTCAAGATAGCGTTTTTCAATTGATGCATAATGGGTAATATCAACCATGTAGACGGTATTATACTGGCGTTGAATTAAAATCATAAACTGTTTTCCACGCCACGTTACTTCAAAAGAATCATCTTGTTCCCAATGATTTTGAATAATATCAAACAAATCGGGATCAACTTCCTCTAAAGAACGCTGAATTACTTTTTTACCCTCAAAATAAGGCTGTAAATAAGGATTAACCCACGAAATTCGTTTCGCACGATCCAACAATAACACCCCAATTGGCATTTCCAAAAGGGCTTCTTGTTCTCCGCGCGAGATTAAATATGATAAATCAGTTAAATAATTGTTAGCATTTTCTTCCACAATGTTTAAATTTTTGATGGTGTAAGCTAAACCAATGCAGGCCATTATCAAAAGGACCACACCGACTATCAAATTATAAAGAAAAGCAATCACTAACCCCAAAATCAAACTAACGGCAATAAAGAGCGAAATACTCCGCAATCGTTTGTTTCGCAAAAACGGTGGTAAATTATTCTTTTTTACTATTTTTTCCATAAATTCACCCCTACATTTAAACTACTTTTGTCTTCTATTCTATCACAAGCCGTTTAAAAATTTACGCAATAAAAAAAGACCTAGCGGATGCTAGGTCTCCTTTAGTTATAAATTAGTCTTCAACTACGAATGGTAGTAAAGCCATGATACGGGCACGTTTGATTGCGCTAGTCAACTTACGTTGGTTTTTAGCACTAGTTCCAGTAACACGACGAGGTAAAATCTTACCTCGTTCTGAAATGAAACGTTTCAATAAGTCAGTATCTTTGTAATCGATGTATTCGATGTGGTTAGCAGCGATGAAGTCTACCTTACGGCGACGGTGTCCGCCTCTTCTTCCACCTCTAGAATGTCTTTGTTCAGCCATGTTTTTCCCTCCTCGGTCGTAAATCAGATCAGCACATTAATTAAAATGGAAGATCATCATCGGAAATGTCGATTTGGTCACCACCAGCAAATGGATCGGCAGAATTGTCGGAACCTTTGTTAATATTTTGGTTGTTATTACCACCAAAATTATTATTAGCTGGAGTGCCAAATGGATTTTGTTGAGGAGCAGCATTGCCGGCGTTGTTATTACCTGGTTGGCTACCATTTTGACGTGGTTCCAAGAAAGTAAAGTTTTCAACGACCACTTCGGTCACGTAGACCCGTTGGCCTTGTTTGTTTTCGTAGTTTCTAGTCTGTAAACGACCTTCCACCCCGATTAACGAACCTTTATGAACGAAGTTAGCAAGGTTTTCAGCTGGTTTACGCCAGATAACACAATTGACAAAATCAGCTTCCCGATCACCATTGGAACTGGTGAATCTACGATCAACAGCTAAGGTAAAAGTACCTACAGCTGCGCCGCTTTGGGTGTATCGCAAATCGACATCTCGTGTTAAACGTCCAGTTAGGACAACGGTATTAATCATCTGAAAATGCTCCTCTCAGTTTAAAGTTTATTATTTGTCGTTACGAACAACAGTCATGTGACGTAAAATGTCACTACTGAATTTTGCAAGACGATCAAATTCGTTGATTGCATCAGCGTTGTCAGCAGTTAAGTTAATCACGTGGTATAAACCTTCGTTGTAACCGTTGATTTCGTATGCAAGACGGCGTTTTGACCAGTCTTTTGAATCGATTAACTTAGCACCATCGTCAGTCAAAATCTTGTCGAAACGTTCTACTAAAGCAGTTTTAGCAGCGTCATCAAGATCAGGACGAATAATGTAAGTAATTTCATATTTGTTTTCCATGAATTACACCTCCTTATGGACTATAGGCCCTCCAGTGATTTGAAGAGCAAGGGCAAACTAAGTTTACTTAGTTCACAAGTTTAAATTATATCACGATTAGAATTATTATTCAAACCACGAAATGTTTTTTTGCGATACATCAATAAATACGGAAACAAAAAGAATTCCATTTTACAAAATGAAATTCTCGTTTTTAATTATTCAGTTTGATCATCCGCAGCTGATTGAGCATCAGTTGCATCAATTTCTTCATCATCATCATCTTCTGGTTGGACAATTGCCATCGTTGCCACGATTGAATTATCATCAACTCGAATCAAATGAACTCCTAAAGTTGAACGCCCAGTTTCAGACACGTTTCCGGCGGCAAATCGAATCATGACCCCTTGATCGGTAATCAACATGATGTCTTCATCGCCGTTCACAACGCCCATTCCCACTAGAGGACCGTTCTTTTCAGTCACGTTTGAGGTTTTAATTCCTTTACCACCCCGACCTTTAATTGGATATTGAGCAACTGGCGTCCGTTTTCCGTAACCGTTTTCTGAAATAACAAATACATCAGAACCAGGCGTTAAGATGGCTGCTCCAATTACGTAATCACCATCACGTAAGCGTACTCCGCGCACTCCAGAAGCAGAACGTCCCATCGAACGAACATCTTCCACCTTGAAACTAACTGCGTAACCAAGGTGAGTTCCGATAATCACGTTTTGATCACCGTCAACTAGGGAAACCTTGATAAGTTCATCATCATCATGAAGATTGATGGCTTTCAATCCGTTGTTTCGAATGTTGGTGAACTCATCAATTGGGGTCCGTTTAACCGTTCCTAATTTAGTGGTGAAAAAGAGGTATTTATGTTCCCCATCTCCAGCAACTCTTAAGACCGTTTGAATTTTTTCTTTTTCGCCTAGGTTAATCAAGTTCACAATTGGAAGTCCTTTGGCAGAACGACCATATTCTGGCACTTCATAAACCTTCATGCTGTAAACTTTTCCTGCATTCGTAAAGAAGAGGAGTAAGTCATGCGTGGAACCGTTAATTAGATGTTCAATGAAGTCATCTTTATTAACTCCCATTCCCTTAATTCCACGACCACCACGGTTTTGGGTCTTGAAATCATCAGTAGGAATCCGCTTGATGTAACCATTATGCGTCAACGTAATCGTGACGTTCTTATCTTCGATGAGGTCTTCATCTTCAATATTAGTGATTTCACCAATCATCAATTCAGTCCGACGTGCATCACCGAAGCGTTTTTGGATATCTAATAATTCATCATAAATAATTTCTTTAACCCGATCATGACTAGCCAAAATATCTTTGTAATCTTTAATTTGGGCTAATAATTTCTCGTGTTCGTCGTTAATCTTGCCACGTTCTAGGCCAGTTAACCGAACCAACCGCATATCTAAAATGGCTTGGGCTTGTTTATCATCTAATTCGAATTGGGTAATCAATTCGTTTTTAGCAATTTCCGCGGTTTTTGAACCTCGAATAATCGCAATGATTTTATCGATGTTATCTAGCGCAATTAATAATCCCACTAAAATATGAGCTCGTGCTTCGGCTTTCTTTAAGTTGAAACGGGTTCTACGGGTAATCACTTGAACTTGATAAGTGAGATAACTAGTTAAAATTTCTTTTAAGCTTAAAGTTTTTGGCGCTCCGTCAATGATGGCCAACATGTTAAAGCTAAATGAAGTTTGCATCAAAGTTAATTTGAATAAGTTATTCAAAACCACTTCTGCACTAGCATCGCGACGAATATCAATTGCAATCCGCATTCCTTCACGGTCTGATTCATCATTAATTGCGGTGATGCCATTAATTCGCTTGTCCCGCACTAAATCAGCGATTCGTTCGATTAATTTGGCTTTGTTAACCATGTAAGGTAATTCGGTAACTACAATGGTTTGTTTCCCGTGCTTGTCTTCTTCAATATCCGTTTTAGAACGAACTACGATATTGCCACGACCAGTTTCATAGGCATGTCTAATTCCCGACTTACCCATCACGATTCCCCCCGTTGGAAAATCAGGTCCAGGAAGGGCTTCCATTAGATCATTAACATCCGCATCCGGGTTCTTCATCAAAATGTGAATGGCAGAAATCACTTCACTTAAATTGTGAGGGGGAATGTTCGTTGCCATTCCTACGGCAATCCCTGTCGCACCATTTAGTAACAAGTTGGGAATCCGGGCTGGTAAAACAACTGGTTCGCGTTCGGTTCCATCATAGTTAGGAACAAAATCTACGGTATCTTTGTTTAAATCACGCAACATTTCCATCGAAATTTTGCTAAGTCGGGCTTCAGTATAACGCATAGCAGCAGCGCCATCGCCATCAACTGAACCAAAGTTACCGTGACCGTCAACTAACATGTAACGATAACTGAATTCTTGGGCCATCCGAACCATGGCTTCGTAAATTGAACTATCACCATGGGGGTGGTACTTACCCATAACATCTCCCACAATTCTGGCAGATTTTTTGTAGGGTTTTTCTGGGGTAACTCCTAATTGATCCATCCCGTATAAAATCCGTCGGTTAACGGGTTTCATTCCATCACGTACATCAGGCAAAGCCCGTGCCACGATGACACTCATGGCGTAGTCAAGGAAGGAAGATTTCATTTTTTTCGATAAATCAACATTCGTAATTCGTGTTTCTGGCGTCTCGGTTTCGTTTGCCAAAGGATTAACCTCCATTCGTGTCGGTTAATGTTTCACATGAAACATTAAACATCTAAGTTTTCTACAAATTTCGCGTTATTTTCAATAAATTCACGACGTGGTGCGACTTTTTCACCCATTAACATCGTAAAGGCTTCGCTAGCAGCTTCTGCATCATCGGACGTAATCCGTAGCAAACGTCGGTTAACGGGATTCATCGTCGTATCCCATAATTGTTCCGCATCCATTTCTCCTAGCCCTTTGTAACGTTGAATTGAAGGCTTAGGTGAAGCTGGAAGGGAAGCAAGTAAGGTCTTTAATTCTTCATCAGAATCAACGTATTCTTGGAATTTATTTCCTTGGCGAACCCGATACAAAGGTGGTTGCGCAATATAAACGTAGCCATGGTCAACCATGGGACGCATAAAGTTGTAAATCAAAGTTAATAGGAGCGTTTGGATATGTGCTCCATCGACATCCGCATCCGTCATGATAATTAACTTGTGGTAGTTAACTTTTTCAATGTTAAATTCTTCCCCAAAACCAGTTCCCATTGCCGTAAACAATGATCTGATTTCTTCGTTAGCTAAAATTCGATCCATCGTGGCTTTTTCCACGTTCAAAATCTTACCTCGAATGGGTAAAATGGCTTGGGTTAACCGTGAACGTCCTTGCTTAGCAGAACCTCCAGCGGAATCCCCTTCGACAATAAACAATTCAGAAACGGCTGGATCTTTACTGGTGTTGTTGGCTAGTTTACCAGGAAGATTATTAATTTCTAATCCGCTCTTTTTCCGCGTTACTTCCCGTGCTCGCTTAGCCGCAGCTCGTGCTCGAGAAGCTAACATCCCTTTTTGCACAATTTCTTTGGCAATTTGAGGATGTTCGTTCATAAATTTCGAAAATTCTTGACTAAAGACGTGGTTAGTTGCTGTTCTTGCATCCGAATTACCTAATTTGGTTTTCGTTTGCCCTTCAAATTGAGGATCAGGGTGTTTCACACTCACCACGGCCGTCAAACCTTCTCGGACATCTGGACCAGTTAGGTTATCTTCATTATCTTTAATAATGTTGTTATTCCGACCATAGGTATTAATAATCCGCGTTAAGGCTTGTTTAAACCCTTCTTCATGGGTTCCACCTTCGTAGGTGTTGATGTTATTGGTAAACGTTTTTAAAGTACTGTGATAATCATTGGTGTATTGAAGGGAAACTTCGACAGTAATTCCGTTTTCTTTTCCTTCAACGTAAATTGGATCCTTAAAAACTGGTGACCGACCCCGATCCAAGAATTCAACGTAGTGCCGAATTCCGCCTTCGTAAAAGAAGTCGTGTTCCACCGGCTTTTCGGGACGCAAATCTTTGACCGTAATCCGAAGCCCCTTATTTAAAAAGGCTAATTCCCGAACCCGCGTCGTCAAAGTTTCCATATCGTAGGTAGTCGTTTCCGTGAAAATATCTGGATCTGGGAGGAAATGCACTTTGGTACTGTGATCATCTTGAGGAGCTGTTCCAATCACTTCAATTGGAGTTTTAACGTGTCCTCTGACAAAGTCCATGTAGTATTGCTTGCCACCTCGAGTAACTGTGACATCTAGTTCTGATGAAAGGGCATTTACAACTGAAGCCCCAACCCCATGCAAACCACCAGAGACTTTGTAACCGCCACCACCAAATTTACCTCCAGCGTGCAAAATGGTGAACACCGTTTCAAGGGCTGACTTCCCAGTTTCTTTTTGCTTATCAACTGGGATACCTCGACCATTATCAGTCACGGTAATACTGTTGTCTTTTTCGATGACAACATCAATTTTGGATGCAAAACCAGCTAAGGCTTCATCAATCCCGTTATCGACAATTTCCCAGACTAAATGGTGTAACCCTTGGGAGTTCGTAGCTCCAATGTACATCCCTGGACGTTTTCGAACGGCTTCAAGTCCTTTTAAGACTTGAATTTGACTCGCATCATAATCCCGAGCACGTTCTGCTTTGGTTTCTTGTGGCTTGTCTGTCATGTAAATCCTCCTCAATCAATTTACTTGGAAATCATTCCATCTTTGATGTGAAACATTTTTGGATGATGAATTAATTCTGTGGCAACATCACTCATACTAGTCGTGGTCAAAAAAGTTTGCACTTTGTCTTGAATCGCCGTTAAAAGATGGGTTTGGCGCCCCTCATCTAATTCTGATAAGACGTCATCTAGTAAGAGCACTGGATATTCCCCAGTTTCTTCTTTCATAACATCGATTTCCGCCAATTTAGTGGCTAAGGCAGCGGTTCGTTGCTGCCCCTGTGAGCCAAATTGGGCAACATCTTTTCCGTTTACGATAAACCGTAAATCGTCTCGATGCGGCCCAAAAATTGACGTTCCTTGCCGGATTTCTTTTTCGTGGTTCTGTTTGAATTTAGCAAATAAAACTTGATAAATCTGGTCGACAGAACCTAATTCCGCTTTTTTCAAAGAGGTCATATATTTGAACTTTAAGGTTTCTCGTTGCTGAGAAACATCACTATGAATTTTTTGCGACCATTTTTGTAATTTTCCTAACAGTTGAACTCGTTGGTAGATAATTTCGGCAGCATAGGCTGCTAATTGATCCGATAAAACATCTAAATAAATGGTGTCCGTCGCTTTGTGAAAGTGAAGTTGGCGTAAATAAGCATTGCGCTGCTTGAGAATGCGCCGATACTGCGTCATATTGTAAAGATATTTATTGCTCATTTGCCCAAATTCAATGTCCATAAAGCGTCGTCTAACTTGGGGAGCCCCTTTGACGATTTTTAAGTCTTCCGGGGCAAATAAAATCACGTTTAATTGACCAATATAAGTCGAAAGTTTCGCCTGCTCAAGGTGATTCACCTTGGCCCGCTTCCCCTTAGAACTTAACGTCAACTCTAACTGTAACTTACCCGAACTACGTTGGACGGAACCCCAAATATCAGCAGCTTTATCGTCCCAATTAATTAAATCGCGGTTATTATTCGCCCGATGACTTTTCGTCAAGGCCAATACGTAAATTGCTTCCAGTAAATTGGTTTTTCCCTGGGCGTTTTCTCCAATTAAGACGTTAACTCCGTCAGAAAATTGAACATCCACGTTCCCATAGTTACGAAAATTTCGTAATTTTAACTCATTTACCTTCATTTAATTTCCTACTTTGATTTAATCAAAAAAGTGCCTACATCAGGAACTCGCACTACATCACCATCGTAGAGCTTTTTACCACGTCGATTTTCCGGTTCGTCATTGTAATAAACTGTTTTTTCGCGTAAATACCATTTTGCTTGACCACCAGAATCGATGACATCTTCCATTTTGAGAAGTTGTGCCAAAGTGATGTATGGAGTTGTAATTAATACTTCTTTTTTCATGAATCCACCTGCTTTCAGTTACCTTAAATTGTACCATTTTTTAGCAAAAAAGTATATAAAATCAGCGTCAGTGGCCCTGTAACCAAAATTAACTGATTTATGCTAAATCACATTTAAACCAAATAAAAAAGCTCATATCGCAAAATATGAGCTTTTTTGGTTTTTTTTACTTTTAAAAGGTCCGAACGGGCGTAATCAATTGAATAAATTCTTGTTGGTTTTCCGTAGGAGTCAAGGTGAAAGGACGAAGCGCTGACGTAAAGGCCACTTCAACATCCGTTTTTCCAAAGGCCCGAAGTGCTTCTTTCATGTAATCCGGGTTAAATGAAATTTCTAAGTCTTCCCCAGAAATAGTTTTTGGTTGTAAGTCTTCTTCCACTTTCCCAACGTCAGGAGAATTACCAGTAATGGTAACCACTTGATCATTCGGTTTGATGGTTAATTTAATCACGTTATTCCGTGATTCGTGAGACAACAGCGAGGCCCGTTCTACGGCTGCCAGTAAATCAGGCGCTGCAAATTGAAGTTTGGTAGCGGATGACTCTGGAATTAGCCGTGAAGTATCCGGATAAACGCCTTCTAACAAACGAGAATAAAACTTGGTTACCCCAAAATTAAACATCACTTGGTTTTCGGAGAGGTCCATCTTAATTTGGGCTTTGACACTGTCTAACATGTGCGAAAGTTCTTTCAAACTATCTCCTGGAATCACAATGTTATACGCACCATCATTTTCAGCCGGTAAGTTAACTTTCCGTTGGCTTAATCGGTGACTATCAGTGGCGACCGCTAATAATTGATTTTGTTCCAACGTAAAGTGGACCCCGGTTAAAATAGGGCGACTTTCTTGTTTTGAAACGGCAATTACGGTTTGGCCGATCACTTCTTTGAAAATTTCAGCTGGTAAATCAATTGAATTTTCGGTATTGATTTCAGGAAGATGCGGATAATTATTAGCATCTTGCCCAATAATGGTGAATTCAGAATTACCTGACGTAATGTTAGTTTGGAAATTATCGCCCACTTCAACAACTAACTCTGTGTTAGGTAATTTTTTGACAATTTCACTAAAAAATCGAGCTGGTAACACAATGCTTCCAGTAGCACTAATTTTTAGATCATTATCCGGATTGTCACCACTAATTGTGGTTTTAATTGAAATATCGGCATTACTTCCAGTTAACGTTATGTTGTTTCCGGTAACGTCTAATTTTAATCCCGTTAGAATTGGGATCGTGGTCTTTGATGAGATTGCTCTTTGAACGATACTTAAAGCTTTAATAAAGGCGGCACGATTGATTGAAAATTTCATTTTTCCAAAGCTCCTTAGCGTGGTTTTTAGTTTACTTAATTAATAAAAGAATAAAGGCAGTAGTAGTAGGTGCTGTTAATTGTGGGGAAAACTGCTGCAAACGCAATTATCCGTTAGTTCACACCCTGTGGATAAAGCTGTTGATAAAAACGCAACTTTTTAAATGTTATCCACAGTGCAAATTATACCATTTTTAACTGCCGGTCCTGAACTAGTGCCTAATTTCATTTTTGAGGTCATCAATTTGATTTCGTAAGTCAATGTCTGTGGCTGCTTTTGCCGAGATTTTATCATAGGCATGAATCACGGTTGTGTGATCTTTGCCGCCAAAGGCTTCCCCAATTTTAGGCAACGAGTTATCCGTTAATTCACGAGAAAGATACATGGCAATTTGGCGAGGGACCACGATGGCTTTGACTCGTTTTTTACCCTTAATATCCTTGGCTGTAATGTGAAAATAGTTAGCCGTGGTTTTGATAATGGTTTCTGGAGTGATGGCACTCCGTTCTTTGTCTAACTTAAGCGGGCGTAAGGCTTCTGAGACCAAATCAATTGTAATTGGTTCCTGTTTTAAATCAGCAAAAGCTTTAATTCGCGCTAGGGCACCCTCTAATTCACGAACGTTAGAGTCAATTTGACTAGCAATATAACTCATGATGCTGGAATCAACTTTTAGGCCCTCTGATTCCGCTTTGGCACGTAAAATAGCTGCTCGGGTTTCTAAATCCGGTGCCGTAATATCAACGGAAAGCCCCCATTTGAACCGAGAAACCAGGCGATCAGTTAACGAATTAATTTCGTTAGGAAGGCGATCGGCCGTCATGACAATTTGTTTGTTGTTTTCATATAAAGCGTTAAAAGTATTGAAAAATTCATCCTGCGTTCCTTCTTTATTAGCTAGGAACTGGATGTCATCCACTAATAAGAGGTCAATTTCGCGATACATTTTGCGGAATTCGCGCATCTTACTATTTTGAATGGCGTCAATAAAATCATTCGTGAATTTCTCAGTCGTAACGTATTTAACGACGGCATTTGGATTAGCAGCTAGGACTTTATTTCCGATGGCTTGCATTAAATGGGTTTTCCCTAACCCTACTCCCCCATAGAAGAAGAGCGGATTATAAACTTTTCCGGGATCTTCAGAAACGGCTAAAGCCGCGGCATGAGCCATTTGGTTTCCTTGCCCAATTACGAAGCGGTCAAAAGTGTAGTTAGGATTTAAGTGTGGGTCAACCCGTGGTTTATCGGAAACCCGGTTTTTTTTGTGGTAGTCCCGAATGTTTGCGGTATTAGCGTTTGGGGTATCTTCACCCTTAACGATGAATTTTGGTGTGACATCCGTTTGAGTAATTTCGTATGCGTATTCAATAAATTTGGAAACGAGTTGTTTTTCCCAATAATCACGGTGTAAATCGGTTGGTAGTTCGAGAACGAAGACATTTCCATCATAGGAAATCGGAGTAGCAGGTCCAATCCAAGTGTTGAAATTAATGTTGTCATATTTTGGATCAGTTCTGAATTTACTTTTTATTTTGTTCCATAGTTCAATTTGATTCACTGAAGTTACCCCTCCTCTGTTAAAGCGATAAAAATATTTTAGCATTTTATTGCAGAAATAAAAAAGTTTTCCACAGTATAAAACACATTGTGGATATATGTTTCACACCCAAGGGATAACTTTTCCACATGCCTGTTAATAACTAAGCATAATTAGCGAAAATAAAAACTATCAACACCTCAATGTGGATAACTAAATCCTGATACAGCAAGCTTTTTAAAAACATTTTTAGTTTATGCACAGGTTGTGGATAAAAACTAATAACCACTGTGAATTTGTGCAAATCGTCGTTCATTTCCTGTGATTTAACGAGCTAGTTATCCACACTAATCCACAGGAAAACTTTATGAAACTTTTTTCATATCCACAGAAAGTTAGGTTAGTAAAATCGCGTTGTTTTAAAATTTGTCCTTTGCTAGTTTGTTGGTTTGTGCTATCATTAAAAAGAAGCACTATTGGGTAAAAAACATTTAAACGAAATCGAATATATAAGGAGGGCTCGTAATGAAGAGAACTTACCAACCAAAGAAACGTCATCGTAACCGTGTTCATGGTTTCCGTGCACGTATGCAAACAAAAGGTGGACGTAAGGTATTAGCTCGTCGCCGTCAAAAAGGTAGAAAAGTATTATCTGCATAGACCACTGACCATTCGGTGGCCTTTTTTATTATACAAATGTAAAAATTTGGAGATTATTTAATGAGAAAATCGTATCGTGTTAAAAAAGAAGCTGATTTTCAGCAGGTTTTTGAAAAGCATGATTCGGTAGCTAATCGTCAGTTTGTTATCTATCAAATGGAAAAACCCGATCAACCCCATTTTCGGGTTGGAATTTCCGTCGGTAAAAAAATTGGAAATGCGGTTCATCGTAATTGGGTGAAACGCCGGGTCCGACAATCAATTACTGAATTAAAGCCTTATCTAAAACAAGACGTCGATATTTTGATTATTGCAAGACCAGTTACTGATGGCCTTTCAATGAAAGAAGTAAAGTCTAGCTTAGTGCATGTTTTGCACCTGGCACACTTGTTGGATGCTGATTATAGCGAGGAAAATTAATGAAAAAATTCAAAAAAATTGCTGCGGCCATGATGGCGGTAAGTTTAGGCTTATTCCTAACGGCTTGTAGCAACTCACCCATTACCAGTCATAGCACTGGTCTTTGGGATGGATTAATTGTCTATAATTTCTCTCGTGCGATTATTTGGTTATCGAAAGCCTTTGATTACAATTATGGAATTGGGATTATCTTATTTACCATTATTATCCGAATTATCATTTTGCCATTAATGGTTTACCAAACTAAGAACATGAAAGAAATGGCTGAGCTTCAGCCACAACTAAAGGCGTTGCAAAAGAAATATTCATCACGTGATACGGATACGATGATGAAGTTGCAAGCGGAACAAAAGGCACTTTATAAAGATAACGGTGTTCATCCGATGGCCAGTATGTTGCCAATGATTGTGCAATTGCCAGTTATTTTTGCGTTGTATCAAGCCATTTGGCGGACCCCAGAACTAAAAACGGGGCACTTCTTATGGTTACAACTAGGAAGTCGGGATCCATACTTTATTTTGCCAATCTTGGCCGCACTCTTTACGTTCTTCAGTTCTTGGTTAGCGATGAAGTCGCAACCAGAAACGAATGCGATGGCAATGTCGATGACCTTCTTGATGCCAGTGATTATCTTCTTCACGGCTTTGAACGTACCTTCAGCCCTTTCCTTGTACTGGGTAGTTACGAATGCGTTCCAAGTAGTGCAAACGTTAGTTATCCAAAACCCTTGGAAAATGACGCGGGAACGAGAAGCCAAACAACGGGCAAAACGCGAGCATGAAAAAGCGGTTGAAAAAGCCATTCGACGTGCGAAAAAGAGTCATAAAAAACGTTAATTTTGCAAATAAGCTTCAGGATTTTAATCCTGAGGCTTATTTTTTTGCAATTTAATATTACAAAGCCACGAAAACCCTTTCGAAACCGCCTTAATTTGTGCTATGCTAGCAAGGTTGATAATTAACTAGGAGAAATTACATATCATGCCAAAATACACAGGTAAAAATCTAGAAACCGCCATTGAAAATGGACTTAAAGACTTAAACATTCCGCGTCAAGACGCACAAATTGAAATTTTGCAACAACCAAGCAACGGCTTTTTCGGCTTCTTTAAAAAGGATGCCGAAATTGAAATGAAAGTAGTGCAACATAAAACAACGGCAAAACCAGCCTCACAGCCAGTTAAAGCGCCTCAGCTTAATGTACGAGCTAACCAGACCCCTGAAAAAACAGCAGAAGATCGGTTTGAACGAAATTTTGCGATGGTCAAAAAATTGGCAGTATATTTACAAGATGTTTTAGATGAAATGGGCATCAACGCCACGATTGAAGTAGACATGCCAAATAATAAGCGGGTCTACATTGATTGTCAAACTGATAAAGAAGGCCTTTTAATCGGAAAACACGGCCGCACCATTAATGCGTTACAACAATTATGCGAAATTTACCTTAATAATCACGGCGTTAATTACGTCGAGGTCGTTTTGGATACCGCCAATTATCGCGAACGGCGGCGCAAAATTTTAATCGACTTAGCCCAACGTGCTGCACGGGATGCCGAAGCAACCGGACAACCAGTTCACCTAGATTCCATGCCCGCGTTTGAACGAAAACAAATTCACTTAGCCTTAGAAGGGTTTGACAACGTTTTAACTTATTCGGTCGGCAGTGAACCAAATCGGGAAGTCGTGATTGGCCCCCGATAGTCATAAATTGACAAATTAAGTTAATCTAATTATGATAGATAAGATATAAATTGAATCGATAAAGTAGTGAAAGTACTTTGTCCCCGGGTCGTTTTGACGCGAGGGGTGGGTACTTTTTTTATGGAGAAAAAGCAGAAAGGAGCTTTAAGATGCCATTAATGACAACTGATTACGATACAATCGCCGCAATTTCAACGGCCCCAGGAGTTGGAGGAATTTCCATCGTCAGAATTAGTGGATCGGATGCCATGAAAATTGCTAAGCAAATTTACCGTGGTAAAGATCTAGCTAAAGTTGCGACTGATACCATTAACTATGGGCACATTGTGGATCCCGCTAATCATGATAGTCGGGTTGATGAGGTTATGGTTTCCGTGATGCGGGCGCCCAAAACCTACACTAAAGAAGATATTATTGAAATTAACTGCCACGGTGGGATTCAAGTTACCAATAAAGTACTGCAACTGGTTTTGAGAAACGGGGCACGGATGGCTGAACCGGGTGAATTTACGAAACGAGCTTTCTTAAACGGGAGAATTGATCTTTCTCAATCAGAAGCTGTAATGGATTTGATTGATGCCAAGACCGATGAAGCCCGCAAAGCCGCTTTAAATCAGTTGGATGGTAATCTTTCTGCTTCGATCCGTAAGATGCGGCAAAAAATTGTCGACGTTTTAGCAAACGTCGAAGTTAACATTGATTATCCGGAATACGATGGGGCTGAAGTCGTGACCTCCAAATTAATGCTGGATAAATCACAAGAAATTAAGCAAGAAATTGAACAATTATTAGCCACCGCCCAACAAGGAAAAGTTTTACGAGATGGCTTAAATACCGCAATTGTTGGTCGGCCTAATGTGGGTAAATCAAGTTTGTTAAACCGTTTATTACACGAAGAAAAAGCCATTGTAACCGATGTGCCCGGAACAACTCGTGATGTATTAGATGAGTATGTTAACGTCGCGGGTGTTCCGCTTCATTTAATTGATACAGCTGGAATTCGGGAAACGGATGACAAAGTCGAAAAAATTGGGGTTGATCGGTCGCGAGCAGCCATTACCAAGGCCGATTTAGTGCTCTTAGTCTTGAATTCAAGTGAACCCTTGACTGATGAAGACCGGCAGTTACTTGATTTAACCCGTGATAGTAAACGGGTGATTCTTTTGAATAAAACCGATTTACCTATGAAATTAGAAATTGATCAAATCAAAGCCAAATATGGCGATAGTGAAATGATTAAGACCTCAGCGATGGCGGAAAACGGAACAAAAGCGTTAGAAGATACGATTTCACACATGTTCTTTACCAAGGGAATTGCTAGCACGCAAAACAACGTGATGGTAACCAATGCCCGCCACATTAGTCTGTTACAGCAAGCGCTTGATTCAGTGCAGACGGTCATTGATGGAATTAGTGCCGGATTACCGGTTGATATTGTCCAAATTGATTTGCAAGCAGCGTGGGACGATTTGGGTGCGATTACCGGAGATAGTTACGATGATGAATTGATGGATCAATTATTTGACCAGTTCTGTATTGGAAAATAGTTGTTTCACATGAAACATTAGGAGAAAATAATGACAGAAAAGAAAAACGTTTTAAAAACAACGGATGTCACGCACACCTATGATGCCGGGGATTACGACGTAGTAGTTGTGGGTGCCGGACATGCCGGAAGTGAAGCGGCTTTAGCGGCCGCCCGGATGGGACAAAAAACTTTATTACTAACCATTAGTTTAGAGATGGTAGCCTTTATGCCTTGTAATCCTTCTGTTGGGGGACCAGCTAAAGGGACAGTAGTTCGTGAAATTGACGCTTTAGGTGGCGAAATGGGGAAAAACATTGATAAAACCTATATCCAAATGCGTTTATTGAACACGGGTAAGGGCCCAGCCGTTCAAGCTTTACGGGCACAAGCTGATAAACATGCTTACCACCAAGAAATGAAAAATACGATTGAAAAAGAAGACAACTTAACGTTGCGTCAGGCCATTGTGGATAATTTGGTCGTGAATGATAACAAAGTGGAAGGCGTAATCACCAACACGGGTGCCATTTACCATGCGAAGACGGTGGTGCTTGCTACTGGAACTTCCGCTCGGGGTCAAATTTACATTGGGGAACTGCGTTATTCATCAGGTGCTAATAACTCCTTGCCATCCATTAAGTTATCGGAAAACTTAGAGAAAAATGGCTTTAACTTGGAACGCTTTAAGACCGGAACTCCTCCTCGAGTAAACGGAAATACGATTGATCATTCTGAAATTGAAGAACAACCGGGTGATACCCAACCACATCACTTTAGTTATATGACCCCTTACAATGATTATTTGCCGGTTAGCGAACAAATTTCTTGTTGGTTAACGTACACTAATCCGACGACGCATCAAATTATTCGGGATAACTTAGACCGCTCCCCCCTTTTTAATGGGGTGATTGATGGAATTGGTCCGCGTTACTGTCCTTCCATTGAAGATAAGGTTGTTCGGTTTGCTGATAAAGACCGTCACCAAGTCTTTCTTGAACCAGAAGGTCGGGGGAACGACGAATGGTACGTTGATGGAATGTCTAACTCGATGCCTGAAGAATTGCAACAAGACATGTTGCATTCAATTAAAGGGCTCGAAAAAGCTAAAATGATGCGTCCCGGTTATGCGATTGAATACGATATTATTCCACCACAACAAATGAAACCCAGCATGGAAAGTAAAGTCATCGAAAATCTTTTCACGGCCGGTCAAACCAACGGTACTTCTGGTTACGAAGAAGCGGCTGGTCAAGGTTTAATGGCGGGAATCAATGCGGCTCGTAAGGTGCAAGGTAAAGATCCAATCATTTTGAAACGGTCAGATGCTTACATCGGAGTTTTAATTGATGATTTAGTTACCAAGGGAACCAACGAACCTTATCGACTCTTGACTAGTCGGGCTGAATACCGGTTATTGTTACGAAATGATAATGCCGATATGCGTTTAACCCCAATTGGTCATGAAATTGGGTTAATTTCGGATGAACGTTACGAAGCCTTTTTGGCTAAGAAAAAGGCCGTTGAAGCTGAAATTAAACGCTTAGAAACCATTCGGATTAAACCAAGTGATCAGATTAATGAATTTGTCCAATCACATGGTGATAAACCGTTGAAAGATGGCATTATTGCGGCCCAATTTTTACGTCGTCCGTATGTAGATTACGCCAAATTATTGGAATACATTCCGGCAACGGATGAACCACTTGATCCACGAGTGGTTGAACAAATTACGATTTACATTAAGTACGCTGGTTACATTAAAAAAGAAGAAGAAAAAGTTAATCGGATGAAAAAGATGGAGTCGAAAAAGATTCCGGAAAACATTGATTATGATGCAATTGACGGAATTGCGACTGAAGGAAAAGAAAAATTAAAACAAATTCAGCCCACTACCATTGCACAAGCCTCACGAATTAGTGGAGTTAATCCATCTGATATTGCCATTTTGAGTGTTTACATTCAACAAGGTAAGATTGCGAAAACTAAATAGTAAAAAAGTCGTCTAGTTTAGCTAGGCGACTTTTTTTGTAGAAATAATTGTGTTTAACTTTGCTTAGAAAATAAAATAATCTATACTAATTTCTAAATAGCAAGGAGGTGATAAAAATGCAATTGCGAAATTTACAGTATTTTGAAAAATTAGTTGAATTAGAAAATTATAGTAATGTGGCTGACTATTTTCACGTTGGACAACCAGCTGTTTCAATGGGGATAAAGCGACTGGAAAAGGAAGTTGGTCATCGATTAGTAGTGCATAATTCTAAGCATAATATTGTTAACTTAACCCCAGCCGGAGTTAAATTGCATAAACATACTAAAAAATTTATGCAACAAGTTAAAATTTTTGAAATTAAAGTTAGGCAGGAACTTTAACTAAATTAATAATAGTAATTTGTAAAAACCAATTGTATTTTTATACTAATGGTACTTTTAGTTTTTTCAAAAAACGCTAGTTTATAAAACCTGTATAAAAGCCGATTATTAACATTAATTGTTAGGAAAAAACAATGCTATTGTAATAAATTACCAAAAATGTTTAGAAAAACGTAGTAATTAAACTTTACATTTTTCTTTGAACCACTATAATAAAGTACGTGAGATGGATTAGTAATAATTAATTAAGTTTAATTTAAAAAAATGACCGATTTAGTAGGCTTTATTGGAATAGTATCTAAAGTAGAAAAGCTAAAATGTATAAACCAGGTACACTTCTTTTTTACATATATTTTTACATATCGTTTCAAAACTAACTACATAAAATATTATACAAAAAGAGGACTTACACTAAGATGTAGGTCCTCTTTTTTTAATTACATAAACTATCTGCTTTACGGCTTATTATTTTTCAGAATGTTGCTTTCTAAAACCATTAATTCCAAAGAATGCCATGATAGCAAGTAAGATGGTACCAATGATACTCATCAAACTGGTAGAAGCGTCCTGACCAGTTTGTGGTAATTCAGCTTTTGCAGGTTCTGCTGGCCTTGGTGTTGATTGATCAACATGCTTGTCAGGAGAAACTGGTTTTTCAGGTACTTCTGGTGTGCTTGGAGTTTCAGGTGTAGTAGGTACTACTGGGGTAACAGGCACTTCTGGTGTTACTGGAGTTTCAGGTGTAACAGGTACAACTGGTTTAGTTGGTTCTACAGGCTTGTTAATCGTAGGAGCAACTGGTGGTACTGGTGCTGTTGGTTCCGTTGGAGCTACTGGTTTATCAATACTAGGAGCAACTGGAGGAACCGGTGCTACTGGTTCTTGTGGTGCATCCGGAGCAACTGGTTCAACAGGAGCAACTGGCTTAGTTGGTTCTTGTGGTGCAACTGGAGCAGTAGGTTCAACAGGAGCTACAGGTGGAACTGGTTTAGTTGGTTCTGTTGGTGCTTGTGGTTCTGTTGGTGCAACAGGTGTAACAGGTGCAGTAGGTTCTACAGGTTTTTCAGGACTAGTAGGAGCAACTGGTGGAACCGGTTTAGTTGGTTCTGTTGGTGCTTGTGGTTCTGTTGGTGCAACAGGTGCAATTGGAGCAGTAGGTTCTACAGGTGCTTCAGGCTTAGTTGGTTCAACTGGTGGAACTGGAGCGGTAGGTTCTACAGGTGCTTCTGGTTTAGTTGGTGCAACAGGAGCAATTGGAGCAGTAGGTTCTACAGGCTTTTCAGGTTTAGTAGGTTGTACAGGTGGAACTGGTTTAGTTGGTTCTGTTGGTTTTGTAGGTTCAACTGGTGGAACTGGAACGGTTGGTGCTACTGGTTCGTCAGGAGCTACTGGTGCAACTGGTGCTTTACCTGGGGCAATTGGTTTAACAATCGTTGATGAACCTTCCATGCTAGATGTGTAAACTGTCCAGCTTCCTGGAAGATCTTGTTTATTAACATCACCAGAAACGTAATCATAAGTTACGATAGTTGAACCACTGTATTGGAATACACCAGAACCGTAATAGTTTTCTTTACTTGTTTGGCTATCCCAGTAATGAGAAGGATAAAAGGCATCTCTAGCTTGAATCCAGTTACCGTTCGCAGCCTTTAAATCATTTTGCCATTCTTGTTTTTCTGCATCAGTTAAGTAACTCCAAGTCATTGGATCATCGGAGTTATCTTGATCAGCATAGAGATCACCATCATGGTTCTTAATTGATGATCCAACAATGGCTTTAGCTGTACCACCAGAAACAATTTTAGAATGTTCTACCCAGTGTGGTTGAGTTGGGTCAGTTGAGTTACTGTAGTTATTTAATGATTTAACTTCTGCATAAGCAGTTCCGTCAACAAAGCTGATTGGGTTACCATTTTCATCAAAGTAAGTGGTTGCTTTTTGAATTCCGGCTTCGTTTCCTTGCCAATCTGGACATACCCAGTAGCCATCAACTGGATCAGAATAGATAATCATTCCTGATAAGTTCTTAGGAAGGAAGAATTTATCGACACGTGAAATAATTGAATGTTTAATACCAGTAGTAGGATCAGTGTAATCACCATTCAAGTTTGTAAAAGTAAGGGTAACAAGTGGATCTTCTTGTGAACCTTGTGCATTAGCTGGTAAGTTAATTCTCCATTGTTCCTTTGAATCTCTTCCAGATAAATCAATGGTTGGATCATTTGATTGATTTTCAAGGGTAATCCCTGAACCATCAGCAACATCAATTTGAACCTTAGCATCTGGTGAAGGATAAACATTCATATCATTATGAATTGTATCAGGATAAACTTCTCCAGAGGCTTTTGCTTTAGCAATGGCATCATTATAAGCAGCTAAATCTTTTTCGTATTGTGCCATCTTCATGTCATAATCAAGTTTTGCAATATTATAAACATTTAAAGCATTTACATAGTTAGCATAATCAGTTTTGTATTTTGCTTCTGCTGCATCATATGCTGCTTTTTTGGCTGGATAAGCGGCTTCATCTTTTTGATATTGCGCTTCAGCTGTTTGATAATCTGCTTCTGCTTTTTGCCAGTTAGCATAATCAGTTTTATATTTTGCTTCTGCAGCTTCATAATCTTTTTCAGCTTGTTGGTAAGCAACTAAATCTTTTTGGTATTGCGCTTCTTTAGCTTCGAAATCTTTTTCAGCTTGTTGGTAAGCAGCTAAATCTTTTTGATATTGCGCTTCAGCTGTTTGATAATCTGCTTCTGCTTTTTGCCAGTTAGCATAATCAGTTTTATATTTTGCTTCTGCAGCTTCATAATCTTTTTCAGCTTGTTGGTAAGCAGTTAAATCCTTTTGATATTGAGCTTCTTTAGCTTCGTAATCTTTTTCAGCTTGTTGATAAGTAGCTTCATCCTTTTGGTATTGAGCTTCTTTAGCTTCGTAGTCTTTTTCAGCTTGTTGATAAGCAGCTAAATCCTTTTGGTATTGAGCTTCTTTAGTTTTGTAATCAGCTTCAGCTGCTTGATAAGCGGCTTCGTCTTTTTGATATTGCGCTTCTTTAGCTTGATAGTCCTTTTCAGCATTTTGATAGTCGGCTAAAGCTTTTTGATAGTCAGCTTCTTTAGCTGGATAATCATTTTCTTCATTTTGATAATCAGCTAGAGCTTTTTGGTAAGCAGCTTCTTTAGTCTTGTAATCAGCTTCAGCTGCTTGATAAGCGGCTTCATCTTTTTGATACTGGGCTTCTTTGGCTTGATAGTCAGTTTCAGCGTCATTGTATGCTTTTAAAGCGTCTTGGTATTGAGCTTCTTTAGTCTTGTAATCGGCTTCGGCTGCTTGATAAGCGGCTTCATCTTTTTGATACTGAGCTTCTTTGGCTTGATAGTCAGTTTCAGCGTCATTGTATGCTTTTAAAGCGTCTTGGTATTGAGCTTCTTTAGTCTTGTAATCAGCTTCGGCTGCTTGATAAGCGGCTTCGTCTTTTTGATACTGAGTTTCTTTAGCTTCGTAATCTTTTTCAGCATCATTGTAAGTATTTAAGGAATCTTGGTAAGCTGCTTCTTTAGCTTTGTAGTCAGCTTCGGCTGCTTGATAAGCTGCCTCATCTTTTTGATATTCAGCTTCTTTTTCAGCATAAGCATTTTTAGCATCATTGTAAGTAGCTTGATCTTTTTGATACTGAGCTTTTTGTTCTTGATAAGTAGCTTCTGCGTCATTGTAAGCAGTTAAATCTTTTTCGTATTGCGCATTTTTAGTATCATAATCAGCTTTTGCTGTTTGGTATGATGCTAATTCATCTTGATATTGAGCTTGTTTAGCTTTAAAGGCAGCTTCGGCTTCATTGTAAGCAGCTAAATCTTTTTGATATTGTGCTTCTTGAGCATCGTAATCACTATTTACAGAATTATCTGGAGCAGCTGTAAACTTAGATGATGCTTGAATAATATTAGTATTATTATTGTCAGTTTTATTATCTTGTTTAGCAGTTACAGGTTGTGTATTAGTATCTGATTTAGCTTGAACATCATTTGATGTTGTAGTTTGTTTTGTAGCATCACTACTTGCAACCGTTTTTTGATTGTCTGAAGCATCATTTGATGTTTTTGTAGCTTGTGTTGCAGTAGTTTGTGTTGCAGTAGTTTGATTGCTATCAGTGGTTTTAGTCTTATCGCTGGTAGTATCTGAACTATTTTTGTTTTGCTCATTAGCATCAGTTGCTTTTGCTTTTTGATCAGTAGCGGTACTTGGAGTTGTTGAAGTGGTATCACTAGTTGGTGTAGATACTGGAGCAACTTTTGCTTCACTTGGTTGTTCACTATTACTGTCGGCTGATTTAGCTGTATCAGTAGTAGTTGAGCTGTTATTATTTGGACTTTGAGCTGTACTTACCTCAGTATCAGCATGAACACTAATTCCATTTGTTAAAAATGCTCCACCAGCAATTCCAGCTGTCAATGATGTTACCGTAATAGCACCAAATAACCAGCGTTTACCAGCTTTATACATTTTGTAATGGGTTTTATTTTCACTATTAAACATAGAAAAACCTACCTTTCATAGAACTTTTTAAGCTCTATTTAGTTTTTAACTGCAATAAAAAATCATTTAGTTATTACTTAAAGTAAGCGTAATAACATTTTTTTGTGATAATTTTAATAGTAAAATCAACTAAAAATTTAACTCTATGACAAGCAAGAAATATTGCTAAGTAAGTGTAAAAAGCGAGTGTACCCTGATAATACCTTTGAGTGTATAATTTTAGTACTGCTTTTAAATCCATGCATTTTCTATCATTTTAGAGGTTATTTTTAAAATTAAGCAGATGTAAAAGTAGGATGTAAAATACATTTTTTATTAGGAGAATTTTGAATGAAGTTCGGTTACGCACGTGTTAGTTCGGAAAATCAGAATTTAGATCGACAGATTGAGGCTTTAAAAAAAGATGGTTGTGAATATATCTATCAAGAAAAAATTTCTGGGAAAAATTTAATAAGACCTCAATTACAAAAATTATTGCAGATTGTGCATATTAATGATGAAATTGTTGTTTTAGACTTGGATCGGTTAGGTCGTAATAATAACGATATTACGAATGTGATGAATCAAATTAGAGAAAAGCAAGCCACCTTTAGAGTGTTATCACTACCTTCATTTGATGGGGTGTCTGATTTAAATTTAAAATCTCTTTTGAACAATTTGATTATTGAAATTTATAAGTATCAGGCTGAAGCTGAACGACAGAAAATCAAGGAGCGCCAACGTCAAGGAATTGAAATTGCAAAAAGAAATGGGGTCTATAAAGGCGGAAGCACTAAATATTCATTAAGTTCAAATAATCCTCAGGGACGAATTTTAGCTAAAAAAATGATTGAAATGTTTGACCAAGGCTTAGGAAATAGTGCCATTTCAAAATCCTTGGGGGTGAGTCGCCAAACCGTTTATTGTAAAAGAAAACTTTATCAGGAAACGAAGGTTATCTAATTTTTAATACGATTAACCTATAATAGGATTAGGAGGAATGACGATGGATAGACATATTGTTAGAGTAACCCGTAGTGGACAGAAGATGACGTTACCAGTCACCGATGAAATTAAGCTTAATTTAGGTGATCAATATTACGTGACGCAGTTAGATAGTGGTGAGATTGTGTTTACGCCGTTGTATCAAGATATTTTTTCTAGTCCAGACTTTGCTGACCTTGATTTTTCGCAAGCCGAATTTGATTTTGGCAAATTTATGGGGGAGGAAAAATTAGATGACTGAGGAATATATTCCCAAACAAAAAGACATTATCTACCTTGATTTTGATCCCCAAAGTGGCATGGAAATTAAGAAACGCCGCCCGGCCTTAGTCCTTAGTAAAGGTGATTACAGTGACCGAACGGGTTTAGTCGCGGTTTCTCCGATTACCCACGGACAAAAAAACCACGTAACGTCAGTTGCAGTTAAAGGAAAAGAAGTTGACGGTTACGTGAATGCGCTCCAATTTTATACCTTTGATTTTCGGACCCGTCACGCACAGTATGTGGAAAAAGTTTCTGAGCGTGTTTTTATTAAAGTTATGAATGTAATTCGTCAAATCTTTTAAAATCCATAAAAATAAGACAACTTTCCGTGTTGTCTTATTTTTGTTTTAAGTTAGTTCGTGAGCGTGTTTTTGAATAAACGCTTTGAATTTTTCTGCGGCACTAGTCATAATGATTTCGTTTTTCGTAATAATGCCAATTTTCCGTGTAATCTTAGGATTGGTTTTTAAAATCCGAATCTGATGTTGGTCTTCGAGCGATTGGTCAACGGGCATAATGGTATAGCCCAAACCTTGTTCAACCATTAAAAGCGTGGAAAAACGATCATGCAGGCGCATTTTGATGTGCGGTTTTAATCCAGCCGCTCGAAACTGATTAAGTGACTCACTGTGTAAACCTTCTTCTAATAAGATATAGGGATAGCTGGTTAATTCAGCTAACTTTAAGTCACTTACCTGAGCTGCAATTGGATATTTTTGGGGAATGACCGCTTTCAAAGTTTGTTCCTGCAAAAATTCACACTCACAATCGGGCGCCGCATCTTGGTTTAAAATGCCTAATTCCGCATCGCCATTTTCCACTAATTGTGGAATACTAACGTTATCACCTTGAATAATGGAAAAATCAACGTTCGGATTTTGAAATTGAAAGGCACTGATTAGTTCGGGAAGCCACTGCTGCGAAATACTCGGAATCGTGGCAATCCTAATTAGCCGATTGGCTTGATCAGTAATTTCGTGTTGCTTATCTAAGAGGGCTTGGTGGTCATTAATGAGTTTCACAACGAACGGATAAATGGCTTGGCCTTCCTTGGTTAATTTTAAGTGTTGCCGTTGTTTACTTAGGACTGGAAAACCGAATTCTTGTTCCAAACTATTCAACATTTGGCTAATGGCCGGCTGCGAATAGCCCATGATGTTAGCGGCTTTCGTAATACTTTGGTGTTCTAAAACAAGCTTTAAAGCCAGATATTTATTCATAATATAACTTTTCCTTATAATTTAATAAAAAATATTAATTTTTGTTATTTTGTTTTCCATTATATATTAAAACCATTATCTAATGGAGGACGAGTACAATGAAACGAAAACAAGGATTAATTTTAGCAATTTTAGGAGCTTCGCTTTGGGGTCTAAGTGGAGTATCCAGTCAATTTTTATTTGCCAAAGGCTTTTCGCCGGTTTGGTTAGTCGGAATGCGATTATTACTAGCAGGGCTAATCATGCTAATTTTTGCCTGGCTCAATCCCCATTTGAAACGGCAAGTAATGGGAATTTGGCAAGTCGCGGCAGATTGGAAACAACTGCTCTTATTTAGCTTTTTAGGTTTTTTACCCGCCCAACTTTCGTTCTTTTTAACGATTAGCTTCAGTAATGTAGCAACGGCAGCCGCTTTACAGTTTTTAAACCCGCTCTTTACGATTATTTTTGGAGCCATTTGTTGTCGGTGTCTTCCATCTAAAATGGAAACGGGCACGATTTTACTGAGTGTTGTGGGCACTTTTTTACTCGTGACAAACGGAAACCTACATAGTTTGGTGCTGTCACCGCAAGCCATTTTCTGGGGACTCTTGTCCGCAGTGGGAGCCGTGTTTTATAGTGTGTTACCACAAAAATTACTCCAACAATATGACGCCATTGTGGTCGTGGGCTGGGGCATGTTTTTAGGCGGATTACCGCTGGCCCCACTAGTGGTTACGAGCCACATGCCAGCCCTTAATTTAGCGCTTGGTTTAAATATTATGTTTGTCGTTTTGATTGGGACTTTATTAGCCAGTTTAGCCTACATTAAAAGTTTGGCATTTGTTCCCGCTGCTATTACCCAGATGTTGAGTTCGTTTGAGCCGTTAGTGGCCACGATTGTCTGCGTCTTGGCACTTCATGAGGCCTTAGGCGGCTTTGAATTAGTCGGAATTATTTTAATTGTCAGCGTCGTGTTTCTTCAATTTGTTTCCGCCAAATTAACCAAAAATTAAGCTTCCAATGCTAAAATAGGAATCATTAACGTGAGGTGAGACAAATGGTTAAATTTATTGAGCGACATCCGACTTTTGTACCAGCTGATACTACGGGAATTGAACGTCAATTTTTGGATTTACCATATGCAAGTGGTCAGCGGCATAAATTGGATCTTTATTTGCCTAATCAACATCAAGCTAGTTACCCAGTCATCATTGATGTTCATGGTGGTGGGATGTACTTTGGGCAAAAGAGTTCAAATAAACTAAATGGGGCGCTTGAACTTTTAAAGCGGGGATATGCAGTGGTTAGTCCGAACTATTCTTTAAGCCAGATGGCCCTTTTTCCTCATCCAGTTTATGAACTGAAAGCCGTAATTCGTTGGGTTCGTGCGCATGCCCAACAATATCATTTGGATAATGAAAATATATTTCTGATGGGTGAATCATCGGGAGCACAACTGGCAATGTTGGTGGCCGCTTCTGAAAGTTCTCAGCAATTACAAAGTGATTTTGGCGGTAATTTAGCTTACAGTAGCCAGGTTAACGGCGTGATTGCTTCTTATGGTCCTTATGATTTAGCCATGATGCCCGCGCAATTTGCCGTTTTAGGGCAAACGCCGAAGTTTGCAGAAACTGGCGCAGCTGATTCCTTTGAAGGGATGATGTTGGGAAACCAGCGACCAAGCGATGTGCCGGCCTTAAATGCGGCCGTTAATCCGCAAACTTATTTAACGGAACAGATGGTCCCAGTTTTAATGTATGCGGGGAAACAAGATTGGGTCGTGCCTTATTTACAAACAATTAATCTGGCAGCCGAGGTAGCGCAAAAGATTGGTTCAGAACACGTTGAATTACAGCTTAGTGCGGATGCTCCCCACGGACCCAGTGGCTTTATGAACGAAACGGTTTTTGCTCAAAAGGAACAGTTTTTACAGCGAAATTTACATTAGTGGTAAAATAAATGTGACTGAAAGATTGAGGAGAAAATTATGAAAACTATCAAAGGAATTCTAGGTTGGGTGCTGCCCGTGATAATTGGTTTAGCGATTGCTTTACTAGTTAAGCAATTTTTCTTCACGGTTGCACGGGTGGATGGCCCTTCGATGGAACCAAACCTAATTAACAACGAACGTATCATGGTCTGGCGTCAGGCTGACATTAAACGAGGCAGTGTGGTAGTCTTCAATGCCGCAGGAGTTGATCCGCAAGCAGCGAAAAATGATGGCTTGGTCAAAGATATCTTAGGAACCAACGGAACTGATTATGTAAAACGAGTCATCGCGGTTCCTGGCGATACAGTTGCTTTCAAAGATGGTGCCATTTATGTTAATAACCACAAGATTGACCAAAGTTACATTGGGAGTGACGAACAAAAAACGGGTTCGGAATACAACATGCAACCGGGAAATTGGGATTTGCAATCACTTTCACGGAACTGGAAACAAAACCAAGGTGCAGTGAAAGTGCCAAAGGGGCAATACTTCGTGATGGGTGATCACCGGAGTGTTTCCAATGATAGTCGTTACTGGGGCTTTGTTCCCAAAGACAAGATTATCGGAGTTGTGAAAACGTTCCCGTGGGATACGACAAAGCAACAACGGGAAAACATCAATGATCGTGACTAACTGAAAAAGATGACAATGATCGTCTTTTTTTATAAATACAAATAAAGGATGAAGACGATGAAATTTAATCAACCACTTAATCAACCAGCTTTAAAAAAAATGCAACAAAAATTAGAGCAGCGACCAGGCCATAAAATTGTGGCAAATGCCGTCATGGCGAATGGAATTAATCAAACGGCGTTGAATGCCCAAGTTTTGGCCAAATTGAATCATACGTTTTCGATTGATTTGCCTACTGGAACCGTGTCAAACCAAAAACATAGTGGACGGTGCTGGTTATTTTCCATTTTAAATACTTTACGGCACCAATTTGCGACGCAATATCAGGTAAAAGATTTTGAATTATCCCAAAGTTACTTATTTTTCTGGGACAAAATTGAACGCGCTAATATTTTTTATGACCGGATGATTGCCTTAGCTGGCCGGCCGACCGATGATCGGGAAGTGGCCTTTTATTTAAGCTCGCCTGGGACTGATGGTGGTCAATGGGCTATGGCAGCCGCTTTAGTGCAAAAGTATGGGGTTGTTCCACGTGAAACTTTTCCTGAAACCGCGGTCACGGAAGATACCAGTGCTTTTGATATGCTATTAAATCACAAAATGCGTCACGATGCGATGCAATTACGTGAGTTGGTTAATCAGGGGGCTACGGATGCTGAAATTGCCTCATTAAAACAACAATTTATGGATGAAATTTATCGGATTACGGGTCAATCAGTGGGAGTACCACCCGCAAAATTTGACTTGGAATATCGTGATGATGCTAAAAAATATCATCTTGATCAAGGCCTTACTCCACAGGAATTTTACGCGAAATACATCGGCGTGGATTTAGATCAATACGTCGTTTTGGCCAATGCACCTGATAAAAAGTACGGCGAAAAGTACGCGTTACCGAGCCAAGATAACGTGGAAGGTGGCAAACCGATTGAATTTTTAAATGCGCCGATGGATCAACTTAAGCAAGCAGCCATTCAACAACTGCAAGCGGGTGAGACCATTTGGTTTGGTAATGACGTTTTACAACAAATGGACCGGCAAAAAGGCATATTAGATAGTAATTTATTTTTGCAAGATGAATTGTTTGGCATCGATACTAAGATGAGTAAGGCGGAACGGATGAGATATCATGAAGCCGAAGTTTCACATGCGATGACGTTGACGGGAGTTGATGTCGTGAATGGCAAACCGACGAAATGGAAAGTGGAAAACAGTTGGGGTGCTAAAATTGGAAACCAAGGTTATTTCGTAATGGCTGACAACTGGATGGATGATTACACTTATGAAGTCGTGGTAAAAAAATCCTACCTTAGTGATGAAATAAAACAGGGATTAACGAAGGCACCGATTGTTTTAGCTCCGTGGGATTCGTTAGCATAAAGTAATTAGAGGCTGGGAAAAAACTATCCTCTAAATAAAAAATCAGCTAGATTCTGAAATCATTCAGAATCTAGCTGATTTTGTTATGTACACAGGAAAATCCACCCTGTAAAATTAATATCGACAAAAACATTATTTAAGGAGTGAATTTCCATGCATGCTAATTTTAACACGAATCAGACATCATTTATTTTAAATTTTGATTTTAATATTGATAAATTTCATATTGCTAGATTAATATCTTCATTTGTAGATTCAATTCCTACGGAATTATTAATTACAAGTACTGCTACAACTGGTAGACCAGCATTTTATCCTGGAATGTTACTAAAAATGATTTTATTTGCTTATTCTAGAAAAGTTTATTCTGGTCGTGGAATTGAACTTTTAAATCAAGAGAACATTCCTATGAAATGGCTAACACAAGATACCCCAGTATCGTATAAAACTATAAATAATTTTAGAGCTAACAAACAAACTTCAAACATGATTAAATTGTCGTTTGTTTATTTCACTAGATTTTTAATTGATAACAAAATGATATCAGATGAAGCACTATTCATTGATGGAACTAAAGTTGAAGCAGATGCCAATAAATATACTTTTACTTGGAAAAAGTCCGTTGATAGATATCAACCAATCTTGAAAGATAAAGTATTTAAAATGTATGAAGATTTAATTGAACTAGAAGTAGTAAATGCAATGGAAAAAGAATATGTATCTACTAGTGAAGGATTGAAAGAATTACTATCAGAAACTGAAGATGAAATTGATAGATTAAATACTGCTATTGAAAATGAACCAAAGGTTCAAAAGAATGGTTCTAGTAATAAACGTAAAAGACGTCTTTTAAAATCGTTCTCAAATAAAATGAAAAAGGACTACCTTCCTCGCACAACTAAGTATGAAAAATACCAAGAAATATTCAATGGTAGAAATAGTTTTTCAAAAACAGATCATGATGCAACTTTCATGAGAATGAAAGAAGATCCAATGATGAATGGCCAATTAAAGCCAGGTTATAATTTACAAATTGCGACTAATAATCAATTTGTACTTCACTATGATATATTTTCAAATCCAACGGATACTAGAACTTTAATTCCATTTTTATCATCAATGCATTTTCTAGATGAGTTCCAAAATATTGTTGCTGATGCTGGTTATGGAAGTGAAAGTAATTATATATTTATTATTGATGAACTTGAAAAGAATCCGCTCATTCCGTACGGAATGATGAAAAAAGAAGCTAAACGATCATATAAAAATGATGAAACTAAGAGACAAAATTGGAAATATGATGAACTAAATGATTATTATATAGATCATAATGGTGTTAGATTTGATTTTAGTAATTATAGTACAAGACACGATAAGTATAATTTTGAAAGAAATTTCAAAATATACAAAGCTAGTCCTTTCCAATTAACTTATGAATTAATTGAGAAATCTAAGACACCTAAGGGAAACCAAAGAATGATTCAGGTAAATCCAAATTGGGAGTACTTTAAAAATTTCGTAAAAGAAAATTTGAACTCTCAACCTGGTAAAGATATTTACTCAAGAAGAAAAATAGAAGTTGAACCAGTTTTCGGTAGAATGAAAGCTGTATTTGGTGTGCGAAGAGTTCGTTTAAGAGGGAAACAGTGTGTGGAAAATGACATTGGAATACTGCTTATGAGTTTAAATCTAACAAAATTAGCTAAATTAATGGCTAATACCTTAGGTAAATCCAAAGGATTTACTTTTAAAATCTATAAAATACAAAAAAGCAGAAGTGAATTTTCAAAATTCACTTCTACTTTTGTTATAAAGACTAGTTATTTCCCAGCCTCTTTTAGATTGAATTTTAAGTGATAACCAAGTAAACTGCTAATAACAGATAATTATCAGGTAACAATGCTAGGGAGAAAAACATTGGAAAATAAAAAACACTTTAAATTAATTAAAGCCAAACGTGGTTGGCTTAGAGTCGCCTTAACTACAGCAGTTGTAATCGGTGGATTAGCCCTTGGTGGGAATAGTCTTTCTGTTCAAGCTGACACAGATGTTCCAACTAACATTACTAACCAAAATACGAATATTCCTGATGTGGCAACGGCCCAACAAAATGTCACAACGGCTCAAAATGAGCAAAATCAAGCACAGACAGCCGTTAATGATGCTAAGCAAAACGTAGATCAGCAAACTATTAAGGTAGAAGATGGTAAAAACGCCGTTGCTAATGATCAACAACTAGTGAAAGAAGCAGAAGCTAATTTACCAGCTACCCAAGCAGCTGCTGCAGACCAACAAAAGGTAGTAGCTGATACTAAAGCAGCGGCCGACGTTGCGCAACAACAACAAAACGTTGCCCAAGCAACGGCTACTTCAGCTCATGATAATTTAGCTAACTCACAAACGGCTCAAAGTAATGCCCAAAAAGCAGTTGAAACTAGTAAGCCAGAATCAATTACTTTACCAAATAAGGATCTTTATCAACCCGCTAATCAAGCACAAGTTAGCCAATGGAATGCGCAAGGTTCCAGTGATAATAACTTTATTGATAACGATTCTGATAAATACTACGTGGACTATAATCATCTTAGTGCCGAACAAAACGCAGAAATTCAAAATTATTATGGAAACTTGCTTAACCAAGTTCGTGATCAATGGGGAACTAATCAAGTAACCGTTGGTGGTCAAGGAATTGAAGGATTTGCGAATGATGTCGCAAATCGTTATGAAAAAGATAATTGGAGCATCAAGCAAACTAACGAACATGATGTTAGTGCGATTAGTCAAGCTGCAGCGGATTATGGCTTAGCAACTGGTGGTAACTATTACGAAAATATTAGTTGGAATTATCTTCGAGTTTATGATAATGCCAACGATATGAATGGGTTGAAAAAAGCCATTTATGAAACCATGGTTGACATGTTATTTAAGGACGCTGGTTCACATTATGGGCATACAGAGTCCTTGTTAGGAAACTATCGTGGCGGTTCTACCCAAACGGCTGTTTCTTTTGATAATCTTTATCAAATTCATTTACTGGGAATGGATGACAGCTATCTAGATGATCCGCAAAAATGGTCTAATGATGGGGCGCATACACCTTTAACGGATGCTCAAATGCGGCAAAACGTACTTGATAATGCTAATCACAATCTACAAGTTAACCAAAGTTTAGCTGATTTAGCTGATCATGATTTAGCAGATAAGAAAGCAGCTAATAATCAAGCTCAAGCAGAAGCAAATGCTGCCCAAAATCAATTAAATGATTTAGAAAACAAGATCCAACAATATCAAGCTGCTCCCCAAAAGTTAGCTGATGATCAAGCTACTTTAAACGAGGCAACTGCTACTTTAGCTCAATTCCAAGAAGAAAAGCAGAATGCGGATGCGGCTTTAACTAGAACTCAAGCCGAATTAGCGAAAGCGCAAGCAATTGCAGCAACTGCGGTTGAGATTGCTAACAGTCAAGCAACTGCACAACAAAATGGTTATCATGTGGTTAATGATCACGTAATTGATAATCAAGGGAATACAGTTCAAGATTGGTCAGTAGTTGGTGGTCATTTGTTTGATTATGCGGGTAATTTAATTACGGTCAATGCTGGTTGGAATGGTGATAATCATGAAACGTACTTTGATCAAAACGGACAACCATTGACCGGTCTTCAAACGATTGATAATAATCTATATGATTTTGATGACAATGGTTTAGCTAAAACGGATGTTGTCAAAGTTGGCGATACGTACTATTATTTTGATCACCAAAATCATGCGGCCGTTAAAGATAATTACGTGCAATCACGTTGGGGCGATTGGTACATGTTTGGTGATGACGGTCAAATCGTTTCAGGCGTATATGCTTGGGCTGGAACTTATTACTACTTCGATCCCGTAACATATCTTCGAGTTGACAATGCTTATGTTCAATCACAATGGGGTGATTGGTACATGTTTGGGAATAACGGTCAAATTGTCACTGGGGTTTACCAATGGGCTGGAACTTATTACTATTTTGATCCCGTAACATACCTCCGCGTTGACAATGCTTATGTTCAATCGCAATGGGGTGATTGGTACATGTTTGGCGATAATGGTCAAATTGTTTCAGGCGTATATGCTTGGGCTGGAACTTACTATTATTTTGATCCAATCACACATCTTCGGGTTGATAATGCTTATGTTCAATCACAATGGGGCGATTGGTACATGTTTGGTGGTAACGGTCAAATCGTCAGCGGATTGTTTGATTGGTATGGTTCAAAATATTACTTTGATCCAGTGACTTATTTGAAAGTTACGAACACTTGGCAAAACCTTGGCTTTGGTTGGGTCTACTTCAATCAAAATGGTCAAATGACTAATTTTGCTAACTACTAAAATCTAAAAAACACCCTTGTTAAATATTCTTTTTGGAATATTTTCAAGGGTGTTTTTTTAAATGATAGCTTTTCCAAGATACTAGTTGACACATGTTTAAAATGTCTATATATTTAACTTAATAAAATTTAAAATAACTTAATAATTATTGATTGAAAGGCAAGTGACCATGAATAGTCTAAACTCTGAAAATAAGCAACACTACAAGATGTATAAATCAGGTAAGCAATGGATTTATGCTGCCATTACTACTACTGCAGTAGTTGCTGGTACTTCAATGTTTGTATCACATACAGTTAATGCTGATACAACCACTCAACCAGCTGTTGCTGCCCCAGGTACGGGTCAAACAACTAGTCTAACTGTTGATACGGCTACTCCTAAGTCAGATGCAGCACCTAGCACGCCAACTGCCAAAGTAGATGTAACTAATGATACTACTACTAAAGCTGCCACAGCTACACCAGTAGCAACTGATAAAAAAGCTCCTAGTACAGATACAACTAAAACAACTGATACTAGTGTAAAAGAAATTAAGGCTGCTGAAACGACTCCTAGCGTTGCAAAGGACACTAAGACTAATGATACTGCTAGTAAAAGTGATGTCAAAGACAGTAAGAACAGTGATGACAATAAAGCAAAATCAGATGATAAAAATGAAAAAGTTGCAGGTGATAAAAAATCATCTCAAGTTTCCGAAACTAAATTAGATACCAATTTAGATAGTAAAAATTCAGTTAATGGATTAGGAAATGCTGATTCTAAGCAGACAACTTCATCACAAAAATCTGACGGTAGTACAAAAGCTTCAGATGCCTATTCAGGTAGTACTGGTGCTGCCAATGATGCTAATATTGTTAACCCTGATAAGTTATCAAATGGGGAAACTGTTGATCATGATAGCAGTTCAAAACCAGCTGATGATGCTAAGCCAGACGTAAACTCTAACCCTAATGACAATGCAATTTTGCCTTTTGATCCAACTAAAGCAACTACTGCTCAAGCCGGAGAAGAATTTAGTAAATACCGTCAAGAATATCATTATTCTGATCCAGAAGGTGCAGGAAATGATGTCCAAACGATTTGGAAAGATGATAATGATTTATGGCATTTTTACTACTTACACAGTAATACTAATGCTGATGGACAAGATTATTACACTCAAGATGGTTGGTATCATGCAACTAGTTCTGACTTAATTCATTTCCAAAATTGTGGTACTGCGATTCCTGGAAAAGTTGAAGGTAAGTGGGACGCTTCTTGGACTGGTTCAATTATTACCAACGAAAATGGATTTTACAAAGATTTACCTCAAGCCAATAATGTTTTAATTGCTGCAATTAGTACGCCTGGTCTAGGTGTTCCTGGTCAAAACATTTGGCTATTGAAGAGTTTAGATGGTGGTTATAACTTTAATTTATTAGTTGACCATCCAATTACCGGTCTACCTCAAGCAGCCTATGGCTATTACGATGACAATCGTGATCCGAGCCTATGGTACAATTCTGAAACAAATCAAATGGAAATTTTCCTTGCACAGGGATGGAATAATAATACCAGTCACGGAGTTGCTCAATATGCTAGTGATGATGGAATTAATTTCCATCAAATCGGGTTAACTGAACTTGCTGGGGAAAATGCTGCCTTTACCAAAGAAACCTTGATTGAAACTCCTGGAATTTCAAGAATGTATGACCAAACTACTGGTAAGCCTAAGGATGTCATGTTTATTGGGATTCAAAACTGGGGTGCTGGCCAAAACTACAATTTAGTTAATGGTGAAGGTTGTTTAGCAATTGTAGGACAAGTAAATGATCAAGGGGTTTTTGTTGCGGATGGTTCAATTCAAGATCCAAATGACCCTGACAAGATGATTGTTACAGATAAGTCTACGATGTTTAAGACTGATTATGGTGCTGATTACTATGGTGGAACTAACCAATATAATCCTAATCCACTATCAAATGTAATGAATTCTACTATCCAAAATGGATGGCTAGGTAACTGTTCATATTCTACTGAAGCAGTTAAAGGTGGGACTCCGATTGCTGTTCCTGGTGTTGCAACGTTTAGAGAAGTTTATTTAGATAACGGTGCAATTAAAGAACGTTGGGTTGGACTTGATGGTTCTGAATGGCGTGATAGTAAAATTATTAAGAGTAATGTTGATGCTAGTGATGGGACCGTTACAATCAGTAAAGACCAATCTTTAGCGCAAACTTACGATTTTAATTTTACTGGGATTGATAATCCTAACTTCAAAGCGCAAATTAATTTTGAAGAAACTGATGGTGCACAACATATCTTGTTATATAGAACAACCGATGGAATGAGATTAGCTTACTGGCGTGATGGTGGAACCTTTACTGGTGAAACTTCTAAATGGTACAGTTTGGTATATGATGTAACTGGTTTTGATTTAATTAATCAATTAAACATTAGAACTGATACTCAGAGTTTAGAAATTGAATTACCACAAGTTGGAAAGATTTACACAATTTTACGTTATACGTTAAGTCCAGCTCAAAATGTAACGGTTACCATGAAAGGTGACGATGCTAAATTAGCTTATGTGGCAAGTAAGACATATGTTGGAAATCCTAATATGCAAGTTACAGCGAGCGTTCAATACTACAAACAAGGAACGAACGAAATTGTAAAAACTGCTACTTATAACGGTAAACCAGGCGATACCATTAATGTAATGGATAACTTGCCCGCTGGTTTTTACTTTATTAGTGGGGACCAAACTTATACATTACAACGTGATTTTAAGCAAAATCTAGTTGTAATTGTAAGTACTACCAAACCTGTTGAAGTAACTCAGCCAGAAATTGTTCATGTTCATTACATAGATAACAATGGTAATGAAGTTACCTCAGAACAAACTATCACTAGTGATGGAATGATTGATCTTGGCAATGGTGACATGGTTAAAGCAGTTGATGGTGCTAAGTATGGTGATGAAGTAGTTTCAGTTGTAAATAGTTCTGATGGATCAGTTAATGTGTACCTTAACAAAGCTGAAACAAACAGTAATGCAAAATCAGGTTCACAAGTTAGTGGGCATGCAGATGTACAAGCACCAAATGGTAACAATGCTTCTGCTGTTTCGGTAACTGTTAAAACAGACAATCCTAATGATTTTTCAACAGTGACTATCGTTAATCCTGATAAGAACACTACTGTAATAAACATTAGTGATCCAGCAGCTGTTCAACAAACTAGAGCTGAATATCGTCAACAAAGTAAGAAAAATATTCTTCCACAAACTGGACAAAATGCGGATGCAAGTATTATGGCCATCATCGGTTCAATTATGCTTGGAACGCTTGGACTATTCGGTTTAGGAAAACGGCATAATTAATCAATAATTATTAAGTAAAATCACAAATTAGAAGTAATCGTTTTTGCGATTACTTCTTTTTTTACAACAAAAAGCTGTGAAATTAGGTAGAATAGAGTTAAGAGAAAATAGGAGGAGATTCCATGGCAATTTTTTGGTCAATTTTAGATGCAATTATCATCATTAACACGATTTTTGCGATTATTACCGTTTTTAGAACCCCACGTGACATTGCAGCAACCTGGGCTTGGTTATTAGTGTTAACCTTTATTCCAGTCCTTGGCTTTATTGCATATGCCTTTTTCGGCCGTCGGTTACCCAAGAGCAGTTTGTTAAGACTGAGTGGGAGCGCTAAGAAGCAAGTTAAACATGAAATTAAGCAACAAAAGCAAAAGTTGGGCAAATTTAATGAAGCAGAGAATCCCAACAACAAGATTGTTAACGACTCCCAAGGCTTAGTAAAACTTTTTATGAATACCGCTTCAGCACCTTTATTAGGGCACAATGAAATTGAAACGTTTACGAATGGTCCTGCTTTTATCAAACAATTGTTTGAGGATTTTAGAAATGCTAAAAGTTCGATTAACATTGAATTTTATGCTTTTTCACATGATAAAATTGGACGGGAAACTCTAAATCTCTTGGTTGAAAGAGCCCAAGCAGGGGTTGATGTTCGAGTAGTGTATGATGCTTGGGGTTCAATGGGAACGACAGAAAAGTTCTTTAAACCATTAATTGATGCGGGAGGAAAAGCGCTTCCTTTCTTGCACAATAAGTTAAACATTAAAGACATGCGGGTTAATTTCCGTGATCACCACAAGTTAGTGACCGTTGATGGTGAATTTGGTTATATTGGTGGATTGAACATTGGTGATCAATACATGGGTTGGACCAAAAAATTTGGTAATTGGCGTGACTGTACGATTAGAGTTCATGGTGATGGGGTCTACGGACTTCAATCACGTTTCATCTTAGATTGGAACGCCACTGATCTTAAATCACAAATTGATCCGAATGATCCGACTAATATTGCGAAATACTACCCTAAGATGCAAACCAACGGGAATGCAATTTTGCAAGTGGTTGCCAGTGGTCCTGATTCAACGATGGAACAAATTAAGATGGGTTACATTAAGTTGATTGAAATGGCAGAAAAATCAATTAAGATTACGACTCCATACTTGATTCCTGATGAATCAGTCTTAAATGCGTTGAAGATTGCGGCTAAGTCGGGGGTAGATGTCGAAATTGTCACTCCCGATATGCCTGATCATCCGTTTGTTTATCGGGCAACTCAGTATTATTCACGTCAATTAAGCCATTTAGGGGTAAAAGTTTACGCCTATAACAATGGGTTTATGCATGCCAAAACGATGGTGGTTGATCACAAGTTAGTTTCAATTGGATCAGCCAATCTAGATTACCGGAGTTTTGAATTAAACTTTGAATGTAATTCTTTTGTTTATGATGAAAAACTAGCTCAAAAAATGGAAGAAATTTACGCAGAAAACATTGCTGAAAGTACGTTACAAACCGAACAAATCTTTAAAGATCAATCTGCTTGGCTTAATTTCAAGCAACACTTTAGTCGTTTATTATCACCATTGCTATAAAAAACAAAACGTTGATTCCGATATTAGGAACCAACGTTTTTTTTTCGTTTCACATGAAACGTTTGACGAATAAAACCGAATAAAAATTATTTAAATCGAATTTTATTCGGTTTTGATGTTACAAAACGTGACAGCAAACCTAGGCTAATTTCGACTTATCCCGTAAGCTTAAGTTAGCCTAGAAGCCCCTTTCTAGAGAAAATGAGGAGGGACATAAATATGTCATATATTATTCAATTCAAAGATGTACAAAAATATTATGGTGATTTTCATGCACTTCATGATATTAATTTAACCATTCATCCGGGCGAAACCGTCGTTTTAATCGGACCATCCGGTTCTGGAAAATCAACTCTACTCAGAACCATTAACGGTTTGGAAACTATTCAAAAGGGTCAATTAATTGTGGACGGCAAGGATCTATCTAGTGATAAAACTAACCTTAACCAATTAAGAACGGATGTTGGAATGGTTTTCCAACACTTTAATCTTTACAACAACAAAACTATTTTAGACAACATTATGTTGGCGCCCAAAATTGTTTTGAAACGTGATGACACCAAAAACCGCGAAATTGCGGATCAATTATTAAAACGCGTTGGCTTAACCGATCAAGGCGCTAAGTATCCCGCTCAACTATCTGGTGGGCAAAAGCAACGGATTGCGATTGCTCGTTCACTAGCGATGGATCCCAAAGTCTTACTTTTTGATGAACCAACGTCGGCCTTGGATCCTGAAATGGTCGGCAGTGTATTGAGCGTTATGCGCGACATTGCTAAGAGTTCCGACATGACCAGTTTAGTAGTGACCCATGAAATGGATTTTGCGAAAGCCGTGGCTGATCGCGTTATTTTCATGGCTGACGGCAAGATTTTAGAAGATTCATCAACTGATGAATTCTTTAAGCAACCGAAAACGGAACGGGCCCGTCAATTCCTTTCACAAGTTGAACATCATTAAGAAACGAGGATAAACCTATGAGTAAATTAAAAAGAAAACGCATTGGTTTACTGGCAGCAATCGTCTTAGTGGTTGTTTTAGTTGGTAGCTTAGTATTTGGCTGGACTTATCACGCATATCAAACTAAGACCAAAAACTCACTGGAAAACATTAAATCAGCCCACGTAATGCGTTGGGGAGTTAAGAGCGATACTCGTTTGTTTGGTTTGATTAGTCCAAAAACAGGGCAAAGTGAAGGTTTTGATGTTGATATAGCGCGTGCTATCACCAAACAAATTGCGAAAGACCAAGGAACTGAAATTAAGCCAGAATTTACGCCAGTAACGACTAGTTCCAAAATTCAATTAATTAAAAATAACCAAGTTGATGCGGTGGCAGCTTCCATGACGATTACGCCAGAAAGAGCCAAAGTGGTTGATTTCTCGAATCCATATTTCCCAGCTGGACAATCAATTTTAGTTAAAAAAGATTCAGGAATTAAAAATATTCAACAATTAAATAATCCCAAATCAACAATTATTGGGGTAATGGGAACGACAGCCATGGAAACCACGAAAAAGTTTGCTCCTAAAGCAAAATTAATTGCGATGCCAGATAATTCGCAAGCCTTCAGTGCCTTACAATCTGGGCAAGGAGATGCGATGACGACTGATAACGCGATTTTGTACGGTTTCTGTCAACAAAGTAAGGATGTTGCCGTTGTTGGAGGTACATTCACGAACCAACCTTATGGATTAGCGATGGACAAAGGCCAAGCTGATTTACAAAAAGCCGTTAATCGGGCACTTAAAGAAATCCGAGCAGACGGAACTTATGACCGTTTGATTAAAAAATGGTTTGGTAACATTCCTGGCTTAGATTGGAGGGAATTGACAAAATGATCAAAATTTTAACTGATAACTGGTCCACGATTATCACTGGATTTGAATTTACAATTCTTTCATCGATTGTTGGACTTTTAGGCTCCCTAATCTTAGGAACCGTGTTTGCTTTAATGGAAATGGCACCCAATCGATTTTTGAAGTTGATTGGGACGGCATTTGTGGAGTTTTTCCGGAATATCCCATTACTAGTAATTACCTTGTTTTTCTATGTCGTGGTTTCCCATGCCGTTAAAATTAATGGTTTTTGGGCAGGAACGATTGCACTGATCCTTTATACATCATCATTTATTGCTGAATGTATTCGGGGCGGAGTTAACTCGGTTGATCCCGGCCAAATGGAAGGGGCACGTTCCAACGGATTAACGTATACCCAAGCTATGATTCACGTTGTTTTGCCTCAAGGATTTAAATTGGCAATTCCTTCGTTAGGAAACCAATTCATTAATCTGGTAAAAAATTCGTCAATTCTTTCCTTTGTTGCAGGATTAGACTTGATGTACCAAGCTAACGTAATCTCTGGATCAAATTTGGATCCGTTTAACACGTATATTGTCATTGGAATTTTCTATTTGTTGCTCACTGGACCACTCTCAGTTTGCATTAATCACTTAGAAAATAGATTAAGATAGGAGGTAGCGCAATGATTTATGCATCAGCATTCAATTCAGTTAACATGCACTATCTAATGGGTGGCTTAGGCATCACGATTGCTGTTTCAATCATTTCGATTATTATCAGTTTTATCGTTGGGACGACTTTAGGAGTAATCTTATTTGAGGAAGTTCCGTACTTTTCCCGAACGGTTCAATTTATCGTTAATACAATTCGGAATCTACCATTATTGTTATTAATTTTCTTCACATACTTTGCGATGCCAAAATTAGGGATAGAACTAGATGCTTTTACCGCAACGGTTTTTGCTATGTCGGTCTTTGAATCAACGATGGTTTCCCAGATTATTCGGGGTGGCTTAATGTCAGTTGGAGTTGGTCAAGCAGAAGGGGCTCTCTCAACTGGAATGACTAAATTTCAGACATTATGGTACATTTTGTTGCCTCAAGCGTTGAAAAATTCGATTCCACCATTGATTTCACAGTTCATTTCTTTGGTAAAGGATACGTCGCTTGCAACCGCGATTGTTTTAACGGAAATGATGTTCCGAAGCCAAGTAATTTATGGACAAAATCCTAATTACATGATTCCGATGTTTGCGATTGTGACCGCGCTTTACTTTGTTGTTAACTACAGTTTGTCACTTCTATCAAAGTGGTTTGAAAGACGATTAGCAACTTCATAATAATTAGTTCTCTGAAAGGAGAACTTTTTATTTGCAATAAAGTGCGGATGATCTAGTATGTAGATGCAGGAATGAGTGCGAGTACATTAAGGTTCTGTTGATCCTTCGTAAAGTTGTAAAAAACTGCCCGTGCTTAGGCCTGTTTTTTGTGCAAAAAAAATAACCCAGCCGTTAATGGCTAGGTTAGTAGTTTTTATAATCCAATTTTGCTTAGTACTGAGTTAAGGACATTTTGCATTTCTTGAATTATTCCACTTTGTTGTTGAATTTGGGCTTTCAATCCATCCATTTCTGATTCTAATTTGCTAGAATCGGGATTGCTTTGAATTTTACTAATTTGATTGTTTAAAGCAGCAGTTGCATTATCGTTTTGCAGTTGACTGATTTCTGATTGGATTCCACTTAAGGTGCTTTCAAGTTGTTGCTTATCGTGGTTTTCTTGATAAGTCTTTTGGGCTTGCTTAACTTGATTTAGTTCAGTCTGAAGTTTTTGGTTTTGCGCACTATTTTGAGCTTGGTTGGTTTTAGCTTGATTATAAATGGAACAAGAAGTTAGGCCTAAAACGATTAATACAAATACTAAAATGCCAATCCAAATCTTTTTGGCCGTTGATGGTTTGCGAGGGGCATAATTCTGGTTGCTCTGGGGAATATTATTATTTTGGTTATTTACGACATTATTACCATTTAAACGATTGAAATCTTTGACGTTAACTTTGAAATTTTGTTCAAGCCGTTGATCACCGACCTGGCACAAAATCGTTGCCGTGTAAGTCCCGCTTTGATAAGGATTAACGTTTGATGTATTAACGAAAAATTGCGGAGTCGTCCGCACGCCGTTAACGACGGGATTTAATTCAGAAATGATATTTTCATCATTTAATGGTTCATTAATTTGGTGATTAATGTATGAGAATTGAAGCGTAATTTGATTATTCATAGTGATTCCTTTCCGATTTAGTAATGATTATGTTTATACTATCATACTTTAGAAAAGTGAAAAAAGTTATGAATTTCAATTAAAGAAAGTTTAATAATAAAAAAATTGACTTTTTTTGACCAAATTGTTGACATCATGATTTGACTAGTATATAGTTAAATATTGTTGACGCGGAAATGTTAAGTGTTTAATGATTTGAAATTAATTTTAAATTTGTTGAATAAAATCCTTGACCTTTCCTGACCAATGTGATATATTAATAAAGTACCGTTTGAGACGATACGTCATTGAGTAGATCTTTGAAAACTGAACAAGATTTTGATTACAATAAAGTGTAAGGATAATTTTTAAACTTAGTTTAAAAATTAAACAAATATGCAATGTCAATTTGCAAAAACAAATAAATAAGAGCTAGTAAAGTTCTCATTTCTAAAATGAGAGTTTGATCCTGGCTCAGGACGAACGTTGGCGGCGTGCCTAATACATGCAAGTCGAACGAAGTCGCCCATTTGATTCTTGGTGCTTGCACCGAGATGATTTTGGATCCGACTGAGTGGCGAACTGGTGAGTAACACGTGGGTAACCTGCCCAGAAGAAGGGGATAACACCTGGAAACAGATGCTAATACCGTATAACAACAAGAACCACATGGTTCTTGTTTCAAAGCTGGCCTTTGTGCTAGTGCTTCTGGATGGACCCGCGGCGTATTAGCTAGTTGGTGAGATAATAGCTCACCAAGGCGATGATACGTAGCAGACCTGAGAGGGTAATCTGCCACAATGGGACTGAGACACGGCCCATACTCCTACGGGAGGCAGCAGTAGGGAATCTTCCACAATGGACGAAAGTCTGATGGAGCAACGCCGCGTGAGTGAAGAAGGGTTTCGGCTCGTAAAACTCTGTTGTTAGAGAAGAACAGCTGTGAGAGTAACTGCTCACGGTATGACGGTATCTAACCAGAAAGTCACGGCTAACTACGTGCCAGCAGCCGCGGTAATACGTAGGTGGCAAACGTTGTCCGGATTTATTGGGCGTAAAGGGAGCGCAGGCGGTTTATTAAGTCTGATGTGAAAGCCTTCGGCTTAACCGGAGAAGTGCATCGGAAACTGATAAACTTGAGTGCAGAAAAGGATAGTGGAACTTCATGTGTAGCGGTGAAATGCGTAGATATATGAAGGAACACCAGTGGCGAAGGCGGCTATCTGGTCTGTAACTGACGCTGAGGCTCGAAAGCATGGGTAGCAAACAGGATTAGATACCCTGGTAGTCCATGCCGTAAACGATGAATGCTAGGTGTTGGAAGGTTTCCGCCTTTCAGTGCCGCAGCTAACGCATTAAGCATTCCGCCTGGGGAGTACGACCGCAAGGTTGAAACTCAAAGGAATTGACGGGGACCCGCACAAGCGGTGGAGCATGTGGTTTAATTCGATGCTACGCGAAGAACCTTACCAGGACTTGACATCTTCTGCCAATCTAAGAGATTAGACGTTCCCTTCGGGGACAGAATGACAGGTGGTGCATGGTTGTCGTCAGCTCGTGTCGTGAGATGTTGGGTTAAGTCCCGCAACGAGCGCAACCCTTGTCTTTAGTTGCCAGCATTAAGTTGGGCACTCTAGAGAGACTGCCGGTGATAAACCGGAGGAAGGTGGGGACGACGTCAAATCATCATGCCCCTTATGTCCTGGGCTACACACGTGCTACAATGGGCGATACAACGAGTTGCGAAACCGCGAGGTCAAGCTAATCTCTTAAAGTCGTTCTCAGTTCGGATTGCAGTCTGCAACTCGACTGCATGAAGTTGGAATCGCTAGTAATCGTGGATCAGCATGCCACGGTGAATACGTTCCCGGGTCTTGTACACACCGCCCGTCACACCATGAGAGTTTGTAACACCCAAAGTCGGTTGGATAACCTTTTAGGAGTCCGCCGCCTAAGGTGGGACAGATGATTAGGGTGAAGTCGTAACAAGGTAGCCGTAGGAGAACCTGCGGCTGGATCACCTCCTTTCTAAGGAATAATTCGGAACCTTACATTAATCAAAATCTTGGTCAGTTTTGAGAGTATCTACTCTCTTAATTTTGTTCTTTGAAAACTAGATAATATTATTTTCTGTAATAATTATATTTTTATATAATTGAACCGAGAAATAACCATTGTGTTATTTTTGAGTTTTTTAATTAGTTTTAATCGCTAAAACTCAAATAATTTATAATCCGTCGGATTATAGGTTAAGTTAATAAGGGCGCATGGTGAATGCCTTGGTACTAGGAGCCGATGAAGGACGCAACTAACTGCGATAAGCTTCGGGGAGCTGTACGTAAGCTTTGATCCGGAGATTTCCGAATGAGGAAACTCGACCAGTGTTATGACTGGTCACTGTATAGTGAATACATAGCTATGCAGAGGCAGACGTGGGGAACTGAAACATCTAAGTACCCACAGGAATATAAAGAAATTTCGATTCCCTAAGTAGCGGCGAGCGAACGGGGAACAGCCCAAACCGAACCCTTGTGGTTCGGGGTTGTAGGACTGAACATTTGAGTTACAAAAGTATTTGATAGTTGAAGTAGTTGGGAAGCTACACCAAAGAGAGTGATAGTCTCGTAAACGAAATCAAATACCCTCAGTTCAGGATCCTGAGTACGGCGACACACGTGAAACGTCGTCGGAATCTGGGAGGACCATCTCCCAAGGCTAAATACTCCCTAGTGACCGATAGTGAACCAGTACCGTGAGGGAAAGGTGAAAAGCACCCCGGAAGGGGAGTGAAATAGTTCCTGAAACCATGTGCCTACAAGCAGTCAGAGCCCGTTAATGGGTGATGGCGTGCCTCTTGTAGAATGAACCGGCGAGTTACAGTTGCATGCAAGGTTAAGCCGAAAAAGCGGAGCCGTAGCGAAAGCGAGTCTTAATAGGGCGTATTAGTATGTTGCCGTAGACCCGAAACCAGGTGATCTACCCATGTCCAGGATGAAAGTGCGGTAATACGCACCGGAGGTCCGAACCCGTGTACGTTGAAAAGTGCTGGGATGAGGTGTGGGTAGCGGTGAAATTCCAAACGAACTTGGAGATAGCTGGTTCTCTCCGAAATAGCTTTAGGGCTAGCCTCGGAATTAGAATCATGGAGGTAGAGCCACTGTTTGAGCAAGGGGTCCATCTAGGATTACTGAGTTCAGATAAACTCCGAATACCATTGATTTATGTCCGGGAGTCAGACGATGAGTGATAAGATCCATCGTCGAAAGGGGAACAGCCCAGACCGCCAGTTAAGGTCCCTAAATATATGCTAAGTGGAAAAGGAAGTGGAGTTGCATAGACAACTAGGATGTTGGCTCAGAAGCAGCCACCATTTAAAGAGTGCGTAATAGCTCACTAGTCGAGTGATTCTGCGCCGAAAATTTACCGGGGCTAAGCATATTACCGAGACTGCGGACGCAACTATGTTGCGTGATAGGAGAGCGTTCTAAGGGCAATGAAGGTAGACCGTAAGGACTACTGGAGCGCTTAGAAGTGAGAATGCCGGTATGAGTAGCGAAAGATCAGTGAGAATCTGATCCACCGAATGACTAAGGTTTCCTGGGGAAGGCTCGTCCACCCAGGGTTAGTCGGGACCTAAGCCGAGGCTGAGAAGCGTAGGCGATGGATAACAGGTTGAGATTCCTGTACTAGTTAATTATGTTTGAACGATGGAGGGACGCAGTAGGCTAAGATATGCACACGATTGGAAATGTGTGTTCAAATCGTAAGTCAGTTTAAGAGTTAAATGCTTTTAAGCGGGTTGACAAGCGATGATGAGGATCGAAATTTAAGTAGAGAAGTATCTGACGTCACACTGCCGAGAAAAGCTTCTAGTTAGTAATTAATTACCCGTACCGCAAACCGACACAGGTAGTCGAGGAGAGTATCCTCAGGTGAGCGAGAGAACTATCGTTAAGGAACTCGGCAAAATGACCCCGTAACTTCGGAAGAAGGGGTGCTGGCCTCACGGCCAGCCGCAGTGAAAAGACTCAAACGACTGTTTATCAAAAACACAGGTTTATGCAAAATCGTAAGATGAAGTATATGGGCTGACGCCTGCCCGGTGCTGGAAGGTTAAGTGGAAGTGTTAGCTTCGGCGAAGCACCGAAATGAAGCCCCAGTAAACGGCGGCCGTAACTATAACGGTCCTAAGGTAGCGAAATTCCTTGTCGGGTAAGTTCCGACCCGCACGAAAGGCGTAACGATTTGAGTACTGTCTCAACGATAGACTCGGTGAAATTAAGATACCTGTGAAGAAGCAGGTTACCCGCGACAGGACGGAAAGACCCCATGGAGCTTTACTGTAGCTTGATATTGGGTGTTTACATAACTTGTACAGGATAGGTAGGAGCCATAGAAGCCGGGACGCTAGTCTCGGTGGAGGCGTCAGTGGGATACTGCCCTTGTTATGTGAACACTCTAACCCTGCGCACTGATCGTGCGCGGAGACAGTGTCTGGTTGGCAGTTTGACTGGGGCGGTCGCCTCCTAAACAGTAACGGAGGCGCTCAAAGGTTTGCTTAGAATGGTTGGAAATCATTCCTAAAGTGTAAAGGCAAAAGCAAGCTTGACTGCGAGACATACAGGTCGAGCAGGGACGAAAGTCGGACTTAGTGATCCGGTGGTACCATATGGAAGGGCCATCGCTCAACGGATAAAAGCTACCCTGGGGATAACAGGCTTATCTCCCCCAAGAGTTCACATCGACGGGGAGGTTTGGCACCTCGATGTCGGCTCATCGCATCCTGGGGCTGTAGTTGGTCCCAAGGGTTGGGCTGTTCGCCCATTAAAGCGGTACGCGAGCTGGGTTCAGAACGTCGTGAGACAGTTCGGTCCCTATCCGTCGCGGGCGCAGGAAATTTGAGAGGAGCTGTCCCTAGTACGAGAGGACCGGGATGGACATACCGCTGGTGTATCAGTTGCGCCGCCAGGCGCATTGCTGAGTAGCTATGTATGGATGAGATAAACGCTGAAAGCATCTAAGTGTGAAACTCGCCTCAAGATGAGATTTCCCATTCCTATATGGAAGTAAGACTCCTGAAAGATGATCAGGTAGATAGGTTAGAAGTGGAAGCGTAGTGATACGTGAAGCGGACTAATACTAATCAGTCGAGGACTTAACCAAGTAGAATGAAGATACAATGGAAGTTAATCGGAAGAAAATAATATTGTCTAGTTTTGAGAGAACAAAGTTCTCAAACAAAATAGTGTGGTGGCGATAGCCTGAAGGATACACCTGTTCCCATGCCGAACACAGAAGTTAAGCTTCAGCACGCCAAAAGTAGTTGGGGGATCGCCCCCTGCGAGGATAGGACGTTGCCACGCAAATTAAGAAGACTTTAGCGCAAGCTAAGGTCTTTTTTTATTGCAAAAATAATCAAATTTTCAATCTGAAAAATGCAATATAATAACAAAATTAATTACTAATCAAGTACAATTAAATTAGCTAGTAAAACTAAAATGTAGTTAAATACGATAAAAAATTTGTGTCATTATTAAAGGAGAAATTAATGTCAAAGAAAATTGCAGTTGTAGGTGCAGGAGTCGGTGGTTTAACAACTGCTATTCAGCTTCAACATCAAGGCTATGATGTTACTATTTATGAAAAAAACGACCATGTTGGTGGGAAGATGAATCAGTTAGAAATTGATGGTTTCAAATTTGATATGGGTCCGACAATTGTGATGATGCCGGATATTTATCGCAAACCATTTATTGATACGGGGGTTAATCCAGACGATTACTTTACCATGCAGCGGGTTGATCCATTTATGAAAGTTCAAATTGATAATCAAGACTATGAAATTTCAAGTGACTTAGTGAAACTAACAAAGTTATTTGAAAGTAGTAGTGATGCTGATATGCTTGGTTTCTTGAATTATTTATCTGATATTTATCGGAAATATTTAAATGCCAAGGATAACTTCATTTATCAAAGTTTTCGCTCACCAAAAGATTTTTTTAACTTAAAAACGTTAATCAATGCCATTAAGTTAAAAACCTTTTCTTCTTCATACCATGACATGCAAAAATTTATTTCCAATCAACATTTACAATATTTATTATCATTTCAAACTCTCTATATTGGGATTTCACCATTTAGTGGGCCCTCAATTTATAACATCATTCCCATGATCGAACTTCTTTACGGAGTTTGGTTTATTAAAGGGGGAATGTACCAATATGCGAAAGCCTTGAAACGGAGATTCGAGGAATTAGGCGGCAAGCTTCAATATGATAGTGAAGTACAGCAAGTCGTCACTAGCGGTCGAAAAGTAACTGGACTTCAAATCAATGGAGCAACCATTCCAGTAGATGCTGCGGTAATTAATGCTGATTATCCTTATGCGGTTGAAAGTTTATTAAGTCCGCAAGCCCAAAAATTAGAGAAAAAAACACCCCAAAAAATCAAGCAAATGGATTATTCAATGTCATGTTTATTGATTTATTTAGGGGTAGAGGCTCAATATCCGCAACTTGATTTGCATACGATTAAAATGGCAAGTGATTTTAAGGAAAATGTTCAAGAAATTGAAACTGGAGTGCTACCTCCTGATCCTTCTTACTATATTTACAATCCTAGCAAGTTGGATGATTCCTTTGCCCCAGCTGGAGCGTCTTCTTTGTATATTTTAGTACCCGTGGGTAATTTACAAACTAGCACGTTAACTGAACAACAATATGCCGATTACGCTGATCAAGTCATTGACAAAGCACAACGGGGATTTGCGTTAACCGATTTACAGGCGAAAATCAAAGTGAAGAGTATCTTCACACCAAATCAATTTAATTCCCTTTATAATAGTAAATTTGGTACCGCATTTGGGTTAAAACCAACTTTAGCACAGAGTAATTATTTCCGTCCCCACAATAAAGCACGGAAAATTGATGGGTTATATTTTGCCGGAGCAAGTTCACACCCCGGTGCTGGAGTTCCAATCGTGATTACCAGTGGCGAATTAGCTGCTAAAGAAGTAGAAAGAGATTTTTCCAATGAATAGAGAAAAGATGATGGCATCACAACTAACGCAGATGGAAGCGAGCGAAGCGGTTATCAAAAAGTATTCATCGACTTTTTACTATGCTTTCTCTAAGCTACCGCGTTATCAATCCTTAAGCATTTTTGTGATTTACGATTTTTTACGTAAATTAGATGATGCGGCTGATTCAAAAGATGCCTCCCAGTTTTTGCAATTAAAGAAAGTGTGGGAAAGTGTAAAACAACATCACCCTCAAACCCAACTAGGGCAGAATTTACAACTAATTTTTCAAGTGTTTCAAATTCCGGTAACCCTAATGGACGAAATGATTGTCGGACAAGAAGAAGATTTAAAACAAGTCGTCATTAAAACACAGTCAGACTTAAAAAACTACTGCTTCCGAGTTGCCGGCACGGTTGGACTAATGATCATCCCAATTTTGACGAACAAAAAATTAACGGCTTCAGATCAATCCCAAATCGTTAATGTCGGCATTGCGTTACAGTTAACCAATATTATCCGTGACGTGAAAGAAGATTGGGACAACGGCTATCTTTATTTACCACAGTCATTGTTAAATGAGCTTGAAGTGACCGATTCAGCTTTGAGTGGGGCCCATAGTTCAGCTAATTTACGGCAATTATTGGCGAACTTGAGTGACGAAGCATTCAGACTTTACGATTCTAAAACAAAAGTGCTGCAGTTAATCGACCAACGTCAGGCAAAAATTTCCTTACGGCTGGCAATTGATGGCTATGAAGCTATTTTGAAAAAAATTAAACGTGAAAATTATGATGTTTTAAAGGGACGCCAGGCAACTGGTAAATTAACTAAGAGTTGGCTCTATTTTCAGATTCGGCTCCGCTATTTATTGGTAAAATGATTAAGAACGTTGTTAGTTTATAAAAATGTTAAAATTGAAGATATGTTAAATACATCACGAAGGAGAACATGACATTGACTACAATTTTAAAAAATGATTTTTTAAGGGTTGAAATTGATCAATTAGGTGCTGAAATTAAATCCATTAAACGGATTGATAACGAGCTTGAATATCTTTGGCAGGGTAAACCGGAATTTTGGAAACGACAGTCACCAATTTTATTTCCGATTGTTGGTAAATTAAAAAACGATAGTTATCAATACAACGGGAAAACTTACCATATGACACAACATGGTTTTGCACGGGATAAGCAGTTCACAGTGGTGAATGCAACTGCCGATCGCGTAGAGTTTAGCTTGACTTCTGATGAACAAACTAAACTGATTTATCCGTTTGATTTTACTTTAAACGTTACTTATCAACTGGTGAAAAATAACATCGACGTGGCGATTAAAGTAATTAACACTGGAAACGACGAAATGTATTTTTCAATTGGAGCTCATCCGGGCTTCAATATTCCCTTGCTTCCGAAACAAGAAAATTTTGCAGATTATTACGTGGTGGCCGCTCCTCGGAGAAAATTTGATTTAATGCAAATTAACGCTGATGGATTGAGTAGTAAATCAGATAACGCACCGTTGGATAGTCCGGTCCAACTATCTCATGATTTATTTAAGCATGACGCAAAAATCTTTGATATTGGAGAAAACCAAACTAGTATGGTGATGCTTCAATCGGATAAATCAGAACACGGTGTTTCAATAATGGCTGATCATTGTCAGTATATTGGCTTCTGGTCGATCAAAGATGCCGATTTTGTTTGTTTGGAACCGTGGTGGGGGATTGCTGATACCAAAGATAGTAACGGAATTTTGAAAGACAAAAAGGGGATTATTAAGCTAGAAGGCCAACGTGATTTTAACGTTAATTTTTCCATTGGAATTTTTTAAAAAATTAAAGATGATTACGAAAAAGACTGAATTCGATTTGAATTCAGTCTTTTTTCACTTGTATTGAATTGTAGGACCAGTTTGGAGTTGCTGAATTGCTTGCCAATTCATGGTAACTCCAATTCCGGGATTAGTCGGAACGTCAATTAAGCCATGCTGGACTTCAAGGTTTTCATTAACGAAATCCTGTTCAAAATAATGACTACTTGCAGAGATATCAGCTGGAACCGAATTACTACCTACACGACTGGCTAAGGCTAAATCAACTGAACGACCTAATCCAGAAGTTAGCATTCCACCAATCCAGGGAACTTTTCCAGCTTGCTTGATTAGATCAATGGCAGTTAGAGCGGTTGCAATGCCACCTAATTTGCCCTGTTTAATCGTGAAGGCATTGGCACTGTTATATTTTAAGGCACTTTTGATTGAAGCCAAATCGACTAAGCTTTCATCTAAACTAAGCAATAAATGCTTAAAATTCTGTTGTAAATTGGCATAATCAGTCCAACTTGCTTGCTGCAAAGGTTCTTCAATTAATTTTAAGCCATGTTTTTCTAATCTTTTTAAAGCAGTTAAGGTAGCTAAATTATTGTCCCAAGCCTGGTTAGCATCAATCGTAGTAATTACACTTGGGGCAAGTTCGTGACCTAATTTAACTAATTTTAAGGACGTTTCATGGTTTGCTGCTTTAAACTTTAGCTTTTGATAGCCTTGCTGAGTTGCTGCCTGAATTTGTGCTGCAGTTTGCTGCACGTTAGTTTGCATCCCAATGACAGTTCCCACGGGAATTGATTTTGGTTTTGGCAATCCAATTAACTCTGCTAGGGACTGATTCGTTGTTTTCCCGTAGGCATCCCATAAGGCCATTTCGACACTGGCCCGAGCAAAGGAAGTTAGGTAATCAAGTTGCGGCGCTAAATCAGTAGGCTGATAAAAGTTACATCCAATTAGACGCGGAAGGACTTGGTTGAGCGCATGACAAGCGATTGCTTGCGTTTGTGGAGCGTAACTATCATCAGCAAAGGCCTGAATTTCTCCGTAACCGTTGATACCTGAGGTAAGCTGAATTTCTACTAAGGTAATGGGGCGTTGCAAGGTAACCCCGTGATTGGTTCTGAACGGATGGTTTAATTTTAAGGTGAGCGGTAATAAATTGATTTGTTTAATTTTCATGCAGCTTTTCCTGATTTAATAAGCTAGTGAAGTGGGCTGATTTTTCGAAGTGGACGTTATGACCGGCATCAGCAACCAAAACATGGTCTGCATTGGGCAATAATGCTTTCATCTTTTGATTTAACTTAGTGAATTTGAGGTCTTGGGCACCAGTGATTAACGTGATTGGAATTTTAAGTTGTGAAAGTTGATTCCAACAATTTGGCATCGTTCCGGTTCCAAAATAACGAAGCGAATTAGCCATGTTAATCGGATTGTGATTAATTCGTTGTTGGTGCATAAATTGTTGTTGCGATTTACTAACGTGCTGTTGGGAATTAAAAAGAGGTAAGGTTTCCCAATGATTAACAAAACTAACCAAACCCTGTTGCTCAATTTGGGTCGCACGCGTCTGATCAGCTAGTTGACGTTGCTTTCGTGCATCTGGATTTATAATTCCAGCTGTCCCGCTTTCTAACCATAAATGGTGCACTAGTTGCGGATGCTGAATGGCAAATGCCAGGGCTAAACGAGCTCCCATGGAATAACCAACTAAATTAATTGACGAAACTTGTAGGCTAGCAAATAACGCAGCTAAGTCTTGAACTTGATGGTCAGTTGAAAAATGATGAGCTGGAAGGGTTGCATCATTTTCGGCAAAACCATAAGCGGTAATGTAAATTTTTGTTCCACGTGGAACTATTTTTGTAAAATCAGCCTTACTACCTAAAAAGCCATGTAAAAAGACCCAGGTTGGATTTCCTTGCCCGCTGATTTCAATTTGATAGTCATAACCATTAATTTTCATGAGCAAGTCGTTCCTTTAATATTTGTAATCTTTGCTGGTGGACGTTGGCATTGTTAGCACGGGAATCTTGAATTTCGATAATTCTTAAACCATGCCAAGGTGTTGCAACTAACTGACGTAATTCTTCTACTTTTTGTAACTTGAGATATTTTGCATCATAAAGTTGAGCAACTTTATCAATCGCTAAATGTTGTGGTGTGCCAAACATTGTTTCAAAATAGGGTGCTTGAGCCTGTGGTAAAAAGGAAAAGATTCCGCCGCCATCATTATTATTGACGATGATGGTTAAATCAACTTGATTTTGTTTGGCTAATAATAAGCCGTTCATATCGTGATAAAAGGCTAAGTCGCCGATGATAAGCCAAGTTGGTTGTCCATTCAGGGCCATTCCGGTTGCAGTAGAGATGGTTCCGTCAATTCCGTTAGCACCGCGATTGGCCATGACCTTAATTTGATGCTGCGGATTGAAAAATTGGTCGAAGTTTCGCACAGTCATAGAATTAGCTAAAAATAATTGGTTAGAAGTCGGTAAATTGGCTAGTTCGGTAGCAATGCTAAGTTCATTTAGTTCTGGATTAGCAAAATCAGTTAGCTGAACTTTAAGCGGCTTCCAGATATTTTCCCAATATGCAGAACTGCCTTGGACGTCACGATTTAATAATTGTTGAACGAATTGGGACTCATCAACAGCATAACTAGTCTGAGCAGAGCGAGTGTGATCTTGCCCCAAGTAGTTCATCCCAATTTGAATAACTGGAATCTGGTGGGCTTTTAACCACGGAAACAATTTAGCGGAAACGGGCGTGCCACCAAAACGCAACACGACGTCGGGTAACATTGCAGTTGTTTCCGCGTTAGCAGCTAAAAGTGCATCCATGCCAGTGATGGTATGTGCGGTTCCTCGTAGTTGACTTAGTACATCAGCAATGATTGGAGCGTGAAGTTTTTGTGCTAGTGCTTCGAAGTTAGCTTGTGACCATGATTGATCAGTGGGGCCAACTGCAAGCATAATTTTTTGTTGCTGTAGTTTTTGAATTAGCTTAGTTAAGGTGGCTTGATTTAATTGAACGTTAATTTCACCAAAAGCTTGCGGTTGAATAGTTGGCCATGGCTGATTTAAGTCAGGAAGCAGCGGTTTTCGTAAGGGCAAGTTGATGTGAACCGGACCAACCGGAGCAATTTGACTTAGATGGGCCAGTTGCTGGACTTTATAGTCGATATATTCGGTCACATCAGTGTTTTTTTCTTGGACATTTACATTGATGGATTCTTTGACTTGATCATGATACAGGTTGACTTGATTAATGGTTTGAGGAGCACCGATATTTTGCAATTCCTGAGGACGATCAGTGGTTAAAACGATTAAAGGGACGTGGTAACTTTTTGCTTCAACAATGGCGGGCAAATAGTTAGCGGTCGCCGTTCCAGAAGTCGCAACGAGTGCAACCGGATGATGAGTAGCTTTGGCGATGCCTAACCCTAAAAAGGCTGCTGATCGTTCATCAACGGCCATGGTAAATTGCGCCGGTTGTTCAGCTAATAGTAAGGCTAACGGGGTGTTTCGGGAACCGGGAGAAATGATGAAATGCTCAACTCCTTGAGCTTGTAAAGCTAGAACTAAATGCTTAAGATTGTTGGTTAAAGTTTCATTCATGAGTTTGCTCCTTAATGATGGCTTCCATAACTGACATTTTTAATTCAATTTCGTGAGCTTCTTGAGCGAGGTTAGATTCAGCCAGGATTCCCGCTCCAGCGAAGAGTTTGATGGTTCGTTGTTTTTCCCAAAGAGAGCGGATGCCAATGACAAATTCACCATCTCCGTTTGGTAAAACATACCCAACTGGAGCGGCGAAAAGACCGCGGGGATTAAGTTCCGTCCGTTGAATTTGTTTGAGTGCCCACTTTAAGGGAAGGCCACCTAACGCAGGCGTGGGGTGGAGAGCCTCAACTAATTGTAATAAATTTGCATGATGCTTTAAAGTTCCGGTAATTGGGGTATAAAGATGCTGAACTTGGGGCGTTTTTAAAATTTGGGGCGTTTTATGATAGGTTAAGTCAGCTAAGGAAGCGATTTTATTGGTAATTTCATGAACCACTAATTGGTGTTCGTGTAAGTTTTTAGCATCATGTTGCAGGGATTGAGCTAGTTGCTGATCGATTTGGGGATTAGTAGCTCGCTTGATAGTTCCCGCAACGGCCGCGGTTTTAATGTTCATCTGATGTAGTTGAATGAGACGCTCGGGAGTAGCTGAAACAAAAACTTCGTCGTGATGCTTGATTATTATATGGTAGGAATTGGGTTGATATTTAATTAATGAGGTAATTAGCTTACTGAGATTTAAGGGAGCTGCTAATTGAAGCGTTTGCTGCATTCCGAGGACTACTTTTTGTTTTTGCTGATCATTAAGCATTTCTTGTAGGGAAATTTCAGTCCTAGTAATCCAATCTTCTTCATTAGATTTAGAAATGATGTAATTGGTTTGTGTATCTGATTCTTGATTATCAGTGGCTGGCAGAGTTCCCCAACTTTCGCCAGTTTTTTCGTCAATTACGTATTGGGGTGCAATAAAATAGCCGTTCATTAATTTACTATCTGCTAAGTTTTGTTTGTCAAATGGAATTCCACCAAAGACGGGAACGTTTTGTCGCTTTTGCCATTTTTGTAGTTCGTCGATGGAGTTTGAAATCATTTCATCTTGTTTACCAAAGCCAAAGTAACAATGCTGATGATCGGCCGAAGAAAAGTAAACAGCGTGTTGATATTGATTGAATTTTTTAATTAAAGTTTGGCGATTCATAATATTCATACTTTCTAATAAAAATTTTGATGATTTACCATCTTTGATTATACGTGTTAATTACTATGATGTAGCTAATTGAAGGGGCAAATTTAATTTTTTGAAAATAAATTAAACTTTTTTGATCAAAACCCTTGACCTTTCCTGACCAATGGTTTATAGTTATAAATGTTGAGAGGGACGAAGTCACTTTTAACTGAAAAAACTTTTTTAATTTTATTATTCAAAAGGGTTGACGTAGTCAGCTTATCCGAGTAATATATTATATGCACTGTAAATGGTGCTTGAGTAGATCTTTGAAAACTGAACAAGATTTTGATTACAATAAAGTGTAAGGATAATTTTTAAACTTAGTTTAAAAATTAAACAAATATGCAATGTCAATTTGCAAAAACAAATAAATAAGAGCTAGTAAAGTTCTCATTTCTAAAATGAGAGTTTGATCCTGGCTCAGGACGAACGTTGGCGGCGTGCCTAATACATGCAAGTCGAACGAAGTCGCCCATTTGATTCTTGGTGCTTGCACCAAGATGATTTTGGATCCGACTGAGTGGCGAACTGGTGAGTAACACGTGGGTAACCTGCCCAGAAGAAGGGGATAACACCTGGAAACAGATGCTAATACCGTATAACAACAAGAACCACATGGTTCTTGTTTCAAAGCTGGCCTTTGTGCTAGTGCTTCTGGATGGACCCGCGGCGTATTAGCTAGTTGGTGAGATAATAGCTCACCAAGGCGATGATACGTAGCAGACCTGAGAGGGTAATCTGCCACAATGGGACTGAGACACGGCCCATACTCCTACGGGAGGCAGCAGTAGGGAATCTTCCACAATGGACGAAAGTCTGATGGAGCAACGCCGCGTGAGTGAAGAAGGGTTCCGGCTCGTAAAACTCTGTTGTTAGAGAAGAACAGCTGTGAGAGTAACTGCTCACGGTATGACGGTATCTAACCAGAAAGTCACGGCTAACTACGTGCCAGCAGCCGCGGTAATACGTAGGTGGCAAACGTTGTCCGGATTTATTGGGCGTAAAGGGAGCGCAGGCGGTTTATTAAGTCTGATGTGAAAGCCTTCGGCTTAACCGGAGAAGTGCATCGGAAACTGATAAACTTGAGTGCAGAAAAGGATAGTGGAACTTCATGTGTAGCGGTGAAATGCGTAGATATATGAAGGAACACCAGTGGCGAAGGCGGCTATCTGGTCTGTAACTGACGCTGAGGCTCGAAAGCATGGGTAGCAAACAGGATTAGATACCCTGGTAGTCCATGCCGTAAACGATGAATGCTAGGTGTTGGAAGGTTTCCGCCTTTCAGTGCCGCAGCTAACGCATTAAGCATTCCGCCTGGGGAGTACGACCGCAAGGTTGAAACTCAAAGGAATTGACGGGGACCCGCACAAGCGGTGGAGCATGTGGTTTAATTCGATGCTACGCGAAGAACCTTACCAGGACTTGACATCTTCTGCCAATCTAAGAGATTAGACGTTCCCTTCGGGGACAGAATGACAGGTGGTGCATGGTTGTCGTCAGCTCGTGTCGTGAGATGTTGGGTTAAGTCCCGCAACGAGCGCAACCCTTGTCTTTAGTTGCCAGCATTAAGTTGGGCACTCTAGAGAGACTGCCGGTGATAAACCGGAGGAAGGTGGGGACGACGTCAAATCATCATGCCCCTTATGTCCTGGGCTACACACGTGCTACAATGGGCGATACAACGAGTTGCGAAACCGCGAGGTCAAGCTAATCTCTTAAAGTCGTTCTCAGTTCGGATTGCAGTCTGCAACTCGACTGCATGAAGTTGGAATCGCTAGTAATCGTGGATCAGCATGCCACGGTGAATACGTTCCCGGGTCTTGTACACACCGCCCGTCACACCATGAGAGTTTGTAACACCCAAAGTCGGTTGGATAACCTTTTTAGGAGTCCGCCGCCTAAGGTGGGACAGATGATTAGGGTGAAGTCGTAACAAGGTAGCCGTAGGAGAACCTGCGGCTGGATCACCTCCTTTCTAAGGAATAATTCGGAACCTTACATTAATCAAAATCTTGCTCAGTTTTGAGAGTATCTACTCTCTTAATTTTGTTCTTTGAAAACTAGATAATATTATTTTCTGTAATAATTATATTTTTATATATAATTGAACCGAGAAATAACCATTGTGTTATTTTTGAGTTTTTTAATTAGTTTTAATCGCTAAAACTCAAATAATTTATAATCCGTCGGATTATAGGTTAAGTTAATAAGGGCGCATGGTGAATGCCTTGGTACTAGGAGCCGATGAAGGACGCAACTAACTGCGATAAGCTTCGGGAAGCTGTACGTAAGCTTTGATCCGGAGATTTCCGAATGAGGAAACTCGACCAGTGTTATGACTGGTCACTGTATAGTGAATACATAGCTATGCAGAGGCAGACGTGGGGAACTGAAACATCTAAGTACCCACAGGAATATAAAGAAATTTCGATTCCCTAAGTAGCGGCGAGCGAACGGGGAACAGCCCAAACCGAACCCTTGTGGTTCGGGGTTGTAGGACTGAACATTTGAGTTACAAAAGTATTTGATAGTTGAAGTAGTTGGGAAGCTACACCAAAGAGAGTGATAGTCTCGTAAACGAAATCAAATACCCTCAGTTCAGGATCCTGAGTACGGCGACACACGTGAAACGTCGTCGGAATCTGGGAGGACCATCTCCCAAGGCTAAATACTCCCTAGTGACCGATAGTGAACCAGTACCGTGAGGGAAAGGTGAAAAGCACCCCGGAAGGGGAGTGAAATAGTTCCTGAAACCATGTGCCTACAAGCAGTCAGAGCCCGTTAATGGGTGATGGCGTGCCTCTTGTAGAATGAACCGGCGAGTTACAGTTGCATGCAAGGTTAAGCCGAAAAAGCGGAGCCGTAGCGAAAGCGAGTCTTAATAGGGCGTATTAGTATGTTGCCGTAGACCCGAAACCAGGTGATCTACCCATGTCCAGGATGAAAGTGCGGTAATACGCACCGGAGGTCCGAACCCGTGTACGTTGAAAAGTGCTGGGATGAGGTGTGGGTAGCGGTGAAATTCCAAACGAACTTGGAGATAGCTGGTTCTCTCCGAAATAGCTTTAGGGCTAGCCTCGGAATTAGAATCATGGAGGTAGAGCCACTGTTTGAGCAAGGGGTCCATCTAGGATTACTGAGTTCAGATAAACTCCGAATACCATTGATTTATGTCCGGGAGTCAGACGATGAGTGATAAGATCCATCGTCGAAAGGGGAACAGCCCAGACCGCCAGTTAAGGTCCCTAAATATATGCTAAGTGGAAAAGGAAGTGGAGTTGCATAGACAACTAGGATGTTGGCTCAGAAGCAGCCACCATTTAAAGAGTGCGTAATAGCTCACTAGTCGAGTGATTCTGCGCCGAAAATTTACCGGGGCTAAGCATATTACCGAGACTGCGGACGCAACTATGTTGCGTGATAGGAGAGCGTTCTAAGGGCAATGAAGGTAGACCGTAAGGACTACTGGAGCGCTTAGAAGTGAGAATGCCGGTATGAGTAGCGAAAGATCAGTGAGAATCTGATCCACCGAATGACTAAGGTTTCCTGGGGAAGGCTCGTCCACCCAGGGTTAGTCGGGACCTAAGCCGAGGCTGAGAAGCGTAGGCGATGGATAACAGGTTGAGATTCCTGTACTAGTTAATTATGTTTGAACGATGGAGGGACGCAGTAGGCTAAGATATGCACACGATTGGAAATGTGTGTTCAAATCGTAAGTCAGTTTAAGAGTCAAATGCTTTTAAGCGCGTTGACAAGCGATGATGAGGATCGAAATTTAAGTAGAGAAGTATCTGACGTCACACTGCCGAGAAAAGCTTCTAGTTAGTAATTAATTACCCGTACCGCAAACCGACACAGGTAGTCGAGGAGAGTATCCTCAGGTGAGCGAGAGAACTATCGTTAAGGAACTCGGCAAAATGACCCCGTAACTTCGGAAGAAGGGGTGCTGGCCTCACGGCCAGCCGCAGTGAAAAGACTCAAACGACTGTTTATCAAAAACACAGGTTTATGCAAAATCGTAAGATGAAGTATATGGGCTGACGCCTGCCCGGTGCTGGAAGGTTAAGTGGAAGTGTTAGCTTCGGCGAAGCACCGAAATGAAGCCCCAGTAAACGGCGGCCGTAACTATAACGGTCCTAAGGTAGCGAAATTCCTTGTCGGGTAAGTTCCGACCCGCACGAAAGGCGTAACGATTTGAGTACTGTCTCAACGATAGACTCGGTGAAATTAAGATACCTGTGAAGAAGCAGGTTACCCGCGACAGGACGGAAAGACCCCATGGAGCTTTACTGTAGCTTGATATTGGGTGTTTACATAACTTGTACAGGATAGGTAGGAGCCATAGAAGCCGGGACGCTAGTCTCGGTGGAGGCGTCAGTGGGATACTGCCCTTGTTATGTGAACACTCTAACCCTGCGCACTGATCGTGCGCGGAGACAGTGTCTGGTTGGCAGTTTGACTGGGGCGGTCGCCTCCTAAACAGTAACGGAGGCGCTCAAAGGTTTGCTTAGAATGGTTGGAAATCATTCCTAAAGTGTAAAGGCAAAAGCAAGCTTGACTGCGAGACATACAGGTCGAGCAGGGACGAAAGTCGGACTTAGTGATCCGGTGGTACCATATGGAAGGGCCATCGCTCAACGGATAAAAGCTACCCTGGGGATAACAGGCTTATCTCCCCCAAGAGTTCACATCGACGGGGAGGTTTGGCACCTCGATGTCGGCTCATCGCATCCTGGGGCTGTAGTTGGTCCCAAGGGTTGGGCTGTTCGCCCATTAAAGCGGTACGCGAGCTGGGTTCAGAACGTCGTGAGACAGTTCGGTCCCTATCCGTCGCGGGCGCAGGAAATTTGAGAGGAGCTGTCCCTAGTACGAGAGGACCGGGATGGACATACCGCTGGTGTATCAGTTGCGCCGCCAGGCGCATTGCTGAGTAGCTATGTATGGATGAGATAAACGCTGAAAGCATCTAAGTGTGAAACTCGCCTCAAGATGAGATTTCCCATTCCTATATGGAAGTAAGACTCCTGAAAGATGATCAGGTAGATAGGTTAGAAGTGGAAGCGTAGTGATACGTGAAGCGGACTAATACTAATCAGTCGAGGACTTAACCAAGTAGAATGAAGATACAATGGAAGTTAATCGGAAGAAAATAATATTGTCTAGTTTTGAGAGAACAAAGTTCTCAAAGAAAAATAGTGTGGTGGCGATAGCCTGAAGGATACACCTGTTCCCATGCCGAACACAGAAGTTAAGCTTCAGCACGCCAAAAGTAGTTGGGGGATCGCCCCCTGCGAGGATAGGACGTTGCCACGCAAATGAAAAAGACTTTAGCGCAAGCTAAGGTCTTTTTTTGTTGTAAAAATTTAATTAAATATCTAATTTTAGTTTGATTAATCAGTTGCAATAAAAAGAAACATTAACCAAATAAAGCACAATAAAGTTCTATTTTAAATTTAAATAATCATTTTATATAAAGTAATGTTAAGATTTTGCTTGACAATTTTTAAAATCCTTGTATTATAAGATTAATCAAATAATGAAATTTACCAAGGTAGGACTAGTAGTTAGATCAGAATCATACAGGGAGTGCTTAAGCTAACGCATTGAGATGAGCGCAGATTCTACTAACGAATCACACCTACTAGTAAATCCGGTTACCCACCGATATTCGGGTCGCCTATAACTTAGGTGATTGAGCAGTTAGGCGTAAGTCTAACTGGAAACAAGGTGGGAACACGGTTGAACGTCCTTGAAAACTATATTAATAGTTTTCAGGGGCGTTTTTTTATTGGCTTAATTAGGAGGAAGAAAAATGAGAACGGCACAACTTACACGTAATACTGCTGAAACACAGATTTCAGTAGCAATTAATCTAGATCAACAAACGGGGATTGAGATTGATACTGGAATTGGATTTCTAGATCATATGTTAACGCTTTTTGCGAAACATGGGCGTTTTGGGCTACAAATTAAAGCCAATGGTGATTTAGAAGTCGATGCTCACCATACCACTGAAGATATTGGAATTTTGTTGGGAGAAGTTTTCAAACAGGCGCTGGGTGATAAACAACAAATTGAACGATATGGATTTCAATTGATACCAATGGATGAATGTTTAAGTCGAGCCGTGGTTGATTTATCCGGGCGGTCGTATCTAGTTTTCAAAGCAGAATTACAGAATCCTAAGTTAGGTGATTTAGAAACGGAAACGATTGAAGATTTTTGGCAAGGATTTGCTGATAATTTACAAGCTAACGTGCATATTGAAGTCTTATATGGTCGCAACACTCATCACAAAATTGAAAGTATTTATAAGGCCATGGGTCGCGCAATGCGAATGGCTATTACTAAAAATGCTGCTATCAAAGGCGTTAATTCAACTAAGGGGGTACTTTAATGATTAAGCCAATTAAAATTGCCGTGGTTGATTATGGCGCTGGTAATACAACTAATGTTTTAAAAGCGTTAAACAAAATCGGTATTTCTGGATTTCTGACTAGTAGTGCAACTGAAATTGCAGCAGCCAATGGAATTATTATCCCGGGAGTAGGCGCCTTTCCACAAGCAATGAAGCAATTAAAAAAACGACAATTAGTTTCCGTTTTACAGAAGCGGGCTCATGCCGGGATTCCCATTTTAGGAATTTGCTTAGGGATGCAACTACTGTTTGAAAAATCATTTGAGTTTCAAGAAACTCCAGGATTGCAACTTATTCCAGGACAAGTAATTCAGCTACCCCGTAACCAAGTTTTGAAAGCTACGCACATGGGGTGGAACCAAAATCAGGTTTGCCAAACTAATCAACTAACAAACCAGCTTGATCAGCAGTATACATACTTTGCCCATTCATATTATGTACAGTCACCATCACATTATGTTACGGCCGTCACTAATCAAGGAATCGAGATTCCGAGTGTGGTTGCTAACCAAAATGTTTATGGAACGCAATTCCATCCAGAACGGTCTGGTTCCGTTGGTTTTCAAATTTTACAAAATTTTATTCAAATAGTTCAAGAAGGGAGCACCCCAAATGTTATTACCAGCAATTGATCTAATTGACGGACAATCGGTTCGTTTACAAAAAGGGGACTTTGCTAAAAAAACCATTATTCAAAGTGATCCGCAAAAACAGGTTCAAGCCATTCAAGCCGCTGGACTTACTGCTTTGCACTTAATTGATCTAAATGGTGCACAACGAGGAGCACCCCTTAACCAAGCGGTCATCCAGTCAATTCGGCAAAACTTCACGGGATTTATTGAAGTGGGCGGGGGAATTAGAACACAAGAGCAAGTCGAAAAATATTTTGCCATGGGAATTGACCGAGTAATTTTGGGATCCGTTGCCTTGAGTAATCCCCAATTAGTTGCTGACTTAGCCCGCCAATATGGTCAGCAAATTGTAATTGCAATCGAAGGAAAAGCGGGAAAAATTGCGGTTAACGGCTGGCAGTCGCAATCCGAAATCAGTTTTTCACAACTAATGAAAGCGATGATTGAACTAGGCATTGCTAATTTTATTGTGACGGATGTTAACTGCGATGGCATGTTAATGGGACCAAACTTAACCTTATTAAGGGATTTACGTAATCAATTTCCAAACGTTAATTTAATTGCTAGTGGAGGAATTACCAGCCCCACTGATTTAGCAAAAATTCAAGCACTCGGAATTCAAGATATCGTGATTGGGAAAGCATTGGCGACAGGACAAATAACTTTATCTGATTTAAAAGAATTGAGGCGATAGGAATGCTCACAAAACGAATTATTCCGGCACTTGATATCAAAGATGGCCAAGTAGTCAAAGGAACCCAATTTAAGAACTTGCAGACGATTGGAGATCCCGTGGAAATTGGCAAACGTTATCAAGCCGCTGGCGCTGACGAATTAGTCTTTTTAGATATTACGGCGACAAAGGACAGTCACAAAACGGTATTAGAAACTTTAGCATCAGTTTCTCAGGAAATTTTCATTCCATTAACGGCCGGGGGTGGCATTAGAAGTTTAACCGATATTGATGAAGTGATGCATGCAGGGGTCGATAAAGTTTTTATTAATTCCGCCGCAATCACAAATCCTGAATTAATTACTGCTGGAGCTGACAAATACGGCAAGCAAGCGATTGTTGGCGCAATTGACGCGAAGTGGGATGAAGCATTCCAATTTTATCGTGTTTATCGTAAAGGAGGAATTGAGCCCACGAACTTAAATGCGGCGACCTGGGCGCAAACATTAACAAAGCTCGGAGCAGGAGAACTCTTAGTCACTAGCATGGATGCGGATGGCACGAAAAAGGGCTATGATCTCAAACTATACCAGGAATTGGCGCAACAAGTTGATGTTCCCATTATTGCTAGCGGCGGGGCTGGGAGTGTCCAAGATCTTGTGGAAGTTTTACAACCAGGAAAAGCTGACGCAGCGTTAGTTGCCTCGCTTTTTCACTACCAGCAACTTTCAATTACAGAAGTGAAGGAAGCGTTAAGTGAGCAAGGGCTGGTGATTCGTCAATGAAACCTAATTTTGCTAAATCGCAACCAGACCAAATCTTACCAGCCATCGTGATTGACGCAGAAACCAAAGCCGTTTTAATGCTCGCTTACATGAATCAGGTGAGTTATCGCAAAACTTTATCAACAAAAGAGACCTGGTTTTGGTCACGGTCACGACAAGAATTGTGGCATAAAGGTGCAACCAGTGGAAACTATCAGCGAGTTGTTTCAATCAAATTAGATTGCGATGCCGATACAATTTTAATTAGCGTCAATCCAGTGGGACCAGCTTGTCATACCGGGCAGCAAAGTTGTTTTTTCAATCAAGTATTTTAAGGGAGGAAACCGAAATGGAAAACAATCAGCAACAAACCTTTGAAGCCTTATATCAACAATTAAATGCCAAAAAAGCCAATCCACAACCGGATTCATATACAAATTATTTATATACCAAGGGTTTGGATAAAATTTTAAAGAAAGTCGGCGAAGAGAGTACGGAAGTAATTGTCGCTGCAAAAAATAATCGCGAAGAGTTAATTTACGAAACGGCGGATTTGATTTTTCACTTGTTTGTTTTATTAAACCAAAATGGAGTCTCATTAACTGAAATTAAAACTGAATTAGGGCGACGGGAAGGACAAAAGTCGCGCATTCACGAACGCCAAGACTGGCGGTAAGGAGGACTTGTTATGAAAGCAAATTTAGCCCAACTGACTAACTATCAAGGAGAACTGCCGATTGCAGCTCTAAAAAAACAATTTAAGTTAAACCAATTAGTGCGCTTATCGGCTAATGAATCAAGTTTTGGCCCATCACCGCAAGTAGTACAAGCTTTACAAGCAACTGATTTTTCCCAATTAAACCGTTATCCCGATGGCTCAGCGACCGCCTTACGAACTGAAATTGCTAAGTTAGAGGGAATTAATCCCCAACAAATTGTCTTTGGGACTGGGGCCGATGAATTGATTGAATTAATTTGTCGCGTCACGCTAACCAATCAGGGAAATATGGTACAAGTTAGTCCTACTTTTGGGGAATATGGCATTCAAGCCCAAATTGAAGGAACGGAGCTTCGCGAAATTCCCGTTAACGAGAACACGGGGAAGGTCGAGTTTGCCAAATTAAAAGCCGCTATTGACGAACGAACCGAATTGATTTGGCTAGCTAATCCTAATAATCCCACGGGAGTTTTTGAAGATCCACAAGCAATCCAAACTTTTTTGCGTGATTTGCCTAGCCAAACGGTGTTGGTATTAGACGAAGCTTACATTGAATTTGTTAACGAAGCTGCTCCAAGTGTGATTAAATTAGTCGCACAATTTCCGAATCTAGTAGTCTTACGAACATTGTCGAAAGCCTATGGGTTAGCTAATTTGCGCATTGGTTATGGGGTGGCGAGCGGAAAAATGTTGAATGCCCTTCAATCCATTCGTCTGCCCTATAACTTGAGTAATTTTCAAATTGCAGGCGGAAAAGCCGCCCTCACTGATCAAGCTTATGTTCACAAGGTGGTTCAAGTTGTCCAACAAGAACGGCAACAATGGGAAGCATTTTTGCAACGGCATCTTTTTACTTTTTATCCGTCAGCGGCTAATTTCATGTTCGTGAAAGTCCAGAATGCCCAACGAGTAGGCGATTACTTATTACAAAATGGTTATCAGGTTAAGTATCCAGTCCAACGGGATTGGTTACGAATTACGATTGGCAAGCCGGCGGATAATCAAGCAGTGAGAAATTTATTATTGGAGGCCACCAATGCTTAAAAAAGACGGACACACGCATACTAAATTTTCGCATCACGGCACCGATGAAGCTTTACCAGCTTACCTGCAGCAAGCTCTTGAGTTAGGATTTCAAACCTACGTGGTAACGGAACACTTTCCGTTTCCCGCTCGCTTTTTACAAACATCTGTATTACCTAAGAAAGTTTTAGCAAGTTCAGCCATGCATGCCGATGAATTAGCGACTTATCAGCACACGGTTACAGCCTGTAAACAAGCCTTTAAGCATCAAATTCAAGTTCAGCAGGGCTTTGAAATTGATTATTTAGCTGATTACGAAGCCGAAATTTGGGACCAACTACAACCTTGTTTGCCCTGGATTGAAGAAGTAGTGATTTCGGTCCACTTTTTAAAAAACCAGCAGGGTGAATTTGTCCCAATTGATTATTCTCCGGAAATTTTGGCGACGGAAATGCCAGAAATAAAGCAAGATCAGCAAAGTTTTTTCCAACAATACTTTGCTACGATTAGACAGAGTTTGCGGTTTGCCACTCAATTTCCGCAAGCTGTCACAGTGCGCGTGGGACATTTAACCTTAATTCACAAGTATCAAAAATACTTCAAGTTTCCAGCTTTTAATGAACAAACGAACAATGAATTACACCAAACGCTCCAATTAATCAAACAGCTCGGTTTTGAAGTCGATTTAAACACGGCCGGACTGCGCAAAGAATTTAACGGTGAGCCGTACCCCAATTTGACAATTATTCGGCAATGCCAAAACTTGCAGATTCCTTTGGTCTTTGGCTCAGATGCCCACCAATCGGCGGATGTCGGGTTTGCTTATAATCAGTTTTCTCAATATTTATCACTAAAGGAGGAAGGAAAGTGAACAAATCATTAGCCACTGGTTCCCGTGATGAACTAGGGCAGCGTCAAATAAAAAAACAACAGCTTATCAATCAGATTTATCAATATTTGAATGAACAGGATTATTTGCCAATCAAGACTCCCCTTATTGAACGACGCTCGACGTTTGCGGAATTCAATGCGACCAAAATGTTTCATTTACAGGGTCAATATGATGAAGAACTAGTCATTCGGCCTGATTTAACGCTTCCAATTGCTCGCTTTTTAGCCACGAATCGGGTTCAAGCCAACCAAACCAATTTTTACTACGTGGGCGACGTAGTACGAAAAACGAAGTATCTTTCGGGAAAATACAACCAGCGGACTCAAGCTGGAATTGAATTAATTGGAAAGGCGGGGGTAAAGCCAGAGCTGCAAGCAATTCAAACGATGTTAGAGATTTGTCAGCTGGTGGGCGTTTCCGACCTTAAATTAGTTTTGGGGAATGCCAAGTTTATTGATTGCTTATTAGAACAAGAAACCTTGACTACCCAAGAGCGCCAAACTTTGAAATGCGCCATTATTAACAAAAATATGTCGATTTTCAATCAATTAAAACCCAAATTGAAAAATTTACCAGCTGCTTTACAAGAATGGCCCTTGGTAAGTGAAGTTGAAAGTCAGGATTTAGTGAAGCAGTTACAACAGCTTCCCGCCGTTCACCAGATTTGTAGTGAATTATTAATGGTGATGCAAGCATTGAAAAAAGCTTTTCCGGACGTCACTGTGACCGTTGATTTTGCTTCCGTAACCTCCCAAAGTTACTATACTGGTTTGATGTTTAGTGGCTTAATTACTAATTTAGGAGAACGCTTATTTAGTGGTGGTCGTTACGACCAGTTAATCAAAAATGTCCAAAATGAAACTCTCCCAGCAGTTGGAGCCGAGATTGAAGTTGATGAACTGGTAGAAATGCAGCCAGCCGTAAATGCGGAAAAGCCGAAGCCACTGGTGTTCGTCCTAGCGAAAGGACGAGTGGAAGCGGATGTCCGCCAATTACTTCGTCAAGCCGGCGTTAATAATGAAGAACTTAATCATCCAGGCCGCAAATTGATTTTTACCAGTCCTGATCAGCGTTATCAATTTATTTTGGTAAAACCCACGGACGTAATTAAGTATTTAGATTCTGGAGTGGGTGATGTAGGCATTGTAGGTTCCGATACGATGGCGGAACAAGAACAACAACACTATGATGCGCTTGATTTACAAACCGGGAAGGCCGAATTTGTGTTAGCTGCTCCGGATGGCTTTGCATTAAACGCGTACGGTCGAAAACGCATTGCGACTAAATATCCCAGAGTAGCCACAAATTATTTTGCCCACCGTGGTGAGGACGTTGAACTGGTCAAACTAGAGGGATCGGTAGAATTAGGACCCTTAACTGGGTTAGCCGATGCCATCATTGATATCAAACAATCGGGGAATACCTTAAAAGAAAATCATTTGCGCCAATATGAAACTTTGGGAACGGTTAGCACCCATTTACTAGTGCGACCAGAATCGTTTTTCAAATTTGAAAGTGAAATTAAGCAATTAATTAGAAACTTACTACAAGTGATGGAGGAAGAACAATGATTAAAATTGTGCAAGGAACGACAGCAGCTAGTCTACGCGCCGCAATGACAGATACAAAGCAAGCAGCTGCCACTGATGATGAGTTAATTACCAAACAAGTCCGCGAAATTATCCAACAAGTTCAGCAACGGGGTGATCAAGCATTGCGAGATTATACGGCTCAGTTTGATCAATTGAATTTGCCGACTTTCGAAATTAGTGCTGCTGAAATTAACGAGGCTGTTGACCAACTTGATCCAGCAGTTTTGCAGGCCCTACAAAAGGCGACCGCTAACATTCGTTCGTTTCACGAGTTAGAAAAACAAACTTCCTTTGTCGATGAATCCATTCCCGGAGTTAAACGGGGCATCAAAGTCACGCCACTCGCTTCCGTGGGAATTTATGTTCCTGGGGGCACTGCTGCCTATCCTTCATCAGTTTTAATGAATGCGATTCCGGCTAAAATTGCGGGAGTTTCAAACGTGGTGATGGTGACTCCACCGCAAAAATCAGGCTTAAATCCAGCCATTCTGGCAGCCGCTAAATTAGCGGGGGTTGATAAAATTTATCAAATTGGGGGACCACAAGCGATTGCTGCCTTAGCATATGGAACCGAAACGATTCCGGCCGTTGATAAAATTACAGGGCCCGGAAATGCTTATGTGGCTAACGCGAAAAAACAAGTTTTTGGGCAAGTTGCCATTGATATGATTGCTGGTCCCTCTGAAATTGGGATTTTAGCGGATCAAACCGCTAATCCGGCTCAAGTTGCTGCGGATTTACTTTCCCAAGCCGAACACGATGTGAAGGCACGGACGATTTTAATTACTGATTCAGCCAAACTAGCTGAACAAGTTGCCGACCAAATTCAGAAACAATTACAAAAATTACCAAGAAAACAAATTGCCCAAGCTGCTATTGAAAATAATGGGGTAATTTACGTTGTCGCCAATCCTGACCAAATGATTAAATTAATGAATGAATATGCCCCTGAACACTTGGAAGTCCAGTTGGCCAATCCCGACCAGTACTTAGCGCAAATCCAAAATGCCGGTTCCGTTTTTCTCGGAAGTTATGCTTCCGAACCCTTGGGCGATTATTTAGCGGGGCCTAATCACATTTTGCCAACTGGTGGAACGGCCCGTTTTAGTTCAGCTCTAGGTGTATGGGACTTTCAAAAACACATTCAATACTTGGAATATGACAAAAAAGCCTTGCTGGCCGATGCGGATGCGGTCATTACGTTAGCTGAAGTAGAAGGTCTAAGTGGTCACGCCCAAGCAATTCGGATTAGAAAGGAACCAAGCTAACGTAGTGTTCGGAACGCGATTAGGCAAACCGGTTTTTAACATTTTTCGTCCGTTTTTTCATGTAAATTACCTTTGAGAAGCCATTGTTAATGGTGTATACTCGAACTAATTACATAAAAGGATGGGAACATGATGAAAAAGAAATTTAAATTCACGTTAGGTTGGCAGATTGTGGCTGGTTTAGTCCTAGGAATTATTTTAGGCTTAGTCTTTTACCACAATAAAGCTGCCATTACAGCGATGCAAAGTATCGGAACCATGTTTATTGGTTTAATTCAAATGATTGTGCTACCAATCGTGGTTTCTTGTTTGACAGTTGGAATTGCTAGCATGGGTGATATTAAAAAAGTTGGGCGAATTGGTGGGAAAACCCTCCTCTACTTTGAAATCATGACGACGATTGCGATTATCCTTGGGTTAGTGGTCGCCAATATTTTTCATCCCGGCACGTTTATTGATATCCATCAAATGCATTCTTCCATGGATATTAGTTCTTACGTTTCCACGGCTAAACATTCACAGGATGCTTCGCTTTGGTCAACGTTAATTGCTTTAATTCCAACCAATATCTTTGGTGCCCTTTCCAAAGGTGATATGATGCCAGTCATTGTCTTCTCCGTTTTCTTTGGTTTAGGAACGGCTGCCATTGGGGAAAAGGGGCAAATCATTGTCGACTTCTTAGACTCCGTTTCACAAGTCATGTTTAAAATCACTAACTGGGTCATGCACCTTGCGCCCATCGGTGTCTGTGCTTTAATTGGATTGACTTTAGCTGAATTAGGGGTGAAAGTCTTACTTCCCCTTAGTTACTTTGTCCTTCTAGTCTACGCAACGATGATTTTCTTTGTTTTCGTAGTCATGGGAATTGTTGCAAAAATTTGTCACTTTAGTCTTTTAAACTTATTGTTGGTGATGAAAAACGAAATTGTCCTATCTTTCTCAACGGCTAGTTCGGAAGCAGTAATGCCAAAAATGATGGAAAATATGGACAAGTTTGGGGTTAGTCCTTCCATTGTTTCGTTTGTAATTCCGACTGGATATACCTTTAACTTAGATGGTTCCGCCATCTATCAATCAATTGCGGCGATTTTCTTAGCACAAGCTTATGGAATTCACCTTTCAGTTGGGCAACAAATTACCTTAGTGGTGGTCTTAATGATTACTTCAAAAGGAATGGCCGGAGTTCCGGGAGCATCCTTTGTGGTCCTTTTGGCAACGGTTTCGACGATTGGAGTTCCAATGGCTGGGTTAACCTTTATTGCTGGAATTGATCGATTCGTTGATATGGCCAGAACGGTGGTTAACGTAGTTGGTAATTCACTTGCGACCGTGGTTATTGGAACGTCAGAACACGAGTTTAATCACGACAAAGCGGCGGCGTACGTGAAAGAACTTAAAGCGAAAAAAACTGCATAAGAAAAATGAGTTAGCTGAATTCTCAGCTAGCTCATTATTTTTTTATCGTTAAATTATGGGGTTGGACTGCTTGATAGGGATCATGCTGTTTGAGATATTCAATCGTCAAATTTTGAATGCTATCGCTAGTTTGTTTAATTAGCTTATCATTACCAAACATTGAGTATTCACCACCACCGATGCCGCGGTAGTTATTCATTGCAACCAACAAACTTTGCTCATCAGTCACTGGTTTGTCATGATAGTTTAGCTTTGTCACCCGTTGGCCCACTGGTTTGGTCAAATCAAATTCATAATCAATGCCACTGTAAAAATCATAATTGAACATTTGTAAATTAGGTTTGGTGAATTCTTCACTAATCTCAATTTCACCATTTTTCAAAGTGAAGAAACTAGCACAGCGCTCTAAAGCTGACCGTAAGTCTTTTCCAGTGACCTTTTCTAAAAAGGCCAGATTAGGATAAGGGTAGTTATTAATAATCTCCCGCATTGAAACGTTGCGACCATAGCCATTTAAATCATCATTGAAGAGGGCGGTACTTGCAATGTCAGTACCTAGGGCCTCCATTTGAACTTGGTTAATTAGTTCCAAATAAGGATGGCCATGTAAACGAGCATCCATCGGACTGGTGATGCGCATATCAGCCCCAGTCACGGTTCCCATGGGTTGATCAAGCCAATCTTGAACAGTTGCTTCTAATTCGGGATTTGGAACTAAATCTTGATCAATTTCAATTGGAGCAGTGTTAATTAACTGACTGTTACTTGATATAACGTGATTATCATCATCAAGTTGTAACGTAATTTCGCCAACGTTAGTACCATGTAAACCGGGTTGCGTCAGTGGAACACCGTTGATCTTAGTAGCTAATTCACGATGCTGATGGCCGGTTACCAGGGCATCAATTCCGGGAACTTCGTTTAATAAACGTGCCCCTTCATTTTCGACGGTATATTTTTCCGTCGGTTCACCAGTCTCCGGATCAGCTTCAATCCCGCCATGATAACTAACAATTACCACATCAGCTTGTTTACGAAGTTCGGGGACGAGTTTTTTCGCCACCGGTAAAATTGAGTTAAAGGTCAAACCAGGGATATTTTTGGCGAGTTCCCAGTTGGGAATAAAAGCGGTCGTTAAACCAAGAATGGCAATTTTAACGCCCTTTTTTTCAATAATCGTATACGGTTGATCGGAAATTCCCGCTGCAATTGCTCCATCAATGTTAGCTGTTAAAATGGGATAATTACGTTCTGCTTCACTATTTTTAATGTAAGCAAAACCATAGTTAAACTCATGATTACCAAGGATGCCAGAATCATAGCCAATCTTGCGCGTAATGGAACTTAAAAAATCCTGATGATCAGCATGATCGGCGAGATAACTAGTCAGTGGTGAACCCTGGATTAAGTCACCATTTTCAATGGCAACGACGATTTCATCACTTTTAGCAGTTGCTTTCGTTTTTTTAATGTAACTCCCAGCTTTTAAAAGGCCCAACTCGGTTCGATTATTCCGACTACTAAAGTCGGTCGGATAAACAAAACCGTGGACGTCACTGGTTGATAAAATTTTAATTGTCTTCGACATAACGTGGGTGATCCTTCTTCAATTGTTTAATTGACATCATAACGACAAAACTGATTAAGTAACAGATACTCATAAAGATTACCACAGTTGTGACCGTTGAGACATCCATAATGTATCCAACGAGTACAGGTGAGAAAGTTCCAATCGTTTTGGCAACTGACATAATCGTATTGTTAGCCGTGGCTCGATCTTTACTTGGGTAAAGGTTACTGACAATGGCACCGTAACCGCTGTACATTCCATCCGTTAAGAAACCAACAATTGCCCCAGCAATCACAAATTCAACGGGATTGGTTGCCATAATTAAGAAGAAAACTGAGATAGCAGAACCAACTAAGAAAATTCCGTAGGCAAGCCGGCTCCCGTATTTATCTTGAAGGTAACCAAACACGGACATTCCTAAAGCCATTCCAATGATGGTAAAGACCATCCAAAGTGATGATTTAGCAACGTTAACGTGCATTCGTTCTTGGGCAATCGTGGGAAGCCAGTTCATCATGGTGTTGTAGCCAGCAATGTGAATTAAGAACATAATTACGATTCTGATTGATAAAAAGGCTTCAGCAGGAGTTGCAAATAATGACCAAACGTCACCTAATTTAACTTTTTCTCCATTTTTTTCGGCAATTTTGTTTTCGGTAAAATCTTCACTTTCCGGAAGGCGGAAACGAATGTAAGCAGCTAAAATAACGGGAATAATTCCGATGAAGAAGAGAATATGCCAATCAGGCAAGATTAAAGCGGCTAACAAGGAAGCAATGATTGCCCCAATTTGACCGGCGACTCCCGCAGCAGAGGAAATTCGTCCCATGTACTTCTTTTGGAAAGCTTCACTAAGCATGGTTAACGCAATTCCGTATTCACCACTAGTTCCTAATCCAATAATAACCCGGAAGAGCAGGAGCAGTGGGAAGGAATTAGTGAATCCCATGCCGGCCGTTCCAATGGCATAAATGAAAATTGACCAACTCAAGGTTTTAACCCGGCCAAATTTGTCAGCTAAAATCCCAAATCCAACGCCACCGACTAAGGACCCCACGGCGGTGATAGAAGGGATTAGACCACCTTCAGCCTTGGAAATATGTAAGGTTGCAATGATTGATGCTAAGGCGAGACCCATGAAAGCGGAATCCATTCTTTCAAGGACGAAACTTAGTCCAGTTGAAAGGGAAACTCCTTTTTGGTACTTCGTAAATTTCGAAAAATGCATGAAAACGACCTCCAAATAAAAAAGTGATTTTGTAATGGCCGGTTCAGGTCACACAAAATCACTCTGAGGGTTTGTATAGTTTGGGGACAATTCTCGGGGTAAGCTTGTGGTTTCTCTGAACCAGTTAAAGCTAATTTCTTTAAGATTTATAATAACACTCTGAGAATAAATTTCAATTTTTATTTAGGAAAAAGTTAAGATTTACTAATTGACCTAGCTAAGTTAATCAAAGATTGGTCAAAAAAAGACCAAAAAAAATAACCGTCTTAACTTTGTGCAGCTAACGGTTACTATCAATTAATACTGCCACCGTCTTAAACGGTATCTCTAAGGCTAGGCATGTTCCCGCAGGTCTAGCTTTTTTACATATTTATTATATCATCATCCGTTAATTTTGTGATGGTTTTTTCCTTGAAAGACTTTAATTTGCCAGAACGACTTTGAAAGTTGATAATGATAGTGATTAATTAAGGAAGGTCTGATGAAATGTTTACGGTAACCAATATCATTATTTTAGTCGTAACCAGCATTATCGCGGGAACGATGAATGGAATTGTCGGAATGGCAACCCTTGCGTTGTATCCAGCCATGCTTTACGTCGGAATTTCACCGATTACAGCCAACGTGACGATTACCGTTGGGTTATTGTTTAGTGACACGAGTGCTGTTTTGTCGTCACGGCAAGAACTAAAGAAAAACGTTCCGGAATGGGTAAAAATTTCCGCGATTACAGCCGTCGGGTCCATCTTTGGTTCCATTATTTTACTATTTACGTCTGCCGATACGTTTAAAAAAGTAGTTCCCATCATTATTTTGTTTTCGGGAATCTTGATGGCCTTACCGAAGAAACATCCGTCAGCGACGGAAGTGAAACGTGGTACTCAAGTCATGGCAATTGCGGCGTTAATGGCCGTCGGGGTTTATGAAGGGTACTTTGGTGCTGGAACGGGAGTACTGTTGAATGCAGTTTTATCAAGGATTACCACGGCTCCGTATGCCGAATACAATGCCACTCGCAATATGGCAGCATTATGTGCTGATATTTTATCAGTCATCATTTTCATTTTCACATTGCCAATTGATTGGATTGTGGTTCCCATTATTGCTGTGGGGTTGTTTGCAGGTGGTTATCTTGGTCCAATTGTGGTTCGTTTTATTCCTTCCAAAGTTATGCAATATACGATTAGTTGCTTTGCGATTATCGTAGCACTTTACTTGGGATATCAAGCGTTTATGTAAATCTTTAAAATGTTAATCACATTGAATCGTGATTAGCATTTTTTATTTAGCAAAAATTATTAATTGTTTTTGGCTTTATTGAAATCACTTATTAAAAATATAATCAAAGTAAAAACCAATTATGAGTAATGAAAACAAACATAATACTTGATAATTTGTTTTAAAATCCATACAAAAATGTTATCAATGTATCATATTATTTCGATTTCGGATATTATTTTATTTTTATTTTTATTATTTTATTTTTATTTTTAAATGTATTCTCATTTAGGACTAGTTTTTTTGTTTTAAAATTATAAAAAGGTGTTACTATGTATAATAATAATTTAATATAACTACAAGTTAGAGGTGACTTATTATGAAAAAATTATTATCAAAAGACTTTGATCCATGGTATGTAATGTTGTCTGCTCCTAAGGTAATAAAGGAAAAAAGTAATGAATTTGTTGAAAGACCGTTATTGCCAAAAAAATTTATTAACATAGATTATAAAAATATAGCAAAAAGTGCAGAAAAAGAAGCAGAATTAATCATAAGAGAAAGATGGAGAGAACTAAGAATACTTTCTCCTGAAGAACAAGTTGCTACTATTTTATCATCAAAGAATTTTCGTAATGGAAATTCTTTAGGTGTTAAAAAATATTTAATTAAAACGTTACAAGATAGTGGTGATGAAATTAAGATTGTTTTGCCATCATTTCCTTTTAAAATACCAAATCCATTAAAAACTTGGCATCATAACTTGGATGCGGGTGAAATACTATGCCTTAAAAGATTATATTTAATTTCTTTTATTATTCAAGAACTAATGGATAAACCTACTAAATTTGTAGTTATATCTGATGGTTTTATTTATTCTGATATTTGTGAAATCGATTCTTTTGAGTATAAGGCATATAGCCAAAAAGCAAAAGATGTGATTAATAAAATGGGTATATCAAATAATATAGAATACGTAGACATGGTTGACGATGTTATTGGCGATGATTTTGAAAAATATAATCAAATTCTAAAAGAAGTTAGGTTAGAGTTAAAATCCTGGTGGGACAAAAATAAAGATAGTGATAAAGTTAAATATTTAATTTCAAATATGTCATCCAATATTAAAACTGATGATTTAGATTACTCTGTATTAAGGGCTATTAATAAAGAGAATATGGATAACCTCTTAGAGGAGTATTTAGTTAAAATAAATGAACGTTCATCTGCTAAAGCATTTGAATTTACAGCTAAATTAGTAACCTTAAGAATAACAGATACTGTTATTAATAAGTATAAGGGATGTATAAGAGCAACCGTTCATCCAAAAAAAGGACAGTATGGAATACATTTAGTTAATAAGGAAAGTCAGGTATTTCCTTGGCAAGGAGTTGTTTTGCAAGACAAAACTGGTAAATTTAAGACAAGCTCATCACAAGATGCATGGCAAACTGCAAAATGTGAAGTTTTTGATAAAGATTCCGGTGATTTTATGTATTATTCTGAAATGGAATCTCCCAGTAGCGGTGACTTACTATGAAAAACGATTCTAAACGGGTAACTATTAATTTAATGATTTCTCAAGCACTATATTTATCTGCTATGAGTATTGATTTGACAATCACTGCTCTAGTTGGGGCACTTTTGTCAGGTAATAAAATTTTTGCAACATTACCAATTGCCTTAATTTCAATTCTAAGTGTAGTAGTAGCTCCACAAATCCCTAGGATTGCAAATTTAATTGGATTGAAACTTGTCCTTCAAATTGGTGGATTTATTGCAGCTATTGGTGGTATTTGTTCTTGGTATAGTTTGAATGTACATTCTTTTATTTTTCTATGTATAGGTACTTCTTGCGTTGGTATTTATCAAGCAGTTGCAAACTATTATAGATATGTTGCTTCAGATGTATCTAGAGGTCATGAGGTTAAAAGTATTTCATTAATTATGTCTGCTGGAGTTTTAGCAGCCATTATTGGCCCGATGTTAGCTACGTGGGCAAGTGATACCTTCAATCCATTGTATTCTGGGGCATACCTGGTCGTTTCTGTTTTAGGATTAACAGCTGTTATTTCCAATAGTTTTCTTCCTAAAGTAGCTGTTGATGAAACTATACAATCAAGTAAGCAAAATACAAACGACAGTCAAATTAAAATTAGTTTATTTTCTCTATTAAAAAGATCGGCATTTAGAAATGGGGTTTTGATTTTAATATGTAGTTGTTTTTCAATGGCTTTAATCATGTCAGGAGCACCAATCATTATGCAATCTGTATTACACAATACTCCAGCTCAACGGATGGTTGGAATGCAGTTACATATGGTTGGTATGTACTTACCAGTCTTTATTTTGTTATTTGTATCTAAGTATATTCCGATTAAAATTCAAATCTTGATTGGCTTAACTGTTGGATTCTTTGCAGCGTTTGCCAGTGCATTCACCGTTAATAATTTTTCCGTTACTTTAACTTTACTACTAATTGGTATTTGTTGGAGTTTGTGTTATACATCAGGAAGTGCCTTATTGACTAAATCATATACTCCTGAAGAACGTCAGTCAGCTCGAGGAAAAGGTGAACTATTTCCAGTACTAGGTTTGGCAATTGGTGGTTTATTAGCTGGTCCATTTAGTAAATGGGTAACTTGGAATGATCAAATGATAATTGTTTTAATTTTGATTTTGATTAGTTTATTAATGATTATATTTGATTGGAAGAGAATATAGAATAAGGTTCGTCATTATTTGGCGAATCTTTTTTATTTATCCAAAATCAAAGCCAAACAAAAAACGCTTAAATTTTCAAGCGTTTTTGTATTAGTTTATTTATTAAATGGTTCGATAACCACTTTGGTACCAACTTTATCAGGTTGTGAGAAAGTATTGTAGAAGTACACATTATCGGGCAAACTCATTTGGATACAACCATGTGAGTTAGGGTGGCCTAGACGACCTTGACGACTCATAATTGGTTGATTGTCTTTATTCATTACAACAGAATGGAAGAGGTACACGCCATGATCTTTAAAACTGACGAAGTTTCGTGCTCCTTCAGCAACATCGGGTTTAGCGTTGTAGAACCAATCTCCATGTTCTGGTTCAATGGCAAACGTGCCAACTGGGGTAGCCGTTTCTTCGGTCCGTTTTCCGGTTGAACAAAGGAATTGTTCAATTAATTTGTTGTTTTTATAAACATTTACAGTTTGGTGTTTTTGATTAACCACAATCTTTAAGTCTTTAGCGGGTACGTTAGTTAAATCAACGTACTTTTTAGCAGTAGGTTTCTTCCAATCTACGACTTTTTTACCATTTAACTTAGTGTAACTGGGTTTTAATAAATTATCTTTTGTACTGGCTGAAGTTGTTGTTCCAGTTATAAAGAACAGCGTAGCAACCAGGCTTAAACAGCCAACTAGTAAAGCAAGTTTTGCTTTTTTCATGATGTTAATCCTTCTTTTCTTAATTAAGTTTCCATGCGTCAACTTTATTTTAACATACCCCCAAATAACTCTGGTAAAGACCGGGGTTATTTTAGTAGTTCAGCGTAATGAGCTAGGTTTTTAATCACAGCTGCCAGCCGGTTTTGATAATAAGTTTGTTCCGATGTTTCTAATTCTGGAAGAAACTCGCCATTTTCTGCAAAGACTTTTTGAATGTTAGCAATTTGTAAATTATTGTTCACAGTAATCATGTTGAGAACTTGGAAAACAGGTAATAAAGCCATTAATCCTAATAAACCACCACCTTTTCCCATGGAATAACTAATCACTTGGACTGGCATCCCATCCATGCCTTTTGCTAGGTAATCTAGAGCTGTTTTTAAAGCACCCGGAATTGAATAATCATATTCAGGAGCTAAAATTAAGAGTCCATCTGCATCAGAAACCTCGTTGACCCAGCGTTTCGCATTTTCTGGTAAGACGTTGGGATAATCGGGGGTTGCTAATGGAGGAAATGGTTGATTATAAGGTGGTAGATGATACTCACCGACTTTAATAAAGTTTAATTCCACCCCATTTTGGGTTTCAAGTTCCGTTTGCTTATTTTTTAGGTAAGTAAAGAGGCGATTTCCCATTGCGGGTTCGCGTACGCTTCCTAAAACTACGTTAATTTTAGTCATAAAAAAGTGCCATCCTTTAGTTTTTGATACTTCTAGGATAACACTTTCTTTTAGTAAGTTGTTTAAATTAGTTTAAACTTTTGACCCAAGCTTGATAATGGGATTCTTCGTCAGTTGGTTGGAAAGTTCCGGCAGCAAAATTGTGGTTAAAGAGGTCTTTAGCATCAATGGTGAATGTCCCTAATTCAGTTGCATTGGCAATTAATTGAAGTTGGAAGTCATTTCCGGTTTTTTGGACGTGAACTTTGACCATCCCACCCGGATTATAAACGGTAATAATTCGGTCAAAATCACCTTCATAGTGGTTCAAGGCATACGCTAAACTAGTTGAAGTCATTCCTGTTCCACAGGCATTCGTAAACCCAACTCCTCGTTCGAAAGTCCGGACAAAGAGTGTGTCAGGAGCTAAAATTTTAGCAAAGTTCACGTTCACACCATCGGTAAAGTACGGATTTTCACCATTCAAATAAGTTCCTAGTTTTTCTAATTTGTCAGTGTGTAAAACGGCATCTGACACAAAACTAATTAGATGCGGATTAGGTACGGCAATCGCGGTAAAGCTTAAGCGATCATCTAATTGGGGCAACATTTGATCGTGAATTTCATTAGTTCCGAGGTTTTCGAACGGGAAATCAGCATGGTCAAAACGCACGGGTGAAATTTGGACCCCGAAAGCGGGAACTTGATCTGCTAAATCAGGAGCTTGTTCGACATCTAAATCAGCATCTTGGGTTTCAACTTTGAAGTTCGTTTTGCCAAACTTTTCGGCTAAATAACGCGTTACCGTTCGTAATCCATTCCCACACATTGAGGCTAAACTTCCGTCGGCATTCACAACGGTCATTTTTCCTAAACAGTCAGGGTGGTCAGAAGCTTCGACCACTAAAATTCCATCAATATTGTTTAATTTAGGATCGTTACTAGCTTTCATCGCCACTGCTAATTTGGAAATTTCTGCAAAGCTAGGTTGTTGTGCAAATTGGGTCAGGTCAAGAATGAAAAAGGTATTTTCTGATCCATGAACCTTGAGTAATTCTGTCATAATGAGACCTTTCTAATCGATAATTCGATTATTATCAAAGAAGTGTTGGTAAACTAATTTTACCGCTTGTTCGGCATCTGATTCATTAGTTCCCAACATAATTGCAATTTTGGAAGCCCCTTGGTTAATCATGTGAATTTTGATTTCGTGATCACTAAGCGGACGGATGATATCTTCGATGGTATGCGGACTTTTTTGCATTCCTTCACCAACAATCATAATGATGGCATAATCGTCAATCCATTCTAGTTGGTCAGGATGTAATTCTGATTTAATTTCGGCACAAATTTTTTCAATTAATGCTGGAGTAAATTGGCGCTTATCGAAAATGATGGTTAAATCATCAATCCCAGAGGGCATGTGTTCGTAAGAAATGTTGTATTTGTATAAAATTTGCAATAATTTTAGGGTAAAACCAGTTTCTTTATTTAACAAGTACCGGTGCAAATAAAGCGCCGCAAACCGCTTAGAACTAGCCACTCCGGTTACTAATCCGGTTGGCTTAAAGTTGCGTTCCGGAACAATCATGGTTCCAGGCAAGTTGGGACGGTTGGTATTACGGACGTTAATCGGAATTTCGGCATCGATAGCCGGTAGAATGGCTTCATCGTGAAAAACCGAAAAACCAGCGTAGGATAATTCACGCATTTCGCGATAGGTCATTACTTTAATGCTTTTGGGATCTTGAACCATGTGAGGATCAACGGAATAAATCGCATCCACATCAGTAAAGTTTTCGTAAACTTCGGCGTCTAATCCTTTGGCAACAATGGAACCAGTGATATCAGACCCACCCCGGGAAAAAGTTGCAATTTGACCAGTTTCGGTAAAACCAAAGAACCCAGGAAAAACGAGGTGTTGTTCGGGATTACGGAATTTAGCTAAGTTGGTATAAGTTGCTGCTAAAACGTGGGCGTCTTGCGCATTGTCGCTAACTAAAAAACCGACTGTTTTGGGATCCATAAATTTGGCGTTCATCCCAATTTTATTTAAAACAGCAGTTAGTAGAAAGGCATTGAGATATTCACCTTGAGCCTTGAAACCCGCCATTAAAAAGTCGTCATCAGAGTAAGTTTGCGTTGGTAGGGCTTGAATCGTCGTAGCAATTTGTTCCATCACTTCGGCAGGTAACGCAAAGTGGTCCGCAATTGCTTGATAACGGTTGATAATTTCAGTTTGGGTATCTGTCGATTGTTCGTGATTAAGCACTTGTTCAGCGTATTTAATTAAGAGGTCGGTGACTTTAATGTCACCTTTAAACCGGGTTCCTGGAGCTGAAACAACCACAGCTTTTCGTTCGGGGTCACTTTTGATAATTTTGATAATTTGTTCAAAATGGTCTGCATCAGCTAATGAGCTACCACCAAATTTTACAACTTTCATTTTTTCCACCTCGCAAATTTGTTAAACAGAAATTATCACTATTTTAACAGGTCGGCAACCCCTGCAGGAATAAAAAGCGACAATTATTTTGTTTAATATATAGAAATAAAGAAATTTACGGACAATTAATTAAATCGGGGAAAAGTATTGACGAATCTGCCTGAATTCGGTATGCTTTAGTAAATCAAATAGAGGTCGCAAATAATAAGACTAGTTTGGGGAGTTCCCATTGAACGATGAAACAAACGAAAGGGTTATTTGCCGAAGCACTAAGTGAAATGGAACTTAGCTAGCTGGGACATAGTTGAATAAGCTATGGACTGTCGGAGTTAATTCCGGGGAGCTATGTATAATCGATTCTGAAATTGTTTTAAGGGAGTCTATTTTTGCGGAGCTGCCGCAAAGTAGGCTCTTTTTTTATAATTTCAATTTGATCGAATAAAAAACTGGGGGATTCATAATGTTGGATAGTAACGAAGTTCAAGATAATCAACTAATCATTGGCGGCATCCCCGCTACTGATTTAGCAGCACAATACGGGACCGCACTACAGGTTTATGACATTAGCAAGATTCGTAGTCAGATTCACGCTTTTCAACGCGTTTTTCAAGAAAATGACATTGACTACGCCGTTAGCTATGCCAGCAAAGCCTTTGCTTGTGTTGCAATGTACCAAGTGTTAGCCCAAGAAAATGCCCATGCTGATGTTGTTTCTGGTGGGGAACTTTATACTGCCATTAAAGCCGGCTTTCCCATGGATCACGTTAGTTTTCACGGAAATAATAAATCCCGTGAAGAACTTGAAATGGCCGTTGAGCACCAAGTTGGGGTCATTATTTTAGATAATTTCTACGAAATCCAATTATTGAGTGAAGTACTTGCCGAACGGAACCAAACCATTAAAGTCATGTTACGCGTTTCGCCTGCCGTGTCAGCACATACGCATGAATTTATCCAAACGGGTCAACAAGATAGTAAATTTGGCTTTGATATCTTAACCGGACAAGCGGATGAAGCCTTACAACAAGTTTTAAACGAACCTAACATGGAATTAGTCGGAGTTCATTCTCACATCGGTTCGCAAATTTTTGAAACGGATGGCTTTAAAATTGAAACCGAAAAATTAGTTAAGTTAATGCAACACTGGCATGATGATTTTGGTTACATGCCCGCCATCATCAACGTTGGTGGTGGTTTTGGAATTAAGTACACTGATGCTGACCATCCGATCCGTCCTGAAGACTTTGTTCAACAAATTTTGACCACTTTACGTCAGGAAACAGAAAGTCGTGGTCTACCCCTTCCTGCTGTTTGGATTGAACCAGGTCGTTCAATTGCTGGACCTGCGGGAACGACTCTTTATACAGTTGGCTCAAGCAAGACGATTCCCGACATTAGAAAATACGTTGCCGTTGATGGGGGAATGGGCGACAACATTCGTCCTGCTTTATACGGGGCTGACTATGACGCCGTGGTTGCTAACGATGTCCACGATGACAACGTTGAATTAGTCACCCTTGCTGGTAAGTATTGTGAATCAGGTGATATCTTAATTAAAGATATCGAACTTCCCGTACTTAAACCAGGCGATGTAATTGCGGTCCTTGCGACCGGGGCATATGGCTATTCGATGGCTTCTAATTACAACCTCAATCCTCGTCCAGCCGTCGTTTTTGTGGAAAACGGTAAATCACAAATTGCGATTGCACGAGAAACTTATGCTGATTTAATTCATTTAGACAAAAACTTAGACATTTAAAAGGAGAAAAATTATGACTGAACTAAACGCTCACGAAATTATTCAATACATCTCAAACGCGGAAAAGAAAACCCCCGTAAAAGTTTACTTAAAGGGTGACCTAGACCAGATCGATTTTCCCGATAACATTACCACTTTCATTAATGGCAACACCGGGGTGATTTTTGGTGACTGGAGTGCTGTTGAACCACTATTAAAGAACCACGCTGCACAAATTGAAGCATCTGAAATTGAAAGTGACGGCCGTAATTCTGCAGTTCCGTTATTAAACACGAAAAACATCGAGGCTAGAATTGAACCTGGTGCCATTATTCGTGACCAAGTTAAGATTGGAAAAAATGCCGTCATCATGATGGGGGCCTTAATTAACATTGGTGCTGAAATTGGGGAAGAATCCATGATTGATATGGGTGCCGTGCTTGGTGGCCGTGCTTTAGTTGGAAAACACAGTCACATTGGGGCCGGTGCTGTTTTAGCGGGAGTAATTGAACCAGCTAGTGCGCAACCAGTTCGAATTGATGACGATGTCTTAGTCGGTGCTAATGCCGTTGTGATTGAAGGAGTGCACGTTGGTAAAGGAGCGGTCGTTGCTGCCGGAGCAGTTGTTACCGAAGACGTTGCTCCTTACACGGTGGTTGCTGGAATGCCTGCGAAGAAAATTAAGGATGTTAATCAACAAACCATTGATAAGACCAAATTAGAAGACGACTTAAGAGGTTAGACATTATGGTAGAGCTTGATCATGAATTACAAACAATTTATCAAGACTTACATCAAATTCCCGAATTAGCGTTACACGAGTTTGAAACGCACGACTATTTAATGAAGCAAATCAAGCAATTTACGGCTGATACCGATTTTACGGAAATTAAAGTTCCGGAAAAATTACCAACCGCGATTCTAGTTTTACTCCATGGTTCTAATCCCAAACGTACAATTGGTTATCGAACTGACATTGATGCGTTACCTACTAATGAAGAAACGGGATTAAGTTTTGCTTCTAAACATGCTGGAAAGATGCACGCCTGTGGGCATGACGTCCACATGACGGTCGCTTTAGGAACTTTACGTTACTTTGCCGAACATCAACCCCAAGATAACCTCTTGTTTTTCTTCCAACCAGCTGAAGAAAGCGAAAATGGTGGGAAATTAGCCTACGAAGATGGCGTCTTTACCGACCAATGGCGGCCCGATGAATTTTATGGCTTACATGATAACCCTCAACTTGCAGCGGGAACGATTGGCTGTCGGATGGGAACTTTATTTGCGGGAACTACCGAAGTCGATGTTGATTTCACCGGTGTCCAAGGACACGCGGCTTATCCCCAATTTGCCAACGATATGATTGTCGCTGCTAGTCAGTTTATTAATCAAGTCCAAACAATTGTGTCACGGAGTGTGGATCCGATTGAAGGTGGGGTAATCACCTTTGGTCAGTTTGAAGCGGGAACCATTCGAAATGTAATTTCGGGATCAGCTCATTTAAAGGGAACGATTCGTGGTTTAACGCAAACGATGATTGAACATATCGACGAACGTTTGCAAGAAGTCGCCAACGGAATTGCTACCAGTTATGGCTGTCAGGTTGATTTGAAATTAAATCAAGGGGGTTATTTACCCGTTGAAAACAATCCGAAACTAACGGCTGATTTCATTAATTATATGGAAGAAAATGCTCAAGTAAACTATCAAGAAACAGAACCAGCGATGACTGGGGAAGACTTTGGTTATTTATTATCGAAAATCCCTGGAACCATGTTTTGGTTAGGAATTGGTGATCCAGATCATCAACTTCATTCCAGCCAATTAGTTCCCGATACCAAAGCAATTCAACCGGGAATTAATGCCATCACTGGATTCTTAACTCATCGAATGAACGAAAAGGAGTAGTCATGTTTAAAAATGCTGATATCATCACTGCACTGGTAACGCCATTTGATTGTCATAATCAAATTAATTTCAGCGCTTTAGAAAAATTAACCAATCGTCTAATTCAAGAAGGCGGAACTGGTTTCTTAATTGGGGGAACTACGGGCGAAACCCCGACCCTTTCACATGATGAAAAAATTGAGCTTTACCAAAAGTTTGTCAAAATAGTTGATGGTCGCGCTCCCATTATTGCGGGGACTGGAAGTAACAGTACCCAAGGAACGATTGACTTTACTAAAGAAGTTGCCCAAATTCCGGGAATTAACGCTGCGTTAGTCGTAGTTCCGTACTACAACAAGCCCAATCAAATTGGGATGAAAGCCCATTTTAAAGCTGTTGCGGATGCTTCTGATTTACCAATTATTATGTACAACATTCCTGGTCGGACGGGGGTAACGATGGATGTTGATACAATTATCGAATTAAGCCATTACCCTAACATTATTGGGGTTAAGCAATGTGGTTCGATGGAAGACTTTGAACGCATCGTCGAAAATACTCCGGCTGATTTCTTGACCTATACTGGTGAAGATCCCCAAGCTTTATTTGCCAAATCAGTTGGTGGTCAAGGGGTTATTTCCGTGGCATCTCATGTCTACATGCCAGACCTACGTCGCATGTACCAAGCCATGAATAGTGACATTCAACTAGCGGGCCAAATTCAACGTGATTTAACCCCCAAGATGCAAGCCTTATTCATGTTCCCATCACCATCACCAGTTAAATTCTTATTAAATCATGGTGGCTTGAACGTGGGTGGCTCTCGTTTACCAATTGTTGATCTAAATGAAGCACAACAAAATGAATTATTAATTGCCGTGGGCGAAAAGGAGGCCGAAAATGACTAAAGTCTTAGTATCTGGATTTAGAGGTTCAATGGGAACCCAAGCTTGTAAAATGATTGAAGCTGATCCTGAGTTACAGTTAGTGGGCGTTTACAGTCCCAACTTGGAAAGTACGGATGCTGCTAGTTATGGGTTGCCAGCTGGTTGCCAAGTTTTTGCTAAATTAGCTGACATTAAAACGGATGCCGACGTTTGGGTTGATTTTTCGACTCCCACTGGAGCTTTTGAAAACGCTAAATTTGCGTTAGAAAACCACATGACCCCCGTGATTGGAACTAGTGGAATGACTGAAGCTCAAGTAACCGAATTACATCAGTTAGCTGATCAACTTAATGCCAAAGGACTAATTGTGCCTAACTTTGGGCTTTCAGCTGTCCTTTTGATGCAATTTGCCAAACAAGCTGCTAAATATTTCCCCGATGCTGAAATTATTGAAATGCATCACGCCGATAAAAAAGATGCGCCTTCAGGAACAGCGATTAATACTGCTAAATTAATTGTCGAAGGTCGCGAAACTAAAGGAACGGAATATCCAACGGTGGAAACCCTTCCTGGTGCTCGTGGGGCTGACTACGATGGTGTTCACATTCATGCCGTTCGGTTACCCGGTTACGTAGCTCACGAAGAAGTGCTCTTTGGCGGACAAGGGGAAGCTTTGACGATTCGCCAAGATTCCTTTGATCGGGCGTCATTTATGCATGGCTTAAACATCGCGATTAAAAACACGCAAAAATTGAATGGCTTTGAAATTGGCTTAGAAAACGTTTTATAAAAAGAGGATAACTAACTATGAGAGAATATAATGTTGCAATTTTAGGTGCTACTGGGGCCGTCGGAACGCGGATGATTGATCAATTAGAAAAATCATCAATTCCAGTGAAAAACGTTAAATTTTTAGCTTCCAGTCGTTCTGCTGGAAAAGTATTAAAATTTAAAGGACAAGACGTAGTGGTTGAAGAAACTACTCCGGAAGTCTTTGATGATGTTGACATCGTGTTGGCATCAGCTGGGGGAGCTGCTTCCAAGCAATTCTTACCAGAAGCGGTTAAGAGGGGCGCCGTGGCCGTTGATAACACTAGCGCTTTCCGGATGGATCCCGAAGTTCCTTTGGTGGTTCCTGAAGTTAACGAACAAGCCATTTACGATCACAAGGGAATTATTGCTAACCCGAACTGTTCAACCATCCAAATGGTGGTAGCTTTACAACCAATCAAAGAAGTGGCTGGTTTGAAACAAGTCATTGTTTCAACTTACCAAGCTGGTTCAGGTGCGGGCCAAACTGCAATTAACGAACTTGATCACGAAGCGCAACAACATCTTGATGGTGAACCAATGACTGCTGAAATTTTCCCCGTTAAAGGTGAAAAGAAGCACTATCCATTAGCCTTTAACCTCTTACCTCAAATCGATGTATTTGAAGAAGACGGTTCAACGCATGAAGAATGGAAGATGGTTCACGAAACCAAAAAAATTATGGCTGGCGATATGAACTCTGATGCTATCAAAGTGAACGCTACCTGTGTTCGAGTTCCGGTTGTCATTGGACACGGTGAATCAGTCTTCTTTGAAGTGGAAGATTCAAGTAAATTAACCACGAAAAAAGTTCAAGAATTAATCAAAAATGGGGCTGGCTTAGTGCTTCAAGATGATCCTGCTAACCAAATTTACCCACAACCAATTGATGCTGAAGGTCATACAGAAACTTTTGTTGGTCGGGTGCGGGAAGATCCCGAAAACCCTGGTAGTTACAACATGTGGGTAGTTGCCGATAACCTGTTAAAGGGTGCCGCAGCTAACACGGTTCAAATTGCCGAAAAATTAGTTGAACATGACTTGGTTCGTGTTCCTGATGAATATTACGGAAAATAAATTATAAAGTCGAATAAATCCCATCATAGCAACCATGGAGCTGGTTGTTGCGATGGGATTTTTGTTTTCGTAATCAGGCAGATAAGTATATAATTAAAAGGAATTTACAATAAACTAATCATATGGGAATGTCGTACAAACTATGGAAAATAAAAAAGTTAAACATCGCTTTATCACTGGATTTACGGGACTTAGAGCTCTCGCGGTCATCGGTGTGATTTTGTATCATTTTAATCCACAACTATTCAGTGGGGGTTATTTAGGCGTTCCCATTTTTCTAACGCTTTCGGGATACTTGGTGACTGATCATTTAGCTAGTGAATATCGACTTACCAATACTTTTGATTATGGTAATTTTTGGTATAAACGAGTCAAAAAATTGTATCCAACCTTAATTGTGATGCTGTTTGCGACAGCTGCCTATATCACTTTTTTTCAGCGCAACTTGTTAGCAAATTTGTGGCAGAGTGTCGTGACCAATTTAACCTATACCTATAACTGGTATGAAATCTTAAACGGACAATCCTATTTCCAGAATTTTGCGGGATCACAATCACCCTTTACCCATTTGTGGACTCTGGCAGTGGAAGGGCAATTCTATTTAATTTGGCCCTTAGTTGCCTTTTTTCTCTTACGTTTTTTCAATCGAAAACGAAGCGTTTCTGCTAAGTTACAATCAAAGCCACTTTTGTATGTGGCACTTGGTTTAGCATTTTTATCCATGGTAGAAATGGCTTTGTTGTACCGTCATGGCGTTGACCCTAGTCGAGTGTACTATGGGACTGATACGCGGATGTTTTCAATTCTATTTGGGGCGGTTTTAGCCGTCATCTGGCCCAGTGACCGCTTAATGCACAAGGTGGGTAAAGAACAGAATGTGTTTTTTAATGTGATTGGTGGCTTAGGATTACTAATCATGACCGTCCTAGTTTTCACGGTTGGTGCCCAATCAGGCTTCCTGTATCATGGCGGAATGGCGCTCTTTTCTTTTGCGACCGGCTTAATCATGTGGGCCGTCTTAGCAAATGCTGGAAAGTGGAATAAGTGGTTAACTAATCCCGTTTTCAATTGGATTGGATCACGGAGTTATGAAATTTATGTTTACCAATTACCCGTGTTTGTCTTTTTTGGGGATAAATTCAAGGACATTGCGGACCATCAAGTTGTCTACGGAATCATTGAGCTCTTGTTAATTGGAATAATTTCGGAACTTTCTTATCGGTTCATTCAAGTTCCCTTTGGTCATTATGACTATCGGGCATTATTTAATCAGATTATGGGGCAGTTAAAAAAAGTGTCGAAGTTGCAAATGGCACTTTTGGTTATTTTAATTTTTGGAGTAGTTGGGATAATTCAGTCGACCCTAGTTAATCCACATCAAGCTAATCACACGCAATTAGCCAAACGAATTCAAAATAATTCAAAACAAGAAAAACAACAAAATCAAAAATTAGCGAAAAAAATTAAGAGTAAACAGGCTATCAAACGTTCGAAAACGGATGTCGCTGAATTTGAAAAAGAAGGTCTAAACACGACCCAGTTAAACGAAGCTGAAAAGTTCTCTGGTTGTGCAATTGGGGACTCAGTCATGTTATCTGGTCGTGATGATTTACAAAAAATCTTTCCACGGCTTTACATTGATGCGGCGGTTTCTCGCCAAACTGCTGATGGGGTAACCAGCTTACAAAGTCTTGCAGACCAAGGCTTGATGGGCAAAAATGTCATCATTGGATTAGGGACTAATGGTGAAGTCAAAGATGAAAATATCCAACAAATTATGAAAATTGCTGGCTCTAAACGCCATGTTTATTGGATTAATGTCCATGTTCCAACGCAACCTTGGCAAAATTCGGATAATGAAACTTTAAGTAATGCCCAAAAACAATATCCCAACTTAACGGTGCTTGATTGGAATGACTACATCAAAGACCATCCTGATTGGCTCTATAGTGATGCGACTCATCCTAATCAGGAGGGATCAGTTAAATATGCTAGTTTTATTGCAAAAGCAATTTTGAAGAAATAGGGTGTAAAGGATGCGGACACGTCGTTTGTATAATTGTCAGGCTGGTTGTCCAGTGGAAAATACGCTGCAATTTATCGCGGGTAAATGGAAAAGTGTCATTCTTTACCATTTGCTGAAAAATAAAGTACTACGGTTTAATGAATTAGAAAGCAAAATTAGTGGCTGTTCCAAAAGAATGTTGGCCTTACAATTAAAAGAATTGGAAGCAGATCACATCATCCATAAAACAATTTATCCAGTCATTCCGCCTAAAACTGAGTATCAGTTAACTGATTTAGGTCAGACTTTAGAGCCGGTAATTATGGCGATGGAAAAATGGGGCGAAAGTTACAGGGGGAATAATTTGTAACCTAGTTACAAAAATTTCACGATTGTAAAAGTTTTGCTCGGCCTTATACTTAGTTCAAATCATAAAGGAGCAAAAATTATGCAAAGTGAAATGAAAGCCATTGGTTATCAAAAATTTTATCCGATTAGTAATCCCAAGAGTTTATTTGAATTTAAGACCGCGATTCCTGAACTGGAACCGCATGATCTGTTAGTTAAGGTTGAAGCAACCTCGGTTAACCCAGTTGATGTATTTACTCGGCGGGGACAAAAAACAGAGTTACAGCAACCCAAGATTATTGGGTGGGATGCTTATGGAACAGTGGTGGCAGTTGGAAAATCAACCAGTATCTTTAAACCGGGCGACCAAGTTTTTTATGCAGGTTCGTATCGGCGCCCAGGATCTGATAGCGAATATCAAGCGGTTGATGAACGAATTGTGGGACATGCCCCACAAAAATTAAGTATTCCAGAAATTGCCGCTATGCCTTTGACCAGTTTAACGGCCTGGGAAGCCTTGTTTGAACAAATGGACATCAAGCTTGAAGCCAAGGCCGACAATGCCAAAAAATCGATTTTAATCATTAATGGAGCTGGAGGCGTAGGTTCAATTGCTACACAGCTGGCTCACTTAGCTGGGTTGCAAGTTCTAGCAACGGCGGGAAATACAGAAACCAAGCAGTGGGAATTAGACCACGGCGTTGACTATGTCATTGATTATCATGATGACGTGGTTAAACAAGTTCAGGCAGCTGGCTTTGAACACGTTAATTACATTTTAGAATTAACTAACTTAGATGCCTACTGGCCTACAATTGTGAAATTAATTGCGCCGTTTGGGAAGATTGTTTCGACCACTGGTTCAGGAAAGAACCTTGATTTTCAACCGTTGAAACGCCGGATGGTCACGTTTGGTTGGGAATGGATGTATGCTAAATCTTGGTACCAAACTCCGAACATGATTTCTCAACATCAAATTCTAGAGCAAGTTAGCCAGTTATTGGATGAAGGAAAGTTACAAAGTACTTTAACCAAGAAGTTTAGTCCGATTAATGCAGAAAACTTGCGGAATGCCACTGCGTTAGTTGAATCGAAGCATATGATTGGTAAAGTAGTTGTGAAAAACTAATATACAAAAAAGCTAAGTTCTGAAAAATTTCAGAATTTAGCTTTTTTAATAAATAGTTAGTTTTTAGACTTAATAATAATTGAAATGCTAAACATTCCCTGTATAATAGTCTTATGAAGCATTTTACTTTAAATTTATAGGGGCTAAATATGACATCTTTAATTAATAATAAAACCGATTATCAACTTCCGGATAATATTGCCAAATCTTTTGCTCAGGGAATCGTTATGGGTAACAAAAAGTATGCTCAAGAACGTTTAGAAAAAGCTAAAAAGATGAAAGTTTCAAACGGATATGCTTGGGCACGTCCTAATATTATTGATGATGCTATATCAAATAATTTGGAAGCTGATGATTTAAATGAAATGGTTAAAGATAAGATAGCAAAAGCTGGCTATTTTTGGGAGTATTTACAGTTTTTTACGCCCACTAGAAAAAGTAACGAAAAAGCCTTAATTATAGTTAAGCCGGGAAAATATCGTCCATCTAAATATGGAAGTGGGATAGATAAAAAAGCACTTAGTCAAAATTCTATAAAAAATCTTATGGAAGTTAATAAACAATTATTTAATGAAAATTCTAGAGATTTTACTAAACAATTATGCTTGTTCAATATAATGCCTAATGAATTAGATGAAATTAATCAAGAAACTAATCAGAATGGATATTCTCGTTTTTATATTTTGGCCTATACTTTAAATGAAAGCTCTGAGGTTAGTGGTTTGAAATTAATGATGCCCAATCCTTATGATGCGAGTCTTGTAGAAATACAAGATTTAAGCGGCTTTATCGAAGAATTTATTGATTCCAAACTAACTGACGAACAAATTAAAGCAATTTCTAACGATAAAAATCTTAAAATTGCTGAAGAAATGAGCTTTTATGTTGAAGATGATGAAGATGAAGATGTTAATGATAACTAGTTAGAAAGGGGTGGTTTCATTTGGATTTTAATGGAACACGTCTCCGCGATATTCGTGAATCTTTCGTTTTGTCTAGAAAAGATTTATCAGATTTATTAAATGTATCTGAGCAAAGTGTTTGGCAATATGAAACGGGTCTTACGGTTCCTTCTTTTCAAATACTAAGTAAATTAAATAATATTTTTGGAGTTTCTATAGCATTTTTTACTAATAAAAATTCAATTCCTAAAGTTGTTAATTCAAAGTACATCGCTTATAGATCGGATTTAAAAAGATCAGTTAAGAATACTGAAAGAGAAACTACATTTTTAAATGTTCTTGATAGTTTTATCACTTCTTTAATTCCTAGAGTGAATTTGCCTAAGGAAGATATTTTTGAATTAAGCAAACAAACCATAAAAATGAAAAATGATGGCTGTAATTTTGATGAAATAGCTCATTTTGTAAGAAAAAGATTGAATTTGAATTTACAAAATAAGAGTTTAATGGCTATGATTGAACGCTCTGGTGTATTTATTGTTGAACGCCAGTTAAATAATAAAGTTGATGCCTACAGTGCTTGGACGGATAATAATCGACCTTATATCATACTTGGGACGAATAAATCTGGACCAAGGAGGATGTTTGATTTGGCACATGAATTTGGACATATTTTATTGCATCATAATTTAGAGTTTGATGAATCAGATAGTGCTTATGTTCTGAAGCTTGAAAAGGAAGCAAATGCTTTTGCATCATCATTACTTTTGGATAGAAATTTTTATATTGAAAATTTTAATAAAATAATTAGTGATCCAACTAATCCAATTCAATACTTATCTTTGAAAAAATATTATGGTGTATCTATTGCAGCGTTAGAAATGCGAGCAAGTAATCTGGGGCTTATCACGCCTAAACAGTCAGGATATTTTTGGGCCAGGATGACTAAGTCTGGTTATAAAAAGATTGAACCTCTAGATGATAAATTTGATATGTATGTTCCTGGCAAGATTTATGCAATTTTAAATTATCTTAATAAAAGAAAACTTCATGATTTATATGCTGAAACTGGAGTTAATCGTAGTTTTATTGAGAAAATGATAATTCGTAAAATAATTAATGCTGATAATATTGAAAATGATTCAGGAAATAAGGTTATTCCTTTATATCAAAATTAAATATTCATTTAATACACTAAGCAATTGAAGTCATCCGATTTCAATTGCTTTTTTACAAATGTTAAGGTTATGATAATAATTGATAGAATTTAGTCAATTATTATTTATGTAGTATAAGGCATAGTAAGTTTAGGAGAATTTTATATGAATGTTTCACTTAAAAAGAATTTTTTTAGAAATTTTATTACTATTTTTATAACTTTTGTAATTTCATTTTTTATATATTCTTACGTACAGTGGGATTTAAGCAAGGGAGCATTAATTTCATCCCAAAAGATTGATTGGTCAAAAATTCATCGAAACATATATTCGTCTTTGAATTCAACTATTCGAGGTACTGATATTTTACAAAAATTAAATTATAATAATATTAGTGTTAATGATTTTGAAAATGTAAATAGTTTAAATAAAGAAATTGATAAAAAAATAAATCATCAAAAAAATAAATCATCAGATGAAAAAATATCAGAACAAGAAAAAATATATTTAGAAAGTGTCTTTAATAAAAAGGAACGTGAAAATAAAGTTTCAATTTTTAAAATGGAACTGTCCCATTATTGTCAAAGAGATTTTCAATTCATAATTAATATTTCAGTTGGTTTGTTTCTTTTATCTTCAATTATGGTATGCATTTTTTCTAATTCTCTAAAAGATGCATTTTTGTTTGAAATTAATTCAATTAAAAGTTTTTTAGTATCATATATTTTGAGTAATACATTAATCTTAAGTATTTATACATCGATAACTCCATCAATAAGTGAAGAACAATTAAAATTATTATTTAGCATAATTTTATATACGTTATTTGCTACTTTTATATATTTTTTTAATGATTTGATTAAATCACTAACAAAATTTGATGCAATTATTAAATTTGCAAAAGAAATTAAAAACAACCCTAAAAAGATAATTAATAATATATGGTCTATAAGATGTAGCTCCAACAAATAACGGCAAAAATGCAACTCCAAGCAACGTAGGACATAATGGTGTTGTCAATCCAACTGATAACGTTACAAATACTGCAGTAACTCCAGCAAATGATAGTGCCAACAAGACTGTCGTAACTGTACCAACTACTCCAGTAGCTTCGGCAAACACCGTAGCTAGTGACACATCTGCAGCCCCTGTAACTTCAACACAAGCAGACACTAAAGCTGCAACACCTGCTAACCAATCCAATGCTTTACCACAAACTGGTCAAAGCACTAACCATGGATTAAGCATTAGTGGAATCATTGCAAGTTTACTTCTTGGTTTAGGTAGTTTTTTAAAGATTCGGAAGGAAGACTAATTAAATCAATCATTTCAAAATAATTTCTTAGAAAAATAAATAACAAAAAAACAACTAAAATCTGATTAATTTCAGAAGTTAGTTGTTTTTATTTACCTCTTTTTATTTCTAAAAAAATGATGTTTGTTGTAGAATGGTAAAGCGTCTTTAAACGCCAAATGCTGGTAATTTATTACAATGGTAAATTACCTTAAATGTGGTTTACATTCAGAACTTATGAGTTATAATCAAGACAATATTAATATTAAAAGCGAATTAGTGGTATTAAAACTAGTCCGACTAAAATAATTGCCAAAAATCCAAGTACGATTTTTACCATTATGTCGCGTTTATTTAATTTTTCGGGCTCTGGATGCCCTTTTTCTAATTGGTCAAAGCGTTTTTCCAGATCGCTTTCAAGTAAATTTTTTTTCTTCATAATGGAGTAATTATATAATTTCTAAAAATTAAAAGCAATTACAATCAAAAATGAAGGGTGGTGGTAATCATCAGTTTAATGCAAAAACAAAAGTACCAACAAACTGTTAAAAAGATTCAAGCGTTAGCACCGCAATATGATCAAATGAGCGATGAAGAGTTGCAACAACAAACGCAACGATTACGGCAACTTGTTCGGGCTAAACCACAAAAACTAAAAAGTATTATGCCGCAAGCCTATGCGGTGGTTTGTGAAGCTTGTTATAGAGTCTTGGGAATGCGACCCTTTCCGGTTCAAATTTTAGGAGCAGTTGCCATAGAAGACGGGAACATTGCTGAAATGAAAACGGGGGAAGGAAAAACTTTAACGGCGACCATGCCAATGTATCTTCATGGGCTACTTGGTTCGGGGAATTTTCTAATTACCGCTAACGAATATTTAGCCGCACGTGATGCCGAAGAAATGGGAAAAGTTTACCGTTGGCTGGGTTTAACGGTTGAAAGTGCCGTGCCTGAAATTGGTAGCAAACCCGAAGATCGGGATTTAGATAAAATCTATGCAGCTGATATTGTCTATACCACTAATAGCACGCTTGGTTTTGATTATTTATTTGATAATTTAGCTAAGTCAATTAGTGATCAACATCTGCGAGAATTAAACTTTGCTTTAATTGACGAAGCGGATTCGGTTTTACTAGATACGGCCCAAACGCCACTAGTGATTTCTGGAGTTCCGCGGGTTCAGTCAAATTACTATCAAACATCTGATCAGGTCGTTAAGTTACTTTCTGAGGAAACGGATTATGAGATTAGTGATGATTTAAAAAATGCTTGGTTTACCCCCGAGGGCATTGTCAAAATGGAACAGTATTTAGATGTCGATAACTTACTTGCTAAAGAATGGCAAGATCTGTACCGACATTTAGTGTTAGCTTTACGTGCTAACTACATTCAAAAACGTAATCAAAATTACATCGTCAAAGATGGCGAAGTGGTCTTGATTGATGCCGAAAACGGACGTGAATTACAAGGAATGAAGATGCAAGCGGGGATGCACCAAGCCTTGGAAGCCAAAGAGCAGGTCGAAATTTCCGTGGAACAACGAACGATGGCGACGATTACCTATCAAAGTTTGTTTCGAATGTTTCATCAACTAGCTGGAATGACGGGAACTGCGGCTACTGACAAAAAGGAATTTTTGGAAGTATATAATTTATCCGTCTTCAAAGTTCCGACCAACAAGCCCAATATTCGAAAAGACTTACCAGATAATCTCTTCATTAGTAACCGTGCCAAATTAATGTCCACCTTAGGAGTGGTAAAAGAGGCTCATCAACAGGGACGTCCGGTTTTAATTGAAACTGGATCATTAGAATTATCGATTCTTTACTCGAATCTACTATTAAAAGAACGAATTCCCCACAGTTTGCTAAATGCGCGAAGTGAAGTTAAAGAAGCTGAAATTATCAAACACGCTGGTGAATTAGGCGCAGTTACCGTTGCGACCTCAATGGCCGGTCGGGGAACTGATATTCAGATTGATAAGGAAGTTGAAGCTTTAGGGGGACTCTTAGTTCTTGGAACTGAACGGATGCAAAACAAGCGAATTGATAACCAGTTGCGGGGACGTGCTGGACGGCAAGGAGCTCCTGGTGAAAGTGTTTTCTATGTTTCCTTAGAAGACAAAGTGGTCACGGAAAATGCACCCAAACGAGTTCGAAAGTTCGCTTATCGGCATGCTAAGCAGGCTAAACAAGCATTAAATAATAAAGGTCGTTTCCGAAATGCGATTAATATTTCACAAAAGAATTTAACTAATCAAGAACGAAATGCTCGGTTTGATACCTTACAGTACGGAGAAATTTCACGAATCCAACGGGATAGTGTCTATCATGAACGGAATCTAATTATGCAGGCTCATGATTTGCAACCCGTGATTGAGCTTTGTTTTAAGAAGGTCGCCCATCAGTTTGTCTACGCAAGGGATCAAATGGATAATCCTGATATTTCTCTACTTGAATTTATTTATCAAAACCTGGATTCAACGTTTCATGTGGAACAAGATTTGGATAGCTTGACCGATCAAGAACAAGAACAACTCTTGCTTCAAGTAATGCATGATCGGTTAGCAGCAATGCACCAAAAATTACCGCATGCTGATCAGTGGATTTACTTTGCTCGTCTAGCGATTTTACGAGCCGTTGATCAGGGTTGGGTCGATCAAGTTGATCAACTTGATATGTTAATGCGGGTTACTAAAAGTCGTTCGATTGCTCAGGTTAATCCAATTTTTGAATTTCAAAAAGAAGCCCAAAAATCTTACCAGAGCATGCGTGACACAATTAATCTGCAAGTAGTGAAAAATATTACTAATTCTGATGTAATTCCCCAAGCCGATGGAACGGTTGATATTGAATTTCCATAAAGAAAGGGAAGTTACTAATTAAAATGAAATTTTTTCGAAAACATACTTTACTGACGCGTACGCTCTGGATGCTGTTCTTCTTGATTATTCTTTTAGTCGGGCAAGCAATTACGCTCCCCGGAATCGATCCAGCTGTGGCGCATGTCGCTTTAGAAAAACAAACTTATTTACAATTTTTAGGGGTTGCAGTGGGGGGACAATTTAGTGTTCCAACGCTGTTCACCCTGGGACTAGGTCCATATATGACTGGTTTGATTATTTGGCAAGCCATTGCGGCCTTAGATTTAGACTCAGTTAACCGCCTGTCAATTAATCAAACTGGATACATTCAAAAATTAATTACCTTGGTGCTAGCTTTCTTACAAGCTTATCCGATTTTACAATATGTCCAACCTGCCCTAGAAACGGTTTACTTTGGTAATACTGAAGTTCCGACCGATTTGATTAACTTTGGTGCCGTTTTGATTTTAGTGGCGGGCGCGATGTTTACCGTTTTCTTAGGAAACCTTAACAATGACAAGGGGTTAGGGGGAATCTCAATGATGATTCTTCCAGGAGTCTTAATGGGACTTCCCAAAACCTTGCAAGTTGGGTGGGGGAACTTTGATTACAAACTGACCACTCCGCATTTAATCATTGCAGTAATTGTGACCCTAGTTGTCATCATTGCATTAGTTATGCTTTTACAAATCGAACTTCGAATTCCCTTACAGAAGCCTTTGATGGAGGGAAGCGGAAGCAAATCTTACTTACCTTTCAAACTCTTAATTGCAGGAGCCATGCCTTTTATGTTCTCCTCAACTTTGTTTATGCTACCGCGTAACTTAGTACAAGGTAGCTATGATGTTAGTCATAGTGGTTTTGGAAAATGGGTTTTACTGTTAACTGACCAACAAACGATTTTAGGTATCATTAACTATGGTGTGATCATCATGATTTTGACCTATGCATTTGGGTTCATTACCGTACAGCCGTTACGGTTAACTAAGCAGATGAAAGAAAATAACGAATATATTTTCCAAGTTTTCCCTGGTAGTGATACCAGTAGTTACTTATTGAAACGCTTCTTTACAATGGCGACCTTTGGGGGACTTGCTTTAGTAATTATGGCGTTAATTCCGTTAATTATTGGGTTACACGTTTCGGGGATTGCGAATTACACGCTTTACATTGGCAGTGTGGCAATTTTAGTTACTTTGATTAAAGTACTTTGGGACCAAATTTTGGCCCTTTACAGTAAGAATCGTTATCGCATTTTTTAAGGAGGGACACGTACTTGAGCTTAATTATTCCAAACTTTAAAGATTCTCATGGACAAGCACTGGTTGATTTACCAGAAGTGGTCTTAGCTAAAATGTTACAACAGGCTGAAGAACCGGTCGAATTAGCTTTTTTACAACAGTCTTACACCTTGAATCGTGATTTACAAACCATCGGACTCCAAGACGTTCCTTACTGGAATGCGTTTGACGATTTGCAACAAGTGCAAGAACGCGCGGGCTTACCACTAACTATCTATGATTTTCCGTTAGCTGATGGACTGGAACCACTTTTTAATAATAGTGGGAATCAGGTCCTCATGTATAAAGCTGACGAATTGAAACTAGAAGTTACGGTTCACAATCAAATTGAAGTTGAACAAGTTATTCACTTTTTAGCTGATGGCAGTCAGCAAATTGATAATTATGATGACCGGGGATTTCTTAGTACGACTTTGTGGTTGAATTCGGAGAAACAAATTCAGAAAATGCAGTGGTTTACCCCATTTCATGAAGTGGTTGCGGAAATGGATGCTAAGTTAAAAATTACGATTAGTTCCCAATTTCGGAATCAATTTTGGGAAAGCAACTACCCCAATCTGAATGAACTAGTGGCTGAAATGTATCAACGCCACTTTGAGTTACCCAAGGTGGTCATTGCAGCCTTCCGTTCGGGAGCTGATCAACAAAATCGTTTTTACCTGGAACTTCCGGCCATACGGAAAATTGCTTTACTTGATCAAGATGTTTCTTTAGCCAAAGTACAAAATGCGGTTACTACTGATCAAGAAGTGAAGTGGGTCTTTCCGAGTCGCATCTTAAAAAAGCAATTTTTAGATCAGGAAAATCAACAACAACCCAAACTTGATACCATTGCGATTGAACCATATCCGACCGCCTTTACTTTAGGGATGAGTAATGAATTTGAAGCTCAAATGATTTATTGGCAGTTTCAGCAACAAACCAATGAAACGATTGCATCTAGTTTGCAACCAATTTTCCCTTTAATTTTTCAAAATGAAAAACTAGTTCTACTACTTGACGGAACATGGGAGCAACGGGCACTATTCACTGAATTAGCGAAACAATGGGTTCAAACTATCACAAATGTTGATACAAATAGTAATGATTACCAACGTTACATTGAAGTAGGGAAGCCAGAAGAATTTAGTACCGAAGCAGAGTGGTTAGACTACTTAGACGAACAAATCGATGCAGAAGAAGTTGATTTTAATCAAGACCAAATGCATCAATTTTATCAAGTGGGTAACTTTCTTGCTCGGATTCAAGTGGTTGACGATAAAACTGATTTAAATGACGTCTTTGCCAAAGCTAGATTATTTATTGACCAAGGACCACAAGCTGATTTACGGAAACAAATCTTAGCAATTTCAACGGGAGTTCCGATAATTAGTTTTGCTCCGACTGACCTCGTGATTGAGGAAGGTAATGGCTTTCAGAACACTGTAGTTGAAAATTTACCAGCCCAGATTAGTTATTTCTTGGATAATTTACATCATTGGAACCAAAGTCTAGTTGATAGCGTTGGTTTGATGGAAGAATATGAAGCAGATCAACTATTACAACGTTGGAAAGGGGTGATGACAGATGGCTAAACCAAAAATTGTAACCCCAGTCCTACACTTTAGTGACCAAGATTGGTCAAAGGAAGCTAACTATTTTACGGATGATTATCAATATTATCAAGCTGATACGGATGATTTACACCAAGAGTTTGTAACCAAAAAGCCATTGTTTAAGGCCAATGGCAAGCTGAATTCAGCGTATCGGAATGCCGTCTTTATTTTGGATCAGGCGTTTCCGTGGTTTAATGATTTAGAAATCTTAAAGCAATTACCAGCCAACGAACTCCTAGTTAGTAAAACGGTTCCGTTAAGTGCGGAAAGTAAACACCTTTTAGAACTTAAAGGAGCATTTTTCTTTGACCAAGAAACTACACCACACCAACTAATTAGTGATATTCAACATTACTTTTATTATGATCCCGATGGTTATCGGCTTGATCCTCGTGCTTGGCAAATCAATCATAAAAAAATTGAGTCCGTTTCACGTCGGGGTGAAATTTATCAAGCCGTAGAATTAAAGCCGAGTGATGATTGGGAACTCTTGATGACGAATGATAATGCAACCTATCTTCCCGCCAAAATGAGTAATAAAGTTTCCCTTGATTACCAGACGGGACCAGATAACGAACTGGGAATTAAAATCAGACAAATCGATGCCCAAACGCATGCCGTGATTCAAACCGTTTTCTTGCAAGGTGAAGAATTGGAGCAGAGCTTTTCGATTGATAGTGATGAAAAAGCCACCTTTTTCCAAGTGTTAATTTATGGGAAAGGGAAGGGTTCAGTTAAAGTCGGCACGCTCCACATTCGTCGTTCCCGTGGACCTTACGGAGAGATGATGCCTAATGATCAAGTGCTAAATGATCAAGCTTTGCATAGTAATGTCGGAATTTATTTTGACGCTGGTGATTTAAAGCCGCCATTGAACGTGTACTTTGCCGGGTATCGGACTAAGGAAGGGTACGAAGCACGGCGGATGATGCAAAATTTTGGAGCTCCATTCTTGTTAATCTCAGATTGGCGTCTAGAAGGGGGAGCCTTTTATCTTGGTGACGAAGCGTTTGAACAACAAATTGTTCAGACGATTAAGGATACCTTGAAGAAGCTTCACTTTAAAGAGAACGATTTAATCTTAGCCGGCATGTCAATGGGAACGTTTGGGGCGATGTATTATGGGGCTAAGTTAAATCCCAAAGGAATTGTCGTTGGAAAACCCTTGGCCGAAGTGGGAACAATTGCGCAAAATGGCCGGGTGAAGCGACCTGATGATTTTCGTACCAGTGAAGATATGCAGCTTTACTTTGAAGATGATTTGTCAGAAGCATCCAGTCAAAAATTAGACCAACGCTTTTGGCAAAACTTTGAAAATGGGACTTTAAGTGAGACGACGATGGCCGTTGCTTATATGTTACAAGATGATTACAACAAAGATGCCTACAAAGGTCTGCGCCAACGGTTTCCCGCATTAAATCCCACTGGTAAGTTACTCGCCAAGGGATTTGAAGGACGGCATAATGATCAAACTGGTCCGATTGTGGCCTGGTTTCAGCGTAATTATTGGCATTTGCTAGAACCATATGGTCGAAAACGTCCCTATAAGCCGAAAGAGAGGGGGAAGAAGAAATAATGGAAACCATTTATCTTTTGCATTGGGATCCAGCTGACACGAATACTGATACCTATGGCTCACAAATTAGTTATCAAAAAGATGGCAGCGTCCAATATCAAAACGAACTTCAACCCGCTGGGAAAAAGATGCATTGGTGGCAAACTAATTACTTCGGTGATCCTGATCCGCTCCAAAGTGCTCGGTATGGAAGTAAACGATTGCCCCAAATTCCCAGAAACCAAACTTTTTCCTTAGTTTTTAAAGGGACCGTGATTCCTGAGCATTCGGTCGGCTTAACCGTCCGTAGTTTTGATGAAACGGGTCAGTTAATCGATCAAAAAATGACGTTAAATGACCAGCTTAATTTTGAACTTAATGACGAAGAGCAAGCCTATGAGGTCTCATTGGTCAAATTTAACAATACTGAAATTTTGTTTCAGGGATTGTTGCTAATTCCAGATACAGTTACCAAGCAGTATCAGATTCAACCACAGCATGGTCAAATGATGGTGCGTCAGTTTCATCGGGTTGTTGATGCCCTTCCACTGCCGACTGAAACTTTAACCGAGCCTCTACGGATTGTGCTTATCAATGATCGTTGGAACCAGCAACAGCTTCAACAAGTTGAACATGATTTCAAAACTAAATTTAAATTAGAACAGGTTGATTGTTCAGCTAGTGATTTGAAAGCTCAAGCATTATTGAATAGAAAGTAGGATTTTTTATGAATTTTTTCATTAATCAAGCAATGGGAATGGGTAATTCTGGGGTTGAACACGCCGAATTTTACCGAGCTCGTCGTTTTAAACAAGCAAAAGTCCCATATCGCTTTATTTTTCTAAACTTAGTTCCTGAATTACACCAAGCCATGGATCGCTGGGGCCTTAAAGACAGTGAAGTATTAAACCTTTGGGAATACTTCGTCTTAGGTGGTGATTATCTCAAAAACGGTTTAGAAAAACGGATTAAACCCCGTAAAGGTACCATGGTCGTTGATTCGACGAACACGAACCGGAAGCGCGATTTTGTCACTGATTCTGGCATGCGCATCGTGCAACACTTCTATAAGGGAGCAGATAAACAGCATCCTGATAATAAAATCTTGCAAGTTGGGGTTTCCCGCGTTGAACTTTTCCGTTCCTCAACGGGAGAACGAAAAGTAATGTATTCCATTGAAAACGATGAACATCGTGGATCAAATGTGGTTAACATTCATCTCTACAACGAAAATGGCAAACATCTCTTTTTCCGAAACTTGCACAGTTTACACCGTTACTTCTTTGAAAAAGTTAACGAAGCCTATGCTGGTGACAGTACCTTTATTATCGATCGTGGTGAATTTGCGGATGACGTTTTAATGCGTGACCGAATTCCTGGTTCTAAATTGGTCTACATTGTGCATGCCGATCAATTATCTAATCGGGATGATAAAAAATACCCACTCTGGAACGATCACTATGAATTCTTACTCGAAGACTTACATAAAGTCGATCGTGTAGTGACCGCAACTAAGTTACAACGAAAAGATATGTTAGTGGATGATCCAACTGCTGAAGACATTATCTATGCCATTCCCGTTGGGGGAGTTAAAGACGACGTGGTGAAACAAAAACCGCGAAAAGCTCACACTCCATTCCGCTTTATTACGGCTTCTCGTTTAGCTGCTGAAAAGCATATTGATGTTGCTATTAAAGCCGTTGCTAAACTTCATGAACAAGGTATCAAAGTTACTTTTGATATTTACGGACAAGGAGAAGAACAAAAGAAATTAGAAGACACCATCAAAGAAGTGCACGCTGAAGATTACATTCAGATGAAGGGACTCTCACACGACTTGGAACACGTTTATCCTAAGTATGATGCCTTTGTCTCAACTTCATTCTCTGAAGGTTTTGGTTTAACTTACATCGAAGCCTTGAATGCCGGCTTACCAGTGATTACTTTTGATGCCCGGTTTGGGGCTCAAGAATTAGTCCATGACGGAGTGAACGGTTATCTGGCTGACTTACACCGTGGTGATGATAAATACAACGTAGAACAAATTGAAGCCGCAATGAAAAAATTATTGAACGGTAACTACGACAAAATTCAAGCAGCTACGAGCAAGTCAGTAGCTGATTTCCAAAATCACATTGTCGCTAAACAATGGAAGGAGCTAATCAATGGATTACGTACTAGTAAATAATGTCAATTCTGATGAACAGTGGCAAAAAATTAAAGCTGAGTTCAAAGGTGGCCGTACGCCAAACGTGATTTCGTTGGTTTCGGCTCCGAAGATTGGAAAATATTTTGGCGAAGCACACGTCAATGGTTATAACTTGTTAGACCATTTGACGCATCGCAAGTACCACTTAGGGAGCTATCGTTTCTTTAACGATGTTCCCGTGCCAGCTTGGGCGAAAGTTTTTGTAAACCGAGATGGCAGTATTTCAATTCTTGATCGTGGCGAAGAAATTGGAAAAGAGTTCTTGTACCCTAATACGCGACGTGCAGTTCAAGACATTCGTTACACTAATGAAGACGGTAGTTTGGATTACATTGAAGAATATGCGTTTGATGGAACTATTTTTAGTAATCTTTTCTATGCCGAAAACGAAATGTTGGAAATGGTCTTTTATGATCAACACCAGCGTCCCGTTGTTCGCTACTATCTCTATGAGGGGGTGATTAATTACATTACCATTGAGGATCCAAAAACACGGGAGGTTCTCACGCATTACGATAATCTGAACGAATTTTATAACGATCAGGTTAAACAAAAAGTTACCGAACACGATAAGGTTACCATCTATTACATGGGAGTTGAATTAACCGCTTTGCGTGGCACTAAGTCACACAATATTCTTCGGTTAAGTGAAAGTCCTTTAGATGATGAAGGGAATGTGCGCGGTAATCTGTTAGATATTCTCTATGACCGGGTTTCAACGATCCAAACGGTTAAGGTTACTCAAGCTGACTATGACATTTTGCAAATCAAAAATGTCCCACTCAATAAGTTAGAATTGATTAACGAGTAATTGACGTAATTAGTGTTTAATTGTTAAGGGAAATTAATATTAATTTAATGTACTTACAAAAGGTTTTTATTATATAATGTACAAACCTGATTATTGAAGAACACTAATGGATTATAGTAAAGGAGTTACTCCATGAGTAGATTTAATGAAAAACGACGGGAAACGCTTTTTGAAAACAATAAAAAAATGCGTTTCAGAATGTATAAAGCTGGGAAGCAATGGCTTGTGGCTGGAACAGGGACTGTAACTGGAATTGTTGCAACCTTATTCCTAGGGGCTCCTACCACCTTAGCCGATGCGACTCAACAAATTTCCAAACAGGTTGATACACAAGATGACTTATTGGTGAACCAACAACAGGCTACAATTCCTGCCACCTCTGAATCAATGAGTTCTCAATCTGATAGCAACAAATCCACCAGTACCGATTCACATTCCAACTCTGAAGATACTGGTTCCGCCTCTAAGAGTACTTCCACTTCACAATCGGAAAGTACTTCACTCTCAACCTCACAAAGTCTTAGTGAAAAAGAAGCTCACAAATCAACTTCTGCTTCACAAAAAGATAATCCTGTAAAAGACAGTACCTCTACCAAAACTGATGATAAACAAGCTAGTCAATCACAAAGCAACACTAACAATGATGCTAAGCCAACTGCTAAGCAGCTTCGCCAAGCAACCCGTTTTGCTGCCGTAACTAGTTTATCTGATAGTCAAACTAATCCACAAAGTAATTCAGACAGTAACACTTCAACCAGTGACAGTAATAACTCCACTAGTCAAAGCAACAGTCAATTAACCGATACTGAGTTACAAGCTTCTCAACAAGCTTCAATGTCAACTCAAACACAACAAAGTCTTTCAGCTCAACAATCGACATCAATTAGTGATGATTCACAAAATCAATTAAGAAGAGCTTTTACTAACTTTGCAGCAGCAGATCCAAACCAACAAACGCCTGCTGACCCTAATTTCAACCCAGAAAATGGGGAAACAACCATTAATGCTGATAATTTCTTAGATTATTTCCAACTTGGTGGTAATTCTACTTACACTTATGATCAAGCAAGTAATTCTTGGATTTTAACGCTTACTCAAGATAAATCTGGTCAAGCTGGTAATGCTTATTTGAAAAATAAGGTTAATGTCCAACAAAGTTTTGACTTGAAGGGGCAAGTTTACATTGGTAATCATTTGGGAGCCGATGGAATGGGATTTGCGTTCCATCCTGGTAACGTTGGAGAACTTGGGTTAAATGGTTACGGTACTGGGATTGTTGGCCTTTCCAATGCCTTTGGGTTTAAATTAGATACCTTTAACAATGGATCTCCTACTGATCCAACTACTGATCCAAACAGTGTTGGTGTCCCTTATACCTATTCAGATGGGGTTTCAATACCAAAGTATAGTAAAAACTTCCCCTATGGAGGATTCTTAACTACCAATGCTCAAGGTAATGGAACACTTGATGCAGGTAGCGCTCAATTCTTAAACACTACTTATCCTAATCCTCCTTATGGCGTTAGTGGTGATAATCCAGCTGGTTCTAGCTCTCCTTATAAGGTTGAAACAGCTGATTCTCAATTTTTAGATTTTGAACTTAGTTATAATGTTGAAAGTAGAACAATGTCCATTAGTTATGCGGGTCTTACATGGAGCAAGGTTCTTGATACTTCATATACAGATTTAGCCTTTGCTTTGAGTGCTTCTACAGGTCAAGATCATAACTTACAACAATTCAAGATTAATAGCTTCAATTATTACCAATCAGCGACAGTTAACGTTAAGTGTGAAGATGGGAATGGAAACCAAATTTCTACAGCTTCCGTTGACAAACAAGCTACCTATCCAGATGGTGCATTTAGAAATGATCCTTATGTAGCTACACCACCAACTATTGCAGGTTATGATTACGTTGGCTTGGGTCCTACCAGTCTTCCTGAATCAGGAACTTTAACTAAGTGGGGTAATAACGGGGATGTTATTTTTGTTTATACTGCAAACAAAGCTACCATTGCTTCACAAAGTCAATCAGTAAGTACCTCACAAAGTACTTCAGCTGCAAGTGCTTCCTCAAGTAATTCAGCTGCAAGTACTAGTACTTCAACTAGTGAGTCAACTGCATCATTGTCACACAGTGCTTCCCTAAGTACCTCAGCTAGTGTTTCAACCAGTACTTCTGTTTCTATTGATTCAAATAATTCATCTGCTACTGCTTCAGCAACTACTTCAACCAGTACTTCAGCTGTGAAGAGTACCAGTGAATCATTCTCAGAGCTTCCTTCAACGACTGATTCAGATAGTGCTAATAAGTCAGCTTCAACCAGTGACAGTGAAAGTGCTAGTGCATCTAAAACTAGTAGTGAGTCATTAAGTACTTCAGTATCTGGAATTGCTAGTGCCTCTGATGCAAGTAAGTCAGCATCTAAATCAACTAGTGAATCTGATTCAACCAGTTATAGTTTAAGTGGTTCAACGGTAAAAAGTGCTGCAGATTCAGCAAGTACCTCAACCAGTTATTCAACTAGTACATCAAATAGTTATTCAACCACTTACAGTAACTCAGAGTCATATCAAAAATCCATTTCAGATAGTGCTGCTAAGAGTACTACAGCTAGTGATAGCGGATCTAAGAGTCGCTCAAATTCATCATCTGATAGCTATAAATCATTGAGTGAAAGTAAATCGATTGATACTAGAAGTGCTTCAGCAAGTACAAGTACTTCAAGTAGTGCTTCAGCAAGTCGTTCTCAATCAACTACCTTAACTAGTAATAGTGCTAGTGCCTCAAAGAGTGACTCTGAAAGTGCTTCAACGATGAAGAGTAAGAGCATCTCACTTTCAATTAGTGGAACTGGTAGTGATACTAACAGTGCTTCTCAGTCAGCATCAACTAGCTCAAGTGATAGTGATTCTGCTGCTAAAAGCGCTAGTACTTCAGTAAGCACTTCATTATCTAGCAAGAGTACGAATGACATTGATAGTAAGCTAGCAAGTATTTCAACTAATAAATCTGATAGTGCAAGTAAGTCTGACAGCGAAGTAACTTCAAAAAGCAATTCAATTTCAGCAAGTACTTCTGACTTTAACTCAGCAAGCAATTCAGGCTCGGATGACTCGATTAGTACAAGTAAGTCAGCTTCTGATGCCTCAGTCAGTGCAAGTACAAGTACTTCATTAAGTGATTCGGCAGTAAATAGTCGATCAACGTCGGCTAGTACTTCACTTGCTAGCAATACTTCAGCAACAGCTACAGATAGTGGTGTTACTTCGGATGAGAAGAGTCAAATGGGATCTGTTTCACAAAATGGATCAGCAGCCAAAAGTACCAATGCTTCTAAAACAAGTTCACAATCAACTTCTACATCGATTCTACAGCCATCACGTAGTGCCTCAACTAGTAAATCAACTAGTATCAGTACAGTAGCTAGTAAGTCAACTTCATCATCAGAAAGTACTAAGTCAGCATCAACTAGCAAGTCCAATGCTAGTGATAGTGTTTCTAATGCCAGCTACTCTGATTCAGTAAGTCATAGTACTTCAGGTGTTACAAGCATTTCTGCTAGTGTATCTGCATCATTGAGTAATATTGATAGTCTTTCTAAATCAGCTAGTGCAAGTACATCTTTAAGTACCTCAACTAATGCTAGTGACTCTAAACGAGAATCCAGTAACAGTGCTTCGCTTTCTAATGATAATTCAACTGATAGTACTTCAATTAGTGAAGGTAACAGTACTCTTAGCTCTATTTCTGAGTCTGTAAGTAAATCTAACGATTCTCTTTCTAACTCAGCTTCAGATAGTCAATCTACTTCTGCTGATAAGAGTACCTCAGAATCAACTTCATTCTCTAATGCTTCAATTAGTGCCTCAACCAGTAGTAGTCAGAGCTTATCAACTGTTAAATCTATCTCAAAAGTAGTTAGTGATTCTGCAAGTAAAGAATCGGTTAGTGATTCATCCTTTGGTTCAGTTAGTGATTCACACAGTACTTCAGCTTCACAAAGTGCAAGTACTTCAGATATTGCAAGTAAAACAGCTGCTAATAGTAGTAGTCTTTCTGGAAGTGTTTCTGCTTCAACTAGAGATTCACTAAGTAATGAAAGTATTTCAATCAGTAAGACTGGATCAGAAAGTACTTCAACTTCTGCTAAGAAGGACTCTACGATTAAGAGCCAGGCTTCTGATTCCGCAAGTAATTCTAAAGCAGCAGAGTCAACTTCAGATTCTTGGTCAAACTTCTTCAGTAATAGTGTTTATTCTTACAGTGCTTCAAAGAGCCAATCAGACAGTACTTCAGCTTCACAAAGTACTTCCGATTCTGCTAGTACCAGCGCTTCAAAGAGCCAAGCAACTAGTAATGCTTCCGATACAGCAAGTGGATCATATTCTGACTCAATCAGTAAGAGTACTAGTGATAGTGACTCAGCGGTTAAGTCTATAAGTGAATCAGCATCTAAGAGCTTTAGTGGCAGTGATTCAAAACGTGATAGTGACTCAGAGTCTGCTAGCCATAGTATTGAATCAAGAAATAGTCTTTCTGGATCACGTTCAACTGCTTCAGGTAGTGCTTCAACTTCAACATCAAGTAGTTTAACTAGTGATTCAAGTATTTCTGCTTCAATTTCTATAGTTGATTCAAAGAATACTGATTCAATTTCAACATCAAGTTCACTTAGTGATGCTGGCAGTCGTAAAGCTTCTAAAAGTGCTTCAACTAGTTCTTCTTTGAGTGCTTCCCACGCTAAGAGTGAAAGTACAAGCGTTTCTGATAATGTTAGTGAAAGTATTTCAACTAGTACTTCATCATTCAAGTCATTGAGTGACTCAATTGCTAGTGATAGCACTTCAACTAGCAAGTCAACTGGATCAGATTCAGCTAGTGCAAGCACCAGTGAATCAACTAGTGTAAGCAAGAGTATTTCAACTAGCAAATCAACTGACTCAGCATCAATTAGTGCAAGTATCAGTGACTCAGCAAGTACTTCAAAAGTTGATAGCGAAAGCAAGTCAGCATCTGAACAAGGTTCAGGAACTAACTCAGCAAGTACCTCAGACTCAGCTGTAACTAGTGCAAGTACCAGTGAATCATCACGCGATAGCAAGAGTGCTTTAGCAAGTACATCTGTAAGTACCAGCGAAAGTGAAGATTCAGCAAGTACCTCAGCAAGTAAAGCAACTAGTACTTCAGATTCAAAGAGTATTAGTAATAGCAAGTCTACTTTCGATAGTGCTTCAGAATCATCACATGATTCAACATCAGATTCATCAAGTGCTTCAAAGAGTACCTCAGAATCTGATAGTACTTCTGGAACCAATAGTGAATCTACTACTGCATCAGCAAGTGCATCAACTAGTACTTCAATTAGTGAAAAGGCATCTAAGACTGCTAGCGCATCAGCTTCAACTTCAGTAGACTCACGCTCAAATAGCGAATCAAAAGCTAGTGATAGTGCTTCAGCTGCAAGTAAGAGTGAATCAACTAGTACTTCAGATTCAAACTCAACTAGTGCCTCAACTAGCGCAAGTGCCAGTGCTTCAACTAGTGATAGCGCAAGTGCTTCAAAAGTAATTTCAGAAAGTACTTCAATTTCAAAAGAAAGCACATCAACTAGCAAGTCAACTGGATCAGATTCAGCTAGCGCAAGTACCAGTGAATCAACTAGTGTAAGTAAGAGTGCTTCAACTAGCACTTCAAATGAATCAGACTCAACTAGTGCAAGTATCAGTGATTCAGCAAGTACTTCAAAAGTTGATAGCGAAAGCAAGTCAGCATCTGAACAAGGTTCAGGAACTAACTCAGCAAGTACCTCAGATTCAGCATCAACTAGTGCAAGTACCAGTGAATCATCACGCGATAGCAAGAGTGATTCAACAAGTAAATCTGTAAGTATCAGCGGAAGCGAAGCTTCAGCAAGTACCTCAGCAAGTACATCAACTAGCACTTCAGATTCAGATAGTGTAAGTAAGAGTGCTTCAACTGAAAAGAGTGCTTCAACTTCAGCTAGTGATTCAGATTCTAGTTCAGCAAGTGCATCTAAGAGTAAGGCAGAATCAGTTTCAACTAGTGAATCAAATCCAGCTAGTGAAACAGCCTCAGCCAGTGCTTCAACTAGTAAAGAAAATAGTGAAAATGCATCTAAGACTGCTAGTGCATCAGCTTCAACTTCAGCAGACTCACGTTCAACTAGCGACTCAAAAGCTAGTGATAGTGCTTCAGCTGCAAGTAAGAGTGCATCAACTAGTACCTCAGATTCAAATTCAACTAGTGCCTCAACTAGCGCAAGTGCCAGTGCCTCAACTAGTGATAGTGCAAGTGCTTCAAAAGTAATTTCAGAAAGTACTTCAATTTCAAAAGAAAGCACATCAACTAGCAAGTCAACTGGATCAGATTCAGCTAGTGTAAGTACCAGTGAGTCAGCTAGTGTAAGTAAGAGTGCTTCAACTAGCACTTCAAATGAATCAGACTCAACTAGTTCAAGTATCAGTGATTCAGCAAGTACTTCAAAAGTTGATAGCGAAAGCAAGTCAGCATCTGAACAAGGTTCAGGAACTAACTCAGCAAGTACCTCAGATTCAGCATCAACTAGTGCAAGTACCAGTGAATCATCACGCGATAGCAAGAGTGATTCAGCAAGTATATCTGTAAGTATTAGCGGAAGCGAAGCTTCAGCAAGTACCTCAGCAAGTACCTCAACTAGTACTTCAGATTCAGCTAGTGCAAGTAAGAGTGAATCAACTGAAAAGAGCGCTTCAACTTCAGCAAGTGATTCAGATTCTAGTTCAACTAGTGCATCTAAGAGTAAGGCAGAGTCAGTTTCAACTAGTGAATCAAATCCAGCTAGTGAAACAGCCTCAGCCAGTGCTTCAACTAGTAAAGAAAATAGTGAAAATGCATCTAAGACTGCTAGCGAATCAGCTTCAACTTCAGTAGACTCACGCTCAAATAGCGAATCAAAAGCTAGTGATAGTGCTTCAGCTGCAAGTAAGAGTGAATCAACTAGTACTTCAGATTCAAACTCAACTAGTGCCTCAACTAGCGCAAGTGCCAGTGCTTCAACTAGTGATAGTGCAAGTGCTTCAAAAGTAATTTCAGAAAGTACTTCAATTTCAAAAGAAAGCACATCAACTAGCAAGTCAACTGGATCAGATTCAGCTAGTGCAAGTACCAGTGAGTCAACTAGTATAAGCAAGAGTGCTTCAAACTCAACTAGTGCTGCTAGTGATAGTACAAGTGCTTCGAAGAGCACATCAACCAGCACTTCAGATGTTAATAGTCAAAGTGCCAGTGCTTCAAAGAATGGTTCAGGAACTGATTCAACAAGTACCTCTAAGTCAGCATCAACAAGTGCAAGTACAAGTGCATCAGCTGAAAAGAGTGCTTCAGAATCAGTAAGTACTTCAGCATCAGAAAAGAGCAACACTGATTCAGCAAGTACTTCAGCTAGTGAATCAACAAGCGATTCAGATTCTAAGAGTACTAGTGAAAGTACTTCAACAGAAAAGAGTGCTTCAACTTCAGCTAGTGACTCAGAGTCTGGCTCAGCCAGTGCTTCAGAAAGTAAGGTAAAATCAGCTTCAACTAGTGCATCAAACCCAGCTAGTGAAACAGCTTCAGCTAGTGCTTCAAAGAGTACTTCAATTAGTGAAAGTACCTCAGCAAGTTTGAGCAAGAGTGCTTCAGAAAGTACAAGTACTAAGTCAACTAGTGAATCAACTGCTAGTGAAAGTGCTAAGTCAGCTAGTGAATCAACATCAACTAGTGATAGTAACTCAGCCTCAACCAGTGCTTCAGCTAACTCAAGTGCCAGTGCATCAACTAGTGATAGTGTAAGTGCTTCAAAAGCTAGATCAATAAGTGCATCAGTTTCAACTGATAGTAACAGTACAAGCGAATCAACAGCATCTAAGTCAGAAAGTGCTTCAACCAGTACTTCAGACAGTGCTAAAGGCAGTGTATCAACATCCGAAAGTGCCGCTAGTGATAGTACCAGTGCTTCAACTAGTACATCAATCAGTACTTCAGATGTTAATAGCCAAAGTGCGAGTGCTTCAAAGAGTGGTTCAGGAACTGATTCAGATAGTGCTTCTAAATCAGCCTCAACTAGCGAAAGTACTAGTGCATCAGCTGAAAAGAGTGCTTCAGAATCAGTAAGTACTTCAGCATCAGAAAACAGTAACACTGGCTCAGCAAGTACTTCGGCTAGTGAATCAACAAGCGATTCAGATTCTAAGAGTACTAGCGAAAGTACTTCAACTGAAAAGAGTGCTTCAGACTCAGCAAGTACATCAACTTCAGAATCAGATAGTGCTTCAAGCAGTAAATCAACTTCAGATCCACGGTCTGAATCAAATTCTGATAGTGAAAGTACATCAACTAGTGCTTCAAAGAGTGGTTCAATTAGTGCAAGTACTTCAGCAAGCTTGAGTAAGAGTGCTTCAGAAAGTGCAAGTACTAAGTCAACTAGTGACTCAACGGCTAGTGAAAGTGCTAAATCAGCTAGCGAATCAACATCAACTAGTGATAAGAACTCAGCTTCAACAAGTACTTCAACTAGTTCAAGTGCGAGTGCATCAACTAGTGATAGTGCAAGTGCTTCAAAAGCTAGATCAATAAGTGCATCAGTTTCAACTGATAGCAACAGTACCAGCGAATCAACAGCATCTGACTCAGGAAGTGCATCAGCAAGTACTTCAGCTAGTGAATCAACAAGTGATTCAGATTCATCTTCTGCATCGAAAGCTAGTGACAGTGCATCAACCAGTTCAAGTGACAGTACTTCAACAGCTAAGAGTCAAAGTGAATCAGCTTCAATCAGTGGTTCAGGAACTGACTCTAAGAGTGCAAGTACATCAGCTTCAACAAGTGCTAGCTCAAGTGCATCAGCTGAGAAGAGTGCTTCAGACTCAGCAAGTACTTCAGCATCAGAAAAGAGCAACACTGATTCAGCTAGTGATTCAGTAAGTGCCTCAAGTTCTGCCAGTGCTTCAACTAGTTCGAGTGACAGTGCATCAACTGAAAAGAGTGCATCAGATTCAGCAAGTACTTCTGCTTCAAGTTCTGATAGTGCTTCAAGTAGTAAGTCAACTTCAGATCACAGTTCTGCTTCAACAACTGAGTCAGCTAGTGCTTCAACCAGCATTTCAATTAGTGCTTCAGTTTCTAAGAGTGCTAGTGAATCTGCTTCAGCAAGTGCAAATGACTCAGCCAGTGCCAGTGCTTCAGGTTCTGCCAGTTCTTCATCAGTAAGTACTTCAGCATCAACTAGTACTAGTGATTCAGCTTCAACTAGTGCTTCTGATAGTTCAAGCGCAAGTGCTTCATCATCTGATAGCGCAAGTGCTTCAACTGCTAGATCAATTAGTGCTTCAGTTGCCAGTGATAGTTCCTCAACTAGCGCATCAACTTCAGCAGAATCAGATAGTGCCTCAGAAAGTACTTCAGCTAGTGCTTCAAGTAGTGAATCAGATTCAGCTTCTGCATCAAAAGCTAGTGATAGTGCTTCAACCAGTTCAAGTGAAAGTACTTCAACTGCTAAGAGCCAAAGTGAATCAGCTTCAATCAGTGGTTCAGGAACTGACTCTAAGAGCGCAAGTACTTCAGCTTCAACTAGTGCTAGCTCAAGTGCTTCTGCTGAAAAGAGTTCTTCCGAATCAGCAAGTACTTCAGCATCAGAAAACAGTAACACTGGTTCAGCAAGCAATTCAGCCAGTGCCTCAAGTTCTGACAGTGCTTCAACGAGTGTAAGTACAAGTACTTCAACTGAAAAGAGTGCCTCAGATTCAGCAAGTACTTCAGCCTCAAGTTCTGATAGTGCTTCAAGCAGCAAGTCAACCTCAGACCACAGCTCTGCTTCAACGACTGAATCAGCAAGTGCTTCAACCAGTAAAGCAGCAAGTGAAAGTACTTCAACGAGTGCCAGTGAATCTGCTTCAGCAAGTGCGAGTGACTCAGCAAGTGCCAGTGCTTCAGGAAGTTCAAGTGCTTCATCAGTAAGTACTTCAGCATCAAATAGTACTAGTGATAGTGCTTCAACTAGTGCTTCTGATAGCTCAAGCGCAAGTGCTTCATCATCTGATAGTTCCAGTGCTTCAACTGCTAGATCAATTAGTGCTTCAGTTGCCAGTGATAGTACTTCAACTAGCGCTTCTACATCAGCAGAATCTGATAGTGCTTCAACAAGTACTTCAGACAGTGCTTCAAGTAGCGCATCAACATCAGAAAGTGCTGCTAGTGATAGTACAAGTGCATCAGCAAGCGGCTCAGACAGTACTTCAACTGCTAAGAGCCAAAGCGAATCAGCTTCAATCAGCGGTTCAGGAACTGACTCTAAGAGTGCAAGTACATCTGCTTCAACTAGTGCTAGTTCAAGTGCATCAGCTGAAAAGAGTGCTTCAGAATCAGCAAGTACTTCAGCATCAGAAAACAGTAACACTGGTTCAGCAAGCAATTCAGCCAGTGCCTCAAGTTCTGACAGTGCTTCAACGAGTATAAGTACAAGTACTTCAACTGAAAAGAGTGCCTCAGAATCAGCAAGTACTTCTGCTTCAAGTTCTGATAGTGCTTCAAGCAGTAAGTCAACCTCAGATCACAGCTCTGCTTCAACTACTGAATCAGCAAGTGCATCAACAAGTATTTCCATCAGTGCTTCCGTTTCTAAGAGTGCCAGTGCTTCATCATCTGATAGTGCCAGTGACTCAGCATCAAGTAGTGCTTCAGGTTCTGCTAGTGCTTCATCAGTAAGTACTTCAGCATCAAATAGTACTAGCGATAGTGCTTCAACTAGTGCTTCTGATAGTTCAAGCGCAAGTGCTTCATCATCTGATAGTGCCAGTGCTTCAACTGCTAGATCAATTAGTGATTCTGTTGCCAGTGACAGTTCTTCAACTAGCGCATCAACTTCAGCAGAATCTGATAGTGCTTCAACAAGTACTTCAATCAGCGATTCAGCCAGTGCATCAAGTTCAACTAGTGCATCAAACGCTAGTGACAGTGCTTCAACTAGTTCAAGTGAAAGTACTTCGGCTAACCACAGTGCTTCCGAATCAGCTTCAATCAGCGGTTCAGGAACTGACTCTAAGAGCGCAAGTACATCAGCTTCAACAAGTGCTAGCGCAAGTGCTTCTGCTGAAAAGAGTTCTTCCGAATCAGCAAGTACTTCAGCATCAGAAAACAGTAACACTGGTTCAGCAAGCAACTCAGCTAGTGCCTCAAGTTCTGACAGTGCTTCAACTAGTTCGAGTACAAGTGCCTCAACTGAAAAGAGCGCTTCAGATTCAGCAAGTACTTCTGCATCATCATCTGATAGTGCTTCAAGCAGCAAGTCAACTTCAGATCACAGTTCTGCTTCAACTACTGAATCGGCAAGTGCTTCAACAAGTATTTCCATTAGTGCTTCAGTTTCTAAGAGCGCTAGTGAATCTGCTTCAGCAAGTGCTAGTGACTCTGCAAGTGCCAGTGCTTCAGGAAGTTCAAGTGCTTCATCAGTAAGTACTTCTGCTTCAACAAGTACCAGCGATTCAGCTTCAACCAGTGCTTCAGATAGTTCAAGTGCAAGTGCTTCGTCATCTGATAGCGCAAGTGCTTCAAAAGCTAGATCAATTAGTGATTCGGTTGCTAGTGATAGTTCTTCAACTAGCGCATCAACTTCAGCAGAATCTAATAGTGCTTCAACAAGTACTTCAGACAGTGCTTCAAGTAGTGCCTCAGATTCAGCTTCTGCATCAAAGGCTAGTGACAGTGCTTCAACTAGTTCAAGTGAAAGTACTTCAGCTAACCACAGTGCTTCCGAATCAGCTTCAATCAGCGGTTCAGGAACTGACTCTAAGAGCGCAAGTACATCAGCTTCAACTAGTGCCAGCGCAAGTGCTTCTGCTGAAAAGAGTGCTTCCGAATCAGCAAGTACTTCAGCATCAGAAAAGAGCAACACTGATTCAGCTAGTGATTCAGTAAGTGGATCAAGTTCTGACAGTGCTTCAACTAGTTCAAGTGCCAGCGCTTCAACTGAAAAGAGCGCTTCAGATTCAGCAAGTACTTCTGCTTCAAGTTCTGATAGTGCTTCAAGCAGTAAGTCAACTTCAGATCACAGTTCAGCTTCAACGACTGAATCAGAAAGTGCTTCAATCAGTAAAGCAGCAAGTGAAAGTACTTCAACGAGTGCCAGTGAATCTGCTTCAGCAAGTGCGAGTGACTCAGCAAGTGCCAGTGCTTCAGGAAGTTCAAGTGCTTCATCAGTAAGTACTTCAGCATCAAATAGTACTAGTGATAGTGCTTCAACTAGTGCTTCTGATAGCTCAAGCGCAAGTGCTTCATCATCTGATAGTTCCAGTGCTTCAACTGCTAGATCAATTAGTGCTTCAGTTGCCAGTGACAGTTCTTCTAAGAGTGCTTCAACTTCAGCAGAATCTGATAGTGCTTCAACAAGTACTTCAATCAGCGATTCAGCCAGTGCATCAAGTTCAACTAGTGCATCAAATGCTAGTGACAGTGCTTCAACTAGTTCAAGTGAAAGTACTTCAGCTAACCACAGTGCTTCCGAATCAGCTTCAATTAGTGGTTCAGGTACTGATTCAGATAGTACTTCTAAGTCAGCATCAACGAGCGCTAGTGCTAGTGCATCAGCTGAAAAGAGTTCTTCCGAATCAGCAAGTACTTCAGCATCAGAAAACAGTAACACTGGTTCAGCTAGTGATTCAGTAAGTGCCTCAAGTTCTGACAGTGCTTCAACTAGTTCGAGTGACAGTGCATCAACTGAAAAGAGTGCATCAGATTCAGCAAGTACTTCTGCATCATCATCTGATAGTGCTTCAAGTAGTAAGTCAGCATCAGATCATGGATCTACTTCAAATACTGAATCAGAAAGTGCTTCAATCAGTAAAGCAGCAAGTGAAAGTACTTCAACGAGTGCCAGTGAATCAGCTTCAACAAGTACCAGCAAGTCATCATCAACTAGTGCTTCAGCAAGTACAAGTGCTTCATCAGTAAGTACTTCTGCTTCAACAAGTACCAGTGATTCTGATTCAGCTAGTACTTCAGATAGCTCAAGCGCAAGTGCCTCAACTAGTGATAGTTCAAGCACATCAGCTTCTAGATCAACAAGTATCTCATTGAGTACGAGTGCTTCAGTTTCAGGAAGTACTTCAACAAGTGCGAGCGTATCTGGATCAGCTAGTGCGAGTGATTCTGCATCACTAAGCAAAGATGGTTCAGCCAGTGTAAGTGCTTCTGTATCAACAAGTACTTCAACTAGCACATCAACAAGTGCAAGTGTATCTGGATCAGCTAGTGCGAGTGATTCTGCATCACTAAGCAAAGATGGTTCAGCCAGTGTAAGTGCTTCTGTATCAACAAGTACTTCAACTAGCACATCAACGAGTGCAAGTGTATCTGGATCATCTAGTGCGAGTGACTATGCATCACTAAGCAAGGACGGTTCAGCAAGTGTAAGTGCTTCTGTATCAACAAGTGCATCAGCAAGTACTTCAACGAGTACAAGTGTATCTGCTTCAGTTAGTGCGAGTGCATCAACTTCAAGTAGTGCATCTGCTAGTGCCTCATCATCAAATACAACTTTGAAATCTGCATCTGTTTCAAACAGTGCTTCAGAAACTCAAAGTGAATCATTGAGTACTTCAACTAGTGTGACATTGACTTCAGTAAGTGCTAGTCAGTCTGGTAAGGAACCAGAGACTGAATTGCCACAAACTGGACAAGATAACTCAAACGGTTTGATGACTTCAATTGGTTCAGCAATTCTTGCTATGATGGTTATCTTGGGTCTCGGCAAAAGAAAGAAAAAAGAAGATAAATAATTAGATTATTTACCTCCTGATTCATAGTTAAGAATTAGCGACATTAAGCGACTGAATTCGTAAAGAGTTCAGCCGCTTTTTGTTTTGGATTATAAGGAAAAGGACCACCGCAAATTTTAGGCGGTGGTCCTTTTTGACATTCTTTTAAATAATTTAATATGATAAAATGTAACTAATAAAGACAATTTTTAATCCAACAAATATTGAGGGCTTAAATATGAACAACGCAGTACAAGTAACAATGGGTGACGTTTTAAAAGAAGAATTCATGATTCCTTATCAACTCACAGCAGCAAAACTTGCTAGAGATATTGATGTTCCTGTTTCAAGAATCCAAGATATTCTTCATAACCGCAGAAAAGTAACCTTAGATACATCAATTAGATTAGGAAAATATTTTAATGCTACTGACACATATTTTTTTAATATGCAAAGTTCAATTGATATTCGGAAGTTTGCTTAATAAGTGAACTTTTTTATTTTGCCAAAATATCCCTTTGAATCACCGTAATCTTATGATTAGAAACCACTTTCTATTGCTATATTCAGTATCTCAACATAAGGTATTAGTATAATATTTTTATTTAGGAGATACTGATGGATTTTGCGAAAATAATTAAAGCTAAACGAACAGAATTAAATATGACACAAAGTGATTTGGCAGAAAAATTACTAATTTCTAGTAAAACCATTTCGAACTGGGAAACCGGTAAAACCATTCCGGATTTAGATAGACTAGTCCAGGTAGCCGGAGTTTTAGACCTTTCCTTAGATGAGATTTTTATGGAAGATAGCACGATGGTTAAAAATCTTGAAAGGGTACGTGAATTGAAAGAAACAAAACTATTTATCAATTACGTACAAATTACTAGTGTAATTTTACTAATGATTGAGATAGTGGGGTATGAACTTAATGCGATGAAGCCGATTATTATTTATTTGGTTTGTGCTGCGATATTTTCTAATATTTGGGTTCTAATTTTGCTAAACAATAAATATAAAAAGCAATCGAAATTAGTGAAGAATGAAAAAAAAGACCTCTAAATATTTAGGCTTAATTTAGAGGTCTTTTAAATACTAATCATTAATTTTTAAAGAATCTTGAACATCTTTTGCCATTCTGTTTATTATCATTTTATTGGAGGGTTATTTTTAGATACTTATTTGTATTCAATATTTATATCTTCCATTTTTAAATCATTTTTCATTAACATAAAATTATCATCATAAAAATCAAACATAAATCAAACATATAGAATGCCTATAAATCAAGGTTTATAAACAAAATCAAACATAAATCAAAAAAATCAAACATAAATTAACCATACTACAATAATATATTCGTTTTTCTTAAATATTAATCGTAATATTTTTATTAATCAAGGGGCATACATCAATGAATGAGTTAGAAAATGAACAAGCACGTCAAGAAGTTGAAAATGACAATACTGAGTATATTGGTGACACAATTGAAGACTTTGATAAATGGGCAAATAATTTATAAAATTCAGTTTGACACTCGTTCAACATTCAAGTACACTAATAAAAAACACGAAAGGAAATCTCAAAAAATGATAAAACTTAACTCAAAAACAAACATTTATTATTTTGCGTTCTTTTGGCGATTAGCTGACTAGACGCAATCATTTTTGCGAGCTGTCGGCACATTAATTCCGATAGCGAGTTAAGAGTGATTTGAGATTTCAAATAAACTTTTAAAACACATCGGGCTTAATGTCATTGATGTGTTTTTTGTTTATAATTTGGAGGAGAAAAATGAATTTGTTGAAGCGAATTTTCAAAAAGGAAAGCTTAAATGCTTACTTAGATAATGATAAAGATCTGCAGCGGACTCTAACCGTGAAGGATCTATTGGGATTAGGAATTGGAGCGGTCATCGGAACAGGAATTTTCATTCTACCCGGAACCGTTGCTGCAACGACGACTGGACCAGCCGTCGTAATTAGTTTCTTCTTGGCTGCAATTGTTTGTGCTTTAGTGGCAATGGCTTATGGTGAGGTTTCATCCACTTTGCCAATTGCTGGCTCAGCTTATTCTTACGGAAACGTGATTTTCGGAGAAGTCGTTGGTTGGGTGCTTGGTTGGGCGTTGATTTTGGAATACTTCTTAGCGGTTGCGGCGGTTGCTACTGGTTGGTCAGCTTACTTCACGAGTTTAATTGCACCAATTATTAAATTGCCAGCCGCTTTTACGGGAGCTTTTGATCCAGCTCACGGCACTTACGGTAACATAATCGCAGTGTTAGTCATTCTTTTGATTGCCTTTTCACTCCGAAATGGCATGAAGACTTCTAAAAAGTACGAAAACTTATTGGTATTAATGAAAGTTGCGATTATTTTAATCTTTATCGTAGTGGGCTTTTTCTTCATTAAGAGTTCTAACTATCATCCCTTTATTCCTGCTCGAGTACATGGTGCTTTTGGTTTTAGAGGTATTTTAACTGGTGCCGCTATGGTTTTCTTTGCCTTCTTAGGTTTTGATGCTTTATCAGGCTCTGCTGCGGAAGTTAAAAATCCGAAACGAAATTTGCCACTGGGGATTTTAGGAACGTTGTTAATCGCCGCAATTCTTTATGCCTTAGTTTCCTTTGTGCTAACGGGAATGGTTAATTACAAACAACTAAACGTAGCTGATCCAGTTTCCTTTGCTCTACAACGAGTTGGGCAAAACTTTGTAGCAGTAATCATTTCAGTCGGAGCTTTAATTGGAATGTACACGATGATGTACACGATGATTTATGCTTCATCACGGTTGATTTACGCCATTGGTCGTGACGGCTTGTTACCTGGTAAAATGGGTAAAATCAACAAAAATGGGGTTCCTGGACGAGCTTTATTAGTTGCAACCATCATTATCGCAGTGTTTGCTGGATTAATTCCGTTAGACAAACTAGTTGATTTGGTTAGTGTAGGAACGTTACTGGCATTTACTGTTGTTTCAATCGGAATCATCCCATTACGAAAACGAAAAGACTTAAATCATCAAGGTTTCAAGATGCCTGGCTACCCAGTTCTGCCAATTATTGCGGCGCTCTTCTCAGTTGGACTAATGTCACAATTACACGCCGAAACTTTGATTTTCGCCTTGCTTTGGTTTGCGATTGGTCTAGTAATTTACTTTGCGTACGGAGTTAAACATTCTAATTTGAATCAAAAATAGAGGTACGATGATGACACCTAATCAATTTTTTCAACAAGCGCAAGCTGATCATGCAATTCCGGCAGCTGCTCAATTACAAAGTAGCTTTCAATTTGGCGTGGAAGCTGATCAGTTAGTCCAGTTAGTTTTAACCGGACAAAAGACGGCGACGACTAGTCAATACGTTCCCAAAGAAGATGAGTTGCCGGGTGAAAAAGCCTACGACATTGTTTTAGATAGCAAAGACCAGCCAGTTTGTATCATTCAAAATGATCAAGTGTTAGTGGTTAATTACTTAGATGTTGATGAGCAACACGCATTTGCAGAAGGAGAAGGGGACCGAACTTTAACCTATTGGCGAAAAGTTCATGATGCTTTCTTTACCGAAGAATGTAAAAGTGAAGGAACAATTTTTGACAAAGCCACTGCTCAGGTTGTTTTAGAAAAGTTTCACGTCGTTTATCCTAAATAATTGAAAAATCGCTCTGATAATTTATTTATCAGGACGATTTTTTGTTAGGGGCTTAAACCCATTCATATCAACAATGTAACCCAAAAGTTACATGCGAATTAGACCTTTGTCTATAAAGATTAGCTATACAGATTATTAAAAATCTTATATATTTATTAAATAATCAGTTGGTTTATTTCTAAACTTAAAATTTGTCTAACTAAAAGGAGCTCGCATGCATAAAAGAATTCATCTCATAGAATTGTTAATCATTTCAATTGTGGCGTTTGCCGGGGTCATGGTTGCGATTAATAATAAAAGTACCAAGGTAGCTTACCAAACCTATACCATCAAAAAATCACCGGATTTGATTTTGACGGGAAAAGTAACTCCGACGAAAAAAGTCGAAATCGCCAAAAAATTACCAGTAGGAACTAGTTTGGTTTATGATAGTCTCGCTAACAACAGCTTTGTCCGAAAGGGTGAATGCGTTGCGATGTATACATACAAACACGTTGACCAAAATTCGAGTTTGAAAATTCAACAACTAGTTAACCAACGCAAAGAGTTAAATGGTGACAATTCGGTTGATAATCAAATTAAAATTAATCAAATTAATCAACAAATCGATAGTCTAGCTAAGAAACTTTACGCTCACGAATATTTAGCACCGTTTGATGGTTATTTGCAAATTGATCCGACCGATAAGGAAAGTGTTTCGTTAGTTTCTAGCTCTCAAGTCATTAAAACAGGCATTAGCCAGTATGATTTACCAACGATTAGCCGTAATAGTGATGCTAAATTATTAGAAGAAGCAACCGGCAAAAATACCAAAGGCCAAGTTGATTACATTTCAGTTTTACCAGAAACCGGCTCTAGCAACTATGTAATGTTGTTAAGAGCTCATCAACATTTAAACTACGGAAATACGATTGAAATAAAATTACCAGTTAAACAAATCTTGATTCCAGCGAAAGCGGTAAATCATGGTTCCGTTTATTTAGTAAACCGTGGTAAATGCCATCAAGTGAAGGATGCCGTTGAAAAACAAAATAACGACTGGGTCTTAAAACCAGATTCGAGCGTTAAAGTCGGCGACAAGCTTTTACTGAACTACAAGGAGCTACCTAAACATGAAAGATAATCTAATTAAATTAGAAGATGTTTCTAAATATTATTTGGCAGGTAAGCAAAAAGTACAAATCTTAAAAAACGTTTCGTTAAAGATTAACCGCGAAGACTTTGCCGTGATTATGGGTCATTCAGGTTCAGGTAAAAGTACTTTGATTAACATTTTGGGATTTTTAGATCAAAAATATGAAGGGCTTTATGAATTTAACGGAAAAAGTTATCAAAAGCAAAGTGACAATGTCATTTCAGAACTAAGAAATCGCAACATTGGCTTCATTTTTCAAAATTTCAAACTAATGAAAAATTTGACGGTTAAAGAAAACGTAGAAATTCCCTTAATTTATTCGACTAAAGCAGCTGATCCGAATCTAGAAGAAGACTTAAATCAGTTGTTAGATAGTTTAGGGATTTTAGATAAAAAAGATAGTTATCCAACGGAATTATCGGGTGGGCAACAGCAACGAGTGGCGATTGCCCGAGCTTTAATCAACCATCCCTCGATTATCATTGCTGATGAACCAACGGGAGCCCTTGATTCCCAAAATACTCGCGAAGTAATGGAATTATTTGAAAAATTAAACAAGACTAATAAAGTGACGATTATTATGGTTACCCACGATGACACGTTTGCTAATTTTGGGAATCGACTTTTTAAAGTGAATGACGGGGTGTTACATGAAGCTTAAAAAATTAAAAGCCATTTTACTGACTTCCTTTAAATCAATTTTGAGTAATAAAGCACGTAATTTACTGACTATGTTTGGGATTATCATTGGAATTGCGGCGGTGATTACGATTATGTCAGTCGGAAATGGATTAAAACAAAAGGCGAATAGTTTTGGCTCGGCGGGAAATGCTGATGGGCAAATTTCAATTCAAGCTAAAGACGTTAATTCTGATCAACAACCATCTTTTTCCAAGGCGGATGTGCAATTAGTTAAAACAGTTCCGGGAATTCAACGGGTTAAGATGGTTAACGAGAGCTTTCCGACACCTGTGAAGGTCCAGATTGGGGACAAAATTTCTGAACAGAACGCCACCATTAAAAATAATAACCATAAATTTGAATTATTGAGTGGTCATCCAATTTCAAAAGATGCGTTTGAAATAGGGCTTAATCAAGTCTTGATTTCTGATAAATTGAATCAAAAACTGAAAAAGTATAGTCACGGACGCAAGGTCGTCTTTATTAATCAAAAAGGATTTGAAGTTGCTGGAATCTTTGACGGAAAGGATTCAGACGTTTTGATTCCCCAAAGAACGTATGTCCGTGATTTTGGGAATAATCCGAATGAAGACCTCATTAATTTGTATGTTCGCAAAGGCTTTAATCAAAAGGCGACTTTAAAAGCCGCTGCCAAAACGTTGCAAACCAAATCAGCTACTAAAGCACAAGCTAAGTTTGCCGTTGTTGATAAAGGGGCAGCGATGAAATCCGTTGGTAAAATGATCGACTACATTACTTATTTCATTATTTTTGTGGCCAGTATCTCGCTTTTGATTGCTGGAATTGGGGTCATGAATACGATGTACATGACGATTTCAGAACGGACCCAAGAAATTGGAATTCGGCGGGCCTTTGGAGCCACTAAGAATGATATTCGACTCCAATTTTTGCTTGAAAGTGCGATGTTGACGATGCTTGGTGGTCTGGGTGGAATTTTACTAGGTGAATTTGTCTGCTATCTAATTGGCTCAATGGCACCGTTTAAACCAGTCACCAGCCTTCCAGAGATTGGAATATCGGTCGGCGTGGCGGTATCAATTGGAATCCTCTTTGGAATCATTCCTGCTAATCAAGCTGCTCGGAAGAACTTAATTGAGATTTTATAGGAGAACAAAATGTTAAAGAAAAATTTGAATCAAATTATCATTGGTTTATTTTATGTACTGTCGTTTGCGACCTTATTTTTGTATGAAAACGTACTGGTACCCAGTAGTGAAGATGCGTTGAAGTTACAACAAGGACTTTTTTCCGCCTTTTTAGGAGGAATTGTGGGCTTATTGATTATCCAAGTTTTGATTTTTCTAGGATACAAACTTTTTTCTAAGGTTGAAAAAGCTAAACGAACGGGGCTTCGAAGATTAGCTAGCGAAAAAATCGTAACTTTCTTAGGCATCTTAATTATTATTAAACTACTTTTGAATTTTGGAATTGATAATTTACAATTACCGGAACTTTTAGGTACGGTAATCTTACTTGTAATCATTGGGGGAGTGTTTTTCAAGGTTTATCGAAAACAACATGATGAGGCTGATTTTAATCAGGCAATTTTCTACTTCGAATTGGTTCTAGTATTGTTTTTTGGTCATTAATTAAAAAAGCCACTAAATTCTGCATAAACAGGATTTAGTGGCTTTTTCTATACTAATGAATTATGTTTGACCTTTGCTCGAGCAAAGAAGTCCGTAAAAAGTTTTTCTTGTTTCGGATCATCTTTCCAAAGATCCTCGGGATGCCATTGTACTCCCGTAATTAAACCTTGGTCATCTTCCATGGCTTCAACTATGCCATCTGGGGCAGTTGCAACGACATGGAGATTTTTACCTAAATTGCGAACCGATTGATGATGCCGGGAATTGATTTTAGTATGTTTGCCTAAGGTATTAACTAAATAGCTATCTTCTTTGACATCCACCTCGTGAGCAAAAAGTTCACCAGTATTACGTTGTTCATGATCAAGTTTAGAGTCGAATTGTTCAGGAATGTCTTGGTACAAATCACCGCCCAGAGCAACGTTGATTAATTGATGACCGCGACACACTCCTAGAAGTGGCTTCTTCGTGCGGATGGCTTCTTTAACTACCGCTAATTCAAATTCATCATGCGGGGTAAAGTAATCATCCGTATTATAGTGGGCATCGCTATCGAAAAAGCAGGAATCAATATCTTGTCCCCCGGGAATAATCACTGCATCAACCATCGCAACTAATTCAGGCACCATATCCGCGGGGACTACGGGAAGAATGACAGGGATTTGGTTGTGTTTTGTAACCACTTCAATAAAGCTTTTAGGAACTACATTAGCAAAGGGTAAAACGTACTTGTTTGGTTCACCAAGATTGATGTTGGCCGTTATTCCAATTTTCATGATTTATTTCCTTTCAGTTAATGATGTCAGATAAGTTTCGAATTCATGGTCATTATTAAATGTTTTAGTTTGGTTTTTAAAAGTCACAGAAATTTGATTTTCCGAGATTGCACTCTTGAGACCTAATTGATGGGACTTTTGATAAGCTTTTAGTAAGGTGTCTGGAACATTTTTAAACTTACTAAAGTCAGGTTCCAATTGGAAATCATTTTTAATCATTTCCCCACGTTTCATACCGAAGTCAACTAGCGAATCATCTTTAATAAAAGTGGCAAGTTGTGCACTAACGGTTTGGTCCGGATTATCTAGCGCTGTAATCGCAAAATTCAAAGCTTTGCTAAAATCAATTCTTAAATCAGCTGGCGCCGCTTTTACGATTTCAGCCAATCGAGTAAACAAATTGCGGGCTTCTGCTTGTGCTTCAGCAGGCGCTGGTTCAGTAGGGTGCTGCAAGGCCACGAAATCATTTAGTTTTTCTGCGTTATCTATTGTATCACGATTCCAGACCTGTGGATTAACGATTGCATCCATAATTAAAAGATGTAAAAAGCTCATCGTGGTTTGGTTAAGACCGTCTTGGGTAAAGGGATTCAGATCAAAAATTCTAAATTCCAAATATTGGGCTCCAATTTCAGTTAGAGCTTCAAAAGTCGGTACACCCTTTAACCGAACTGGTCCGTGAAAGTCACTAGGAGCAACGAGTTTCCCGGTTTCGATAAAATGTTCAAGTTGGTCAATGAAGTTTTCGAGGTTCGAATAATCAGTTTTGAAGTTGGCTAAATTATTAAAGCCATATTTACTGGAGCGATATGACCGAACTGGGGCCATCGCACGTTGCGCAGCTGGAATTGTATCAGCTTGGTTTTCCGTGATTGGTGAAGCCCCAAAAAGATAGGTTAAGAGCCACCGATAACCGAGCACCTGTTGAACAATTTGAAAAAGCATGTGGTTATTAGAAGAAACTTGATCAGGATAATCATGGGTTGCTTGATACCAATCTAACAATGCTTTGGTGGGTGCGTAGTTAACGTGAATTCCAGCCATTAAGCCGTAATAGGGACCATATTTTTCCACCATTTTTTCCAAGTATTTTTGGTACCAAGGCCGTTGCTTGAAACCTTCTGGTATGTAAGTAAGATCGTCCTGATTTAATTTGGGGGGCATTGATAGAGGCCAGATGACATCGTTAGGGTCCAAGCTAGCTTGAAGCATGGCTTGTAAACTGTGTAGGTGACTCAAACATGTTCTAGTGGAGGGATATGGTAGTGAAACTAATTCCTCTTGGCTTTCAGCAAAGTCCGTTTGAAAGAACGGATGGCCATGCCGTTCCCCGAGGGTTTCTGGATGGGGGAGTTGGGACAAGCTTTTTTGGTTCTTACAAACCCGATGTTCCTCAACTTCAATGCCAAACGTTCCTTGATACAAGCAACTTAATAATTTTTGATCTGCTAAAGTATGTTTCATAATTTCACTCCTAGATATAAAAAACAACCTATCTTAAATTTAAGATAGGCTGTTGAAAGTTTTAAACCTACCGTAATTAGGAAACGGTAGGCAATAATTAATTAGTTATGCAAATAACCAAGTCATCATTCACTTACCGTAAGACGAATAATTACTAGGTTAATAATTTGGTTATTAGTTAGTTTATTAGTTTTACGATCCATGAATGTTCATCTCCTTGGTTGTTTTTAATAACTATACCAGGTTATCGTTCGTTTAACAATCTTTTTTTAATTTTAATTTTTTCCTTGACCAATCAATCATCATCCAGTAAACTAAGAGAAAATAAAACATAACGACTAAGCGTAGCTAAGTAATTTCCGCGGTGATTTTAAGAAAGCCTCAGGTTGATGTGATGAGGTAATCACGCTGAAATGAAAATCATCTACAAGTTTCAGATACGAATCTAATTAATATCTGATGGGATTGCCCATTACAGCAAGCGAGTATCGTCGGATTTTCGGCCGTACTCTTAGAGCCAATTACGTTTAATTGGAAATATGGGTGGTAACACGCGAAAGCGTCCCTAACGTTTGTTTTAACAATCGTTGGTGACGCTTTTTTTATTTCTAATTGATACTGAGATCTTGCGCAGAATCTTGGAGTGATTGGGAACAAGGGTGGTAACACGTGTAAACGTCCCTAACTAGACTAGGTCTGGTTAAGGGCGTTTTTTTATACCATCAGTTTGCTGAACAATTAGTGTTATGTGTTATTACAAAACAAAACATAGGGGAGTTAATCATGGATTTACAAAAGAAATCTAATTTTAAACAACACGTACTGTTATCATCACTTTTATTTGGGCTTTTCTTTGGAGCCGGGAATTTGATCTTTCCCATTCACTTGGGACAAATGTCAGGACAAAACTGGGTTCCAGCCACTTTAGGGTTCGTTATTTCGGCTGTTTTATTACCATTATTCTCAATTTTGGCTTTAAGTGTTACGAAAAGTAAGAGTATGTATGATTTAGCGTTGCCAGTCGGAGCCACTTTCTCATTGCTCTTCTTGATTGCAGCCCATGCTTCCATGGGACTTTTCATCGGGTCACCAAGATTGGCTACTGTGTCATTTACGATGGGGGTGAAACCATTTTTACCTAATGAAAGTTGGACACATCCGGCATTATTCGTTTTTTCTGCCTTATTCTTTGGCCTAATCGTCTACTTGGCTTATAACCAAAACAGCATCGTAAATAGTGTTGGTCGGATTTTGAATCCGCTTTTCGTGGTTTTACTCTTTTTCTTATTCTTCGTCGCATTTGTAGTTAATGGTGATTTAACTAATCTTCCACTAATGCCAGCAGCCGGAAAAGGAACGGGATCATTTGTGAACGGTTTCTTAGAAGGTTACAACACGATGGATGCTTTAGCCGGATTAGGCTTTGGTGTGACGATCATCACGGCCTTGAAGGTATTTGTAAAAGACGAAAAGAAACACGCGTGGTCGGTTGCTAAAGTTGGATTCTTTGCCCTTGGCTTTGAAGCCGTTATCTATGTTTTATTAATCGCTTTGGGAGTAGCTAGTTTAGCTTATACCAAAATGAGTGCAGATGGTGGAACCGCGTTTACGGTAATCATGCGGCATTATACAGGAGCTGCTGGGGCCGCTGTTTTAGCTGCCTTAACTTTTCTGGCTTGTGTAACAACTGCTTTAGGAGTATTACAATCATTTTCACAAGATTTAGGAAATCGTTTCCCTAAAGTTGGGTACCACAAGTTCCTCTTCTTCTCTAACTTTGTGGCCTTTGGCTTGGCTAACTTTGGCTTAGACCAAATCATCTTATTTTCCTTACCAGTCTTGGTCTTCCTTTATCCATTGGCAATCACGTTGATCTTACTAGCTTTATTACACCGCTTGATTGGTAAAAATGGGGTAGTCTACAAAGTTACGATGGGCTTTGTCTTAGTTCCATCAGTATTAGATATGATCCATGCTTTACCACCCGTTTTACACGGACCATTTACTGGTCTTGATGCTTGGTGTACCGCCCATGTGCCCCTCTTTAGCATGAGTTTAGATTTCATTCCGTTCATGGTAGTTGGGTTTGTGGTGAGTGTTGTTTATGTGAAACTTGCTGGAAAAACTTTACGGGTAACTGCTTAAATAATGAAAAAATCGGCATCAACCGCATTTAGCCGTTGATGCCGATTTTTTATGTGAAAATTTATTTGCTAGCTCGATCAACAATAATTAATGCCCAACTCGCTCCAGTAAGAATAATTGCAAGAGAAATTGACCAACCAAAAATCCCTTGAGGACTGTTATAAGCGATGATAGGTGCTAATGAGATTAAATTGTCTTTTGAATAAGCTTGCCAAAAAGTATAGATTGCTGAAATCCAACAAATAATTGCTGCAATAATTGAAATATATTTGAAAGTTTTTACCATGAAAAAACTCCTTATAATTAAGTTTCTAGTTAGTTCTTAAGCGCTCATAATAGTTAACCATGGTGCCATAGTAGTAAGGAATTAACCAAATTAGTCCGATTCCGGCCGTGAACATTGATAAAATAAACCAACCAATGAAGGAAAGTTTAAGCATAAATAGTTCACCTTTGTGACCGTTCATCATTTCCCGACTTTTAGTAATACAGTCACGGAAGCCAGGATTATCATTTCCCGCGGTAACTTCGTCTTTATAAATGAAGATGGCTTGTGAATAGGCAAGGGCTTTGATAATTCCAGGGACTAAGAATAATAAGCTCCAAAAGGTCGCAAATACTTCCGTTAATAGGGCAACTAAAAAAGGACCAAAGGCATTCGGTGTGGAAAAAATTTCGGTTACAGATGATTGTAGCGGGGTGGCTGGTGTCCGGTCACTGCGAAACCAAATTAGATAAGCGTATGACATTCCGACTAACGTAAAAGTCGATAATACTAAGTAAGGAATCATTGGCACTGAGCCGAGAAAGAAAACTAGTAAAGTGGGAAGGGCAATGATGATGGCTTGTGACCAATTCCCGTTAAATTGTTTAAGGGTTTTTTGCTTCAAAATTTGATTCATGTTTGTTTCTCCAATCTGTCTAATAAATTATATTTCACTTACTAATTTACAGGTAAATTAGAGAAAACAAAAGCTATTAAATATAGACTAGGGCAAAATGTTGCTAAATTAGGAGTGTAACCTAATTGTAGCCCCACTAATTTTGCTGAAAAGGCTGGATTGATTTTTAAATAAGGTATAATAGTAGGAGATTATGAATCTCGATGGGAGAATATTGGTAATGGATGTTGCAAATCAATTAAAAAAATTAAGACAAGAAAACGGTTATACCCAAGTTCAACTTGCTGAAAAACTGAACGTGTCGCGTAAAACGGTTTCGAGTTGGGAAAACGGGAGAAATTTACCTGGGATTCCAATTTTAATTGATTTGAGTGAGTTGTATCACGTTACCATTGATAGCATGGTTAAAGAAAATGAACATGCTTACAAGATTAAAGCGGAAAAAGAAAAAACGACCTTGCAAAAATTATGGTTAACGCCCGTTTTAATCGTGGCAATTATAATTTTCATTATGTCTTGCTATTACGTTGTGAAAGATGACGATAGCCAATTTCGTTCATGGCTTATATTATTAGATATATTATTATTTTAATTAACGAGGTGTGAAGATGTTTACTGATGCTGATTTTTTAGTTTTTAATGACCCCACTTTGGATGGACGAATGGATAAAATTCGGGCAACCTTAGATCCTAAATTTGAAAAAATCGCGAAACCGATGTTAAAGGTTTTGGAAACAGCAACTGGAGAAGCATGGTATGCTCATGTTGCCAAACACCGGATGCGGACTTTGAACGCCCCGGATACAACATGGGTCGCTTTTTCGACCAACAAACGTGGTTACAAAATGTTGCCTCATTTTGAACTAGGTTTTTGGGATGATAACCTTTACTTATATTTAGCCGTGGAAAGTAACATGAAACCCAAGCAAACGGATATAATTTATCCTAAGTTACAAGCTTTGGCTAAGGAAGTTGCTAAACTACCTAAGGAATTTGTGCTTAGTCAAAATCACATGGTTAATCAAACTGAACCGTTGACCTCATATGCTGAAATTGTGGAACAGTTTAAAAAGGTAAAAGCGCTCGATGTTTTAGTCGGGGTTAAGATTGAACGTGGCGATGCCCGCTTGGGGACACCGAAGCTTGATGATGACTTGTTGCAAATTTTAAAGACATTGATTTCGCTTTATGAAAAATTAGTTTAAGGAAAGGTGATTTTACCAATGGATCAAGCAAAACGAATTTTGGTTTTTAAAGCACTATCAGATCAAATTCGAATTGAGATTATCAAGTATTTAAAAGAAAATCCAGCTGAAATCACTTGTGGAGAAATTGGTAAAATTATGGGAATTAGTAAAACTTCTGGTTCTTATCATTTTAAAATTTTAGAAGCAGCTGGTTTGATTACCACCCGAAAAGCAGCACGTGAAAAGTATATTAAATTAAATCAAAAGACGATTGAAGCCTACATTACTAATTTTTATAGTAGTTTATAGACAAAAGATCGATATCCTCCGTAGATAGAATACGGGGTTATCGATCTTTTTGTTTTTATTGATTTAGTAATTATTTGTTAGTTGGTTCTACTTTTACAAAGCTGAAACCAAACAAACCAACTAGTAAAATTCCTGCGGCAAAGTAGAATCCGATTGCCATACTTCCGGTTAAATCAATGAAGAGACCAGTTAAATATGGTGCCATGATTGAAGCAATCATTCCAAAGAAGTTATAAACTCCTAAAGTGGTTGATAATTGATTTGCTTTAGCATTTTTGTTTACTAGATAAATCAAAATTGGGTCAATTGACATTTTTCCCGTAAACCCATATACCAAAAGTGATGCAACTAACACGGCATATGAGTTAATTGTCATTCCCACGATTAAGGCAAGGGCTGAAATCGGAACAACGATATATAATAATTTTTTGGGATTTGACATTTTATCATTCATTTTTGCAAAAAGAATTGAGCTAGGAATGGAAGCAAATGGAATGATTGATGAAATCCAGCCAACGCTGGTCCCAGTAATTCCCCGATTAGTAATTAAAAATTGTGGTAACCATGTTAACATGGCAATTTGGCCATAAATGGCAGCGAATAACATGAAGTAAGTAATCACTAGGTTTTTCGTAAATAAAGCGCGAACGTCAATTTTGTTAGTGGTTTTAACCGGTTCATTAAGCTTGTTTGTCTGTGTTTGAACGGGTTTCGTTTTTTTAACGAATAACAAGTACATCAAACCAACTACCACGGTTGGAACAGTAATTACGATAAAAGGTGATGACCAGTTCATGTGGTATTGCAATACTAGAAAACTAGATAGTAGCGTCCCGGTCATTTGTCCAAAGGCTTGACCACAGTTAATTAAAGCTGTCCCAAACGTTAATTTATCACTTGGAATATTTTCTGATGCCAAACTATAAGAAGCTCCGTAAAAAGTTCCTTCACCTAACCCAGTCATTCCCCGCATAATTAGGAAGAGACCAAAGGTGGTTACGATTCCAGAGAACAATGTCATAATTCCGAAGAAGATAAATCCTAATCCAATGACCCATTTTTGCCCAATTTTATCAGCGAGGGCAGCAAATGGAATCTGGGCAATCGTGTACGTTAAGAAGAATAAAGAAGAAACTAGTCCTAAGGAAGCATTGTTAATGCCAAAATAATGTTGAATGTTGGGCATTACCGGATTCAAAATCGTCCGATCAGCATAAATAAAGATCCAACCAATGAAATTTAGTAAAACGATCTTTTTCCATGATTGTTGAAACTGTTTTTGTGTTTTTGTCATTTGAAGCTCCCCTTTACAATGTTTTTCACTAGTATGGGGAGCTTTTTTGCTAAATACACTAGACATTTAGTACAAAAAATTAATCTGATTTTGTGATTTTTAACATATAGAGCCGAATTGCTAACTGTAATTTTTCATTATCAGCAAAGTTATCTAGTTTAAAACCTAAGATTTTTTCTAGCTTGCTAAGCCGGTAGAGAGCGGTGTTTCGGTGGATAAAGAGGCGTTTGGCTAATAAGGAAATTGATTGATTAGCAACGTAATAAACTTCGATGGTTTTAAGAAGTTGTTTACGTTCCTCAGAATTTTTTATTTTCAAAATAGGATTTAAGACTGATTTGATAAAAACGTCAATTTCGTGACTTGGTAATAGTTGTAATAAATCACTAACTTGTTTGGGTTGAAATTGGACAATTGCATGTTTGCGATGATTCAAGGCTGTGTTTAAAGCTTCATCAGCTTCTAAAACTAATTTTTCCACCTTGAATAAAGGACGCTGATTTTTGGTATAACCGATTTTGAAAGTATTGTGAATTTTCTTTTGATTAATAAACTTCAGTAGGTTTTTGAGTTCATGCTCAAAGTCATTAGAATAGGGCATTAAAATAAATAATCTGAAATTCCAAAAAACAGTTTTAATGTCAATTTTTTGCTTAGAAAAATACCAACGGGTTAGTAAAGCCACATTTTGAAGCATCGCATTATGATTAAGGGCGTTAATGGCATTTTTATCTTCAATGGCAAAAGCCACGTATGTTTCCGTTTCACTAAGTCGATTTAGCTTTAGGTTATTTAGAATGGTTTCTTGATCTAAATTTTGGTTAATGATGGTCACAAATAAGTTATTTTGTCGTGTAATTCGATTGTGCTCGTTGATTTGGACCTTCATGTTTTCCAAGCTTAATAGGTTAACGATGTTTTCCAATAATAGTTTTTGTTCAGAATCATTGATGATTTCGTCTTTGATGACTAAAAAACGTCGATTTAAATATTGATCAATTTTGAGTGGTAAAAATAAGAATTGCTGATTTTTCGTTGCAATCATTTGATTGTTTTCCAACTGTAATAAGTCCAATTCCTTAGCTGAAGTTTCTAGTTCATTCTTAAATTCGAACCCACTATCGCTAAAACTGACAATTTCACCAAAAGAATTAAGCAAAAAAACTGCTTTATCAAGTAGCTTAGCGATTTGATTTAAAATGTCATGATCCTTTTTTTCTTTCAAAATTAGTTGTGATAAAGAACTAGTTTGGTTAATAATCTCGGTTAGTTGATCAGTTTGTTGTTCCAAAACGACATGTAATAAATCTCTAACCAGTACCGAAAGCCCAATTTCGGCTGGTAAAAGTAAGATGGGTAATTGGAGTTCGTCGGCTTTCTCGATTACGACTTTCGGAATGATTGGCAAATAACGTTTATCTCGTATCCCAATTGCAGCAGCTTTCTTAGCGTGCATAACTTCAATTAATTCTAGTAAAGCAGGAATATTATCCTTAAAATGAAAGCCAGTGGTCACTAAGAGTTGGCCTTCTACAACATATTCAGAAATATCAGGGGCTTCCATCATTCCAATCGTTGTAACGTTGGTTGTTAAATCAGCACGTTCATTAATCGTTCTAATTTTATTAAATTGGGGCTGAGCTAGTAACTTTTTTAATTGCATAATGGGCCTCCTTTGTGAGTTTTAACTAAAACTGTAAGGATTATTAGGCATAATGACAATGTTTAATGATGCGTTTTCTGACATAATAATAAAAATTACTAAATGGAAGGGAGCTAAAATGAAAAATGAAAATAGATTATTAACCCTCATTAATAAATTCAAACAAATTGGTAAAACACCCGAAAATGGCGTTACCCGTCCAGTCTATGATGAAAACTGGACAAAAGCTCAGTTAGCGTATGCCGATGAAGCAACTGAATTAGGTTTATTTGTATCCGTAGATGAGATGGGTAACGTTTATGCAGCTACAACGGATGATCTTGAAAAACGTCCCGTTATTTTAACTGGTTCGCACATGGATACCGTAATTAACGGCGGTGCTCTAGACGGAACTTATGGTGATTTAGCTAGTTTAGTCGCTGTTGGTAATTTGAAGGACCAGTTAGGACAACCTAAAATTCCTTTAGTATCCATTTCCTTTTCTGAAGAAGAAGGCTCCCGATTTGATGCAACTTTTACAGGTTCGCGGTTTTTGACTAAGCAAGCTGAACCTAATACAGATGATTTACTTGATGCTAATCAAATTGATTTTGCTACCGCCCGAAAGCATGCGGTGGATGAGTTACTTGAAAAGTATCCGAAACAAGGCCCGATTAATGTCCAGCAATATTTAGAACTGCATATTGAACAAGGACCAGTTTTAGAGCATCAAGATTTGGAAATTGGAGTAGTAACCGGAATTGTGGGCCAACGACGGGCTTTGATTACCGTACATGGGGAAACTAATCATGCAGGGACAACCCCAATGGAGATGCGGAGAGATGCTTTGCGTGCAGCCATTCAATTAATTACTAACATTCAGATTTTATTGGACCAACATCCCGAAGTTCGGTATACGATTGGACAATTAAACTTAGAACCTAATATTTCAAATGTTATTCCAGGAAAAGTCATCTTTTCCTTAGATATGCGAAGCGTTGACCAACCTAAATTAAATCAACTTTTTCAAAAGGTTTCTGAATTAGTGGCTGAAATGACCGCCGAATTAGTCCCAACTACTAATGTTAAAGCGACATTAATGGACGAACAATTACAAAAGACGATTAGCAAAGTAACTAATCAGCTTGAGTTATCATCCGCTAAGATGGTCTCAGGGGCCGGACATGATGCCCAAATTATGTCATATCGCGTTCCGACCGGAATGATTTTTGTTCCAAGTATTAAAGGAATTAGTCATGCACCCCAGGAAGCCTCGACGAATGAAAGTCTGATTAATGGATTAAACGTTTTAGAAAAAACCCTCGCTAAATTAAGTTATTAAGGAGAAAAAACATGTCATTAAAAATTACTGATCGACAAATCATGACCCCGGGACCAACGATGGTTGATCCTCGAGTTTTACAAGCAGGTAGCAATCATATTTTAGGCCAATTTGACCCAGCGTTTACTGATATTATGAACGAAAATATGGAATTACTGCGAAAATCATTTCAAACTGAAAACCAATGGACATTCCCAGTTGATGGGGCTTCCAGATCAGGATTAGAAGCAGTCATTAATTCGATTGTTGAACATGGTGATAAAGTATTAATCCCCCGATTAGGTCGGTTTGGTGATTTAGCAGTTGAATTAGCAGTTCGTGCCGGTGGTGAAGTAATCACGATGGATACGGAATGGGGAACTGTATTTGATCAAGATGAAATTATTGCCAAAATGAAAGAAGTTAAACCTAAGTTAGTCGCAATTGTGCATGGTGAAACTTCAACTGGAAGATTACAACCAGTTGATAAGTTAGGGAAAGCAGCCAAAGAACTCGGCAGTTTTACGTTAGTTGATGCCGTTGCTAGTTATATGGGAGTTAGCATTCCCGTTGATGAATGGGAACTTGATGCAGTCGTTGGAGGCGCGCAAAAATCGCTATCTGCTCCTGCAGGAATTACTCCCTTGACCTTTAATGACCGGTTCGCGGAACAAATTTTACAGCGAAAACGAGTTGAAGCAGGGGTTGTTAATCAAGATTCTGAAATTTCAGAAAACTTTATTAATTCTAACTACCTTGATTTGACGCAATTGATGGATTATTGGTCACCAGCTCGTTTAAATCATCATACTGAATCAACGGTTTTAAACTACACTTTAAATGAAGCCCTTCAAATCGCAGTTAATGACGAAGACTTGGAAAATCGTTTTGCTAGACAAAAAGATAATCAAACAATTTTGAAAGAAAGTTTAAGAGCATTGGGGCTAGAAATTTTTGGGGATGAAGATCACGAAATGCCTAATATGGTAGCTGTTAAAATTCCTGATGGGGTAAATGGCGATGAACTTCGTGCTACCTTGTTAAATGATTACGGAATTGAAATTTCTTCAAGTTTTGGACCAATGGCGGGTAAGATTTGGCGAATCGGTTTAATGGGCTACGTTGCTCAAAAACACTATGTTTTAAGATTCCTTTCAATTTTTGCCAATGTTTTAGCGCAAGCTGGAGTAGAAGTAGATACGAAAGCGGCCCTTGATTATGCAACTAAGGCCTATCATTAATTGAATGTTTAACTAAAGTGATTGAATTTTAGATAAATTCAATCACTTTTTGTTTGCCTATATATAATAAAATTTAACCAGATGAGATGAAACGTCACACCAAGCCTAGCTTTTTATCAAAAATCCTTCTAGACTTAGCTTAACTTAGAAGAAGGAAGGTTGATATCATGGTTGTCGGAGTGCATCGAGTTGCCCAATTAGAAATTAATCAAGCTGCGTTACAACATAATATTGCAGCAATTAAGTCAATATGGACTAAACAAAAATTACTTTTGGTAGTTAAAGCCAATGCTTATGGTCACGGAGCGGTTCAAGTTGCTAAAGTTGGTAAAAAAGCCGGGGCAGATGGTTTTTGTGTCGCTCTTTTAGATGAAGCACTTGAATTACGCAAAGCTGGCTTAGTCGATGATCCCATTTTAGTACTTGGCGTAACTGATCTTGATGCAGTATATGTCGCGCAAAAGTATGACATTTCTTTAACCGTGACATCAGTTGAACTTCTACAGTCCATTCATGAAACCTTCAAGACTTTTGGCAATCAAAAGCCGATTAGAATTCATCTTCCAATTGATACGGGAATGGGAAGATTAGGTTTACGTAAATTAGCTGACATTGAATCATATATTGATATTTTAAAACGATATCCAGATGAGTTTGTGTTTGAAGGCATGTTCTCGCATTTTTCAACGTCTGATGAGGTTGATCAAAGTTATTTTAATCAACAAGTAGAAAAATTTAAAAAAATTTTGGCTAAATTGGATGAATTACCACCTTACGTTTCCCTTGCTAATTCTGCTGCTGCGATTTGGCATCCCGAATTAAGTAAAATTTCCAATACAATCCGCTATGGAATTTCAGCATGTGGAATTGATCCTTCTGATGCTAATTTAAAATTACCCTTTGAATTGGAAGAAACCATGAAGTTAACTTCGGAATTAGTTTACGTTAAACAGGTGGGTCCTAATGAATCAATTGGCTATGGGGCAACCTATACTACGAGTGAGTCAGAGTGGATTGCGACAATTCCAGTTGGCTATGCGGATGGTTATTCGCGTAGAATGGCTGGTTTCTATGTATTAGTCGATGGGCAAAAAATGCCAATTGTTGGTCGCATTTGTATGGATCAGTTAATGATTAGATTGTCTAAAGCGTATCCAGTAGGGACTAAAGTGACGTTAATGGGAACAGATCGTGGCGAACAAATTTCAGCACAAGCCATTGCTGATCAGTGTGGCACAATTCCGCATGAAATTTTTTGTAACTTTTCGGTCCGATTGCCACGAGTTTATCATTAGAAAAAAGGACCATTCACTAAAATTTGTGAATGATCCTTTTGTTAGTTAACTTATTTAGTTTCTTTACGATTGCTCCTAATCTTTACCAGGTAAAGAACTGAAATCCAAATAATTGAACCGATTAAGGCAATTAAGGAAGTCGTTTGGAAAAGCAATACAATTGCGACAAAGGCTAGGAAAGCTAGAACTAGGTAGCTTGAGAATGGGTACCAAGGCATCTTGAAGCTTAATTGATCTGCTTTACCAGCTTGGTCAACTTGTTTCCGGTATTTGATTTGCGCCAAAATAATTAAGGCCCACATAAATAGGAAAAGGGTAGTTGAAATACTAGCGATGAAGACGAAGACCCCTTTCGGAATTAACAAGTTTAGTAAAGTGGCAGCGGCCACCACCAAAATGGAAAAGGTAATCGCATTTTGGGGAATTTTACGTTTAGATAAAGTTCCTAATTTCTTCGTAAGTTTTCCATTACTATCGTTGGTCATGGAAAACATCATCCGACCAGTCGTGTAGATGGATGAGTTACAAGCTGAAGTAGCGGCGGTTAAAACCACAAAGTTAATGATTCCAGCTGCTCCAGTAATTCCGATGTTTTTAAAAACTTCTACGAATGGACTAGCATCGGGATTAATGGTGTGCCAAGGAATCACACACATGATGGCAGCTAAAGCACCAATGTAGAATAAAATGATTCGAAATGGAACGGCATCAATGGCCTTAGGAATCACATGAAGCGGATCTTTAGTTTCACCAGCAGTCATTCCGACCATTTCGACCCCAGTAAGGGAGAAAACGACCATTTGGAAGGAAAGGGCGAAACCTTGCCAACCGTGACCAAAGAACTTGTGGGTGTAAAGATTACTGATTGAGGCATGGCCAGCTGGCGTTTTGTAATTAACAATCACCAGAAAAATTCCGACTGCAATAATTACACAGATGGCAATGATTTTAATTAAGGCAAACCAGAATTCCGTTTCACCGTAGGCCGCTACGTTGATAATGTTCAACATGTAGATGATGGCTAAAATTACTAATCCGGTAAACCACGTCGGAACGCCTGGAAACCAATAGTTGATATAAATTCCAGCCGCCGTAACTTCAGCAATTGCTCCAATTATCCAACACATCCAGTAGGTCCAACCAGCGACGAATCCAGTAGTGGTTCCAAGATATTTGGCAACTGGTTCAATGAATGAATTAGCTGATAAATCGGAAAGTAACAGGGTTCCTAAAGCTCGCATGATGAAGAAACACATAATTCCGGTAATTGTATAAGCTAACAGAATTGATGGACCAGTTAAACTAATTGATTCGCCAGATCCCAAGAACAATCCAGTTCCGATGGTTCCACCGAGAGCGATTAATTGAACATGTCGATTTTTAAGTCCACGAGACATTTTTTTATCATTATTGTTTGTATGATCTTGCGCTTGTGCCATGAAAAAATTCTCCTTAGTTGATAACTATGTAATGAAGCTCACAAGTATGTAATTATATACTTCACTACTGGTAATTTCTACGTTTGGTGTCACATAACGTTACATCTAAATAATTGATGAATTTACGTAAAAAACACTCTAATTCAGTCATAGCAGGTGATTGAAGAATGTCACTAAAACTAACATCATAAAAAAAGACTGACACGAAGTCAGTCTTTTAAAATTAATGTTTAATTTTTATTGTTCAACGTACCATGGGTAATGGAAGTTACCTGGACGGTCAGTACGTTCGTAAGTGTGAGCACCGAAGTAATCACGTTGTGCTTGTAACAAGTTAGCAGGAAGAACTTCTGCACGGTATGAATCAAAGTATGAAACAGCAGCTGCCAATGAAGGAACTGGAATACCGTATTCAGTAGCAAAGGCTACAACTCGACGAGCTGAATCTTGGTACTTGTTAGCGATATCGCTAAAGAATGGATCCATTAACAAGTTAGCAAGAGTAGGGTTCTTTTCAAAGGCTTTAGTAATTTCGTCTAAGAATTGAGCACGGATGATACATCCTTCACGCCAGATTTGAGCAAGTTCGCCGTACTTAAGACCCCATTTGTAGTTGTCTGAAGCCATACGCATTTGTTCGAAACCTTGAGCGTAACTCATGATTTTACCAAAGTATAAGGCTTGACGCATATCTTCAACGATATCATCGCTACCAAACTTAGGTTTCTTAGCTGGTCCATGAAGTACTTTAGAAGCAGCAACACGTTCGTCTTTTAACATTGAAACGAAACGTGCGTAAACTGATTCAGTAATAACTGATTGAGGAGCACCTTCGTCAAGGGCATCTTCTGATGACCATTTACCAGTACCTTTGTTAGCACCACGGTCAAGAATCATGTCAACGATTGGCTTGTTCTTGTCGTCACCTAAGTCATCTTTTCTAGTTAAGATGTCAGCAGTGATTTCGATAAGGTAACTGTTAAGTTCACCCTTGTTCCAGTCAGAGAAGATTTTTGCTAGGTCATCAACTGAGTAACCAGCAGCATTTCTAAGAATGTTAAATACTTCATCGATTAATTCTTCATCACCGTATTCGATACCATTATGCACCATTTTTACGTAGTGACCAGCACCATTAGGTCCGATGTAAGCAACACAAGGTTTGCCATCTTCGGCTTTAGCAGCAATCTTTTCTAAGATTGGAGCAACACGGTCATAAGCTTCTTTTTGACCACCGGGCATAAGTGAAGGACCTTGTAAGGCACCAAGTTCACCACCAGAAACACCCATTCCGATAAAGTTAATACCAGATTTTGCAAGTTCTTCGTTACGAGCAATTGTGTCGTGGAAGTTAGTGTTACCACCATCAATAAGAGTGTCACCCTTTGATAATAGTGGAAGAATTTCGTTAATAACTGCATCAGTTGGTTTACCAGCTTTAACCATCATTAAGATAGTACGTGGTGTTTCAATTGATTCTACGAAATCTTTAAGATCGTATGCAGGAACTAAGTGTTTGTCACTGTGATCCTTCATAACTTGTTCAGTTTTAGCAGCAGAACGGTTGTAGATAGCTACAGTGTATCCGCGACTTTCGATGTTAAGGGCAAGGTTTTTACCCATAACAGCCATACCAATAACTCCGATATTTGCTTTTTTGTCAGTCATAATATGCCTTCCTTTTTATAAAAAGTAATTTTATATTTTTCTACAATAATAGTTTATCATTGTATTTTGAAATTGTGAAATAGTTTCATCTATTTTTTGAAAACGCTTTATCACTACTTGTTAGGGAAATACCAAGAATTTCCGTCACGAGCCAAAAGTTCGTCAGCAGCCTTTGGACCCATTGAACCAGGTTGATAGTTAGGGAAGTCTGGTTGCGTAGTATCCCATAGTTTTTGAACAGGGTCAACGTACTTCCAAGCAGCCGCAACTTCTGGCCAACTAGCGAAGTAAGTTCCGTCACCTTTAAGAATGTCATGGAAAAGACGTTCGTATGGAAGAGGAACTTCAGCAGCACGAGCATCTGATTGAAGGTAACTCAAATCAATCGTTTCCGTGTGCATTCCTTGTTCAGAGTTCTTAGTGTTGATTTCTAAGGTAATTCCAATCTTAGGATCAATCAAAAGGGTTAAGACATCTGATTTAAGTTCAGCTGGTTGGTGCGTACCTTTGGCAAAGATATCCACGATTGGTTTCTTGAATTCGATATCGATACGACCAGTTTTAGATGCTAATTTTTTACCAGAACGGATGTAGAAAGGTGTTTTACCCCAACGTGGGTTGTTGAAAACAATCTTTCCAGCAGCATAGGTATTGTTGTTTGAGTCGTGCGGAACACCGGGCTCGTCACGGTATGCAGGAGTACCATCTCCAGCACCGTATTGACCACGCACAAAGTTTTGTTTAACACCATCAGCATCGTAAATTTCCATGCTTTCAAGGGCTTTAACTTTTTCGCGACGAATTTCAGTATCAACAAATGAATTTGGTTCATCCATAGCTAGGTAGCTAACGATTTGAAGGGTGTGATTTTGAATCATATCACGAAGGGCACCAGCAGTATCGTAGTAGCCGGCCCGATCTTCAACACCAAGTTTTTCGGCCAACGTTACTTGAACGTCTTTAATGTAATTTTGGTTCCAAACGGCTTCAATAATTGGGTTACCAAAGCGAATTACCGGGATTGCTTGTGTAGTTTCTTTACCCAAGTAATGGTCAATTCGGTAAATTTGGTTTTCGTTAAAGGCACTTGTTAATTCATCGTTTAATTCTTTGGCTGATTCATAGTCACGACCAAATGGCTTTTCAATTACTAAGCGGTTAAAGCCACCGTTAGTTGATAAAACGCCTTGTTCTTTAAGGTTCTTGGCAACGATTCCGAAGAAACGGGGTGCCATTGAAACGTAAAAGATTCGGTTTCCATCAGTTTCGTATTTTTGATCTAATTCGTCAGCGATTTTACCTAATTCTTTGTAATGATCAGTATTAGTTACATCGTGTGATTTCCAGTAGAAATGGCTAGCAAACTCTTCAGCTTGAGCCTTGTCATCAGTTTCTGATGCGATTGATTCGATAATTTTTGCTCTGAATTCTTCGTCAGTTAGTTCTTTACGTGAAAGTCCAACTAGGGCAAAGTGAGTGCTCAAACTACCTTTTTTATAAAGGTTAAAGATTGCAGGGTATAACTTACGTAATGCAAGGTCACCTGTACCACCGAAGAGCATAAAAGTTGCTCTTGTAGGGGTTTCTGTTGGCATATCGTTCACTCCTTTTATAATTTCTATTCTCTTAAAGAGTATAACACATTTGGAAAGATTGAAAGCGGTTAATCTTCCTTTGATAGCTTAAATGAAAACGCTATCTTGATTTGGGTGTTTAGGATAATAATTGTCACTCTAGGGATAGCAATCAATTACTTGAAGTACAATATATTGTACGCTATAATTGTTGTATTGAAAGGATAGGTGATACTATGATTGTTACGCCAAGTGAAGCAAGAAAGAACTTATTCAAGATTACTGAAAAAGTAAATAGAGATCATGATGTTGTAAATGTATCGAGTAGTAAGAATGATAATGATGCAGTAATTATGAGCAAACAAGATTATGATAGTTTGATTACAACAATTCATCTAATTCAAGGCGGCCTTCTTGATGATATTAAAGATGCCAAAAAAGAGGGATATGTTGAAATCACCAATGGAATAGATTGGGACAAAATTTAGTTATGTACAGAGTTGAATTATCAAAAAAAGTGCAGAAGAAACAATTAAAAAAGATTAAGAATGCTGGACTTGCAAAAAATTTTGATGCAATTTTAACGGAATTAATCAATAATCCATTTTCCAATAAGCAGGGATTTGAAAAATTACAACCACCTGTTAAAAATTGGTTTTCTAGAAGGTTAAATATTCAGCATAGAGTCGTTTATCATATTGATAAAGAATCTAAAACGGTCTTTATTGATTCAGCATGGCAACATTATGAATAATTACTAACCTTATTCATTTGATAAATAGGGTAGTTTTCATCTATCCTATACTATAGATAATAAAAATAAAAAGGACGGATTAATTATGAAAATTGGTGTATTAGGTGCCGGTCACATGGGTAGTGCCATGATTCGCGGTTTAGCAAACAAGTATGATGTTAATGATATTTTTGTCAAAGGACACCACGTTAGTCCTCGTTTATTAGCATTTCAAAAAGAAATTGGATTCCAATTGATGGAAAATAATGATTTTTCTGCCATGGAGATCTTAATTGTGGCAACTCCAGCTCCAGTAACGATTGATGCATTAGTTGGAGTGACAGTTGGTGCTGAAACCATCATCATTTCAGCTGCTCAAGGAGTTTCAGCTAAGGGAATTAAAAATATTTTCCCTAAGAATTCAGTCATTTGTATGATTCCAAATATCCCAGTGGCCGTTAACGCGGGCTGTATCGCCGTTGAAAAGGGTGATTTTGCCACAGCTGAAGATACTGACAAAGCCAACGGAGTTCTAGCATCAATGGGAACTTTAATTCCCGTTAACGCCAAAGATTTAGGGATTGTTGGGACTGTAGGTGGTTGTGGACCCGCTTTTGTTGACGTTTTCTTAAGTGCTTTAGGTGATGCCGCAGTCCAAAATGGGTTAGATCGCGAAACGGCTTATAAAGTAGCTGCTAGCATGGTTACGGGAAGTGCCAAAATGGCCTTAGATACTGGGATTAATCCATCCGTCTTAAAAGATCAAGTTACTTCACCAGGTGGTTCAACCATTAAAGGGGTCGTTGCCCTTGATGCCAATGGATTTAGAAATGCAGTTAACCAAGCGGTAAATAAAGCAAATGGGACTTATAAAGATGAATAGACACAAATTAGATTTGGGAATTGCGTTAGTTTTATTATTGATTTCAATTATTTTGATGGTGACGTATGACGGATTCTTACTTGATTTTACGTTTAGTCCAACCAGTTTAGGCTTAAACTTGTCATTTTCCGTAATTATTTTAGTGATTTCATTAGTATTTTTCTACCGTGCCCACAAAAATAAAGACCAAGATAAAGAAGATTAGTGTAAGCTAATCTTTTTTTGTTGCAATTTATTGTAATTTTCTTTACTATGAATGGCATTGTAAAAACGAAGAATTAGAAAAAGAGGTGCAGTTGTGGATCAAATTTCATTAGTTATTGTGTTATTAGCGGCGTTAGTCACTCCGCTCTTATTAGCTAGATTTAAAATTTCAGTTTTACCGACAGCCGTAGTCGAAATTTTAGTCGGAATTGTGTTAGGGCCGAGTTTGTTAAATTTGGTCCATTCGGATGGCGTTTTAACTGAATTATCGAATACTGGGGTCATTGTACTGTTATTTTTAAGTGGATTAGAAATTGATTTTGATTTATTTAAACCTAAGAATAAACAGCCAACCGACTTAGAAATGAAAAACAACGCTAAGGCGTCTAAATATTCATCCGTTCGTCTAGCCATCTACGGTTATGCTACAATCATGGCCCTTTCGCTAGCCCTTGGCTTGATGTGCCAGGTAACCGGGTTGTTTAAAGATCCTTGGCTGGCAGCAATTTTATTCATGACCGTTTCGTTGGGAATTGTAATCGCTACGTTAAAGGAAAAAGAAATTCTTAGCACTTCAATCGGACAAACGATTCTATTGGTTTCTGCTTTAGGGGAAGTAATGCCGATTTTGGGCTTAACCGTTTATATTTCAATTTTTGGGACTGATTCTAAATCGCTGTGGTTAATTTTAATTTTATTTGCGGTCGCAGCTTTAGTGTTCTTTAGATTCCGCAAGTTTTTTGTGTATCTTGATAAATTCAATAAATCAACGACCCAAGTGGACGTGCGGTTGGCCTTTTTCATCATTGCCTTATTAGCAACTGTCGCGGTTGGAGTTGGTTCAGAAGCGGTATTAGGCGCCTTTGTTGGGGGAATGGTGTATAAACTATTAGAACCATCTCCCGATACGAAAGAAAAGCTTGATTCAATTGGGTACGGGTTCTTTATTCCCATCTTCTTCATGATGAGTGGAGTTGGTTTGAATGTGAAAAACCTCCTGGCCGATCCGAAAACTTTAATTTTAATTCCCATCTTTTTAGTTAGTTATTGGGTTGCCAAAGCCTTGTTATATCCAGTTTTCCGGCTTCGTTTTGATAAGAAGAATTCACTAGCGGGAACTGCTTTAATTTCAACTACCATTACGATGGTTTTAGCAATTTTGAAGGTTGCTAATGATATGAAACTAATTACTCCCCAACAATCCGGGGCCTTCTTATTGGCCGCCATCATTACCTGTGTGGTTGGTCCGTTAGTTTTCAACAAGCTATTTACGAAAAGTCCAGAAGTTTACCAAGAAGTTAAAGTTAATATGTTTGGTGCCAACTTGGTAACGATTCCCGTTGCCCAACAACTAGCTAATAGTTGGTATGACGTAACGTTATTCACCGATAACGAACAAAATTATAAAACCCTTGATAATAAAGCGCACGTTCATTTATTAAAATCCCTTGATGCGGATTATTTAAAGGAAAAGGGTTATTTTGATGCTGATATCGCCGTCTTTGCATATCTTGATCCCAATGTTAATTACAATTTGGCTAAAGTTGCTAAGCAATACGGGGTCAAACGGGTCATTGCGCGTTTTGAAGAACGTGATATTTTGAATGCACGTGAAAAAGAACTGACCGATTTAGGGGTCGAAGTTTATAACGTGTTTGCCGTTAACGTGGCCATGTTACGGGAAATGATTGAAGTGCCATCAACCTTTAATATGATTAAATCAAATAGCACGGAACTTCATGAAGTAACGTTGCGGAACCGGAAGTTTGCGGGCATGCAAATTAAAGACTTACCATTTAGTGATGATATTACAATTGCTCGAATTTTCCGTGATCGCCAAATGATTCATCCCGTTGGAACGACTGTGTTAGAATTAAACGATCGAATTATCTTTGCGGCAGATAAGAATATTAGTAATCAAGTTCGTCAAGAAATTAGTACTTTGAATTAAAAATTAAATCATACAAAAAAACCGATCACAACTGCTGTGATTGGTTTTTTGCGTTATTGGGAATCAATTAACACATATCCATTCCCATTTTTTCGTATGATTCTAAACTTTTAATCTTAAGTTGGTCTGGTTTACAATGACGTTCTTTAGCTAAAGCATTCATCAAAGTATCCATACTCATTAATTTGTATTTCTTGTGTGGATCATCTTTGGTCCAAACTTGCATTTGCGCCATCATGCCACCATCTTCGTGTTCAATGATGTGACAGTGATACATGAAGACTCCTGGATAATTGAAACGCATCTTAACTCGAACCGTTTCACCAGGGTTAACGCCAATTGTATCTTTGTAACCCATTTCGTTAGGGTAAGGAGCTTTACCATTTCTAGAAATTACTTTAAATGAGCCACCGTGAGTGTGATATGGGTGAATCATTCCACCACAACAATCGTTGGTGTTTGTGATATCCCAGTATTCAGCAACTCCTAGTTCTTGCCGGTCATCAATCCGCATCATCCCGAATTTCTTACCATTAATCATCACTTCTTCATCAGTTCCAGACATGACTACTTGGTGAACTAGCGCATTTTCGTCAACTTCCGGATAAGGGACGTCAGCTAAATGTTGTGGAATTTCAGTGTTGTCAGGGGCAAATTCCTTGATGTTGAATTTCAAAAGTGGCGTATCATCAGAATATAAAGTTACTTGGTCGCCTGGTTTGTAGTCCTTGAAATCAAGCACCACTTCAGCCCGTTCAGCACAAGTAATCATCAATTTTTTGAACTCTACTGGTTCGGGTAATAAACCACCATCTGAAGCAATTTGGGTCATTACTAAGTCATCGCTAAGATGAAGCCGCCATTCACGCCGGTTTGATCCATCTAATAAACGAAGCCGAACTTTTTGCGTTGTAACGTCAAAAGTGGGATTAACGGTACCGTTAATTAAAGGAGTTTTTCCTTGAGTGCCATCGGGATCATAATCTTTGTCGTAGTTCCATTGATTATGTTCATCAAAGGTCCGGTCTTGTAAAATAACAGGAATGTCATCAACTCCGTAATTACGTGGCAAAGGAAGACTAGCTTCGTGTTCATCTTTAACGACCACGGCGGCAGCTAAACCGTGCCAAACATCCCAACCAGTTAAAGGACAAGGGTGGGCATGAAGCCAAAGGGTGGCAGCTGGTTGATCAACTTTGAAAGTGATTTCTTTGGGTTCTCCAGGAAAGACAGGGGCATGACAGCCACCATCAATGTAAGGACCGGGAACATCGAGACCGTGCCAATGGAAAGTAGTCAATTCGGGCAAACTATTCTTTAGCGTAACGTGATAAGTTTTTCCGCTTTGGTAAACAATAGTCTGACCTAATAAACTTTGGTTGTAGCCCCAAGTTTTAGTTTTTTCACCAGGTAAAATTTGGGTTTCACCAGGTTGAGCTTCCACCGTATACCAAACGTCGGTATCAGTTTCTTTATCGGGTTGTAAAACGGATGGAATTGCTAGTTTACTCTCAGGAGCATCCGAAACCTCAAGTGGAACATAACCACCATCATGGTAGTCGTATGCTGATTCGTTAAAAAAATATTTATCAATTGGTTGTTTTGCTTCAGTCATAACTTTTTTCCTCCTCGTATTACTATTAATAGTGTACTACAATTTAGTTTTTTATATGATAAAATAGATTGTAATGTTTCTAAGCGTAGGAATGTTAAAAACAATTTTGGAGGATAACATGATGAACAAAGGATTTAGTTGGATTTTGGTAGTATTTTGGTTAATTACTTTAGCCATGTTAGTAATGGATATGGGGATGATGGCCATGTACATGATGGTAATTGGAATGTTAGCTGATTCCTTATACAGCGCTCTTCATAAATAATGGGGAATCTAAAAAAGTTCAATTTATTATTTTTAATAATAAACTGAACTTTTTTTATTTTAAATTTTTTAATTCTTCAAGCAAAAGTTTCCGTTGCTTAATTCCTAAATCTAAAGTAAATAATTGATATTTTGTAATTTCGGATAAATCTAGACTTTTACGTAAAGCTTGTAATTCTTCAATTCCATTTAATTGATCTTTAATCTCATTATTGATTAAAGTTTCACGTTCATTTTTTGATAAATCAGCACTATAGAAAAGTTTGACCATGAAATCTGACTTTATTTTTTTAGGTTCAACTGGAGTCTGTAAATATTCAGCGAACGCTTTTCGACCACTTTTAGTAATGGAATAAATTTTTTTGTTGGGTTTTCCGGTTTGTTCAACAATCTCGAAAACGACTTTACCAGCGTCGGTTAATTTATGCAGAATTGGATAAATACTTCCAAATGAAGCATTGTAAAAATTACTAAAAATTGAAGAAAATTTTTCTTTAATTTCATATCCGGTGGCTGGTTTTTCAGATAAAATTCCAAGGATGATATCATCACTTTTCATGTTTTTTGCTCCTTAAAGGTTTGATTGGTAAAAAGAAAATTAAAATTGCAAGAATAAAGGAAAATGGGGCAGCGTATAAGTATAGGTTAGTAAATGCTTTGACATAGGATTGTTTAATCTCTCTTTGAAGATTTTTAACGACTGTCATAATGTTTAGTAAGCGGATGTGAACTAGTTTAGAAATTTTAGTTTTTATTTTGCTTTGAATTTCAGATGGTAAATTATTAGGTAAATGGTTAGCAGATAGATATTGTTGATATTTTTGCTCAACCAACTTATCTTGCTTATTCATAATTATAGCAGATTGATTCTTATGAGATTGGGCTTTAGGTTGCTGATTAAGTTGAACCTGAAATTGTTTGATAATCCTATTTTTTGTGGAAACTGAATCCTGGATTTTGTTAATTTTGTAATGGACTATCTTTAGCGATTGTTGTTTGGCAGTTGCTAAATTGAAGTTTAAGCAACTAACGAAAATAGCAACAGCTAAAACCGTTCCTAATTGACGAAGCACACCAATGACACTTTGCGAGGCAGTTAATTGGCTTCCCGTAAATTCCGCCGTTGATAAAACACTAATTGGTCCAACTAAAAGACCATATCCCGCACCAATTAGACAACAGTAAATCAAATACATAGAGTAATTCATAGAATTAGTTAATGTTGAAAGTCCCAGATAACCTAACCCTAGACAAACAAAACCTAATGATAATAAGTATTTGGAATTGATTTTACTGATTAAAAGTCCAGCCATGGGAGATAGAATGAAAATCATTAAACTAGCTGGAGTGATTAATAATGCTGATTCAAAGGCCGTTTTGTTGAATAGGTTAGTAAAAAAGGTGGGCATAATAACCATAAATCCAACTAATAAGAGCTGACTGAAAAGTGTCGAAATTGCCGATAAGTTAAAGTTTCCATTTGTAAATAATTTAAAATCAATCATTGGAACTGAAGTATGTTTTTCCCAAAAGTAGAATAACAAAGCTGAAATGATGAAAATAACCGTTAATAATAAAATTCGATAATCTAATCCCCAAAAACGAACTTGAATTAAGGCCATAGTTAAGGAAAATAGACCAACGATGGCTAGTCCTGATCCCAACCAGTCAATTTTAGTGGATTCTTTTTCGATATTTTTAGGTAGATAAATCCAGCAAATTAAAAGGGAAACAATTCCAATTGGTAAGTTAATTAGAAAAATTGCACGCCAACCAAGGTATTCAGTAATAAAACCACCAATAGTTGGTCCAAGTGCTGCAGCTGCACCTTGTGTAATCCCCATAAAGAGGGTGGCTTTGTTTTTTAAGGTCGTGGGTTGGGTTGAAAGACCTAAGTCCATGCTAAGTGGAAATAAAATTGCCGCTCCAAAACTTTGTAAAATTCGCCCAATAATTAAAATAACAATGTTTTGACTAATGCCACTAACGGATGACCCAAGGATAAAGATGAGTAAAGCGGCAAGATAGAAGGGCTTTTTTCCGTAAACATTAGCTAACTTTCCTAGAGGAATACAAGTTGCTGCAAAAATAATTGTATAGGCATTTAACGCCCACGAAATGTTAGTTAAATTGGTATGCAAGCTAGTTTGAATTTCTGGTAATGCAATATTCATAATGGTTGTATCTAACATCACGATGAAGATTCCAAGACACATGGCAAATAAAATGATACTTGATTTTTGGCTTTTCATTTTATAACTCCTAAATTTTATATTAATAACATTGATATGAATTATATTTATATAAAATCTAAAAGTCAATCTTTTTATTTTAGCAAGCAGCAAAAAAGCCTCATCATTTCTGACGAGACTTTGAAAATTATTTTAAATTTTAGTGTCTATCTGAACGTGGTTTTTTCATAAGTTTCCAAATTACTGCGATGATTACGACAACGGCTAAAATTACCCCACCGATAAGCCAAATTGAGTGATGATCTTTTGATTCATCGCTTTTGGTTTTATCAGCTTTATCTTTTTTATCAGCCTTTGCTTTTTGATCGGTTTTTGTCTTAGCTTTAGTATCTTTAGACGCTTTAGGTTTTTGATCAGGATTATCTGCGTTATCATCATTAGAATTTGCAGTGTTTTGTTTATTTGAGCTGGAGCTGGTTGAATTTGGTTTTACTTTGGAGTTAGAACTATTTTTATTAGAGTTAGTTTCGGAATTTGCTTTGCTTCCGTTGCTAACTTTACTGTTATTTGCTGGTGCACTAGTGGAAGAACTATTGCTAGTAGAATTGTTTTTATTTGATGTGCTAGAGTCAGGATTTTTGTTAGAATCTGCTGCTTTACTGTTAGTTGCATCGTAAACAATCGTCATTGACATTACACTAGTGATTGGATCACCACCACCAAAAACCATTTGGGGACCATTGGCGTTATTTTGACCGTTTTCAATACTAGCGTAAGTGTATCCCTTGATTTGGGGAACGTCAGCGACATAGGTCGTTCCGGCATTACCAGTTGCGACAGTATCAGGTCGAATTGGATTTCCGTTTTGATCTACATAATGAACGATAATTTTACCTTGGTCATTACTTTGGGTCGTTGTATTGGCTTTAACGTTCAGTTCAGTTAATGATTGTGAGTAAAAGCCAATTCCACCTAACAATGTGGCACAAAGAATTCCCGTTAATAATTTTTTTCTAATTTTCATTACAATTCTCCCATCTATAATTAATTTACACTATTATGTTACCACTTTATTACGAATGTTACAGCATCATTAAATCAGTTAATAGAAATGACCCCACATCTCTGATACAATTAAGCACATATTTGTTCTTAAATTAGTGGAGGTCTTTCATGAAAATCTTAAAAACGCAACAATCAATCAATATTTGGAAAATTTTCAGTTTTTTAATCATTTTTATGATGATTGATACAGCAACTGCTTTTTTCGGCGTTGGAATCGTTTTATTACTAAAGCATTTTAACTTGATTTCACTTTTCAATGTGCCCACGCTTATTTTATTGGAATTGATAATAAGATATGGATTGGCATTCGTTATAATTGTGTGGGTAAATCGTCATTATATGAAACAAACGGTGTGGTTTAAACCAAGAGTTCCTTTTGATGAACAAAAATATCCATTGCTATTGGCAATCCTGATGAGTCTTGTTTATATTTTTACGGTGAACCTTGGAATTCTTAAATACGATGCTAATAATGTTAGTTTCTTTATGTTTTCCCTAGGATCAGCAATTCTGGAAGAATATGGATTCCGGGGCGTTATTTTTCCTAAAATTATGTAAGTTGTAAAGGGAAGTAACTATCGTAAACTGATTTTTGGCGTAACGATTAGTGGAATTTTATTTGGATTAATTCATTTTCAAAACATTTTTTATCAACCACTTTCTGGGACTTTCCAACAAGTAATGGCTGCCATTCCCTTTGGAATTTTAATGGCCGTTTTATATGCCAGAACTTCAAGCATTTTAGTGCCCATGGCATTTCACTTTGCTAGTGATTTTAACTCATATTTTACGACGAATACTTTCTTTTCCGGAGCTTTTTACAATAGTTGGTGGATGATTTTAATTGATTATGTAATTGCTTTGGCAGCTACGTTGATTTTCTTGAGACCGGGGATTGCTGAGAAGATTGAGTTTTTGAAATAATATTCAGCTATATAAAAAACTTACGATAAAAATCGTAAGTTTTTTTGTTATTTATTTAATTCTTTTTTGATGTCATCAATTGATAATTCACCATTTAAATATTTTTCATAAGTTTCATGATTAGCGGAATCTTCTACATCATCACGGAAGTCGTAAGCCTTAATCAAACTTTCCGTGGCTTTTTCGTTTAGATTTTCTAATCCGGGTGTATTAATATAAGTCATTAACCAGATTGAATAAATGTTACCTAAACTACTTTTTGATAATTCCTTTGGATCTAAGTATTCAGCACTGGCATTTCCCAAAGCGACTGCAACTCTAAAATCAGTTACGTCTTTGTTTTCTTCCGGGTTAGTTCCAAAAACTGCAATTTCTTTTTCTAAGATTTTTTTACTAATAAATTTTCGATCTGCCATATTCTTACCTCACTTATTTTATATAATATTACCATTTTAGAAGCTAACTTTTAAATGAGATGTCTTGAAATAGGGATTTTAAAGAAAAATTTCAATAATAAATGCAATATATAGACAATTAAACTAATTTTTGTTTATAATTTATAAAATTTATTGCAACTTAAGTATCTAATGAAGGGGAAATTGATGAACAGAATTAAAGATATTTATGACCCATTATTACCAACTTTATTAATTTCAATTCATAAGGAATACGTCGTTCAAATTGTAGCTGGTATAAAAATAATTGAGTATCGTAAAAAATTTTATCCTGAGGCCTTTCAGGCATTTATTTATACAACAGGAAAAGGTGGTGGAATTGAAGCATTCGTTAAGTTTGATGCACCAATTATAAATGATGCACAAACTTTATCTTTAATTGGTAAAAAAATTCAAAACGATAATGAAAACGAAATTTTTGCTTATTTTGAAGAAAATAATTCTGGATATATTATTCCAATTGAAAAAGTATATCAATTGGAAAGAATTCCTCTAAAAATATTACGAGATACATTTCCAAAATTTACAGTACCACAAAAATATTTGTTTTTAGATCGTCCAGAAAAACAAAGTTTATTGGAGTTCTTGTTAAACAAAAGTTATATTAAATACGTGAAAAACGAATGGAATACATATTATCAACAAATTAAAGATATAATTAATGGAATTTAATTAAACGGATGTTCTTTTAATAATGTACTATAAAAGGCAATTTCACTAACCGTTTTAGCTAGTTTCTTTTCGTAATATTCCTTTGAAGGGGCATCTGGTTGGTAGTCACCATTTAGCTGGAAATTCTTGTCAATATTGCCAATTACGGTTGGTTTGGGTAATGTAATGAAGCCTAATTGGCACAAAGTTGGAAGTAATGCTAAGAAAGAGAACTGCCCACCACGACCGTTATTGGCGTAGGTAATTATTTTTGCTGGTTTATCTTTAGCTTCAAAGGCTAATAAATCTAACGCGTTCTTTAAAACGGCGGGAGCCGAGTGATTGTATTCTGGAACTAAGAATAGATATCCATCAGCTTTTTTCATATCATCAACCCATTTTTGTTCATTAGCTGGTAAGGAACGATTTTTATTGGCCATTGGTGGAATATCTTCATAAAAGAATGGCAAATTATAATCAGTTAAATCCATAAAATGAAGTTTGATTTGGTTATCTTTTTCAAATTGCACGGTTTGTTTTTCTAAATTTTTCAATAATCCCCGTCCTAATGACGCTTTCCGTGAACTTCCTAAAATTACGTTAATGGTTGTCATAAAGTTACTCCTTGTTGTGATTAATGATATTTCCATCATAATACAATCTGAGCTAGAAGCACATTTAATGTATAATGAAACAAATTATATAAAGGAGAAAGTTTATGACCGAAAAAATGTTAGTTACCACCACGGAAGTCCCAGTTGGTTATGAAGTAGAACATGTCATTGGTGAAGTTTTTGGAATGACCGTTCAATCCAAAAATATTGTTAGTAACATTGGCGCTAGTATCAAAAATGTTTTTGGTGGCGAGATTAAATCTTATACAGATATGCTAGAAACCGCTCGGCAAGAATCAATTGACCGAATGTGTGCTAATGCTGCCCAAATGGGTGGAGATGCCGTAGTGATGATGCGATTTGACTCAGGATCAATTGGAACCGACATGATGTCAATTACTGCTTATGGAACTGCGGTTGTTTTAAAACAAAAATAATTTTATTAGTCACAGAGGTGATTCATATTTCAGAAAAAAACGACCTAAATTCAGAAATATTAGATTATTTAGATAAACAATATAATAAGCATAAAGAATTAATGGATAAGCTTAAAAATATATAAAAAGCGCAACTTATCGCCGATAAGTTGCACTTTTTGACTATTAAATTATAAATCTTTAATTTTTAAACGGTTAAAGATTAATACGAATACGATTCCGATTACTAAACCTTTAATTAAGTTAAAGGGAGCAATTCCGGTTAAAACCAATTTTGAAATTGGTTGACCTAAATTAAAGCCGATTAGCTTGATGTAAAGAGGAAGGAAGACGAAGTAGTTCAAAAGACTCATGATAACCATTAAGGCTAAGGCTGAAACAACTACTGGAACATATTGTTTGAGCGTCTTACTTTGGACGTCTTTTCTAAAGAAGTAAAAGACCCCAATGAAAATCAAGGAAACTATTAATGAACTAGAAAGTCCAACTAATTGGATCATGGAAAAACCATTGGTTAACCAGTAAAGAAATAGTTTTAAAACGGTAATTTCAACGGCTGCCACTGGTCCTAAAGTAAAGAGACCAAGTAAAATTGGCAAATCAGAGAAATCTAACTTTAAAAATGAGACAAATGGGAGAATTGGGAAAGCGATAAACATTAATACATATGCGATTGCAGCTAAAATGGAAACTAAAACAAGTCGTTTGATACTTTGGTTATTAACTGACATAATATCACTCCTAATTTATTTATTTTGTCACAATTAAAAAATACCAATAAAAAACCACCCAGCAAAAATGCGGGGCGGTTGGTTTATTTTCAAACTGAATAAAACCTTAAAATGGCATAGTAATACCACTAAAGTAATGTGCTTCAATAAGAACTTCTTCTCCCATCCAGACTATACTGTCGGTTCTAGATTCACACTAGATCAACCGCTTAACGCGGGTCACGGACTTCAAAAATGATTTGTTACCGTCGGTTGGGAATTTCACCCGGCCCCGAAGAAGTATTATTTAATTGTTATTTATAAATATATTACAGATTGGCGAAATATACAACCTTAATTTAAGATAAACTTAAAATTAATGGGCTAGAATTGAATTAATTCGAACTAGATGGGTCGTAACTAAAATGAAAAACGATAAATTGTATCACATAATCACCTTAGGGATGATTATGATAATTGGAATTGGCTTATATTTTGTGTTGCAAAATGGGTTTAATAAAACAGCTGGTGAAAATCAATCAGAATCAGCCACTAGAACAAACGTTGACTACAAAAGACACAATTTGAAAATAATTAAGCACAATTATAAAAACTTTGCCACCAAATCAATTGACCGACAAGATGATATTTTATACCATACTAAACAAATTACCGTCAGCCAAAAGGAAACTGCACAGAAAAAGAAAGTTACGGATGCGATGGAAACGACATTGGATAAAAAGATTATTGGTGAAATCAGTAGTTTGCAAAATGACGCGCATCCGTTTGATAAAGCGAATGACTTAAATCATAAAATTCAAAACTTGAAGTCTTTAACACCCCAAGCAAAAGCTCAATTTGGTCAGGAAATTCAAGGGGTTAAGCAGAATATTCAATCTGTAAGATAAGGAGAAAGATTATGGCAGATTACATCAAAGAATTACGAGCACTAGTGGGTCATCGTCCCTTGATTTTAAATACATCAGCTGGGGCCTTATTAAATGATAAGGTTTCTGAATCTGAACTTTAAGCTTTAAAACAATTAATTTAACAAATACTCAAAAAACATTCTTGCTTTTATATCAAGGATGTTTTATTTATACAATATTAAATATAATTAATATTGTATAATATATATTAAACAAGAATAGTGGACTGTTTATATAGTAATAATTATAATATTATGATTATTTTTTTATTGTTAAGTGGATTCAACAATTTCTTAAAAATCAAAGCAGAGGTTGTTAAATTATGAAAGATAATGTTTTAGATTTAATTGAATTTTTTCTTTTTATTTTTGCTTTATTTAGTTTTATTCTATTAGTTTTATTTTTTTGCCTTGACTATGGACTCTTTGTATTAACAGATACTTATTTGAAAATTATATTTATATTTATAATTATTGTTATTGTTATTGTTTGTCCTTTGTCGTACATAGTGTTTATTAATTTTGACTCTTTTTCATTTCAGAATAAATGTCTCTTAGTATTGTTTTTAATTTTTATAGGACTATCTTCTAAAGGAAATTTAAACGCAGTTAATAACTATTATTTGTTAAGAACGGTTGATATTGAGCTTGTTGGTAATGGTAACAATGATTTCAAATATGCTAAAAAACAAAAACCGATTATTAGTTTAAATACTAGTATTAAAAAGATTAACCAAAAAAAGAATATTATTGGTCGTTACTTTATAACTTATCCAATTTTAAGTTCGTTGCATAAACACGATGGATATCTTACAACCCATCTCGTATTTTTCTGTGTAAATAATATCAACGAAAATAATATTAACGTTGGGAATCTTCTTCTAAATACCAATGCTGAAATTGGGAAAAAATATTCTAATGGAAAGTTTAGTTTTTTTCCCATAAAAAATGCTGATAGTTGGAAAAATATAAAGAATATAAACTTAATGTCTTATGATTTTAGAAACTATAAAACACACAATAATTTAGTGTTACTCAATTTACTTAATAACTTTTTGACAGGTATTATGAACATAACAATTTTTTCAATTATAATTTCATTATTAATGTCATTTCGTAAACAGAATTCAAACAAAACAGACATTGATATCTATTTAAATTCAAATACTTCAACTACTAATCATTATTTATTCTGGTTCATAAAGAATTAAATCAAGATAACTTTAAGAGGTTTTAGCTCAAGATATGATAGGTATGGATGTTATGTAGCATATTATGATGGTAATTTAGTTACTGAAGATTAATTAATCAAAAAATTAGCGTATATAAAGGTTAGATACAATCTTTTGACAATTTAAAAAGAATATTTAAACTATTATGATAGCTTAATAGAATCTGATAAAGTGTTCACAGATCAATTTGTTTTTCCCAGTAGTTTAGTGGCTAATACCAAGGACTTAAATATTATATAAAATTTAAATCTAGTAATAACGTAGTATCAAAAGTTAACTTAGATACTGATAAATAAAAAAGTGGAGAATAACCAGCTTTTTCGGTTATTCTCCACTTTTTTAGTGTCTAATCATTTCGACTATAAGCCATGACCGTTAGCGGAGCAAAAACCAAAATGATACCAATGCCAAAAAGGACGACAATCAAAGCATTGATTGACCACGTTCCGGTATTTAAAATATCACGGATGGCCGTAATTACGTAAGTAATGGGGTTCAGTTTAGCAATGATTTGCATGAATTTAGGCAATGTATGAATTGGAACAAAGGCATTTGAGAGAAATGACAAAACGAGCATCATCATGAGTGAAATACTTGAGATTAAAGAAGCGTTTTTTATGACCATCCCTAAAAAGGAAAAAATCCAAGAAATTGACCACCCAGTAAAAATGGCCAATAGCGCAATCACAATAATCCAGTTAAAACCGACTTCCGGACGCCAACCCATGATAAATCCCGTCAATAATGAGACACAAGCTGCTACGACTAACCGAAAACTATCGCCTAAAAGTTGTCCAGCTAAGGGTGCTATACGTGCAATTGGTAATGACTTAAAGCGACTATAAATTCCTGAATCTAGATCAGTCCGAATTTGTTCTCCAGATCCAGATGATGCTGAAAGCATTGACTGCATTAAGATTCCAGGTACAAGAATGGGCAGATAGGCTTGAACGCCGCCGGAAATGGCACCACCTAATAAATAGCCAAAGAGGACCATGAAAAGGGCCGGTTGAATCACGACATCCATCATTCTGTCAGGGTCATGTAAAGTTTTAAGCAAATTTCGGTAAGCTAGGGTGATGGTATTTGAAAATAGATTAGTGTGAACGGTGTTTGATTTATTCATGAAAAACTCTCCTTTGATTAGTTGGTTCCTTTAGTTAGGGCAAAAAAGACATCATCTAACGTTGGTTTTGTAACTTGCATGTCCTTTATTTTAAAATCATGTTCGCTGAGGGCTAAAATGATTGCTTGAATTTGAGTTGGATTTTCCAAGTCAACTGTCAGAACGTTATCTTTAATTGTGGGGTTAGATTTATTTAGGAAGTCTTGCGCTGCTTTGGCAATCGTTTCAGACTCGAAGGTTAAATTGAGTTTTTCTTTGGCAACTTGAGCTTCAAGTTCTGCTGGTTGACCAATTTTAATCATTTTCCCGTGATCAATAACGGCTACTCGATCAGCTAGTGCATCCGCTTCATCTAAGTATTGGGTCGTGAGAAAAATGGTTGAACCTTGATCAGACAGGTTACGGATAGTTTGCCAAAGTTGTTGCCGTGTTCGCGGATCTAAACCAGTAGTGGGTTCATCGAGAAAAATCAACGGTGGCCGAGCAATCAAAGTGACGGCTAAATCTAGTCGTCTGCGCATTCCGCCAGAAAAGTCACTTAATTTTTTATTAGCTGATTTGGTTAGCGAAAATTCCTTTAATAACGCTTCAGTTCTTTCTTTGGATTGTTTTCTAGTAAGTCCGTTGAGCCGGGCGAAAATCATTAAGTTTTCCCGAGCCGACAAACCTTCATCAATTGATGCATATTGGCCCGTTAAACCAAAGAGTTCTCGAACTTTTTGGTTATTTTTTGTGACATCTTCGCCAAAAATTTGAGCATTTCCGCTCGTTGGTTTTAAAATAGTCGTCATCATTTTTAATAAAGTCGTTTTTCCCGAACCGTTGGGACCGAGTAAGCCAAAAATTTCGCCTTTTTTAACGGTAAACGAAATATCATTGACTGCGACTTGGTCCTTGAAGCGTTTGGTAAGGTGATTAACCACAATTGCATTTGCATCTTTCATAATTGAAACCTTCCTTTTTATTTAATAAGGGTACCTGATGTTTATATCATAAGGGCACCTTACTAATGTGTCAAATGATTTACTCAGGTGGGTTGATTAATTATAATGATTTTAGGAGTGATGAAGATGACAGATGAAGCGAAACGGCAACAAACAGCAGAAAAATTAATTGAGTTCAATGCGTTACAAGATGCAATTCAAGAAATCGACCGCAAACACCTAGTTAGTAATCCAAATACGATGCGCGGACAAGGTAAAATTTTATTGGTTTTACTACAACAGGATCATATTTCTCAAAAAGAGTTAGCGAAAAAATTAAATTTAACGGCCCAATCAACGGCCGAATTTGTGAAAAAGCTCGAGAAAAAAGGGTTAGTCAGTCGGCATAAATCAACGCAAGATCGTCGGATTACCTTGGTTGATTTAACTCCCGCTGGGCAAACTAAAGCATTGGCATCCGTAAAAAATACGATGCCATTTCTCAAAGTGTTGAATGATGAAGAATTAGATCAGTTAAATAAGATTTTTACTAAAATCAACGCTGATTTATCGCAAAAAATTAAAACTACGGACCCCAATTGGCAAGGACAATTACACAAATTAGTTACCAGCGTTTTTGAAGATTGGTTTGGGGACGATTAAATTTTTTAAGAAAAATTAAAATAAACGTTGACAATTAAACCGAACTATATATAATAATATTCAACAGTCAAATACAAAAAAATAAACAAAAAGATCAGGAGAGTAATGATTGTTCGATAGTTCAGAAAATCTGCGGTAGATGTGAGCAGATCGATTCGACTTTCATGAATATGGCCTGTTAATTGGCAGCATTGATATTCAAATGCTGATGGGGTGGCAACCATTATTCATTGCACGCGTTAGTTTGTTTCAATGACGTTAGTAAGGATAATTATGTAAATAATTATCGAAATGGAATGGTACCGTGGATCTTGAATCCGCTTCTAGTTAATACACTAGGAGCGGATTTTTTTATGCTTATTTTTTCGTAGCAAACTGAAAAAAATAAATTGAATTTTAAAGGAGAAATAAATTATGGCTGAAGTAGAAAGTTTCACATTAGATCACACAAAGGTAAAAGCACCATATGTTCGTTTAATTGCTCAAGAAAAAGGATCAAAAGGAGATATCATTTCAAACTTTGATTTACGTTTGGTCCAACCTAATGAAAATGCCATTCCAACTGGTGGATTACACACAATTGAACATTTATTAGCAGGATTATTACGTGATCGTCTGGATGGTGTAATTGATTGTTCGCCATTTGGTTGTCGAACTGGTTTTCATTTGATTGTCTGGGGAACTCCAACCACTGAAGAAGTTGCGAAGGCTTTGAAGGGTTCACTGGAGGAAATCAGAGATGACATCGAATGGAAAGATGTGCAAGGGACTGACAAATATAGCTGTGGTAATTACAAAGATCATTCATTATTTTCCGCTAAAGAATGGTCACGAGAAATTCTTGATGAGGGGATTAGTTCAGACCCTGATGTCAGAAAGTTAGTTTAGGAGGAAAGTAGAATGGCTAAAGAACATTTTGATATCGTTGGTAGTTTTCTCAGACCTGAAAAATTAAAAAACGCTCGAAAAGATTATGAAGCACATAAAATTACGAAAGCAGAATTAACAGAAGTAGAAAATCAAGCAATTCAAGCATTAGTTGCTCAAGAAATTGCAGCGGGATTAAAAACGGTTACTGACGGGGAATTTCGTCGTAGTTATTGGCATTTAGATACTTTTTGGGGATTTGAGGGAATTAAGCATACTCATCAAAAACATGGATATTTCTTTCACGGTTTAGAAACCAGAAATGATTCGGCCCAAATAGAAGGCAAAATTAAATTTAATAAAAACCATCCTGATTTAAAGGCCTTTGAATATTTACAAAGCTTGGTAGCAGATCAACCAGGAATTACTGCTCGCCAAAGTGTCCCATCACCAGCTCAGCTCTACGCTGAATTGGTTCGAGGACCAGAAAATATTGCCGCTTTACATGAATACTACGATAACGACGAAGAATTAGTTAAAGATATCGGACAAGCCTATCATGATTTGTTTATTGCCTTATATGATGCGGGCTGTCGTGATATTAAGCTTGATGATTGTACGTGGGGAATGTTAGCTGACAAAGACTTCTGGAAATTGATGACTGATCAATATCAAGATATCGATACTTTACAAAAGTTGTACTTAGAATTTAATAATGCAGCATTACAAAATTTACCAGCTGATTTAACGATTAGTACTCATGTTTGTCGAGGAAACTATGCCTCAACTTGGGCTGCCAGTGGTGGTTATGAAACGGTTGCCAAAAATTTGTTTGGCAAAGAAAATGTTGCTAATTATTATCTAGAATTTGATGATGATCGTTCAGGAGATTTTGCTCCACTAGCAGAAGTTACTGATGGTAAAAAAGTTGTTTTAGGCTTAGTAACTTCTAAAAAAGCGGACTTGGAAGATCAGGCAACTTTAAAAAAACGTATCCAAGAAGCCAGTCAATATGTTGATTTAGCTAATTTATCGTTAAGTACGCAATGTGGTTTTGCTTCAACTGAGGAAGGTAATCAATTAAAGGAGCAACAACAATGGGACAAGATTAAATTAGTTGTGGATACTGCCAACCAAGTTTGGGGATCAAGGAGTTAATGAGATGACCAATAAAGTAGCCATTGTTACTGGAAGTGGACGTGGAATTGGTGAATCAATTGCCAAACAATTAGCCCAAGAAAACTATACCGTAGCCATTGCCGATATCAATGATGAAACGGCAGCGCAAGTTGCTAACGAAATCAATGCCAATGAAGGACAAACTGCGAAGGCATATCATTTAGATGTTGCTAATCGTACGGAATTTTTCGACGTTGTCAATCAAGTAGTGGTCGACTTTGGCCAGTTAGACGTCTTGATAAATAACGCAGGGATTGCATTTATTGACGAAATTGTTGATAGTGATCCGGAAAAAGTTGAAAGATTGTTCGATGTTAATTTGAAAGGAACCTTCTGGGGGATTCAAGCTGCTGCACAGCAATTCAAAAAACAAGGAACTGGCGGAAAAATTATTAATGCTGCTTCATTAGCATCAATTGAAGGTTCAGCCTTACAAGGTGCTTACTCAGCTTCCAAGTTTGCAATTCGGGGATTAGGCCAATCAGCTGCTAAAGAGTTAGCGAAAGATAAAATTACCGTCAACGCCTATGACCCAGGGATTGTGCTAACACCGTTGCGTGATGCGATTGATGAGCGAACGGCCGAACTGAAAAAGACCACTTTTTCAAAACAACGACAAAGTGTAATAGATGAAATTGCCCTAGGTCGAGCTGCCACCCCACAAGACGTGGCAGATGTAGTTGCGTTTCTCGTTTCTGACAAAGCTAATTATTTAACCGGACAATCAATTCTGATTGACGGTGGAATGAGATATCAATAACAAGGAGGAAGAGCGCATGTCGAAAAAAACAAAATGGATTGCGACGGCAGCCGTGGTAGTTTTAGCGGGTATCGGAGTGTGGGGCGTTCAACAAAACCACAAACAAAGTACGAGCCAAACCCAAGTTACCTTAGGAACGATTGGGTCAGATGCTAAGATTTGGAATTACATTGCTAAATTACCAGAAACGAAAAAAGATCACATTGATTTAAAGGTTGAGAACTTTACGGATGGGGTGACCCTTAATAAGGCGACAACGCAAGGAAAAGTCGATGTTAATGCCTTTCAATCGTATGCATATTTAGTGGCTTACAATAAAAATAATCCTGACCATAAATTAAGTATTTTAGGAACTACTTATTTAGAGCCCATGGGAATTTATTCGAAAAAGTATCATTCCCTCAAACAAATTCCAAATGGTGCAACCATTGCGATTGCTAATAATCCTGCGAACACTTCCCGTGGCTTACAATTGTTAGCGAAAGCCGGGTTAATTACTTTGAAACCTAATTTTGGTAGTTTGTCCGGAGTAAATGACATTAAGAGTAATCCTCATGATTTCAAATTCAAAGAAATTGATGATACAACTGGTCCACGAGTAATTGATGATCAGGGAATTGCCGCTGCTTTAATTGGAAATACGATTGCGTTAGAAGGTCACTTAAATGTGCTTCATAATTCTCTTTATCACGAAAAAGTTGACCAATCGACAAAGGATAACATTAATATCCTTGCAACAGCCGCAAATAGTAAAAAGAAAGCACAATACAAAAAATTGGTTAAGCTTTACCACAGTCCTAAAGTACAAAAATACATCGACAAAGAATTTGATGGAACCAAGATTAATGTGGAAAAGCCAGTTAGTTATTTAACGGATAAAAAATAATTTTTAGAAAAAATTAAAAAAACCGTTGTAGTTATTTTTTGTAAGTGCTATACTAAATAAAAAATTCAAAGGAGACCTAATAAAATGAAAATGTGTTGCTGTTGTATGTCGAACTAAACAATGATTAAATCAGTTTGGATTTTCTCATTGTTTAGCAAACCCGCTAAATGCTTTGGGAAAATCCATACTGATAACAGCGCCCTTTTTTAGACTTATTAGATCAAAAAGAGACCGATAGCTATCAATATGGATAGTGGAACTGCAACTATTAATTTGAACAATTAAATAAAAGCGAAATTCGATAATCTTAATTAGGCATTTAATTCTCTGTACTCCACAGGGGATTGATTGCCTAATTTTGTTAATATACGTTCGTTATTCCAAAATTTGATATAATCAGTAATGTATTTAATTGTCTCTGATAAACCTTTTGGTTTATCTTTGATATAAATCATTTCAGACTTTAGTGTGGAATGAAATGATTCGATAATGGCGTTATCAGCTGGAGTTCCTTTTCGGGACATACTTCTGATGACGCCTTTTTTGCGTGCCAAATCAAAATAATCGAATGAAGTATATGTTGCTCCTTGATCACTATGAAGTATTGAACCATCAATATTATCTAATTGGTTTAATGTATCAATAACTAATTTTGTATCTGGATGCTCAGAAAATTCAAATGCAACAATTTCTGAATTATAGGCATCAAGAATTGTTGATAAATAGATAAACTTATCTCCGCATGGAATATAGGTAATATCAGTAGTCAACTTTTTTAATGGAGCATTTGATTCCCAGTTACGATTAATTATATTGTCAAATTGCTTATACGGATTACCAGGCCTATGAGAACGCTTTTGTCTTACTCGACAACCCCAGCCAAATTCAGACATTATTTTTTGAACTTTACTGATACTACAGTTAAAAAACCTATTAAGTATGGCATGAATCTTTCTATAACCGTATAAAAACTTAGTTTTTATACAAATATTTTTAACTTCTGATTCAGTATCAGTTAATTCGTTATCCATTAAATGATTTTTATGATAGTAGTAAGTACTCCTAGAAATTCTAAGTATCTCACAAACACGTTTTATTGGAATAATACCTTTAAAACTATCAATCATAATTATCGTTGATTTATTTACCACAACCTTTCCTTGATTAAATATTTTTTTACAACAGCTAATTCCTCATCTTTTTGTTTAAGTTCTAGCTCATATTTGATTTTTAATGGCAACTCATCATCGCCTTTATGATATTTATATTGTTTACCTGCTGGTTGTCTTAATCTCTGATAATCATTGTTTCTTAGATATTTTCTCCAAGTATAAATTAGTCCATCGCTTTTAAGACCTAATTTTTTACATATTTTTCTTCCAGGAACACCTTCATTTAGAAGCCTTATGGCTTCAAGTTTTGTTTCATATGAATATTTATTATTTACCAAAGTAAAAACACCTCCGAGTTTTAATTAATTCTATCAAGAATAATTAACGAAGATGCTTTTATTTATCTGTTCAATATTATAACTTCAGTTCCAGTTATTGGTCTTTTTTTATCCAATTTTCGCGAAAAAGTATGATAGTGGGTCGTAATAAAGTGTTGAAATTAGAATACTAACTACAAATAGGAGAATTAATTATGAAGTTTAACAAAAAATACGTTATCGGTGCTTTAATTGCATTATTCGGAATTATTTTCATCTTTAGTTTTGTGCTCAAACCGAAACAATCAGAAACTAACACGATTCGCTTAGCCTCATCCCCTGGTCCTTACAGTGATTTATTCCTTAAGGGTGTTAAACCAATTTTGGAAAAAGAGGGCTACAAAGTTAAGAACCAATCATTTAGTGATTTGTCGTTAGCCGATGTTGCCATTAATAATGGTGAAGCTGATTTGAACGTTGATCAACATACGGCTTACATGGATAACTTTAATAAAGAAAAACATGCTCATTTAACTGCTTTGACTAAAATTCCTACGGTACCAACGGGAATTTATCCAGCTAAGAAGACTTCATTAAAACAAGTTGCCAAGGGTGATACCGTTGCCATTCCAAATGATCCATCAAACATGGCTCGGGCTTACAATGTTTTAGTTAAAGCCGGCTGGATTACTTTGAAAAAAGGAGTGGACCCCATCAAAGCTACCAGCAAAGACATCGCGACTAACAAATATGATTTGAAGATTACCGCAATGCAAGATGTGCAAATTCCCCGTTCTCGTTCTGATTTTGACTACGTAATTTTACCAGGATCAACCGCTTATCCAGCTAAGATATCAACGAAGACAATGCTCATCTCAGAAGACATCAAGCCTGACTACTACTTAGTTGCGGCCGTTAACAAGCAAGATAAAGATAAAAAGTGGGCTAAAGCAGTTGATAAGGCTTACCACTCAAAAGAATTCAAAAAGTATCTCCAAACTCATAACAAAGACAGCTTTTGGAATGTTCCAAAAGGTGAATAATTAGCATTAAATTGAATATGACTCAAAAAGACCATCCGTGCATTAAGGATGGTCTTTTTATGATTAAAAAACGAACTTTATCTAATCTTTTACACCTGAATTTGTTTACAATACGTATAAATGTGTTATAAAATTTAAAAATACCAATAATATACGATTTATGTTGAAACGAGTGGTATTAATCTTTCAGAGAGGAATTAAAAGATGGAGACCTTTAACTTTTCAGCTGGGCCCGGCGTGTTGCCGACCCCAGTTATTTCACAAATTAAAGCAGATTTAGCACAGCAGGAGTTTTCTCACTTATCCATGCTCGAGATTTCTCATCGCTCGTCGCAATTTGAAGCGATTATGAATAGTGCCCAGCAGCGATTACGCCAATTAATGAAAATTCCTGCTGATTATGAGGTCGCTTTTATTCAAGGCGGTGGTTCCTTACAGTTTGAAATGTTGCCATTGAACTTAGCTACGCAACTGCAAAAAATTGCCGTATTAGATTCCGGTAATTTTGCGGCTAAAGCGGCTCAGGCAGCGCAAATGGTAGGAAAAGAGGTTGACATTGTTGCTTCCAGTAAGGCTGAAAAATATCGTTATTTACCCCAATTGCCGAAAGACTTTCAAGCCGATACTTATGATTATTTACATCTGATCACTAATAATACGATTGAAGGAACTGCTTATCACGCTGATAACCTACCGCAAACAACGGGTTATTTAACGGCGGATATGAGTTCGAATATTTTGGCAGAACACTATGATGTACGTAAGTTTGGCGCTATTTTTGCTGGAGCACAAAAGAATCTTGGTCCAGCTGGAGTAACCATTGCAATTATCAAAAAGGATTGGTTAGATGAACAAAATATTACTGGAGTTGGCCCGATGATGCGGTACCAAAATTATTTTGCGAAAAACTCGATGTATAATACTCCGCCTGTTTTTGCGATTTACGCCCTTGATTTGGTCTTAAAGTGGGTTCAAATCAACGGTGGAGTTTCTGAAATGTTCCGCAGAAACCAGGAAAAAGCTAGTAAATTATATGATTTCTTAGACGAGTCCAAATTATTTGATGCGCCCGTTAAACGGGAAGACCGGTCCCTTACGAACGTGGTGTTTACCACTCATAATCAAGACCGGGACGCCCGCATTGTTAGCGAAGCAACTGCTAATGGTTTATTTAATCTAGGTGGACATCGCTCCGTGGGTGGATTTAGGGCATCCTTGTATAATGCTCAGCCAATGGCGGCCGTTGATCGCTTAATTGAATTTTTACACACAGTTGAAAAGGGTGAACTATGAAGAACATAAAAACTTATAATGCCATTAGCCAAACGGGACTAGATTATTTAACCGACCGTGACTACCAAATTAATGCTGAGGCAAAGCCACTTGGAATTTTGTTACGTTCCCAAGATTTATTTAAAGAAATCATCCCCACTTCAGTTGCTGCCATTGCAAGGTCAGGAACTGGATTCAATAATATTCCAATTGAGGAGCTATCGAAGCGTGGGGTTGTGGTATTCAATACCCCAGGGGGAAATGCGAATGCCGTTAAAGAACTGACCCTTGCTTCATTAGTATTGGCTGCTCGTCCAGTTTTGGGGGCCGTTGAGTTTGCCCAACAAATCCGAGGTGGAGATGTTTCGTTACGAACTGAATCAAATAAGAAGAGTTATCGTGGAACTGAACTGGCGGGAAAGACTTTAGGGGTGATTGGACTCGGCAACGTTGGTTCCAAAGTTGCCAATACGGCTTTAGCACTCGATATGAATGTAATTGGTTATGATCCTGGCCTAAATGCTAATACTGCTTGGCGAATTGATCGGCATATTCAACATGCAACGGATGTTGATACTGTTTTAAAAAAGGCTGATTACGTTACCATTCACATTCCTTTAGATGATAGGAATCGTCATTTTATTGATGCGCAAAAACTAAAACTCATGAAACCAACTGCTGCTTTGCTTAATTTAGCCCGGGGTGGGATTGTTGATGATACAGCAGTTAAAGCAGCTTTAGATCAAGACCAGTTGCGAATTTATATTACAGATTTTGCCGATCCAATTTTATTTGATAATCCGCAGGTAATTGTAATGCCCCATATTGGTGGATCAACTTTAGAAGCCGAAGAGACGAACTCTTTAATGGCTGCCAAAGAACTTGACCAGTACCTTACGACCGGAAATATCTTTAATTCGGTTAATTATCCAGAAATTAATGAACCATTTACCACTAAATATCGCTTTGGAATTATCCATGAGAATGTTCCAAATATGATTGGACAAATTTCGAAAATTTTTGGGGAACATAACCTTAATATTGAGCAATTGAATAATCGGGCGCAAGGGGAAAATGCTTATACACTGGTCGGTTTCAATGATTTTGGGGCTGAAACTTCCGTTAAAATGCAACAAGCTTTAAATGCAATTCCTAACGTGATTGTTACGCGTTATTATCAAAATTCAGAGGAGATCTTATGAGCCAATTATTACAAGAACAAGCCATTCAACAGTTAGCCAATCGTGGGGTCGCAATTAATGATATTGCGGCCGGTACCAAAACTTTTTTAACGGATAAATACCATGACGAAGTAGATGAAACAAAGTTAGATCATGCGATTCAACAAGTCTTGCATAAAGATGAAGTGGCAGATATTATTTTGACGGCCCTTTATTTAGATGAACAAGCTGAAACGATGCCCGATGATCAACCATTGAAGGCACGATTGCAGCGAGATGCGAATGGACATAACGTTGATGAAATTTTGGCAATTGCAATTACCCAACAATTTTCGGCAGCCGCAACGGTTCATTATGGTTTGTTAGATGATTTGAAACCGGGATTGATTGGGGTAATTAACGATAAAACTGATAGTATTAATGTCTATTTGGATGATATTTTAGCAGCCTTAATTGCGAGTGCGGCGATGACATACTTAGAAATTCTGGGTGGAAATAATTATTAACTACAATGACCCATTATTGATTACTGGATAGATGGTTTAACAAATAAATATAAAAAAACTCAGAAAATTTTATTCTGAGTTTTTTTAGTCTATGTTAGATAATTTATTTTGGGTATTCTATTCTAAATTGCGTCTCCAATCAAAATTTTTAAGATGTTTCAAATATCCTTTGTGTTTTTTAACAAGTAAAGTGACCAAAGAATAGCACTTATTCCATTACCGATTATAAAAATACCAAATATTTTCACAAAACCATATAAATTTATAGTAATTTTAAATTGAAACATTAAAAACATAATAATTAGACTTAACATTAATGTAGAAAAATAAACAATATATCTAAATTTTAAGATTGATAATAAAAACTTTGGAGTATTAGATTTTGCTTTAAAAAATCTATAAAATCTAAAATTTAATAAGCAAAAAAAGGAGAGTGATCCAAGGATAATATACAAGAAAAATAAAATGAAATTAATTTTGAAGTTAATAAGTGGTATCAGGCAAACTAATAGTATGTCCATTAGTGAGAAAAATAAAATATTTTTTTTAATGTTTTTTTCTTTATTCATTGCGTCTCCTAAAATATACAATTTTGATTTTTCAATATTTAGTAAATAAACGTTTATTGAACTAAGATTCCTTTAAATTAAATAATTTAAAAATTAACCAGGTTATACTACCGACACAGACGCCAATTATTACAAAACTTATCATTGTAAAAATATCATACCGATTTAATTTTTTTAAGTTAGGGATTAAATAAAGACTTAATCCGATATTAATTGCTAACCAGCATAATGATATAGAATAAATGAGTTTTCTGATTTTTAAAACCGATTTTGCAATAAAAGTAAGAGAGGTTTTGTTCTTAAAAAATCGATTATATTTTGAACAGAGTAAGCAAAAAAATAATAAAAATCCTAGAATTAGATAGCCAATGATTAAAATTAAATTGATTTTAGTATGTAATAGTAAAATGCAAATATACAATAATATGCCTTCTAGCAAAAAGAAAACGATGCCTTTTTTGATATTTGCTTTTGTCTTCTTAGTTTTCATAAATTCTCCTAAATTAGGTGTAATTAGGCATTAGTTTAGCATAAAAGACCCGCAAATTAATTTTTGCAGGTCTTTTTGCTAACGCTATTTAAATTCATTTTGCACTGGTTCACCATTGATAATGGCTAATACATCATTAAGACTAATTTCGACCATGTTTTGCACCGCCATGTTGGTGTAAAAACCAATGTGGGGTGTAATCATAACATTTGGCATCGCATGTAACGCATTGAAGTTTTTGTCTGGAATCGGGCGACCTTGAAAATCTTTATCAAAAATAGCTGCTTCACCTTCGACTGTATCAAGCGCAGCACCGGCAATTGCTTGGTTTTGTAAAGCATCAATCAAGGCTTCGGTCACGACGACGGGACCACGAGCAGCATTGACTAAGAAAGCATCCTTTTTCATGTGTTGAAAGGCATCCGCGTCCAACAAACCCTTAGAGGTTTCGTTTAAATCAACGTGTAAATCGACAACGTCCGCTTGTTCCAGTAATTCATTTTTGGTAGCAACGTAGGTTAAAACATCCGTTAATTCGTCATGATGAACTGGATCAAACGCAATCACTTTGGCACCTAAAGCGTGAAATAAACGAGCCGCTAGACCACCAATCCGGCCAGCTCCGATAATTCCAATCGTTAAAGTACGAATTTCGCGAGCAATCGGACCGCGTAACTTGTAATCATTGTTGTTACTCCGTTTTTCGACAATTTCTAGATTCCGAATTAAGCGTAGCGTTTGGGCAACTGACATCTCCGCAACTGAGTTAGGGGAGTAAGCGGGAACGTTGGTCACAATCAAGCCTGCTTGGTGAGCTGCATCTAGATTGATGACATCCACTCCCGCTGTTCGTGTGGTAATTTGTTTGATACCCAGCTCAGCTAATTTGGGGTAAATCGTGGTTTTATCGCTAATCGGTCCCCGTTGCTGGATTACAATTCCGTCATAACCCTTGGCTAAGGCAACGGTGTCATCGTGAAATTCATGCTGAGTCGTATCAACCGTCACGTCATGTTCTTGACTCCATTGTTTGATAGCTGGCTTTTCGTCATCACGCACACTGTACATTAAAATTTTAGGCATTAGGCTTTTCCTTCCTGAGCCACGTAGGCTTTGATATTGTGCATCGCTTTTTTAAGATTATCCATTGATGTTGCGTAACTGATCCGGATGTAACCTTCTCCACCAGGGCCAAATGTACTACCAGGCACAACGGCCACTTTCCCTTTTTGGGCTAAATCATAAGCAAAGTCCATGCTGTTTTGGATTAAATTAGCAGGAATTTTAGCGAAAATGTAGAAAGCACCATCTGGATTAGCGATTTCAAAGCCAAGTGCTTTTAATTCTTGGTAAACGTAATCGCGCCGTTTTTGGTATTCGGCTTTCATTGCAACTGCATCATCAGCACCATTTGAGAGAGCTTCTGCAGCAGCAAACTGGGCATTCGTCGTTGGTGATGTAATGGTGAATTGATCGATTTTTTCTAGTTGGCTAGTAATCTCTTTAGGAGCAGCCATGATTCCAATTCTCCAGCCGGTCATCGCATGTGATTTTGACACCCCGTTAAGTAAGATGGTTTGTTCCGGTAATAAACTAGCAATGGAAACGTGTTGGGCATCGTAAGTTAATTCACTGTAAATTTCATCGGAAATCACGAAAATATCATGTTTTTGCAAAATCGCAGCTAATTCTTTGAGAGCGGCTTCGTTGTAAGTTTTTCCGGTCGGATTAGAAGGGAAGTTTAAAACAATTGCTTTCGTCTTAGGATGGTCTTTTAAAGTTTGTTCTAATTGTGCAGGAGAAAGGACAAAGCCATTTTTAGAAGTATCCATGAAAACTGGTTGAGCCCCACGAAGTAAGGTAATTGGAATGTAGAGAGGGAAAATGGGTGTCGGAATTAAGACTTCATCACCGGGATTCAAAATGGAAGTTAAAGCGGTGTAAATTCCCCCGGTTGCTCCGGCCGTAATGATAATTTCGGTATCCGAATCATAATTTAAATTGTATTTACTATTTAAGAAATTAGCTGCCGCATCTCGTAACGCTTTGGTTCCTTTAGTGGGAGCGTAATGACTTTCGTCGTCATTAATACTGTCAATCGCAGCCGTTTTGATGTGTTCAGGAGTGGCGAAATCGGGTTCCCCTAAGGTAAGTGGAATGATTCCGGGAATCTGACTAACGTCATCGTTGAATTTTAAAATGGCGGAAGGTGATAATTGCAACATTTCTTGGTTCATTTTACTAACTAAATCTTTTGACATAATTGTTCTCCTTTATTTGTAATCTAATTTGAGATCTTCGGCTTTTTGTAAGTTTAACTTATCGGTGAAAATAAAACGACTGATGAAGCCTAGCAAGACTGGTAAAACGATGAATAAGACTAGCACCATGATTAGGTGGAAAGCAGAAGCGTGTGGATGGGCATCTAAATCAGCTAAGGGACCAACTAAACCTGATAAACCAAAGCCTGCACTGATCGGTGTTCCTTTAATGTTGAAAATGGCCCCTAAGCCACCTAAAATTCCTGCATTAATTATGGAAGGAATTAATAATTTAGGCTTGGCTAAAATGTTGGCCATTTGAATTTTGGGCGTTCCCACAAAATGTGAAATCGTCGTACCAAATGAATTGGCTTTCGCTCCCGCAATCGCGATGGCAAAGGAAGCAGCGACAATTCCAAGATTAGCGGATCCAGCGGCAATGCCATTAATGCCAATTGCAGTGGCAATTCCCACTGAGCTAATGGGAGAAACAACGAGAATCGCAAAACAAATTCCAATTAAAATCCCCATTAAAACGGGTTGTAATCCGGTAATTCGTGCAATCCCAAAACCGATGTCCATGGTAAATTGATTAACTGGTTTGAGGGTTAACATCCCAATTCCGCCCCCAATTAACATGGTTAAAGTGGGCAATAATAAAATCGTTAAATCTTTGAGCTTTTTGCCCAGTACCATGATTAAGCAGTAGGCCACCGCAATCGTAATTCCAATGTTTAAAACATTGCCACTTCCATTAACGGTAATTGCTCCTTTAACGACCTGTGCATTTCCGGCGCCAATCGTAGCAGCTAGTGCTAAGGAGGCAGTTTGAATCGGAGTAAATTTCGCTAACATGCCGACACAAACAGCACTGGTTGCTGGCAGAATCATCGCGGCTAAACTAGTTAAGACTAAAACGAAACTTAAAAAGGGAGCATGTGGCAAGAGGGGTTTCACAATTGCATTTAGAATCGCTCCGGGAACTAAGGCGACGATAATTCCAATTGCCATTCCGTTTAAAATATTTAACGTGTGTGTTTTAATTTCAGTTTTCATCATCAAAATTCCTTTCGTATATAAACAAAAAATCCCAGTTAGTCACGGAAAACTAACTGGGATTAAACACACTCGTTATCGGAAATCATTATTATCCAATCTGTGATGAACCTAGTTAGAATTCCTTAGTGGTATCTAACTAGGCAACCAAAAATTACCTTACTTAGATACGTCGTTATACCAAGTAAAGTAAAAATAAAAACTGGTTTGGTTCATCATGTGACTGTTCATAATTATCTTTCCCCTCTTTATTTGTTACTAATATTAAACAATTAATTTAAACAACTGTCAACCACTTTATGGGTAATTAGCGAACTTTATTAATTATCATATTGATGTAACGGAATAAAGGCGAACTATTTTTCAAAAAATGGTTGTGCTTTTCCTTAATTATGCTATGATAGTAAAAACTTAAAAATGTAAACGTTAATTAGAAAGTAGTAGTTTTTCTAAGAGTTTCAGTGAGATATTGGGTAGTGCGAAATATCAACTCTTAAAAAATGAACGTCATCTAAATGTTGTATGCGATTAAAAACCATACTGGGTGCTCCCATTACCGAGCCAACGATTCGAAGCTGGATTGGGAGAGATGTTGTTTTCACAACATAATAGAGGTGGTACCGCGTACAAGCGTCCTTTAGTTAGAGATAATTAAGGGGCGTTTTTTGTTTGGAAAAAAAGGAGCTGAAAAAAATGAAGAAAATTTTACAATTACTCTTGCTGAGTGCCATGTTAGTGCTCGGATTGGCGGTTAGTCAGCCCGTTCACGCGGATGATACCTTACAACAAGTCAAAGAGAAAGGGGAATTGACGGTCGCGTTATCACCAGATTATCCACCGTTTGAATTTCAAGTTAATCATCATGGCCATGCAAGTGATGCTGGGTTAGACATTGAAATTATTAAGCAATTTGCCCATGACTTGGGCGTTAAATTAGTGATTAAAAATATGTCATGGTCATCAGTCCTAGTCGCCGTGGAGACGGGGAAAGCTGATATGGCGATTGGCGGAATTAATCCAACGGCAGAACGGGAACAGAGTGCTGAGTTTTCTAAAATTTACTATCAAGGTGGGCAGTGTTTCTTAATTAATAAACAAGACGCTGAGCAAATTAAACACCAGTCTGATTTAAAGGGGAAAGTAGTCGGGACCCAAACGGGAACTTTACAACAAGATTTAGCCAAAAAGCATCTCACCGGGTCTAAACTCACTAGTATGGAAAAAACCAATGACTTAATTTTGGGCGTGAAGACACACAAGGTGGATGCTGTGGGAGTTGAAAAACCGGTTGGGGAAGCTTATGTCCAAAATGATCCAGATTTAAAAATGATTCCAGCTGATTATCAACTCAGTAAAAAAGATACCGGGTGTGCAATGGTCTTTCGGAAGGGTGATACCAGCATGGTTCACGCAGCTAACCAGACCATTGATCAAATTGAAAAAGACCATTTACTTCCCCAATACATGAAGACGGCCAGTAAAGAAATGAAAACGAACACGGTCGACACTTCAATGTGGCATTACTGGACTTACTTTGCAAAAGGATTGGAATATACCTTACTCATCTCGATTGTCGCAGTCCTTGGTGGGATTATTTTAGGGATTGTATTAGCTTTGATGAAACTTAGTCACCAGGTTTGGTTGAGTTGGCCAGCGAATGCTTATGTAGAAGTTGTCCGGGGTACCCCTTTGATGGTACAAGTGCTGTTAGTTTATTTTGGAGTTGGGCTGTTAGTTAATTTTCCAGCACTTGAAGCGGGGATGTTAGCGGTCACGTTAAACAGTGCGGCTTATGTTTGTGAAGTCATTCGGGGTGGAATTAATTCGGTATCTAAAGGTCAGGCCGAAGCCACGCAGAGTTTGGGACTTTCTAAAACCGATGCAATGCGGTTCGTGATTTTACCGCAGGCCTTGAAAAATATTTGGCCAGCCTTGGGGAATGAATTTATTTCGGTAATTAAGGAAAGCTCAATTGTGTCAATTATTGGAGTAACTGATTTGGTTTACGAACTTAACATCGTACGGGCTGATACTTACCGGGGCGTGGCGCCAATTGTAGTCGTGATGGTAATGTACTTCTTACTAACCTTCACGTTGACCAGACTATTGAACCTATGGGAAAAGAAATTACAACATAACTAAGAGGAGTAAACAAATGACAAATTTAGCATTATTAAACAGTTTTCAAGGACAATCATTTTTACAAGAAACCGATTTTACCCCCGCACAACTGAACGCTTTAATTGATTTTGGGTTACAAATTAAGCACACTAAGCAATCAACTGGGAAAGTGCCCAAATATTTGCATGACAAAGATTTAATTTTACTATTTCAAAAAACTTCGACGCGGACGCGGTTAGCTTTTGAACTTGGTGGTCAGGATATGGGGGCACATACTGCTTACATTGATCCGACGGCCAGTCAGTTTGGCGTCAAAGAATCAGTGGCAGATTCAGCGCAAGTGTTTGGCGAAATGGCAGATGGAATTGAATATCGGGGATTTCGCCAAGCTGATATGGAAACGATGGCTGCACAGGCCGGGATTCCAGTTTGGAACGGTTTATCGGATGAATGGCATCCGACCCAAATGATTGCGGACTTTATGACGATTAAAGAAAACTTTGGGACGTTATCAGGAATTACGTTAACTTTTGTGGGTGATGGGCACAATAATGTCGCTAACTCACTCTTAGTTACCGGTGCCATGTTGGGGGTCAACGTCCACATTGTGGCACCGAAAGCTTTGCAACCTAGTGCCGCAGTCCAAGTGTTGGCTCAACAAGCCGCGGAAGCGTCAGGTGCCGAACTGTTAATTACGGATGACTTAGCTACAGGAGTCCACGGTTCTAATGTAATTTACACGGATGTCTGGGTCTCAATGGGAGAAAATAACTGGCAAGAACGGATTAACCAGTTAATACCTTATCAAGTTAATTCAGCTTTATTGCAACAAACCGGGACCCCAGACGATGAGTTGATTTTTCTGCACTGTTTACCAGCCTTTCATGATGCTAATACCGAAGTTGCTCAAGCGGTGATTGAAAAATACGATGGCTTAACGACTCCAGAAATGGAAGTGACGGATGAAGTCTTTCAAAGTCAGTTTGGTCGGCAATTCCAACAAGCAGGGAACCGGAAGTATTCGATTATGGCGATTATGGCAGCCACGATTGGCGATTTGAGTTTGTTACCAGATTAAAAATAGATACCAAAAAACCCCAGAAAAAATTTTCTGAGGTTTTTTAATTGGCTTATACTAATTCATTTGGACAAGTACCAGTGGTTAAAACATCATGGAAGTTTTGGTAACTAACGGAAATCATGTCTTCTAACGCAGGTTCGGTAAAGGAACCGACGTGCGGAGTCACAATGACATTCGGAAATTGTTCCATCATTTGGTAAACACCAGCATTGGGTAAATCACTTAGCTTAGCAAAGCCTTTGCCAAAAATATGGCCTTCATCGACCACCACATCAGCTCCATAGCCACCTAAATGTTGGTTAGCCAAGGCTTCCGTTACCGCTGCCATGTTTACTACTTGAGCACGAGCGGTATTAATCAAGATGGCATCATCTTTCATCATGGCCAATTCCTTGGTGTCAATTAAATTTTCGGTATCACCAGGAATAAAAGGAACGTGGAGGGAAACGATATCGGATTCCTGTAACAAGGTTTCTAAACTAACTAACGGAACGCCATTTTTGACGTTTTCCCCGTTAGCATGCGTATCATAACCAATCACTTTAGTGCCCATGCCACCATATAAGCTGGCTTCGGTTGCTCCAATGCGACCACAACCAATGATTCCCACAGTAGAACTATGAATTTCTTTACTAAAGTAGGAATCTAGGACTTTAAAGTTACCTTGATGAGTATTCGTCATTTCGGCGCCGACTTTTCTGAATAGAGTCATACCTAAGGTCATAGCTAGTTCAGCCACGGCATAGGGAGAATATCCGGGCACGCGAGCAACTTTAATGCCGAGTTCTTTGGCAGCTTCTAGATCAACGTGGTCAAAACCAACGGTCCGGGTGAAAACATAATCAATTCCCCAACTTTTAAATTTAGCCAAGTTTTCGTGGTCACCGGCACAGGTTCCTCGCAGTAAAACAGCCTCAGAACCCTTAGCAGCAATCACATTTTCGTGATCTAACATTTCAGGAACTAAGTTTAATTCGTAATTATAAGTATTTAATTTTTCGAAGTATGGAACTTCAATCGGTCTGACACCATAAGCGGTGATTTTCATAAATGAACTCTCCTAATTATTTAATTAATCCAGCACTATTAATCACTTGTAAAATGGCAATCCAAATTGGCATCATGATCACGGCTAAGACAGTCGATACTAGCGATGCGTTGGAAGCCAAAATGGCATTTCGGTTAAAACTAATGGCATAGGCAGACGCAACGGTAGCGGTTGGGGTTGCCATCATAATTACCATCGTAGCAATCGCAACGAAACTCATTGGTAGAATGCCCATTGCTGAAAGGCCGCCAGCTACTACTAGCGTAAATAACGGAACTAAGATAATTTTGTTGCAAGCGTAGTACCAGGAAATTTTACTTGAAGCAGCTTGACCAAATGAAATTGAACCAAGGGTCACCCCAATTGATAGCCAAGCTAGTGGTGATGCTAATTGAGCTAGGTAATTTAAAGGCGTCCAAATCCACAATGCAGTTTGGTCAATTCTAAAGAAAGCAACGGAGTGCATGCCCGCTTTAGCATCAATGGCACCTTTCACGAAGGTTGGGACGGTAACTTGAGGGGCATATGCTTGCACTAACCATAAGAATAAACCTAAGAAAGTGGCAATCACGATGGGATTAAGGAACATTTTCTTAACGTTTTTCATCTCCATTTTTAAGCCAGACATCTTGATGTAGGCATAGGAATAGAGAAAAACGCGGTAACCAATGTTGAAAATAGAACTGTACATAATTCCTTTAGGTCCAAGCACGGCCCCAACAATGGGAATTCCAAAGAAAGTAGTTGAACCAAAAGTGGTCAAGATTCCCATAACTTCCCGTTCGTTTTTGTTGACCTTAGCGTAAAGTAAGGGAGCTGCAAACATTAAAATTAAGATGATTAAAAAGCCCCAAATTAAAACGCTAATTCCTTCGGCAAGGGTTTTACCGTCAATGGGTGCCATGAATGAATTCAAGGCCAAGGCGGGAATGGCAACCGTTAATGTAACTTCTGCCAAGTTTTTTCCGAATTGTTCGGAAAAAATATTTTTCTTACGAAGGTAAAAACCAAGTAAGATAATAAAAATCGTTGAAGTGATGGCACTAACAATACTAGGATTAGTTAGGGTCTTCACGAATGCATCTGTAATACTCATATTGGTCCTCCAAATGTAATTATAATAATAAATGTAATCGCATACATTAAACACAGGCTTTTATTTTATCATATAAAGTTCTTTGATAGGATAGTTTTTGTGAATTTATGTACTAAATGCTAAAAATAAATCAGTTCAAGATTGATTTGTGAGATTATAATTTATGGCTATTCCCCATAGGCTAACTAAGCTAGCTATAGTATAATTACAAGAAATATCAATTAATAGGAGAAAAAACTTTGATTAAAGAGATGGAATTAATCGATTACAACGTTTCAGCATTTAATTTTATGCTTAATGATGATTACGACTTTGATAATCCAAGTGGAACTACGATGGATTTGGGCTTGGCAGTCGACATTATTTTTTCAAGTGTCGATAAAACGGGTTATGTTCGGCTACAGTGTGAGGTGGGATCACTCGAAAATCCTGAATCTCCCTTTTTCTTAAGAGTAGAAATGCTTAATATTTTCAATTTTAAATTGAAAGCGGGACAGTTTAAAGCGAACCAATCTGACATTACCAAAATGAGAAAAATGTTGAAGACGGAGGCGTTAGATACCGCTTATCCATATTTACGTCAAATCGTGAATACTTTAAGTGCCCAATCAAATAGTTTTCCGGGATATAATCTTCCAATCTTGAGTCTTTCAGAAGAAATTAAACAAAGCGGCAACATTAATTTTATTGATGCTAACTAAAAAATCAGCTAACGACAATTGTTAAAAATGGTCGTTAGCTGATTTTTTATCAAACTTTATTTTTGAACTTGTAGTAGAGAATTTGAACTGCTTTAAAAGCAAAAAATAATACTGAAAAAATAACGGCAATAAAGAGCCACACTGGTAAATCTTTAACTATTAATGTGTGAATTCCACCGATAAATAACAACGTACAAATAATCCATGGTCCGTTATTTCTAAACATAATTAAAAATTTTAGCATGTTTAATTGCTCCTTTAATTGTGTTTAAACTTCAAATATAAGAATTTTCCAATATTGTAGGCGAAAATAAAAACGGATAAAATAACGCCGATGAACAGCCATGTTGGTAAATTTCTATTTACTAAAGCATAAATTCCCTCGATAAATAACAACGTGTAAATAATCAATGGACCATTATTTCTAAACATAATTAAAAATTTTATCATATTTAATCGCTCCCTTAATTGTGGTTAAACTTCAAATATAAGAATTTTATCGTGTTGTAGGTGAAAAATGAAGTGGATAAAATAACGCCGATGAACAGCCATGTTGGTAAATTTTTATTTACTAATGCATAAATTCCTTCTATTACAAAGAGAGTTCCAATAATCCACGGTCCGTTATTTCTAAAAAATTTTAAAATTTTCAACATAATGACTCACTTCCTTTAATTATTTATTTTTAAAATGTAAGTAAATTTTTTCACTCAATGCATAAACTGAAAGTACAATTGCTATTCCCATTAAGACTTTAAACCAAATTGATGTATTAGATTTAGTAAAACTAGCAATTCCAGCTGCAATGAAAAATATAAGAATAATTGTACCTACTTTACTGTTTGGTGTCTTTGCCATAATGACTCACTCCTTCTTCGGTTTACACTAGATTATCACATTTTTCTTACTTAATTAGCCTTAAATCAGTGATGCTTAGGTTATAAGACAGGCGCTGCAATAGTCAGCGTATGATTTTAGCTAACTTAGGCTGTTCATCTTTTGATAATCTATACAGAAAAGTAGTAGTTTAGTATAATGATGAAAAAAGCAAAGGACGAAGCCATGAGTATTGCCGATAAAATAAAAAAAGCTAGACAATCCGCTAATTTAACGCAACAAGAAGTATCGGATAAACTGAATATTTCGCGAAAAACTTTGTCTGGTTGGGAAAATAATCGGAGCAATCCAGATTTAGAAATGCTTAAATCATTGGCTGATGTTTTTGGTAAAGACATAAATTATTTTTTAGACATTGAACCACAAAATCACGAGTCAACCCTTTTCCTTTGGGTATATTTTATTAACGCAATGTTATTTGCTATTGTTATTCTTCTTACGTTTTTTGAATAATCCTATAATTGCACAATTTATATTTTAGTAACCTATACAGTAAATTAATGTTCTAGTATAATGATTGGAAAAGCGAAGGATTGAAGATATGAATATTGCTGATAAGATAAAAAAGGCTAGACAATCCGCTAATTTAACGCAACAAGAAGTATCGGACAAATTGAACGTTTCCCGGAAAACACTATCTAGTTGGGAAAATAATCGCAGTAATCCAGATTTGAAAATGCTTAAGTCATTGGCTGATGTTTTTGATGAAGACTTAAGTTACTTTTTAGAGATTGAAAGAAAAAATGTTATTCCTAAGAAATTAATTTGGTTATACTGGATTAATTCTGTATTATTTTCGATTAATCTTATTACTACTATGTTTACTAAAATAAATATATATGGATTTACAGTTGTTGAATTGTTAGTTGTAATCTTACTATTTGCAGTTGGTAATCAACAAGAAAGTAAATTGAAAATTAAATTTAAATGGTTAATATTACTTTTTGTTTTCTCTATTTTTTCTATATTTACACTTTGTCATAGTTTTGATATATTTGGTTTTTTTAGTATTGGTAGTGTCATTGGATCATTATCACGGGCAATTATTATGACCTGGAGCTTCTACTGCATCGTAAAATTTTCAAAAATTATATAAAAATACCCCGCAAAAATTATTTTTTAATTTCTGCGAGGTATTTATTTTTAGGAGGGAACTACTTTAATTAGCCAAAAGTTCCTGCATTTCAGGAGCTGAAACCATTACATTATGTTTCTTTTTGTCGGTGGTGAAATAAATATATTCACCAATTCCAAATCTGCCAGTGCGATCTGGTCCGGTTACAGTTGCCCGTTGGATTTTGTCATTAATCGTAATTACATTATTACCAATTACGTTAGCAATAATCTGACCACCATTATTTACAATTCCAATTTTTACCATGCCGATGCTAATGCTCCGGTAAACTGGTTCTTCGATTGCCATAAGCGTCATCCTCTCTCTATTCAAATGTCAAACAACAGTTGAGTATCTCTCAACAATCACAGTATATCATGGAGTTAGATTTAAAGGGTAAAATAATTGCTTAAAAATTAATGAGAAAGTAGGGGCAATTTGAAATTGACATCATGCTCGTTAGAATTGCTAGGGTTCAACCTTATAATTGACACTTTATATTGATAAATGCTTTTCGATTTGCCAAGCTTACATAATAATAGAAGAAACACAAAAAAGGAGCTCTAAAAATGTCAGTTAAATTTGCAGAACAATTAAAAAAGTTACGAACTGAAAAGGGATTATCCCAAGAAGATTTAGCACAAAAGTTGTTTGTATCACGCCAGGCAGTTTCTCGCTGGGAGTCAGGTGATGACACACCAGATCTAGAAACAATTATTAAAATTACTAAGATTTTTGATTGTTCTTTAGATTTTTTAATTTTTGCAGAAGCACCAGAAAAAGTGCAAGCATAAGTTCCAGAAAAAGATAACATGAATTTTTGGGAATTTGTAGATCGAAAATGGTGGTTGATTTTTCCAATTGGTGGATTTATCGTTTGGATGATTGGAGCAATTTTTAGTATCTGTAAAAATGGAACCTATTAAGAATAACTGTTACTGGGACGCAATTTTGCGTTCCTTTTTTGTTTGATAGCCTTAAAGTTGTTATAATTAGTAAAAAATAGTGATGGCTTAAAACTGAGGCAACCAGAATGAAAATAAAACGTATATTTACATTGTTCATAGCATTGATCTTTATTTCAATTACCATATTTGGATATTTTGGTAGTCAAAAAGCAAAGCAGCAAGAAAATGAAGCAATTAAATTAGCTAAGACCATTAAATTAAAAGAAGTCTCACCAACAACTTTGGGGAGAGGCACAATTACCAAAGTTGACGATAAAGCTAAAGGATATGAGGATTTTCACGTGCAACTGGATAACGGGAAAAAGATTGAATTTACCTATAATTCAGATAATAAATCCTATGATAATGATAGTTCTGATGATAAATTTGATTACGCCCAGTACGATGGGCCACTAGTCGTCGGACAGAAAATTGAAATTACACGTAAAAATTATCAAGTTGTGGGAAAAGTGAAGGAATTTAAAAATATTTCTCACCGAGCTAAAGATGATATTTTTTTGAATGCCGTTTTGGATAGTACGGATGAAAAAATTCGTTATGGTATTCATATTAATTCAACACTTAATCAAACTAATTCAAAAGAAGAAATCAGTCGGGCTTTTAATCTCGTAAATTCTAATAGTCAACCAGATGTTTTTCCAGAAATTAAGGCCATTAAGTAAAAGGAACCCAGAAAGTTAACTTTCTGGGCTCCTTTTTTGGTTATTTTTGAATCAGAACCGTTAAAACAGCTGCACCTAAGATTAGGACTAGTCCTAGCATGGTGACGATGAACTCCGTTTGGGTTTTGCGTTGGTGTAACCAGAAAATTCCAGTTAAAGTTGCTACCACTACACAGACTTGTGACATCACGTAAGCCGTTGCCAAGCCTAACATATTTGGTTGCGCAACAATGAAGTAGGCTAAAATCCCAAAGCCAAATAAAATTCCAGTGGCGATTTGTTGATATGACACTTTAGCAGTAAAAGCATTATCAACTTTAATGGTAAACAAACAGTATAAGCTAGACCCCAGGACCATGCCAATTGTTTGCGCTAAAAAGACTTTTGGTCCGGGAATGTTAATAAATCGGGGTGCGGCGGAATATAGCCAATATCCCAATGATCCCAAAATCTGTAATAGAATGGCAATTCGCATCGTTTTAACACTACTTTTCTTGGGATGCTTGGACCAAATGGTTAAATAGGTTCCGATGGTAATGATAATTAACGCACTGAAACCTAATAATTTGTCCCGTAAAGTGGGCCAATTTCCCAGTGCAATCACACCCCATAAACAATTTACGACTAATTGAATTCCGGTATGCAGGGGTAGTGCTCGCGAAGATCCCACCATTTTATAACCAATGAAGCCCATCGTTTGACCAAAGGCCCATCCGATTCCAGAAATAGTTCCAATTAATAAAATTGTGGTAGAAGGTAAGGGAATATGAAAAGTAAAAGTTACGATTACCGCTACTAAAAGGGCTCCAAGGGAAGCTCCGTAGATTTGCTGATTAGGCTTTCCTCCAATCATCGTGGCAATGGTGGGAAATAAACCGTATGAAAAAATAGGGATACAACCGATAAGTAAAGCTAGCATGATTCAATCCCCTTGAAAGCATTTTGTTTCCAATCTGCCCATGTAACTTGACGGTATGAAGCATCAAAGAAATACCATTCTAAAAGACAACTCTTTAAAAAGGCATTTTTAACTTTAGCTAAATGTTCAGGAGAGGTTGATTTTGCTTCCTCATCCATTATTTTGAGAAATCCATCTGAAACACTTTGATAATTATCGCCTTCTAGGCATTCGACCCAGCCATAAAATGGATTATCTTTGGTTAACACGTTTTTTTTTGCTAAATATTTTACCAATTCAACATAAATCCAGACGCCAGCTTCAAAGGAAGCTAAAATATCAAGCGGATTACCAGTTTTAACTGGCTCTAATAAATGTTGAGTATATAAATAAGTGATTGGTTGCATTTCAGCACTTTTGATACTATCCCAATCTTGTTCCGTCATTCCCTTAAAAACATATTCATCAATCCCTAAGTGTTCAGTTAAAAGTTTTGAAAAATATTTTTGTTCTTCGAATTTTTTACTATAAATAATTAAATATGCTTGAACTTCAGTTTCAACATTCCCGTACTTTAAGTCTTGAGATACATAGTAATCAAGCGCTTTTTTATCAAGCTGATTTTTTTCAATTGCTTTGACAAAATCACATTGTTGAACTGCTTCTAAATATGGTTGTGCTGCTGTGAGTAATTCTTTTGAAAAGGGCATCCTAATTCTCCTAAAAATATAATAGTGACAAAATAAAAAGGACCAGCATTAATAGCGTGGTCCTTAAACTTTATTACGCACATTTTTAGAATAAAGCTAAGTGGTTTCCCTTCGCCAGTACTAACTGGAGCAGGTTCCATGGGTATTTCTCAGCTAAATTTAATTAGCACCCCAAACCAAAGATATTAAATTAGGTTACAAAGTAATTAAACTTGATAATTGAGCCGATGTCAATCTTAAATTAAAAAAAGTGTGATATACTCGTAACCAATAAAATAAAAGTTGGGGTGCGTTGAGCTGAGATTATACCCATAGAACCTGATATAGCTAATACTATCGCAGGAAACTTTACTAATTTAAGGAGATTTTTTGTCGTCCTTTAACTAATTTACTTTGGAGTTCTCAGCTCATGCTGGGGACTTTTTATTTTATAAAAAATTAGATGAGGTGGAGAAATGACAAAATTTTCAGAAGAATTGAGAACGATTGGTAACGATTATTTAGACCAAACTTTAGAGCAAGATTTTATGCAAGCAGTAATCAAGGGGAAAATTACCGATGAACAAGAAGTGTATTATATCAACCAAGATGGCATTTATTTAGCAGGATATACAGAGAATCAAGAAAGTATCCCTGGATTTTTTGCAGATTTAACCAAAGCTACTCGGCGTTTTTCAGCTTTAGATGACACTCCTAAATACAAAGTTTTAACGAACGAAGCAGATGTTGAAGAAGACGAAGTTCGTGATGAATTTATGCAACATTATCGTAATTTTTCAGAAAAAGATAATCCTAAATATGTTCAAGTGGGGAAAATAACCAAAAAATATCTTAAATTTTTAGCCGAGAATCGTGATCAGACATTATTAATCTCTTTGGCAAGTGTACAACCATGTGCTTGGGGATATGCTGCATTAGCTTTCAAACTAAAAGCTTTGAAAAAAGATTATGTGGAACCTTGGGATAAGTGGATTGATTTTTATACTAATCCTGATTTTGCAAATGAAGGTGAACTACTATTTGAAGAAATTGAAAAAGTAGCGCAACAAGCTTCCGAGGATGAACGGAGAAAAGCATGTGAAATATTTAAACAAGGTATGAAATTAGAAAACGAATTCTGGCAACAATGTTTTGATGTGGAAGGAAAATAAAGATGAATGAAATCAATTTACAAGACGAAGTGTTAGAACATAAATCAGAATTAATTGATTTAGTTCGTAAACTAGTTTCTTATCCAACCACTGCGCCGAATGGAAGAAATACGAAAAAGTTACAACAATGGATTGCTGATTATTTAGAAAAAATTGATTTTACTACTAATACATGGGAATTATACCCAGGAGACAATGAATTAGTTGGAGTTCATGAGGGAGATTCGGCATATCAAAGTTTGATTTTGAATGGTCATATTGATGTTGCACAAATTAATGAAGGCGAAGCTTGGTTACAAGATCCATTTCAGGTATTAGTAAAAGATGGAAAATTGATTGGTCGTGGAGTAGCTGATATGAAAGGTGCGATGGCAGCTTTTATGTTAGCCTTAAAAATTTTACATGAATCTAAAGTCAAACTTCCTGGAAAGATAATTTTTGAATCTGTTACTGGGGAAGAAGTTGGTGAAACTGGAACATTATCGACATTAGAAAAAGGTTATACGGCAGATTTTGCTTTAAATGGTGATGGGAATAATCTTGAATTACAAGGCCAAGGTGGTGTGATAACCGGATGGATTACCATTAAAAGTCCGCAATCTTTCCATGATGGGATGAGGAGAAAACTAATTCATGCTGGTGGCCAAACTAAAGGTGCTAGTGCAATTGAAAAAATGGCAAAAATCATTACCGCTTTGGGAGAGTTAGAACGAGACTGGGCTGTTGAAAAAGTTTATCCAGGATTTCCTTTAGGGACTTCAACGATTAATCCTGCTGTAATTGAAGGTGGAAGAAATCCGGCTTTTATTGCGGATGAATGTCGCCTTTGGATAACCATTCATTTTTATCCTAATGAATCTTATGCTTCTGTAACTAGAGAAGTCGAAGACTATATAACGAGAGTAGCGGATGCTGATGTCTGGATGCGTGACCATCATCCCACTTTTGAATGGGGTGGGAAGTCAATGATTGAAGATCAAGGTGAGGTTTTCCCTTCTTTGGAAATTGATGTTAAAAGTCAACCAATGATTTTACTGAAAGACGTTGTTGAAAATGTAACGAAAAATCCAGCGGTGCTTAGTTATAATCCTTCTGTAACCGATGGTGGTTGGTTTAGTGAATATCAGATTCCAGCTGTAATTTACGGGCCAGGAAATTTAAATAGTGCTCATTCAGTTAATGAAAGTATCAAAATTGATGATTTAGTTAAGTATACGCAGACCATAATTGAATTTATTGTTAAATGGTCGAATACTCGTAAGTAGGTTTATTATATTAAAGCAATTTGCAATGTGACATATATTATATAATAATGAAAATAAATATTGATTTTACTTGATTGGTGAAAATGATGAATAATGAAATATGGAATAATTTGTATAAAAAAGCTTTGTCGGTTTGTAATGGTCATGACATTTCTGAATCAATTTTTGCAGGTAGTGTAGCTTCCGCAATTTTGACGGATAAGGAGAATATCTACTTGGGGGTATCAGTTGATACTGCTTGTTCTTTAGGATTTTGTGCAGAACGAAATGCAATTGGAACGATGTTAACTTTCGAAAAATCTAAGGTGATTAAAGTTGTTACGGTTAGACAGAATGGTGAAATCGTGATGCCCTGTGTTGCTTGTCGCGAATTTTTAATGCAGTTAAATGGCAATCAGGGAACACAAATATTGGTAAGTCAATCACCCTTACAAGCAGTTAAGTTAACTGAATTAATGCCTAAATATTGGAAATGATTTTAAAGTAAATAAAGGATCTAAAAGAGTTAGATAACAACTAATTCTTTTAGATCCTTTTTGGGTTATTTAATTACCATTTTTAAATAAAGTTCTTCTGTAAAACCACGTTATAAGTTTATGGGTAATAAAAAGATTCAGTGTGACAAATATTAACGTTGGAATTAAATATATTAACAATCCAGCTAGGCTGGGGTTACACATTTTATAATATTTTAAAATTAACCAAATTAATAATGGCAATTCTAGCAACGCTGTTATTACCCCAGGTGAATAAAATTTGAAATAAAATGATGTACCAAAATGAATTAAAAAATGAAGCGTATAAGCGATTAAAAAAGAGAGATAAAGAAGATAATTATTTTCTATAAAACAGATTATTGTTACTAAAATTAAAATAACGAACTCTTCTAAGACTGCTATTGAAAAAAGGCTTGAATTTTTAGCAGCTCCAAATAAAGGATTTTTCATGTTTTTTAAAAAAGCAGCATGCTTTTCAACCCAACTTGGGACAAAAATTATTTCTTCAAAATCATGCAACATAAATAAGATGGGTAACAACCAGAAATTAAAGATTAAATTCATTTAACAATCCTATCTAAAATCCTTAAATTTTAAATCTTTAGAATTTTCTTTTCTTTTAAATTTAAAAATTGGAATGATTAACAATGATAAGAATGGAAGCCAAATCATAGCTTTGTAAACATTTAGGAATGAATTCTTCAAATGTTTCTTGATTTCATGTTTTAAGTCATGGAATAATGGCATTATTTGATTATTAATGTGATTTTCTTGTTTTTTGATTTACCGTACTATTAACTTTTGCTGAAACTGCTTTTTTGGTAGCTTCCGGCAATTCATTAGCGTTAACATTAGTTTTTAAACTAATCTGGTTAAGCGCATTGTAATAAGCCAATGATTTTATCATTTTAACTTTTTTATTAGGAACCTTAAATTTGTTTTTGTTTAAGTTAGAGTTGGCGTTACTAACATTGTTATTATTCGGATTTAGTTTATGATGAATTTTTTTAGTGATTTTATTTTTAACAACTGATTGGACATCCAGTTTTTGAACTTGATTATCACTATAACTAATTAAATGTCTTTTTGAATCATTGATATTATTGGTTAATAACGAAGCAAAAATAGCAATTGAGATAATCATCCCAACTTGTCTCAAAACGTTAGCAACACTTTGCGAGTCAGTTAGTAGGGCCCCATGGAAATTAGAAGCAGCTAAAATGTTTGCTGCTGATGCAACCATTCCATAGCCAATTCCCAGAACAATGCCAGCATAAATTAAAGGTAAAGAATTATGATCAAGGTTAAGATTAGCTAGCATATAGTAAGCAGCACCAATGAATAAAAATCCAATTGCGATGATTGCTTTATTATTAACTTTTTTAATGATTAGTGAAGTAATAATTACGGAAAACATTACGGAAATTGAATAGGGTGTAATCAATAAAGCGGCTGATAACTCACTATGTCCATAAACTTTCGTTAAAAGTGTTGGAATTAAAATTACGAAACCACCTAAAAAATAATTACAAAGAATTAAGGCTAGGGAAGAACCAGTGAAATTTCGATCTTTAAATAGTTTTAGATTTATCATTGGATTTTTAACTTTTAGTTCGACCATGATAAATACAATGAAAGAAATTGCTGAAGTTAGTAGCAAAGTAATAATTGAAACTGAAGTCCAACCCCAATCTTTTCCTTGAACTAAAGCTAAGGAAAAAGAGAATAACAAAATAATACTTAAAAGGGTACCTACCCAGTCTAGTGAAACTGATTTGGTAGTCTTTTCTTTTCTTTTCTTAATGGTAATACTAGTGGAAAGATAATTAGAACCAATAGGATTAACGGAATGTTAATGAAGAAAACCCATCGCCAACCAAGATATTGGGAAACAACTCCACCAATTGCTGGTCCAAGGGCAACTGCTAATCCTTGAGATCCAGCTAAGGCACCAACGGTTTTGTTTCGACTATCGTCGTTAGTTAGTTCTAGCGCAATTACCATACTAGTTGGAATAATCATTGCGGCACCAGTACTTTGAATTGCTCTAGCAAATAACATAAATGGTAAGTCGCCTGCAATCCCAGTTAAAAAAGAACCAGTTCCAAAAATTAGTAGACCAGTAAAAACAAATTTATTTTTACCGACTCTCTCTGCTAATCGACCGAATGGAATAATTAAACTAGCAAAAATAATGGTATAGATGTTAATTGCCCATGATAGATTTGATAGGCTTTCATTGAAAGCTGACTGAATTTCTGGCAAAACAATGGTCATGATGGAAACATCCATCATACACAAGATATTTACTAAAAGTAAAATTGGTAAAACGTATTTTAATTTTTTCATTACTTCCTCCTTTTAATGTCACTAGTGTGACAAAACTTTATTTCTATATTAGAATAGAGCAGAAAAAGTGGTTAGTCTATACAAAACGTTAAAGTGATACATTAGTCTAGGTTTTGTGACATGGAGGAAAAATGAATAAAAAGATGAATAAAAGCACGATTAGATCCAAAAAATGGTTAGTAAATGCTTTTTTTGAATTGCTAGGCGAAAAAGAATATTCTGACATTACGATTAAAGACATTGCTGATAAAGCACAGTTGGCTAGAAGAACTTTTTATCGCTTGTTTGATAACAAACAAGATTTATTGAATACTTATTGTGATAAATTATTTGATGAATATTTTGAGATTATCCAGAAAAAATCAAATGAAATAACTACATTTGAAGATATTCTTGATATTGTTTTCGATTTTTGGTGGTCTAAAAGAAATGAAATTTCAATTTTAATTAAGCGAGATATATTTCTCCCCTTTATGTTGCAAAGGCTTGATAAGTTTAAGAATATTTACTTAGCTTTTGATTTTCCTTGGCATTTGAATGCTAGTGAAAATGCAACAAATTATATCGTTGATTACTTTGTCGGTGGTCAATTTAATATTATTGATAACTGGCTCAGTAAAGATAATCCGGAAACTCCAGAATACATTGCTAAATTATTGATGAAATCAATTAGTAAAATAAATTAGAAAATTAAAAAGGACTTAGTTCGATATTAAATCGGAATAAGTCCTTTTTTAATTCACATAATTACTAACTTTGAGTTATTTATTGAGAATATTGTTTGTTTTTATTGTTGTTTTTTAAGGAAACAATTACATTAAAAACAATTAAACGATTATTAAGGAGAATATTTTGGAAGATAAAAAGCTGAAAATTAAAATAAAAGGAATCTTCTATGAACAATAACATACAAAGTGTTTTCGCAGAATGTTTATTAAAGACAAACTTATCCGAAAAACGAAAGTCAATTTTAAGAGCTGGATTAGCAATTTTTTCTACTAGGGGCTTTAGTTCAACCACTATTATGGACATTTCTAGAATGACTGGAATAGAGGAAAAAGAAATTTTGGTTCAATTTAAAGATAAGGATCAAATATTAAAATCTATCATGAATCTAATATTTGAATTTGTTGTTCCTAAACTTGAACATGATTTTATAGCGTTAATAGAAAACCAAAAATTTGATGATTTATCTGAGTTTTTGCATTTTATTATAAAAAATAGAATTATTTTTGCTTTGCAAAATGAGGGACAAATATTAATTCTGATTCAAGAATCACTAAAATATAAATCGGTGATGGACAAAATAAATAGACATTTATTTTTCATCAGTAGTAGTAAGGTTGCACATCAAATTAAATATTTTCAATCTATAAATGAAATAATAAACATTCCTGTTCAGAGAGTAATTCAGTATATATTTAGTATCGTATCTGGATTTATTTTTCAAATTGTAATTACACGTAGGTCAAATGTTAGTAATAAACAAATTAACATATGGGTCGATGAAGCTACCAAAATATTAGTTAGAGGTTTATCCCCTAAAAGTAATAATTATCAAGGGGGTAGTTTACACTGAAAATCAACTTATTAAAAAACAAGAGAAATCTTGCATCTTTAGCAGTTATTTTTTCTGCTATTCTTGTGATGTTGTCGCTCCAATTTTTTTCTAAGAATGTGATTGTTGGATATGATACCTTTTTTCACTTTAACCGAATTTATGATGCTGAAATGCAAATTAAACACCACAATTATAGTTATTTTATGTCTAATTATGGTTATCGGCAGTCTGGACAAATTGTAAATGCACTTTATGGACCATATATGACATATTTACTGGGGTTTATTTTATTAGTTACTCATAGTTGGTTTTGGTTTGAAATGATTGTTGATTTTATAATTTTAACAGTATCAGGATTAGGCGCATATGTTTTATTTCGTCGACTTAAAATTAATTATTTTTTAGCTGTTTCTGGTGCAATTATTTATTTATCGCAAAATTTTATCACTTACTGGATTACCAGTTCTGCCTTTTTAGACTGGGGTGCCATGATTTTACCTTACGCAGTGATGGTTGCGTTGGATTTACTTTATGGATCTCCTAAAAAAGTTCATTATACGTTAGCAATCGTTGTTGCGTTACTATTGGAAATGCATGTTTTGAGTACAGTGATTACAATCGTAATGTTTTTACCATTTTTCTTAATTGGATTTATTCGTTCACGTCAAAAAGTGAAGTATTTTAGCAAAATATGTTTAAATGCTATATTATCAATGGTTTTGAGCGCAAATTATTTTGCTGCCTTTTACAATGTCTTTTTGCATAATAAGTTAATTCCACCGTTTAGTAATGAAAATTTAAAATTTGGTGCTATGAAAATGGTATTTCCCAATATAACACAAAGTGAGGTTGGAATAGTATTCATAATTATTATCACCACACAAATATTCATTACTATATTCAACTTTAAGCGTTCTCGCTTGAATCTTGGTATTACAATTATTGGATTATTTTTATTTATATTATCTTCGGAATATTTTCCTTGGAATCAAACTGGACGTATTTTTTGTTGTTTTCAAAATTTTTTGCAATATCCCTCACGTTTTTTTGCATTTGCAGCATTATTAATGCTTACGGGATTCTTAATGTCAATGAATCAAATTATTCGAAATAGTAATTACCGGTTACTGAAGTATTCATATTATGCTTTTTTGGGAATCCTGGCGATTTCTGCCCTAATGTTGGGAATGAAAAACATTAAAACCCAGATGAATAATGATTGGAAACTGAATAGTCAACCGCCACAAGTAGGGGTTTATGCTAGTCATTTGCTCCCTTATGGATATTACCCAAAAGGTATGACTAAAACCAAGCTAAAAACTGATTTTGAAAGTGACGATTTATCGAAACCACTAAATGATGTTACTCGTTCTGTAACTGATTATCTCCCCGATGAGAGTGATGATGTATCACCTTGTCATTTACAAAATAAATATCGACATCAGATTACTTATAATACTCATGGTTATCATAAACATGTTTTAGATGATGGAAGTATTGATGTTACATGGCATAGTAAAAAATCCATGGAATCACGGGTTCCTATGGTCGCATATCATGATACTGTTTTAAAATTAAATGGAAAAATTTTAAAAAAGGTAAAAAACCATAAAATAATCAAACACCAGTTACAATCTGACCAGTATCAACTAACAGATATTGGTGGAATTTATTTGGCAGCTAGACGTGGCAAAAATAAATTAAATGTTAGTTATAAAGAACCAATTTACTTTACTTTGTCTCTTTATTGTTCGATATTTGCGTGGATTTCTGTACTTATTTTTTCTCTATTCAATAAAATGCTTAAAAAGCCATCTAACGATTAGTATTTAAGCCGTTAGATGGCTTTTTTGTGTTAATTAATAATTCATCTCATTATTATTAACAATATTAGCAAATTGACCACTAACATCTTGGTTAGCAGTTGGTTTAAAGTAAATCGCATTTTCGGGATTACCTTGGGTTTGCTGCGTTATCAAGGCAACTGGTTGTCCATCATGAATCGTAAATAGATAAAGGTGGGGGCTCATGCTTCCTTTATTTCGATCAGAATCCACATCTGAATAAATAGCAACGACGTTATAATCGTTGCTGCCAGTTCCGTCATCAGACCAGCCGATGGAAACCGGGCTACCATTTACCCGAATATTTCCTTGAGAAAAGACTTCTGGAAACCGATAACCCATGTAGTTATCTTGGTTAGCCGGATTAAAGTAATCATAATCTTGGTTCATCTTACTGCCAAAAGCATCCATGAAATTATTTAGTTTAGCATTTTTGCTGCTATTCCAAACTTCATGATTGTCATTAGAGCTGGACTTTTTGGAAGTTGTTTTGGTAGTTTGACTTTTTGTTGAAGTTGCTTGCTCCTTTGCTTTACTAGTAGTTGCGGATGGCTGTGTAGTTGAAACTTGATTCATAGCCCCGCTAGCAAATAGATAAACTCCGGCACCAATTACGACGACTAAGGCAATAAGAAGTAAAGTTAAATATAAATTTTTGTGACTGGTTGAATGATTTGACCGTGAAGTTTGCTGACGCATGAAAAATCCTCTTTTCTAATGATGATTAATCCAATTATACACTATTGAAATTTGACTAAGCCAGACTGTTAAACCGTGATTTTCTTTGCCATACTGTAAAAGACGATTGATACATTCAAATATAAAAGTAATGTTAACATTTTGGAGGATTTCAACTTGGATAATCAGAAATATAAATTTAAAGTTATCACCAATAGCGAACGGAATATGAACTATTGGGATATGTTTGCGACTTGGTATGGTGCCAACGCGAATAACGGAACGTGGTTTATTGGTGGTGTGATTGCTGCTTGTGGGCTTTTCGGTGGAATTGAAGCCATGCTAATTGGGGGAATCATTGCCTATTGTTTCTTGAGTTTAATGGGTTATGTTGGTTATAAAACGGGGGCAACCACCACAGTTTTAGCCCGTGGTTCCTTTGGAATTCGGGGAAGTTTGATTCCAACCGTAATTAATTTAACCTTGTTTCTAGGTTGGACGGCCGTTAATACCTTTATTGCCGCGACTTCGTTGGCTTTTATTTTTCATAGTTTCTTCAACTGGCCGCTTTTTGGTCATCCGGGCGGTAACCTCGGCTTAATTGTTGGAATTTTAGTGATGAGTGTCTTGCACATTTTAAGTATTGTGGCGGGACAACGTTCGGTTCAATTAGTTGAACGAATCGGAGTAATTTTAGTAATTATCTTTGTGATTTTAGAAGCAGTGGTTGTTTTTAAAAACGTTTCGTTTGCTGAGATTGCTCACTACGTGGTTCCTAAAGCACAACAAATGCCACTTGGACTGGCAATTGATACGATTGCGGCTTCCAGTCTGGGCTGGGTAATGGGTGGTGCTGATTTCACTCGTTTTACTGGTAAAAAAGGAACTTCGATTACGGCCCCATTCTGGGGAGCTTTGTTAGGATTATTGAGTTTCGGGATGATTGGAATTTGTACCACGATTAGTGTGGCTTTAACGTCTGGATCATACAATCCTAATAATTCCGATCCTAGTATTATTGCGAATAAATTAGGCTTAGGTTTAATTGCGATGCTCGTAATTGTTTTGACCAGTATGACTGCCAACGCTGTTAACATTCAAGCGGGAGCCTCCGCTTTAAATAACATGACGCCTAAATTAAGCTTGAACAAGTCATTAGTTGTGATTACAATTATTTCAATGATTTTGACGTTTGTGCCAATCTTGAGTGGTAGTTTCTTGAACTCCTTCATCTCATTCCTTGATTACACGGGAATGTTACTGGGACCAATTATTGCAATTATGGTAGTGGATTACTTTATTTTAAATAAGGGCAGTTACAACCAAAAAACTTTATCCGATGCGAACGGAAAACTTTGGTATCATGATGGGTTTAACTTGATTGCGATTGCTTCTCTAGTAGTGGGAGTGTTAATTTATCTAGGTTTGAAACAATTAGCGGTGATTCAAGATTTTACCGGAGCAACCTTTATTACAATGGGAATTGTGGCGGTCCTTTATTTAGGTGCCAGCAAACTTTTTCATAAATAAAAGAAAAACTATGTTATACTAACTGCATAAAAATAAAAAGTTGGGGTGCCTAGAGCTGAGATTATACCCATCGAACCTGATATAGCTAATACTATCGCAGGAAACTTTTACTTAATGATTAATCATAAGTAGGTCTTTTTGGCTACTTTTGCAATTAAAAAATTAATGATGAAGTTCTCAGCTCATGGCTGGGGACTTTTTATTTTTGCCAAAAAACGATAGGAGAAAAGCAGATGACAAAAACATTATTATCAGATCAAATGAAGGCAGGGGTTACGGATATCATGCCGCAGTTTTTTACCAATGAATTTGTAAAAGGAATTGCAGCGGGTAGCTTACCCAAGGCCGCGTTAATTAGTTACACGCAACAAGATAACTTGTACTTAGAAAATTTTTTGCATTTATATCAAGCCGTCTTAGGTGATTTAGATCCAGAATTATTGGCCGTAACCGAACATGATATTAATTCCGAAAACGGAGCTCACCAAGTTTTATTACGGGTAGCTGGGACTGATACCAAAGCAATTATGACTCCAGAACTTGAGCAAAAAGCCACTACGAAACATTATCTAAATCACATGCAAGCATCATTAGAGCAATCACCCGCATTAGGGTTAGCGTCAATGCAAGCTTGCCCATATGTTTATAACTACGTGGCTAATGAATTAGTTAAACAAGGGAAAAATAATGCCGCTAATCCGTTTAAAGACTGGATTGATTTTTATGCGAGTTCGGAAGAAAATTTTGGCGAAACTATGTTTAAGTTGTTGAATCAAAAGGTTGATTCCAAAGACTATCCGGCTGCGATTGAAGCATTCCGAATTAGCGTCATTGACGAACTTAAATTTTTTGCACAAGCTATGGAGGCCTAATGATGGACGAATTAAAACAATTTCCAGAAGCCTTAACGATTGCTGGAACGGATTCTGGTGGTGGAGCTGGGATGGAAGCGGACATCAAAACGATGCAAGCATGTCACACTTTTAGCACCAACGTGGTGGTCGGAGTAACGGCTCAAAATACTTATGGGGTGCAGGACTTATATCCCTTACCTCAGCAAATCATTGATGCCCAATTTGCCTCAATTATGGCTGATTTTGAGATTCGAGCTGCGAAAACGGGTGCCTTATTTGATTCAGAACGGGTGCAAATGGTAGTGAAAAATCTAAAAAAATATCAAATTCCTAATTTAGTGGTTGATCCAGTGATGGTAGCCAAAGGTGGGGCTAAATTATTAACTGACGAAGCCATTCAAACGTTAAAAACCGATTTATTGCCGCTTGCGACGTTAGTTACGCCTAATTTGCCGGAAGCAGAACTTTTAGCTGACCAAAAAGTGGAGACCCAAGTCGATATGTTAAATGCCGCGAAACGAATTCAAACCTTAGGTTGTCCGAATGTCATCATTAAAGGCGGACATGGTCACGAAGCGGTGGTTTATGACTTTGTCAAACTAGGTGACGATGACGAATTTTGGTTAGAATCAAAACGAATTGATACGATTCGGACCCACGGAACAGGTGATACCTTATCATCAGCAATTGTGGCTTATTTAGCTCAAGGAATTAAGCTAGAAACAGCAATTCACCAAGCTCACGACTATTTAGCGACGATTATTAGCCAACCGTTGCCAATTGGCCACGGTCACGGTCCGTTAAATCACGGAGAATGGAGTAATCATGAAATTTAATCCGAAATGTTTAACAGTTTATTTAGTAATCGGAACGCAAAACACCGAAAACAGTGCGAAACAATTACTGGCAACGGTGCAAGCCGCTTGTGAAGCAGGGATAACTGCCGTTCAATATCGCGAAAAAGATGGCAGTCAGTTAGCCGAAAAAGAAAAATATGAACTGGGTCGGTTAGTGCATCAAATTACAAAGCAATATCAAATTCCGTTATTTGTCGATGATGATTATGAATTGGCCATGGCGATTCATGCAGAAGGAATTCATGTGGGGCAAACAGACGAAAAAGTCCATGTGATTCGGCAGCAATCGCCAGAATTGTTGATTGGATTATCAGTCCATGATTTAGCGGAATTAAAGCAGAGTGAAGCGGAATTAAAGTTGGTTGATTACTTAGGCGTTGGCCCAGTTTTTGCAACCACTAGTAAGCAAAAAGTTAAAGCGCCCATTGGGGTAAACGGAGTCACAGCAGTAGCAGAACAGACCGAATTACCAGTGGTCGCAATCGGTGGAATTCATTCCAATAACGTCGCTGAATTAAAGGATGCTCCAGTTGCAGGAGTATCTGTGATTTCTGCCATTACCAAAAGTGAAGATATTGACCAAACCGTCCAAATTTTAAAGAAACGAGGTAGATAAAATGGAAGAAATGATTAAGAATGTTCGTGAGCAAAGTCCAATTGTTTTAAACGTTGCAAACCATGTAACCCCGCAACACGTAGCAGATGGAATTAATTATATTGGTGGCTCACCCATCATGATTGCCGATCCGTTAGAAGCTAAGGAACTCACTAGCTTAGCGAATGCGGTTACTTTAAATTTAGGCTCAACTAGCCCAGTGTCGCAAATGTTGATGTTAACGATTGGCGAAAAAGCAAATGCCATGGGCATTCCCGTCGTCTTTGATCCTGTAGCCGTGGCTGCTTCAACGATTCGGACAGAACGAGCTCAACAATTATTAAAAAACGTCCAAGTCGATGTAGTGCGGGGAAATATGGGAGAAGTCGCGGCTTTAGCAGGGGTTGCCTGGCAGTCACATGGCATTGATGCGGGTAGCGGTGATGGTGATCAAGTTGAGATTGCGAAACAAGCGGCGAAAAAGTTGAAATGCAAGGTCGTCGTATCGGGTGCAACTGATATTGTGACGGATGGTGAACGGGTTTACTTGATTGAAAATAACGCACCGTTGCTATGTACGAATGTCGGGATGGGTGATGTTTTAGATGGAATTTTAGGGGTCTTTTTAAGTCAAAATGATTCGTTAGCAGCTTTAGCTTATGCGACTGGAATTTTACCGGTGGCGGCCGAGTTAGCAATGCAAAAGTTCCCCGTGCAGGCCGCAAGTTTTTTAACGGCAACTTTTGATAATTTAGCTACGCTTGATGATGAAACACTGCTTGCTAATTTGAAAATCAAGTTGCTTTAAAGTTTTTGTATGCTATACTAAACACATATAAATAAAAAGTTGGGGTGCCACGAGCTGAGATTAAACCCATTGAACCTGATATAGTTTGTACTATCGAAGGAAACTTTCTAACTTTAGATGATTAAGGATTGTATTCGCGATGCAATCTCTAAAAATTAATTTTTCTAAAGCTCTCTGCTTGTGGCCGAGAGCTTTTTATTTTGGAAAATTAATTTTTGGAGGAATCATTATGAACAAATGGCATTTGAAAGACATTATTTTAGTTACATTAATCGGAATTGTGTGTGGATTAATTTTTTGGATTATGGATCCGATTTACACGGCCGTTACCGCAATCTTAACCCCAATGGGATTAGCACCATTTAGCGGTGCAGTATTGATTGGTTTCTGGACCATTGCTGGACCTTTAGCCATAATGGTAATTAAGAAACCCGGTTCTGGCTTACTTGCTGAATTTTTAGGAGCAGCAGTTGAAATGTTGCTAGGTGGAATTTGGGGAGCTGCTACTTTAATCTCAGGTTTAGTTCAAGGAATTGGATCTGAATTAGGGTTTGCGTTTACTGGTTACAAAAACTATGGCAAATTGGGAATGTTATTATCAACCTTTACCACCACGATTGTAACGTTTGGTTACCAACTAATTAAGCATGATTATGCTGGATTTAGTTTTGGAATGATTGCTGCTTTGTTTGTAGTCAGTTATATTTCCGTTTTTCTCTTTAGTGGAGTACTTTCAATGGCCATTGCTAAGATGTTAGAACGGACTCATTTATTAGATAAATAGTAAAAAATAAAATTCTGTCACTTAAGGTGGCAGAATTTTTTGTTTGCTGTAAGTCAGTGAGGATAGGGGATTGAGCGGATGTAACCTATCCGTAGACATGGAATTTAGGCAGTGCTACGATAATTAGCTAGGAAATTTTATTGTTTTAACGTACGATAACTTCAACGAATCAATTCGAGGGAGGAGATTTTTATGTTTACCTTATTAGTTATTTTATTAGCACTTGCTTTTGATATTTTAGTCTATCTCACAGCCGGAAGTTTCTTGGCAGTTGAGTCATTTGGTATTTTTGTCATCATTATTTATTTAATCCCAGCTTTATTAAACGGAGTAATTGTGGCAACTGGTGTCATGGAAAACATCAAATTTAGATTTTTGAAATACATCTTACCCACGCTAACTTTATTTGCTTATTTTGTGTTTGGCAAGATGGTAGTTTATAGCTCAGAATGGCAAAAATTCGTCGAAAATAATACATATACTAACGGTTCTTTTTCCATTCAAGTTTCAAAAGATTTACTGGGATTAGAACAAATTTTGTTCATCTTAATCTTTAATTTCGTAGTCGTGATTGCGGTTAAGAAAATTGTGGTTCGCTCTAATCAGAGAGTTGATTAAATAATATGCAAAAAATGGTCTGCGATTGCAGACCTTTTTTGTTTATAAATATTGATTTAAGGGAAACCCACTAGTTAGATATAAACCTAGGCCACCCACCAATAAGATGAAGAAGATCACTAGCCAGGCCAGTCCGAGCGATAAACGTTTCCGGTTTTTCGTGGCAAAGGCCATTTCAATAATCCCAATTAAAACAATTCCGAGAATCACTTTAATAATCGTTAAAGTCGGATGATTAGGGAAAGCATGACTGACTAGTAATACTCCCGTTCCAATCGCGAATAGATAACCAACTCGGGTAATCATCATCGAAATTAAACTTAACTTCTTTGATTGGCTAAAGAGGGCTAGAATCGTTGTCACTAAAATAACTAGCCAAGTAATTAAATGAATCCAAACTAAGTACATAATTGATTTCCTTTCAGTGCTTTTAATTCTATTATAGAACTAAATCACTCAAAGATTATTGATTATCTTGGATTTTTTTAACTTGTTCGTATTGACTGTTCATCCAATCAAAGTAGTTTGTGCCAGCCGGAACCGTTTCAGTAACTTTAACGACGGGAACGTTGTTCTTTTTAGCAAGTTCAGCTAAATCAGTGACCGTTTTATTTTCGGTTTGCGTATTTTCAACAAAGAAGGCAATTTTGTGACCTTTGATGTCGTCACGAACCTTAACTAAATCTTTTGGTGATGGGTCAACGTCTTTTTCGATGGCGTTTGCAAAACCAGGATCAGTTACTTTGTAACCCATGGCTTCAAGCGAATAGTTAAAGACTGGTTCACTAACCGCAACTTTTTGGTGGTTACTCTTCGTAGCAAGTTCTTTGACAAGTGCTTGATTCTTTTTCATTTTGTTTTTGTAATCGGCTGCATTCTTTTCGAATTCTTTTTTATGCTTTGGTTGAATCTTGCCGTAAGTTTCGGCTAACTTATCAGCTAACTTACTCATAGTAGCGGGATCATACCAAATGTGTTCATTGTCACCATTCTTTTTATCCATTAGCTTACCAACGTTGATGACTTTGGGATCATTACCGTTGTTACTATCCAACTTATTCATCCATTCGTCATAACCAAGGCCATTTTCAACAACTACGGTTGCTTTATTGGCAATTGCGGCATCGGAATTTTTGGGCGTAAATTCATGAGGATCAACTCCAGGTTTGACAATGAATTCAACTTTTCCGTGGTCACCTAGCACTGCTTTAGCAGGTTCGGCATAGAAATTGGTGGTAGCTACAACATTAATTTTATCTGACTTTTGACTACTTTGACTTTTACAACCAGTTAAAAATAATGCTATTGTAATAAATGAAAACAAAACGCTAGAAACTTTAATAATTTTTTTCACTTTACTTCTCCTAAGTAATTTTTTAGTTACACATGCGATAAGATAACACTGTTACCTTATTTAAGATAACACCGTTACCTTAATTTGGCAAGAAAAAATATCGAGGTACGAAAATGGGAACGAAACGTAATTACGAAATGACCAATGAATTACTGTTAGCATCAGCGAAACAGGCTTTTTTAGCCCAGGGATTTAAAGATACAAAATTGCGCGATATTTGTCGGCAAGCTGAACTCACCACGGGTGCTTTTTATAAGCATTTCAAATCAAAAGATGACCTATTAGCCCAGTTAGTGAATCCGCTCTTGCATGATTTAAAAACAATTTATACTAAACAAATTAATGAAGCACTGCAGTCAATGACTCCAGCTAACATTAATCAAATTTGGTTGGAAAAAGTTTTGAATATGGATGATGTAATTCATGCTGTTTACCAAAATCGGGAAATTGCAGATTTATTATTGTTTAAAACAAATGGCTCTAAATACAATAATTTAGCGGAACTGATTACGCAATTTTTTACCGATCAAGTGATTCAAGTAATTGCTGAGATGGAACAAAAGGGAATTTTACCAACGGATTTTGTGCCTGATCAACGCCAAATTCACTTTTTTGTGTATTCAAATACAGCGACTTTCTATGATATTTTAAAACATTCTTTTACTGAAGCAGAAACCATTAAACTAGATCAAAAGCTCTGCCAGTTTAGTTATTATGGCTGGATTAATGTTTTGGGATTAAATCAAAAATAAAAGACCGACATTTTTGTCGATCTTTTTTTGCTAACTACGAATCTAATTGTGCCAATTTACCAGATAAAGCAGCTGCCAAAGCTAATACAATGGCAGTTGTTTTTTCGTTAGTTGGGAAATTGATGAGTTCAGGATGATTTAATTTGATTTCAAAATAATTGGAAATTCCAATTGTCCCAAAGACGTCAGCGATTTGCAGCAACAAAGCGTTGGTGACATTTTCGTTGTGATAAATTTGGACAAGGGGTTCGCTTAATTGACTGTTTTCTAAGGCAAAACAAACTAGCAAATTTTCGCTAACTTGAGGTTTTTGCATGATTTTTTCTAATAACTTTTCGGCTGTTTTAATAGCAGGAACACTACTATATAAACATTGATAATTAATTGCCAGCTGGGCAATTTCGGTTAAAGAAACGTTGCGTTGCTGAAATTGTTGCAAGATGTATTTATAAGCGGATGACATATTTTTTCCTTAGTGAATAAAGATAATTAATTGAACTACAAGCAAAGTGGCTAACAAAACAATCCAGTCTTTGGGATGAATTTTACTAATTTTGAAAAAGGTTCGCGGTTGATTTTCGACAAATCCTTGTGATTCCATAGCTTGAGCTAAGTCGTTTGACCAGCCAATGGCGACAATCAGGGCTTTAAAATACAAAGTCGGCATCCAAGGGTGTAGCACTTTTCCTCGCATATTTCCGTTAGCCCGAATTACTTTGATTTCGTATTGTAAACGGGGAACTAAATTAATAGCAGCTAATACGCCATAGACAAATTTAGCGGGAACATGAGCATTTTGTTCAAGCGAATTTGCTAAATCAACCATGTAGGTCGTTAACGAGAAAATTAATCCTAGGAAGACATAGGCATAAAGTCGCGTGAACAATGCCGTACCCATTACTATTCCATCTCCGTAATAGAATTGAGAAAAGAAAATTCCTAAAGCGGGTAGCAAGGCAACTAAACAAAACATGGCCACCGTTTTAAGGTTAACGCGTTTCCAAATTAAGTAGGCCAGACAAACTACGATAATGATAACGTTTAGGGTAATGTTTGTGATGAACGAAATTTCAAAGGCAATCAAAAACACGAGTAGTAATTTAATCGCTGGATTCATTAGAGCGCCTCCTTGTAAGTCAATTTTTGGTTGGCAAATTCAATGTGATAATCAAAAAAATGATTAAATTGAAAGATTTGATGACTAATCACAATTAATGAATGCTGCCGTTTGATAAATTCGGTTTGTAACAGTGACTCAACTAGTTTTACTGATTCACGATCTAAGCCAGCAAATGGTTCATCAAGTAACATAATTTGCGGATCACGAATTAACATTAACAAAATTTGGAGTTTCTTTTTTTGCCCACCACTTAACGTGTAAACGACTTGTTCTTTTTTATCGTCAAGTTGGAGGACTTTTAACGTCGCTGCAATTTTGGCTTCCGTCCAAAAATCAGATAAAGCTGTTGCTTGGGCTAACTGTAATTCTTCGGTTACAGTGACGTTTAAAAATTGGTCGTTGGCGTTTTGAAAAATTAAAGCGATTTGCTGGTAAAAAGTTTTATTTTTGATTTTTTTGATGTTTTTAGTGTTTAAAAAGACCTCGCCATGGTATTTTTTGAGCTTGGTGAGGGAACGAAATAGCGTGGACTTCCCAATTCCGCTTGCTCCCGTTAATAAAGTACAGCCCTGATAGAATTTAAACTTAGAACAATTTAACAAAGTCTTTTTTTGTGCTTGAAAACAAAAATCAGTGACTTCGATGTTAAAGTCCTGCTGGGGAATTTTAAAATGAATATCAGGTTGATAATTATTATTCAACGTTTGGTAGGTTTCAGGACCAGAAAGTTCTTTAATTGAAGTCCCTTCAACGCGAAATAAATGCTCAACCAGCCCAGTGTAACCAGTTAAATCATGATCAGAAATGATGATGGTTTTGTGCTGTTCGCGTTGCAATTTAACTAATTTTGCTAGAATAGCCTGTTTGGCAGGGAAGTCGATACTCGCAAATGGTTCATCTAATAACATAATGTCCGAATCTAGTGCGACCATCGTTGCTAAAACCACTTTTTGTTTTTCGCCACCAGAAAGCGTTACAATCTTTCGGTCAGCTAAATTTTGAATGTCACAAAAGGCTAAGGCATCATTAACTTTATTTTCAATTTCCGCTGGCGGAGTTTGAATGTTTTCTAAAGCAAAGATTAATTCTTCTTTTACTTTTTGCATGACAAATTGTTGATTAGGATCTTGAAACATCATGCTTACTAATTTTGCCCGTTTTGCCGGGACAATCTCTTTGATACTATTCCCAGCAATCTTAATAGTTCCACGATACGTGGGATTATCTGCTAATCCAGCAATAATTGTCAGTAAGGTTGATTTACCGCAACCAGATGGCCCGGTTAGTAGTGAAATTTCACCACTAGGAAAAGTGAGATTAACGTTTTCGAAAATCGGTTGCTCACTTTTTGAATATTTGAAATTGAAGTTTTGGACCTCAATGTTGTTCATCATAGCTTCCTCCAAAGAAAAAGCCATCTTCTAATTAGAAGACGGCTTTTGTTTTATTAAATTAGACAACTGTTTGTCAGATTACCTCCGCTAGCATTACCTAGATCAGGTTCAATGGGTATAATCTCAGCCGTTAAGCACCCCAGCTATTTAATTGTGTCTTTATTATAACAAAAAAGACCGCTAATTACTTTGCGGTCTTAAAAATAAAGATTTTAATTTAAATATCTAGTTTTGCATCTTCAGCTGGCTTAGCGTCATCTTTGACTGCTTTGTCAGGTTTTTCTACTTTTTCAGTTTTAGCAGGATCTTCTTTTTCAATGCCATAAGCTACTCGAACTTTGTGGATTAGTTCTTCTACTAACTCAGGTTTTTCGTTCAAGTTAGCCACAGTTTTGTTAAGCCCTTGACCTAGACGTTCTTCACCGTATGAGTACCATGAACCAGACTTGTCGATAATATCTTTATCAACGGCTAAGTTCACCATGTCAGCAACTGGTTCAATCCCTTTACCGAAACTCATGAGCGTATCAACGGTCTTGAAAGGAGGGGCCACCTTGTTTTTGGCAACTTTAATCTTGGTTTCTTTCCCAACGACTTCTTGACCGTCTTTTTGTTGTTTCGTTCCACTAACTCGGAGACGAACACTAGAGTAGAATTTCAATGCTCGACCACCAGGAGTCGTTTCGGGGTTACCAAACATCACTCCAACTTTTTCCCGAAGTTGGTTAATGAAAATTACAACGGTATTAGTCTTGTTGATGTTAGCCGTTAATTTACGAAGGGCTTGGGACATCAAACGAGCTTGTAAACCAACGTGAGAATCACCAATGTCTCCTTCAATTTCGGCTTTTGGAACCAATGCAGCTACAGAATCGACCACGACTAAATCAATTGCACCAGAACCAATTAAGGCATCTGCAATCCGAAGTCCTTCTTCACCAGTTCCTGGTTGTGAAAGAAGTAAGTTATCAATATCAACGCCTAATGCTTTGGCATATTCGGGATCCATCGCATTTTCAGCATCAATATAAGCTGCAGTTCCACCATTCTTTTGGGTTTCTGCAACGGTTTGTAAGGCAATGGTAGTTTTACCAGAAGATTCAGCACCGAAAATTTCTACTACCCGACCACGGGGAAAGCCACCAACTCCAAGGGCAATATCTAAGGATAAAATTCCAGTTGAGATTGCACTAACAGAGTTTTCGGGAGTTTCGCCCATTCGCATAATAGCACCAGTACCAAATTCTTTTTTAATTTGTTTTAACGCTTTATCGAGCTCAGCTTGACGAGCATCTTGCGCGTTTTTCTTAGAACTTGAGGCCATAAAAACACCTTTCTATTTTTAAAACGTGAACGTTTGTTCGCTTATCAATAATCTTTATTTTACTCTACTATTTACGTAATTTCCACCAAAATCAATTCATTTCTTCACGTTATTCTGATAGATTAAAATTTTAGCTAAAAATTTCAGCAAATTAATTATATAATAATTAGTATTATAAATCGAAAGCAAAGAGGTGAAGATGGTGAATGGTAATCTATCAATCCGTTCAGGAATTAAGGATACAATTCCAACGCTATCAGGATATATTGGGGTTGGGCTAGCCTTTGGAATTGTAGCGAAGTCAGCCGGATTAAATGTTTTATTAATTGTGTTAATGTCCTTAATTACGTATTCAGGAGCTGCACAATTTGTCATTGTGAGCATGTTAGTTGCGGGTGGCACATTTCTTTCAATTTTAGTGGCCGTCTTTTTACTTTCGGCCCGGATGCTGTTAATGGGGATGACTGTGGCTCCGTATTTGAAAAAAGAATCCATGCTCAGAAATATTATTTTGGGATCATTGTTGACCGATGAAACTTTTGCTTTAACGATGAATAAACTGAACTATACCAATCGAATTATCACTTTTGAATGGTTAAATAGTGCAAATATTGTAGCCTATTTAACGTGGGTGATTGCTTCGGGAGTAGGGGGCAGTTTAGGAAGCCTGATTCCTGATCCTAATCAATTTGGTCTCGATTTTGCGTTCATCGCCATGTTTATCGGGCTCCTTTATCTCCAAATTTCGGCAGATAAAACGATGCCCTTTAAGTTGCAAATCCTGATGGTCTTGCTAACGTTAGTTTTGACCTACGTGGGCTTGATTTTTATCCCAAGTAACTTACTGCTTTTGGTAGTTAGTTTAGTGGGATGCTGGTTAGGAGTGAAAATTAAAAATGCTTTCTTTTAAGTTTATGATGCTAGTAATCGTCGGGTGTGGAATCGTGACGTGGCTAACGCGGGTCATTCCCTTTATCTTATTGAAAAAATTTGAATTGCCAATTGCGGTGGTCGAATTTTTGAGTTTTGTGCCTGTCGTAATTATGTCAGCTTTGTGGTTTAGCGGGTTATTTGTGCAACATCTGGGTCATCTACCCACTTTGAACGTTGAAAATTTACTAGCTTCCATTCCTACTGTGCTTTCGGCAGTGATTAGTAAAAATTTATTAGTAATTGTCGTAGTCGGAATTATTTCGTTAGCCATTATTCGAATTTTAATCTAAAAAAGACCTCGGAAAAAATTTCCGAGGTCTTTTTTATTTATATCAGGATTATGAGGATGGTAATAAAACTAATTAATAAAATGGTTAGTGCGGCAAATCGTTTCGAACGCCAAGTTGCTTGGGTTTTATATGTCCAAACTAAGCTGGCAATCGTAACTAAGATTGCAGCAAGAGCCATGATGATTAATTTGATTAAAACAGCTTGATCACTCATTGAAAGCTCCTGTGATTAGTGTAATTCGATTTGGTAAGCAAAACGGTCATCGTCTTCAGCTTTAGTCCGGATAATTCCTTTTTTAGTAAAGCCACAAGATAAGATGATGTGTTGCATTCCCTTATTCATTGGGTGAGTATCGATTCGAACATCTTTGAAACCAAGTAATGAAGAAACAGTGAATAATCCGCTGATTAACTTACTAGCAAGACCTTGGCCACGGTATTCGTGGGAAACTGAAACACGGTGAATAGCTGAGTAATGAGCAGTTGCACCATGATCCCAAGCTCCTTCTTCCATTTCAATGTAATCGGGGTCGATTCCCAAGTGAAGGGTTGCTGAACCAGCAACTTTACCATCAACATCAATTACATATGAAGTACTGTTATCAATGTCTCTTTTGATATCTTCAGTAGTTGGGTAAGTACCTTGCCATTGGTTGATTCCTTGTTCTTTTAAGAAACCACGTCCGGCGTCAATAATTTTCTTAATTTCTGGTAAATCTTTTTCAGTTGCTTTACGCACGTAAACACAAGTCATAATTATACACTTCCTTACTTATTCTTTAACGATAATCAATTATAAAGAATAAAGTTTATTTTTACAACTAAATCACTTAATTAAGGTGGATACTCATTGCCATTCCCATACCACCACCGATACAAAGTGTTGCAATTCCGGTTTTTTGCTTCGTTCGTTTTAAGTTGTTGATTAAAGTGATGAGAATGCGGGCTCCTGAATCACCGAGTGGATGACCTAAGGCAACTGCACCACCAGTAATGTTCAATTTTTCCATGGGAATTTGGAGATCATTTGCAACAGCCAAGCTTTGGGAAGCGAAGGCTTCGTTAAGTTCGAATAAATCATAATCATGGATGGTTTTTTGTTCTTTTTGAAGTAGCTTATCAACCGCATAACGAGGCGCATATCCCATTATATCAGGATTACAACCAGCTTCGGCATAGTTATCGATGATGGCTAATGGCTCTAACTTAAGTTCTTTAGCTCTAGCTTCCGTCATCATGATGAGCGCGGAGGCACCGTCATTAAGACTAGCGGCATTACCGGCTGTAACCGTTCCGTTTTCCTTAAAAGCAGTTCGAAGTTTAGTTAGTTGTTCAATGGTAGTGTTAGGGCGCACGGTTTCATCAGTTGAGACAACTGTTGCTGACTTTCTACCATTAATCGTGATGGGAATCATCTCATCTGTGAAATAGTTATTTTCGATGGCCTTGGCGGCTTTTTGATGAGACGAAAAGGCAAATTGATCCTGCGCTTCTCGAGTAATGTTGAACTTTTCAGCAACGTTTTCCGCCGTAATCCCCATGGGAGCGTTGGTACGAAAGTCATTTAAGCCATCTTTTTCAATACTATCTTCCATAGTGAAGGACCCAAATTTGTGACCTTGGCGAACTTTAGGATTTAGATAGGGGGCATTTGACATGCTTTCGGTGCCACCAACTAAAACTACCTCTGCATCACCGGTTAAGATGGCTTGTTGTCCGAGACGAATGGCTTTCATTCCTGATCCACAAACTTGATTAATGGTACAAGCGGTGCTGGTATCTGGAATGGCAGATTTTAGTTCAATTTGTCGGGCAATGTTTTGACCACCGCCAGCTTGAATTACGTTTCCAAAGATGACTTGGTCGACTAACTTCGGATCTAAATTGATTGCTTCCATTGTAGCTTTGGCTGCGATTACTCCAAGTTCAACTGAGGTTAAACTACTAAGTTGGCCATTGATTTTACCAATTGGAGTACGTTTCGCACTCACGATTGCAATTTTTTTCAAATTTTCAAGACTCCTTTGTATATGATTGGTTCTATTATAACCATCTTATTAATGATAGTATAATAACATCAAAGGAGCTGATTTTAATGGATAAAGAAAAACAAACCCAAGCAGTAGGGGAAATGATTGACGGATGGCTTGATGCAATTGATGCTGAACCGGATGTAGCTAAACTAGGCGATGAAAAAATTCGAGCAATTGATGCGATTATTGATAGTTTTGTTGAAATTGCAATTGTCGGTTTAGATAAAGAACCTAGTCAATGGAACGCAGATCTTTTACAAGAAGTAATGTTTGCTCGATTTATGCTTTTATTAGAAGAAAACGAAAAAACGGAAGCGATGTATCGGACGATTCCATTTGCATTAAAAAAATTATTTAAGTATTTACAAAAACAAGGCGTTATTAAAAACGGACAACATCTAATTGACTGGGTAAATGTTAATGCAACCCAACTACAGTCGCTTTATAATCCCCAGTTTGACAAATTTTATCGTGGTTTATTCGCAGACATGCGTCGTAGTGGAATTGACACTTCTGATAAAAATGCTGTTGATAAATTTACCAAAAACTATTTAAACTTACATCCAGAATTAGGGATTGAATTATATAAAAAAGATGATCAAAAATAAATTTGACTTTTTTTGATCAAAACCCTTGACCTTTTTTTGACCAATGGTTTATAGTTATAAATGTTGAGAGGGACGAAGTCACTTTTAACCAAAAACTTTTTTAATTTTATTATTCAAAAGGGTTGACATAGTTTAACTATCTGAGTAATATATTACATGCACTGCAAATGGTGCTTGAGTAGATCTTTGAAAACTGAACAAGATTTTGATTACAATAAAGTGTAAGGATAATTTTTAAACTTAGTTTAAAAGTTAAACAAATATGCAATGTCAATTTGCAAAAACAAATAAATAAGAGCTAGTAAAGTTCTCATTTCTAAAATGAGAGTTTGATCCTGGCTCAGGACGAACGTTGGCGGCGTGCCTAATACATGCAAGTCGAACGAAGTCGCCCATTTGATTCTTGGTGCTTGCACCGAGATGATTTTGGATCCGACTGAGTGGCGAACTGGTGAGTAACACGTGGGTAACCTGCCCAGAAGAAGGGGATAACACCTGGAAACAGATGCTAATACCGTATAACAACAAGAACCACATGGTTCTTGTTTCAAAGCTGGCCTTTGTGCTAGTGCTTCTGGATGGACCCGCGGCGTATTAGCTAGTTGGTGAGATAATAGCTCACCAAGGCGATGATACGTAGCAGACCTGAGAGGGTAATCTGCCACAATGGGACTGAGACACGGCCCATACTCCTACGGGAGGCAGCAGTAGGGAATCTTCCACAATGGACGAAAGTCTGATGGAGCAACGCCGCGTGAGTGAAGAAGGGTTTCGGCTCGTAAAACTCTGTTGTTAGAGAAGAACAGCTGTGAGAGTAACTGCTCACGGTATGACGGTATCTAACCAGAAAGTCACGGCTAACTACGTGCCAGCAGCCGCGGTAATACGTAGGTGGCAAACGTTGTCCGGATTTATTGGGCGTAAAGGGAGCGCAGGCGGTTTATTAAGTCTGATGTGAAAGCCTTCGGCTTAACCGGAGAAGTGCATCGGAAACTGATAAACTTGAGTGCAGAAAAGGATAGTGGAACTTCATGTGTAGCGGTGAAATGCGTAGATATATGAAGGAACACCAGTGGCGAAGGCGGCTATCTGGTCTGTAACTGACGCTGAGGCTCGAAAGCATGGGTAGCAAACAGGATTAGATACCCTGGTAGTCCATGCCGTAAACGATGAATGCTAGGTGTTGGAAGGTTTCCGCCTTTCAGTGCCGCAGCTAACGCATTAAGCATTCCGCCTGGGGAGTACGACCGCAAGGTTGAAACTCAAAGGAATTGACGGGGACCCGCACAAGCGGTGGAGCATGTGGTTTAATTCGATGCTACGCGAAGAACCTTACCAGGACTTGACATCTTCTGCCAATCTAAGAGATTAGACGTTCCCTTCGGGGACAGAATGACAGGTGGTGCATGGTTGTCGTCAGCTCGTGTCGTGAGATGTTGGGTTAAGTCCCGCAACGAGCGCAACCCTTGTCTTTAGTTGCCAGCATTAAGTTGGGCACTCTAGAGAGACTGCCGGTGATAAACCGGAGGAAGGTGGGGACGACGTCAAATCATCATGCCCCTTATGTCCTGGGCTACACACGTGCTACAATGGGCGATACAACGAGTTGCGAAACCGCGAGGTCAAGCTAATCTCTTAAAGTCGTTCTCAGTTCGGATTGCAGTCTGCAACTCGACTGCATGAAGTTGGAATCGCTAGTAATCGTGGATCAGCATGCCACGGTGAATACGTTCCCGGGTCTTGTACACACCGCCCGTCACACCATGAGAGTTTGTAACACCCAAAGTCGGTTGGATAACCTTTTAGGAGTCCGCCGCCTAAGGTGAGACAGATGATTAGGGTGAAGTCGTAACAAGGTAGCCGTAGGAGAACCTGCGGCTGGATCACCTCCTTTCTAAGGAATAATTCGGAACCTTACATTAATCAAAATCTTGGTCAGTTTTGAGAGTATCTACTCTTATATGGGGAGTTAGCTCAGTTGGGAGAGCGATTACTTGCTTGCAAGTAATAGACGTAGGTTCAAACCCTACATTCTCCATTGACACTAATGTGTCAATTTTGTTCTTTGAAAACTAGATAATATTATTTTCTGTAATAATTATATTTTTATATATAATTGAACCGAGAAATAACCATTGTGTTATTTTTGAGTTTTTTAATTAGTTTTAATCGCTAAAACTCAAATAATTTATAATCCGTCGGATTATAGGTTAAGTTAATAAGGGCGCATGGTGAATGCCTTGGTACTAGGAGCCGATGAAGGACGCAACTAACTGCGATAAGCTTCGGGGAGCTGTACGTAAGCTTTGATCCGGAGATTTCCGAATGAGGAAACTCGACCAGTGTTATGACTGGTCACTGTATAGTGAATACATAGCTATGCAGAGGCAGACGTGGGGAACTGAAACATCTAAGTACCCACAGGAATATAAAGAAATTTCGATTCCCTAAGTAGCGGCGAGCGAACGGGGAACAGCCCAAACCGAACCCTTGTGGTTCGGGGTTGTAGGACTGAACATTTGAGTTACAAAAGTATTTGATAGTTGAAGTAGTTGGGAAGCTACACCAAAGAGAGTGATAGTCTCGTAAACGAAATCAAATACCCTCAGTTCAGGATCCTGAGTACGGCGACACACGTGAAACGTCGTCGGAATCTGGGAGGACCATCTCCCAAGGCTAAATACTCCCTAGTGACCGATAGTGAACCAGTACCGTGAGGGAAAGGTGAAAAGCACCCCGGAAGGGGAGTGAAATAGTTCCTGAAACCATGTGCCTACAAGCAGTCAGAGCCCGTTAATGGGTGATGGCGTGCCTCTTGTAGAATGAACCGGCGAGTTACAGTTGCATGCAAGGTTAAGCCGAAAAAGCGGAGCCGTAGCGAAAGCGAGTCTTAATAGGGCGTATTAGTATGTTGCCGTAGACCCGAAACCAGGTGATCTACCCATGTCCAGGATGAAAGTGCGGTAATACGCACCGGAGGTCCGAACCCGTGTACGTTGAAAAGTGCTGGGATGAGGTGTGGGTAGCGGTGAAATTCCAAACGAACTTGGAGATAGCTGGTTCTCTCCGAAATAGCTTTAGGGCTAGCCTCGGAATTAGAATCATGGAGGTAGAGCCACTGTTTGAGCAAGGGGTCCATCTAGGATTACTGAGTTCAGATAAACTCCGAATACCATTGATTTATGTCCGGGAGTCAGACGATGAGTGATAAGATCCATCGTCGAAAGGGGAACAGCCCAGACCGCCAGTTAAGGTCCCTAAATATATGCTAAGTGGAAAAGGAAGTGGAGTTGCATAGACAACTAGGATGTTGGCTCAGAAGCAGCCACCATTTAAAGAGTGCGTAATAGCTCACTAGTCGAGTGATTCTGCGCCGAAAATTTACCGGGGCTAAGCATATTACCGAGACTGCGGACGCAACTATGTTGCGTGATAGGAGAGCGTTCTAAGGGCGATGAAGGTAGACCGTAAGGACTACTGGAGCGCTTAGAAGTGAGAATGCCGGTATGAGTAGCGAAAGATCAGTGAGAATCTGATCCACCGAATGACTAAGGTTTCCTGGGGAAGGCTCGTCCACCCAGGGTTAGTCGGGACCTAAGCCGAGGCTGAGAAGCGTAGGCGATGGATAACAGGTTGAGATTCCTGTACTAGTTAATTATGTTTGAACGATGGAGGGACGCAGTAGGCTAAGATATGCACACGATTGGAAATGTGTGTTCAAATCGTAAGTCAGTTTAAGAGTTAAATGCTTTTAAGCGGGTTGACAAGCGATGATGAGGATCGAAATTTAAGTAGAGAAGTATCTGACGTCACACTGCCGAGAAAAGCTTCTAGTTAGTAATTAATTACCCGTACCGCAAACCGACACAGGTAGTCGAGGAGAGTATCCTCAGGTGAGCGAGAGAACTATCGTTAAGGAACTCGGCAAAATGACCCCGTAACTTCGGAAGAAGGGGTGCTGGCCTCACGGCCAGCCGCAGTGAAAAGACTCAAACGACTGTTTATCAAAAACACAGGTTTATGCAAAATCGTAAGATGAAGTATATGGGCTGACGCCTGCCCGGTGCTGGAAGGTTAAGTGGAAGTGTTAGCTTCGGCGAAGCACCGAAATGAAGCCCCAGTAAACGGCGGCCGTAACTATAACGGTCCTAAGGTAGCGAAATTCCTTGTCGGGTAAGTTCCGACCCGCACGAAAGGCGTAACGATTTGAGTACTGTCTCAACGATAGACTCGGTGAAATTAAGATACCTGTGAAGAAGCAGGTTACCCGCGACAGGACGGAAAGACCCCATGGAGCTTTACTGTAGCTTGATATTGGGTGTTTACATAACTTGTACAGGATAGGTAGGAGCCATAGAAGCCGGGACGCTAGTCTCGGTGGAGGCGTCAGTGGGATACTACCCTTGTTATGTGAACACTCTAACCCTGCGCACTGATCGTGCGCGGAGACAGTGTCTGGTTGGCAGTTTGACTGGGGCGGTCGCCTCCTAAACAGTAACGGAGGCGCTCAAAGGTTTGCTTAGAATGGTTGGAAATCATTCCTAAAGTGTAAAGGCAAAAGCAAGCTTGACTGCGAGACATACAGGTCGAGCAGGGACGAAAGTCGGACTTAGTGATCCGGTGGTACCATATGGAAGGGCCATCGCTCAACGGATAAAAGCTACCCTGGGGATAACAGGCTTATCTCCCCCAAGAGTTCACATCGACGGGGAGGTTTGGCACCTCGATGTCGGCTCATCGCATCCTGGGGCTGTAGTTGGTCCCAAGGGTTGGGCTGTTCGCCCATTAAAGCGGTACGCGAGCTGGGTTCAGAACGTCGTGAGACAGTTCGGTCCCTATCCGTCGCGGGCGCAGGAAATTTGAGAGGAGCTGTCCCTAGTACGAGAGGACCGGGATGGACATACCGCTGGTGTATCAGTTGCGCCGCCAGGCGCATTGCTGAGTAGCTATGTATGGATGAGATAAACGCTGAAAGCATCTAAGTGTGAAACTCGCCTCAAGATGAGATTTCCCATTCCTATATGGAAGTAAGACTCCTGAAAGATGATCAGGTAGATAGGTTAGAAGTGGAAGCGTAGTGATACGTGAAGCGGACTAATACTAATCAGTCGAGGACTTAACCAAGTAGAATGAAGATACAATGGAAGTTAATCGGAAGAAAATAATATTGTCTAGTTTTGAGAGAACAAAGTTCTCAAACAAAAATAGTGTGGTGGCGATAGCCTGAAGGATACACCTGTTCCCATGCCGAACACAGAAGTTAAGCTTCAGCACGCCAAAAGTAGTTGGGGGATCGCCCCCTGCGAGGATAGGACGTTGCCACGCAAATGAAAAAGACTTTAGCGCAAGCTAAGGTCTTTTTTTGTCTCTTTAAAAATAAATTAAAAAAATATTGAATTTTTTGTTGACAGAATCTTAAATTACCTTTAAGATAATAACAATCAAATAAACAAATTGTAGAGCTGAGTATTTATTGGAATTTCTAAGAGAGTCTCTGGGCGGTGTGAAGAGATGAAAGGAAAATAAAGAAGATGGGCTTGAAATCAATCACTAGTGAGTTTTTATAAATAAGCTAGTGGCGGGGTTGCTACCGATATCTTAGCAAGATTTTTCTGATTGAGACGCGTCATCAGAGAAATTTCTGAGGCAGATTTCAGCGATGATTTCTGTAAACTAAGGTGGTACCACGAAAGCATTCGTCCTTTTATTAGAGGATGAATGCTTTTTTTGTTTATTAAAATATATTATAAAATAAAGGTGGAAATTATCATGAAAAAATCAGTTAAATGGATTATCGGAGTCATTGTTTTAATTGCAGTTTTAGGAATTGGTTGGGCAAGTTTTGGGCCTAAATCTTCAAATACTTCCGGTCAAAAAGTTGTTAAAGTTGGAATCATGAGTGGATCAAAAGCTGATGATGCTGTTTGGAAATCAGTTGCCGAAACCGCTAAAGATAAATATGACATTAAGTTGAAATTTGTACATTTTACAGATTACACACAACCAAATACTGCTTTAGCTCAACATTCAGTTGATCTTAATGCTTTCCAACATTATGCTTTCTTAAAAGACTGGAACAAAAAACATCATACTAATATTGTTTCAATTGGTAATACCGTAATTACTCCAATTAGAATTTTCTCAGATTCATACAAGAACGTTAAAGATCTTCCTAACGGTGCTACAATTGCCATTCCTAATGATGCTACTAACGAAAGTCGTGCTTTAGTTGTATTGAAAAATGCTGGATTAATCGACTTAAAACACAAAGATGGACTTCTTGGAATTAACGACATTACCAAAAACAGTAAAGATTTGAAGATTAAAGAAGTTGATGCTTCTCAAACTGCAAGATTATTGAACAGTGTTGATGCTTCAGTAGTTAACGGTAACTTTGCCGCTACTGCTAAATTACCAAATGATAAAGCCATCTTTACAGAACCACTTAACAAGGATTCAAAACCATGGATTAACTTTATCGCTGCTAACAAAGATCAAAAAGACAATGAAACTTTCAAGAAAGTTGTAAAAGCTTACCAAACTAAAAAGACTGCTGATGTAATTGAAAAAGAATACGGTAAGACTGAAGTTCCTGCATGGAACCATAGTTTTAAATAAGCTTTAAAAATTAAGTAAAGAGGTAAATAAGATGGAATTTCCGGAATCTAAAATTCTTCAATCATTACCAACTCAATTTTTTGCAACGTTGGTCCAGAAGGTCAATGCTAAAATTGCTACTGGAGCTGACGTAATTAATTTAGGGCAGGGTAATCCTGATCAGCCGACCCCTGATAATATTGTAAAAGCAATGCAAACGGCAGTTGCTAATCCAGAAAATCATAAATATTCACCTTTTAATGGATTACCAGCTTTAAAACAGGCGGTCGCCGATTTTTACAAACGAGAATATGACGTTGATTTGGATCCAGAAACAGAAATTGCAATTCTGGGTGGTTCTAAAACTGGATTAGTTGAACTTCCCTTAGCAATTTTGAATCCAGGTGACACAATGTTACTCCCAGATCCTGGTTATCCAGATTATTTATCAGGAGTTGAGTTAGCAAAAGTTAAATTAGATTTACTTCCACTGAAGGAAGAAAATGATTTTTTGCCAGATTATGGTACGATTAGTGATGAGGTGAAGGCGGCAGCTAAATTGTTGTACCTTAACTATCCTAATAATCCGACTGGTGCAATTGCAACTCCTGAGTTTTTCAAAGATACGGTTGCTTTTGCGAAGGAAAACCAAATTGGAATTGTGCACGACTTTGCGTATGGTGCTTTAGGTTATCATAATCAGCCCCTGAGTTTCTTACAGACTCCTGGTGCTAAAGAAGTTGGAATCGAAGTGTACACGATGTCTAAGACCTATAATATGGCCGGGTGGCGTTTAGGGTTTGCGATTGGAAATCCTGATATGATTAAGGCGATTAATTTGATTCAAGCCCACCTGTTTGTCAGTGTCTTTCCCGCAATTCAAGAAGCGGGAATTGCAGCTTTATCTGAATCACAAGCATCAGTTGCTAAACTTAATGATTTGTACGATGAACGGCGGGAAGCCTTTGAAAAGGCAGCTGCTAAGATTGGCTGGCATGCTTGTCCTGCTAAAGGATCATTTTATTCATGGATGCCAGTACCAGAAGGTTATAATTCTGAAAGTTTTGCCGATCTATTACTTGATCAAGTGGCGGTTGCTGTAGCTCCAGGATTAGGTTTTGGAAAAGTTGGCGACCAATTTGTTCGCATTGGCTTATTAACCAGTCCAGCAAGACTACAGGAAGCCGTAGCAAGAATTGCCAAACTAAATTTATTTGAAAACAACTAAAAGGAGAAAATAATGACAGATAATATTGTAAATTTTAAAAACGTATCGGTCGATTTTACCCAAGATAAAAAGCAAATTAAAGCTGTTTCCGATGTTACTTTTGGGATTTCTGAAGGTCAAATTTTCGGAATTGCGGGTTATTCTGGAGCTGGTAAATCTACGCTAGTACGGACCGTAAACTTATTACAAAAACCTACTAGTGGTGAAGTTGATGTTTTTGGGAAGACTTTCTACAAAAACACCGATGGAAAAGTTGAAATTATTGATGAAAAAGAATTAAGAACAGAACGGCGTAAGATTGGAATGATTTTCCAACATTACAACTTATTGTCACAAAAAACAGTTCAACAAAACGTGGAATTTGCTTTGAAACATGCTGGTTTAAAAGAAAAAGAAGTTGCTGCTAAGGTAACTAGTTTATTAAAAGACGTTGGTTTAGCTGACTACGCTAAGCATTACCCTGGTCAATTATCTGGGGGACAACAACAACGGGTTGCCATTGCCAGAGCGTTGGCTAATGATCCTAAAATTTTAATTTCTGATGAAGCAACTTCAGCCCTTGATCCAGAAAATACTAATCAAATTTTGGATTTACTTCAAGACTTGAACCAAAAGCGTGGGTTAACGGTTATTTTAATTACTCATGAAATGGATGCTATCAAACGCATTTGTGATCAAGTAGCCATCATGGATACCGGTAAAGTAGTTGATCTTGGAACGTTAATCGATGTCTTTGTTAAATCAACTAATCCGATTACTCGTAGAATTGTTGGTTCTGACTTCGATGCCTTTGCAATTTTGAAGTCCCTTAACATTGATACCAAAGATCGTCATCTAGTAAAACTAATTTACTTCTCACAAGCTATTTCTAAGCCAATTATTATTGAGCTTTATTCGAAATTCCACATTTCAGCAAGCATTGTATATGCTGATATTGAAAAATTCCGAAATGAAGCAGTGGGAATTATGATTGTTGATTTAATCGGTGAAGATGATGATAGAAAACAAGCGATTGAATATCTTCAAAACTTGGATGTTGAAGTTACTGAATTGAGAGGTGAAGCATAATGAAAGAGTGGTTTATTACAAATTTCCCCAACGTTGTGCAACAAGGTTGGTCTGGTGAAACTGGTTGGTGGACATCAATCGTGCAAACGTTATACATGACTTTTTGGTCAGCAATCTTTGGTGGAATTGCTGGATTAATCTTTGGAGTGGCTTTAGTCCTTTTCGATAATGATGGGATTTTGCCTAACAAAGTGATTTTCAATATTGTTGATAAAATCGTTTCATTGTTCCGTGCGGTTCCATTTATTATCTTATTGGCCTTCATTGCCCCTGTAACGCAAAAGATTGTTGGAACTCAAATTGGAACTACGGCTGCCTTAGTTCCATTGTCAGTGGGGGTCTTTCCTTTCTACGCTCGTCAAGTCCAAGTGGCTTTACAAAGTGTTAACAAAGGGACCATTGAATCAGCTGAATCATTAGGATCAACTAACTGGGATATTATCTCAGGAGTTTATCTTAGTGAAGCTTTCCCCGAATTAATTAGAGTTTCAACCGTTACTTTAATTAGTTTAGTTGGATTGACTGCCATGGCCGGAGCAATTGGTGCCGGTGGTTTAGGTAACATGGCCATTTCTTATGGATATAACCGATTCGCCAATGATACGACGTTAGTGGCTACGATTCTGGTAGTTATTTTAGTGCTAGTCATTCAAGTTGTCGGTGATGTCTGGGCTAAGTTAGTCGATCACGGGTCGCAAGATTAAAAATAAAGATTAAAAAAAGGCTTTCCAAAAATTTTTGGAAAGCCTTTTTAGTTAGAACTTAAAATGGAAGTTTATCGGTAATCTTTTCTGCTAGTTTAGCTAAAAGTGAGCAAGTAAGCAAGATACCGCCTAAAACGCCAAACATAAATACTAAGATAGCCAATAAATTGCTGTGAAGCAAACTAATGATGGCAAAAATAATTAAGATTAATACTAATAATCCAAAAATTAAATTAGCTCTAGCCACGTGTTTGAGGCTACCAGCCATTTTGCCAACGTTACCGAACTGGGGCATATTACCAAATGCTGATAAATCACTTAAATTAAGCAATGCCATGATTTTTTTGACATCGCGATAAATAAAAGTAAACATGCCCCAGAGGGAGGCTAAGCAACCAATTAAAATCCCAAAAATCATCATCATAAAGTTACCGAATCCACCTTGATAAACGACCACGGCAGCGGTTAAAAAGATAATAGCAACCATTGGGATAAAAAAGAAATACTTATACTTTGCTAATTTACTCAAAAAGTTTCGCCATTTTTGAATGTATCCTTGAATTTCAAACATAGATTAAATTCTCCAATTCTTATTATTAGTGAACTTTATTATACCAGTTGTTTCCAAGGTAAATCAAAAATGAGAGCAACAAAAAAAGCCCCGCTTTGATGCGGAGCTTTTGGTCTATAATTTTTCGTCAATTAATTTGTATTCTGACTCAGTGAGATGAATCTCTAAAGCTTTAACGTTACTTTTGACTTGTTCAGGCTTTTTAGCACCTGGAATCACCACGGAAATATTTGGGTTCTTGATGTACCAAGCAAGGACAATTTGTGCAACGGTAGCATTGTATTTTTCCGCAATGGGACGAATTTCATCAATTCCATCCATGATCTTTGCAAAAGTAGCACCTTGGAAATCAGGATCATCGTGACGAATATCATCAGCGGGGAAAGTAGTAGCTTTGGTATACTTACCAGTCAACAATCCAGAGGCCAATGGGAAGAAAGGAACAAAGGAAATATTGTGTTCTTTAAGATATGCAAAACGTTCTTGTTCGGCATCCCGATCAAGTAGATTGTATTTTTCTTCGTCCACATCCACTAAATTATCAAGGTTAGCTTGTTTAAGTTGTTCCATTGATAAGTTGGAAACACCAATTGCCCGAATTTTACCGGCTTTTTTCAATTCGTTAAGCGCAGCTACGGATTCGTTTAAAGGTGTTTTACCATCGGGAAAATGAATGTAAAAGATATCTAAATAATCAGTTTGAAGACGCTTCAAACTAGCTTCAACACATTCGCGAAGATATTCAGGTGAGTCATCGATGACGACACTGCCATCTGCTTCCACTTTTTGACAACCCTTAGTGGCAATTTGAATCTTAGAACGATCGTAACCTTTAATGGCTTCCCCAATTAGTTTTTCGGATTCACCCATTCCATACGCAAAGGCAGTATCCAAAAGAGTAATTCCAGAATCTAAAGCGGTTTTAACGATTTCAATCCCAGTTTCATTGTTAAGGTTAGGGAAAAGGTTATGACCACCCACGGCATTGGTACCTAATCCTAATGGTCCAGTAATTACATCTGATTTTCCAATTCTAACTTCTTGCATAAATATTCTCCTAATCTAATTCAGCTTTAATCGCTGGTTGTTGTAGTAAGTAATTATAAATTATGATGGCTTGATTGTGTTTTTGATCTTTAGCCCCATACAAAAGAATGACATTCTCTGTTTTGAGTTTATCGGCTACTAATGAAACTAATGCTTTAGTAGCTGGATTCTGATTTAATTCAGCCAGATATTTAGTCTGGAATTCCGGAAAGCGCGCTGGAACGTGGTTAAACCATTCGCGTAGCTCGGTTGAAGGGGCCACTTCTTTGTCCCACGTATCTAAGGCCGCTCTGATTTTTGAAATTCCGCGTGGCCAAAGGCGATCAACTAAAATCCGATAACCATTCAAATCAGCTGGTTTGGTATAAATTCTTTCCAGTTTAAGTTTCATAGGAACACCTCATCTCAACTTTAGTATACAACAATTTAATATCACTTACTAAAGATTAGTTCATTTGAGCTAATCGCTAACTACTTGCCAAAAGGTCTTTTGATAATGGCGATAAACGATAAAAGTGCTAACCATAATCATGATTAAGACCAATAAATTAATAAAAAGCGGAAAATAATTAGTTAAAAGGGCGATGAGACCGATTAATAAACCACCAAAAAACATGGAGCCAAAGGTCATCATAAAGACGCCCCAATTTCCCAGTCCACGACTAAGGAGTTGCGTTGGGTTCGTCCAATTTAACGATAAAAGTCGCCAATCACGGGTAAAATAATAGAGACAGCCTGCGAGTTGGCTCAAAATAATTCCAGCAATTAATGGCAAAAGAAGTTCAATTTTCAAGTGAATAAAGGAGCCGATTGCGATGGTTAAAATAATCATTAAAATAATTTGAATGATTGTTGCCAACCAAAATTTGATTTTTAAATAGTAGCTAAATTTGATGGGAAAACTACGCATCATTTCAAAATTTGCTCCGTCTAGTGAAATGATGTTTCCAACGAGGGCATAAGAATTAAAAGTCATGAAAGAGAACATTACGCCTAGTAAAAAGAACACACCAGCATATTCCCAACCTAGGTGACTCATCAGATCTTTGCTCCCGTAACTGAACCCAAACAAAAAAACAAAGGGCATCATAATGGTATTGGCGAGCGATTGGGTCATAAAGGAAGGATCACGAATGAGTTGTAAATTATAGCGAAGTAACGTCTGGAGCAGCGATTTTTGGACAACTGGACGGGAGGCTGCTTTGGATTTGGAAACAGGGAGCTTTTTAACTTGTAAAAGCTTACTGTCACTTAATTTGCGTAAAATTAGCGCTCCACCACCAGTGACTCCAATTAGGATTACTAAGGTTAACAGTGAGTTTAGACTAAAGGGATGAGTAATGAGGTTGAAAATGGGAGCCAAGGGTGTCAGGATATTTTCATCGTTTGGATGCGGTTTATTTTGGGAAACACTTAAAACCACGCAACCAACGACAATGGCGATGGTTGAGACCCCTAACAAGATGCTGTTTCCCAATTGCTTATGTGCTTGGAAAAATCGGTTTTGAGTGATTAAAAAGGTCAATAAAGAAGTTAGTACTAAAATGGCACCGAAGTACAGCATAAAAGTCGTTATGGCGACCACGATGGCAATTACTACGTTGTAATTACTTTGGCAGGCCGTCATGATTAAAATGGCTAATAAAGGAATCGCAAAGGGAATCATGGTAAGCGCCGTAGTAGCCAATTTGGCGGTCCACAACGTACTCATTTTTACTGGAAGAGATAGATAATTTTGAAAATCTTGGTTATCCAAAAAAACGTTATTAATGGTGGAAATTAGTTGAGCCATCAACAACAGGGTAAAGAGCCCAAGAAAATGAGTGAAAATTCCTGGTGATTTAGGTAAATCGACCGAAATTAAGGAAACCCCAAAGAGACCTAATAATAAGAATCCGGTTAAAAAGGCCCAGATTAAGGTTGATTGTGCAATTTGAGTCAGATTTTTGCCTTTTTTGCGTTGTTTTTGGGTATTGCTTGGATTGGAATAAAGTAGATTAACTTTAATGAGCTCGGTTAATTTTTTATTCAGCATCGGAATCACCTTCAAGCTGGTTAATTTCTTGTTGATTATTTTTGCTACCAGTCATATTAAGATAAATGGTTTCAAGTGATTGGTTAGGATGTGCGGCTAAGAGTGATGCAACCGAGCCATTGAAGATTAATTCACCGTGTTTTAAAATGGCGATCTCATCACATAATTGTTGGGCAGTATCGAGCACATGGGTTGAAAAGATGACGGTTTTACCTTGTTCAGCATGGGCTTTCATGACTTGTTTCAAGTCAAAAGCTGCTTGAGGATCTAAACCTTGAATCGGTTCATCTAAAATCCAAACGTCGGGATTAACCAATAACGTTCCGATAATAATGGTTTTTTCCCGCATTCCATGTGACATATCTTGGATTGGTGTCACCAGGTTATCCGTTAACGCGAATAAGTTCACTAGTTCATCCAGACGCTTTTGAACATCCGTCATTTTAATATCATAAATTGAAGCAATTAAATTCCAGTATTCTTGCGCCGTTAATTGCAAAAAGATGTCTGGTGAATCCGGAACGTAACCAATTTTTTGTTTAATTTCAGTCCGATGTTTTGCTAAATCTAAGCCATCAAAGGAAATTTTTCCAGAAGTTGGTTCAATAATACTGGTAAGGCTTTTCAACGTGGTTGATTTACCAGCTCCATTATGGCCGAGAAAGCCAAAGATTTTTCCGTGGGGAATTTCCAAGTTGAGATCTAATAAGGCAATTTTATCTCCGTATTCTTTATGTAGATGTTCAATTTTGATCATAATAGTTCTCCTAATTAAGATTGGGGGGACAAATGAATTATTTTGATTTTATCAAATCTCGTTGGGAAACGATAGGGCTAAATGCAATAATTATGAGTTTATAAAAAATATCGAAATCATAGCGATTTCGATATTTTTAGTTATTATTCATTTTCGTGTTTATAATCGTTAAGTAAAATGGTTTCTTCGTAGTTAACGTTTTGACGTAATTTAAGTCCCATTCCAGGGCCAATGTGATTATTTTCAATCAACACTTCAATCGCTTTTCGTTCCGCCTCAAGGGCTTGCATCCGAAGATTAATGACCTGTCGTTCATATTCTTTTTCTTCGGCAGCTGAATCACCAAATGACTGTGCTTCTTGAATTTGCCGTTCGTAGTGAACGATTAAGAAGTGGACCGTTTGGGCAGAGAAATCTTTTTCATCGATGTCTTTACTGTTTAAGAATTTCTTCACCGCATCAATGGCGCCTTGAGCACCGACTTTTTGAATTAAACGTAAGTCAGATTTAGTGGCATCACTTTCGGAACCGTTCCATTGCCAGACTTTAAAAGCCCGGACTAAGCGGCTAAAGAGACTCAAATGAGACATATTTTTGAAAGCTTGCCGATCACCAGATGCTTGTGAGAGTAAGTATTCTTGCTGGTTTAATTGGCGACTTTTAATCCAATAAGCATCTTTATTGATGAGGCCCTTTTCGTAAAGACCATTCACCGCATCCCGAATTCCATTTAAAGCGACCCGCCGTAAAGCCAGCATTTCGTTTAAGGTTTGGGTAGTTTCGGCTCGGTTGTGTAAACGATGTTGAATCTTCCGAATATCGACTTCATAATCCATGATGATATCAAACACAGCTCGTTGCGTATCTTCAGTTTTGTTGTTTTCTAAATTCGCAATTGCTGAATTCATCATGTAAAGACGCGCAACGTCATAAGTAACGTATTCAGGAGCATCATCGTCATCATCAGCGTTTTCTTCATCATCAATTACCGAAGCCCGGGTTTCTAAGGTTCCTTGTCCAGGAGCAATTAAAGGTAACGTAATGGTAGCGGCAAGCAAACTAATTACAATTACGGATGCTGCGATGAAAAGCATTAGCGAACGATCGGGAAAGACTTTGCCACCGTCAATTAAGGCAGGGACTGAAAGTACCCCAGCCATGGTAATCGCACCCCGAACTCCCGATAATCCGGCTAGTAAAGCAACGGAAAATTTTGGTTTTTTCTTTTCTTTTTTGGTTACATAGTAGGCGAAGGATTGATAACCAATAATCCAAACTACTCGAACCACTAAAATCATGAACCAGATGGCAAACGCATAACCTAAAGATTGGAAAGTACCATAAGTTTTACTTTTGATAACGGCATGCATGGCGACGGGAAGTTCAATTCCCAATACTAGGAAAACCACTCCATTTAAACAATAGATAATGATATCCCAAGTCCGATTAGTTAATAAGGTAATTTCTGGAGTTTGTCCGCGCACCTTTTTTTCAGAAAGGTGTTCAAAAATTCCAGCCGTTACTACGGCAATTACACCAGAAGCATGGAGAAAATCTTCGGCGATAACGTAAATTACAAATGGAGTTAAAATTTGAAGCACAACGCTAAAAATTGCATCGTTAAAATTAATACTGTGTAACCAGTTACGCAGCCAAATTAAACCAGCCATCAAAGCCATTCCGACTAATAAACCGACGATGGCCATGTAAACAAAGTCACCAGCGGCTTTAGAAATCGAAAAGTAACCAGTCACCACGGCTGCAATGGCGTATTTAAAGGCAATTAGCCCACTGGCATCGTTAATTAAACTTTCACCACTTACCAAATGTAAAATGTTTTTTGGTAAGTTAACTCGTTTTGAAATTGATTGTACAGCCACAGGATCAGTGGGAGAAAGAATGGCAACTAAGGCAAAACTAACTCCTAACGGCATCGTTGGGACTAACCAACTAACAAAAAAGCCGCCTAAAATCGTGGTTAAAAAGACTAATAAAATGGCATTTTCAAAAATTGGTCCCCGTAATTTCCACAATTCTTGCTTGGGAAACTCACGCCCGTCGTTAAATAGCAACGGGGCTACAAACAGTAGCATGAACCACGTCGTATCTAAATCAATTTTGAAATTGAATAAGATTGCGATTAAAACTCCAAATGCGATTTGCATCAAACTAACCGGAACGGCAGTGATGTAATGACTAGCCACATTGGAAATTAAAACTAAAATAAGCAGAATTAAAACTGCTTCTAATATCTCCATAAATATACCTCCAAAAGTAGTGTTTATCTTAATTATACCAACAAAGCGTGGTGATATAAATTAAAACTGACTTAAGGGGTGTAAATGTTAATAAATTTGAATAGCAAAAAGGAGCCTTCCATTACTTGCGTTAGCAACAATGGGGCTCCTTTTTATAACTAACTTTCGGCTGAGCCTTGATTAGCGAACGGTCGAACCGTCCTTTCCTTAAGTAATATACTAAATAATTTATGCTAGATAGTCAATAAACTTTTTTACGAATCCCGCAACACCGATAGGGCAACGACCAACGCACAAATCAAGAATAAACAAAAACAGTAAATTTTATCAAAGAAATTGTAAGTCATTTTTTGGTTAGGCGATGGATTTTTTACAAAGACGTAAACGACTGCTTCGCCCAAGAGACAACCAAACATAATTAAGACTAAAGTTGCTGCAATCATTTCTTTCATTTCCATTCACCTCATTCGCATTATCATTTAATTTAATTATAGTATGAAACAAAAAAGAGCGGTAATAAAACCGCTCTTTTCAGTGAAATTTTTTAAAGATTTTCGTTAATTTCTTCATCAGTATTAACGTCTGATTCATCAAGCTCAGAATTAGCGTGTTTCATACCGTAAGCAAAGTAGATGATTACGCCGATTACAAACCAAACGATTGAGTAAAGTTTAGCTTGAATATCAAGTCCCATGAAGATAGTAAGTGAACCTAGGAAACCTAGAATTGGAAGCACTGGGAAAAATGGTTGTTTGTAAGCAGCCTTTGGAAGACTCTTACCTTCACGTTTTCTCAATGGGTACATAGCAAGTGAAACGGCCATGAAGGCAATTAGCGTCCCAGCTGAAATCAATTGAGCTAGGAAAGTGAATGGGAAGATAGCTCCCATTACAATTCCAACGGCTGTGATGATCCAAAGTGCATTTTGTGGGATTTTTTTCTTGTTTAGTTTACCCATTGATTTTGGAAGCATTTTATCACGACCAAATGAGTAGATCAAACGTGAACCAGCCATCATCATTCCAATCAAAGCAACTAGCATTCCGGCAACTGCAATTGCTTGAACCACTGAAGCGATGATTACGTGACCTTGTTGACGAAGGGCCCAACCAACTGGTTCAGCGTTACCAAGGTAAGCTGAGTACTTAAACATTCCCACCATAACTAGGGAAACAGCTACGAAGAATACTGTACCGATTAAAAGTGAACCGATGATTCCACGGGGCATGGTTTTTTGGGGATCTTTGGCTTCAGCAGAGTTAGCGGCGATTGAATCAAAACCAATGTAAGAAAGGAAGATGGTTGAGATTCCGGCATAGATTCCTGACCAACCACCAACAAATTGAGTACCATCAGGAAGAGCATGTGGTTTAGGGAAGAATGGAACATAGTTTTGGGCTTTGATAGCAGTTGCTCCAACCACTACGAAAGTAATGATAGCAAGTAATTTCAAAACAACCAAGACGTTTGCAATCTTAGTGGTTTCAGCATCACCACGAAGCAAGATGAAGGTAACCAAGGCTACCACCACGACAGCGATAATATCAATTACTCCGCCATTAGTACCTAGTGGATTAGCCAAAACATTAGGAAGTTTCCAACCTAAAGGCGAAATCAACCCCTGCACGTTAGCAGATAACCCAGCGGCTACAAATGCTACCGCAATTAGATATTCAGCTAAGAGGGCCCAACCAACAATCCAACCCCAGAATTTACCGAATAATACGGAAATCCAAGAGTAAGCTGATCCAGCAAATGGCAATACCGAAGCCATTTCGGCGTAGTTCATCGCTACCAAACCAGCAACAACAGCGGCTAGTAAGAATGAAATAACTACGGCTGGACCAGTAAATTTAGCAGCAACTAACCCAGGAAGGGTAAAGATGGAAGTTGAAAGAATGGTTCCCAGCCCTAAAGCCAAGAAATCTTTAACCGTCATGGTCTTTTTCAGTTGCTTATCTTTTGATGCGTAAAAATGAAAGTCGACTTTCTCATTCATTTTTTTGAAAATGTTTTTCATGTCTATCTCCTTAAAATATTACCAGCCCATTGATTTAGCTGGTGGTAATTTTCCATCATTTAATTCTTGCATTGCTTGTTCAATAATCTTAAAAGCTTTGTTTAAATCAGTTTCTTTAATTACTAGTGGTGGTTGGAACCGTAAGATATTTCCTCGAACTGTAATCATTAAAGCGCCTAATTCAAAGATTCGTGTGATTAACTGAGTAGCGGCGTCATCATCTGCTTTTCCAGTCGTTGAATCAACAATATCAATGCCACCGTTTAACCCGTAAATGCGCACATCTCCAATAAAATTAAATTTATCTTTCATTTTATCAAAAAATGCCTTGGCTTGCTTGCCTAATTTGGCACTTCGCTCAACTAAGTGTTCATTTTCGATGACATCGAGCGTGGCATTCGCAGAAGCAGTTGTGACTGGATTCCCTGCAGTCGTATAAACATTACCAGGAGCATTTAACGCATCCATCACTTCGGCTCGGCCTAAAACTGCACTAAGGGGAAGGCCCGAAGCAATTGATTTACCAACCGCAATTAGGTCAGGATGAACATCGGGGAAATGTTGAATAGACCACATTTTTCCACTCCGTCCTAATCCTTGATTAACTTCATCAACGGCAAATAAAATTCCGTGCTCTTTGGCAAATTGATAAACTTGATTGAGATAACGTTCAGGGGCTTTGATGAAACCACCGTCACCTTGAATGGCTTCGATTTCAATCAAGGCCGTTTCGTCAGCCGGCAAGTAAGTTTCAAAGGGCAACTTAAAGGCTTCAAACATCCGATCAGAAAAGGCATCATCGCTTTCGCCAGGTAATCGATACCAAGGACTAGGGAATGGCACTTTCACCACGCCAGGTAATAATGGGCCAATCTTGCGCGTCATATTCAAACTAACTCCCGAAGTGGAAATTGAACCATAGGTCGAACCATGGTAAGCCCCGGTAAAACTCACAATGTATTGGCGTCCCGTATAAGCTCGGGCAAATTTGATAATCGCGTCATTTGCGTCGGAGCCAGAGTTACCGTAAGCAACTTTTACCGGTCCTTCGATAGGAGCTAACTTTGCTAAACGAGGGGTTAATTTTGCTTCAGCCGCGTTCGCAAAGTAAGCGGGAGTGTATTGAATTAACTGTTCGGCTTGTCGTTTAATTGCTTCGACGACGTGCGGATGGGAATGCCCAGTATTAGTTGCGGAGGCACTTGAGAGTAAATCAATGTATTGATGGTCATCCTCGTCGGTTAAGATGGCCCCACGTCCGGATTTGATAACAATATCAAAATATTTGATACGAGCCGCTTTTGCGTAATGCTCCTGTTCTTGATTTAGAATTTCCTGGTTAGACATTGGGCTTCAACTCCTTTTTAGGTAATAAAAAAAGTCCTCAGTTCAGATCAACTGGGGACAAAATGGTAAAAAGTCCCACAGTACTAACGATGAACTGCGTGGACTTTAGAAAATTTAGATATGCCAAATTAACATTTTATTATCCACACAATTTTTGAAAATTGAGATGACTAAAATGAATAATAAAATAATAATGTTAGTAAACACTGACATATCATAAACCTTCCTTCGTTTAAGTTTTTTAAAGTATAAAACGAATGAAAAACAATGTCAATGCTAATTTTTCGGTTTTTGATAAATAAAAAGACAATCACCATTTTAAATGATTGTCTTTTACTGTTTAATTAGAAAATTTATGGTTAATTAGCCAAAGGTCGCCTAAAAGAAGTGCAGTATAAATTGCTCCACCGAAGCCTAAGAACGGCATTCCAATTGAATTCACGATTACGCCACCAGTGGCAGAACCAACGGCAATTCCAACATTGGTAAAAATTGGATTGAATGAAGAAGCAAGGACCAATGATTGCGGATATTTGACCTCAGCAATGTGCATGTAGAAAAGTTGAGTGGTTGCTCCAGCAATGGCGAGGGTGAAACCTAAAATAATGATTAAAACTAAATCAATCACAGAGACTTTGAAAAAGACGGAAATTCCTAATAAAACAAACGCTTGGACGATGTAAAATTTAAAAATTCGTTTCATCCCATCTCTAGATGCTAAGCGACCAGCCACTTGATTTCCAACTAGACTAGCAATCCCATAGATAATTAAGAAAACCGTGACAAAATCAATGCTGTAGCCAAATGATTTTGTCAACATGGGCGTTACGTAAGTATAGACAACGTAACCACCACCGGTCATTAAAATGGGCACTAAAATCCCTAAGAGAATCAGTTTATCTTTAAAAATCTTAAATTGATCAGTAAAGTGTTCCACTTTCTTTTGGCGTAAATTATGGGGTAAAGCAATCACAAAGGCTATTAAAATTAAAAGACTGAGTGCTGCGATAATCCAGAAAGTAACGTACCAACCAACTTGATTACTAAGCCAGACTCCAGTTGGTACCCCAAAGACAGAGGCAATACTAAACCCAGAAAAGACCCAAGATACAATCCACGCTCGTTTATTCGGCGGGGTAATGTAGGTAGCAAAGGTAATCGCAATTGAAATGGTAATCCCGGATACCAAAGCCGTGATGATTCGAGAAATGGTTAAAACGAAAAAGTTTGGTGAAACGGCAGATAAAATGTTTCCTAAGATGAAAATCGACATGATGAACACCATCACTTTATCTAAGCGCCGTTCCCCGACCATTAATGACAAAATGGGCGTTGCGACGGCATAAACTCCCGCAAAAATGGTGGTTAACAATCCCGCGGTTGAAATTGCAACGTGGAAAGTATCAGCGATATCGCCTAAAATTCCGACGATAATAAATTCACTCATGCCTAGCATAAAGGCAATCGCAATTAGAATCAGAGTTTGTACTTTAAAACTTTTCATAGATGAAACTCCTTTGTAAGTAGATTAAGGTTGGGCTTGATGAGTTAAAACCCACAAGATGACTAAGAGAATTGCGGTATAAATGGCCCCGCCGATTCCTAAAAAAGGTAGCCCAACGGTATTGACAATCAAACCTCCAGTAGCCGAGCCTAACGCAATTCCGACGTTACTAAAAATCGGGTTAAACGTAGAAGCTAAGACGAGTGATTGCGGGTATTTTGCTTCAGCAATTCCCATGTAAAATAACTGGCAGGTAGCACCGGCTAAGTAAATGGTAAAACCGAGCAAAATGATGAGTCCTAAATCAATGATGGGCATTTTGAAAAAGACCGAGACACCCAGCAGCGCAAACATTTGAATGACATAAAATTTAAAAATTCGTTGAAAACCATTTTTTGAAGCGAGCCGTCCTGCCGTTTGATTACTCAACAGTGAAGCAATTCCATAGATGACCAAATAGATGGTTACAAAGTTAATGCTGTAGCCAAATGAGTCGGTTAAAATGGGCGTGACGTACGTATAAATGATATAAACCGAGCCTAAGGCCAGCACGGGAACAAAAATTCCTAAGAGAATCCGTTTATCAGTTAGAATTTTAAACTGGTCGGTAAAATGTTCCACTTTTTGTTGTTTCAGATTATGGGGTAATGATAGTTGAAAAGCGATTAGAATTCCGGCAGAAAGCAACGCAATCAACCAAAAGGTTAATCGCCAGCCCACTTTACTACTGAGCCAGGTTCCAGTTGGTACCCCAAAAACGGAAGCAATACTAAAACCAGAAAAGACCCACGACACAATCCAAGCTTGTTTGGCCTTTGGAGTAATGAAGGTCGCGAAGGTAATTGCAATTGAAATGGTAATTCCCGACACTAGGGCGGTAATAATCCGCGAAATCGTCAGAATTAGGAAAGTCGGAGCAATTGCCGACAGAATGTTACCAAAAATGAAGATGGCCATGGTTAGGCCAATGACCCGATTTAGCCGATGCTCACCCACTAATAAGGATAAAATCGGGGTCGAAATCGCGTAAATCACGGCAAAGATGGTGGTTAATAACCCCACGCTGGCGATGCTAACGTGAAAGGAATTAGAAATATCACTAAAAATTCCGACAATAATGAATTCACTCATCCCTAACATGAAAGCAACCGCAATTAAGATTAAGGTTTGAATTTTAAAACTTTTCATAAATAACTCCTTGAAAACACAAAAAGAGCCTGGCACCAAAGCGGCACAACAGGCTATCACAACTTACTGTTAGTATACAGGAATTAGATCTTAATTTATACAGGAGACCAGCAATTATATTTTTTGATTGACAAGTAATTTGCGAACTAGTATATTAAATAAAAATTAATAATTAGACAACGGAAGAGCAGAGTAGAAATTGACAACTCACAGAGAGTTCCTGGTTGGTGAAAAGGAATGAGCATGAAGATTTTGAAGATGGGCTTGGAGTTATGATTAGTGATTAATTAGCTAATCACGGTTTTGCCACCGCTACCAGAGCAAAGTTATCCCGCTTTAGGCGTAACTTATTTGAGATAGTCGATGTGAATTGACTATGAACAAAGGTGGTACCGCGAATGCATTCGTCCTTTAACTAGGATGGGTGCTTTTTTATTTGGCAAAAAATCGAGGAGGAGTACAAAATGGAAAAAGTATTTGATTTAGCAATTATTGGAACTGGTTCAGTGGGGTCAGCGGCAGGATATTATGCCAGCCAAGCTGGTTTAAAGGTGTTAGAACTAGATGTGGCCCGTCCACCGCATGATCAAGGCTCACATCACGGACAAACGAGAATTATTCGGCATGCTTATGGGGAAGGTGGCAAATACGTTCCGTTAGTTTTGGAAGCCCAAAAGTTATGGCAAGACCTTCAATCCCAAAGCGGGACGGATGTTTTTCACCAAGTTGGGGTTTTAAACGTCGGACCAACGGGGGCTGAATTTATTACCAATGTCGCCAAAACTGCCCAAGAGTATAACTTGCCAGTGGATAATTTAACGGCCCAACAAATTCAAACACGCTGGCCGAACTGGCACTTTGATGATGACTATCGGGGCGTTTTTGAAAAAGATAGTGGTTATTTACTATCGGAAAATGCGATTCAAGCCTATTTGGCAGGTGCTGAAGCAAAGGGCGTCACGCAGGACTTTACGGCTAAGGTTCTATCCGTGAAACAAATCGAACCTGACTTAGTTGAAATTAAAACGGCTCATCAGGTTTACTACGCTCATCAAGTTGCTGTAACGGCCGGAACGTGGGCAAAAGAATTAATTCCTGATTTACCAATTCAACCACTGCGTAAAGTGTTTGGCTGGTTTAAAACGGATGACCCTCAGTTGGACGAAGCAAACGGTTTTCCTTGTTTTACCGTCGAAATGAAGTCAGGCGAGACTTACTATGGTTTTTCAGGACAAGATCAGCAAATTAAGATTGGGCATCATGATGGCGGACAACCAATTAACAAGCGCGAAGGGCGCCTACCATATGGTGAATATGCTGCAGATCAAACGGAAGTTTCCGAATTGTTGAAAAATCATTTAACGGGGACAAACGGACTTGATCATGGAGCAGCTTGTACCTACGATGTCTCACCAGACGAAGATTTTATCATTGATTGGGTACCTGGCCAACCAAATATTCAAGTCATCACGGGCTTAAGTGGCCATGGCTTCAAATTTGCTAGTGTCTTGGGCAAAATTGTAGCGCAACGAGCTCAAGGAAAGGCGGATGAATTTGACTTGAATCCGTTTAGAATTGATCGGTTTAAGAAATAGGGAAATTAGTTAATTCGTAACATACAAAAAAGAAGCTGAAATGTAAAGATTCAGCTTCTTTTTAGTTTTATTCGTATTCAATTGTTGCAGGTGGCTTACCAGTAATGTCATAAAGGACACGGTTAACTCCCGCTACTTCATCAACAATTCGTTTGGAAACCTTACCTAAAACTTCCCAAGGAACTTCAGCAAATTCGGCTGTCATTCCATCAACAGAGGTCACGGCCCGGATGTTAACGGCTTCATCGTAAGTCCGTTCATCACCCATGACACCCACACTCTTAATTCCAGGAAGGGCAGTGAAGTATTGCCAAATAGTTTTGTTTAAACCAGCTTTAGCAAATTCATCACGTAAGATGGCATCGGAATCACGCACCATCCGTAAACGTTCTGGGGTAACTTCACCAATAATTCTGATTGCTAAACCAGGACCTGGGAAAGGTTGACGCCATACTAATTCTTTAGGCATACCTAATTTTTCACCAAGTTCACGAACTTCATCTTTAAATAATTTGTTTAAAGGTTCAATTAATTTGAATTTTAAGTCTTCAGGAAGACCACCAACGTTATGGTGAGATTTGATAGTTTGAGCAGTATCAGTTCCTGATTCAATTACGTCAGTGTATAGGGTACCTTGAGCTAAGAAATCAACATCATCGAATTTACGAGCTTCAGTTGAGAAGGTATCAATAAATTCTTTTCCGATGATTTTCCGTTTTGTTTCAGGGTCAGTAACACCTTTTAATTTACCTAAGAAAAGTTCACTAGCATCGACAAAGTCAATGTTTAAACCGAAATCATCACCTAAAGCTTTAAGGACTTGTTGCGCTTCGTTTTTTCGTAACAAACCATGGTCAACGAAGACTGAGATTAGTTGATCACCGATTGCACGGTGCAAGAGCACGGCAACGACTGAGGAATCAACTCCACCAGAAAGACCAAGTAAGACTTTTTTATCACCAACGGTTTCTTTGATGTTGGCAATGGCATCGTCAATAAAGTCATCCATTGACCAGTTGGCTTCGGCACCAGCAATGTCAAAGACGAAGTGGCGTAACATTTCGCGACCTTCTTCAGTTAAGTTAACTTCAGGGTGGAATTGCACGGCATAGAAGCCACGTTCAGGGTCAGCCATCGCTGAGATGGGACATGAACCACTGGTTGCGGTAATTTCAAAACCGTCTGGAACCTTGGTTACAAAGTCACCATGACTCATTAAAACGGTTTGCTGATCGTTCATCCCTTTGAAGAATTTTGAATCTTTGTCGGTAACTTCGATTTGAGCTTGACCATATTCACTATTATCGGCAGTGACAATTTCACCACCCTTAAGATCTTTGGCCATTAATTGCATTCCGTAACAAATCCCTAAGATTGGAAGACCTAAGTTAAAGATTTCGGGATCAACGGCTAAAGCACCGTCACCATTCACACTGTTAGGGCCACCAGAAAAAATGATGGCTTTGGGATTCATGGCTTTGATTTCTTTAGCGGTCATTGTATGGGGTTTAAGTTCAGAATAAACACCCATTTCACGAACACGACGAGTAATTAGTTGGTTGTATTGACTACCAAAGTCAAGGACCACTACAGAGTCGTAATTACGTTCAGTTTTTACCATAATTATTCTCCTATTTTTTGTAGTTAGGGGCATCCTTAGTAATGATAACATCATGGGGATGTGATTCACGTAAACCAGCACCAGTAATTCTGACAAATTGTGCTTTCTTCATGTCAGCAATGGTATGTGAACCAGTGTAACCCATTGAGGCACGAAGACCACCCATCATTTGGTAAATAATGTCGCCAGCGTCACCTTTGTATTCAGTCTTACCTTCGATACCTTCAGGAACTAATTTCTTTTCAGCTTTAACTTTACCTTGGAAGTAACGGTCAGAAGAACCATTTTCCATGGCGGGGATTGAACCCATGCCGCGGTAAACTTTGTATTGGTGACCGCTTTTATCTGATAAAATTTTGCCAGGTGCTTCGGTAGTTCCGGCAAGCATGCTTCCAAGCATTACGGCATCACCACCAGCAGCAAGGGCTTTGGCGATGTCACCAGAGTATTGCATTCCACCGTCAACGATAATTTGTTTACCGTATTCTTCGGCAACTTTAGCACAATCATAAGCAGCTGTGATTTGGGGAACTCCCACACCAGCGACAACTCGAGTAGTACAAATTGATCCAGGACCAATTCCAACTTTAACAACATCGGCACCAGCATCAAAAAGGGCTTTGGTAGCAGCAGCAGTGGCAATGTTACCAGCAATCAAAGTTTTATCAGGAAATTGACTTCTGATTTCTTTAATTTTATCAAGCACACCCTTTGAGTGACCATGAGCGGTATCAAGGACGATTGCATCAGCACCAGCATTGAATAAGGCCGTAGCACGATCAAAAGTTTCACCATTAATCCCAACGGCAGCAGCCACTAAGTAACGACCTTGGTCATCAACAGCTGCTTCGTCGCCTTCGACGGGAGCAGCTTTAACAGCTGCTACTTCAGCGGCCTGATCTTCAGGTGACATGTTTTTGTGAATGACACCAAGACCACCTTTTTGGGCCATTTCAATTGACATGGCTGTTTCTGTGACCGTATCCATTGCCGCACTAAGTACGGGAATGTTTAAGAGAAGATTATTGCCTAATTTTGTTTTTAAGCTGACTTGATTAGGGAGCACGTCACTTGCTGCCGGAACCAATAATACATCATCATATGTTAATGCTTGATGTTCGCCAAACTTGTTTTCCCAATTATCCATGAAGAAAATCCTCCTGTTGTTAAGTTGTAGTAATTAATATAATAGATTAGCAGATTTTTTACGGAAAAGCAAAGGAAAATGCGAACAAAAGCAAAATAAAAACTGAAAAATGTACGTAACCGAATTATTGAATTGTAAATTAAGGAAATTATCCGACATTCACCCCAAAAAGCGGTAATTAATGGTAAAATTTAAGTAAATCGATTTAAACAAGAAAGCAGGATTATAATGGACGGAAAATTCAAACGAGTACGAGGAATGGAAGATATTCTTCCCAACGAAACTGCAGTTTGGCAACGAATTGAAGGAACTGCACGCGATGTCTTTTCAAGATATAACTATGCTGAAATGAGAACCCCAATGGTGGAAAAGACCGAAGTATTTAGCCGGACTTCTGGTGATTCATCAGATATTGTGACTAAACAAATGTACACTTTCGAAGATAAAGGGGGACGGAGTATTACCCTTCGTCCTGAAGGAACCGCTGGAATTGTGCGTTCGTTTGTGGAAAACAAACTCTTTGGACCAGAACATCCCAAGCCCGTCAAACTTTACTACATGGGACCCATGTTTCGTTACGAACGTCCTGGTGCAACCCATAACCGGGAATTCCACCAAATTGGTTGTGAAAGTATTGGGGCCGTTAGTCCCCAAATTGATGCTGAAGTAATTCGCTTAGCGATTGATATTTTCCAAGGTTTAGACATTCATGATTTACGAGTTGAATTAAATACCTTAGGGGATGACGAAAGTCGGAACGTTTATCGCGATACCTTAGTTAAATACTTTGAACAATTTAAAGATGAACTTAGTGCTGATTCCCAACGTCGTTTGGAACAAAATCCACTACGGATCTTAGACAGTAAAGATCGCAACGATCAAAAAATTGTGGCTGGTGCTCCTAAGTTAGAAGATAGCTTAAATGAACGTTCAAAAAACTACTTCAATGATTTGAAGAAAGCATTGGATATCTTAAAAGTGGACTACACGGTTGATGATCGGTTAGTTCGTGGATTAGATTACTACACGGATACAGTTTTTGAAATTCAAGCGAAAGCTCCTGAATTTGGTGATGATTACACAACGATTTGTGCTGGTGGTCGTTACAACAACATGGTACAAGAATTTGGTGGACCTGAAATGGGTGGAGTTGGTTTTGCCTTTGGTGAAGAACGGCTTGCTACGGTAGTTAAATCAGATGCAGCCGAAGATGCGATTGATTACTTCATTTGTACTGATACCAAAGGTAAGAGTGAAGACGAAATCAATGCGATTTTTGATCAAGCGTTAGCCAAAGCTTTTGAATTACGAAATCAAGACTACACTGTGGAAGTTAACTTCCAAGAACGTAGTATGAAGAGTCAAAAGAAAGAAGCTTATAAGTTAAACGCCAAAAACACTTTGGTAATTGAATAATTAATAGTAGAAACAATCAAATTTTAGAATTTGGTTGTTTTTTTGTTATTTTAACATTTTTACGTATATGTCTATGTTAGACTATAAAAAACATTCTAACTTTAACAAAAACGGCTTTTTGTCAAAGTTGAAGTTATAATATATTACTTAGTTTTAACAAAAATGATGTTTTGTTGAAATTGAAAGGAGGATATTTAAATGAAGTATATGTCTTTGGAAAATTTTAAAAGAAATTCAAATGGTAACCTAGAAAAAGTTGAAACTGAATATAAAAATAGAATTGATAATTACGCGAGCATTAACACAACGTTATTCCCGAATTTAATGTATAAGGGTGAATATAAAACTTCTGAATTTCCAATATATTTTATGAATTTACCTAAAATATCAGTTAAGATAGAACAAATAAATAATAATTCTAAGAATATTAGTTCGCTTGCAAAAAAATTGACAGAAATTGCTAAAAGGCAGTATTTTTTTGAAACACTCAGAAATGAAATAAAGAGCACTAATGATATTGAAGGTGTTAGATCTACAAAAAAGGAAATTGATCATGCAATTAAAAATGTAGATAGTGATTCTAATGATGTTAGATTAAAATCAACGGTTAAAATGTATTTGGATGTTTTTGATGGGAAAGAGCTTCCTATTACTGATGTTCAAGATATTTTAAATATTTATCATAATTTATTAGAAAATGAAATTAAAAAAGAAAATAAATTAGATGGTGAATATTTTAGAAATAGTCCTGTTTATATTCAGGGTGGCAATGTTGATAGAAAAGTACATGTTGCCCCATTAAATGAAAGAGAAATTTTAAAAAGAATCAAAGAATGGATTTCATTTGTTAACGACGATGAAGTTCCTTTTCTGATTAAAGCGATGATAGGACATTTCTTTTTTGAGAATACTCATCCTTTTTATGATGGTAATGGAAGAACAGGTAGATATATTCTTTCGATGTACTTATCTAGAAAATTAGATGAGTTCACGGGAATAAGTTTTTCTCAGATTGTACAAACTAATAAGTCAACGTATTACAAGGCTTTTGAAGAAGCAGGTGCGTTTGAAAATCGTGCTGAATTAACATTTTTTGTTGATAAAATGTTGAAATTAGTTATTAAAAGCCAAAACCTAATTATTGATAGTTTAACGTTTAGAATTGATAAGTTTAATGGATCTATTAAAAAAATAAATAAACATTATGGTGATAATTCACCAGAAAGTTATATTTTATTTCTTTTAGCACAATCAAAAATGTTTAATGACTCTGATGATGTTGGACTACTCGATAAAACAATCCTTTCATTAGCAAAGACCAGTCCTTTTTCAGTTCGAAAAATCAAAGATACAATAGAAAAATTAGAAAATGAAAAACGTTTAATAAAAATAAAGTCAAATCCTAAGCAGCATATCATCTCTGATATATTTCTATAAACTTTTTCATAAATTAACTTGCTTAAATTAGTTCATTACTGTTATAATAATACCTGTAAGTTAATCGAGCGGTTAGCTCAACTGTTAGAGCAACGGATTCTTTGTCCGTGAGATTGGGGTTCAAGTCCTTGACTGCTCATATTTAAAAAGAACGTTCATTGTGAACGTTCTTTTTTGTTAGTTTAAAATTAAATCCAAATAATGATTATTTGATTAATTAGATTTATCATTAAAAACTTAACAAAATTAAAAAATTGTATTGCTATTTTACTAAATACCATTTATAATTCAATTAACGATATGAACGAAAGAGTAACCTATTGGTACTGACTGAGAGAGTCACGGTAGCTGAAAAGTGACCAGTAGCGTAGGCGAACCACACTCGTGATCATTGATATAGCAAAACTATATCCGGCCGGCATCGTTAAGTGCTGCACCTTCCATTCTAGAACGGTAAGGTGCCTGAGAGTCTAGCAGTAATGTTAGGCTGAACAGAGGTGGAATCACGAACGAATCGTCCTCAAGTTATCAAGCGATAACTTGAGGACTTTTTTGTTTTGGTGATAAATTCAAGGAGGATTAAAAAATGCACTATTTATTAGAAATTTTACCCAGTTTGTTAGACGGTTTAAAACTAACGTTAGGAGTGTTCTTCCTAACATTGATAATTTCTTTGCCACTGGGAGTGATTGTCTCCATGGCGCAACGCTCACGATTCTTCGTGTTACGGTGGATTACTAATATCTACATTACGATTATGCGAGGCACGCCATTATTGCTTCAAATCGTGTTTGTCTACTACGGTTTGAGTTTAGCTAACATTGCGGTGTTACCAAGATTTGAAGCCGCCGTGTTGACCTTTGTTTTGAATTATACTGCTTACTTTGCTGAAATTTTCCGTGGTGGAATTCAAGCCGTTCCCGCTGGGCAATATGCCGGAGCTCGCGTGTTAGGGATGAACAAGTTGCAAACGTTCCGTTACATTGCGTTACCACAAGTGATTAAAACTGTGATGCCATCCGTAGGAAACGAAGTTATTAACCTAGTTAAAGATACTTCGTTAGTTTATGTAATTGGACTTGGTGACTTGATGCGGGCTGGAACCATTGATGTCGCACGGGATGTCACGTTGATTCCGTACCTATTAGTGGGACTTTTCTACCTATTATTAACCATGATTTTTACCTTAATTATGCGCTACATTGAAAAACGCTTGAACTACTATCGTTAGGAGGGAACACAATGTTATCAATTGAAAATTTAACTAAGTCATATAATGGAAGAACTATTTTTAAAGATTTATCTTTTACAGTTGCCCCAGGTGAGGTTTTAACGATTGTTGGTCCCTCTGGAATTGGAAAAACGACCTTCTTAAACATTTTAGCTGGCTTAATTCCGGCTGATAGTGGTTCAATTAAATTGGACGGTCAAGAATTGGCAATTGACGGAACTCGGCAAGGATCAGAGGTTGGGGTAATTTTTCAAGACTTTAATTTGTTTCCGCAATATACAGTGACTGAAAACATTACTTTGGCACCACGGATTGTGGCAAAAGAAAAAGCGGCGACGTATACGAAAACCGCTTCTGAATTATTAACTGATTTAGACTTAACGGAACACCGCAATAACTATCCTTTTGAACTATCAGGTGGTCAAAAACAACGAGTGGCGATTGCTAGAGCATTGGCAATGAAACCAGGCGTGCTTGCTTATGATGAACCAACTTCTGGTCTAGATGAAGCATCAACTGAACGAGTAACGTCTATCATTCAAAAACTTCAAAGTCGAAACGCTACGCAATTAGTCGTAACCCATGATTTACCATTTGCGGAAAGTTTGAATGGTAAAGTATTGGATTTCTCAAAGGATGTAAAACGATGAAAACGAAAAAACAATTTCCTAAGTTGATGGGAAACTTCTTGATTCTGTTAGTGCTAGGGTTAGTCGTTGCGGGAGCTTGGTATAAAGGCACCCACCGGACTGATACTTGGAATAAAGTGCACCAACAAAAAACGGTGACCGTTGGAATTGATGATACGTTTGTTCCAATGGGCTTTCGGGATAAAAATGGTAAGTTAATCGGATATGACGTTGAAATGGCAAAAGCTGCGTTTAAAAAAATGGGCTTAAAGCCGAAATTCCAAGTGATTGATTGGTCGATGAAAGAAACCGAATTGAATACCGGACACATTGATGCCATCTGGAATGGTTACACGATGACACCAGAACGAGCCAAGCACGCGGCTTTTTCTAAACCATATCACGAAGATAACCAAGTCTTACTTACGAAAGCAAACTCTGGGATTAATGTGCCCCAAGATATGCACGGAAAACAATTAGGAGTGCAATCAGGATCGGTTGGATTTGATGATTTTAATCAAGATCCGAAAGTTTTGAAACAGTATTTAGGAACGAAACCCGTGCAATACGATACGTTTGATAAAGCAATTAATGATGTAAAGGTTGGTCGAATTAATGCGGTTTTAATTGATGCAGATTATGCTAAATATTATTTGGCTCACAATCACTCCAGTGAACCTTTAAAATTAGTTAAAACTGACTTCCCGGCCGATTATGATGCCGTTGGTTTACGAAAACAAGATAAAACTTTGCGGGAGAAGTTGGATAAAGCAATTGAAGAACTTCGCCGTGATGGGACGGAAGCGCGCTTATCTAAAAAATACTTTGGTGAGCTGGATGCAAGGAGATAAATAAAGACCTAGTAACCAATCATATAGCTGATGGGGACTAGGTTTTTTAATTTGGTTAAAAACATTTATTTAATTAGCTACTTATTATTGCTATAATTAAATAAATGTTTTTTTATTAATGAGGTGAAGGAAGCTGTGAGACGAGATGCTAAAAAGATTCCCACTGAAACTAAAATTATTGATAATTTTATTGAACTAATGCGTAATCAACCTTATCAAAAAATTAGCGTGTCCGAATTGTCGAAAGCAGCTGGAATTAGTCGGATTACTTTTTATACTTATTATAAGGGAATTGATGACTTGTATAATCAAGTAACTGAAAAAGTAGTTCAGCACATTGATGAGATTTTACGCTTTAGTTACGTTTCTAAGGGCGTTGTTAATTACCAATTGTTAGAGAAAAATTTATTTAATTATTTTCAAAAAGATCATTCAGTTCAAGTTTTGATTAATAATGATCAAACTGCAGTCTTGCGGACTAAAATTAAACAAACTTTGGTTAATACCGTGATGGAACATGAAGAAATTAGTCCTGATGACTATTTTTCTCATGTTCAAATTCCTTTTTTAATCTCAGGAGCCATTAATGTTTACGTTGATTTTTTAAATGGTGATTTGGGAAATGTTGATACGAAACAGTTGATGGATAGTTTGAATAAAATTCTAGAGGAGCTTAGTTAATGCTAGGCTTTTTTTGTTTTATATTATAAACTTAAAGGCGTTTTGCGAAACGGTTTACACATGTAATTATTATTGGAAAAATTAAAGGTTTTTACTCTAACTATTGTTTTAAGTGCAATTATAGCGTACAAGCTATTTTGCTTTGTTAACAAAAAAAGACATTGGCGATCGCTCACCAATGTCTTTTTCGGTCTATTTAAATACTTCCGGTTTCATCCGGTTAATCGTCTTATTATTTAAGATCCAATATAAGATTCCAATCTGAAGGGGTGCTGAAATACAGTTCTTTACTAATCTCATTGGTAAGAAATACCAAAAATTAGTGTGGGCTAAGATGGAAACCCAATAAGAATTCATGAAGATATTGATTACAATGGTGATAATCAAGACAACTACGATAATTCTTATGAATCCAATCTTAGACCGATTAAAAAACGCAAAACTGTAAATCAAAGCCGCAACTACTGCTGAAAGGGCAAAGCCAATAAAATATGCTTGACCACTAATCATCGTCGAAATAAAATCAACGATAATCGCAATTCCGACTGACCAAAACGGCCCATACCAACGTCCAATTAAAGCTGCTGTAATAAACGCAAACCCAAATTGGACATTGGCATTTCCTACGACTAAACGACTAAGGACAATCTGAATCGCCATTAATATGGCCAAATAGCTAATCCCCTTGAGACTAAGCGGGCGTAAACCCCACTTCTTGAAACTTTCCATTTTGACATCTCCTGTCAGGAGCTGCCACCAAAAGGCGGATCTTAGTGGCGAATGCGAGATTAGCACCGCAAACGTTGAAGTTTTTCGTCCGATGTTCACATTCCGTTCCATCGACACTTAACGCGCTAATCTCTACTCCGATAAATTTTTGTTACAAATTGATTATACCCTTTCAGCAGTTCGATTACTAGTTTCTGCGAACAATGTATGGGTTGCATCCCAAATTCGTTGGGCATTTGCTGCATTATTCATCGTATAAAGGTGAATTCCATCGACATTGTTCGAGACTAGGTCCACAATTTGGTCAATGGCATAAGCAATTCCAGCATCACGCATCGCTTCCGGATTGTTCCGGTAGCGGTCCATAATGGCAACAAATTTTCTTGGCATTGGAATTCCAGATAGTTCAGTAATTCGCTTAATTTGATTTCGATTGGTACAGGGCATGATGCCGACTTCAACGGGAACGTCAATTTGCGCAAGCTGGAGGCGTTCCCGAAAATCATAAAAGGCTTGGTTATCAAACAACATTTGGGTGATTAAATGACTAGCACCATGGTCAATTTTTTCTTTTAAGTGGAGGGTATCATCGACAAAATTAATTGATTCGGGATGTTTTTGGGGATAACAGGCGCCCGAAATGTCAAAATCACCTTGTTGCCGAATAAACTCAGCTAATTCAGAGGCGTACTTAAAATCACCAGCTGGTTCTTGATCGGGAATTCGATCACCACGAAGGGCTAAGACGTTCTTAATTCCATGGAAACGGAGTTGGTTTAAAAAGTCAATTACATCTGCTTTAGAACGATATAGTCCGGGAATATGGGCAACCGTTGGAATTCCGACCTTATTTTGAATTTTATCCGCTAGTTCAAGTGAAGCGTTATTTTTCGAACCGCCCGCACCTAAAGTAATGGAAATGAAATCTGGTTTAATACTTTTAATCCCAGTGAGGGAATTGACTAACTTATCTGTTCCCTCCGCGGTATGAGGGGGAAAGACTTCTAAAGAAAAAACGGTTTTTTCATTAAAAATATCTTTTAAACTCATAACTTATCCTAACTCTGCTCGCTTTTGGTTAACTGCGGCAATAAGATTTTCTAGACTAGCAAAGGATTCAGCTTCACCCCGGGTCTTTAAACCACAATCAGGGTTAATCCAAACTTTGCTTTCTGGTAATTTAGCTAAAATGTTATTAATCACATTGTAAATTTCGGTTTGACTAGGAACTCGAGGAGAATGAATATCATAAACTCCAGGGCCAACTTCAGTTTCAAAGTGGTTGGCTTTTAGCTGGTCAATAATTGATAAATCAGAACGGGATGCTTCAAAGGAAATTACATCGGCATCCATGTTATCAATGGCGGGAATAATGTCATTAAATTCACTGTAACACATGTGGGTGTGAATTTGGGTAGATGGTTCAACCTTACTATGAACTAGCTTAAAGGCTGGAATAGCCCAGTCAAGGTACTCTTTATACCAGTCACTTTGACGAAGTGGAAGTTTTTCCCGTAAAGCTGCTTCATCAATTTGGATGATTTTAATCCCATGTTTTTCTAAGTCTAAAACTTCATCCTGAATGGCAAGGGCAATTTGGGTAACTGAGTCTTCGGCAGAAATATCTTCCCGGGGGAAGGACCAGTTGAAAATGGTTACGGGTCCTGTAAGCATTCCCTTAACTGGTTTGTCAGTTAAGCTTTGGGCATAAGTTGAGGCTGCCACCGTAATCGAATTCTTGCGACTAACGTCACCCCAGATAATTGGTGGTTTAACGGCCCGAGTTCCGTATGATTGGACCCAAGCTTTCTTGGTAAAGGCAAAGCCATCAAGGTTTTCCCCAAAGTATTCCACCATGTCATTTCGTTCGTATTCACCGTGAACGAGCACATCGAAGCCAGCGTTTTCTTGCCATTCAATAATCCGTTTGATTTTTGCTTCATTAAAAGCGTCGTATTCGGCTTTTGAAATCTTATGATGTTTGTATAATGACCGGTTTTTTCGCACATCTTTGGTTTGTGGGAATGAACCAATCGTAGTGGTTGGTAAATCAGGCAGTTTAAATTCTTCTTTTTGAATAGTTTCCCGTTCGCTTCGTTCAGGAAGGCGCGTGTAATCAGTTTCAGTTAATTCGCTAACCCGTTTGGCTACGTCAGGATTAGCGGGGTGATTAACGTTTTCAAACAACGCTTGATTAGCTTGCAAACGAGCTTGATCATCATGATTGATAATTTCATCGAGATCATGAAGTTCAGTTAGTTTTTGATAAGCAAAGGCTAAATGTTGTTTTAAAGCAGGATCAAGGTCAGTTTCATTTTCAACGGTATAAGGTACGTGAAGAAGGGAAGCTGAAGTGGAAATCACTAAGTTATCAGTTACAGGTAAACTCTTGAGTAGTTTAATCGTCTTTTCGTATTCGTTGCGCCAGATATTTTTTCCGTTGACGACTCCAGCAAATAAAGTTTTATCTTTGGGGAACCCATATCTACGTACTAAGTCAGCGGTTTCTTTTCCTTCGACAAAATCAAGGCCAAGTCCATCAACTGGAAGTTCAAGCAAGTCTTGGTAAATATCACGAACATCACCAAAGTAAGTTTGTAAGTTGATTTTGAAGGTGCGAGGCGTCTGTAAAATTCCATCGTAAAGTTGTTTAAATAATTGTTTATCTTCAGCAGATAAGTCAAAAACGAGCGCTGGTTCATCAATTTGTAACCAGTCAAGATGGGTTTGATCAAGTTCTTTGAAAATCGCTTGATAGGCGGCAATGACAGCTGGAACAAAATCAGAAGCAGTTTTCTTACCAACGTAACGACTAAGCTTCAAAAGGGTATATGGCCCTACGATGGAAGCTTTAACGTGATCATGGCGTTCGGTGGCTTTTTTAAGATCTTCAAAGAAGCGGGTTCCCACTAATTTAATCTCAGTATCATCGTCAATTTCGGGAACGATGTAATGATAATTGGTGTTGAACCATTTTTTCATTGGAAGGGCTTTGACGGAATGATCTTCATCTTGATAACCCCGAGCTTGAGCAAAATATTCATCAAGTTCGTTTAAGCCTAAATCACGGTAACGTTTAGGGGTGATATTAAGTAGGCTAGCCGTATCTAACACGTTGTCAAAGAAAGAAAAGTCACCAGCACTGATGAAATCAAGACCTGCTTCGGCTTGGTTGTTCCAGTTCTTAGCCTTTAATTCGTCGGCAATCCGTAATAACTCTGCTTGATCCAGTTCGTATTTCCAATACTTTTCGGTAGCGTGCTTCAATTCGCGATCTTCTCCAATACGGGGAAATCCAATAATACTAGTTGTCATAATGTTACCTCCTCAGGTATCTTAAAATTTATTTTTCCTAAATAGTTGTTTAAAAAAATGGGTAAAAAAAATCCCGCAGTCTAAAAATAGACTACGGGACGACGATGCGTGTTACCACCCTGATTCTGTAATGCATCACTACATTACACTCAACAAGTACGTCAAATTAATGAGATACTCTAACGCGGTAACGGGCGCACCCGAACTTGGCTTATCCAAAGGACTCACCTTATTAAATCGATTCGGAGACCATTTTCGGTTTCTAAACAACGCTGACTCTCACCAAATTGTCAGCTCTCTTTAGGTTGTCGCTAAAACTTACTTATCTCTTCAACATCTTAGTTGATTTGTAGTTTATAGATTTTTTTTAAAGTTGTCAACACTTTTTTTAATTAACTTTGAATTGGCGTTGCAATTTTAGTAAGCCACTGATTAATAAATTGGGATCCCGACCGTTTCCAAGTATTGTGGGGCCGTTGATTTTCATCAAAGTAATTGACGGGCTTTTTCGTGTGTAAACCATTATTTAAATCGCGGAAATATTCTTGGGCTAACGTGTTCGTTCCGTATTCAAAGTGGCCAGTCACGTAAGCAGAACGGAGCGTGTCGTCCCAAATAAGTGTTGCACCAATTTGGGAATTACCAGCTAAAACGGTGGCGTTCACGTAATCAACTGGGACTTTGAAATAACGAGAATGAGGCATCGTGATGCCATTGGTTGTATAAACACCATAAATTTTATTGGTAACTGGTTGTCCGATTAGTACATCATCAAGCGTTCCCGCTGCCCAAGCTGCCCAACAAGTGAACAAGCTGGTACCAACGTGGTCTTTACGCCAGTCAATGAAATGTTTGAATTCCTCCCAGTAATCAATTTCTGCGAATTTCTTCTGATCCACGGGCGCACCTGTTACCAAAAGGGCATCAAAATTTTGGTCTTCAATGTCAGCGAGGGTGACATATTTGTCGATAATTTCGGATGCAAAATGTTTGGTATGGTGAGTCGCCATGCGACAAAAAGTAACGTTGAAATTGTGGGGAGTACATTTCAATAAGCTAATAATTTGATGTTCGGTTTCAGCGCGATTAGGCATGAGGTTCAAAACTAATAAATTAATCGCGTCTAGTTGTGGCTGATGATGATTCTTAGAATAACCAGATAAAATGTTCATACAACCCATGTGATTTTTCCTCCTTAAATTTTGGCAAGTGCTTGGTCTAAGTCAGCAATTAAGTCATCCGCATTTTCAATTCCAATTGAGATTCGGACTAAATCAGGGGTAATACCTGCTTCTTTAAGTTCCTGTTCGTTTAGTTGAGCGTGCGTAGTTGAGGCGGGATGAATAATTAATGATTTGGCATCTCCCACGTTCGCAAGTAATGAGAAGAGTTGAAGATTTTCAATTAATTGTTTCCCGGCCGTTTCTCCACCAGTCAACCCAATAGTGAAAATAGAACCAACTCCATTGGGGAAGGCTTGTTTGGCTAATTCATGATACTTACTACTTTCCAGTTCAGGATATTTAATCCAAGCCACTTTATCGTGATTAGCTAAATAGTCAATCACTTTTCGGGTATTTTCCACGTGGCGTTGTACCCGAAGTGAGAGGGTTTCTAAACTTTGAATTAACAAGAATGAATTAAAGGGACTAATGGCAGCTCCTGTATCACGAAGAACTTCTGCCCGAACTTTAGTCGTAAAAGCACCAGGCTTTAAGTCGGCAAACACTAAACCATTGTAGTGAGCATTCGGATTAGTGAAATCGGGATAACGACCACTAGCTTGGTAATCAAATTTGCCGTTTTCAATAATGACACCACCCATTGTGGTTCCGTGACCGCCAATAAATTTAGTGGCTGATTCAACGACGACATCTGCTCCGTGATCTAAAGGACGGTATAGGTAAGGGGAGGCAAAGGTGTTATCAACAATTAATAAAATTCCATGACGATGGGCAATCTTAGCAATTTTATCAATGTTAGCGAGATTAATGTCTGGATTTCCGATGGTTTCTAAGTAAAGGGCTTTGGTTTTATCGTTAATTGCAGCTTCAAAATTTTGGGGATCGTCAGAATCAACAAAATGAGTGGTAATGCCAGCCTTTGGCAAAGTTACGTTAAATAAATTGTAGGTTCCACCATAAAGGGTGCTAGCCGAAACAATTTCGTCACCAGCACTGGCAATGTTAGTAATGGCCGCATTGACCGCAGCTGCTCCAGAAGCTAAAGCAACGGCACTAGTCCCATTTTCTAAAGCAGCGACCCGCTTTTCTAAAACATCAGTAGTCGGATTAGTTAAACGAGTGTAGATGTTGCCTGGTTCGGTTAAAGCAAACCGGTTGGCAGCTTGGTCGGCGTCTTTGAAGACGTATGAAGTGGTTTGGTAGATGGGAACGGCCCGTGCTCCCGTTTCGTCAACTGTTTGACCAGCATGAACTTGTAATGTTTCGAATTTTTCCTTAGTCATTAGTTTTCCTCCTAAATTTTGGCAAATAAAAAAGCTCTCATTCCATGTATAACTAAATACATGGGACGAAAGCTTTCGCGGTACCACCCAACTTCGCTTGATTATCACTAATCAAACCTCAATGACACAAACATGTCTGGGAAGGTATCGGTTCCTACCGGATTTTTAGCTTGCACTATTAATCGTGACTCGGAGTTCATCTGTAACGCACAATCAGTTGCACCTTTGCACTATCTGATGCTCACTTAAAACTGATTTTTTTGCTTTACTCTTCTCTTCAACGTCTGAATATTTGATTGATATGAATTCTAAAATCATTTTGCCGATTTGTCAACAAAAAATATTAATTAAAATTTTTTCAAAAACTTTTTTTCTATCTTAGGCAATTGTTTTTGGTAAATAAAATTAAATTTAGGGTTTGACAAACGAAAATAAAGTCGGTAAACTTCATCTCAATCAAAAAACGTTGCAAAGATAAGTATGATTTTTAAACTTCTAAAGAGAACCGATATTTGGTGAGAGTCGGGGTAGTGGCGAATCAGAAAATGGTCTTTGATGAAAACAATTGGGTAAGCTTTGGCAAACTCAATTCGGGTGCGCCCGTTACCGCGTTAGAGTATCTCATTAATTTGACGTACTTGTTGAGTGTAATGTAGTGATGCATTACAGAATCAGGGTGGTAACACGCATCGTCGTCCCGTAGTCTATTTTTAGACTGCGGGATTTTTTTGTGGAAAAAATTAAGAAAAAGGAGAAATTATCATGACAGGATTTAATACAAAACTAGTATTTGGAAAAGGTTTAAACGATTTACATGACAACGATACGGGAGCCGTCAACATTCCGATTTATCAATCAACGACCTATGCGTTTAAAGATATTGATGGGGAAAATAAATATGATTATTCTCGTTCGTTGAACCCCACCCGAGAATACTTAGAAAAACAAATTGCGGCTTTAGAAGATGCCAAACACGGATATGCGTTTGCCTCTGGAAGTGCGGCGATTCATGCGGTTTTTACATTATTTAAGCCCGGTGATCACATTGTGGTTAGTAAAAATATCTATGGCGGAACCTTCCGTTTAATCAATGACTACTTAAAAAAATTAGGGATTGAGTTTACTCAAGTTGATACGCAAAACTTAGCTGAAGTTGAAGCAGCCATTCAACCAAATACAAAAGCAATTTACTTTGAAACGATTGATAATCCATTTATGAAAGTAACCAGCGTTAAAGGCATTTCAGAAATTGCCAAACGACACAACGTGTTAACGATTATTGATAATACCTTCTTAACACCTTATCTTCAAAAGGCATTGAACTTAGGAGCTGACATTGTCATTCATTCCGCCACGAAATATCTGGGTGGACACTCTGATGTAATTGCTGGACTAGTAGTTACTAACAATGATGAGGTCGGTGAAAAACTTTACTTCTCTCAAAATGCAGTCGGGGGTATTTTAGCACCCGAAGATTGTATCTTGGTAATTCGCGGGATTAAAACTTTATCAATTCGACTCGATCGGCACATTCAAAATGCACAAAAGGTTTTAGCTTATCTTGATAGGAAGACGGATGAAATTGAAAAAATCTATTATCCAGGACGAGCTGGAGATGCGAGCGATGCGGTTGCAAAAGCTGAGCTGAACGGTTACGGTGGTGTGATTACTTTCCAATTAAAAGACCATGTCGACGGTAAAAAGTTTGTCAATGGAACTGAATTAATTTGGTTAGCCGTGAGTTTAGGTTCGGTGGAAAGTTTAATTGAATTACCATATTTCATGACTCACGCAGAGTTGCCAGTGGAAGAAAGAAATAAGGTGGGAATTACACCTCAACTAGTTCGACTTTCAGTAGGCCTAGAAGATCCCGAAGATTTAATTGCTGATTTGGAACAGGCGTTTGTGAAAGCCAAAAAATAAATTAACGTTAGTAAATCAATCTCGTGAAGCTATTATTCGCATTTTAATCAAAAAAACATCTTTACATTAAATAATAATCGTGTTTTAATGGTTAGTAATCAATGAAAAGGAGAAAAATGATGAATAACTTTACACTAAATTACAAATTCAACGCTTGCTGTACTTGTTACATGCTGTAAGCAACGTTCGTAGTTATTAGATACGGATGTTGCTAAACATCTGTATCTAAGTATGGTGAGGTTTACTTTCCTTAGTTAGATACATAACTATTTTTTATAGTTAGGCTAACTAAGCGAATGGAGATTCGTAATTTTTCTTTTAATTATTAAACAGTTAAAGGGATTGGTTATGCTAACTAAATGTTAGTATGACCAATCCCTTTTTTATTTTCTATATAAAAAAGAAATAATAATTTTAAGGAGGTTAGTATCAATGGCACTTTTAGAAGTTAATGATTTAAAAAAACAAATTAATAATAATGAAATTTTAAAAGGCGTTAATTTATCAGTTGAGAAAGGTGAAGTTATTGCAGTAATTGGCCCGTCTGGATCTGGAAAAACCACTCTATTGAGAGCTTTAAACTATTTGAATAAAGTTGATGACGGAACTATGAAATTTAAAGATCACAAAATCGATTTATCTAAACCCAGTGAAAAAGAAATTTTATGGATTAGACGTCATACTAGTATGGTATTTCAAAATTATAATTTGTTTAAAAATAAAACAGCACTTGAAAATATTTCTGAAGGTCTAATTTATGGTCAGGGAATGAAAAAAGATGAAGCACATAAAATAGCGTTAGAAGCCTTGAAAAAAGTTAATTTACAAGATAAGAAAAACTACTATCCTTCGCAGCTTTCAGGTGGGCAACAACAAAGAATTGGAATTGCAAGAGCAGTAGTTTTAAATCCTGAAATTATTTTGTTTGATGAACCAACTTCAGCATTGGATCCAGAACTAGTGGGATCAGTTTTAAAAGACATTAAACGTTTAGCTAATGAGGGACAAACAATGATTGTAATTACACATCAAATGTCTTTTGCCCGTAACGTTGCTGATCGAGTCATATTTTTTGCAGACGGAAATATTTTAGATAGTGGCACACCTAATGAAATTTTCAACCATCCTAAATCAAAAAGAGCCGAAGATTTCTTGTTGGCTATTTCTGAAAACCAATAAAGGGGTGATTAAATGAGTGTTAATAAAATAGTTGTTGATATATTACAAGGATTACCGGTTACATCATTCTTATTGTTAGCTTCTTTCCTAATTTCTATAGTTTCTGGTTTCTTACTTTCATTCTTATATTTACGCGGAAGTTTATTTTCAAAAATATATTTAGAAATAGTAAGAGGAACACCTCCACTATTAATGTTACTACTAGCATATTATGGGTTACCTAAATTATTTTCATTATTTGATATTAATATTAACGGTTGGGCAAAAATAGTTTTCGGAATATTAGGTTTATCGATTGGTTGGAGTGCCTATTTTGCTGAAGCATTTAGAGCTGCCTATTTATCTGTTGATAAGAGGCAGTACGAAGCAGCTTTGTCAGTCGGTATGAATAAGCAAATAGCTTTTTTTAGGATTATTTTTCCTCAAGTATTGTTAATTTCATTACCAAACGTTGAAAATTTGGTTATTGGTTTATTAAAAGCAACTTCATTAGTTTATGTAATCGGAATAGTAGATATGTATAATATTGCAACTGATTTAGCAAATCAAAGCCAAGGTGTATATCAATTAGAAATATTTATTATTCTTGCTTTGATATATTGGTTAATTGTTATTTTAATAGAATCAATTTTTCGTTGGATAAAAAAACGTTATCAGTATGTAACGGTATGAGGTGGTTTTTATGTTTGATATAAGTTTTGCAGAAAAAGCATTTCCTAAAATATTGGAAGTTGCACCAGTAACAATTTTGCTTTCGATAGTTTCAATCATTATTGGATTAATTTTGGCAATTATCGTTGTCGTTATCAGAGAAAAGAAGATTCCAGGACTTAACCAATTTGTTGGAATATTAGTTTCTTTCATTAGAGGTACGCCAATGATTGTACAACTTTATGTTGTCTATTATGGACTGCCACAATTACTTGTAATGTTAAAAGATAGTGGTTTTAATACAAGTTTAACTGGAGTTCCCGCAATGATTATTGCAATTACTGCCTACTCATTGAATGCAATGGCAAATCTATCTGAAAGTATTAGAGCAGCTTATAATTCAGTGGATAAGGGACAATATGAAGCTGCCATTTCAGTAGGAATGAGACCGTCAGTTGCATTAATAAAAATAGTGATTCCGCAATTAATTTCTAACTTAATTCCTAATTTATCAAATATTTTTGTCGATTTAATTAAAGATACAGCATTAGTTTATAACATTGGAATTGTAGAAATTATGGCAAAGGCTAATATTATTTCTTCAATCGGATTTAAATATATAGAAACGTATATTGATGCTTTGATTATTTACGTATTAATATGCTTGTTATTCTCAAAATTATTCCAAGTAGTTGAAATTGTTGTCAGAAAGAAAGTATTTCATGCAGTTAGTTAAAAAATAAAATTATTAAAAAGGTGGATTTATATTATGCAAAAAAATAAATTAATTAAAAGATTATCATATGGTTTAGGGGCAGTTGTAATTATTGGGGGATTCTTCTTGATTAGAAATAACCATAAAACAACTGATAGCTCATCAAATGAGAAAGTAACAACAGTTAACGTAGCCGCACCAAATAGCAATCGTCCATATACATACCCAGAAAAAGGTGGAATTGGTGGATATTACGGTGAATTATTGAAAAGAATTGACAAAGATTTACCGCAATATAAATTCAAAGAAACTACTACATCACAAAACTCTGTGTTTGTTGGATTACAATCAGGAAAATATGATTTAGCAGCATCAAACTGGTGGTATTCAAAAGAAAGATTTGATAACTACTTACACTCAGATGCGAATGGACTTGATGATTTAAGACTAATCACACATAAAGGTGGGAAGACTGCAAATTCATTAGAAGATGTAGCTGATAAAAAATTAAAGTTAGCACCTATCTCAACTGATGATGCTCGTTATAATTTCATTGAAACTTATAACAAAAAGAACCCTAAACATCAAATTGATTTAAAGGGAATTGGAGATCAAAGTGCAGGGGATGCATTAAAAGAAGTTGCTAACGGTAAGTATGATGTTGCTATTTATCCATACGCTGCTTATAAACCTGTATCTGAAACTGCTGAAGGTAAGAAACTGGAAGCTTCAAAATCAATTGGTCTAGAAGATAGTTACTTCTTGTTGAACAAAAATGATAAAAATAAAAAATTAACTAAAGACATTAACAAAGAATTGAAGGAGTTAGAAAAAGAAGGATATCTTGAAAAACTAACTAAGAAATATCTTTACGAAAATACTTTTAAACTTCCAAATGCAGATAAAACATTTAATGAAAAAGTAAAATAATTAAAAAGGAGTATCAATTATGTCAAAAGAACAACTGATTAATGTATTTACCGGTAAAAATGAGGATTTTATTCCCTTTTCTGTATGGCATCATTTCAATCCCAATGAACACATTGAAGCCACGGATGATGATGATATTTTAAAAAACGATTTGGAAAAAGAGATCAACTATGTAGATAATATTAATCCTGATTTCATAAAATTAATGAATGACGGATTGTTTACCTATGATTTCAATGGGGTTACTAATCCTAGGGATATAGATGATTTAAAGAATATTAAACCAATCAATGATAATGATAAATGGCTAAAAAAACAAACTGATTTAATCACCAAACAATTAGAAAAAATTGGAAAAGATAAATTGGTATTAAGCAATGTATTTTCTGCAGTTACACTTTTTAAATGGAAATTAGTTGAAGATACTCCGGAAAAAGACCTTGCTGAAGCAGACCATCTTTTTGCAAATTTATATATTGAAAATCCTGAAGTAATTTTAAATGCTTTAAAAACAATTAACCAAGATATCAAAAAGCAAATTAAGACGGAAAAATCTGCCGGCGTTGATGGAGTTTTATTTAGTACCCAAGAAATTCAAGATGATAGAATTACCAAAGAATTTTTTGATACTGTTCAAAAACCACTCGATTTAGAATTGGTCGATGAAATTAATCATCAATTCGACGTCAGTATTCTTCATATTTGTGGTTTTGATGAAGCTAAAAGTCATCTTCCATGGTTTACGGATTATAATTTACCGGTAGTTAATTGGTCTACATCAACTGATGATTATACTCTTGGAGAAGGTAAAAAATTATTTAAGGACAAAGTTGTCTTTGGTGGTCTCGGAAATACTACTAATGATGTTTTATTTAAAGGTAGTAAGGAAGAGATTGAAGATGAAATTAATAGTATTTTAGATGAAGCAGGGACAGATCGGGTGATAATTGGTGCTGATTGTACCGTTCCGCGTGAGACTCCATTTGAGCACATAAAATGGGCCAATGATGCAGTGCATAATTATAAAAATTAATGTCATGGAAAAAGAAAATTTTTTTGTGCAATTTTACTGGTTTAGTTAATAAACAAAGCGAATTTTATGGATTCCGCTTTAAATTTAACGAAGCAGTTCAATTAATTAAGTTAATTAAATAACATTTTACAAAAAACGAACGTTGTATTTATAAAATTCGTTTTTTGTTCGTAAAAATATGTTTACATTGACCTAAAAACATGTTTTAATGATTAATATCAAGAGAAAGGAGAACATAGTCAGAAATAACATAGTAAATTGTCGTAATTTTCAGAAAGATTTCTGTTTGATTTTGCAAATTAGTTGATTACTGTTAATGCCAATTATAGGAGGCGGAAAAATGTTACAAACTGATGTTAAAGAAAGAATGGAACAAGCAATTCAAGATTTAAAGGCTGGAAAATTAATTGTGGTGCAAGACGATGTTGATCGTGAAGGCGAAGGGGATTTAATTGGAGCAGCTGAATTTGTTACTCCAGAAAACGTTAATACAATGGTTACCAAAGCCAAAGGATTACTCTGTGCCCCCAGTTGGCCCTGAAGTTGCAGCACGACTAGGAGTTGAACCAATGACTACTGATGTTGATGCTTTTGGGACTCCCTTTTCCGTTGGGTTAGATGCTAAGACCACTTCTACTGGAGTTTCAGCATTTGATCGGGCTAAAACCATTAAAACTTTAGCAGATAAGACCGCTACTTATGATAGCTTTTATCATCCAGGTCACATTTTTCCCTTGTTAGCAAAAGCCGGTGGCGTTTTAGAACGAAATGGTCATACTGAAGCAGCCGTTGATTTAGCTAAATTAGCTGGTGCTGAACCAGTTGGTTACATCATTGAAATTTTAAAAGATGACGGTACCATGGCACGAACTGCTGACTTAGAAAAATTTGCTGAACAAGAAGATTTAACTTTAATCAGTATTGCCGATTTACAAGCCTATTTAAGTGATTTAAATCAATAATACATAAAAAACAGTTCCGATAATTTTCGAAAAAATTATTGTCGGAACTGTTTTTTGTTAATATTATTTTTAAAATGAGCTAAGTTAATCAAAGATTGGTCAAAAAAAGACCAAAAAAAATAACCGTCTTAGCTTCGTACAGCTAACGGTTATCTAACCAAAACACTGTCACCGTCTTAAACGGGATCTCTAAGACTAGGCATGTTACCGCATGTCTAGTCTTTTTCTATACATAATTATAGCATGATTGGATAAAATGTAAATAATTAAAGACGGTCAAAAAATAAACCGATTAACATTAATCTGTTAGTCGGTTATTTTTACAATTATTTAAGCAAGCTCATCCTGCCATCCACTAAATTATAGATATGGTCAGCGTATTGGTTAACTCGGTCATCATGAGTAACGACGATAACCGTCTTTTGGGCTTTTTTCGCCAAATCAGAAAGTAACTGACAAACTTCGGTAACCCTTTTACTATCTAAAGCCGCCGTGGGTTCATCGGCTAAGATGATATCGGGCTGGGTATAGAGTCCCCGAGCAATCGTTACTCGTTGACTTTGCCCACCTGATAATTCATTAGGAAAATGATCAATTACGGAATCCAAACCCAATTGGGACAATAATTTTGTTAATTGAGCTTGATCTAAGTTACCGGTAGGGCGAACTTTATCAACTAACGTAAACTGTTCCTGCACCGTCAAAAATGGAACTAAATCATGAGCTTGTAAAATAAAACCAAGTTTATTCAAACGGAATTGGTCTTTTGCTTCACTCTTGAGCTGGTCAACGCGGGTTTGGAGTAGCTCAACTGATCCAGAATTGGGATTACGTAAGGCTCCCATAATCGTTAATAAGGTACTTTTCCCAGATCCAGATGGTCCCATGATAATAATTAGTTCACCTGCATGAGCTGTGAAATTGATGTTATTTAAAACTTTAAATTGATTGTCACCTTCACCAAAACTTTTATTGATATTCGTTAATTTAATGGTTTCCATATTAGCCTCCAATTGCTTCTGCGGGATCAATTCGCATAATCATTAATGATGGCACGACTGCTCCAATCATCGCTGTTACAAAGAGACCACCAATTGCTAAACCGATGACTGGGATGCTGAATTGAATTGGCACAGCAGCGGGTAAGACCATAATAGTACCAATTGTTAGGACTAAACTAGCGATGATTCCCATTCCGACTAATAAAGCAGATTGAATTAAGGTTGATCTTACAAGAAAACCAGCGGGAATTCCTTGAGCACGTAAAACAGCATAATTATCGATTTTTTGCATCGTCAAAATGTATAAAAAGACGGCAATGACAATGAGTGAGATAATCATTAAGAATCCAATCATAAAACTAAACGTAAGGTTTTGAGCCGAATATCCGGGTAGATTTTGAATGACCGTTTGGACATTGTAACTGTGAAGTTGGTCGTTATGACTAGTTAATTTTTGTTTACTAATTACGGCGTTTCCGGCAATGCTATTATCTAAACCACTGATTTGGTGCCAATCGTTTAAGTTACCGTAAAGAATCGGAGCAATGTTCAATTTAGCATTTTTGGTAAATCCAACAATTTTGTATTTAGTCGTAGAAGAGTTTAGTCTAAGTTCGTCACCAAGTTTGTACCCATTTTGCTCGAATTGAGTATCAACGACGACTTCATGGGGTTTAGTAGCTGCTTTGCCACTACTGATTTTTAAGTCTTTAAAGATATATTGATTAGAATTAAGTCCAACAAACTGACCAGAAATCTTTTTGTGACTAGTTCCGGTAACGACGACCGGTGTGTCACCGATCACAGCCGATTTTTGGTCATTTAAATCCATTTTTTGAACTTGATCAGCCATAATTTTTGATTGGGAAATGTTGATATTAGCGTCTTTGTTTAAAACAATTGACCTTGGTTCCCAAGTATTGATGGCCTGCGTATTTTGACCAGCCAAACCAATTGCTAAACTAGTTAAAATGAAGATTAGATAGCCGACTAGCATAATCATCAAAGTGATTAAGCCGTACCTTAATTTATCGTGTTTAATTTCTTTCCAAGCTAAAAACATATTAGGCTCCTTTGAATAGTTGTTTTAAACTAACGGTCAAAAACTGTAAATATTGATGTTCTTGGTCGGGATGTAGTAAACAATCTTTAATTGTTTGATGCACCAAAATATTTGAAGACCATTGGGCTGGGGTAAGTTTAGTCACATCAGGTTGATAAAGAGCAGGTAATAAATATTGATTTTTTTGATAATAAAGTTTGATAAAATCATGATATTTACTATCGCGTTGTTGATTCACAAATTCCTGAATGGTTTGAATGATGGAATCAGCCTCTAAGTCACGATAATTAAAAGGCTGATGAATACTTTTCATGGCTAAGCCAAAGACGTATTGGTAAGCATCCGTTAAGTTAGCAAAGTACTTATAAAATGCTCCGCGAGCAATCTCAGCCTGTGCGACAATCGTGGAAATTTTAGCATCGTTTAAACTATCAGTTGAAAAGACGGTCAATAAAACATTCGTAATTCGTTCTTTTTTCTCATCTTTCAAGTTAAAAAAGGTCGTAGTTGGCATTAAAAATATCTCCTTATCATCAAATAGTGCCATGGTGTCACTTAATGTAATTATCATAATCCAAATAGTGACACGGCGTCAACTAATAAAACTAAAAAAGCCCAACTTTAGTTAAAAAGTTGAGCTTATGATTATTTATTAAAAATTATTGAGAATCCACCAGGACCAACGTGGGTCATAATAACTGGACTAGTAAGTCTTACTAAGACATTAATATCAGGGCGGGCTTGGTTGATTTCAGCTTTGATTTCTTCTGCATCTTCAGTCGAATCAACGCAGGAAAGTCCGACTTCAGTAGTGTTGGGGTTATCAATAATTTCTTTGACTAACTCATCACGGACTTTTCTAAGTTTTTTGGCACCACGACACTTAGCGTAAAATTCAAGCTTACCATCTTTAACTTCTAAGACAACATTTAATTTAATTAATGATGAAATGAAACCAACTGCTCGGCTAGCACGACCACCTTTAACTAAGTAATCAAAACTTTTAATGAACACAAAGGTTTTAATCTTTTGGCGATAAGCTTTAACTGCAGTTACAATTTCATCCGGTGTTTTACCTTCTTTAATTAAGCGGGCCGCTTCAAGAACTTCAAGACCGAGGCCTCGGTCAGTAGTTTCACTGTCAATGACGCGAATATCACCGTCAACTTGTTGAGCTGCTGAAGCCGCAGTTTCAACGGTTCCACTTAAAACGGGAGCTAAATCAAGACAAATGATGGTTCCATCTGGATCTTTTTCCATTATAGAAGAAAAAGTATTAATGAATTGGCCTAAAGCTGGTTGACTGGTTTTGGGAAATTCACTTTCATCATCATGTAGCATTTCAGAAAATTGTTTTCTGGTAATATCAACGTTATCCTCAAAGGTTTTTCCTTCAAAAGAAACTTGGAGCGGAACAATTTCAATGTGATTTTGTTCAATTTCTTCAGGAGTTAATTGAACAGTTGAATCAGTTACGATATGAATCATAGTATACTTCCTTTCAACTAATGCTTAGATTAGTCTTGATGTATTTTATTTGCTTAGATTAGTCTTGATGTATTTTATTATAGTAGAAATGCAATGATTTTAACACTCTCAAAGCAGGGCAACCCTTTTTAAAAAAGGCAATCTGTGCGAAAATGAAGCTAACGAACTAAATGTAAGGGGATGAATAAATGGCAATCAAACCAAGAAGTGAAATTAGACTAAGTTCGGTCTTAATTTATTCTTTATTATTAAATTCCGGCGCAGCCTTAATGTGGCCGTTAATCACCGTTTACATGCACAATACTTTGCATGAGTCACTAACGGTGGCGGGAATTGTAATGTTTATCATGTCGTGTTTTATGGTAATCGGTAATTACCTAGGCGGCATCTTTTTTGATCGTTGGTCACCCTATAAGTCAGCCATCATCAGTATCATCGTTGCCATGTTGCCAATTATGTTGTTAGTTTTTTTCAACGGCTGGCCCATGTTTGCCATCTTACTCTTTGTCTATGGAATTGGTGAAGGTGCTAGTTTAACGATTTTAAATTCCTATGCTGCTAAAGTCCGTTCCAAAAGTACCCGGTACGTTTTTAATTCCTTGTACATTGGGATTAACGTCGGGGTGGTAGTCGGAACAACCGCGGTCGGATATTTAATGAAATTCGGGGTACCAGTCGTCTTCAGTGTGGCTAGTTTCTTTTACGTTATTTTATTATTAATGACCATCTTTGAGTTTAAGGTTGATTTTTCAAAAGCGCAACCACGGGTCACACATAATGTTAAACAAAGTCAGGGTGAAAAGCCGGTCAACCCTTTAGCGTCAAGGCTTATCTTCAGTATTTGTATGATGGTTTTTTGTATTTACTTAAGTTACACATTGTGGGAAAGTGTCATGCCAGTTCACATGGAAAGTTTGCAGATTTCATTTGAAAAATACAGTTATATTTGGCCAATTAATGGACTACTAATCGTCTTTGTTCAGCCCATTATCAACCGCATTGGACGTCATTTTAAAATGGTACACCAAGTTGCCTTGGGAGTATTTATCTTTGCTTTAAGCTTTTTCATGTTGATTTTTGCTAAACAATATGCATGGTTTATCGTGATCATGATTATCTTAACCTTTGGGGAAATGAACGGGTTACCATCGATTCCCGCCTGGATTGATAATCTAGCTGATGAGAAACAAAAGGGCAGATATCAAGGGATGTTCAATATCTTTATGTCCTTTGGTCGAGCCGTTGGTCCCTTATTTGGGGGAATCTTAGTAGAGTGGTTAAACTACGGAGCTTTGTTTGGAATTTCGGGATTATTAATTATCCTTTCGTTACTCTTTGTTTTATGGCAAAATCGTAAATTTGAAAAATATGAAGCATCATAAAAAAACTGGAATTCCGAGAAGGAGTTCCAGTTTTTGTTTTTTTAATTATAAAATTGGGAGCTGGTGCTTTTTCCGCCAGGCTTTGTTACTTTCCGATACTAGTAAGACGGGGAGACTAGCTACCACGACAATTAACCATTGGGTGATTGTAAGTCCGCTAGTCGAGAAAACGCCGTTCATAAAAGGCACGTAAGTAAAGATTAGTTGTAACAAAATCATGGCTAAAATGGAAACGTAGGCCATCTTATTTGATAGCAAGACTTGCTTCGAAAGTGCTGCTGCCGTGGTCCGAATGTTGAAGAGGTAAAAAATCTTACCAAAGATAATGATATTAACGGCCATGGTGCTGGCAATCAAAAAGGGAATGTGAAGGCGTTCGGTAATCGCAAAGACGATTAAAGCCATCCCAGCAATGATTAAGCTGACGTAAATCATTTGGAAAACGTCGTGTCGATTCATCAATTTTTGATATTTACTCCGAGGAGGTCGTTGCATTAGGTTCGGTTCGGCTGGTTCAAAAATGAAAGCTAATTGAATCGTAACCGCTGAAACCATATTAATCCACAACAGTTGCGTAGGCGTTAAAGGCATTGGTTGCCCCAGTAAAATACTGATTAACACGATTAAGCCTTCCGCAAAACTGGTTGGTAATAAGAATAAGATGGTCTTTTTAATGTTGTCATAGAGCCGACGTCCTTGCGCAATCGCGACTTCAATGGTTGAAAAATCATCATCGGCTAAAATCACATCGGCTGATTCCTTGGCCACGTCAGTTCCTTTAACTCCCATCGCGATTCCAATGTCCGCTTTTTTCAAGGCCGGAGCATCATTAATTCCATCACCCACCATCGCGGTCACGTTTCCGTTTTGTTGGTAAGCTTCCACAATTTTTAACTTATCAAAAGGCGTGGTCCGTGCAAAGACGGAGTACTGGTCAACGACCTTAGCTAACTCATCAACGGAAAGGGCATTGACTTCGGGCCCCGTCATCGTTTTGATTTCATTGGCTAAGCCCAGTTTTTGCCCAATCGCAGTGGCGGTTTCCGGACTATCACCGGTAATCATCTTAACTTTGATACCAGCAGTCCGCATTTCGGCAATCGTTTGAATGACTTCCGGACGGGGTGGGTCAATGATTGCCACTAATCCTAAGAAGTTGATTCCTGATTTCGCAATTGATGCTGTAGTAATTTGCTCAGTGGTAGCATCGACCGGTAAATAACCGACGGCAATTACTCGTTTTCCGGTTTTGGCAAATTGGGCAACTTTTTTGGTCCAACTAGCCGCATCAAAGTCAGGATGAGCAATCGTTGCTAATTTAAATAAGGTCGTTGGCGCACCTTTGATCGCTAAGACACGTTGGTTAGGGAACTGCACTAGTTTAGCAATGTAGCGATAATCTGAATCAAACGGAATTCGGTCAATTTCAGCGGGAACCTTAGGATCGGTACCAAAGGCCTTGTAGTAAGCAGTTACAAAGGCCGCATCGGTCGGTTCACCGTTGATTTCCCACGTCTTGGTATCGGGATCTTGGAAAACTAAGGCATCATTAGCTAAAAAGCCCATTTCTAATAGTTGCTTTAATTCGGGGTGCTGAGCCGGATCAACTGGTTGTTGGTCTAAAGTAAACGATCCGGCTGGATTATAACCATTTCCGGTGACCGTAAAGTGTTCGTCACCGACTAACACGTCTTGAATTGTCATTTCGTTTTTGGTTAAAGTTCCCGTTTTATCGGTCGCGATGATATCAATCGCACCTAAAGTTTCCGCGGCTGGTAAAGTTTTAACAATCGCATGTTCTTTAGTTAGTTTTTGAGCACCGGCTGCCAAGATAATGGAAGTGGCCGCTGGTAAACCTTCTGGCATTGAACCCACAATCATTGTGATAATGGCCATCGCTAGGACGGGAATTGCATAAATTTGCAAAAACATTCCAAAAACGAATAAAACGACAGAAGAAATAATGATAAACCAAGAAATTCCCGCTCCCAATTGATCGAGTTCTTTGGTTAGCGGTGATTTTTGGTGTTTCATTTCTTGCACACTGGTTGAAATTTTTCCGATTTCGGTATTTTCCCCAGTAGCAACTACGATTCCTAATCCACTACCATTAGTAACTCCCGTTGAGGCAAACGCCATGTTAGTTTGATCAGTAATGGGGGTCTTAAGTGGCAAGGGAGCAATCGTTTTCTCTACGGAATTAGATTCCCCAGTTAACGAGGCTTCTTGAATCCGTAAGTTATCTAAATCAACCAGGCGTAAATCGGCCGGAACGTTATCTCCAGCTTCTAGGTAAACCACATCACCGACCACTAGATCACGGGCTAGCATTTGGGTTCTAGTTCCATTACGATAAACGTTCGTTTCGGCAGATAACAAGGTTTTGATTTTTTCGAGTGCGTTACTAGCTTTAATTTCTTGGGCAAAACCAATCAACGCGTTAATGATAATTACGATGGTGATAACGCAAGAATCAGAATAGTGTCGCATCAGCAAGGTAAAAATGGCAGCCAATATTAAAATGTAAATAATAATATTGTTAAACTGTTGAATTAAAATTTGCCATTTCGGCACTGGCTTACTATCTAATTCATTGTATCCATCTTTTTTTAACCGAGCTTTTGCCTCGGCAGTTGTTAGTCCCGTGGCTATATCAGTCTGAAATTCATCAATGATGACTTGCTCAGGTTGATGATAGAATTCGGGACTCGTCGGCTTCGGTTTTTCTTTTTGCGGCACTTTTTTCTCCTTTATTAAATCCAAGTTTTTCTACAATAATAGTTTAAGCATATAAGGAAGTCTAACTAATTGTCAACTTTTTAGCTGATAGCAGGCTTATTGGTGGCTCAAAGTAGCAAAGCATAATATGATAGGTAGTAAGAGAATCAAAGATTGTGAGGATATTATGGCTGAAAATTATTATCGTAACCAAATTGAAGTTTCAGATGCACACCAAAATAATTTAAAACACGTTAACATTGATTTACCTAAGCATGAAATTACCGTTTTTCTAGGGGAATCAGGATCAGGGAAATCATCCTTAGTTTTTGATACGGTGGCCGCAATGTCACGGCGAGAACTAAACGAAACTTTTCCGAGTTTTTCCCAACAATATCTTCCTAAATATGGACAACCCAACGTTGGAGATATTCGTAATTTGCCAGTGGCAATTGCGATTGAGCAAAAACAACTAACCGGGAATGCCCGGTCAACGTTAGCTACCTATACTGGAATGTATTCGTTACTTCGGCTCCTCTTTTCGCGAGTGGGGGATAAATTTGTGGGTTATTCGGAAGTATTTTCGTTTAACTTACCACAAGGAATGTGTCCGCACTGTGAGGGATTAGGCTACGTTGATGATATTGATGAAAGTAAATTAATTGATCCAGAAAAATCATTGAACGATGGTGCTTTAACGTTCGTGAGTTTTAAGCCAAAGAGTTGGCGTTGGCGGCGTTATGGGGATTCTGGTTTATTTGATAACAATAAAAAAATCAAAGACTATACCCCAGAAGAGTATGAATTATTGATGCATGCGCCCAAATTACCATTTCCTAATTCACCGCAAGCCTTTAAGAGTAAGGATTACGAAGGGTTAGTTCCGCGAATTATGCGTTCGATTATTCATAGTTCCGAAGGTAAGCATCATAAGGCAGCGATTGATGCCGTGGTAACTCGTCATGATTGTCCCGTTTGTCACGGAACGCGTTTGAACAAACGAGCTTTGAGCGTCCGAATTAATGACGTCAACATTGCCGAAGCAACTCAAATGAATTTGGTTCAATTTTTGGAATTCTTAGATGGCGTGACTGATCCATTGGGTGCCGAAATTGTTCGGAGTTTACAGGTGAAAGTGCAACCATTAGTTGATATTGGACTAGGTTATTTAACCTTAGACCGAATTACCAGTACTTTATCTGGTGGAGAGGTCCAACGAATCAAAATTGCCAAACATTTAACTAATGCGCTTTCTGATATTTTGTACGTCTTTGATGAACCCAGTGTGGGACTTCATCCTCATGATATTGAATTAATCAAAAAAGCGTTGGTTAGCTTGAAGGAAAAAGGAAACACCGTGTTTGTGGTGGATCATAATCCAGCCATTTTCTCAATCGCCGACCACGTTGTCGAAGTGGGACCCGAATCAGGAGCAAATGGTGGGAAGATTACTTTCCAAGGTACTTTCCCTGAACTCAAAAATTCTGATACTTTAACGGGGGAATGGCTTCGGAAAAAACACTCCTTTGGAAAAGTTATCGCGCCCAAACAGTTTGTCGATTTAGAACACGTTAGTTTGCATAACTTAAATGACGTGAGCGTTAAAGTCCCAATGGGGATTATGACGGTCTTTTCTGGAGTGGCAGGTTCGGGTAAATCTTCCTTGTCTCAAGCTTTAAAGGATAAATTAAACGGGAATTACGTTGATTTGACCCAAAAGACGGCGGGAATTAGTATTCGTTCAACTCCAGTTACCTATTTGGATATCTTGAATCCAATTCGGCGGTTATTTGCCAAAGCCAACGACGTTTCTACGCAACTCTTTAGTTATAACGGAAAAGGAGCTTGTCCGCGTTGTAAAGGTAAAGGAGTGACGATTACCGATATGGCGTTCATGGATCCGGTTAAGCAAGTTTGTGAAGTCTGTGGCGGAAAACGGTACAGTAAAGAAGCGTTGAGTTACAAGTACCACGGCAAAGACATCGCTGAAGTATTGGCAATGTCAGTGGCCCAAGCTCAAGAATTCTTCTTAGGGGACCGCGACATTGAAGCTCCGTTAGCACGGATGCGTCAAGTTGGCCTAGATTACCTAGGACTTGATCAAGCCTTAACGACTGTTTCTGGTGGGGAATTACAACGACTTCGGTTAGCCCAAACTCTTGGTGAAAAGGGACAAACTTACTTCCTTGATGAACCCACTGCGGGACTTCATATGAAAGATACCGATAAGTTAGTTAAACTTTTCCGCAACATGGTTAAACGCGGGGATAGTTTAATCATCGTCGAACATAATTTAGACGTGATTAGTCAAGCCGATTGGTTGATTGATATTGGTCCGGGAGCAGGAATCTACGGAGGAAACGTGTTGTATAGCGGGACTCCAGCTGGTTCAGAAAACGATCTTGAATCATTTACTGGTCGCGCGCTCAAGACTTATATGGCCGAAAATAGATAACATTCCTTTACATTAAAATTAAATAATGTTTTAATATTACTAACAAAAAGAAAGTACTGGTTAAACTAAAAAAATGTTTTAGTTTGGCTGGTTCTTTTTTGTGAAAAAACTAAGGTTATTAGATGAGGGAAAAGAAATGAAGAAAAAATTAGGTTTACTTTTAACAGTTGGCTTGGCAGCGTTGGTATTAGTGGCTTGTGGTAGTAAAAGTAACCAAGCCGATACCAAAACTCCAGGAACTTTAACGATTGGGATGGAAGGAACGTATGCCCCTTATGCTTATCGGGATAAGTCTGGTAAATTAACCGGATTTGAAGTGGAGTTAGCCCGTGAAACTGCGAAAAGAATGGGTTTAAAACCTAAGTTTGTGACCACTGGATGGGATTCCTTGATTGCTGGCTTAGGTTCTAACCAATACGACGTAATTTTCAACGATATGTGGGTTAATCCAGCGCGAAAGAAGCAATTTAGATACGCTACACCTTACATTTATTCCAAGAGTGTGTTGATTTCTAAACCTGGTTTAAAGTTGGACAACTTAAAAGGTAAAACAATTGCGGCCGGAACTGGTACCGAAAACTGGACCACTGCCGAAAAATTAGGTGCCCACGTGGTTGCTGCACCAGATTTCCAAACTGATATGGATATGATTAATCAAGGACGTGCGGATGGAGCCGTGAATTCAGAAGCTGCCTTCAACTACTGGAAGAAGAGCCACAAAGATAGCGACTTAACTTACCAAGTCATTCCTGATAAATACATCAAGATTGAACCAATTGCTCCAATGCTAAACAAAAAATCAACGAAACTTACTAAAGAAATGGACAAAGCACTTAAGGCCGAACAAAAAGACGGGACCATTAAGAAGCTTTCCCTTAAATACTTTGGTAAAGATTTGACCCATGAATAAAATGTTAAATTATGATAAGCAAATGGATTGGCAACCAGTTAATGATTATTGGCAATCACCCGTTGATTTTCGAAAATCAGATGTTGAAGTGGAAAGTGAAGCATTGACTTTTTTCATTCAACAGCCGTTGCGGATCACGAAAATTGAAAATTTAGGAAATAACTTGAAATATAAAGGATATGGATCAGCTGAAATTTTGCAGCGTCCGTATCAATTTCAACAAGTCCATTTTCACCATCCGGCGGAACATTTAATTGACGGTCAAGCGGCGGCCGTAGAAGTTCATTTTGTGTTTGAAAGTTCGATTGGACAAGTCTTAGTTTTAGCTTTGTTGTTTAAAATCGGGCAAGTTAGTTCGTTAGTACAGCAGTTGGTGGAACAAAAAGTTGCTAAATTAGAGCTAACTCTTCCGCAGAGTAGTGAAGTTTACCATTATTTAGGTTCGTTAACGACGCCACCTTTGCTACCAGGCGTTGAATGGTTAGTGGTTTCTAGTGATCAATTAACCATTAGTCAAGAACAAATGAATTGGTTTACCGAGCATTTTCCAACAAACGCTCGACAAGTTCAACCTTTGCAAAATCGAAAAATTGAAATGCTAAAAAATAAATAAGTCCAAACAAAAACCTTCCCACAGTCAGTTTGTGAGAAGGTTTTTTGGATTTATTGAGTAACTTCTTTAGTTCTTGCAACCATATCTGCATAGATTCGTTTAATGTCTTTATCGTTTCCTCGTAGTTCATAGTCAGCTAAGAAAGGCACGTTAAAACGCTTGGCGTAGCGTTTTGCAGTTAGGCAATACTGCACGTTGAAATTCTTATTACCGCTCCCGATAATCCCTAAGCAGTGTTGGGCGTTATCGTGATAAGCAAGATATTCGCCTAAAATGGTCGTCATGATTTCGATGACGTTATCACCCGTGCCATCACCACCAAAGAGGTAGGTCGGAACGGAAGCAAAGTATGGTTCCGTTTCATCGGCAAAGTCTGTTTGCTCACTAATTTCCGTTGCAGTTACTAATGGCAAAGCAGGGTCATTTTGATGTTGTGTTTGGGCATAGTTTACTAAATTTTCCGCAAAATTACGGGTGTTTCCAGTATTTGAGATAAAAATAAGTTTGATTGATTTCATAATAGCCTCCCAGTCGTACCCTCTTATTTTACGCGTTTAAAACTAAAATTTCATGTAGGGTTTGAAGGACAAAAGTAGCCAAAAAGCGACCTAATCGGATTAGGCCGCTTTAAAATTATTTTTTAATTTTTTTCAAATACCAGGTCATGCCGCTAATACTTAAAACGATTAGTAAGCTAACTAGGCTAATCATTTTCCCAATTAATAGTCCAGGCGTTTGGTAAGTTAATTTAATGTGATGAGTTCCAGCGGGAATGATTCCCCCGACAAAGGCTTGGTTAACCACTTTTGTAGGAGCTGGTTTTCCGTCAATCATTATTTTCCAACCACTAGAATAGGGAATGGAAGTGGTCAAAACTGACTTATGAGCGTTATGACTAATCCCAGTTACTTGGTTATGGTCTTGCTTAATGTGCGTTAAACCGTTTGCCTGTACTTGCTTAATTTGGGCTTCGTAGTTTTTATCAAACGGTACTGCAATAATTCGAGCACGCTTAAAGTGTAGCGAATTGACCCCAGTATATTTAAGGGTAATTTGTTTACGTTCCTTAGTTGAGTAACCTAGGTTAATTAACGCTTGCTTTTTAGGCAAGTAATTCGATAACTCATCGGTTCCTAATTGCGTCACCGCGTTCGTCATGCCTTTAGTGGCAGCCGTTAAAACAAAGCTACCATTATTGTAAGTGGAAATGTTTTTCCGGAAGTAATTCAGCTGATCGAATTTAGTTTCAGCCTGATTATTCAAGGCGTTCCGATTACTTTTAATTGCATTAATTTGATCATCATTATCGTAATCGGCTTGAATTCCATCTAATTCCAAATATAATTCCGCATGCTTCGTTTTCTGTGGTTGGTCAATCGTAAGGGAAGTGGGAATTGCTTTGCCTAAGGCATCTCGGGTTAAATAATGTAGTCCCGTTTGATTTTTGGTTTTTAAATCAGTTTCAATTTTTTGGTTTTGTTTTAAGATTGCAGCAATTTTATCGGATGATGCGTAGTACACGTTTGGCGAGGCCAACTGGTTCGTTTTTTTCGCAAAATCAGATTGATCCAGTTGAGCTTGAGTCGTCAATAAATCAGTCGTATCAAAGTTAACGGCATATTTTAAGCGCTTCGTTTGACTGTGATAATTGAGTTGCTGAAGGCCTTTGACAGGCTTAGATAAATTAGCAGCTTGAATTAAAGCCTGTTCTTTATCGTTGGCTGATAATTGGTTAAAGGTGTGATTAGTAATTAATTTGGTTTGCGTGTACAGCAAAGGTAAAGCGTTTTGGTTTTTGGCTAAAACCGTGCCAAGGGCATTGGGGTCACTGGCTACTTGGCTCCCGTTTTGGAATAACTTAGGGTGTTGCTGGCGATCACGAACTAGTTTAAAGCCAAAGGGTAATGATTTTTCGGCTTTATCCGAACGAAGGAACATATATTTAACGCCAAACAAATTCTCAAGCGAAGAACGGTAGTCATTTTGGGCGACGGGAGCGTTTTGGGTAAACTGATTATTTTGCACGAGACGTTCTAACTTACCGACGTAACCATTTTCCACCGTTAAATAAGATGCAATATCGTGGGTGCCTAAAATCATGGGAAGATTCGAAGCCGCGTTGAAAAAGTCCGTGTTGATAAAGCTATCCCGGTCGTCCGGGAAGTAGTGATACTTAGGTCCGATGGTAGTTCGATAGGTTTTTAACTTGGGTTTTACATATTGATTGGCACCGTCATAATAGTTATTGGTGTATTCAGCCGCCATTTTTTGGTTCAGCATCCCCTTGGCATAGCCACTACTATCAGGACTGTAAAAACCAATTCCTAGGGAAATTAAATTGAGGGTCACTAACGCTAAGACGCTCCCAATGATAATTTGTGGTTTCCAGTGGAAAAGTTGGGCAGCAAATAAGATTCCTAGTAACACGAATAATAAGAAATATTCACTAAAATCATGGCGACGAACTTTAAAAATAAACCCATTACCAAGCCAAATTAAACTGATTAAACTGAGGGAACTAAGTGCAAAAATCATTAAATCGCGTTTAGTTAGGCTAGTAATCTGATCTGCAAGGACTGCAGTTGCTAAGCCAATTGGTAACAAAATTAGGGAAGTCCAGCGATTTGAGGGAGAAGCAAAGGCATTAAAGACTGAGCTAAAGGCTGGTAGTAAGATACCAATTAATGCCACGATTAAGCCCCATTTAAGCGCCGCATATTTTTTGAAATGACTAAACGTGTAAACGACAGCTAAAAAGCTGAATCCGCTAATGCCAATTAACAACCAGAAATTAAAGGCTCCGCCGAGACCGAGAATTTTACCCGGAAGATTCAAATAATAACTAGTCGGGTAGGTTAAATAACCGTTGGCAAAGACGTTTTTAATCCGCGTTGATTTGAAAGCATAGAGCATCGTGGGCACGAATAAAACACTGGATAAGCCAATCCCACCCAGAATAGCGCCAATTAATTTTAGCAAACTAGCTTTGCAGTGAAACCAAGGGGCTTTTCTGACAGAAAAATAGCGAATGATGACATAAATCATACAGCCGAGGCCTAAAATGTACGCAAAGTAAAAATTACTTAAAAAGGTAATCAGAGTCGCTAACAATAACCAAAGTGGCGATTGATTGTGGATGATTTTTTCAATCCCGAGTGCTAAAAGGGGAAAGAAAATCAACGGTAAAATGAAGAACGCATGATGAAGACCAGCGTATAAAGCGTAACTTCCAAAGGTATAAGTCAAAGCACTAATAACGAGGCTATATTTTTTAAAGTTAAATTGTTTGGCATATAAAATAAAAGCTAGCCCGGCACAATAAAGACGAAGTAAAACTAAAAAACCATATCCCTGTTCAATTTGGCTTTTGGGAAAGAACACGATGAGATAGTTAAATAAGTCGCCGACCACATAGTAAGAAAAGCTGGTTAGTTGATCAGCTCCCAGGCCAATTTCCCAGGACCAGTGCGTTAAGCCTTGGGAAGGATGATGGATAAAGTTAACTAAGAGATCATGAAAACTAACTAAAATGGGATAATGTTGGGCAATTCCATCAAAGCTCCAAATTAATGAAGTGTTCGTTAGGGAAAACATAAAAGCAAAAGTCGAGGTAATTACAGCAAACAAAATGGTGTAACCCAGCCACGCTGGTATTTTTTTAATTGCGTTCATTATTATTCTCCTTAAATAAAAAACGAGGCATTAGCCTCGTTTTTTTATGATTATTTATCGGATTCATCTTGCTCGTCTTCGGGTTTCGGCTCGATTTTTTTAACTTCAAACCAATCGATGAATGAATTTTCGTAGGCTATCACTTTAAATTCAAAGTCACCTAGTTTGACCACGTCGCCAACTTTAATGTGCGGATTGTGTTCGATGATGAAACCAGAAAGCGTTACAATATCAGAGCCGTCAAAGGCTTTGATATCAGTATCAAATAACTTTTCAAAGTCATAGGTATTCATCTTACCGCCAATTTTGTAGGTTCCGTTAGGTTGTCGGAAAATGGCGGCATGGTTCACGGGATCAATTTCGTCACGAACTGTTCCAAATAATTCTTCATAGATATCTTTATCCGTAATAATCCCTGACGTACCACCATATTCATCAATTACCACGACGATTGGTTGATGGTTACTAATCATTTGTTGGAGCACCATGGCAATCGGGGTCGTTTCAGAGGTCGTACTGATTTCTCGGATAAGACTCTTAATTGGTTTTTGGTTATTAATTTGGGCTTGTTGAATTAAATCATAAATATAAACGTAACCCAAAATGTCATCTTTATCGTTATCCTTAACAACGGGAAGGCGACTGAATTTGGTGTTTAAATATTTTTCAATTGCTTCTTCATCAGTAGCGTTAATGTCAATCGTTTTTAAACGAGTTCGGTCAATCATAACATCACGAGCGGTCTTATCATTTAATTCGAAGACCCGTCGCATGTAAAGATAATCGTCTTTTTCCAAGTCACCGTTTTTAACGGCCGCTTTTGAGACACTTAAAATTTCAGATTGGGAAAGGGCTTCGTCGTTTTCGTTTGCTACGGGAAGGCCGAGTAGTTTAACGACTCCAGCAGCAGAAACGTTCAATAACCATACGAAAGGATAGAAAACAACGTGGAAGTAGTGAAGCGGGGTGCTAACCACGGCTAAAACCTTGAGGGGCATATCAATACTAAGGTTTTTGGGTAAAATTTCGGTAAAGACCACTTCTAAGTAAGTTAAAATCAAAACCCCAATTACAACCCCAAAACCGTGTGCAGCAGCGGTGCTTAACCCGATGCCAGAAGCACCAAATAAATCAACGAAGATTTCAACGGCAAAAGATTCACCAATCCAACCTAAAATAATTCCGGCAAGGGAAACCCCAACTTGAGTCGTCGATAGGTATTCGTTAAGGTTCGTCACCATCTTCATTTCAAGCTTGATTTTCTTTCTTCGTTTTTCACTTGTGTTCTCGTCATCGAGTTCTTCTTGTAAAGCGGTGGGACGGGATTGTACCAAGGCAAATTCACAGGCCACAAAGTAACCTGCCAAGAAAAACATCACTAATATAATAACTAAGTCGACAAAAATCGATCCAGTAACCAAAAAGCATTCCTCTTTTCATTTTAATAAATAGTAATCAATTAGAGCTAAAAATTATATTTTAGCATTATGTCTATTAATTTTACCATAATATGGAAGATAACACGTTTTTTTCCAAAAATATTAGAGATAATCCTAAAATTTGATTAATTTAAAGGATGACCACTGAAAAATAAAAGGTGCTTAGCTATAATTAAACCAAAAGGGGTGGCAAAATGAAGCAAAATTTAACTGGGTTAACTTCCGCTCAGGTCCAGTCCCGAGTCGCTGCTGGGGAAAAGAATACAGCAACCAAATCATTAACGAAAAGTATTCAACAAATTATTTTTGAAAATACATTTACTTTGTTCAATTTAATTAATATTATGCTTGGCATGTTGGTTTTTCTAACTGGTAGCTATAAAAACATGCTGTTTCTCTTGATTGCCACGATAAATACCATGATTGGAATTTTCCAAGAAATCAGATCAAAACGCCAAATTGACAAGATGGCTTTGCTGTCAGAGGCAAAAGTTACGGTAATTCGCAACGGAGTATCAGTTGAAATTGCTCCAGAAGACCTGGTGCTTGATGATTTAATTGTCTTACAATTAGGGGATCAAATTCCAGTTGATGGGGTAGTGCAGGAAACGCAAGAATTAGAAATTGATGAATCACAAATTACCGGAGAATCCGATGTAATTGTGAAAACCGATGGACAAGCTTTGATTTCGGGAAGTTTTGTCGTCAGTGGGCATGCCATCATGCGAGCTACCAAAGTTGGAAAAGCGACTTTTGTGAATTCGCTAACCGAAAAAGTTAGTAAAACGGAAAAACAAAATAGTGTTTTATTAAAGTTGATTAAACGGATTATCAGAATTTTAACGATGATTATCATTCCACTTGGTTTATTATTGTTTGCATCCCGTTTATGGCACGGGGTTTCGTTCAATCATGCGATTTTAGGAACCGTGGCGGCCATGATTGGAATGATTCCAGAAGGGTTAATTTTACTTTCTTCCGTTACGTTAGCAATTTCGGCTTATCATCTAGCCCGAAAGCAAGTGTTAGTCAGAGATTTGGCTTCCATTGAAACCTTAGCTCGAGTCGATACGTTGTGTTTGGATAAAACTGGCACGATAACTAACGGGAATTTACAGTTCAAGGATTTAGTTTTAGCACCGGGACAAACTCAAGCGGCAGTTAGTAATCTGTTAGGTTCATTAATTAAAGAAATTGACGATATCAACGAAACCGCCGAAGCACTGAAAGTGGCTTTTCCAAAGCACCCTTATCAAGCGCAACAAATTGTGCCGTTTTCATCGGCTCGAAAGTGGAGTGGAGTTCAATTTGAACAAGGCAACTATGTGTTAGGTGCGCCGCAATTCGTATTAGACTTAAATGGGCAACAAACGCAGCAAGTCCATGACTTTGCAGCGGAGGGAAATCGGGTCTTAGCTTTAGTTAAAGCCAACCAAATGAGTCGTGAGGGGTTAGTTGGCACGGAATTAGTCGCTTTTATTTTGATTACCGATGTGATTAGAGCGGATGCTCCAGCAACATTAGCTTATTTTGCTAATCAAGGGGTGCAGGTCAAAGTGATTTCTGGTGATGACCCCACGACCGTTGCCGCAATTGCCAAACGTACTGGAATTGAGCACGCTGAACAATTAGTTGATATGACCACAGTTGCGGATGATGCGGATTACCATGCTTTAGTCGCTAACACGACCGTTTTTGGACGCGTTAAACCCGAGCAAAAAGAACGGTTAGTGAAAGCTTTACAGGATAACGGTCATACCGTAGCAATGACTGGTGACGGAGTTAACGATATTTTGGCCTTACGCCAGGCAAACTGTGGTATTGCAATGGCATCCGGAAATGAGAGTACGAAAAGTATTGCTGATTTCGTGCTAGTTAATTCTAATTTTTCTGCCTTAATTAATATTTTGAACGAGGGGCGGAGAGTGATTAACAATATTGATAACATCGCTGCTTTGTATTTGGTAAAGACGATGTTTTCGATTATGCTAAGTTTGATTTTTATTTTCATGGCCAAAAGTTATCCTTTTCAACCAATCCAACTCACGCCAATTAATAGTTTGATGGTCGGAGTTCCTTCCTTCTTACTAGCTTTAGCTCCAGAATTTCATCCAATTAAGAACCGCTTCTTCACGGGAATTGTCGAAATTGCGCTCCCGTCAGCGATCTGTGTGGTTTTATATATTCTATTAATTGGTGGAATTGGCAATTTATTAGGCTTTCAAGTTGCCACAACTGATACGCTGAACGTGTTACTAACCGGATTAATTAGTTGGCAAGCTTTATTACTGGTTAGTCGACCTTTGAATCGTTACAAGACTCTAATTGTGTCTGGTAGTATCGTTTTATTCATGGGGTTATTTATTATCTTTGGGAAGTTTTTCTATTTAACGAACTTCTTTACCTGGCAAGTTGGGGGGATTGGATTATTGTTGATTTTAACGATTAATCCGGTTTTCTTACTGATTCAACGAGTGGTTAATTATTTTTACAGTGGTAGGAAAATGAAGGCAAAAAAGGAATTAACTAAATGAAAATATTACTTTTAGACATTGATGATACCTTGTGTCCTTTAGCTTATAAAGGTAAGGATGCTGTAAAAGTTGATGAAATGGGGGTCCAGATAGCGGCTCCGCAATATGTAGTGGATCATTTAAAAGCGTTTGCGCAACAACCAGAAAATTCGATTGTGTGGGCCACTCATCGAAAATGCTACGTGGCCTCAATTATCGCTAAAGAAATGGGCTTTAAAACGGATGATTATTTATCATTTACGAATAGTTCAGATGCTAATTGGAATAAGCTTCCTGATTTAATCAAATATGCTAACGAACATCCGAATGATTTAGTGATTAATGCTGACAATGATGCTTTTGCGGTCAAAGAATCTGAAGTTCCTTCTAATTTAAAATTCATTGTGCCAGATGGTAAAAAAGGTTGCTTATCAGAAAATGATTTTAAAAAGATTGCTGAAATGAAATTATAAATTTAACACCAGCCAATTTCTGCGTAAAAACAGAAGTTGGCTGTTTTATTGTTTGATTATGTTACGTTTTGAACAATGGCTTTATAATGGATATAAATATCTTTAATATCCCATTAAAACAGCATTTATAAAGTTTTTGAAACAAATGTTTGGCAAATTAAAAAGAGTGTGATATTATGAACTTGTGAAATGAATAACAATTAAACGTTTATGAACCGGAGGGTGATTAAGATGGTAGAAAAGAAACAACCAAATGTTGAAGCAATCAAGAAAAATATCGATGATATGGTTGCCAAAGCACATGTTGCCTTAGACGAAATGAGTAATTTTGATCAAGAAAAAGTTGATCACATTACTCACGCAATGGTAATTGCCGGAGTAAATGCACATCAAATGCTCGGTGAAATGGCCTTTAAAGAAACTGGTCGTGGAGTCGCCGAAGATAAAGCAATTAAAAACTTATTTGCTACTGAAGAAATTTGGAATAACATTCGCAATGACAAGACCGTTGGTGTCATTGAGGAAAACTCAGAAGAAGACTTAATCAAAGTTGCTGAACCACTAGGTGTGTTAGCTGGAATTACTCCCGTAACTAACCCAACTTCAACGACTTTATTCAAATCAATTATTTCTATGAAAACGAGAAATGCAATTATCTTTAGTTTGCATCCTCAAGCACTTCAATCATCAATTAAAGCTGCTCAAATTATGCGTGATGCTGCGATTGCTGCTGGTGCTCCTAAAGACGCCATTCAATGGATTACTGAACCAAGCCGTGAAGCAACGAACGCTTTGATTCAAAACCCTGGTGTTGCATGTACCTTAGCAACTGGGGGTCCTGGACTAGTTAAAGCTGCCTACTCAACTGGTAAACCAGCCTTAGGTGTTGGTCCTGGTAATGGTCCTGTTTATATTGAAGAAACAGCTAACATCCCACGTGCCGTTAATGATTTAGTTTTATCAAAAACTTTTGATAACGGGATGATTTGTGCCACTGAAAACAGTGCGGTCATTGATGCTTCTATCTATGATGATGTTAAAGAACAACTTTCCCTTAACCGGGTTTACTTTATTCCTGACAATGAAAAACAAAAATTAACGGATGCCATGTTTGACAGCACTCGTTTGAGCGTGAAAGGCCCAATCGCTGGAGCAACTGCTCAACAAATTGCTGATATGGCTGGCATTAAGATTCCTAAGGACACCCAAGTTCTTGCCGTTGAAATGACTGGAATTGGTCCTAAATACCCAATGTCTGGTGAAAAACTTTCTCCGGTAATTTCAGTTTACAAATCAAAAGATCACAAAGATGCCTTTGAAATTGTTGCTAAATTATTGAACTATGGTGGTTTAGGTCATACGGCTGCAATCCAAACTAGAGATGACCAATTAGCCGTTGACTTCGGGGTGGCCGTTAAAGCATCACGGGTCTTGGTTAACTCACCAGCTGGTTTAGGTGGAGTTGGTAACCTTTACAACAACATGACTCCTTCACTAACGTTAGGGACTGGATCATGGGGTAACAACTCCATCTCACATAACGTTACTGACTACGACTTATTGAACATTAAGACAATCGCAAAGAGAAGAAATAATATGCAATGGATTAAATTACCTAAGATTTACTTCGAAAAGAATTCAGTTCGTTACCTTAAAGACATGCCAAACATCAAGAAGGCCTTCATCGTTACTAGCCCTTCAATGGTTAAATACCACTACGTTGACAAAGTTTTAGATGAATTAAATGCTCGTCCCGATGGCGTGCAATACTACATCTTTGATGATATTCACGACGAACCAACGACTGATACAGTTAACGCAGGGGTTGTGCAAATGCGTGGCTTTAAACCAGATACCATCATTGCTTTAGGTGGTGGTTCACCACTTGATGCCGCTAAGATGATGTGGTTAATTTACGAAAACCCAGAAACTGATTTCTTCGGTGCAAAACAAAAATTCTTGGATATCAGAAAACGGGCTTACCGCTTTGAAAAACCAAGTAAATCACAAATGGTAGCTATCCCAAGTACTTCAGGTACTGGATCAGAAGTAACTCCATTCTCAGTTATTACTGATTCTAAATTACACATCAAGTACCCATTAGCTGATTACGCTTTGACCCCTGATGTTGCCATCATTGACCCTCAATTCGTGGCTACGGTACCAAAGCAAACCATTGCTGCATCAGGACTTGATGCCTTGACTCATGCCATTGAATCATACGTCTCAGTTATGGCATCTGATTACACTCGTCCATTGTCATTACAAGCCATCAAGATGATTTTTGAAAACTTGACTGATTCTTACAATGGCAACATGGAAGCTCGTGACAAGATGCACACTGCTTCAACGATTGCCGGAATGGCCTTTGCCAATGCCTTCTTAGGAATTACGCACTCAATTGCCCACAAACTCGGAGGACAATTTGGAATTACTCACGGTATCGCAATTGCAATTACCTTGCCACATGTAATTCGTTACAACTTTGAAAAACCTAAGAAGATTGCTACTTGGCCTAAGTACGAATCATTCCGGGCTGATCAAGACTATGCCGAAATTGCTCGTTACCTTGGCTTACCAGGTTCAACTAACGAAGAACTCAAAGAAGCTTTGGTTCACAAGTTTATCGAATTAGCTCACTCAGTTGGAGTAACTTTAAGCTTGAAGGCTCAAGGAGTTAACAAAGCTGACTTAGAAGCCGCTGCAACTCACTTAGCTGAATTAGCTTACGCTGACCAATGTACAACTGCTAACCCTAAAGAACCACTTTTCGCTGATCTTAAGAAGATGATTCTTGAAGAATACGATGGTGTGGGCGTGGAAACCGAAACAGATAAAGAAGTTTAAGCAATCAGAAAAGCACATCGTCAAAAGGCGATGTGCTTTTTATTTTGCAATGGAATTAGTTGAAACTTCGATTAATTGATGTTCTTTGGGTGATAGAACGTGGGTTTTCCGATAGGTAAGGGACACGTAGAATTGATCTAAATCGTCATCATCAATCGGAATGGCAATTAGGTTATCTTTGGGATTAATTGCTTGTTCCGTTAGAAAAGAAATTCCAATATTTTCGGAAACTAACTGCTTTAAGAGCTCCACGTCTTGCGTGCGGTAACGGACATGAACTTTGATACTGTGTTCGTTACAAAGTTTATTGAAAGTATTGTGATGAATGAAGTCATCAGACAGGGAGATAAAATTAGCGTTGTTCAAATCTTTAACTTTAACCTTAGCTAATTTAGCCAATGGTGAAGCAGGGGAAACGATGATTTTAAAGTTACTCTTCGTTAGTAATTTTGACTTGATGGCATGACTTTGAATCGGTTCATTGGAACCAAGTAAGGCAATGTCAATTTCACCTGAACGAAGTTGATCAAGTAAACGACCAGAACCAGCTTCGATATTATCTAAATCATCCAAGATGTTAGCCTGACTAAGTTCGAGAGCTAAGCTTGGGAAATAATAGTTTCCAATAATTGGCGGAAGACCAAAGCGGATCGGTTCCTTAAAATTATGGTGCATATTTTCCTTTAATTCTTCGACTTCTCGATTAATAATTTCCGTGTGTTTATGTAAAATTTTACCGTGGGGACTGATTTTAATCTTGTGATGGGCTTGATTTCGGTTAATAAGTTCAACGTTGAACTCTTTTTCGAGGCGTTGAATGGCCATCGAAATGGTGGGTTGACTAACCCCAAAATATTCTGAGACCGTCGTGTAACTCTTGAGTTCAACCAGTTTATTAAAGTAGATTAAGTCTTGTAATTTGATAGAATCACCTCATATAAATGCTATTTATGTAAATTGGGTATTTGACAATTATTTTCTCTGTGAATTAATATACAGGTAGTTTATTAATCAATAATACTACAAAAAGGAGTCTTATTTATGTCAAGAGGACAAGAAATTGTAAACAATCCCTTTTTAAACAAGGGAACTGCATTTACTGAAGAAGAACGTAAGACCTTAAACCTCCAAGGAATGTTACCTCCACGAGTACAAACTTTGGAACAACAAACTGCTCGAGTATATAAAGAATACTTAACTAAGAGCAATGATTTAGAAAAACGAGTTTACTTAATGAGTATTTTCAACGAAAACCGCGTGCTTTTCTACGCAACTTTTGCTGAACACGTTAGTGAATTCATGCCAATCGTTTACGATCCAACCATCGCTGACTCAATTGAAAACTACAGCCGGATGTACGTAAACCCACAAAACGCTGCTTTCTTATCAATCAATCAAGATGATCAAGAAACCATCCGTCAAAGCTTAATCAATGCCGCTGAAGGCCGTAACATCAAGTTATTAGTTGTAACTGATGGGGAAGGAATTCTTGGAATTGGTGACTGGGGAACTCAAGGAATTGATATCCCAGTTGGTAAGTTAATGGTTTATAGTGCTGCTGCTGGAATTGATCCTTCAGAAGTCCTTCCCGTTGTGATTGATGCTGGTACTACTAGAAAAGAATTACTTGAAGACCCATTATACTTGGGACTTGGTCAAGAACGTGATTACTCAGAAAAATACTACGACTTCGTTGACAAATTTGTGACTGAAGCCGAAGATTTATTCCCTAACCTTTACCTTCACTTTGAAGACTTTGGTCGTGCTAACGCTGCCAACATCTTAGACAAATACAAAGACAAGTACTTAGTATTTAATGATGATATTCAAGGTACTGGAATTATCGTATTAGCTGGAGTTTTAGGTGGACTTAACATTTCTGGCGAAAAAATGGTTGACCAAAAATATCTTTGTTTCGGTGCTGGTACTGCCGGTGTTGGGATTGCACAACGGGTTGCTGAAGAAATGGTTCAAGAAGGTTTATCAGAAGCAGAAGCTAAAAAACGTTTCTACATGGTTGATAAACAAGGTCTATTATTCGACGACATGCCTGACTTAACTCCTGGTCAAAAAGAATTTGCTAGAAGTCGTTCAGAATTTGAAAATTCAGAAGACTTAACTGATTTACTTTCAGTTGTTAAAGCAGTTCACCCAACAATCATGGTTGGTACTTCAACTGTTCACGGTGCTTTCACTGAAGACGTCATTAAAGAAATGGCTGCTCACACTAAACGCCCAATCGTAATGCCAATCTCAAACCCAACTAAATTAGCTGAAGCTACTGCTGCTGATGTAATTAAGTGGTCAGATGGTCGTGCTTTAGTTGCTACTGGTGTTCCAAGTGCTCCGGTTGAATACAACGGGGTTACTTACGAAATCGGTCAAGCTAACAATGCGCTTGTTTACCCTGGTATCGGTTTAGGTGCAATTGCTGCCACTGCTACTAAGTTAAGTGACAAGATGATTTCAGCTGCTGCTCACTCATTGGGTGGAATTGTTGATCCAAGTCAACCAGGTGCTGCAATCTTGCCACCAGTTGACCAATTAACTGAATTCTCACAAACAGTTGCTAACTCTGTTGCCCAAACTGCTGTTGACGAAGGTATTACTCGTGAAACGATTACCGACGTTAAAGCTGCAGTTGAAGCAGAAAAATGGTACCCAGTTTACAAAGAAGTTAAATAAGTTTAAGGTTATGCAAAAATCGTTCGTAGTTACATACGGACGTTTTTTGTTTTTATAGAAAAATTAGGAGATAAATTTTAGATGACAGCATTCTTAACCTCACTATCAAGCGTGGGAGAAATTGTTTTAGTGATTGCTTTAGGTTTTTGGCTGCGGAATTCGGGCCGCCTTGGTGATACGTTTAAAGGCAACATTTCTTTCATTATTATGAACATTGCGTTACCAGTTTCGATTTTTATGTCAGTGGTAACCAAATTAAACCGAAATAAATTAATTAGTTTATCAAGTAGTCTACTCTATGTATTTTTGAGCTTCTTCCTTGGATATGTAATTGCCATTACCTTAGTTAAAGTTTTCAAAATTAGAAAAGGGCGTCGTGGAACCTTTATTAATATGGCAGTCAATGCCAATACGATTTTTATTGGAATGCCATTAAATTTGGCTCTTTTTGGTGATCAAGCTTTACCATTTTTCTTGATTTACTACTTGATGAACACAATTTCCACTTGGGCCATTGGAATCTTCTTCATCTCGGCCGATGATCCTACGAAGACTAAGGGGGAAAAAAGTGGTGAAAGTTTTAATTGGAAAAAATTATTACCAGCTCCCTTAATCGGGTTCATTGTAGCCTTGGTCTGGCTAGTTTTAGGTTTACCAATTACCTTTATCGTGCAACCCCAAGGCTTTCCAATGTTAGGAAATACTTTTGAAATGGTCGGGGGATTAGTTACGCCGTTGTCATTAATCTATATTGGAATTATTTTAGCGGATGCTGGATTGAAATCAATTCACTTTGACCGCGATTCAGTGCTTGCTTTAATTGCTAGATTTGTGATTGCACCAGCCATTATGCTTTCTGTTTTAATGTTCTTTATGCACACGGGTGCAAAGATTCCAACTATGGAAACCAGTACCTTTGTGATTCAAGCAGCTGCACCTGGTTTAGCAGTCCTTCCAATTTTAGTTGGTCGTGCGCATGGTGATGTTGCTTATGCAACTAACGTGGTAGTTACTAGTACCGTTTTGTTTGTGGTAGTTGTTCCAATTCTAATGGAAATTTTAGCTTTCATTTAATTCAAGTAATCAAAAAATCATAATTCCAGTTCAACGCTGGAATTATGATTTTTTAGTTTTTTAAACTTTAAAAGTATCTCTTTGGAAAAATTGATCAAGTTTTTGGTAATCGTGCAACATGTCATAAGGATTTCCATTACTTTCATTCCACACAAAAATAGCGACGACTTTACCGATTATCCAAAAAATTTCTTCGGTTTGAGCTTTTTTGATAATCGAATTTAAAAAGGCATGACTGACCGTTTCACGAAAATTAGCATCATTTTCTTGTCGATTAACGACTGCTAGATGATTTTCTAAAAACAATTGATGAATCGCGAAGAATGGTTTTTCTTTAAAATTAGCCTTAGTAAAGTCAAACTCATTAACCATTCTTTCAATGTATTTTTTTAATAAATCGTATTTATCTTCGAAGTGTTGATAAAAAGTATTGCGATGGATCATGGCTCGCTTAACAATTTCAGCAACAGTGATTTTAGTAAATGGTTTTTCCGTGAGTAATTGATTGAAGCTACTAAGAATCAATAAATTAGTTCTTTCTTTTCTTAGATCGGTCATTTATAGACACTTCCTTTGCAGTGTTGATTTAATGTGCATTGTAACATATTTATCCATTTATTTTTTTACTTTTTTTATTATGATTAGAAACATACAGTTTAAAAAGGGGGATAAAAAATGAAAAAATTTTTAAATCAACTCGGACAATGGATTTTCAAGAATAAATGGAAAACCATTTTAGCCTGGGTAGTAATGCTTGGAGCAATTATTGGATTTGCTGGAAGCATGGGAGCTAATTTTAATCAAAATTTGAAGATTTCTGGGATTCCATCGACAGATATTCAAAGTACAATTAAAAAGGAATTTCATCAGGATTTAAGTGTAGGAACCATGAAGGTGGTTGTCCAAGAGCCACATGGTGATTTAACTTCTGCTAAATCGCAAGCTCAGCTCGAAAAGAAAATTAATGCTATTAAGCACCGAGATGGAATTAAAAGCGTTCAAAATCCTTACGAAACCCAAACAGTTAGTAAAGATAAAACGACTGCTTACATTAACATTACCTTTAAAAAAGGGGCTCGTTTAGTTCCCGACAGTGCGATTAATGATATTGAAAAGCAATTTAATCAGCTTAAAAATGATCACATGAAGGTGGCTTACGACGGAACGGTTAATGTTAGCAAGATTGAATTAGGTGCTACATCAGAAATTATTGGAATTGCAATCGGCTTTATCCTCTTGCTAATTCTTTTCCGTTCATTTGTTTCAGCGGGACTCCCAATTGTGAGTGCCATTGTTGGATTAATAACTGGATTATTAACGATTGTAATTGGCACTAACTTTTTCGCTGTGACCGACGTTGCTAAAACTTTATCTATTATGCTTAGTTTGGCAGTTGGAATTGATTACGCTTTATTCATTGTTCATCGTTATCGGAATGAATTGGGTAAAACGGACAGTAAAGCCGTAGCTATGGGTGCTACACTTGAAAGTGCTGGAGCTTCCGTCTTGTTTGCTGGAGTAACGGTTATGATTGCAGTTGCTGGTTTGAGCGTGGTTGGCATTGCTTTCTTAACCCAAATGGGACTTGCCGCAGCAGTTAGTGTGTTCTTTGCGATTCTTTCAGCACTTACTTTATTGCCTGCCTTAATTTCACTAGGAAGTCGGTTTATAACGCCTAGCCGTGATGATAAACCAGGTAAAGCGAAAAAAGATAACTTATTTACCAAAACGATTATTGGTCATCCAGTCCTTTCAATTTTGCTAGCAGTAATCGTGTTAGCGGGTTTTGCAACTCCGGCAACCCATATGCGACTTGGAATGCCCTTTGATGGTCAATTAGCGCAAAATAACACGAAACGTCAAGCCTATGACATGTTAACTGATAAATTTGGTGATGGCGTTAATTCACAGTTGATTGGGGTCATTAAACTTAATCAACATGCCTCAACTGCTGAGAAACAAAAAATGGCTAATCAGATTGTTGATAAAGTGAGTCATATGAAAAATGTGCATAATTTAGTTGGTTTACCTGATGAAGCTAAATTAAAATCATATCAAACCCCTACTTTCCAAGCCCAAACTAAGGAACAAGGGGAAGCCTATGTTAAACAACAAGTCATGACGGCGATGACAAAAAATCCAACGATGGATGCTGCTCAACAACAAGCAGTAGTGAAAAAAGCCACAGCTGATTATCAAGCCCAAACTAAGGCCAAGTTAGCTAAAGAAGTACTTTCACCAGTCCAAATTAGTCAAGATGGCAAATATGCAATGTTTATTGTGGTACCAAAGACTGGTTCTCAATCAGCTAAAACGGAAGAACTTGCTAACCACATCAATACTTTGAGTAAACAATATCAACATCGTGACCACACTAAGATTATCTTAACTGGCTCAAATGCCGTTAACATCGATATTTCTAAGAAATTAAATGCTGCTATTCCTGAATTAGTTGGGTTAGTGATGTTGTTAGCCTTTATTCTATTAATGGTGGTTTTCCGCTCAGTCTTGATTCCGTTGTTTGCGATGGTTGGTTTCGGTATGTCGTTAATGGCCGCTTTTGGTTTGACGACCTTAGTGGTTCAAGATGGTTTCATGAATTCACTTTTAAACATTCAAACTAGTGCACCCGTCTTAGCATTCTTGCCCGTGATTGCCATCGGAATTCTGTTTGGTCTATCTATGGATTATGAAGTTTTCATGGTTTCACGAATTCATGAAGAATACCAAAAGACCGGTGATAACAATCAAGCGGTTCGAATTGGGTTGAAGAAAAGTGGTCCGGTAATTGTTACAGCTGCAATTATCATGATTGCAGTCTTTGGAAGTTTCATTATCCAGACTGATCCAACCATTAAATCAATTGGAATTGTGTTAGCCTTTGGAGTCTTCTTCGATGCTTTCCTAGTTCGTTTGATTTTTGTTCCAGCCATGATTAAACTTTGTGGTAAGTACAACTGGAAAATTCCTTTTATTGGGAAAAAATAAAGTTTAAAAAAGCATCCGTACGGTTTACGGATGCTTTTTTGTGGCCTAAAATGAAGGTTAAATAAATCAATGAAAAGGGTACGAAATTATGAACGAAAAATTAACTCAAGTTCGGGAATATTCCCAAAAAATGATGGCAGGCGATTACTCTGGTCATGGCTTTGATCATATTGATCGGGTCATTAACATGGCGTTAAAATTATTAACCTCAGAACCAGCTAATGGAGAAATTGTGTTAACGGCGGCCTATCTGCATGACGTTTTCGACGATAAATTAACTGATGATGTGGCTGGCCGTAAAGCAGATGTACGACAAAAATTAGTTGAGTTTGGTTATTCTGAGGCTGAAATTGAACAGGTCTTTGCGATTATCGAACACATGTCGTTTGCGGATAACTTAGAAGAGCATCAGGAACTATCTAAAGAAGGACAGATTGTCCAAGATGCCGATCGTTTAGATGCAATTGGGGCCATTGGAATTGCGCGTACCTTTGCCTATGGTGCCGTACATGGAAATAAGATGTATGACCCCAAAATTAGACCACGCCGAAAAATGACGCGGGATAATTATCGCGATGAAAGCACTACAATTAATCATTTTTACGAAAAGCTCTTTAAAATTGCGGATGAAATGAATACGCGGACAGCTAAAACCATTGCTTACGAACGGAAAGTCTACATGCAACGCTTTGTGGAAGAATTCAAATCAGAATGGAACGAACTCTAGGATTGTTTTAAAGGTGATCTTGATGACTAAACGAATTGATGAAATTCATAATTATGCGTATCAAATGATGATGGGTGATCAAACGGGCCACGGCTTTGATCATGTGCAACGGGTGGTTAATAATGCCAAGTATCTTTTGCAAAATGAAACTGCGAATGCGGACGTAGTCTTAACGACGGCCTATTTACATGATGTGTTTGACGATAAACTGACAGACCAGCCGGCAGAACGCAAACTAGCGACGCGCCAATTTTTGCTTAAGTTAGGTTATGCAACTGCAGAAATTGGTGAGATCCTCTATATCATCGATCACATGTCGTTTTCTGCCAATTTAGAACAGCACTATGACTTGTCAATGGAAGGGCAGATTGTGCAAGATGCCGACCGCCTCGATGCGTTAGGTGCCTTGGGGATTGCCCGCCTATTTTCCTTTGGTGGGGTACATCAGTATCCGATGTATGATCCAACCGAAACCCAAGTTAGTCATACGAAAGCTGAATATCGCAAGCCACGTGCCACCATTAATCACTATGAAGTACGGATGAACGAAGTGATTAAACGGTTTAATACCGAAACGGGAAAACGGGTTGCGCAACATCGCTTTGAAGTAGCAAAAGAATTCGTGGAACGATTTAAAGCAGAATGGGAAAACCAAGAGATTTAGGAGAAAACTTGAAAAATACAAATAAAATTTCACTTGCAGGCATGATTATTGCCATTGGAATTGTGTATGGTGACATTGGAACATCGCCACTGTACGTTATGAATGCGATTATTAATGATGCCAAATCACCACTCAATCTGACTCCGGCGTATGTAACTGGGGCAATTTCATTAATTTTTTGGACATTGATGATTATTACCACTTTTAAGTACGTTATTTTAGCGATGAACGCTGATAACCACGGTGAGGGTGGGATTTTTTCACTGTATGCCTTAGTCAAAAAGAACGCCAAGTGGTTGATTATTCCAGCTTTAGTGGGTGGAGCTTCTATTTTAGCCGACGGAACGCTAACTCCCGCTGTGACGGTGACCTCTGCTGTCGAAGGGCTCAAAAATCAAAATTTTGGAATCAATCAGCACACGGTTTTACTGATTACGACCGTTATTTTAATCTTGGTGTTTATGTCTCAACATTTTGGCACCGCTGTAATTGGCCGCTTATTAGGCCCAATTATGACGCTGTGGTTTGTTTTTTTAGGCATTTTTGGAATCATTAACATTTTTAGCTATCCGCAAATTATCCAGGCTTTGAACCCGCTAAAAGCTTTAGAAACTCTCTTTAGTCCGACCAATAAAGCCGGAATTTTTATCTTAGGGAGTGTCTTTTTGGCAACGACCGGGGCCGAAGCTTTGTATTCTGATATGGGACACGTTGGTCGCGGTAACATCCGCATGACTTGGCCCATCGTTTATACGGCTTTGACCTTGAACTATCTCGGGCAAGGCGCTTGGATTATCACTCACTACCAAAGTAAGCAGTTTGCCGCAGATTTTACTTCAATTAATCCGTTTTATGGGATGCTTCCCAATTCGTGGTTAATTTTTGGAACCGTGATTGCGACGCTAGCGGCGATTATTGCATCGCAAGCTTTGATTACGGGATCATTTACCTTAGTTTCCGAAGCAATCGGGCTTAAATTATTGCCCCGGATGATTATTAAACACACGGGAAATACGAAAAGCCAAATCTACGTGCCGATGGTTAACTGGCTTTTGTGTGCGATTACGTTAAGTGTCGTCTGGTACTTCGGGAGTTCTGAAAAAATGGAAGCCGCTTATGGTTTAGCCATTACGGTAACAATGTTAATGACCACCATTTTACTAGGCGAATACATGAAGGACCGTTATGGACGTAAAGTTGCAATCCCCGTCGTGCTTTTCTTTGGGTCAATTGAAGTGGTCTTCTTCTTGGCCAGTATGGTAAAATTTGTCCACGGTGGGTATGTAACGCTTTTTATCATGATGATTATTTTGTATGTGATGTGGGTATGGTACTTTGGTAACAAAGCCCGAGAACATTATGATCAAGAAAGTGAATACATTGATGTGACGCAATATCGTGATCAACTAGAATCTTTGAGTGAAGACGAAAGTATTCCGATGTATGCAACCAATTTGGTGTATATGACCAAAATGCACAATGGTTATCAGATTAAACGAAACGTAATGTATTCGATTTTGGATGAAGATCCAAAACGTGCTCAAGTGTATTGGTTTGTATCGGTTAACGAAACGGATGTCCCTTACGAAAGTAACTATACCGTTGACATGATGGGAACCGATAACATGGTCAACGTCCAACTTTATCTAGGATTTAAGAAAAACCAGCATATTAGTATTTATTTACATCAAATTGTAGATAATTTATTGCAACAGGGGATTTTACAAAATCAAGTTCCGAAATATACGACGGAAAAAGGGCGTAAAATTGGAAACTTTCGGTTTGTCATCATTAAAGAAATGCCGAATGACTTGGCCTTTAATAGCAACATTAAACCGCTTGATCGGCATATGATTCGGGAACGAATTTACATGCAAAACTTGACGGCGTCACCCATTAATTGGTTTGGCTTAGAGTTTAGTGATGTTGTGCAAGAAATTTCACCACTCTTTATTTACAAAAAAATTGATGATTATTTAGTACAACGGGAAGTGGTAAATCGGCCGAAGCCAACGGTTTACGAGATTAAACCGCTTAATCCGGATGACAAAGACTTTTAAATTTTAAAGCAGAAATTTTGGTTTCTGCTTTATTTATTCCTTATATATGTTATATTCAACATATAACATATATAAGGAGAACCAAAAATGAATTTTTCCGTTTTAACTTTAACTTTTATCGCAATTAACATCGACTTTTTTATTATGTTGATTTTCCTGTTGAAACAATACTCATTGATTAAGGTCATGATTGGCTACGCTTTGGCCGTTTTCGCTTTATTACTAGTTGGCTTTTTAGTGGGGGATATTTTAGAAAAATTCCTTCCCGAGTGGATTTTAGGAATCTTAGGATTATTGCCAATTTACATGGCTTTTAAAGATGATGATGACGATGATACTGCTGGTAAAAATGGTAAAAAATCTGCCATTTACGCTGTCTTTGTGACTTATTTGTCAGTTTGTACCGGTTGTGTCCTTTCAATCTTTGTTCCCATTTTAATTGGAAAAAGTTGGTTTGATTTTGGCGAAGCTAGTTTATATCTGATAGGATTAACCATATTGATTGTTTTATTAGCTAAAGCAGTTGAAAGTAACCACTTTGTTCAAGGCCTAATTGAAAAACACGGGGAAATCTTAATGAAAATTTGTTATGTTTTAATTGGAATTTACGTGTTGTTTGACAGTGGTTTGATTGAACATTTAATTAAACTTTTTTAGGGTGATAAATTTTGAAAAATGATTTTGATGATGAATTACTAGCAGAAACGACTAAAATTTATAAGGTATTAAGTAATCCAACGCGGGTTAAACTACTTTATTTGTTAGAATCAAACGCTATGACAGTGAACGAAATTGCTGATAAATTGGGTTTAGCCCAGTCAGTGGTTTCTCATCAGTTAGCGATTTTACGTGAGCACCAATTGATTTCATTTAGCAAACAGGGAAAGTACGTTAGTTATACTTTAGACGATCCGCATATTTTAAGTATTATTGTGTTAACGGTTGATCACGTTAGCCATGTGATTAAAAACGAACCGCATCATTATAATTTTCGGTAAAATTTAATTTATTTATGGAAAATATTAATTGATATTAAATTTATAGGAGAATGTCTATGAAGTTTTTAACTGGAAATATTTCACCAACAGACATTAACAATATTGTAAAAGCTATTAATGGGAATTGGATATCTTATATACCAACTATTTTTTCTACTTTTACATCTTTGGCATTGGTAATAGTTACTTATTTTTCTCTAATAAAGAATCTAAATTTGCAAAAAGATAAGATATTATCTGATAACCGAATTACATGGTTAAATGGTATCGAAAATGATGTTTCTTCTTATTTGGGAATTGTGGATGAAATAAATAATATTTTTGCTTTTCCTGATGATAATTATCAAAAAAATATGGATTTTTCACGTGATTTACGTTTTAGACTTTCCGAAAAAGAGAGTATTATAAAACTGAAAATACTTAACAAAAATGAACATGATTCCTTTTTGCAATTATTGGAGGAATTAAATGATTTATGTTTAGACCAATTAACCGATTTTAAAAGAATATATTGTTCTGATTCTAGCAAAAAACAAAAAGATGATGATTTTTTTAACAAAAGAAAAGTTATTTATTCAAGGAGAAAAGAAATGGTGGATAAAAGAAACAAACTCGTTGAAAATACCCGTTCTATGTTGAAGAAAAAATGGGAAGAAAATAAAAAGCATTTTGATATCTAAATAAAAATACTAACATTACTTAAGAAGTGTTTAATTTGTCGAAATATGTGGTTCAACTAATTAGAAAATCTAAGTTTCCCTACAATCGAGGTTATTTGTCGAGTTATATTAATGCTATGCTTATATCACTAATCCCATTTGTATATAAAAAAAATTCTACCTTTAAAATAGATATTTATATTTATGGAGGATGTTGGGGTCATCTTTATAAAAATAGTGTTAATGATACTGTAAAAACTTTAATTGACAGTACTTTTAAAGGACTTAGCAACTATAAAAAATTATTAGACATTCATCTTGTTAATTCTTATAAGGGATATAATTTTGATGATGTACATGATGAACTTGTTAAACAACAATATAAGGTTAAAGATCATTATAATCATAGTGATCATTCTAAAATGTTTGCTGTAGAGGTAGATAACGAAATTTTATTTTTAATGGTGGGCTCAACAAATTTTTCAAATAATCAGTACGTTTCCCCTGACTTATATAAGAGTAAAGTAACTGATCAAACTGAAGTAGTTTTTATTAAAATTAATTCAAAAACAGCTGTCTTACTTAAACCGCTAATTTCAAATGCAAATAACAATGCTTTTACTTCATGGATTGAAGCCCAAGAGAGTTTTCGTGAGATACAAGGAACAGAGTACGATAATATCGAATGGAGTAATGTGAACGAATCTTTAACTTCAATTTCTTTTCCGTATGAAACACAAAGAGAAAATCTTACTGACTTGAAATTATTCGAAGATATATTTGGATTCGATAATTCGAATGTTATTAAAAAGAATGAGCTGAAATTGAATGAAAATGAAAGATGATAAACAAAAAATCCAACCTCATCTGAGATTGGATTTTTTGTTTATTCATAAGTTTCGACAATATCAGCAAATTTTCCGTGAACTAATTTAGCAATTGCTTCCGCATTTACTAAAACGGAGCGTCCAATTTGACCCGATGAAACGATAATATCGCCTTGTTTTTTGGCACTTTCATCAAAGTAGATGGGATAACCCTTTTTTTCGTAGATACCAATGGGCGTATTCGCACCGTGCTCGTAAGTTGTGGCTTGCACTAAATCCTTTAAAGGAATCATACCGACTTTTTTATTACCGGAGGCCTTGGCTAGTTTTTTATAGCTTAAGCGAGCATCTAACGGAACCACACCAACTAATGGTCCTTTGCCTTTAGCAGTGAGGGCAAGGGTTTTATAAATTTGATGTTTGGGGTAATCACCATCTGCCGTATTAATTTGGGCAACATCACCATCTTGATAGGTCGGAAAGATGATTTGTTGGTAAGGAATTTTGTGTTGATCTAAAATTTGTTCCACTAAAGTTTTGTGGATTTTGTTCTTTTTATGTGACATTTGCAAACACCTCTTAGGATAATTTTAACATATTAAAAATTTCTAATGACATTTGGCAACATCTAATGTACAATAAAATTGAATTTAATATTGGTTTTTATAGAAAAGGAGATTTTGCGGATGGCAGAAGCTAAAAAGAAGCACCATTTAATTGAATATGCTAATGGTAAATCATTAGACGAAATTAATGGTACTGTGGAAGTTCCAAAGAACATTGGATTTTGGAAAACATTATTAATGTATTCAGGACCAGGTGCCTTAGTTGCAGTTGGTTACATGGATCCCGGTAACTGGGCAACATCAATCACTGGGGGACAAAACTTCCAATACATGTTAATGTCTATCATCTTGATTTCAAGTTTGATTGCGATGTTATTACAATACATGGCAGCTAAACTTGGAATCGTGACACAAATGGACTTGGCACAAGCAATTCGTGCCCGTACTAGTAAGAGTTTGGGAATTGTACTTTGGATTACAACTGAGTTAGCCATTATGGCAACTGATATTGCCGAAGTTATTGGGGGAGCCATTGCGCTTTACCTATTGTTCGGTATTCCAATTGTAATTGCCGTACTAATTACCGTGCTTGATGTTTTAGTATTACTTTTACTTACATCAATTGGTTTTAGAAAAATTGAAGCCTTAGTTGTGGCTTTGATTTTAGTTATTTTCTTCGTTTTCGCTTACGAAGTTGCCTTATCAAACCCCGATTGGTTGGGAGTATTGAAAGGTTTAGTTCCAAGTATTGATACTGTTAAAGAAACTCCCGTTGTTCACGGAATGTCACCATTGACTGGTTCACTTGGAATCATCGGGGCAACGGTTATGCCTCATAACTTGTACCTTCACTCAGCTATCTCACAAACTCGTAAAGTTGATCATAGCGATGATGAAGATGTTGCACGTGCCGTTAAGTTCTCAGCTCTTGATTCAAACATCCAATTGACGATGGCTTTCTTCGTTAATGCTTTGTTATTAATCATGGGAGTTGCCGTATTTAAATCAGGTGCTGTTCAAGATACTTCATTCTTCGGTCTTTACGAAGCTCTTAAAGATCCAGTCTTTATGAGTAACGGTTTGTTAGCTAGTCTTGCTAAAACTGGTGTACTTTCAACCTTGTTTGCCGTTGCCTTATTGGCATCAGGTCAAAACTCAACCATTACTGGTACCTTAACTGGTCAAGTAGTTATGGAAGGGTTCATTCACATGAGAATGCCACTTTGGGCTCGTCGTTTAGTAACTCGTTTACTATCAATCATCCCAGTTTTACTTTGTGTATTGATGACTGCTGGTGATTCAAAGATTGCTCAACATGCCGCAATGAATGACTTGATGGAAAACTCTCAAGTGTTCTTAGCCTTCGCCTTACCATTCTCAATGCTTCCACTATTGATGTTTACTAATAGTGAAATTGAAATGCGTGGTAAACGTTTTTCAAATGCCCTTTGGATTAAAGCTGCTGGTTGGATTTCAGTTGTAACTTTAATCTTCTTGAACCTTTACAACATGCCTAGTGCCGTTGCTGGATTCTTTGGAGATGACATTACTGCTAGCCAAACTCACTTAGCTAACGTGATTGCTTACACAACTGACTTCTTAGTATTAGCCTTATTGGCTTGGGTACTTTACGATATCTACAAATCAAACAAAGCCTTTACTGAAGAAGAAAAGACTGGTAAAAAAGAAGCAACTAAATAATAAATAATTAAAAGGATTTCCAATTCGTTGGGAATCCTTTTTTTGATTCTGCTATACTTTAGATATTAATGAAGAACGAGGTATTAGTTCAGTGGCTGATTTAGTGTATAAAAAAGTAATGCAAAATTTAAAAGATCGAATTCGGGCAAACAATTTTCAAAATAATCGGTTGCCTGACGAACGGACGTTAAGCGAAGAATTGGAAGTTAGTCGTAGTTCAATTAAACGAGCTTTGGGAATTTTGGCAGACGAAGGGGTCATTTTTAAAAAACGGGGAGCGGGAACGTTCGTTAATCCGTTATATTTAAAAAATAAATCCATTTTTCGCTATGAAGGTTCAAATTTAGGAATTACCAATAATTTAAAAAAAGAAGGGTATAATCCTACGATTAAAGTCCTTGATTTTAAAGTAATTCCGGCCCCTCAAGAAGTTAAAGAAAGTTTATTTTTACATGACGAGGCTTTTGTGTATGAAATCAAGCGGCTTCGGTTGTTAGACGACCAGGGCATCATCATTGAAACTAGTTATATTCCGATTAAAATTGCACCAGATTTAACCAAAGAAATTGTTAGTCATTCTTTATTTGATTACTTTGCCAAAGAATTGCATCATACCGGGACCAAGTCGTTTATGTCAATTGAGACCCAGCCTTCAAATACGAACGATCAACGACTTTTGGATTTAACTCCAACGGAACCAGTCGGCATTATGGAAGGGGTCTTTTTCTTAGATGACGGAACCCCTTTTGAAATTTCGACGATGCGAATTCATTACAAATATTTTAGCTATAACACGTTTGTAAATCTTTCAGATTAGCTTTTTAGGAAAGCGGATACAATGCTTACGAGAGAACATTTTAAATTGATACGTACCAATCTTCAAAAAGTTTGACTTTTTGCGAAAAATTGTTAATATAGATTGTGTAGCTGAGTTAGATATCTAACTCAATCATATTTTAAAATCAATCATTTGGTTGATGATTATTAAAAGGAGTGTTATTGCATGTCAGTAGATTACAATTCAAAAGAATACTTTGACAAAATGAAGCAATACTGGAACACTGCCAACTATCTTTCAGTTGGTCAATTGTTCTTGCGTGCCAATCCTTTATTGAAGAAGCCTTTGACTTCTGAAGATGTAAAGGTTAAACCAATCGGACATTGGGGTACAATTTCATCACAAAACTTTATTTACACTCATTTAAACCGTGTAATTAACAAGTATGACTTAAACATGTTCTATATTGAAGGTTCAGGTCATGGTGGACAAGTTATGGTTTCTAATTCATACATGGATGGAAGCTATTCAGAAATTTATCCAGAAATCACTGCTGATGAAGCAGGTATGGCTAAATTATTCAAACAATTCTCATTCCCAGGTGGTATTGCATCTCATGCTGCCCCTGAAACACCAGGTTCAATTCACGAAGGTGGAGAATTAGGTTACTCACTTTCTCACGGTGTTGGTGCTATCTTAGATAACCCAGACGTGATTGCTGCTGTTGAAATTGGTGATGGTGAAGCCGAAACTGGTCCTTTAGCTGGATCATGGTTCTCAAGCTCATTCATCAACCCAGTTACAGATGGTGCTGCACTTCCAATCATTAACTTAAATGGTTTCAAGATTGCTAACCCAACTATTTTCAACCGTACTTCTGACGAAGACTTACGTAAGTACTTCGAAGGTTTAGGTTGGAAACCTTACTTTGTTGCAACTAACGAACCTCATGGTACTGACGTTGACGAAGCAAACGTTAACTTAGCAAAAGCTATGGATTCAGCTATTGAAGACATCTTAGCAATTCAAAAGAACGCTCGTGAAAACGAAACTGCTGAAACTGCTACTCGTCCACAATGGCCAATGATTATCTTCCGTTCACCAAAAGGTTGGACTGGTCCAGAATACAACGCAGAAGGTCTTCCTATCGAAGGTTCATTCCGTGCTCACCAAGTTCCACTACCTCTATCTGCAAACGATATGGGTAGTGCTGACGAATTCCTTAAATGGATGAAGAGTTACAAACCTGAAGAATCATTTAACGAAGATGGTAGTCTTAAAGATTATCTTAAAGAAATGGCTCCTAAGGGCGACAAGCGTATGTCAATGAATCCTGTTACTAATGGTGGTATCGATCCTAAACCATTAGACTTACCTGATTACCGTGACTACGCATTAAACGTTGATGTTCCAGGTCAAATGGAAGCAATGGATATGGTTGTTTGGTCAGCATGGGTTCGTGATACTATGAAGAAAAACCCTACTAACTTCCGTGCCTTTGGTCCTGATGAAACATGGTCAAACAGAATTTGGGATATCTTCGAAACTACTAACCGTCAATGGGAACGTAAAATCGATGTTCCTTATGATGCACACATGGCTCACTATGGTCGTCTTATCGATTCACAATTATCAGAACATGATGATGAAGGTTGGTTAGAAGGTTACGTATTAACTGGTCGTCACGGTTTCTTTGCTACTTATGAAGCATTCGGTCGTGTAGTTGATTCAATGCTTACTCAACACTTCAAGTGGTTAAGAAAAGCTGCTGAAATGAAGTGGAGAAAACACTACCCTTCATTGAACTTTATCGATTCATCAACTGTATTCCAACAAGATCATAATGGTTACACTCACCAAGATCCAGGTCTTATCAACCATCTTGCTGAAAAGAAACCAGAATTCATTCGTGAATACTTCCCAGCTGATGCTAACACATTATTAGCTGTTTCAGATGTAGCATTCTCAGATTACGAAAAAATTAATCTACTTACTACTTCAAAACACCCACGTCCACAATGGTTCAATATTGACGAAGCTTCAAACCTTGTTAAAAATGGTTTAGGTTACGTTGAATGGGCTTCTACAGACCAAGGTGCAAAACCAGATATCGTTATTGCTTCTGCTGGTGTTGAACCAACCCTTGAAGCCTTAGCTGCTGTATCAATCTTAAACAAACGTTTCCCAGACATGAAGATTCGTTTCATTAACGTTGTTGACTTGTTGAAATTACGTAATCCTAAGTTTGACCCTCGTGGTTTAACTAACGAAGACTTTAACAACTTGTTCACTACTGATACACCAATCTTGTTCGCATTCCACGGTTTCGAAGATATCATCAGAACTATCTTCTTCGATCGTGACAACAAGAACGTTGATGTTCACGGTTACCGTGAAAATGGTGATATTACTACACCATTTGACATGCGTGTTCTTAATCAACTTGATCGTTTCGACTTGGCTAAAGACGTTGTTAAAGACATCCCTGGTTTAGCTGAAAAGAACATGGACTTCATTCAAGAAATGAACGATATGATTGACAAGCACAACCATTACATTAGAACTGAAGGTACTGATTTACCAGAAGTTGTTGACTGGAAATGGGCACCACTTAAGAAATAATTTAATTATTTCTTAATGAAAAAGAGAACTCAATTGAGTTCTCTTTTTTTGTGCTTTAAATTATCATTTCTGGTGGAAGAGGCGCAACTACATCTAAGGATTCGTGATAAAAAGGAGTGTCCATCTTAACTTTCCAAGAATGGAGTAGCATTGGTTTGCGTATGTCGGCTTTAAGGTCATACAGTGGATCATTAATAATTGGATGTCCTAAATTAGCTAAATGAACGCGAATTTGGTGGGTTCGCCCCGTTTCCAGTTGAACTTGCAGCAAGGCTTTATCAGGTAGTTGTTTCACTACTTGATAATGAGTAACGGCTCTTTGAGCTTGTTCACCATTAATTTTTCGTTTTCGTTGGTCAGCTAAATCGCGTCCAATTGGTAAATCAATCGTACCAGCAGTTTCTGATAATGTTCCGTGTACCCAGGTCAAATAAGTTCGTTCGATGGTTTTTTCCTTGATTAAACGAGTTAAAATTGGGACGACAACTGGATTTTTGGCGATGATTAAAGCACCACTGGTTTGTTGATCCAAGCGATGCACAATGTAAGGTTGTTTGGGAGCTAAATAACCTGCTGCATAATTTAAGGTTGCGTGACTTTCACCAGGTTGATTAGCATGGGTTTTATCACCGCGAGCTTTATTAACAATCATAAAGTCCGTATTTTCCCAAAGAACGGAAAGAGTTTTCGTTTTGTCGACAATCACTGGTTGCTTGGTAGCGGTGAAATCTTCATCATTAAAGATTAAGCTGATTTTATCATCTACGTGGACCTTGAAATTCATTGGTAAGTATTTTTGATTAACATTTACACGATAATGCGTTCTAAGCGAAAAAATCAAATGTTTAGGTAACCTTAGATATTTGCTTAAATATGCTCTGACAGTTTGATTATCGTAGCTTTTAGGAACTACTAGTTGGTAATGGTAAATTGACATTAATTTTCTCCAAATAAAAAAGTCCATCACATGGTGGACTTTTTTAGACTAATTATTTTACGATTAAAACGTCTGTTTTAGCAACTCTAATAACATAGTTAGTAACAGAACCAACAACTAGACGTTCTACAGCAGATAGACCTGTGGAGCCAATCACAATCAAATCATCATGATGATCAGTAGGGAATTCTTGCGCAATAATTTTCTTTGGATTACCAAAACGCATATGAATTGATACATCCGTTAAACCTTGTTTGATAGCAGTTTGTTTTAAAGTTTCAAGAATTTCTTTAGTTTGATCAGTTAATTTATAAACGGTGTCAGCTGAAACTGCATTACCGTAATTACGGTTAAATTGAGTTACTTGAATAACGTTTAAAATATCCAAATGACTATTGTTTTGTTTTGCGATTTCAATTGCTCTATCTAATACGGGCATCGTATCTTCTCCACCATCAACTGGAGCCAAAATACGTTTGTAATTCTTTGCCATTTCGATCACCTCATATTCTCTATTTCTTTAAGTATAACATTTTTCCAAATAATCTATAAGAATTTTCCTTTGAAGTGATAAAACACGAATTATAAATTTTTAAAATAATCATTTTTAAGTTTTTTGTTGACATTTTAGGTTTAAAATGATTAAATGATAACAACATATACGAAAGGAGTTCAGATCATGAAGAAATTTACCTCACTAAAAGTAAATAACAATATTTTAGTCTTTGCGTTAGCTGCAGTCATTAGGTAGCCATTCGCATTGAGTTTGATGCGGGTGGAAACTAACTCGTATCTAAGCAGAGGGAATAATTACTCAGCTAGATACATTGATAAATCAATGTTTGTTTAACTGAGTATGTGAATAATCTGAATTTTTCGCATTCTAAAAAGCTCATTAAACAAGCAATTGTTGATGAGCTTTTTTAATTGATTTTTACATAGGAGGAAAGATTATGAAATATGGAATTATTGGTGCAGGAGCAATGGGATACCGTTATGGAGTTCTTTTGCAAGAAAACGCCGGAGTTGAGGTTGATTTTATCGATACTTGGGAACCAAACGTAGAAAAAGTCCGAGAACAAGGTGGCGTGGAAGTTTCCCGTGATCACAAAGATAAACACTTAGTTCCAATTAACATTTACTATCCCAAAGAATACAAAGGTCATCCTGATGTTTGGATTATCTTCAAAAAACAAATGCAACTTGATGAAGAATTAAAACGAGATGCGAAAGCCGGACTTTTTCACCCAGATCAATACGCTTTTTCAGCCATGAATGGGTTAGGCCATTTTGAAAAGATCGAAAAATATTTTGATAAAGATAAAATGGTTGCTGGAACAGCGATGATTGCGACTGTACTTAACGGACCTGGTGATGTTGATTTCATGGGACCAAAAAACGGTGAAGCCATGCATATGGCTCCTTACAATGACAAAAAACCAGACGCGAATATGGAACAAATGTACGACGACTTCAAAAAAGCAACCCTTGGACCTGAAATGGCATCGAACTGGTTGGGCATGTGTATGACCAAGGTTTCCTTTAATGCTGTTTGTAACACCCTTTGTACCATGTTTGAAATTAACATGGGCCAATTTGGTGAATACGAAGGGGCTGAAGCAATGTCTCGTCAACTCTTCAATGAAGCTCATGATGCCTGTGAACGGGCGGGAATTAAGATGATTGAAGACCGCCAACAACAAGTTCAAAGTGTGCTAGATTCTTGTGAAAAATTAAAATTCCATTACCCATCAATGTACCAAGATTTCTCAAAGGGTCGTCCAACTGAAGTTGATTACATTAATGGCTACATTGCCAAAGTCGGACGCGACCATGATTACGTTTGTCGGACTCATGAATTCGTGACCCACCAAGTACACCTTGCTGAACAAATGCGTCAATACCACAAACATTAGAAAACGAGGGAATAATTATGACATTTAGATATTCAAATAGCGTACCGAAAAGTAACGAAAATGCGACCGCTGATATTTTAAAGGCTGCTGCTGATCCTAAAGTAATTTCCTTTGCGGGTGGATTGCCAGCTGCGGAACTTTTCCCAGTCGAACAAATGAAAGCAGCCTCTGACAAAGTTTTTGATCAATATGGTCACGAAGTTTTACAATATGCCGGAACCTTAGGCTATCCTGGTTTACGTAAGGAAATTGTGAAATTAATGAAAGATCGTGACGTTGATACCACCGTGGATAATATTGCCGTTTCCACTGGTTCACAACAAGCGATTGACTTAGTTGCTCGAATGTTGATTAATCCTGGTGACGTGGTGATTACCGAAGACCCAACTTACTTAGCAGCCATTGATGTTTTCAAATCATACGGCGCTAAAATGGTAGGCGTGCCCATGGATGAAGAAGGAATTAAGACGGATGCTTTAGCAGAAACTGTCAAAAAATATCCTGAAGCTAAATTCATTTATACCATTCCTAATTTCCAAAACCCAACTGGGAGAACGATGGCCGTAGAACGTCGTAAAGAATTAATTCGGATTGCGAACGAAGCTGATCTTCCGGTCTTAGAAGATGACCCGTATGGAGCAATTCGTTATGCTGGTGAATTCTTACCATCATTAAAACATTATGACACCGATGGCCGAGTAGTTTACTTAAGCTCTTTCTCAAAAATTTTGGCTCCCGGAATGCGGTTAGGTTGGTTAGTTGCCAATCAAGACTTTATGGCTAAGTTTACGTTATTAGCTCAAAATGCTGATTTGCATGCTGATAACTTAACGCAATATATTGCCGCTCAATTCTTACAGGATGTTGACGTATCTGAACACATTAAGAAAATTACTGATGTTTACGAACACCGTGCTAACTTAATGTTGAAAGAAATTGATGAACAATTCCCAGAAAATGTACACCACAGTATTCCCCAAGGTGGAATGTTTATCTGGGTTGAAGTTCCAGGTGTAGATACCAAACGATTATTTGATGAATGTATTAAACATAACGTGGCTTTTGTTCCGGGTTCTGCCTTCTTTGCTAATGAAGAACAACCAGGAACCTTCCGCATGAACTTCTCGAACATGAACGATGAACAAATCGTTGAAGGGGTAAAACGGATGGGAGATGCCATTAAGGCGGTCCAAAATCAAGCAAAATAACTAAATTAAAAAGCTTCGATCGAAATCAGAATTCACATTGCTTGTTGTATGTGGAGATTCTGCCGATAGAAGCTTTTTTAGTTTAAATTAGTTAAGAGATAGCCGAGGTAGCAGAGTAACAAACCGCCGCCGTAACTAATTAAAAAATAAAGAATTGCATTTTTAAATTTTAAGCCCCAAAAGGCATTCGCAATTTCACTGTTAAAGGTGGAATAGGTGGTTAAGCCACCGATAAAGCCTAAAATTAAAAGGATGGGAAGTAGACTGGATGAGCATCCTAGAATTAATCCACCAATTAAACAACCGGACAGATTGACGATTAAAGTAGCCCTTTGACCATGATGTCTTTGTTTAAAAAGATTAGTTAATGTGAAGCGACAAACGGCTCCGATTCCAGTACCTAGCATAAAAATCAGACAAGCTAGCATAATTAAAGCACCTCATCTTTCGCTAACAGATAATGGGCTAAACTATCTCCGATAATGGCTAAAATAACACCACCAACCATGCTAATACCTAGATAAAGCAGCAAAAACTGATATTGATGCGCTTGAATTAGTTTAAAAGCATCCAGAATCATTCCCGAAAAAGTGGTGAATGACCCAATAAAACCGGTACCAAATTCACGATTAAACTTTTTAGACAAATAGATTTTTTGACAAAGATAATCGGTCCAAAGGGGTAAGAAAAACGCTCCCGTTAAATTAATTAGTAAAGTAACGATGGGAAAAGTATGGTAGTCAATTAGGTTGGTCAGTGAATAGCGGCATAATCCGCCTAAAGCTCCCCAAAGAAATACCAAAACAGTTTCCAACTAAATCATTCCTTTCTATAACAGATAATTACTTAATTTTAGTAGCAAGTACTTGTACCCGTTGCTCAATTTCGTCGCGAACCTGACGAAAAGTTTGCATAATTTCGGTTGCACTACCATTTGCTTGCGCCGGATCATTTAACGGCCAATGGATTCTTTTAACCGACTTAGGCGTCATGGGACATTTATCTTTGGCATCACCACAGAGGGTGACGACCAAATCACATTGATTTAAATAATTCGTATCGATTAATTCAGATTGGTGCTGAGCAATATCAATGCCAAGCTCCTGCATAACGATAACAGCTTTGGAATTTAAGCCGTGTGTTTCGATGCCAGCACTTCTAACATTCCAGTCCTTAGGAAAATATTTTTGGGCAAAACCCTCTGCCATTTGACTACGACAAGAGTTACCGGTACATAAAAAATAAATTTTGGGCATAAGTCAATTTCCTTTGCGTAAAGTAAGCCATTATTTTTGGTTAATACTCCACTTCAACATTAGTGGGGAAATAATGGTGGTTAAGATAATTACAAAAACGATTTCTGAATAGAGGCCACTTGAGAGCAGCTGACTTGATAAACCAATTTGTGCAATAATTAGTGACATTTCGCCACGTGAAACCATTCCTGATCCCACAATGTTACCATTTTGCCAATTAAACCCACACAGTTTTGCTCCTAAACCACAACCAATCCATTTAGTTAGGATGGCCAAAATCGTCATAATAATAACAATTAACCAACCAGACCAGTTTTCAATTAGTTTTAATTCTAGTCCCACTGATACAAAGAAAATGGGGATGAAGAGCGAATAACCAATCAACGTCATGCTATGGGTGATTTTTTCCTTAGCAGGGGTCAATGAAATGGCAATTCCGGCAAAGAAAGCGCCTAACACAGAGCTTAAATGAGCTTCTTCTGCTAGGTAAGCCATTAGGAAACAGATGATAATGCCGGTAACCGAAAGGGCAATCTCATCATTAAAAAGAGACACAAGTTTGATTAAATGCGGAACAATCCATTTAATCATTACGAAAATGAAAAGGAAGTAGGTTAATTGAATGCCAATTACGATAAATGGATTATCAGCTTGGCTGCCAAAAAGACTCGAAAAAATACTTAGTAATAAAATAGAGGCAACATCATCAACCACAGCGGCACCTAAAATCAAGGCTCCCGCTGTCGTTTTTAATTTGCCGTATTCTTGTAACACGGCCACGCTAATTGAAACAGAAGTTGCCGAAAAAATAACTCCCCAGAAAAGTGCGTCTTTAAAGCCTTGGTGTAAAAGCATTCCTAAAACGGGAAAAACCAGCATTGGCAATATCACACCACAGGTAGCAACGACGGTAGCTGATTTTAAATATTTTTTTACTTGGTTAAAATCACATTCCAAGCCCGCCAGAAACATTAACAATACAATTCCAATGTTAGCTGCGACCGTAATTAAATTATTAATGTGAATTAAATTTAAAATTGCTGGTCCGATAATAATTCCAGCAATAATTTGGCCAACCACAGTTGGCAGACCAAGTCGGCTAAATAGATAGCCGAAAACTAAAGTACTAATTAAAATGATACCAATTCCAAGTAAATATTCCATGAGGCTCCTTTAATAATTGCAAAGTGAACTACTGAGATTCTAGTTTAATCATATCTTAACTAGTTTGGCAAGGCTTAAACGCTACAAGCAAATAAAAAAGCTTCGAATTTAATCGAAACTTTTGCGTAAAATATTAAGTTAAATCATGTCTAAGAAAAGTCGGTGCAGACTAGGATCATTAGTCAATTCCGGGTGAAAAGCAGTTACTAACACATGATCTTTTTTAGCAGCCACAATTTTATCATCAATTTTGGCTAGGACTTGGACGTCATGATTAACTGAACTTAAGTATGGAGCACGAATAAACACGGCATGAAAGGGGGCGTTTAATCCTTGAACGTTCAAGCTTTCTTCAAAGCTTTGTTTTTGCCGACCAAAGCCATTTCGCACGATTTCACCATTAATCAGATTAAAACCATCTGTTTGTGATAAGAGGACCATTCCCGCACAAGTTCCAAAAGTGGGTAACCCGGCTTGAATTAGTTCTTTTAAAGGAGCAAATAAGTTATTTTTTATTAATAACTTTTTCATGACGGTACTTTCACCACCCGGTAAGATCAAGCCGTCAATGCCAGTTAAATCAGTTTTGTTTTTAATCAAGACGGTTTCAACTCCCAGATTTTGGAGCATTTGTTGGTGTTCAGTGACCGCACCTTGTAAATTTAAAATTCCAATTTTCATCTTAATTCATTCCTCTAGGAGCCATTTTTTCTTTTGCATCAAGTTGATTAGTATCAATTCCCTTCATGGGGTTACCAAGATTTTTCGATACTTCGGCAATTAAGTGGTAGTCAGTTGGGTTAGCCGTTGCTGCAACGATTGCTTCCGCAAATTTCTTGGGATTTTCGGATTTAAAGATTCCGGAACCAACAAAAACACCATCTGCGCCTAAATTCATCATTAAGGCTGCATCCGCTGGAGTTGAAACTCCACCCGCTGCAAAGTTAACCACTGGTAGTTTACCAGTTTCGTGAATTTGTTGGATTAAATCATAAGGAGCCTGTAAGTCTCGAGCAATCGCCATTAAGTGTTCTGGTTTAGCACTCACGACTTCGGCAATTTGTTGATTAACTTTTTGCATGTGCCGAACTGCTTCAATAATGTCTCCCGTACCAGGTTCACCTTTAGTCCGTAACATGGAAGCACCTTCGCCAATTCGACGTAAAGCTTCTCCTAAATTACGACAACCACAAACGAACGGAACCGTGAAATCAGTTTTATCAATGTGATATTCATCATCAGCCGGAGTTAAAACTTCGCTTTCATCAATGTAGTCAACTCCGATGGCTTCTAAAACCTTGGCTTCGGCAATGTGACCAATTCGGGCTTTGGCCATCACTGGGATGGAAACGGCTTGCATAATTTCTTCAATCATAGCAGGATCGGACATCCGTGTCACGCCTCCTTGAGCTCGAATATCTGAAGGTACTCGTTCTAGGGCCATTACGGCAGTTGCGCCCGCTGCTTCCGCAATTTTTGCTTGTTCAACGTTGGCAACGTCCATGATGACACCACCTTTTTGCATTTGTGCCATTCCTTGTTTTACCAAATCTGATCCAGTTTTTTTCATAATTACACTCCTTTTTAAGTAAAATCCATATACAGTTAGCTTTATTTTAGGTATATTAGGGGCTAAGTAAAGCGAAAAAAATAAAACTGTACCGTAACAGTATGGAGAAAACCATGAAATATGAAACCGTTAAGCAATTAATCAAAACTAAAATTAAACGTGAGCATCTAAAATCTGGAGACAAGTTACCTTCAATTCGTAGCTTAGAATCGCAAACTGGCTTTAGCAAAGCTACCATTATCAAAGCACTTACCGAGTTAGAACAAGCTCATCTTATTTATGCGATTCCACAAAGGGGGTACTTTGTCACGGGGAAGCCAAAAGCACAGCCACAGCATGCGGTTAAATTTAATTTTTTAGCGGCTAATCCAGAAGCAACGCTCTTTGATTTTAAACAAGTGCATCATTGTTTAGATCAGGTTTTTCAAAACTTTCAAAGTGAAATTTTGTCATATGGGTATGCGGATGGCTTACGGTCGCTACGCAAACAAATCTTACATTTATTGGGTGACCAACAAATTTTTGCGTCCGTTGACCGAACGTTTATTACCTCAGGAGCGCAGCAAGCCCTCAATATTATGCTAAATGTGCCGTTTCCTAATCAAAGACAAAACATTTTAATCGAACAGCCAACTTACGCGGGTTTATATAAAGCGGCACAAATTACGGGGAATCGGGTTTTTGGAATTGATATTACGCAGCGTCATTTCAATTTAAAGCAATTAGAAGCCATTTTTCGAAATAACGAAATTAAGTTCTTTTATGTGATGCCCAGTTTTCAAAATCCAACGGGGCACCACTATTCAACTGCAGAAAAGCGCCAAATCTTAGCCTTAGCAGAACAATATGATGTTTACATTGTTGAAGATGATTTTTTAGGTGATTTGGGAACCATTAATGAACCTAATTCTTTTTTTGCCCTGGATGAACATCAACGTGTGATTTATTTGAAAAGTTTTTCCAAAATTTTTCTTCCCAGTCTGCGGCTAGCTGGGGTTATTTTGCCACGTAACTTAGTTGATAATTTTTTGGAGTATAAAAAGATTTACGATTTGTCCTCATCTAACATTTCCCAAGAAATCTTAGCGACCTTTATCGAAAACGGCATGTTTGCTTTGCATCTTAAAAAGTTACGCACTCACTATCAGCTTAAAATGAAGGAATTATTAAGATGTTGTGAATTATATTTACCGGCGGACGTTAAATTTTTTAAACCCACCTCCGGATTTTATACCTGTTTAGAGCTACCGAGTCAGATCAATTCCACCAAGCTTACGCAACAATTAGCCCAACAAGATATTTTGGTGCAGGACGTAGCCGGGATGTTTTTATCTTATTATCAAAATCATACTTTAATTCGGCTGAGCATTGCTGAAATACCGCTAGCAAATATTGAACCTGGAATTAAACGCATTTCAGAGGTGATTAGAAACGATCACCAACAGCAAAATTCGATTTTTAGTGATCAATTTTTTATTTGATTATTAACTATCTAATCATTATTGAATGCTTTGACAAAAAAGCAGATCAGCTTTTTTAATAAAGTTAATCTGCTTTTTTTAATTTAATTTTTTAATTTGTCTTTTAAGATGATGAAAATGAAACTTAATAATAACGATAAAAGCACAGTGGTAATCAGCTGAATTATAAAGTTAGTGAACAGTAATTTACTAATTTGGTAACTAATTGTGACTGTTACTATAGTTACTAATGAATCGATAATTCTAGTTTTCATAAAATGAATTCTCCTTGATTTTTTATCAGTTTAAACGAATTATAATTTATTTGCAATGATTTTTGCATTGGCATTGGTATTAAACTAAGATTTTCGCTATACTAAAATTAGAGGATAGTTATTTATGAAAACAATTAAAATAAGCGTATGGTCACTAATATCATTATTAATGTTTTTAGTTTTGAATTACATCATGCATTTGCCAGCCATTGGCATGCATGCCAGTGACCTAATGCGCACGAATTTAATGGCACTAGTGCTCTTTGGCATTCCGTTATTACTAACCGTTTTACGTTTACGAGTGGGCTTTTATTTTTTAGCTTTAGTCCAATTAATTTACACGGTTGGCTATTTTAGTGCTGCTTATCAAGTAGTAGTGCTTAGTTCAGCTCATCTCCTTAGTAAAATGGCCGTGATGGTAGTGATTATCATTGCGTTAGGGATAAATTGTTACTGGTTTGTGCTGGCTTGGAAATTTAGAAAAGCAACCACCAAATCCCGTACGGAACGTTACATGAAATATAGAAAATAGGTAGGTAAAGAATGAAAATTGAAGAAGCAGATTTTATTGTAGAAGCTGCAGCCACTGAATATGCAATTAAGAATTTTGAAACGACCTTAGCGGCCTTGAAAAAAGATCCAGCTAAGGTGTTACAACCGATGTGTGATTTTATTGAAGCGGGCATTAATTCTGATAAAATCTCTAGTGCAGAATTATTTTTACCCAAAAGTGACATTACGATTAAACTTCAAACATCGATTATTAATTTACCCTTAGAATATGCCAAAAATATCAATAAGATTATGGTAGGGGATGGCATCGTTCCGGTGAATGTTTATATGATTATTGCCTCACCATTTATTAACAAATCTAAAATGCGGATTGATGAATTGGCGCTTTCCGATGAATTTGTGAATAATCTGTCTGACATGGTGACGCAGTTCGTCGATTGGACAAAACTCCAACTGGATCAAATTGAAACGCATGAAAGAGAAGCTGCTGACGAAAAAGCAGAAGAAACGGACGAATAGCTATTTAATTAGTTCTGTGGTATACTATTTATATGCGAAGAGCCGAAATAAGCATAGCTTATTTTTTTGCTAGGGACCATGTTTTCCGCCGAATTGCGGATGGTTTGATTAGATAGGTGATGTGAACACCCCTAATCCGTTTGAATTTATTCAAATGCCTACAAAAAAGAGGACTGACATTTATGTCGGTCCTCTTTTTTTGGTTTAAATTATTTTTCGTAGTTAGCGCGGGTAAGGCCCATGTAATAAGCATCATGGTAAGCACCCATTGCATAAAATTGGTCTTTAATCGTTCCTTCCGTTACAAAACCAAGCTTCTTATAGATATGCACGGCCGCAGCGTTTTCTACATCTACATATAAATACAATTTGTGCATGTTATAAAATTGGAACATGTGGTCAATCATTTGTTGAAAGGCAACTTGGGCATAACCATGGCCTTGTTGTTTATCTAACATGGTGATTTCAATTTCACCAACTCGTGCAATCGAGTCAATATCAATGACTTCAACTAGTCCAACTTTGATTTGGCGTTCGGCCATCCCAGATTCCGTAACGTTAATCGTCATACTAACGACATCATCAGCTTTGATGTGGGTATCAATGAATTGTTTTAATGTGTCTTCATTAGGAAAAGGGGGACGAAACCAGTAACGTAAAGTGGAGGGTTGTAAAAAAAGACTCTTGATCAAGGCTTCGTCTTCTGTATCGTTACTGAGCGGTAATAAATTTACTTGTTCGTTAAGCATAAATTCTCCTATTTAACTAGATAAACCTGATCTTGAATCAGATCAAAGTGCGGATAGTATTGGTTTAAAGCATCGATTTCAGCGTTTTTAACAAATTCGGCATTTTTCCAGAATTCTTTGGAATTAGTGGCACCGTTTTTTTCACCAATCACGATTAATTGGACCTGGTTACCGTCTTTGCGAATCGCTTCTAACAATTCGTTATCAATGGGTACGCCATCTGGTGACCAAGACATGATGATGTAGTCAATTTGGTCCTTATATTTATGATAGGCATCGAGGGCCGAAAGTTTTTCAATGGGGACTAACTGATGTTTGCCAGTTTCGTTTTCCGTTTGCCAGTCTAAACTATCCGTTGTGATAATTTTAGCATCATGGTCCTTTAATCCTTTCGAAATATAGCCATTTCCAGCCATGACTTCCAAGGTTGGTTTACCAGCTAAGAATTTAGCTAGTTGATTAGTAAAAGCGGAAGAAATGTAGGCCCACATCCCGTATTGTTCCTCTAAGTAATCCCGAAAACCAAGAAGGGCTTGGTCTAATTTAGGTAAGTCATTTGAGAGTTGATCCCATTCAGCGTCGCCTTGGGAATCACCCAGAGGATACTTTTGGTTAAGCTTTTGGTAAATTTTGTCCTGAATATCATCAGGTAACTGTAAGTTAGGTAAGTCTTGGGGAAGTTGTTTTAAAGCTAAGAGATGATCTGCCATCAAGGCATGATTAAGTAAGAACTTAATCTCTGGATAATCATTAAATTCAGTCCGAAATTGAGTTAATTGCTGAATATAGGCTGGAACGGCCTTTTTGATTTGCTTATTTTTCTTCATTTTTTTAATTAATTTTTTGCGGTTCATTGAAAGCTCCTAATAACCTAAGTCTAATTCTTCTTGATGATCGAGACCGTTGGCTTTGCGTTCTTTTTTACCGTGGAGATAACCGTCAATTAACTGGTAAATTTCATAACGATCAGCACCACTAATGGGTTGCTCGTTAAAGTACAATTCGGTTCCAGAGATAAATAATTTTGAGATGTCGGTATTTTCACTGTCAACTCGACCACTAATGTAATCCATGGAAACGTTGAAGTAAGTAGCGAGCTTGCGAACTTCAATGTAGGACGGATTTCTGATGCCCCGTTCCCAATTTCCAATTTGGGAGGCAGTGTTTTCGTGGGCTTCATCAGGGGTAAACATTTTATTTAATTCATCAGCCAATTCTGCTAAGGTGATGTGTCGACCACTCCGCAAGGCTTTTAATCTTTCTGGAAACATACCGGTTCTCCTTCGTGTGTAATTTCATATAGTCTAATTATAACCTAATTATGAAACAAAAGAGAGCGTCTGCTTCATTTAAAAATCACAGGTTAAATGGTATGATTAAAGTATCTGAAAAATAATTGATTAAAATTAATCTAGAGAGAGGGGGAGTGCTTTCATGCAAGTCCTTTTAGTTGTCATTTTAGGCTTAGTGATTAGCGGAGTAGTAGGTTATGTTTTACAAAATAAAAAGCTTAACGTACTGCTTTCGAACGCTGAAAAACAAGCCGAACAAATTGAAAATAATAACCAAAGTAAAATTAAACAAGCCGTTACGGAAATTAACGATGCTATGCAAGAAGAAGTTACCCAATTACAAGCGGAAGAAGAGCAAGAGTTTGCCGAACAAAAAGCTGAAAACGAAGCTCGCGGTAACCGCCTTGATTTTCGGGAAAAAAGTTTGGAAAGTGCTAACGCCCGATTAAATAAAAGTCAGCAGTTAGTTGCCAATCATCAAAGTGAGTTGCAAGACCTGCAACAACAAATTAAAGCAGCTAAGCAACAAGCCCGTGATTTAAAGCAGGCCCGTGAGACCACGATTTACGAAAAGGGACAGTTAACCCCAGACCAAGCCAAACAATTAGTTTTAACGAATACCGAAACGACCTTGAATCGTGATTATGAAGTTACGGTGCGGGAAAACCACGATGACATGGTGTTAAATGCCGCCAAGGAAGCCCGCAATTTAATGATGGAATCCATCCAAAGTGGTGTTCAAGATGTCCCTCGGGAACACATTGAACGCAACATTGTGATTCCCGATGTGGGAATCCGGAATAAAATTACTGGTCGTGACGAACAACGTTTACGTCTAATTGAATCATTGACCGGAGTTGATTTAATTTTCCATCCAGAATACGAAGAAACGTTAATTATTAGTACCAATGATCCAATTCGGCGTGAAATTGCGCGAAATTCAATTAATGAGTTAATCATGGCCCGATCTTTGAATAGTGGCGTGATTGAAAATACGATTGCGGATGCCGAACGAAAAGTAATGGATAACCTTCGAATTTTTGGTGAAGAAACTTGTGCAAAACTTCATCTAGGTTGGGTTCATCCCGATTTGATGAAGATTTTAGGCCGCTTGAAATACCGAACTAGTTACGGTCAAAATGTCTTACAACATTCAGTGGAAGTTGCTGAATTGTGCGGGATGATGGCGGCTGAATTAGGATTAGACGTTCGTTTGGCCAAACGCGCCGGAATGTTTCATGATATTGGAAAGGCCATTGATCGGGAAGTTAACGGAACCCATGTTGAACTAGGGGTTAAATTAGCTGAAACTTATGGTGAAGATCAAATTGTGATTAATGCGATTGCCGCTTCGCATGGAGATATTGAAACTGATAATTTAATTTCAATTCTAGTTAAGGTTGCGGATTCAATGTCAGGAGCTCGTCCTGGTGCACGAAGTGAATCCGTTGAGGAATACATTAATCGTTTGAAAGGGTTGGAACGAATTGCCAATTCTCATCCTGGAGTTAACGAAAGTTATGCGATTCAAGCAGGTCGGGAGATTCGAATTATCGTTAATCCTAAAATGGTTGATGACCAAATGAGTCAAAAAATTACCGAAGAAGTTTGTGAGCAAGTGGAAAATGAACTTACTTATCCCGGTAAAATTAAAGTCACTACAATTAGAAAGTTAGCCGCGGTCGAATATGTCGGCGGTAAGCCAGCACCAAAGAAAAAACACGTTAGTTAGCAAAAAGAGGCTGGGAAAAAACTAGACTCTAAATAAAAAATCAGCTAGATTCTGAATAATTTCAGAATCTAGCTGATTTTGTTATGTACACAGGAAAATCCACCCTGTAAAATTAATATCGACAAAAACATTATTTAAGGAGTGAATTTCCATGCATGCTAATTTTAACACGAATCAGACATCATTTATTTTAAATTTTGATTTTAATATTGATAAATTTCATATTGCTAGATTAATATCTTCATTTGTAGATTCAATTCCTACGGAATTATTAATTACAAGTACTGCTACAACTGGTAGACCAGCATTTTATCCTGGAATGTTACTAAAAATGATTTTATTTGCTTATTCTAGAAAAGTTTATTCTGGTCGTGGAATTGAACTTTTAAATCAAGAGAATATTCCTATGAAATGGCTAACACAAGATACCCCAGTATCGTATAAAACTATAAATAATTTTAGAGCTAACAAACAAACTTCAAACATGATTAAATTGTCGTTTGTTTATTTCACTAGATTTTTAATTGATAATAAAATGATATCAGATGAAGCACTATTCATTGATGGAACTAAAGTTGAAGCAGATGCCAATAAATATACTTTTACTTGGAAAAAGTCCGTTGATAGATATCAACCAATCTTGAAAGATAAAGTATTTAAAATGTATGAAGATTTAATTGAACTAGAAGTAGTAAATGCAATGGAAAAAGAATATGTATCTACTAGTGAAGGATTGAAAGAATTACTATCAGAAACTGAAGATGAAATTGATAGATTAAATACTGCTATTGAAAATGAACCAAAGGTTCAAAAGAATGGTTCTAGTAATAAACGTAAAAGACGTCTTTTAAAATCGTTCTCAAATAAAATGAAAAAGGACTATCTTCCTCGCACAACTAAGTATGAAAAATACCAAGAAATATTCAATGGTAGAAATAGTTTTTCAAAAACAGATTATGATGCAACCTTCATGAGAATGAAAGAAGATCCAATGATGAATGGCCAATTAAAGCCAGGTTATAATTTACAAATTGCGACTAATAACCAATTTGTGCTTCACTATGATATATTTTCAAATCCAACAGACACTAGAACTTTAATCCCATTTTTATCATCAATGCATTTTTTAGATGAGTTTCAAAATATTGTTGCTGATGCTGGTTATGGAAGTGAAAGTAACTATATATTTATTATTGATGAACTTGAAAAGAATCCACTAATTCCGTACGGAATGATGAAAAAAGAAGCTAAACGATCATATAAAAATGATAAAACTAAGAGACAAAATTGGAAATATGATGAACTAGATGATTATTATATAGATCATAATGGTGTTAGATTTGATTTTAGTAATTATAGTACAAGACATGACAAGTATAATTTTGAAAGAAATTTCAAAATATATAAAGCAAGTCCTTTCCAATTAACTTATGAATTAATTGAGAGATCTAAGACCCCTAAGGGAAACCAAAGAATGATTCAAGTAAATCCAAATTGGGAGTACTTTAAAAATTTCGTAAAAGAAAATTTGAACTCCCAACCTGGTAAAGATATTTACGCAAGAAGAAAAATAGAAGTTGAACCAGTTTTCGGTAGAATGAAAGCTGTATTTGGTGTGCGAAGAGTTCATTTGAGAGGGAAACAGTGTGTGGAAAATGACATTGGAATACTGCTTATGAGTTTAAATCTAACAAAATTAGCTAAATTAATGGCTAATACCTTAGGTAAATCCAAAGGATTTACTTTTAAAATCTATAAAATACAAAAAAGCAGAAGTGAATTTTCAAAATTCACTTCTGCTTTTGTTATAAAGACTAGTTATTTCCCAGCCTCTTTTTTATTTGATGACTTTGAAGTTACGGGTTTTATCCGCTTCAATATTTTGGTGTTGTTTAAGATAACCAGCAATCAGGTTACTCATAGTAATGGTATTATATTTAATCACTTTGTCTTCATTGTACATAGGATAATGACCACCACCAACGGCCCGATAAGCATTTAGGACTACTTTTAGTTTCATTTTATTAGTAATTGGTTTGCCATGATAAGTTGGATTAAGTACTCGATGACCAATCGGATTTGAGACTTTAATGGTGTAATCAATTCCACCGTACATATCGTAGTTATAGTCCCGAATTTTGGGATGATGATACTTAGGATCAACAATAATTTGATCGTTTTTAATCGTGAAATATTCGGCCGTTTTTTCTAAAGCTGCCTTCAAATCAGCCCCAGTAATTTCAACTAACGCTAAGGTATTGGGGTAAACGTAGTTGGTAATGATGTTCCGCATGGTAATTGGATTTTCAAAACCACGAGCTTCATTGGAAAAGAGGGCAGTTGCTGAAATATCACAGCCCATCGTTTCCATTTGGACTTTTTGGATGAAATTAATGAAAGCAGAACCGTGTGTTCTAACTTGGAACGGATCATCATAGTGCATGGAACCTTCAATCCGAGCAAGGGGTTCGGCTAACCATTTTTCAACTTGATTTTCGACTGGTTGAATGATTTCTTTAACGGCTTTATCCGGTTTTTCTTCGCCCGTTTTAATGATTTTTTGGTTACTGTGAGTCACAACGTATTTGCCATTTTCTTTTTCAATGGTTAATTGAATCTTACCAACGTAGTTTCCCCGGTGACCCGGTTGGACATACGGAATACCAAATAGTTTTCCGGCTAAAGCACGGTGTTGATGACCCGTGGCCATGACATCGATGCCAGGGACTTTTTGCATAATTTCATATGCTTCATTTTCCCCGTCAATCTTATCATTTGGATTACCAGTGCTTAAATCGCGTTCAAACCCACCGTGATATAAAACGACTACTAAGTCAGCCTTTTTCCGCATTTCTGGGATGTATTTTTGTGCGGCTGCAAGGGCTGAAGTGAATTTTAAGCCAGCGACACTGGCTTTATTTTCCCAAGCATCAACGGACTGGGTGGTTAAACCAATTACACCCACCTTTAAGTCACCGTACTGTTTAATTTCATATGGCTTCCCAAAGGCTGATTCTCCAGCATCATTTAGAATATTTGCGGAAACAAAGTGGCGTTTCGCCTTTTTGATGGCACCACGTAAATAGTCCTGGCCGTAGTTAAATTCATGATTACCAATTGTTCCAAAGTCATAATCAACGGTGTTAAAGGCATCCGTAATCGCACTTGGTTGGATGTTATTTTGCACTTCAGCTTGATAGTAGGCTAATGGTGAACCTTCTAAGAAATCACCATCATCGAGAATTAATGTGTTTTCTGCTTTAGCTTGTTCTTTTCGAATCGTTGAGGCTGCTTTTTCAAAACCAAATGGCATATTAGCATTTGGCTTCACATAGTTAGTTGGTGCGATGTAACCATGAGTGTCACTTGTTGTTAGGATTGTTAATTTCATATGATATGCAGCCTCCATTGTTGGTTTGGGTAATGTATAAATTATAATATTAATCACGGACTCTGTAAATTTATTATTAACATTATCTAAGTAATTGTTAAAAAATGATAATAATTCATTAAGTATTGTAAAGTTTATTGACGAAAAGTTTGGATATGATATAGTTAAGGTGTTAGATAAATAGTCAAGATTTATCAAACAGCTTACACGTCTTTCAATATGAGGAGGTTGTTTTAATATGTTGAACTTATATGTTGCCCCTAGTAGTGCTTCAAGTCGTAAAGCCCGCACTTGGTTAAAGGATCATGATATTTCCTTCAAAGAAAGAAATATTAATTCGAAACCATTGAATGCTGACGAAGTTAAACACATTTTACGTTTAACGGAAAATGGAAGTGAAGATATTATTTCAACTAGATCTAACATTTTCAAGAAACTTCACCTTGATTTAGATGAACTTTCATTAGGTCAATTAGTTGATTTATTAGTTAAATATCCAGACTTAATCAAGCGTCCCATCATCTTTGATGACAAACGTCTTGAAGTCGGCTACAACGAAGAAGAAATTAGAAGATTTTTACCTCGTGATATCAGACAAGCTGAACTTAAACAATTAGAAGAAAAACTTAGAGCATAAAAAAATAAAGACGTCCCTTGGGGCGTTTTTTTGATATGGAGAATTAATGATGATTAAAATGATTGCGTTAGATTTAGATAATACTTTGTTAAATTCCGATAAGCAAATTAGCCAAGTTAATGAAGCTGAATTAAAAAAATTACATGAGGCGGGAATTAAAGTTGTTTTATGTACCGGACGCCCGATTAATGCAATTTGGAAATTTATTGAACAACTGGGCTTAGATCATCCCGAAGATTACACGATTACCTTTAACGGAGGCTTGGTGGTTCGTAATCAAGATAAGCAGGAATTATCACAAACGGGGATGAAACGGAGTCAACTTGAACCGCTCTTTGCCTTTGCTAAGGAGAACAACTATCCGTTAGATATCCTTGATTTTAAACAAGTTTATCCCATGTCTGAATTAAAGCCCTCCATTTATCGACAAATGTTAGCGGCTAAAATGGACTTTGTTCCCAGCGAATTTAATGATTTAACAGACGAATTATATTCCAAAGCCATTATGGCCGATGCCCCCGCAGTATTAGATGAAGCCGTTGCTAACTTACCTAAATCAGTTAAGGACAATTATCATATTGTAAGGTCGCAAGATCGAATTTTAGAATTTTTACCCGTTAAGAGTGATAAAGCAGCTGGCTTAGAACAACTTTTACACCACTTTGGCTGGAATTTTTCTAATTTAATGGCGGTTGGTGATGCAGAAAATGATGCTGGCATGTTAGAACATGCAAAAGTGGGTGTAGCGATGGAAAATGCTACTCCTGAGATTAAAAAAGTTGCCAATGCTGAGACTTTAAGTAATGATCAGGATGGGGTAGCGGCTTATTTGAAAAAATATTTTAAATAAATTTACTGCTTTAAAACTTAAGGTTATCAAGTGATTGACGCTTATTTATTAATTAAAAACGAATATTTTATAAAAAAGTTGTTGACTTTATATCTTATAACTTGATATTATTAGTTTCAACCAATGAGAGACGTTATAAATTAACAAATTTTCATTGCTAATAAATAAAATTAAATTCAAAAACGAAAGGAGTAAAGCACATGCTGTCATTAAATACTAATGTACTACTAAATGTAAATATTATTATTATCTTAGTCATTATTCTGCACGCATGTGTGATTAATTCCTGAGATATTTTGAATTACCATTAATTCAGGAGATTCACCATGCAAAGTACTTGTGGTGGGTCTGCTGGAGTTAAAAGGCAGCCATCGAATTGATGACTGCCTTTTTCTTTTTCTAAATTTAAAGGGGGTGATGCAGATTAACTTAATTAATGATTAACCAGTCAAACATAAAGGAGGGAATTTAATTTGAAACAACCAGGCTCAGAACTCGTTTTAGCAGCATTAAAAAAGCAAGGAGTTGAAATGCTGTTCGGTTATCCCGGTGGTTCGGTTTTACCACTCTATGATGCCATCTATCAAACAAAATTTAACCATGTTTTAGTTCGGCATGAACAATCAGCGGTTCACGCTGCTGAAGGCTATGCTAAAAGTAGCGGCAAACCGGGGGTAGCAATTGTAACGTCAGGACCGGGAGCAACCAACACGATTACGGGAATTGCCGATGCGATTAAAGACTCAGTTCCAGTAGTAGTTATTGCCGGACAAGTGGCAACGACTGTGATTGGGACGGATGCCTTTCAAGAAACCGACATTGTTGCAGTTGCGGAACCGATTGCTAAAGCATGTTACCGAGTTCGTGATGTCAATCAGATTGTAACAATATTGCAAACTGCATTTGAGACTGCAACGCAAGGGCGCCAAGGTCCCGTGGTTGTCGAAATACCTACTGACATCTTAAAAGCTTTCGGGAATGAGGAAGTACAAGCTGTCAGAGCTTTAAAAAAACCAGGACTAAGTCAATTCGGCTTAACCCGCTTAAAAGAAAAATTAAAAACAGCTAAAAAACCCATTTTGTTAGTCGGAGGCGGAGTTATCTCAGCCGGGGCTACGAAACAGGTACGAAAATTTGTAAAGCAGTATCAAATTCCAGTTGTTAGTAGTTTACTTGGACTGGGCGTCATGCCGAAACATGATGAGTTATTAATTGGAATGGCTGGCATGCACGGGTGTTATGCTGCTAATCTAGCCTTACAAGAATGTGATTTTTTATTGAACATCGGCTCCCGGTTTGATGATCGACTGGTTACTAAACCAACTGAATTTGCCCCGCAAGCTTGGAAAGCCCATCTGGATATTGATCCTCAAGAGCTTAACAAAGTTGTCAAAGTTGATTTAGCAGAAGTGACAGATGCCAAAGTTGCATTTGAACAATTAGTAGATGAAAAAATGCAAGTTCCTGATAATGCCGGATGGAAAAAGAAAATTTCCGCTTGGGAAAAAGCCCATCCGAGTGAGTTTAAAGAAGCAACGAATGTGATTAAACCCCAAGCTCTGGTTCAAGTGATTGGAAAATTAACTCACGAAGCTGCCATTGTGGTAACTGATGTTGGCCAGCACCAAATGTGGGCGGCGCAGTATTATCCCTTTCAAACACCACATCAATTTGTCACTAGTGGTGGATTAGGCACAATGGGATATGGATTACCGGCAGCCATTGGAGCGGCGTTAGCCAACCCGACTAAAACCGTGGTTTTGTTTGTCGGCGATGGCGGCTTTCAAATGAATATTCAAGAATTAGCAGTACTGAAACAGATGCAGCCGAACTTGAAGATTATCTTATTGAATAACAACACACTCGGAATGGTCTATCAATGGCAAAATATTCTGTATCAAAAAAGAAACTCACAAACAGTTTTTCAATCGAATCCAGAATTTACGAGCCTTGCTCAAGCTTATGGAATTAAAGCAACTAAACTAACCACTAAAAATTGGAAAGAAACATTGGCAGATGTTTTTTCCCAACCGAACTGTACTTTAGTAGAAGTACCAATTTCAGCGGATGAAGAAGTGACCCCGATGATTTTACCGGGATTACCTAATCACCAAATGATTAAATTAAATTAAGCAAAACGTGAATTATGAATCTGAAATTAAAAATGTTAATGGGTTTCGAAATCCTATTATACATTAATTTAATAAAATTCAGCATGATAAATCACTAAAATTGAAAAAATTTTATTACAAAAAATTATTGTTTACCTAATAGGAGGAAATTATTATGAATTTTGATATGTTATACGACAAGGATGTTACTACAAATTATTTAGATGGAAAAACAGTTGCTTTCGTTGGTTACGGTGCCCAAGGACACGCCCAAGCTAACAATTTAAGAGATTCAGGGTTTCATGTAATCGTTGGAGTTCGCCCAGGACCATCCTTTGAAGCCGCTAAAAAAGACGGTTTTGAAGTTTACCCAGTAGCTGAAGCAGCGAAAAAAGCTGATTGGGTTCAAATGTTAACTCCTGATGAAGTCATGGCTGACGTTTACAAAAATGATGTTGCGCCTAACTTAGAGACGGGAAATGTCTTAGGATTTTCCCACGGATTTAACGTGCACTACAAAGAAATCGAAGCGCCCAAAGACGTTGACGTAGTAATGATGGCACCAAAGGGTCCTGGTAACCTATGTCGTCGAACTTACAAGGAAGGCTTTGGGGTTCCTGCTTTATACGCTACTTACCAAGATTTTTCTGGTCATGCCGAAGATTTAGCGAAAGAATTTGCCAAAGGGAACGGAGCTGCACGGGCCGGATTATTAAAGACTACTTTCAAAGAAGAAACTGATGAAGATCTCTTTGGTGAACAAAATGTCTTGATGGGTGGAATCACCGCCTTAATCGAAACTGGATTTGAAGTATTAGTGGAAGCCGGTTATTCACCAGAATTAGCCTACTTTGAAGTTGAACATGAAATGAAACTTATCTGTGATCTAATCTATGAAGGTGGATTCGCTAAGATGTACAAAGATTGTTCGAATACTTCAGAATACGGTTCATATGTTCAAGGACCAAAAGTAGTGAATGAATCATCTAAGGAAGCCATGCGGCAAGGCTTGCGGAATATCCAAGATGGAACGTTTGCGAAAGAATTTATGGCTGATTATCGTGATGGATTTAAGAAACTTTACGCTTATCGAGAAGAAATGGAAAAATCAGAACTTCAAAAAGTTGGTGACCAACTTCGGGATAAGATGCCTTTTGTAAAATCTGCTGATAAATACAGTGATTAGTTGAGGGTTTAAAAATAGAGAACAACTTTGTAATGGAGTTGTTCTCTATTTTATTAAATTACGATCTGAAAGGAAATGACCATGGATGTTTTAACCAGTGAAAAATTATTAACCCAAGCTGACGTTGAACAAGCGGCTGCCGTCTTAGAAAAGGTAGTGACACATACGCCGTTACAATACGATGATTATTTGTCGCAAAAACATCATTGTAACGTTTATTTAAAACGGGAGGATTTACAGTTAATTCGGTCCTTTAAACTTCGAGGCGCTTACTATGCCATTGCACAAACGCCTGACGCAGTGCTAGCACGCGGAATTGTCTGTGCCAGTGCGGGAAATCACGCCCAAGGAGTTGCTTGGACTTGTCATAAATTAGATATTCCTGCGACCATTTTTATGCCAACGACGACACCGAAACAAAAGATTGAACAAGTTAAATTTTTTGGACAGTCCCAAACCACGATTAAGTTGGTAGGTGACACCTTTGATGAAGCTGCTCAAGCAGCTACCACTTTTTGTGAGCAACACCACATGAAATTTATTGCCCCCTTTAATGATTTACAAACGATGGCAGGTCAAGGAAGTGTCGCAGTTGAATTATTTGCGGATGCTGACGAAAAGAATTTAAAAGTTGATTACGTATTTAGCGCAGTTGGCGGGGGCGGCCTAATTAGTGGTATCTCGGCTTATACTAAGGCCGTTAGTCCTGAAACCAAGGTAGTTGGGGTCGAGCCAACTGGGGCAGCTTCGATGCAAGCTGCTTTTGACGTGGGGCATCCCGTGGCATTGAAAACGCTAGACAAATTTGTTGATGGGGCGGCGGTTAAAACCGTTGGCGAATTAACTTATTTAAACGCCCATGAATACGTTGATGAATTAATGACCGTTCCTACTGGGCATGTTTGTACTACCATTTTGGAATTATACGGAAAGGACGCGATTGTGGCTGAACCGGCTGGAGCTCTAAGTGTTTCAGCATTAGACAAATATCAGGGAGATTTAACTGGTAAAACGGTGGTTTGTGTCGTGAGTGGGGGAAATAACGATATTGAGCGGATGCAGGAAATTAAAGAACGTTCGTTATTATATGAAGGAAAACAACTTTACTTCTTAGTTAATTTTCCCCAACGTTCAGGGGCTTTGCGCGAATTTGTGAACCAAGTTTTATTACCAAATGACGATATTACTCGGTTTGAATACACCAAAAAGGTCAATCGTGGTCGCGGCCCCGTTTTAATTGGCATCTTACTAGGTGATGTAAAAAATCAGCCGCAGTTGATTGAAAATTTAAGTAAATTTGATCCGAACTATCTTAATTTAAAGGACAATGCAGCGTTATATGCAATGCTAGTGTAGGTGAATAAGATGAATAATTTATTGGATTTTTCCCACGTTGATTTTGTTCGACGTGACAAAAAGATTTTGCAGGACCTTAATTGGCAAGTTAAGCCGCACGAAAATTGGGCTATTTTAGGCTTAAACGGTGCTGGCAAAACTACGCTATTAAAAATGATTCATGGGGATATTTGGCCCACAAATGGAGATGTTAGTGTGTTAGGCCATCATTTTGGTGAAACTAATATTCCCGCTTTACAACGAAAAATTGGGTGGGTCAGTAATGCCCTTCAAGATGATCTGCATCCTGGTGATTTAGCTGAAGAAATTGTACTATCAGGTAAGTTTGCTAGTATTGGTTTATATGAAGCATATGAATTACCCGATGTCGCTGAGGCGAAACAAAAATTAGTTCAGTTAGGCGGGCAACCTTTAATTGGGAAACCTTATCGCGTGCTTTCACAAGGAGAACGACAATTAGTTTTACTGGCCCGAGCTTTAATGGCTCAGCCAGAATTATTAATTTTAGATGAGCCCTGTAACGGTCTAGACTTATTAGCCAAAGAAAAATTATTAAAGCAAATTAGTAGGATTAATGATTTACCTAATCGTCCAACGATGTTGATGGTTTCGCATCATACGGAAGAATTATTACCGTGTTTTCAACACGTTTTGTTACTGAAAAAGGGTGAGGTAGTACAAACGGGCAGTCGTGATGAGATTTTAAACGAAAGCACGCTTAGTAATTTTTATGAAACCCCGGTTGCACTACTAAAACATCAACAGAAAATTATGGTATATCCCAAATAAAAAGGAGAAATTAAATGTTAGAAGCAATTGCAACTAGGAAAGCCCCTCAAGCCTTAGGACCTTATTCTCAAGCAGTTAGATGTCAACAAACTTTATATTGTTCTGGGCAAATTGGCTTAAATCCAATGACTAATCAATTAGCAGTAGGCGTTGAGCAACAAGCTGCGCAAGCATTAGCAAATTTAGAACAAGTTTTACAAGCAGCTGATTTTACGAAAAATGAAGTGGTGAAAGTCACTGTTTTCATGACGGATATGCAAAATTTTCAGGTCGTGAATCAAGTTTATGCTAGTTTCTTTGAAAAGAATCAGTGTTTACCAGCTCGGTCAGCAGTGGCAGTTCGAGAGTTACCGGCGAATGCGTTAGTTGAGGTCGAAGCAATTGCCCAAAAATAAAACGAAAGAACTTCAAATTGAAGTTCTTTTTTGTTGTAAATGTGAACGATTGGTTTTGTTTTTTTAATTATTTTAGACAAAATCTTAATATTATCTAAAATAATCGTTGACTTTTTCTTAAAATCAGGCATAATTATAAAAAAAGGAAAACGGAGGCATGTTATGAACCACTCAATGATGAACGTAAATACTAAATTAGTCTTGATCGCTATTAACTTAATTATTATTAAGTAAAGCGGTCGAGCACTTTGTGTCGGCCAAGGAAAATTGGCCGACCAGAAGTCCATCATTGAATAGGCATATTCATGTGTACGCTGGTTAGAGCCATACTCTAACTGGCGTTTTTTTATTTCAATTTTTTAAATGTTTATACATAAAAGGAGGAAACATGATGACAACCGAAACACAAACCAAAGACAAATTTGTTCCAGAAGCGACCCCCACAACTTGGAAAGAGTGGGTTTATCAAGTAGCAGCCGGGGTTTCAAATACAATTTTGGCCGTATTGGGAATGGGACTATTATTGAGTACCTTAGGAACAATGCTTCATTTTCAAGCATTAAATGAATGTGGCCTAATCGCCCAGCGTTTGATGGCGCCCGCATTAGGAATGGCAGTTGCCGTAATGCTTCGCACGACCACCTTGGTAACGGGGGCAACAATGATTGCCGCTACAGTTGGAGCAAATGGAGTATACTTCACTGCTGCACCAGTTGCAAAAGCAGTGACAGCCACTGGTTGGTTGGCACCTCAAGCAGCTGGATCAGCCATCATGACCATCGGACAACCAGTTTCAGCCGTGATGGCAGCTGTAATTGCTGCAGTGCTTGGGAAATGGTTAACCGGAAAAACACCGCTTGATTTGGTTTTGGTACCATTTGCGGTTGCTATCGTTGGTTCCTTAGCCGGACTATTGTTTGGTTACGTAACTACCCCAGCATTGAATTGGGTAAGTGAAAGACTAGCCGACACCATGGGAGTTAACCCAATCTTGGGGTCAATGTTGGTTGCGGGAGCTTGGTTCTTATTCTTGATGACGCCAGCTTCATCGGCAGCATTGGCAATCGCTGTGCAACTTGATCCCATGTCTGCAGGGGCAGCTCTTATCGGTACAACAGTTGGATTCTCCGTATTTACGGCTATGTCATATAACCAAAACAACTTGGGTGGTAACATTGCTCAATCACTAGTTACCCCAAAAGTTCAATTTGCTAACTTGCTTAAGAGTCCGCTCTTGGCAGTAGGGCCCCTAGTAATCTCAATGGTAATGGGACCAATTGCCGTAGTAGGATTTGGTTTGAAAGTTCCCTTCCTAATCTCTGGATTGGGTCTTAACTCTTTGATTGCACCACTTTGGCTATGGGCAAACAACAAAAAAGCCTTCTTCGTTGTTCTAGTATTTGGAGTTGTGCTTCCTGCTATCCTTGGATGGGCTTACTACCGTTTCCTTAAGATGGCTGGTAAAACTAAGCCAAACGATTTGTATCTAGAAGAAGTTTAAATTTTTCAATAATAAAAACGCCTATCCGTTAATTTAACCAGGATAGGCGTTTTTGCATGTTCTTTATTCAGCTAATTGACTAATTTGATCAACCACAAGGGCTAATTCATAACGATCTAATGCCTCTAAATGTTCAGTTAAAATTTTTGAATCTTTTAATTGAGCATCAGAGAGCTTTTTTTCTGGGGTGAAGGACCACGTGTTTTGGTAGGCCTGGGCTAAATAGGGAGCAGCAATTTGATTAAGATTTGATACTACCCCCTTAATGTTCACTGGTTTGCTTTCATCATTGAGTTGATCAACGATTTCTTTGAATTCTGTTGGTGTTTGTTTTTCTGACATAACAATATACCTCCTCTTTCAATTTTTAGAATACACTAGTTTTGTGAAAAATGTAACTAATGTGAACTGTAATTTTTTTAATTTAGCATTTGAAGTAAATTACTAACAATCAATCAATTTTCATTTATTTTTACATTAAAAAACAAACTATTTTTAATAAAATGGTTGCAATAGCATTAAATCATGTTAAACTAGGAAAAACTTAAAAATACAAACGTTAATTAGAAAGTAGTAGTTTTTCTAAGAGTTTCAGTGAGATATTGGGTAGTGTGAAATATCAACTCTTAAAAAATGAACGTCATCTAAATGTTGTATGCGATTAAAAACCATACTGGGAGCTCCCATTACCGAGCCAACGATTCGAAGCTGGATTGGGAGAGATGTTGTTTTCACAACATAATAGAGGTGGTACCGCGTACAAGCGTCCTTTAGTTAGAGATAACTAAGGGGCGTTTTTTATTTGCCTAAAAATAAATTTTAAAAGGAGTTACAACATGAAAGTTGCAGTAGTAGGAATTACAGGATATAGCGGTATGGTATTGTATCAGCTCTTAAAACAACATTCAGAGGTAAGCGAAATTAATTTTTATCAACACGACCTTACTGAACCACTTCCCATCAGTGAAGTTGTTGAAAATTTTAGTACGGATGAACATTTATTACTACCGTATGACAGTCAAACGATTATGGCTGATAATCAAGTGGTCTTTTTTGCCACCTCTGCGGGAGTAACCGCCAACTTAGCGCAACCATTTCTGGAAGCTGATTTTCCGGTGATTGATTTGTCGGGTGACTTTCGTTTGCAAGATGGAAAACAATACGAATCCTGGTATCACAAACCAGCCGTATCACCAGAATTACTGCAGCAAGCCTACTATGGCTTGGCTGATTTAGACGAAAATCCGGGAAAAAACTACGTGGCCAACCCCGGTTGTTATGCCACCGCTACGTTACTTGGATTAGCTCCGTTAGTTGCCAACGACTTGATTGACCTAGACAGTATTATCGTAGATGCCAAGTCGGGTTTTTCAGGAGCAGGCAAAAAGTTAAGCAACCTAACTCATTTTGTCCAAGCTCATGATAACCTCCAAATTTATAAAGCCAATCAGCATCAACATATCCCAGAAATTATGGCCAAGTTACAACAATGGAATGACAAGGTCCAACACATTCAATTTATGACGACTTTAGTTCCCATCAATCGGGGAATCATGAGTTCGATTTACGTCAAAGTTAAAGCTGGCGTGACTTTTAATCAAATTAAACAACAGTTTGAAACCACGTATGGCAACAGTCCGTTTGTCCAGGTCATGACCGACCACTTACCGACCCTTAAAAGTGTGGTCGGAACTAATAATTGTCAGATTGGGCTCGCTTATAATCCCGTTACTGGTTATTTACTAATTGATAGTGTGATTGACAACATGATTAAAGGGGCTGCAGGCCAAGCAATTCAAAACTTTAATCAACTATTCAAATTTAAAAACAATACCGGCTTAAATTTAAGCCCGGTTTTACCATAAAGGAGCGTAAAAAAATGAAAAAAATTAACTTTCAATGGCCACTTGGCTTTACCGCAGGAGCAACGCATGCCGGATTCAAAAAAGAAGCTAAATTAGATTTATGTTGGGTCGTATCTGATGTCCCAACTGCTGCAGCTGGGGTTTACACCAAAAATCAAGCCCAAGCAGCCCCCGTTCAATACACCAAACAATTAATTAGCACTCAGCAAACGTTACAAGCGATTGTGATTAATAGTGGGAATGCTAATTCCTTTACGGGAAAAACGGGACTGGAGAATGCGGAAAAATCTGGAACATTAGTGGCGAAAAAGTTAGGGATTCCTAGTGATTTAGTGGGAGTTGCTTCGACTGGAATTATTGGAAAACAACTTGATATGCAAGTTTTTGAAAAAGGGGTCGAAAGTTTAACTTCATCAAATGATCTCTCTGCCACCGAAGCAATTTTAACTACGGATACCACTTCTAAAAAAATTTGTGTGCAAGTTGAAATTGATCAACAACCCGTTACGATTACGGGATTTGCTAAAGGCTCCGGCATGATTCACCCCAATATGGGAACGACCTTAGGCTTCATTATGACTGATGTGGCAATTGACGGCGTTGATTTACAACAAATTCTTAAAGAAGGCATTGTCGATTCGTTTAACCAAATTACCGTGGACGGGTGTATGTCAACCAATGATATGGTATTAAGCTTAGCTAATGGCCAAGCCCAAAACCAAAAGTTAACGCCTCACCATGCGGAATTTGCCAAATTTAAAGAAGCCTATTTGACGGTGTTGCATAGTTTAGCCAAACAAGTGGCAAGTGACGGAGAAGGGGCTAATACCTTGATCGAAGTTGAAGTACAACATGCAGCGACGCATGCGGAAGCTAACTTAGCTGCGAAAGCGATTGTTGGTTCTAACTTGGTTAAAAGCATGGTATTTGGTTCGGAAGGTAACTGGGGCAGAATTGTGCAAGCCCTGGGACAAACTGATGTGAAATTTGATTTACAAAAATTAACCATCAAATTTGCTGATCTAACCGTTGTTCAAGATAGCGAAGGTCAGTCTGTTGATCCCGCTGAATTAAAAAGTTATTTAGATGGGGACCAAATTAAAGTACTAGTTGATTTACATGTGGGCAATGCCTCGGGGAAAGCCTGGGGTTGCGATTTGACGTATAAGTATGTGGAAATTAACGCAGCATATGAGGAGTAAAGGTCATGATTGTAATTAAAATTGGTGGAAACTTAGTTAGTCAGTTACCGGATTCTTTTTTTCAAGCAGTAAAAACCATGATTGCTGAAGGTCAACGAGTAGTAATCATCCATGGTGGTGGTAATTTAATTACTGAAGCAAGTGATTTTGTCGGCTTACCAACGCAAAAAATTAACGGCATTCGGGTAACTAGTCAGCCTTTAATGGCAATCACGAACACGGTGTTAGCCAAAATTATTCAACCAGCTTTCGCCCAGCAATTTATCCAGCACGGAATTGCTTGTCAGCCCCTTAATCAAGCATCGGAGCCTCTCTTTGCTGGTGATTATTTAGATCAAAGTACGTATGGGGAAGTCGGCGTTTTGCAACAGGTCAACGAACCAGCTTTGCAGCAAGCCACTGAACACCAAGTGGCATTAGCGGCGCCGATTATTGCCGGACCGCAGCACCAAAATTTGAACGTCAATGCTGATTATGCGGCGATTAACGTGGCAAGTTTAACTGGTGCCACGCAATGTATTTTGCTGACGGATGTTCCTGGGGTGCTGATTAACGAACAAGTGGTGCCGACTTTAAATGAAGTGCAAGCCAATGAGATGATCGAAAAGGGTAATTTAACTGGTGGCATGGTTCCCAAGGTCAAGGCGGCTTTTCAAGCGTTACACCAAGGAGTTACGCAAATTAATATTACGAACGATTTAAAACAGGCTGGCACTGTAATGAAATTAGCCAAGAAGGAGAAATAAGATGAGTCATTTAATGAATACCTATATCCAATTTCCTATTGAACTAGTTGATGGATATGATTACCATCTCGTTGATAATCACGGGAAAGAATATCTTGATTTAACCAGCGGAATTGGAGTGTGTAATTTTGGCTATAGCAATCAAGCCATTCAGACGGCTGTTGCTGACCAGTTACAACATCTATGGCATGTTTCAAACCTCTATCCGAACCAAACGGCTAGCCAATTCGCCGATGAACTTTGTCCCGCTGGCTATCAAGCTTTCTTTTGTAATTCAGGAGCGGAAGCTAACGAAGCGGCCATTAAATTAGCGCATAAAGCTACTGGTAACCAGGAAATTATCGCGTTTGATTATGGATTTCACGGCAGAACGCTAGGATCTTTATCAGTAACTGGATACCCGCACATTAAAGACGGGTTTAATCCATTAATGCCTGCGGTAAAGTTTGTGAATTATAATGATGATGAAGCACTAAAAGCCATCACATCGGAAACGGCGGCGGTGATTTTAGAAGTGATTCAAGGTGAAGGGGGCGTGAACAACGTTAATCCCGCATGGTTAAAAAAAGTGAGCCAACGTTGCCAAGCAACAGAGACCTTGTTAATTGTTGATGAAGTTCAGACTGGGATGGGTAGAACGGGGTATAAGTTTGCCTATGAACAATTTGGGATTGAACCAGATATTATTACGGCTGCCAAAGGATTAGCGAACGGTTTACCCGTGGGAGCCATGTTAGCGAAAGCCAAAGTTGCTCAGAATTTCAAACCAGGTGATCATGGCACTACTTTTGGTGGAAATAAAGTCGTCATGGCTGCTGCCCAAGCCGTTTTAGAACAATTAACGCCTGAATTTTTGGCTTCTGTCAGAGAAAAAGGGACCAACTTATTTAAGCTGTTAGAAGAACAAGTTTTGCCACTGCCAATGGTGACTAGCATTACCGGTAAAGGACTAATGGTGGGAATTCATTTAAACGAAAAAATTAAGGTGGCGGATGTAATTGCAAAATTACAACAGGACGGCATTCTTACGTTAAGTGCCAGAGGGAATACTTTGAGATTATTGCCACCGTTGATTATTAGTGAGGCAGATTTAGAAAAAGCGGTGCACCAGATTGCGAAAGTGATTAAGTCGTTCAGTAAATGATGTTAATGCATATTGACAATTAGTCCGATAATGATAAAATTTTCTTTAATCAAAACTTTAACTGGTTCAGAGAAGCCAAAAGTAATTATGTTTTAATCCGAATTTAATTAGGAAAAATTGCGTGCTTCTTTAGCTAGAAGTGCGCTTTTTTTATGGAAATGGTGGGGGAAAAGATGAAAAATAAATATCAGGTTTATCCGATTCCAATGGATCAAAGAAATATGAGTTATTGGGATATGTTTGCTAATTGGTTTGGGGCCAATGCCAATAACGGAACGTGGTTTATTGGGGGAATTATTGCAGCGTGTGGTTTTGTTGGTGGCATGTGGGCGTTGTTAATCGCCTCAGTTATTTCATATATTTTTCTCAGTTTAGTGGGTTTGATTGGTTATCGAACTGGATTATCCACGACCACTTTAACGCGAGCCACCTTTGGAATTCGGGGAAGTTTATTACCATCAGTAATTAACTTTGTGATGTTTATGGGTTGGACGGCAGTTAATACTTTTATTGCAGCAACTTCGCTATCCTTTATTTTTCATAGTTTCTTTGGTTGGCCAGTGTTTGGTCATCTAGGTGGCAATAAAGGCTTGATTGTCGGAATTTTGATTATGAGTGTCTTACATTTGCTTAGTATCATTGCCGGACAAAAGTCAGTTAGAATTATTGAACGAATCGGAATTATCTTAGTGATTGGTTTTGTACTTTGGGAAGCAATTGTGGTTTTCCGCCATGTTTCTTTAGCCGAATTAATTAAATGGGTCGTTCCCAAAAAAGATCAAATGCCATTTGGTTCAGCCATTGATATTTTAGCGGCCTTTAACCTAGCTTGGGTAACGAGTGCTGCTGATTTTACCCGTTTTGCCAAGAGTAGCAAAATCGCAACCCATGCTTCTTTCTGGGGAGCTTTGGTTGGTGTAACTAGTTTTGCAGCGATGGGATTAGCTACTGCGATTAGTATTGCGGTAACCTCTGGAGTTTATAATCCCAATAATTCTGATCCTAGTACAGTTGCTAATGAATTGGGATTGGGATTAGTTGCTATGGTAGTAATTGTTTTGACGAGTATGACAGCCAATGCAGTTAATTTACAAGCATCTGGGTCAGCCTTGAATAATATGGCACCTAAAATTAGTTTGAAAACTTCGCTTTTAATTGCCACGGTGATTGCGATGATCTTTACTTTTATTCCAGTTATAAATGGCGATTTCTTAACCATTTTTACTAATTTCTTAGACTATATTGGAATGTTCTTAGGACCAATTATCGCGATTATGCTAGTTGATTACTATCTTTTAAACGGTCAAAATTATCAATTAGAAGAATTTGCCAAGCGAAATGGTAAATTCTGGTATCAAAAGGGAATTAATTGGCTAGCAGTTATCCTTTGGTTCGCTGGAATTGCCCTTTACTTTGGCTTAGCTAATTTAGAAGTTATCAAAGCAACCACAGGAGCAACATTTATTGTAATGTTAGTAGTGGCAGTTGTTTACTACTTGATTAATAAAATCACAGCAAGCAGATTAGGGGATAGTCATGTTAATTAAACAAGTTCATATTGAAAATGATCCAGAATTAAAAGATATTTTAATTAAAAATGGTAAAATTGAAAAAATTGCAACTAAAATTGACGAAAATGATGATGAAATTTTAGATTTAAAGGGTAAATTAGTAATTCCACCATTTGTTGATCCCCATGTCCACTTGGATTCGACGTTAACAGCTGGGGAACCAGAATGGAATGAGACCGGAACTTTATTTGATGGAATTCGGATTTGGTCGGAAAGAAAAAAGACGCTAACTAAAGCAGACGTAAAACAACGGGCCATCGCAACTTTGAAGCAACAAGCACTTCATGGAATTCAAGTAGTCCGTAGTCACGTTGATACTACTGATCCATCCTTTACGGCATTGAAAGCTTTGCTAGAAGTTCGTGATGAAGTTTCTGATTTTATTGATTTACAATTAGTAGCCTTTCCGCAAGAAGGGATTTTATCGTTTCCGAATGGAAAAGAACTAATGGAAGAAGCGGCTAAGATGGGCGTTGATGCGATTGGTGGAATTCCCCATTATGAATTTAACCAATATTATGGTCGGGATTCACTTAAATTTTTAATGGATTTAGCCATTAAATATGATAAATTAGTCGATGTCCATTGTGATGAAATTGATGATCCTAATGCACGTAACTTAGAAGTACTAGCTACGTTAGCCTATGAAACGGGCATGAAAGATAAAGTAACCGCTAGTCATACAGTATCTTTAGCTAGCGTTAATGATGCTTATGCTTATAAGTTGATGCGTTTACTAGAAATGTCAAAAATCAATATGGTCGCTAATCCGCTAGTTAATATGCATTTAGGTGGCCGCTTTGATACCTATCCGAAGCGCCGTGGTTTAACTAGAGTGAAAGAATTGCTAGAACATCACGTTAACGTTGCGTTTGGTGAAGATGATGTCAAAGATCCTTGGTATCCAATGGGAAACGGAAATATGTTGGACGTTCTCTATGTTGGAATTTTAGCAAGTGGTTTGATGGGCTATCATCAAATTCTTGATTCATACCAACTAATCGGAATTAATGGGGCGAAAACTTTACATCAAGCTGATAACTATGGCATTAAAGTTGGCAACCCAGCTAACTTGTTGGTTTTTGATGCAACTAATTTTTATGATGTGTTAAATGAGCGTAGAACAATGCTATATTCGATTAAAAACGGAAAAGTGTTAGTGAAAAAAGAACCGGAAAATATCGTAACGAATGATTTTAATTTTTAAAAATATCCAAAACAAAAAGGCCTGATTTTGAAAATCGGACCTTTTTGTTAGCATTAAATTATTTGTTATTTACTGCGTATTGTTGAAGAGCTTGGAATGCTTTCACATCAATTTCTTCAGTAGTATTGTTTTCAAAGTGAACACGGTAAGAAATTACTTTACCTTCACTTTCATGAGGAGCAACATAGTTAACGTTTGCAAGATTAAGAATGCGACCGTCACCAGTTTCTAATAATCCAGAAAATTCAGCCATTGTTTTCATCCCTTTCCCTATTTTGTTGCCTTTATTATTGCAAAATTTATCAAGTAGGGCAAATTATATGTCTGCTTAATTTAGTTAGACAAAAGAAGTACCAAATTAGCTTGTAATTTAGCACTTCTTTTGCGGACTATGCCTAGATTGAAAGGGTGTTAAATGTAAAAGAATCATAGTTGAAAATGACAAAACTAAGAAAATAATCAAACATAGTCCATCATCAGGAAGCTTATGGCTCTCTGATTGAGGTAATTATAGCACCGTTGTGTAAAAAATGATTTGTCCAAGCATCAAAATTTTTATTTTACAACAAACCCCACCAGTCGAATTTTCAACTTGTGGGGTTTTCGCATTGCTATTTATTTCTTGCTTGGACTTTAGCTAAAAGCATTCTAGCAATTGGTCCGACAATTAGCAATTGAAGGGGAAGCGCTAAGACTAAGTTTCTAATCCAAGTCATTCCAAAATTGCTAAGCGTAAGGCTCGAAAAGCCGGCTTCAATTACGATGCCAAATACTGACATACAAGTTACCATTCCTAAGACCATTAAGCTTGAGATTCCTAATGCAATTAAGTAAGGTTTTTCTTCCATTTTAGGACTGAACATAAATTTGAAGAAAATTCCCTTTGCAATTGGTCCTACAAATAATAGGTCAAAAAGGGCAGCGACCAGTAAAGCGACTGGGTAACCCATGATTACTTTCATTAAAAATGATCCATCGATTCCGCTATAAAAGGCGATATTATAAGCTTCCATAACTAGAACCATCATTCCGGCCATTAATCCGGTGAATAATAATTCTTCTTTAAAATTGTGTGGCAAAAAATCCATCTCCTTTTTTCATTGTATAGATTAATCTACCATAAATAATTTTTTCTCGTAAGGATTATTTTAATTTTTGCTAGGTGCATTAGTTTTAAATTCGTTGTTAAGATCCATCGCAATTACCTGGTTGGATTCAGTATTTAGAGTTGCTTTAGTAAAGGTTAGGCAAGTTGGAATTTGGAGGTACAAAGTCCGATTTTTAACATCGTAACCAACCCAATATTGGGTGTAATCAGAGAGACGAGGGTTAGTTGATATTCGACCTAAGCCACTTGGAATCATTACCGGTTTGAAAACGTTGTATAAGGTTGCAATGCCTTCATCATCTGGAAAATCGTTAATGTTATTGGCGATAAACATAGAACGCACGAATCTTGATGGGGAAGTATAGTCCCCAGGTAATCCAAATAAGCCATATCCAGTTCCTTTTTCAATTGGTTCTAGGTTATATTTACCACCAATACTTCCTTCACTAATGTTCATATCATTTAAAGAAATGTAGTTGCGGATGTTAGTAATGTGGTATGAATATTCTGGACTATTGGTCATAACGCCCACGCTATCATAGATTTTGAAGGCACCATTGTCAGTAGGTTCTAAAACAACTGCTTTTCCGGATTCTTCCATAAAAGTGTAGTGGGGACTTAATGACACTGGTTGACCGTTTAAATGATATTCTTGGTCTAAAAGACCTAATTTGCTAGTTAATTCTTTTACTTCGGCAACGTTTTGACATTGCGATAAGATAAAAGTTACGAATTCTTCGCCTAAAACGGGCTGTAAATTACGATCTTTCAAAGAATCTAAAGAAGCGTGAGTGGCTTCCATCAAAACTTGAACATCTCCCACTAAACCCTTTTCGTTAATCCCGTCATAAAGCAGTTCGCTACCTTTAAGACCAACTCCCATGACTGCGTACGTACTAGTCCAGTTTTCTACTTCAGAGTTAATTTCATAATTAGCTGGGATATTTAGGATCTGAGAAGGAATGGTTGCTTGTTCGTTAGATGTGTTAAAAAATTTAGGAATGAAATCCATGGTTCTGCCCCAATAGGGACGACCTGATTTTGATTTGATGATAATTGAAGTACACATAAAAGTTCTCCTCTTTCTAATAGTTTGTAACGCAAAAGCCGTAGTAAATTATATACCTTAACGATTAAGAATAAAAAAATCAATCTTTTCCCTTGTCTTAGAGTGCACTTCAAGGTCTATGATTTATTATCGTTACCAATAGTTAGCGAAAGGAAAAGAAGATGAAGTTAAATAAACGAATTATTTTAGGAATTATACTAGTGGGTTATTTTATGATCATTTTAGATAATTCCATTATTTTTACTGGAACAATCAAAATTGCCCAAAGTATGCACTTAGATGAAGTCCAACTTTCTTGGATTCAAAATGCGTATGCGTTATTCTTTGGAGGATTTATGTTACTTGGAGGACGCGCAGGTGACGTTTTTGGCCGAAAAAGAGTTTTTGAAATTGGACTAGTTATTTTTGCCATTGGATCCTTTTTAGTGGGAATTTCAATGACGGGAGTTTTTATGATTGTCTGTCGGGCTTTACAAGGAATTGGAGCAGCAATTATTGCACCAACCACGTTAGCCTTAATTATGGATAATTTTACTGGGTATGAAAGAACCAAAGCCGTTGCTTGGTACGGTTCAATGGCTGGAGTCGGTGCCTCTGTCTCCCAAATTTTAGGGGGCTTTTTTGCTTCCTTCATTGGGTGGCGCTTCGGCTTTTTCATCAATGTACCCATCGCGATTGTCATGATTGTGATGTCCCAAAAGTTTATTCCAGAAGGGCATAAGCAACCAGGTAAATTTGATTGGTTAGGAGCCATTCTTTCGTTAGTTGCCATTTCAAGTTTGATTTATGCAATTGATGGAGCACAACAACCACTAATCTTTGGGGCAATTGCTTTTGTCTTTCTGCTATTGTTCATCGTGGTTGAAAACAAAGTTAAACAACCAATCATGCCTTTAAAGGTTTTTCTTAATCGAGTTCGATTTGGAGCCTATGTTGGCCGAATTGCCTTTACTGGAGCTTTAATTGCCTTTTGGTTCTTTACCCCACAAATGTTACAAGAATATCTTCATTACACCCCATTTGAAGCCGGAATTGCCTTTTTGCCACTTACAATTGTGACCTTTGTCTTTTCTTTGCAAGTTCCTAAATTGACTACTAAACTTGGGAACGGTAAGTTATTGCTTCTTGGAATTATGATTACTATGATTGGAATGGGAACCATGATTTTCTATCAACATGGTTACTGGCTTGAACTAGCCATTCCAATGATGATTGTTGGGGTTGGACAAGGACTTGCTTTTGCACCATTAACTGCCGCTGGAATTTTTGCGGTAAACGATAAAGACGCGGGAGCCGCTTCAGGAGTAGTAAATGTAATGCATCAAATTGGGGCTGCTTTTGGCATTTCCCTCATTACTAGTCTAACGATGGGAATTCATAATCCAGTGGCTAAGTTTAGTACTTCAATGAAGGGAATCACGATTTTATTATTAATTGTGGTGGTAATTACCATGGTATTTATTATTCCTAAAAAAGTAAGTAGGAAAAAGGAGGCTTAATTATGAATATTAAAGAAGCTAGTGAAATATCAGGAGTTTCAGCCGATACGATTCGTTATTATGAACGAATTGGCTTAATTCCACCGATTAAACGCAATCAAAATGGAGTTCGGAAAATTGATGATGAGGATTTACGTTGGATTAAATTTAGTCGCCAAATGCGCAATGCGGGAATTTCAGTAGAAGCCTTAATTGAGTATCTTGCACTTTTTCGCGATGGAGAAACGACCATTCCAGCTCGCTTAGAACTCTTAAACGAACAAAAAGCAGTTTTAGCTGAAAAAATTGAAGCACAAAAACAAGCTTTAGACCGTTTAGACTATAAAATAAATAACTATCAGACCCACATGAAGGATGCAGAAGCTTCATTACGGCCATTTCAAGCAAAGGGGTAAAATGATGCGTAAAATATTAATAATTGGGGCAACGGGAAACGTAGGCTCAGCAGTTCGAGAAACTTTATTAGCAAAAACCGATGATTTTTTAACGCTCTTTGCAAGGCATGCAAGTGAATTAAAAATAAATAAAAAACGGGAACACGCAGTGAGTGGAAACGTGAATGATTTAGCTGAATTAGAAGCGGCAATGAAAAATCAAGATGCCGTTTTTGTAGCGCTCAGTGGTAATTTGGGAGAACTAGCCCAAAAAGTAGTAACCGCAATGCAAGCTACTAAGGTTAAACGATTAGTTTTCATCACGTCCATGGGAATTTACAATGAAATTCCGGCATCAGTTGGAAGTGCGGGAAATTTGGAAAACAATCCCATGTTAATCAATTATCGAAAAGCAGCTGACATTATTGAAAATTCAGACCTTGACTATACTTTGATTCGTCCGGGTTGGTTTGATCATGGTAGTGAAGACTATGAAATCACCCACAAAGGGGAGCCATTTGGTGGGCATGATGTCGCAATTAATAGTATTGCTGATTTAGCTTGTAAACTATTGCAAAGTGATACACTAGATGCTCATGATAGTTTAGGCATTAATCGAAAATAATTAAACATTTAAAGGAGAAACATGATGGATAAAATGAAAGCAGCAGAATTTATTAAACCAGGAAAAGTTGAAACGGTAGAAGTTCCTAAACCAAAGATTGAACAACATGGTGACGCGATTATCAGAATTGTGCGGGCTAGTGTTTGTGGCTCCGACTTATGGTGGTTTAGAGGGTTATCAGATCGTCCTGCTCACTCTCGAATTGGGCATGAAGCCATTGGAGTCGTGGAAGAAGTTGGTGATGATGTTAAAGATATCAAACCAGGAGACTTTGTGATTGCCCCATTTACCCACGGATGTGGCCATTGTGCTGCCTGTCTAGCTGGCTTTGATGGAAATTGTTTTAACCTTGAAAAAGGTGGTAACAATGGCTATCAAGCTGAATATCTTCGTTTTTATAACGCTAACTGGGCTTTAATTAAAATTCCGGGTCAGCCCGAAGATTACTCTGATGAAATGTTAAATTCATTTGTAGCTTTATCAGACGTGATGGCAACTGGCTACCATGCCGCTGCTAGTGCTGAAGTTAAACCAGGTGATACAGTGGTTGTCATGGGTGACGGAGCGGTTGGACTTTGTGGGGTACTTTCAGCCAAATTACACGGTGCCAAACGAATTATTGCTATGAGTCGTCACGAAGATCGGCAAAAATTAGCTAAAGAATTTGGAGCCACTGACATTGTGCCAGAACGTGGTGCTGAAGCGGTTAAACATGTGATGGAATTAACTGATCATGCTGGTGCGGATGCGATTTTAGAATGTGTTGGAACTGATCAATCAGTTGATACCGCGACTAAAATTGCTCGTCCCGGTGCTGTAATTGGACGAGTAGGAATTCCCCAAAAACCAGATATGAATACCAAAAAATTATTTTGGAATAATACTGGATTACGTGGGGGAATCGCTTCGGTTACTACTTACGATAAACGTGAATTATTGCAAGCCGTCTTAGATGGCAAAATTAATCCTGGAAAAGTATTTACGAAACAATTTGACCTTGATCATATTCAAGCTGCTTATGAAGCAATGGATCAACGAAAAGCAATTAAGTCACTTTTGGTGATTGATAAATAAATTAAAAAATCAGCGGAATTAATCTGCTGATTTTTTTGTTGCAAGCTTTTTCGTTTGACTTAGAGCTAACTCTAAGTAATAGACTAAAATTAACGATTAAAGGAGGAAACAAAATGAAAAATGTTTTAATTTTAGGCGCACATGGACAGATTGCACAATTGGTTAGAAACCGGTTATTGGCTGAAACCGATGTCCATTTAACTTTATATTTAAGAAATGCCAAACGGATTAATGATTTAAATCAAGCCCGTGAAACGTTGATTGACGGAGACGTTAATGATGAAAAGCAACTAAGTGCTGCCATGAAAAACCAAGATATCGTTTATGCTAATCTAGGTGGTGAATTTGAACCCATGGTAAAAAAGATTGTAAAAACGATGGATGAAAATGATGTTAAACGATTAATTTATGTAACTGGACTTGGACTTTACCATGAAGTTCCCGAACCATTTGGCACTTGGTTGGAGGAATCAGTCGGTCATCGTGTGATGGAAGATACGCGTCGGGCAGCAAAATTAATTGAAACTTCAGATTTAGATTACACAATCATTAGAGCCGCCTACATGGATAATAATGATGAGATTGATTATGAATTAACGGAAAAGGGGACCCCTTTTAAAGGCACTATTATTTCACGGAAAAGTATTGCTGATTTAATCGTTAAAATAATTAAAGATCCTAAATTATATCAAGATAGCAGTTTAGGAATTGCTAAACCAGGTACCGATGGACCACAGCCAATGTTTTAAATTAGGAGGATGATGAAGTGATTTTATTTATTAATGCTAGTAAAGATGCCCACGGAACGACGGCAGAAATTGCTGATAACTTAATTGCAAATGACTATCAGACCCTTAATTTGGTTGATTATGTGGTTTATCCATTAGGGCAAGCACAACGAGCGGATGATCAATTTAGTGAGGTCATTGCGGCAGTTAAAGAAGCTGACCAGTTGGTAATTGGAACCCCAGTTTATTGGTCATCAATGTCAGCCTATATGAAAATTTTAATTGATCGAATGACTGATTACATGAGCTCTGACAATCCATTTCAGAATAAAAAATTATCATTAATCATTGATGGATTTGAACCTAGTGATGCAATCGAACCAATTACGCATATTTGGGAACATGTTACTCGTCGATTTGGGATGCAATTAATTAGCGTTTCCACTAGTATTGCTGAAGCACGCAAACAACAAATCAAGTAATTGGAGGCGCCCGATGGGTACTGAAAAGGAAGAACGCTATACCATCAGTAAATTTGGCGAATTGACCGGATTGTCGCCTTATACCTTGCGCTACTATGAACGCGAAGGCTTGATTATCCCGCAACGTGATAAAAATGACCGGCGTTATTATACGAAACATGACATTGGCTGGATTGGTTTTTTATTACATCTTAAAGGAACAGGCATGTCGATGAATGAAATTAAAAAGTATGTCGAACTACGTGCACAAGGGAATTCTACGATTGAACAACGGAAAGACTTACTGCAACAAGTGCAAGCTAATAGTCTGTCACGAATTAAAGAAATGAAAATTCATTTAGAAATTTTACAGCATAAAATTGATTGGTATGATGGGAAATTAGACCATTCAATTCCAGAAGATTTTGCTGATTATTTAAAAACAATTGAAGAGGAGCATGATTAAAGATGACAAAGATTAAAAACGAAAATGTAAAAAACGGGATCATTTTTCCAGTTGGGAAACCCAATACTGCTTATGATAAATATTTTATTGGGGATAGTTTTTTGAAGATGTTAGTCAATGATTCAGATGTTGACGTAACGGTTGGAAACGTTACTTTTGAACCTGGTTGTCGGAATAATTGGCACGTGCACTATGGCTATCAAATCTTATTAGTAACTGGCGGAGAAGGTTGGTATCAAGAAGTGGGAAAGCCAGCTCGCCATTTGGTTCCGGGAGATGTAGTGGTTACTAAAAGTAATATCAAACACTGGCACGGAGCTACCAAAGACAGTTGGTTTGAACATCTTGCGATTACTAAGGGTAAATCAGAATTTTTGGAACCGGTTACGGATGCAGAATACGATAAGTTAGGAGAATAATTATGGTAAAGAAACAAACTGCAGGACATGATAACTTTGGTGATTTTGCACCGAAATTTGCTGAATTAAACGATGATGTTTTATTTGGGCAAGTTTGGTCACGAGAGGATAAATTATCTTCTAAAGAACGCAGTTTAATTACCTGTGCTAGTTTACAGACGCAAGGAACGTTTTCCCAATTAAAAGCACATATGCAAATGGCAAAAAAGAACGGGGTTACTAAGGACGAAATGGTCGAACTTATTACCCAATTGGCTTTTTATGCTGGATGGCCCAAAGCATGGTCAGCCATGGAATTAGCCAAGGAAGTTTTTGCTGATTAATTATGGTTTGCAAATATTTATCCAGTGGTAAACTAGGAATATTAAGATAAGCAAGGAGTAAAGTTGATGTTTAATTTTTTTGGTAAACCACGGGTAATTACCGATGTAATTCGCCATCGTAAAGTTAGTTGGCTGGAATTATTTTATGATTTAATCTTTGCAGTTGTAATTGAACGAATCACAGATAGTGTAATCGAACATTTTTCCGTAGTTACAATTCTTAATTCAGTCGTTATTTTTGGCTGGTTCTTTTGGAGTTGGCATGAAACGTCGGGTTATTTTGATAATCACGGAAATGATTCTGCCTATAACATTTTGATGATTAATTTACAGATGATTTTTACTGGAATTGCAGCCATTTTCATTCCACACGCAATGTTAGGTGATTTTCAGTCGTTAATCTTTGCTTTGTTGCCAGTTCAGCTTTTGTTAACGCTGAATTGGTTAGTGATTGGTCACGTTGATTCTAATCATGGACCAGCCTCAAAAGAGTATGCGCATGTCTTTATCGGTAGTTTTTTGGTTTTGTTACTTAGCTTAATGGTTAATGCACCATTTAAAGAACTTTTATTAGTTGCTGCTTTGTTGGTAAACTTGTCAGCAATTTTCTTTGTTAATTCTAAGCTAAAACAAGAATATCAAGCGATTAAAATGAACTATGAACTCAAAGATTCATTACTGGAACGGTATGGCTTGATGACGATGATTGCGTTAGGTGAGATGATTGCCGGTTTATATGGAATGGTTGAAAAAGTTGAGCCGCTGGTGTTATTTGAGTTTGCGATGGGGATTGTTTTTGCTGCCATGATTGGAGCCGTATATTACCAAGTGATTGGGGAACTCCATGTGCAAATGAAGAATCCCATTCAGGTAATGATCATTCGGTGGTTATTCCTATTAGAAATTTATTTGATTATAGTTGATTCAATCCTATTGCAAGTTGTTTTTGCAGAAAATAAAGTCATAGTTAAATTAGTTTTAGTGGCAATTTTATTCTTTACCTTATTTGTGATGCGAATCATTCAGATTTTAACTTCCAAACAAATTCCCGATGGCACAGTCGGAACATTATTTTATGTTTTTGAAATTGGCTCGTTGTTGCTGACGACGATGCTACCGGCATTTTTAATGATTGGAACGATTGATCTAATTTTATTGATTATTACGATTCGTTATCATTTTAAAATTACACAGAAAACGGATGCTAACTAAAAGGAGACCGCAATGAGCAGTCTCCTTTTTGCTATGTTATTTAATAAATTTCTCTAAGTTATCACTATCAGGATTGGTTTTAATTCCATTGATGACTAATTCGATAAAGCCAAGAATCAAGCCACTGGGTGGAAAGAAGAAGATACTAATGGCCATGATGATCGTTACAACAATAAACCAAGGAGTATTGATAAAACGATAGATGAACATTTCTTTAATTTTTTGAGCTGACTTGGAATCTTCCACTTCTAGTTGCTGAATGATGGCTTTACTAAGATATAAGTAAGCCAGGCTCCAAGCCACAAAGATAATTAAATAGAACCATTCGGGACCAGTACTATCGATGTATCTTCCGACCCAACCAGCAGCAACGGGGATTAACGACATGGTGAAAAGCCATAAGTTGTTCACCCAGTAAATTTTTTTAGTAATGCGTTTTACTAGCGCAAACATATAATGTTGGTTGTACCAGGCAACGCCGATAAAGATTAAACTAACGATATAGGCAAATAAGTAGGGCATTTCTGCAAGAATTGCCGATAGTTTTGGACTTTCAGGAACTTTAAATTCTAAGACCATCACTGTCATAATAATGGCAACGATGGCATCAGTGAGGGCTTCAACTCGGGTTTTGTTCATATGATTAATACTCCTTAGTATATTGATTAATTATTTTTCATTCTAACATTAATTTAGAGAATAATGATAAATATTTAAACTCTAATGATTAAAGTGCGATTATTAACGATTACTACTACCGCAACAATAAAATTAACCTTATAATGAATGTACAGTAGGGGTGTAGAAAAATGAATTTTGAAAATGACAAAAAATTAACTAGTTTTATTAAAAAACATTATTTTAGGATTATTTCTTATGTAGTTTTAGGAGTATTAGTGCTGGTGATTTCAGTTTCACTTTTTAAACTACAACAACGAAAAGCAATGGTTGAAAAAATTAGAATTGAACGGATTAAAAGCGAGCAAGAGAAGTATACAGCGGTTAACCTTGATGATTACCAATTTAATACAGAGAGTTTTATGTATAAATTTAATCAATTTCAAGGAAAAATTGTGAAGGAAGGTAAAGTTGGTAAAGATGTTTTCCCTTGGACAAGTAATAAGCAAAAGGTGACCAGCAACCAAGAAAAGGAAGCTAAAACATTGTTACAACAGTCGTATGCTTTGAGTTCTAAATCAAGAAAATTTGATCCAACTAACCCACAGATTAAAGTAATTAAGTCTAACCTTGAATACACAAATAGTTGGCTTGAATCATTAACTAAATAAAAAATAGGATCTGAAGGTAAAATTTCAGGTCCTATTTTTGTGTTTTAGTCATTATTTTAATTCATTAAACAAGTTCAAGAAAAGATCCATAAAGACTTTAAGATAGCGAGCCTTATCAACATCTACAGCGACGTTAACATTCGTATCAGGGTCATTTAAGCGGGCTTTGTCACCAATTGTTCTAGCGTAGTATGCATCGTGTTCCGTGGTAACCATGATATTCATGTGAATGAACGTTACAAAGCTAGGGTCAATTGCGACACCGACAGCCAATGGATCGTGAAGGGAACAACCACCCAATTCAGGATAAATGTCATCGTAAACATCAATGTAGAAATCAACGATATCAGCCATTTTTTCACCAGCTTCAGTCCCAGTTTCTCGCCATTGCTTCGTTTCTTTTTTCGTAAGCAAAGTCCGAAGGGTAACGTCTAATCCAACCATGTTAATTTCAAGGTCGCTTGTAAACATTTCGTTAGCAGCTACGGGATCTTGTTCTATATTAGCCTCAGCAACCGGAGTTACGTTACCCGGAACGGTTAAAGCACCACCCATGATAGTAATGTTACCAACCATTTTCATGGCGTCGTGATCTTTTTTAATCGCAGCAGCGATGTTAGTCATTGGACCAGTAGCAACCACCGTTAAATCTTTACCGTACTTTTTAGCTGCTTCGATTAAGAAATCAACACCATTTTGGGCTTCTTTGACCGTTTCAGTTTCGGTTAACTCAACGTCACCAATTCCGTTTTCTCCGTGAATTTGGGCATTAATCGCAATTCTTTGGTATTGGTGGTCTACAGGATCAGTTTCACCAATAAAAACGGGAACGTTATCAGCATGAAGTAAGTGGAGCACTTTAAGGGCGTTGTCAGCGGCACTTTCGGCATCGATATTACCATATGAAGAAAGCACCCCAATTAATTCGACATTTGGATCAGCAACGGCGTAGGTGATGGCCATTGCATCATCAACACCAGTATCTACATCTAGAATCATTTTCTTAACACTCATTAGTCTTCCTCCACTAATCGTTAGTTTATTTTCTCTATAATACTGGATTTTAACTAATAACTCAATAGTTTTAAATTAAAAAGCGAACAAATTTAAGGAAAATCTCCTAAATTTGTTCGCTTTTGCTTTAATTGTACATGTATTGCGCAATAATTTTGTTAACCGCTGGATTTTCGTGGAGCATCGAGTGTTGTGCTTGTTGTGGGTCACCATGGTAAACCATGAATTTATAACTCTTTACGTGGCCTTTAACGAGGTTTCCGAATGGTTTAACATCACGGGTTGGAATTAAACCATCACTTCCAGTATGATCAATATCACCACAGAAGTTTAGGATTTCTAAGTTCTTAGGTAAATTCTTAATGTTTTTATCATGAAGTGGATAAGTATTGGCCATGGAAACAAAGTGATCAACTTGAGGAAGATCTTTAGTCGGAACCTTATTTAAGCCATCTTTATTGGTAAGGTAGTTGTAAATAATTTCCCCACCAGAAGAATGACCAATCAAGTTCACATGATCAATTCCATATTTTTGGTGAAGGTATTTTAGTAAATTAGGCATCAAGCGCGCTTCTTGGGCTGGTTTATTATTAGTTTGGAAGTTAGCTTGGATTACAGGATTATTTTTACCAATTTTAGCGAATTGCTTAGTGGTTTCCACTTTACCATCATTCTTAACGTAGACTTGAAGGGCACGAGTTGCTACCCCATCTTTGTCCCAAGATGATACCATGTAATCAGAAGTGATAAAGTTACCCCCCAAACCGGGAATGAATACCGTCGCAGTTCGCGTTTGCTTAACCGTATACGATGATTCCTTATGGGCATTGTAGTACCATCCGCCAAAGCCAACCGCGATAATTAAGATAAAAATGCTAAAAATAAGTGTCTTCTTGTATTTCATAGTGGTAAAATTTCCTTTGTAAATAAATTTTAGAATCGAGTTGATTATGAATGTCGCACAAACTATATGATATCACAATTATTGGTGGTGGACCTGTCGGAATGTTTGCTGGATTTTATGCAGGCATGCGAAAGGCCAAAGTCCAGATTGTTGAAAGTCTTGCCGAATTAGGCGGACAAGTTAATGCTTTATATCCAGAAAAAACGATTTTGGATGTTGCTGGTTTTGCTGGACTAAAAGGATCGGAATTAATTAATAATTTACAGATTCAATTAGATACGATGCCAGAAGTAGAACAACGCGTTGGCACTAAAGTAAACAACGTTATTCGTCATGACGACCATTTTGAAATCGTCACTGATCATGAAACTTACGATAGTAAAGCAGTTATTTTGGCTACGGGAAACGGTTCGTTTAAACCGCGTGAATTGCGGGCCGAAAACGTTGATGAAGTGGCTGATAAGTTTATTACTTACAGTGTCAGAGACTTGCAAAAGTTTGCTGGTAAAGACGTCATGGTTGCTGGTGGGGGAGACTCAGCGGTCGATATGGCTTTGATGTTGGAACCAGTTGCTAACCACGTTTCGTTGTTACATCGCCGCAATGAATTTCGGGGATTAGAAAAAATGGTTGATAAGTTAAATGAATCTTCCGTTGAAATTCTAACGCCATACTTAATCAAGCAACTTGATGAAGTTGATGGTCGTCTTCAAGTAACTGCTAAAAAGCTTAAAACAGAAGACGAAGCAACGTTTACGACTGATAAGTTAGTGGTTAATTACGGTTTTATTTCCAACAACAAAGATTTACAAAGTTGGCAAATTCAACCAGCATTAGATCATAATTTAGTCGAAGTTAATTCGGAAATGGAAACTTCTGAACCAGGAGTCTTTAGTATTGGTGATCAAGCCATTTATCCAGGTAAGGATACTTTGATTGTCACTGGTTTTGGGGAAGCTCCAGTTGCGATTAATGAAATTATGAAGCGACTTTATCCAGATCGTCGGATGCCAATTCATAGTACGGCTTTGCATAAATAAGAATATACAAAAATTCCAGATCAATTGATCTGGAATTTTTTTGTTTATTGATTATTTGAATCCGGGTTAGTAATTTGAATCTTGTTCGTATCACTTCGTGGTTCATTTGCTTCTGGAGCATCGGTTTTATAAGTCTTTTGCGTATCTTTTTGGCCATCAGTATCAAAGACGCTGGTTGACTTATCACCTAATTCTTTTTCAATTTTTTCTTCTCGTTTAAGTTCATTGGAATAGTTGTAGTCAGCCGGGTTAACGGCTTTGAAACCCTTCGGATGATAGAAACGAAGCAGATTTTGCGAGTTAAGCGTATCAGAGAGACTTAATTCCGTATTAACTTGTTTTTGCATGGCATCGATTTTCTTTTGAAGTTTCGCGTTAGGTTTAATTACTTTTCCGGTCTTAGAATCGTAAATGGTACCACCAATACAAGTGTATTTTGGCGAAACCCAATCTTGATTACGAAAGGCTACGACTTGGTCATGTTCTTTCGAGAAGAGGTCCGTTCCAAATTGAATGTATTTTTTGGTACTCATGCCCATCAAATGCATCAAGGTTGGTAAGACGTCAATTTCACCACCATACGTGTGATCAACGTGTCCGTGGTTAAATGATTGCGAGTTAATCATGAACGGAACACGTTGTAGTTGTGCATTATCAAAATCATTCCAATCTTCTGATTTAACACCCAGGATGGGAGCTAAGCTAGGATTTTCCGAATTTGATAAACCATAATGATCACCATAGAGTACAACGACTGAATTTTTGCTTAAGCCCGTTTTATCAAGGTATTGATAGAATTCTTTTACAGATTCATCAAGGTAGTGAGCCGTGACAAAATAATTATTAACCGCCTTATCATCAGTATCTGGTGGCGTAATTTGATCGTCTTTTTGATCCTTGTCATCTAAATCATAAGGAAAGTGGTTAGTAACCGTAATGTATTTAGTGTAAAAGGGTTGTTGTAAATGTTGTAGATATTTCGTAGAATCTTTAAATAATAGTTTATCTTTTAGACCATATCCAGATGCTTTATCACCAGAAGTATCATAGTAACTAGCGTCAAAGAAATATTGGTAACCTAGATTCTTGTAGGTGTTATTTCGATTCCAAAAACTAGCTACGTTTCCGTGAAAGACGGCGGTCGAATAACCGTGTTGATCAAAAATGGCGGGTGCACCTTGGAAAGTATTGTCACTTCCTAATTGGGCAAACAAAGACCCCTGGGGTAAACCATACGTACTGGTTTCAAGCATGTTTTCGGCATCAGAAGTTTTTCCCTGACCGACTTGATGAAAGAAATTATCAAAAGCGTAGGTGTGATTACTGTTATAAATGGAATTTAAGAAGGGGGTTACTTCTTTTCCGTTAATCTTTTTATTAATCAAGAATTGTTGGAAACTTTCCAAATGAATAATAATCACGTTTTTACCTTTCAAAGCACCATACATGTCCTTATCAGGCACTGCATAGTGTTGATCGGTAAACTCTTTAACTTTGTAAATTTCTGATTTATTGGCATTGGAACGTAATTCGTTAGACTTATGGGTTTGGAAACCATCATAAGTGGTAAAGACGTCTAAGCCTAAATATTTAACGACATACGTCCGGTCAAAAGTTCTGGTTAACAATTGCGGACGATCCATGTCAGCCAACGTAATGTTAGTCACTAATAACAGGGAGCCGACCGAAAAAATCGCAAAAGCAAACTTAGCTCCTAGTTGTTTTTTATCAATTTTAATTACCCTAAATAGGAGTAACAAAAGCACTACGATGATATCTAGCCAGTAGAAAACATCATGGGCAGAGGTTAAGGCTAGTGAAGCCCCGCTTAACCCTTGATCAACTTTTGAATAACCAGTCATCGTTGAAACCGTCATAAAATCGGTAAATTCGCGATAGTAGATGACGTTTAAATAAAGTAAGACAGTGTTTAAAAAGTCTAAAAATAAAATTGCGGGATAAAATAGCTTAGCTGGTTTTAAATAAAAAGCTAAGCCAAAGAAAATCACAGTCGTTGCGACTGGATTAATGAATAATAAGATTTGTTGCAAGAAATCAGACGTTGTTAAATGAAAGTCTATGAAATAGGCATAAAGTGTTTTAGCCCAAAATAGGCAAACCAGAAGGACAAAGAAACCAAATCGCGTATTAACCTTTGTCCGTAGCTTTTTAATGAATTTCACGGTTATAACCCCTTATCGATTGAGATATACATAAACTACATGATAGCAGACTTTAAGCGTAAAAAAAACTAAGCAAAGTATAAGAATTAGTCTAATTATAATTGCGTGGTATACTATTTTAAAAGAGAGGTAATCGACATTATGGCAAAATTTACTTTATATGTAGTTCGTCACGGACAAACATACTTTAATATTTTTAATAAACTACAAGGTTGGAGTAACTCTCCATTAACCCAAAAAGGAATTGATGGCGCCGTTGCCACAGGGAAACGGTTAGCGCAAATTGATTTTAAAGCGACATACTGTAGTGATATGCCCCGGGCTTGTAAGACCATGTCAATTATTGACGATCAAAATCAAACATTTAACGTTCGGCCACCAATGGTCTCACCATTTTTCCGGGAACAATTTTATGGCTACTTTGAAGGTTTAAATATGGATGAAGCGTGGTATGCCAGCGGAGCCCCACATGGTGCCCCAACCTTCAAAGACATTATTACCAAGTATGATATGGACCACGCTAAGGATTTTATGAAAGAAGCAGATCCATTTCATTTAGCTGAAAATGCAGAAGAGTACTGGAAACGAGTTAACCAAGGGTTGCAACTAATTACCAATAATTCAAACCTAGAAGATGGGGATAATGTGTTGTTAGTGAGTCACGGGAACACCTTGTTAAGTTTGGTTGACCGTTTTTCTGAACCAGGCCAATTTGATTTGAGCGTTCGTCCAGCCAATGGCAGCATTACCAAAATGATGGTTGACGGTGACCAAATCAAAGTTATCGAGTATAATAAATAATTAAACTTTAACTAGAGAAGAGGAACCGGAGCGTGAAAGATCCTAAATTTTTAAAAGATTTTAACGAAAAAAATTACATCTTTCGAATTGGTGAAGTTAGTAAGATGACAGGAGTTTCGCCGAGACAACTTCGTTACTGGGAACAAAAGGGCTACATTCATAGCGTTCGTAATGAAAAGATGGCTTCACGGGTTTTTAATCACGAAAATTTTGTGATGGTCCGTTTAATTAAGCACTTTTTAGATGAAGGCTGTCCGCTGGGTGCTGCCATTGAAAAGGCACAGCAACGATTCCAAGCGGTGAAAGATACGCATCGCATCATCATGGAAATGCATCATGGGTTTGTGGAACATGACGGCATTACGATGATGGATATGGGTTATTTTGACGCTAATCAAAAGCAACGACTTTACAGTTATTTAGATGATAACGGGAAGCTCATTTATAAAGTTGAAAAAGTTAACGAAAAAACCGCCAATTAACTTAGGCGGCTTTTTAAATATTGTTGAAGCTGATTTGGAAAAATCGGCTTTTTTGTTTGTTTAATTTTAAGCAGAATAAAAAGGAAATTTTGGTAGATTAAAGAGAACGTTAGTAACGCGATGCCCAATTCTCGCCAAGAGGCCACTAACAAAAATGGTAGCGTAACGATTAGTGTCAAGAAAATTGCATTTTGGGAGTTTGGTAAGAGAGCTAAGTAAGTTAAACAGGTTAGCAGCAAGTAACAAAGCGGTGGATTAAATTGATAGTTAGTTAGATAATTTAGCATCCCAAGACTAGCCGTGCCAGCCATGATGACGACGGGAAAAAGCAAAACGGCGAAAGTTAATGATTTGAATTTACACCAATTAATTATCAGGAATAAAACGACTAAATCACCTAGCAGGTAAGGAAGTTGCGTTTTAAAATGCTGCTGCTGGGTATTTTCTAAAACGGGAATTCCGGTCAGACCAATTACCGATTGAAAGGTAGTCCCCACCAGTTGATTTTTAATTAACTGGGGCAACTTACCTAACTTACCATCACGAAGGGTGATTTCTAAGCGGGTGGCAGTTTGGGTTTGATTATTATAGTTAAAACAAGTTTGGCTAAAATCGGAATCCTGTGCGTCTGGCTTAGTTAAATAAAATTGATGGCGAGTGTGTTTTTGCAAGCTAGCTAAGTTGGTTAGTTCGTCATCGGGCTGATTGGCAGTTAGGCTAGTATTCGCCTCAGCAAGGACCTCCTTCGTATGCTTAGTTTGTTGAGCAAGTTCAGTTTGGATGGTAGCCTGCTGTTGGATTACTTGGTTAAAGGAATCCTTTGCATCTGCTGTACTTTGTAATTGTTGCAGTTGCGGGATTTGCGTTGGTAAAAGTGTAGGAATGGTTTGCTCGTGACTGAGTTGCTTAAGGTGGGCAGAGGTTGCTTGCGTATTTTGGTGTTGGTGAGTTAGATTTTGCTGAATTTCGGCTAGCTGAGTGCCTAATTGGTATTTAGGAATTTCTTTGCCACCTGGTTGAGTCAAACTGGTGACTTGAGTAACGTTGGGCAAAGCTTGTAGGGTTTTAGTTAGATGATCTAATTCTGCTAACGACGATTGGTTAATGAGTGATTTAGGACTGGTTAGATAAACAGTAACCGTTTGGGGTCGGTCAGAAGTTTGAAAATGAATTTGGCAGTTACTTACTAATGGGAAAATAAGGAAACTTAGCAAGATGAGCGAAATAAATGGATTCCAAGCGCGTAACGGATGATGTAATTTACTTAACCAACGCGGCTGGTTGTAAAATAACATGATACTGGTAGTAATTAAGCAAACTAGCAAAGTAAGCAGTAACGGTAGGTAAAAGTAAAAAGTAGTGGTTAGCTTAGTAATTAAACTTAAGCCAATCAGGCTAAATTCCAAATTAGCTAACGTTACTAAAATCGTGGTAGTTAGTGAAGTGGTTAGGAGCAAAATGAGAAAGCTAATCACTATAATCCAGCCGCAGATAATTTTTTGTTGATACCACTGGTCGACTAATTTTCGGTATTGTTCATTAATTGGATTATGCCAACTGGTTTTGATTCCTGGTAAAGCACAGAGGTGGCGAAGCTGGGCTTGGTATAAAGGCTGATTGACTAGTTGCTGGGGAATCCAGAGTTCTAATTTAGACCAGTTTTTTCCGTTGAATAGCCGTTGCGCATGGGGACTGGTGTGCTTGCTCGTGACTTGATAAATTTTTAAGTCCGCTTTGTGTTCAATTAAAAAGCGTTCTTTATTCGCTAAACGGACTTTTTGGCTGGCGGAAAATTCTGTGGGAACTGAATAGGTAATGGTCACTGGAAGCGCATGATTGAGTTGGGGATTCCAATGACCCGTGATGTGGTCAGCCTGCTTAGTTAACGCAGACTGTGGCATGGCGGTTTGGATGGCTAGCTGACTGAGATTAGGTAAGTTGACTAAGGCTAAGCCTGCCGTAATACCGCTGATTAACATGCAGATGAGCCAATGCTTGACGACGAACGCTTTAAATTTTTGCATAAAAAAATTCCCCTTACGTGTGTAAAGGGAATTTGTAGTTTAACGGTTGAAAAAATCACTAAAACGCATAATCAAGAGGACAATTACAATCAGAATGAAACTGATTAGAATCGTTAACTGCCAGGCCATCGCATGATTCATGAATGGTAGGTTAACGTTTTCTCCGTAAAAACCAAAGACGATGTTTGGTACGGTAAGTACAATCGAAAAGACCGTTAAAAATTTCATCGTACTATTCAAGTTACTATCAAGTAAGTTTGAATAAGCACCCGCAACCTGTTGGGCCGCTTGATTAGCCATCTGAGCCATTGATAAACCTTGTTGAATTTCGACAATGACATCATCTAAGACATCATTATCGTCATCAGATAAAGTTTTACCTAGTTTTCGTTTGACCATCATCAACATATCGTTATTCGCGGAAAGTGAGGTTAAAAAGTAAACCAAATCAGTTTGTAAATTCAAAAGTTGATTAATGGCACTTTTTCTCGTCTTACCACGTAAGTTTCGCTGAATCTTAGTTCGAATACTATTAATGTTATTGATATAATCGAAATATTGAATGGCCAGCTGGTAAAGCGTTTTGAAAACAATATCCAGCGTTGAGACCGTATCACGTTTAACGGCCGGAAGTTTATCGACAATGGTCCGCAATAACGGATTCACAAAATTGGTTTGGTTAGCGGTAAAGGTAAATAAACGGTCTCCAGTCATAATGATTCCGATTGGTTCGGCTGAAATATCACCATTAAACCGTGAAGGTTCGGCTACGTCAAAAATGATTAATAAAAGTTGTTCATCATCATAATATTCCATCCGTGGACGTTCGTGATGATCAAGTACATAGTAAAGCATTTCTGCGGTTAAGTGATATTGATCTTTTAAGGTTTGTTTTTCGACTGGAAGACAATCAGTTACTTGAATCCATTCGATGTTTTGGTTAATTTTTTCTTTTTTAATCAACGCAACTGCCTCCCTTTTTTAGCAATGTTGTTAATTATATTATAAAATACGGCAAAAGTTTAGAATATAATTAAAAAACACGTATATTATTGAAACAATATATTAAGCAAAATTTAAAAGTGATAGGGTATAATGAGATTATTAAAGGAGTGTCTTATCTATGAAATTTAAAATCAAAACTGATGAAAACGGCCGAAGCATTTGGTATCCAGTAATTGCATTCGTAATTGTTTTTGGAACCGTGGGCTTATTATTTGGAACCTATAAAATTCGGCAGCACATCAACCAACAAAATCTGATTAAATCAGAAGAAGCTTATCAACGAGCTCATGATCCAGTCTTGAAGCAACACAATAAGTTTATTAAACAAGTTGCAATGCCGTCAATTGATTTGTACAAGAAAAACAAACAAGTTTTACCTAGTATCGTAATTGCCCAGGCAATTTTGGAATCTGATTGGGGTAAATCAAAACTTTATACCAATGCCTATAATCCATTTGGAATCAAAGGGACTTATGAGGGGCAATCGATTTCATATGATACCGGTGAATATATTAATGGTAAACACGTTACTCAAGTTGGTCAATTTAGAAAATATCCAGACCTTCAAACAGCCATTGAAGACCATAACGAAGCTCTTTACGAGAAATTCTTGCATAAAGCTGGGATTACCAGTTATCAAGATCAGGCCAAGCTACTCCAAAAGAATACTTATGCTACCGATCCAGATTACGCTAAGAAATTAATTAAAGTAATCGAAACGCATAAATTAGCAAAATATGATAAACAAGCAATTAATAACTAAAAGGAGGAACTTAATTGTTCTCATTAATTCAACAGCTTTATGGACCATTTTTTGATTTAAACAACTGGAAGACGGTGATTACCTCAGGTGATGACTGGTTAATTATTTTTTCACTAGTTGTCCTAGAGTGTGTCATGTCAGTTGATAATGCCATTGTCTTGGCGACCCAAACGCAAGTCTTACCAACCAAAAAATTGCAAGAAGAATCATTGTTTTACGGATTATGGGGCGCTTACCTGTTCCGTTTTCTTGTGATTGGTCTTGGGGTTTATCTGATTAATTTTTGGGAAATCAAAATTATTGGAGCAGTTTACCTAATTTATTTAGCCCTCAAATATTTTTTCCCCAGACTCGGCAAGCAAAAGTCTAAGGGACAAGTTAAAGAAAAAGGGAATCCCAATAGTCGAAAGTTCTTTTGGTGGGTCGTTGTACAAATTGAAATGATGGACATTCTTTTTTCTGTTGATTCAGTCTTAGCATCGCTAGCGGTTTCCTCTAATCCAGTGGTAGTTTTAATTGGGGGCATGGTCGGAATTTTAGCCATGCGAGGGATTGCTGAATTTGTAATGACTTTAATGAAGAAAGTTCCCGAACTAAAAACGATGGCCTATGTTTTAGTGTTTGTCATTGGAGTGAAGCTCTTATTATCAATTCCAATGATTGATATTGAGATTCCATCCGCTTTATTTGGTGGTTTTGTAATCTTAGCAATTATCGTAACCATCATCATTCATTTTATTAGAAAGAAAAGGTAATTATGGCAATTAATTTAAATCAAGAAAATTTTGAAGCAGAAGTACAAGGACCCATGACTATCGTTGACTTTTGGGCCCCATGGTGTGGCCCTTGTAAAATCATGGATCCGATTTTAGATCAATTAGAACAAGTATTTGCGGGCAAAGTTAAGTTTGCTAAGGTAAATGTTGATAAGCAACAAGACATTGCCAAACGCTATTCAGTTTATGGAATGCCCACAATCGTTTTATTTAAAGATGGGAAGGGTGTTGAAAAAGTAACCGGAGTTTATTCGCTTGAAAAACTAACCCACTATTTAAACCGTAAACTAGCTGAATAGGAGTTAAACATGTCTGAAACCAAAATTAAACCGAAGTTATGGGAATCTGTGACCATTTTACTAATTATGTTAGTTATCATGGGCATAGGTATTATTAAGCTCCATTTGACTCCCGTAGTACCGATTTTAAGCGTCATTTTGTTACTGATTTTATGGGGACGGTTACGAGGCTTTAGTTGGGATGATATCAATGACAGTTTTGTAATGGGGGTGAAAAATGGAATCATTCCGTTATTTATCTTCCTATTAATTGGCTCCTTAATTGGTGTCTGGATTATGTCAGGGGTAATTCCAACTTTAATGGTCTATGGTTTTCATATTTTGAGTATTCGCTGGTTTTTGCCATCCGTATTTTTAATGTGTGCTTTTGTGGGGTGCTTTATTGGAAGTGCTTTTACGATTATTTCCACCGTTGGAATTGCCGCGATGGGAATTGGGACTACGATGGGGATTGATCCAGCGATGATTGCTGGGGCAGTCGTTTCTGGGGCAGTTTTTAGTGATAAAATGTCACCGCTATCAGCCACTACCAACCTCGCGTCGGCCATTGCCGGTGATGACCTTTATGACCACATTAAAAATATGATGTGGTCAACGGTCCCTGCTTTTGTGCTTTCGCTGATCTTATTTTCGTTGATTGGGGGAACTCATCATGTGGCAAGTTTGACTAAAATTACGAATACTACACAGGTTTTAACTAGTAACTTTACGGTGTCGGCATGGATGTTAATCCCAGTCGGATTGTTACTAATCTGTGCCTGGACTAAGATTCCCACGATTCCGACCTTATTTATCAATATTTTAGTTACCACAATCATGATTTTATGGAACCCTAGTCATCATTACTCGTTTGTGAAGATTGCCGATGTGATGCAAAATGGATTTAAGATTCAGACTTCCAGCGCGGAAATTAATCAAATTTTAAACCGCGGTGGGATTATTTCGATGACGGGAACCATGACTTTGATTATCATTGCGTTAGCCTTAGGTGGCCTATTGATTAATCTGGGGGTAATTAGTGTGGTGATGGATCGTTTCTCTGCACACGTTAAGTCTGCTGGCATGTTGGTGTTAAGTACGGTTTTAGCAGCTATTGGCGTAAATATCTTCATTGGTGAACAATATCTTTCCATTATTTTGCCCGGAACCGCTTTTAAAGCTGATTATCAAAAAGCCGGTCTTGCTCCGGAAGCACTGGGAAGGGCTTTGGAAGATGGGGGAGCAGTGATTAATTACTTAGTTCCTTGGGGAGTAGCCGGGGTCTTTGTGGCCAATACCTTAAATGTCCCAACCTTACATTATTTACCATTTGTATTCTTTAGTTTACTTTGTCCGCTTTTCTCAGTTTTAAGTGGGTTTACTGGAATTGGGTTAAAGAAAATTAAGAAAAATTGAAAATCACATTAGTCGAAAAGTCATTTTGAAATGATTTTTCGATTTTTTTTGAACAAATTTAAAATTAATTAAGCATTTATTAATTAAGAACGGTACTGAATGTTACAAACTGTAATATTAGTACCTGATAAGCACGGCTTTTAAGGGAAAACCGAACTTTAGTATTTCGATATGATTTCAATATTACATAAAGAAGGGGTTCTGGTAACATTTTTGTAATCTTTTCGTAACATGTCATCTATAAGGTAATAGATGTTAGTTGATACAAATCACTAGCAAAATCTAGATGAAGAATCTAATACTCGTTAAATACAAGGAGAGAAATTTCTATATGAAGTTCACTAAATCAATCGCAGCAATGGCTGCCGTTTCAGTTGGAATGATGTTTGCTGGTGCAGCAAACGTTAATGCCAGTTCAACCATTAAACATACGGTTCAAGAAGGTGACACTATTAGTGCCCTTGCACAACAATACAAAGTTTCTCAAAAGAAAATTCAAAAAGCTAACAAGAGCAAAGATGTTAATACCATTTATGTTGGTGAAGTATTTGTTTTTGATGGTAAAGGAAACGTTAAAGTAGATAAGAAGAGTGCAAAAGCTCCAGCTAAGGCTACTAAAGCAACTCCAGCAACTACTAATGACGACCAAGCTACTACGACTGATTCAAGTAGTGCTGCTACAACTACTAACGCTTCAACTACTAGTTCAGCTGCTGCAACTCCAGCAACGACTCAAAGTACAGCATCTACTGCTAAAGCAGCCGCTGCTCCAGTTACTAAAGCTGCAACTCCAGCCCCAGCAGCAGCTCAACCAGCCGCACCGGCTCCTAAAGCTGCTGCTGCCCCAGTTTCATCAAATGGTACCATGAGTGGAATTGCTCAAGCTGAATCTGGTAACGATTACAATGCTCGTAACGGTCAATACATTGGTAAATATCAATTATCAGAATCATACCTAAATGGTGATCATTCACCAGAAAACCAAGAACGAGTTGCTCAACAATATGCCGTTAGTCGTTACGGATCTGTTGAAGCCGCTGCTGCCTACCATGCTTCACATGGTTCATGGTAAAAAGCAAACATTTAATCAATAAATTTAATTAAAAGCGCTTGAATTCGAATGAATTCAAGTGCTTTTTTAGTCTTACTTGACATTTAGCCTCAGGACAAGTAAGATTATGGAAAAGAACAGGAGTGGTTTTAAGGGCATTCAGTGAGATGTTGAAACCACACAGAACCCTACACACATTGTCAATTTAAAGTTTCCTGTGAGGAACCAATTGAGATTTAATCCTGATAATCAATTTGGCTACTGACTAGGAAACTAGTTAGTAGCTTTTTATTTGCGTAAAATTTGGAGGATAGCATGAAGAAACGGTACTTAGTGTTAGAAGACGGCAATATTTATCCTGGCGAAGCGTTCGGTGGCGATCAAGAAACGGTCGGCGAATTAGTTTTTAGTACAGGAATGTCAGGATATCAACAATCAATTTCTGATCAATCGTATAATGGCGAAATCTTGATGTTTACGTATCCTTTAATTGGGAACTACGGTATCAATCGGGATAATTTAGAATCAACGATTCCTACTTGTAAAGGAGTCGTGGTTAGTGAAGTTGCTCGACGCACGACTAATTGGCGGATGACAATGTCACTTCCCGAATATTTAAAACAACACAATATTCCGGGGATTAGTGGAATTGATACCCGAGCAATTACCAAACATATTCGCGAACACGGTGCTATGAAAGCCGCAATTGTAAATCACGTGGACGATGAAACTGTAGCCAAATTAAAAGCGACAGAATTAAGTCATAATCAGATTCCCGAAAGTGCGACCAGTAAAGCCTATCCAGCTCCGTCAATTGGGCGTCGGGTCGTTGTAATTGATTTTGGACTTAAGTACTCCATTCTTCGTGAATTAGCTAAACGTGGCTGTGATGTGGTCGTGCTTCCTCCAACGGCTACCATTCAAGATATTGATGACTTTAATCCAGACGGCGTGATGCTAACTAACGGACCTGGTGATCCAACTGATGTTCCTGAAGCAACCCTTGAAATGATTCGCCAAGCTGAAGCAAAATACCCACTCTTTGGAATTTGTATGGGGCATCAGTTATTTGCCTTAGCTAATGGAGCTAAAACTAAGAAAATGAAGTTTGGTCATCGTGGGTTTAACCATCCAGTCCGTAACTTAGAAACCGGACGGATTGACTTTACTTCGCAAAATCATGGTTACATGGTTGATCGTGATTCTGTAGAAAATACTGATTTAAAGGTGTTAATAGAAGAAATTAATGATGGAACGGTCGAAGGCTTACAACACAATAAGTTGCCCGCTTTTTCTGCTCAATTCCATCCGGATGCTGCTCCGGGACCACATGATGCTGATTATCTCTTTGACGTTTTCATGAAGATGATGGACGATAAGCAACTCGACTGGACAAGAAAGGTGAATGAATAATGCCTAAAAGAACAGATGTTAAAAAAATTATGGTAATTGGTTCTGGCCCAATTATTATTGGACAAGCGGCTGAATTTGATTATTCAGGAACCCAAGCTTGTTTGGCTTTAAAGGAACTGGGTTACGAAGTAGTGTTAGTCAACTCTAATCCCGCTACGATTATGACTGATAAAGAAGTGGCTGATGAAGTTTATATTGAACCACTTACCTTAGATTTTGTGTCACAAGTTTTAAGAAAAGAACGCCCCGATGCCATTTTACCAACGCTGGGTGGGCAACAAGGATTGAACATGGCTAAAGAATTGTCTGATTCGGGAATTCTTGATGAAATGGGAATTAAGTTATTAGGAACTGATTTGAATGCCATTAACGAAGCCGAAGATCGGGAACAATTCCGTCAATTAATGCGTGACTTGAAGCAACCAGTGCCTGAATCAGTCATTGCGAATACGGTTGATCAAGCAGTCGCATTTGCGACTAAACACGGTTATCCAGTGATTGTACGTCCAGCCTTTACCATGGGAGGAACTGGTGGTGGAATCGCTAATAACGAAGCGCAACTTCGTGAAATTGCTGATAATGGTTTATACCTTTCACCAGTAACCCAAGTTCTAATTGAACAAAGTATCGCCGGCTACAAAGAAATTGAATTTGAAGTAATGCGGGATGCCGCTGACAACGCCATGGTCGTTTGTAACATGGAAAACTTTGATCCAGTTGGAATTCATACCGGTGATTCAATTGTGTTTGCTCCAATTCAAACGCTTTCTGATGATGAAGTTCAAATGTTACGGGATGCCGCTTTGAAAATTATTCGCGCCCTTAAAATCGAAGGGGGTTGTAACGTTCAACTAGCCTTAGATCCGAATAGCATGAATTATTACGTCATCGAAGTTAATCCACGGGTTAGTCGTTCGAGTGCCTTAGCTTCTAAAGCAACGGGATATCCAATTGCTCGAGTAGCGGCTAAAATTGCGGTTGGATTAAACTTGGATGAAATTATGAATCCAGTTACCGGAACGACTTATGCTGAATTTGAACCAGCTTTAGATTATGTCGTTTGTAAAATTCCCCGTTGGCCATTTGATAAGTTCACCAAAGCCAATCGGACTTTAGGAACGCAAATGAAAGCCACGGGTGAAGTAATGGCGATTGATCGTAACATTGAAGGTTCAATCTTAAAGGCCGTTCGATCATTAGATATTGACTTAACTGATATGGATGATCCCGAATTAACTGGGTTAAGTGATGAAGAATTAAACAAAGGGATCGTTAAAGCGCAAGATGATCGGTTATTTTACTTATATGAAGCCATCAAACGCGGTTATTCCATTGAAAAATTAGCGGAGATGACCAAGATTCACATTTTCTTCCTTGATAAGTTATTGCATATTTATGAAATTGCGGAAGCTTTAAAAGAAAGCATTAACGATGTTGATTTGTTACGGATTGCCAAACGTAATGGTTTCTCAGACGAAAACATTGCTAAATTATGGAATCAAACGGCGGATGAAGTGCGTGCTTTACGCGTTAAAAATGACATTATTCCCGTTTACAAAATGGTTGATACTTGTGCCGGTGAATTTGAATCAGAAACTCCATATTTCTACAGTACTTACGAGTTAGAAAACGAAAGCGTTCAGACTGACAAAGAATCAGTCTTGGTCTTAGGTTCAGGTCCCATTCGAATTGGTCAAGGGGTCGAATTTGATTACGCAACGGTTCATTCTGTGGAAGCTATCAAAAAAGCTGGTTATGAAGCCATTATTATGAACAATAATCCCGAAACGGTTTCAACTGATTCTTCAATCTCAGATAAACTTTACTTTGAACCACTTACAGTGGAAGAAGTGATGAACGTGATTGATTTAGAAAAACCAAAGGGAGTTGTCGTTCAGTTTGGTGGGCAAACGGCCATTAATTTAGCCGAACCATTAGCGAAACGCGGCGTTAAAATTCTGGGAACTTCAGTTGCTGATCTAAACCGGGCGGAAGACCGTGACGAGTTTGATAAAGTAATCAAAAAACTCGGAATTCCGCAACCAACTGGGGGAATTGCTAGCACCGTTGCCGAAGCAATTAAATGTGCGGATGAAATTGGTTATCCAATTGTTGTTCGTCCGAGCTATGTGCTTGGAGGACGGGCCATGGAAATCGTGAATAAGCGAGCTGACATGGAAAATTACATGCGCAACGCCGTTAAAGTTTCCAATGATCACCCCGTCTTAATTGATCAATACTTGACTGGAAAAGAATGTGAAGTTGATGCAATTAGTGATGGAAAAAATGTTTTAATTCCAGGAATTATGGAACACATTGAAAGAGCCGGGGTGCACTCTGGTGATTCAATGGCCGTTTATCCTTCTCAAACCTTGTCGCAAAAGGTTAAAGATCAAATTGTGAAATATACGAAAGAACTTTCCCTTGAATTGGGTTGTATCGGTCTAATGAACATTCAATTTATCGTGCACAATGAACAAGTTTACGTGATCGAAGTTAATCCACGGGCGAGTCGGACGGTTCCATTTTTGAGTAAAGTTACTGGAATTCCAATGGCACAAGTCGCTACTAATATCATTTTAGGTAAGTCATTAGCAGAACAAGGTTACCAAACTGGACTTGCTCCAGAAAGTAAGCTAATCCATGTGAAAGCACCAGTGTTCTCCTTCTCAAAATTGAATGACGTTGATAGCCTGTTAGGACCTGAAATGAAGTCGACTGGTGAAGTCATGGGATCAGATGTTACTTTACCGAAAGCCCTTTATAAGGCCTTTGAAGCTGCTAAACTTCACGTCCCTAATCATGGTCGGATTTTGTTTACGGTTAAGGATGACGATAAAGAGGAAACCACTGCTTTAGCCAAACGCTTCTGGGATCTAGGCTATCAAATCTTAGCCACCGAAGGAACAGCTAAAACTTTTGAAGAAGCTGGAATTCCAGTCACAACCGTCGGAAAATTAGGCGAAGCAGATAGCTTATTACAACAAATGATGGATCAAAGAATTCAAATGGTAGTTAATACGATTTCAAATGAAAAAGAAAGTGCCGAGGATGGTTCGCGCATCAGAAGTGCAGCCATTTCACACGATATTCCACTGTTCACATCCTTAGATACAGTGGAAGCCATTTTACAAGTCTTAGAATCACAATCATTTACCACACAAAGTTTATAAAATAAATTCTAGATTAATAAATGTGAACAATTATTTAGGTCTCATCTTTTAGGTGAGACCTTTTTATTAACTATTCTTGTTTACCAAATTTATTTAATTTGGGAATTTTTATTAAAAAACGTATAATTGAAATAATTATCCTTATGTCAAAGAGGTAAAAGAATGAAATCAAATGTAACAATGCGAGATGTAGCAGAAATTGCTGGAGTATCAATTGCTACCGTATCAAGATATTTAAATGGAAAGAATAATCATTTATCACTCAAAACAGCTGAAAAAGTTAAAGATGCAATTAAAAAATTGAAATATACACCAGATGAAGCAGCAAGAAATTTAGTTACAAAAAAGGGAAACTTAATTGCAGTTGTAGTTTCTGATGTAAATGATTATTTTTCAACTGAAATATTTAAAGGGGTAAGTTCTGCTTTAAGTAAAGAGAACTATACAGCAGTTTTATTGGATTCTGATAATAACCTAAAAACTGAACTATCAATTTTAAATTCAATAAGTAATCAACGTATGTTTGCTGGAATTATTTTACAGCCCTTGAATACTAACGTAAAAGATTTAGAAAAAAATCTATTTAATGATATTTCAACAATTATTGTGGATCGAGAAATAAAAAATGGAATTTGGTCTAGCGTTGTTACTGATAATTTTTTGAGTAGCCAAAAAGCTTGTAACTATTTTAAAGAACAAGGTTTAAACAAAGTAATTGTGATTACCAACCAAGTTAAAGGGATTTCAACTCGTGAACAACGATTACGGGGAATTAAAAGTGTTTATGGCGAAAATGTAAAAATAATCTGTCCAGGTAACAATAAAATAGATTATGACAAAGCTTATCAGGAAATAAATGATGAACTAGATAAAGAACCAAAAACTTTAATTTTTGCGTTAAAAGAAAAATGGTTATTGGAATATCTCCCTCGATTGTCGAAAGATGGAACTTTAAAAGACAATCTTTCAATTCAAGTTACTGGATTTTCTGACACTAATTTAAATTATATAATTCAGGATCAAACAAAATTAATCAAGCAGTATCCATTTAACATGGGTGAAAATGCAGCTGAATTATTATTGAAAAATCTTAATTATGATAATAATTTAATTTCCAAAAAAATTGAATTGCCCGCAGAATTTTAAGAATCTATTTGATAGGTTCTTTTTATTTATCCGAATGTGGTAAACGTTTACAAATTAACTAATAAAAATGGGATTGAAGTGTTTACAAATATAATGTAAACGTTTACCATATAGTTGTAATGAAAACGGTTACAAACAATAGGAGATAAATTATGAAAATATTTATAAATACTTGGGTATATGAAAATGAAGTAAAAAAAGGAATAAAGCAAGAAGATCTTTTTGAAAGAATAAAAGCAAATGGTGCTGATGGAATTGAAGTTAGACGTGAATATTTTAAAGATATTTCTACAGAAATTGAAGCAATTAATCAAAAAAGAGAACAGACAGGATTATTGGTTAACTATAGTGTTCCAGATGAAGTATTTGAAAAAGATGGATCGATAAATCCTTCCTTAGAAAAATATTTTAACGAAGCGATGATCATGGGTATCACTAAGATTAAATTTAATCTAGGAAATTTCCGAAAATATCGTGGCAATTTGAAACAAGATTTAAAACAGTTTCCTTTAGATAAAATAAAAATGAATATTGAAAATGATCAAACAGAAATTAGTGGAAAAATTAAAAATATTAAATATTTTTTACAAAATGCACAACAAAATGGTGTGAAAATTGGATATGTTTATGATTTAGGAAATTGGGCTTTTACTCATCAATCAGCTGATAGTGCTGCTCATCAATTGTCTCCATATGTAGACTATATTCATTTGAAAAATACGTTTTCAAATGATGATAATTTGGAAACGAGTAATGATTTAAATAGCGGAATGTTTTTGTGGAAAGATTTATTAAAAAAACTTCCTAAAGTTGATATAGCTCTAGAATATCCTATGGATAGTGATCAAAAAGTTAGATTACAACTAGAATTGTTAAAGAATGAGGTGCGATAAATGAATACGGTTATTGCAGTTGCATTATTGGTTTCGTTTCTATTCTTTATTTACTACATTGTAAAAGGTGGGGACTTATTAATTGGATTTTTTGTAATGGCAATCCTATGGACAGTAATTGGATTGATTCCTTATAAAGTGGCAATTACAAAAGTATTTTCTCAGCCTGCACTTGCTTATGGGTCAACAATTATCTATATTGTGTTTGGTTCATGGTTTGGAAGAGTTTTGGTAGATAGTGGAATTGCACCAGCAATTTCAGAAAAAACTAATCGAATTGGTAAAAATAAGCCATTATTAGCATCTATTCTTGTCGTATTAGTTACTGCTTTGTTATTTGTTGGTTCATATGGAGTTGGATCCGTGATTGCCATTGGGGTTATTTTATTACCTATATTACTTTCATTAGGATTACCAAGAAATATTGCTTTAACAACATTTGTATTATCAATTGGAGCTGCAATGTACGTAAATGTGGTTTTGTTTAATCAGATGAAACCATTTTTCCCACATGCTTCTTATAATGCGCACTATCTTGCGTTTGGTTGGTCAGCAATGGCAGTTCAAATTTTAGCGATAATAATCTTTTTGGTTATTAACCGAAAGAAAATTAATCCAAAAGATGCTCAAAAAAATTTGAAGGTTATTGGTGCTACAGAACAAACAAAAGTTAAACACATTAGTTGGATTGCATTTTTAATTCCAGTTATTCCTGTTGCATTGAATATGTTTTTAAAATGGGATGCAATTCCAGCCTTAATTCTTTCGAGTATTTTAGCAATGTTAGCTACTGGTAACATGAAGCACTTTAAAGAATTTAAAACATTTCTTAACAGTACAATTAAACAATCAATTAACGATATTTCTGGTTTGATAATGTTCTTAATGGCATTAGTTATGTTTGCGGCTGCTGCTCAGCTAAATGCTGTAAGATTTAGAAGTATATTTAGTGTAATTATTCCGCAAAATACATTAGTTTTAGCATTAGCAATTGGGATTTTATCACCATTGGCATTGTTTAGAGGGCCCTTGCATGTTTGGGGAGCAGGTGCAGCAACAGCTGCCGTTCTTTCTGCGACTGGATTATTTAATGATGCATTTTTATTACCATTAATGTATGTTCCAACTTTATTGGCAGTTTCAACAGATATAACACAATCTTGGAACGTTTGGGGACTTGATTATATGAAAGTGGTACCACGTAATTTGCTTAAATTGGGTGTACCACTTATGTGGATTGTTTCAATTATTAATGAAGTTTTAGTTTGGCATTTCTTTGGCTAATTAAGGAGAATTAAAATGAGTGAATTTATTACAATTGGAGAACCAGTTGTTACTTTTGCATCAAAAGATGCAGATTATAGTTTGGCAGATTCAACACATTATTTAAAGATTTTGGGTGGAGCTGAGTTAAATGTTGCAATTGGGATTCAACGTTTAGGACATACAACTCAATATATTTCACAAGTTGGAACAGATCCGCTTGGAATTTATGCAAAAAATATAATTAATGAAGACGGAGTTGGAACTGACTATATTTCTCTTGACTCTGAACACTGGACTGGACATCAATTAAAGCAGTTAGTAACTCATGGTGACCCACAAACTTATAATTACCGTACAAATTCTGCCGCTTCTAATTTGAACTATAAAAAAATAGATAATGTTGATCTTTCAGAAGTTAAGATAGCTCATATGTCAGGGATTTTTCCTGCGTTGTCTGATACTTCAAGGAAATCTTTTAAGGAACTAATGAAAAGATTAGTTGATAATAATATTTTAATTACTTTTGATCCAAACTTAAGACCTGCTTTGTGGGATAATGAAGCTGATATGATTAGCACAATTAATGAATTAGCAAAAGATGCGGATATCGTAATGCCAGGAATAAGCGAAGGTAAGGTCTTAATGGGAAGTGATAACCCAGAAAAAATTGCGGACTTCTACTTGAATAATGGAAGAAGAACCAAGGCTGTCCTAGTGAAAATTGGACCCAAAGGAGCTTATGTAAAAACTAAAGATGGACAAAGTTATGTAGTTGATGGATTTAAGGTTGATCATGTTGTAGATACAGTAGGTGCAGGTGACGGATTTGCTTTAGGAGTAATTTCTGCTTTATTAGAGGGTAAAACTTTAAAGAGTGCTGTGATGCGTGGAAATGTAGTTGGTTCTCTTCAAGTCCAAACCCCAGGAGATAACGATGGTTATCCTACTCGTGCAAAATTGATGGATTTTTATAAAAAACAAAAAGTTGAAGAAAAATAAACGGAGGAATTTAAAATGAGTAAAAAAGTTGCAGTACAAAAAACATTATCAGACTCAGGGAAATCATTTTTGGAAAATAATGGATTTGAGGTCATTGAATTGCCTGATAAAAAGATCTCAACCTTGTTAGACATGGCCAGTGATGCTTTTGGCATTATTTTAGGAACAGCACCATTTCCTAATGAAACAATTTCTAAAATGCCCAACTTAAAGATTATTGCACGAAATGGGGTCGGTTATGACAATCTGGATGTGAAATTTATGCAAGCCCATGGAATTTACGTAACGATTACCCCGTTAGCCAATGCCTCAACCGTAGCAGAAACTACCTTAGCTGAAATCTTTGACTTATCGAAAAATTTGACGAATGACTCTAATCAAATGCGTCAGGGAAATTGGAACTATAAAAAATCTCATCAAGGCTTTGATTTAGCTGGGAAAACGCTTGGGATTTTAGGCTACGGTCGAATTGGAAAAATGGTGGCGAAAAAAATGAGTGACTTAGACATGAACATTTTGGTATATTCACCTCATTTAACCGAAGCTGAAGTTGGAACTCCCGTAGACCGTGATACAATTTTCGAAAAATCCGATGTGATTTCTTTGCACATGCCCGTTTTACCAGCCACTAAAGAGGGTGTCGCTGCGCGTGAATTCAAAATGATGAAAAACTCGGCCGTCTTAATTAACTTAGCTCGGGGAGCGCTCATTAAAACTGACGATTTAATTGCGGCTTTGAAAAATGGAGAAATTAAAGGAGCCGCTTTAGATGTCTTTGATGAAGAACCACTTCCTTTGAGCAGTGAATTATATCAATTAGATAACGTTTTACTAACTCCGCACATTGCCTCAAACACGGTTGAGTGTATGAATCGGATGGCTTATGATGCCGCTAGTGAAATTGTTAGAGTTGGTAAAAATGAACAACCGTTATGGAATGTTGCTAAATAAGTTAAAACTAAAAAGCCTAATCACAAAATTTGTGATTAGGCTTTTCGTTAGGTTATTTAACTTTAGCTAAGAAGTGTTTCTTCTTACCGCGACGAATGATGACGTATTTTCCGTCAAAGTTATCAGCAGGATTAATTTCAGTGTCCACATCCGTTACTTTAACACCGTTAACGGTAATGGCACCGTTATTAACATCTTCACGAGCTTGACGTTTGGATTTATCAACGCCGAGTTCCATGATTAAATCAACGATGTTAATTGGTTCAGCACTAATTTCTGAAGTAGGCACGCCATTGAAAGCTTGAGCAACTTCTTCAGTAGTTAGTTTTTGGACGTCACCTTTGAAAAGAAGGGCCGAAATTCGTTCGGCATTTTCAACGGCTGCTTTGCCATGAACAAATTCAGTAACTTGTTCAGCCAGCACTTTTTGCGCTTCTCGTTTCCAAGGTTCAGTTTCAACTTTTTCAGCGAGGGCCTCAATTTGAGCTTTGTCTAAGAAAGTGAAGTACTTCAAGTATTTGATGACATCGCGGTCATCTTGGTTAAACCAGAATTGGTAAAATTCGTAAGGGGAAGTTTTTTCTGGATCAAGCCAAACGGCACCACCAGCTGTTTTACCAAATTTAGTTCCGTCCGCTTTAACCATTAGAGGAATGGTTAAACCAAAGACTTTGGCATCAGGTCCTGCTAAACGATGAATTAAATCAGTTCCGGCCGTAATGTTACCCCATTGATCAGAACCACCAATTTGTAATTGCACATGATGATTTTTGTAGAGTTGGTAAAAATCAAAGGCTTGAAGAATTTGGTAAGTGAATTCCGTGAAAGAAATCCCTTGGTCTAACCGACTAGCCACAACATCTTTGGCTAACATGGTATTCACGTTGAATAACTTTCCATAATCACGTAAGAAATCAAGCAAACTAACGTCTTTGGTCCAATCGTAGTTATTTACGATGGTAATATCAGCGTTCTTGCCAAAGAGTTTTTTCATTTGTTTAGTTAAAGCGACTTCATTGTGATGGACTTGTTCCATCGTTTGTAGTTGCCGTTCTGACTTACGACCACTGGGGTCACCAATTGAACCAGTCGCACCACCAATTAGAATGTAAGGATGATGGCCGTAACGAGCAAATCTTTCCAAAATCATGAATGGGATTAAGTGACCAATGTGCATACTGTCACCAGTTGGATCAGTTCCACAGTAAAGGGCAATCTTATGATCGGCAATTTCTTTGGCTAAACCGTCAGCATCAGTTTGTTGATTAATGGCACCACGCCACTGTAAATCTTCTAAAATATCCATCTTATCCTCCAATTTGAGTGTAAAAAAGTCCCTATAGCAACTGCTATAGGGACGCAAATTTGCGCGGTACCACCCACGTTTAGACCGAAGTCTACACTCATTAGTATTTAGTTTTAAGGTTTAGGTAATTCATTTTATTTCCTGCATGGCTCGCAGCAACCGCCAATTCTCTGACATCACAGAAATAAAACTATTTAATAAAGTTATCTTACCATATCACTTACATTTCGACAATTCTAATCTAAATAATATGTTTTTAATTCAGCAATGTCTTCGTCAGTCAAATCTAAGCCATCATGTAAAAAGTTTTGCATGTTGCCATAATTTTTCGTGATTTCTTCTAAAGCAGCGTCTAAAAAGGCCATGTTGACACTGTAAAGGGTTTTCAAGTTTTCAGTCGCATGATCAGAAAAACCAGCTTCTCGTACCTCTTGGACTTTTTTTGCAATGACGTCTTTAACCACATCATTGGTGAGAATGTAGTCTTGGCGAATGGTTTCCATATCAACGCCTAAAGCGGCCAAAATGAAAACAGCTGACATTCCCGTCCGATCTTTTCCGGCAGTACAGTGGAAAAGGACGGCTTGATCATTAACTTTGTTTTCTAGTAATACCATGAATAATTTATGAAATGCCTGGCGACAAGGAGCTTGAGTAATCATTTGGCGATAAACTTCTTCCATGTGCTTCATCCCGTATTCAGGGTGATCTTCAACTAGTTGGTGAAATTCCTCGGGATCTTGGGAATTATCGGTGCGGTCTTCATTAAAAACGGGGTCAAAGATGTAGTGGAGTTTGCTGCCATCGACGAGGTCTTTGACGTCCTTAACTTCTTGAGCAGAACGAAGGTCAACGTCATAGCGCACGCCATAATCTTCTAAAAATTGAACTTCGCGATCATTAATAAAACCTAAGCTACCAGAACGAAGTAACTTATGCCATTTAACGTGGTGTCCGTCCATCGTTTCGTAACCGCCTAATTCACGGACATTATCGGCGTTATCAAGCTCAATTACACGTTTATTTTCCATTGTTTCACGTCCTTTTATCTGTATTCAGTATGCCTATTATAGCACTGTTTTAGAGTCGGTTTCATTTGCAAGCTATTTTTGTTTACAAATCGGCATAATAAGACTAATCTTAAGGGTAGAAAATAGTTAAGGGGATACATAATTATGAAAATGACAGAACGTCAAATGATTCAAGAAATTTTAAACACAGTTGATGTAATTTTCAGCTTTGAAAACGTTGATGAAGATACCAGTGAATACACGATTTTAATTAATCGCCAAAATGGTGATGTTCGTGATCTTAACGTGATTAACGATGAAATGAAAAAGTACTTCAAAGAAGCTGACTTTGACTACAAAGAAGAAGTTGAACCAGTTGAAATTGATGCTGACATTCGTGTTCAAATCAAACGTTAATGATGAACTACAAGAGAAGTGACGAAGGTCGCTTCTTTTTTGTTGCTAAAGTTAGCAAAGCACGCAAGATAGCAAAATTTGAAAGGAGCGGACTTAGTGGAAGATAACGAAACTAAGTATATCCTAGCAATTGACCAAGGCTCAACCAGTACGAGAGCCGTTTTTTATGATCATAGTGGTCGTAAGGTCATTGAGAGTACCAAACTACTTCCCCAAACTAGTACCAAAAACGGTTGGGTAGAACAGGATCCAGATACCATTTGGAGTTCGGTTCTATCGGCAATTTCAAGTGCCATGATTGATGCCCGGATTCATCCGGAAAAGATCAAAGCGATTGGGATTACTAACCAACGGGAAACCACAGTGGTCTGGGATAAGCAAACAGGGAAACCCATTTATAATGCAATTGGCTGGCTTTCCAAACAAACGACTGGGATTGCGGAAAAACTCCGTCAACAAGGATATAGTGATTTGATTCGGGAAAAAACTGGATTGGTCTTAAATGCCTATTTTTCGGCTACCAAAGTTCGTTGGATTTTAGATCACGTTGCGGGAGCTCAGCAACGAGCAGAAGATGGTGAACTCTTATTTGGTACGATTGATAGCTGGCTTGTCTGGAAGTTATCCGATGGTAAATATCACATTACGGACTACAGTAATGCAAGTCGGACGATGCTTTACAACATTCATGAATTGCAATGGGATCAAGAAATTTTAGACATTTTAAAAATTCCTGCTAAAATGTTGCCTGAAGTCCACGCTTCTGATGAAGTGTATGGGACGACTGAAAATTATCAATTTTACGGGGTCCAAGTGCCAATTGCCGGAATTGCTGGGGATCAGCAGGCCGCTTTAATTGGTTCAATGGGACTTGAACCAGGAATGGTGGAAAGTACCTATGGTGATGGAGCGTTCATCATGATGAATACCGGGACTAAACCAGAAACTTCCGATGAAAAATTATTGACGACGATTGCTTATGGGATGAATGGCAAAGTTTACTATGCGTTAGAAGGGTCAATTTTTACCGCTGGAAGTGCTTTGAAATGGCTGCGAGATAAGTTAGGCTTGATTAGCAGTATCCCCGCTTCTAGAATTGCTGCTAAACGGTCGCAAAGTGATAATGAAGTTTATCTAGTTCCCGCTTTTACGGGATTAGGTGCTCCTTATTGGGATTCGAGTGTGCGAGGAGCAATCTTTGGCCTCACACTGGGCACGACTGATGATGACATCGTGAAAGCAACTTTACAGGCGATTGCGTATAGCACGAAGGATATTATTGACACGATGGAAGCGGATGCTAAGATTAATATTCCGCAACTTGGTGCTGATGGGGGTGCCAGTCGAAATAGTTATTTAATGCAATTTCAGGCTGACATTTTGCATAAACCAGTTGAACGCGCGGCTGACGAAGAAACCACAGCCTTTGGAGCTGCGGTGTTGGCGGGGTTAGCGACTGGCTTTTGGCAGGATATTGCTGAAGTCAAGGCCATTCATGAACCAGGTAAATTATTCAAACCCGAAATGGATGCAGCTGAAAGAGAAAAATTGTATCATGGCTGGAAAAGGGCAGTGCGGGCTGCCCAAACCTTTAAGCCGGAAATAAATTAAAAGCTTTTGTTGAAATCGCTTTCATATAAATTTCCAGTGCGTTATAATAAATATGTTAGATAATTGAATACAAAAGAAAATATTAGATAAATATTGGAGGACGTAAGAATGTTAGCTTTATTAATCGGGCTTATTCCAATTCTTGGTTGGGGATTTTTCCCTACAGTTTCATCAAAAATCGGTGGTAAACCTTCAAACCAAATTTTAGGTGCTACAATGGGTGCCGTAATCGTGGCCTTTATTGTATTTCTTTTTACTGGATGTGGCTTCCCAATGGGCTGGAATTTATTATTTGGAATTCTATCCGGACTTGGTTGGGGCTTCGGTCAAATCATGGCCTTTAAAGGATACTCACTAGTTGGTTCATCACGAGTTATGCCAATTACAACGGCACTTCAATTGATTGTAACCGCACTCTGGGGTGCCTTTGCTTTAAGTAGTTGGCCTGGTGCTATGCACAAGTTCATCGGAATTATTGCCTTATTGGTAATTATTCTTGGAGCTACTTTAACTACTTGGAGCTCAAACAAAGAAAACACGGATGTTGCTGCTTTAAGAAAAGCTACAATTTACCAAGTTATTGGGGTAATTGGATACTGGCTTTACTCTGCTGCTCCTCAACTTGAAAACCTTGATTGGGCACATAGCTTTATCCCTAGAACTGCTCCCATGAGTGGGCTAGAAGCTTTCTTACCACAAACCATCGGAATGTTATTGATGGCCGTAATTTACGGTTTGATGAACCTTAAGACGGAAAATGCCTTTAAAGAAGGCGTTTCTTACAAGCAAATTATTGCTGGATTCTTCTTTGGAATTGCTGCTTTAGCTTACTTAGTTGCTGCTCAACCAGCCTTCTTAGGTTTATCAACGGCCTTCGTGCTTTCACAAGTTAGTGTAGTACTTGCTACCCTTAGTGGAATTTACATGCTTCACCAAAAGAAAACTGGCAAAGAAATGGTTGCAACGCTTATCGGTTTAGCTTTGATTATCATTGCTGCTACAGTTACTGCTTTCTTATAAAATTGAATATCAAAAAATAATCCCCTTCGTTAGAAGAGGATTTTTTTATTGGTGTTTAAATTTGAAATAATGATTTTTAACTAGTAGTTTAAGTGATTCGGGATTTTCGGCTTGATAACCAATGTTTTGTAAATGTCTAAAATACATTAGGTTATAAATTAATCCCCAAACAATGTGGAATAAGAAACTGAGGGATTCAGAAGCAGTGTATAAATCTACTCCTGTTATAAAAGTAACTAGCATGGTGAAGAACATCTGGACTCCGACCATACAAGCTAAGTTATACCAATCGGCTCGTAAAATGGCCGGCAAAACACCGAAGAAAAGGGAAGTGTATGAAAAGCCAACTTTGTTAACTTTGATAGTTCCCTGATCATTTACGACAATTGCATAATTACTAGGTAGGAACGGAAAAATTCCGTTCTTTTTTGTTTCATCTTGATTTTCATCATCGTTATTTCCATTGAAAAATGGATCCATAGAGCAAGCTCCTCCTATTTTTTAAGGGTAAATTTAACGACTACTTCGACATGGGGAGTTTGGGGCATCATGTCAATTGGTTGAAGATAATCAACGTTATATGATTTAGTTAGTTGCACTAAGTTTTGCGCTAAAGTTGATTGATTACATGAAACATACACGAATTTTTCAGGACGAGTTTGTAAAATCGTATCAATTAAAGTTTGGTCCAACCCAACTCGTGGGGGATCAACTACTAAAGCGGTCGGACGCCAACCTGCTGCCATCCATTGGGGAAGCACATCTTCTGCTTTACCATAGAAGTATTCGGCATTATCAATGTGATTAATTTTGGCATTTTCGTTGGCATCTGCAATGGCTTCTTTAACGGTATCCATTCCGCGGACTTCAGCTACTTGATCAGCAAGGGTTAATCCAATCGTTCCCACTCCAGAATAAGCATCGACTAAATAATCGTTTTCATCGATATCCAAGGCTTCACCAGCTAAGTGGTAAAGTTTGGGCGTCATAATTGAATTCAATTGTAAGAAAGCCCGTGGGGATAAGTCAAAGGCAAGCCCATCAATTTTTTCGGTAATCACTTCGTTACCGGCTAAATGAATCGTTTCTTCACCCCAAATTAAAGGAGTTTCGCCGGGATTAACGTTTTGCATAATTGAAGTAACTTCAGGAAGTTCTTCGGCAATCCGCATGATTAATTTTTGTTTTTTGATTAATTTGTTGGAATTAGTAATGAAAACCACTTGGACGTCATTAGTGTTTAAGGCGGCCCGTACGACAATCGTTTTTAAAATTCCAGAGTTAGTTTTTTCATCATAAGTGGGAATTTCAAAGTCTTCCACCATGTCAACGACGGCACGCATCACTTTCATGGTTAACGGATATTGGACCGAACAAGTTGGCATATTGACAACTTCGTGGGTTCCTTCTTTGTATAGTCCGGCGATTACATAGCCGTCTTCCGTAGTCCGAACTTGAAAAGCCGCTTTATTTCGGTATTCATATGGGTTTTCCATTCCAATGGTAGGACGAACGTCGTATTTTTCAAATCCACGAGGATGGTACCGACTAAGGGCTTGTTTAACCAAGTCCCGTTTGAATTTTAGTTGTTGACTGTACTCTAAATCTTCTAGTTCAAAACCACCGACTTCATTAGCGTAGGCATCACGGGGTTCAACCCGGAACTTACTCTTTTTATCGATTTGCACAATTTTTCCCCGGAGAAATTTGGGTTGAATATCAGTAATGTCAGCTTGAACCACTTCAGTAGGAAGGGCACCGGGAATGAAGATTAACTTCCGACGGTAATAGCCGACTCCTTCTCCGTTAATTCCTAGTCGTTTAATGGTAACGGTGACCCGTTGGTCTAATTTAACTTGGACGCCTGGATTAGGTTTCCGATTGTGGTTAAAATGATTGCTTTTTTGATGATAATTATTATTTTCGTTTCTCATTTTTGCTCCTTTTTTTTGAATCAATTACTCTAATTATAGCATGATAACGGAAAACGTCATTAATTGGCCTTTTTCTTGTTTAGCAAGATAGCGTATAATTTAATTATCACTAGACATAGGAGAAAATACATGGGACAGTTAGCGACTAAAAACCTTTGTTATGATGTAGGTCAAACTAAAATCATCAAAGACATTAATTTTTCAGTTGAAAAGGCTGATATTGTTACAATTACAGGGCCATCCGGAAGTGGGAAATCAACGTTTGCGAAACTCTTAGCTTCCTTGTTAACCCCAACTTCGGGAGCCGTTTATTTTGAAGGAAAAAATATTAAGGAATATAACTCGGTTTCCTATCGCCGTGAAGTTTCGTATGCCGTGCAACAACCAACTTTATTTGGGGATACCGTGCGCGAAAATTTGGAATTTCCGTACATGATTCGGAAGAAACCATTTGATGAACAACATGCGATTAAAGCTTTACAAACGGTTGATTTAGGTGCTGATGATTTAGATCGCCAAGTCACTAGCTTATCTGGGGGAGAAAAGCAGCGAATTGCCCTCTTAAGAAATGTGATGTTTGTACCGAAAGTTTTAATTTTAGATGAGGTCACCACTGGTTTGGATAATGCTAGTAAAGCCAGTGTCCACAAAATGATTGATTATTTTAACGTCAAACATCAAGTGACTATTATTATGATTACCCATGATGACGAAGAAATTAAACTAGCCAAACATCTCTATGAGATTACTGGCGGACAAATGAAAGAGGTGCGGGACGATGCATAATTTAATTGTTTCCAACACGGCGTTAGCGTTAACGAGTGTGTTTGTTTTATTTGCTTTGTGGATTGGGTATAAGCAAGATTTAGGCATTGCGAAATCCTTAATTGTGGCTACGATTCGGTGTGTCGTTCAATTATTTGTGGTCGGTTATGTCTTAAAATACGTCTTTAAGCTAGATAATTGGTTATTAACGATTTGTTTGATTCTGATTATTATTTTTAATGGAGCTTATAACGCTAAGGGTCGTAGTAACGGGCTAGCTAATTCGTTTAAAATTTCCTTGACCGCCATTGCGACTAGTACGATTGTCATTTTGTTAGTGCTCGTCCTAGACGGCTCAGTTAAATTCATTCCATCCCAAATTATCCCACTAACTGGGATGATTGTTAGTAATTCAATGGTGGCGATGGGGCTTTGTTTTCGGACGATGAGTTCGATGTTTAAAGACCGCCGTTCCCAAGTATTGGAAATGCTTGCTTTAGGTGCCACGCCGATGATGGCCAGTAAAAATATCATTCGTGATTCCATCAAAACTGGTTTACAACCTACGATTGATACGGCCAAGACAGTTGGGTTAGTTGCGTTACCCGGAATGATGTCCGGAATGATTTTTGCGGGAGCTGATCCCGTCTTAGCTATTAAGTATCAAATCATGGTAACGTTTATGTTACTCGGAATCACTTCAATTAGTTCGATTATTGGTTGTTACATGGGGTACAAGAGTTTCTTTAATCGCTATGCCCAATTAATCAACTAAGTAAAAAAGACGTCTTTTAGAAATTAATCTAAAGGCGTCTTTATTTTTGCATTATTTATCAAAATCGATAATTAGTTTACCAACTGCATGATGACTTTGACTCGTTTTAATTGCTTGGCGAATCCCGTCCACAGAGAAGGGGAACGTTTGACTGATGATAACTTTTACTTTGCCGTTCGCCACTAAGTCGACCATGGGTTGTAAATCAAGGTGGTTAAAGTCGGCACTTTCATCAATCACCCGAATGTGTTTTTGGATGGCAAGTTGGTTAGCTTTAGCGCCTAACGTCGAAACTAGAAGTCCTTCCGGTTTAAGCACCGCAAAATCATCCGCCACACTCTCACCGCCAATGGTATCAAAGACGACGTCAATGTCATGTAAAACATCTTTAATGTTAGTTGTATGATAGTCAATTACTTGGTCAGCACCTAAAGAAAGTAACAAATCTTTATTTTTGGCACTCGCAGTGGTGTAAACTGTTGCTCCAATTTGATGAAGTAACTGAATACCGAAAGTTCCTAAGCCACCAGCTCCACCTTGGATGAGCACTTTTTGTCCTGGAATAACGTGGGCATGGTTGAAAATTCCTTGCCAAATAGTCATAGAAGCTTCAGGAATCCCAGCTCCCGTGACAAAGTCCACGTTATCAGGTAAAAGGGCTAAGCGGTTTGGTTTAGCGGCAATTGATTGAGCAGAGGCTCCAGTTAAAGTGAAGCCACAAACTCGATCGCCCAGTTTAAAGGCTTGGACGTTTTTCCCAACTTTAGTAATGATCCCCGCAAAATCAGAGTTAGTAATAATGGGGAAGGTTAGTTTTAACCAACTTTTCACCATTCCCTCAGCGATTTTCCAATCAAACGGATTAATGCCTTCTGCCCGGGTTTCAACTAAAACTTCGTCGTCATTAATTTCTGGTTGATCAACTTCTAATTCGGTGATGTTTTCTGGACCACCGTATGCTTTAATCCCAAATGCTTTCATAATTGCTCCTTTTAATTAACGATCGTTATTGTCAACTTAAGCATAAGTCTTTAAAGTACTTCTTTACAATAATACGACTTAGTTGTTTTGAACTTAAGCTAAAAAAGATGAATAATTTTAGGAGTAACAAATGTTTCAATTAATACTGATAAAGTCGATAAAGGAATAGTATAAATTAAATATAGTTTTATCGATGACAAAATTATAGAGGTTAACTTTATTTTTTGATTTTTATAAATTTTGGAACAAATAGCTTTATTAATGTAAAGACCACCTATATAAGTAATTAATAATGCCAATCCTTCTAAAATTACAGTTGGAAAAGTTCCAAGTATTACTAAAAACATAGTTAAGTTATGTTCTACAAATGGCGTTGCAAATAACATTCCTAAAATTATAGAGTTGAAGAAAAAAACAACTGTAAATAAGTATGGTATAGGTATTAACGCTAGCATAAGAGTAAATAGTGGCAATTTTAAGGTATCGTTAGATAAATTTGATAAAAATCCTTTTTGATTATTTTGTACTGGTAAAGATCCTGAATAAATGTTTTTTAGTAATTTTAGTACATCAATTTTTGCTATGATTGTTATCAACATTGTGACGAAAATTATAGAAATAAATAAAATACTTATTTTTTTTAAAACTTTAGTATCAATTGGATTGTTTTTTAAAATTTTAATTTTGAATACCTCCTAATAAAATGTCCTTTTATTAAATGATACATTTTTGTAATTCTCTAATACAAACATCTTTTAGTGAGTTTGGAATGGCGAACAATTCCATAAATTCTTCTAGATTAATTTGATATATTTCTTTATCTTCAATATAAAATGGAATTAGTAACTTAATTGCATTGATATTTGCTTTTTGTTCATATTTGGTGTTTAAAAGCGTTGAAAAACTTAAATTAGCATCATTTTTATCACATTGCAAAAGATGACTGATTTCATGAGCAATGATTAAAGGTAGCTGTCTTTGGTTCGGTTCGTTAGCATTAATAATTATTGATCTAGTTTCAATATCTGCAAATGATTGCGTTTGAGGCAATAGTCTATCAGTATATACTACTTGAATATCATTCTTGAAAGCATAGTTAAATAGACTATTGATGATTTCTTGCATCTCGTAATCTCCTTAAAATTTCTAAGACGGTTTCTTTATCTTCTTCTGGAATTGGTTTACCACCAAACATCATAATTGTTTTTAAATCATCTAAGTTAGCAGTAGTTGTTCCTTCATTTCCTAATAAATAATCGGTAGAAACATTAAAATAGTTGGCAACTTTTTTTAATTTCTGTGAATTAGCATTGTCAATCCATTTTTGTAAAGTACCATTTGGAAACTCAAGCTGATGTTCTAACTCTCTAATAGAAATATTTTTATTTTTTGCTAGTTCTTTAATTCTTTGATATATAGACATTTCAGTACTCCTAAATAATTTTTATAGAACATCTTTCTATAATTCTGTTGACATGTAGAAATATAGTGTATATAGTATTCCCTGTAATCAATTTGATTAATTAAATATTTAATTGCGACAGACGTGTCGTTTTTTATTTAATTCAATTGTAGACTATTGTTCTACAAAATTCAATCTATTAGTTGATTATATAGAAAATCCAGTGCTGGTTATAAATTGTAAACATAATATAAAAAAATGGAGGAAGTAAAAATGGATCAACAAGTTTTAAAAGTACAAAAATGGTTAAACTCAGAATATGGAAAAGTAAATGGGTTTGATAAAGTTCCAGAAAATGGACGAACAGGCTGGGATACAATTTTCGGGTTACGAGAAGGATTACAGCATGAATTAGGAATTAGTTCACTTAGTGGAGGATTTGGTCCTAAGACGCAAGATGCCTTAAGTACACAAGTTGCAAAATATAAAGTTGGATATAAAGGTAAAATTGCCAAATTAATTCAAGGTGCCTTTTGGTGTAAAGGATACAGTCCTGAAGCATTTGATACTAATTTTTCAATTTACACACAAGCAGCAGTTGATAGTCTTCGTAAAGATGCTGGATTAACTAGTGGTAATTTAAACGTTCCATTAATGGCTGCTTTGTTTGATATGAGTGCTTTTAAATTGTTAGAAGGTGGAACTAGCTCAGTTCGCAGTATGCAACAATATCTAAATCGTAATTACTTGAATTATTTTGGCGATGATTTAGGATTGGTTCCAACTGATGGGCTATATCAAAGAAATACTAATACTGCTTTAATTTATGCACTACAAGCAGCTGAAGGTTTATCGGCAAATCAAGCAAATGGTTATTATGGTCCTACGACAGTTAATTTAACCCCAACTGTCTATCAAGGGAATACTGGCAACATTGTTAAAGTTATTCAATATGGTCTAATGGTTAACGGCTTTTATGATGGTAAAATTGATGGAATTTATGGCACCAATGTAGCAGCTGCAGTTTTGAATTTTAGAAAGTTCATGAAATTAGAACCATATAATGGAAATGCTGATTTATCGGTTATTAAGGGTCTTTTAACTTCTAATGGAAATGTTGATAGAGATTCTGATACTTGTGATACTTCTTTTCAGTTAACTAGTACAAATGCCCAAAAACTTAAAAAATTTGGTTTTAATTTAGTAGGTCGTTACTTAACTGGAACGGTTGGTGTAGGTTCTAATCGACGTAAAAAGAATTTAACTGCATCAGAAATTGAGAATATTGTAAACGCAGGATTGAGTATCTTTCCCATCTACCAAGATAATGATGGAAGTGAAGATTACTTTACAGCTGCTCAAGGATTTTCTGATGCCCATATTGCATCCGTTAAAGCAAATGAACTTGGATTTCCACAAGGCACTACAATTTATTTTGCTGTTGATACCGATGTACAAGATGGGGATATTCCTGGAACTGTTTTTCCATATATGGAAGCAATTAATTATGCAGTTGATTCAAAATTTAAAGTAGGTATTTATGGCACTAGAAACGTTTGTGGTAAGACTCTTGAACAAGGCTATGCCGTAAATGCATTTGTATCAGATATGTCTACTGGATATAGTGGTAATCTAGGATACAAAATGCCAAATAAATGGGCGATTGATCAATTTACTGAATATAATTTTGCTGATATTGCAATTGATCAGGATGCCTCATCTGGAAGAGATATGGGGATTAGTAAATTTAATCCATCTGATATCACGACAATTACACCTGATGAAGCTATGAAAGAAATTTTTGGTAATTTTTCATTAGATTACGGTAAAAAATATACAGTTATTGATACAGGTGTATTTTCAGTATCAGTTGAAGTAGATCAAAAATACAACTCTCAAGATGGAAACGGTTATCTTGATATTAAAAATGGTAAATTTTCAAAAGATGGGTTATTTAGGTATTTAACTGATAATGGTTTTAAAAATTCTAAAGATCTTTATGAGATGTTAGATAATTATGTTAATAATTTTAAATTAAGTACCAATGTTTCTATCGGGAATCTTTCAATTGGATCAAGTATTTCAAATGGAGAAGTTACTATATCAACAACCGTTAACGTATTTAAGGTTGGAAATAAAGAATTGAATGGAGAACTATCTTACACGATTACTATTAAAGTTAGAGAACAAAAAATTCCTAATTTTGCTAAAATTGAAAATGATTCTGAAACCGTAAGAGAAAATGCTTATAAAATGTATGGAATTATTGTTTATAGTGTTGGTCAACTTAGTGATTTGATTATTCAATTTATCTCAAGTGAATCTAATCAAATTGAAAACGGAATAGATAATTTAGTTAAGTTAATAGAGTCATTTTTAACAATGAAAGTAGTTGTCTCTATACTTCAGTTTCTATTAGAAATTCCTAAATAATTTTTATAATATTTCATTAAAAAATAACACAATTGTAATTATTGTAAAATAAAATCCCATAACTGCAGAACATTTTTTAGCAGTTATGGGATTTTATTTATTTTTTAAATGAAGCAGCGGTTTCTTCATCACAGTATAAGAAGTGTCCGGGAAGCACTTCTCGAAGGGCTTCTCCTTCTTTGAAAGGATGACTGTGATCAAAGTTTTTAATTTTGTGATTTCTTTCTAGTTCAGGATCAGGAATGGGAACTGCTGATAGTAAACTTTGAGTGTACGGATGAAGGGGGTTGTTATAAACCTCTTCAGTATCTGATAACTCAACGATTTTACCTTTGTAAAGCACAGCAATTCGGTCACTAATGTATTTAACCATGGATAAATCATGGGCGATAAATAGATAAGTGAGGCCTTTTTCCTCTTGAATGTCTTGAAGTAAGTTAACCACTTGGGCTTGAATCGAAACATCAAGGGCTGAAATTGGTTCATCAGCAATGATGAAGGAAGGTTGCACCGCTAAAGCACGGGCAATCCCAATTCGTTGCCGTTGACCACCAGAGAATTCGTGGGGATAACGGTTGGCAAATTCAGGGTTTAGGTTAACTTGCTTAAGTAATTCACGGACTTGACGATCACGATCTTCACTGTTTTTGGCTAAACCATGAATGTCAATTCCTTCCGCAATAATATCTTTAACTTTCATTCGGGGATCTAAGGAAGCATATGGATCTTGGAAAATCATTTGTAAGTTTTTCCGGAAATCCTTTAGTTGACGATTTTTAAGTTTGGCAATATCTTGACCTTCAAAATCGATTTCTCCACTAGTGGGATCGTAAAGGCGGATGATACTCCGACCAGTCGTCGTTTTACCAGAACCAGATTCACCAACTAAACCTAGAGTTTCCCCTTCATAAATATCAAAGGAAATATCATCAACGGCTTTAACTTCGTCTTTTTTCCCAACGTTGAAATATTGTTTCAAATTACGGACCTTAACGGCTACTTTACGCTTGTCTTTTTCATTAGCCATCATTTTCACCTCCTGCTGGTTTGTACTTCTTCCGCCGCTTTTGAATGGAAAGAGGGGGAACTACTTCAGGGGCACGAGGATCTAATAACCAAGTTGCGGCATAATGAGTATCTGTGACCTTGAAGTAGGGTGGTTGTAATCGTTCATCAATTGCTAACGCAAATTCGTTTCGGGGCGCAAAGGCGTCACCCTTAGGTGGGTTAATTAAGTTGGCAGGTGTTCCAGGAATGGCTTTTAGACGTTTTCCCTTAATGTCCAAAGTAGGCATGGAATCCAATAATCCCCAAGTATAAGGGTGCTTTGGATCATAGTAAATCTCATCAGTAGTTCCGTATTCAATAATTTTACCAGCATACATAACTGCAACCCGATCAGCAATCCCAGCAACCACGCCTAAATCATGAGTGATGAAGATGATGGAAGTTCCAATTTTCTTTTGGAGATCTTTTAATAATCTAATGATTTGGGCTTGAACGGTCACATCTAAGGCCGTGGTTGGTTCATCAGCAATTAAAATGTCAGGATTATCGATAATGGCCATCGCAATGACAATTCGTTGGCGTTGCCCACCAGAGAATTGGTGCGGATAATCACCCATTCGGTTAGCGGCATTTGGAATCCCAACTAATTCAAGGACTTCTTGCGCCCGTTTCATGGCATCTGCTTTATTGGCGTTTTTATGCACGAGTAAAGGTTCAGCCACTTGTTTACCGATTGGCATGGTGGGATCAAGGGAAGTCATTGGATCTTGGAAAATCATCGAAATGTCTTTTCCCCGAATTTTATCCATTTCTTTAGGACTTAACTTAAGCAAGTCTTGGTCCCGAAACTTAATTTCACCACCAGTTACAATGGCGTTTTTGGCGTAAAGTTGAATCACGCTTCTTACGGTAACTGATTTACCAGAACCAGATTCACCAACTAAGGCCAAAGTTTCACCTTTGTTTAAGTCAAAACTAACGTCCCGAATGGCATGCACCGTTCCGTTTAACGTCGTAAAATCAACTTTTAAATCTTTAACTTCTAAAACTTTTTCGGTCATTATGGGTCTCCTTTCTAATCAGATTGAGGATCGAATGCATCACGCATTCCATCACCGACTAAGTTAGTTGTAATCATAATCAAACTCAAGATGATTGCGGAAATCCACATTTGGTAAGGCAAGAAGTGGAAAGCTTTTTGACCGTCATTCATCAAAGTCCCAAGTGAGGCATTTGGTGCCGGAATCCCAATTCCGATAAAGCTTAGGAAAGCTTCAAAGAAGATAGCAGTAGGGATTGAGAACATGGTTTGAATAATAATGGTTGAACTAAGGTTCGGAATTAAATGCTTAGTGGCAATTTTCCAGTTTGATTCACCTAACGTTCTAGAAGCTAGGATATATTCGTTTTCTTTAAGTTTGAAAACTTGAGCTCTAATCAAACGGGCCATCGTAATCCAACCAGTGAAGGCAATCGCAACGATGATTGAAGTTAATCCGGGTTTTAGAACCACTAGTAAAAGAATTACGATGATTAGATCAGGAACGGATGAGATGATTTCAATAATCCGTTGTAAGAAAGTATCAACGCGTTCACTAGCTAATCCAGACACAATCCCATAAGGAACCCCAATGACTAAATCAAGTAAAGTGGCCACCATGGCAACGATGATTGAAAGCCGAGTTCCGTAAAGAATTCTAGCAAACAAGTCTCGACCTAGGTAATCAGTTCCAAAAATATAGTAAGTCCCATCGGGAACATGAGCTTCTTTATAAGCATTGATGGTGTGACCACCAATCGTTTGCATTCCGTTCATTCCGGGAATGTTTAAATTACCTAATTTAGGGGGTAAGTTCGCGAATAAAACGTGTTGCGCATTGGGATCAGTTGGGACAAAGGCCGGTCCCAAGAAAGCAATCAAAATAATGAAGACTAAAATAACTGAAGAAACCATGGCAATTTTATTGTGGAAGAAACGCCGTTTAACATCTTGGAAGTAAGTTCTTGAAGCACCAAACACCTCAGTAGGGATGTTAGATAAGTCATTACTTAGATATTGAAATTCCGTTTCTTGTGGTGGTAAGTTATCACGCATTATGCTTTTCCTCCTTTACCTAGTCTAATTCTTGGATCGATTACTCCGTAAAGAATATCAACGACCAAGATAATTACAACCATCAAGAGTGAGTAGAATAAAGTCAATCCCATGATAGTAGGGTAATCGTTAGTTAAAATTGATTGCACGAATTGGTCTCCAATTCCAGGAATGGAGAAGATTGATTCGACAACCATTGATCCGGTCATGATGGAAACAGCCATCGGACCAACGACGGTGATGATTGGAATTAAAGAATTCCGTAAAGCATGTTTAGTAATTACTTGCCAAGTCGCGTCACCTTTGGCTTTGGCCAGTTCAATGTAGTCACTACTTAAAACGTCCACCATTTCAGTTCTCATGTAACGGGCAATGCTGGCCAATGGAAAGGCTGCTAATGCTAACGTTGGGAGAATTGAGGAACTAAAGTTGTGCCAGAGGGCAACTGGGAACCATTGAAGTTTGTAACCAAAGTAGAATTGAAGCAAGATTGCCAAAACGAAACTGGGGATGGAAATTCCCAGGATAGAAACAATTGTAGCAAGGGCATCTACCCAAGTATTTTTCTTAATTGCAGCAATACTTCCCAGGATAATTCCGAGTAGACTACCGATAATCATAGCTTGTAATCCAAGTTGCATCGATGGGCCAATGTGATCCCCGATTAATTGCGTAACGGGTTGGTTATTAAATTGGAAAGATGTGCCTAAGTCACCGTGAAGTAGGCCACCTAGATATTTGAAGTATTGAACGTATTCTGGTTTGTCAAAACCATACTTATGATTCATAACGGTTAATTGAGCGGGACTCATTTTCGCTTGGTTAGTATAAGGAGTTCCCGGTAAAGCCTTCATCATGAAAAAGGTAATCGAGGCAATAATCAATAATGTTAAAAATAAGTAGAAAATACGTTTAAGAATATATTTTGTCATTATTTACCTCCTATTTTTTGTATGCAGCACCCATGTCGTAGATCCCAGTTGGGGTGATGTTAAATCCTTTACTGTCAGGTTTAGTCAAAGCTGCACCGTTATCTTGGTAAGTTGTGATAACCCCCTGTTCCTTAGTAAGAATGTGTTGAGCTTTGAGCATGTCGTTCCAACGAGCTTCTGGATTGTTAGCGTCCGTGGTTTCAGCTTTCTTAACGGCTTCGTCATATTCTTTGTTTGACCAACTACCATCGTTGTTTGAGTTACCGGTGGTTTGAAGGTCTAAGAAGTTAGTTGGGTCAGGATAATCAGCAACCCAGGCACTGGTAACCATGTCAAATTGCTTGCTAACTTGTCTTTGAAGACGAGTCTTGAATGGCACACTACTAATACTCAAGTGGAAACCTGGTAAATCTTTTTCCATGTTACTTTGGAGATATTCTGCCACTTTCTTAGTCGTATCAGTATTATCAGCTGTAAGGGTTAGGTTGATTTCCTTTTGTCCAGTTTCTTTCAATCCTTCTTGCCAGAGTTTCTTAGCCAGTTCAGGGTTGTATTCAGTGTACTTCCGGTCAGCAATGGCTGAAGGTTCGTCCGTAAAGTCAACTCCGGTAGTTGGACTCTTACTCATTTTTGATGGCACTAAACTATGAGCAGGAAGACCAGTCTTACCAAGGATGTTATTACATAATTCATCACGATTAATTGTCATTGACATTGCTTGACGAAGTTTTTCGTTCTTCAAGAATGGATGAGTTTTTTCGTTTAATTCAAGGAAATAAGTCCCGTTATTTGGTGTAGTTTTGAAGTCCTTGTTGTGAGCAAGTTGCCGAGCAGAATCACCACTAAGGTCAGCGTAACGATCAAGCACGTTCGTATCATACAAGTTCAATCCAGTATTTGGATCAGCGATGTAGTAATACTTAAGTTCGTTAAGTTTGACGTTCTTAGCGTTCCAGTAAGATTTATTCTTAACTTCATGCCATTCTGTGTCTCCAACTTTCCAGTTTTCAAGTTTGAACGGTCCGTTAAAAATCATGCCTTTACTGGTTAATCCGTATTGATCACCCATCTTATCAACCGCTTTTTTGTTAATTGGTAAGAATTGACCACCAGAAACTAAGGTATCAAAGTAAGGAATGGGGTGTTCCAAAGTTACTTGAAGCTTGTATTTACCCAAAGCCTTGATTCCCAAAGTATCGGGAGCTTTTTTACCAGCGACAATGTCATCGGCATTCTTAATTCCGCTGTAGATGTAAGAATATTGTGAACCAGTTTTGGGATCACAAATCCGACGCCAAGCATAAACGAAGTCGTTAGCGGTAACAGGATCACCATTTGACCACTTCGTATGCTTAAGTTCAATGGTGTATTTTTTACCACCATCAGTTGGTTTCGCAATACTCTTCGCCACTCCCGGCTTGAGTTGCTTACCAGTGTAACGATAAAGACCTTCCATGGTGTTATTTAAGTTTTGCGCACCATATTGATCAGTATTTAGACTTGAATCCATGGTGGTAATCGTTGCTTTTGAGCTAACCGCCATGGTCTTGTCTTTCGGAGAACTACTATCGTGCTTCTGGGCCCCACACCCAGTTAACACCAAAGCAGAAACTCCGATGATTGCAAATGAAATTAACTTGCCATAACGTAAGTTTTTCATTGTGGACACCTCCATAAAATTTAAAAACTTAAGTTTCCCTTAATCATAGGGCAATTTTCCGAAAATGTAAATGCAATTTCTTAATGTTAAACTCAATATTTTACCTTTAACCTTAAAAAAAGTTAGATGTTGGTTTATGTTACACCAACACTTTGATTAAAATCCGAACTATGGTATGATGCAAAATTCACAAAAAAAGCACAGTTCATTAAAAACTGTACTTTGTTCAATTAGACCGATTTAATTAGTTACTATTTTTTTAAAGACATTTCAACGTGGGGGGTGCCTTCTAAAATGAAGGGCTCACTAAGCTCGACAAACCCGAATTTTTTATAAAAACCAATCACTTGCTGTTGTGATTCAATTTTAATTTCTTTTCCAGGCCATGTTTTATCACAAAAATCCAAAATTTGAGTGATTAATTTGCTCCCCAAACCGGTTCCTCTGACATCAGAAGAAGTGACTACTCTGCCAAACGTAATGTGATTATCCTGCTTAAACACCCGTGCGTAAGCTAATACTTGATTAGATTCTTCCGATTGATAAAAAATATGAGTAGCCGTTAAATCATTTTCGTCCAATTCTTTGTAAATTCGTTTTTGTTCCACCACAAAGGTATTAATTCTTAATTGGAGCATTCCATAAAATTCCAGCCCACTTAATTCGTTAATTTGCTTTATTTTCCACATAATCATTCCCACTTTCATAATTTAATGTATAATAGAGTTGAATATGCAACTCCGTTTAAGTCAATATATTATATTCAGAGGAGAATAGCAAGTGAATGATGTGGAATTATTTAGATTAATTGGATCAATTGCAAGAAAAGCAACTAGAGAAGTAAATCAGGAAGTTAAACCGTATAAATTAGATAATAACCTTTTTTTATACCTTTTAAGAATTATGGAAAATCCTGGAATTACGCAACGTGAACTAATTGAGATTGTACAAGTAGATAAGACCACCATGAGTAAAGCACTAAAGAAATTAATTGAGCAAGGTTACATTAAAAAAGAAGTAAATCACGAAAATAAGAATTTTAAAAAATTATTGCCAAACGAAAAAGCGTATGCAATCAAACAACAACTGATTAATATCGAAGAAAATTATGTTAAGCAAGAAACGGATGCTTTATCGTCAGATGAAAAACAGTTGCTTTATCAATTACTTTTAAAGATAAAGGATGAATAATAATTACCAATCACCAAAAAAATCACCCCAAATTTTCATTTAAGGTGATTTTATAGTATTTATTTATTTAAAACTGAATGTTTCCGGCCGTAAGCAAAGTAGAATAACATTCCTAAGATTAACCATACGAGGAATCTTAGCCATGTTTCCCAGTTCAATCCAGCAATTAGAACTAAACAGAAAAGAATTGCCATGATGGGTGTGAAAGGTACCAGTGGAGTTTTGAAGCCCCGTTTTGCTTTTGGTTGTGTGTATCTCATTACCAAAATTCCGGCTGATACGAGGATAAAGGCTGACAATGTTCCGATATTTACTAGTTCTGCCAAGATGTTCAAGTTAATGAAACCACCAGCTAAAGCAGTTACAATGCCAAAGAACCAAGTTACCACGAATGGTGTTTTTCTTTTAGCATCAACTTTACTAAATACTTTAGGGAAGAGTCCGTCACGAGCCATTGAGTAGCTAATTCTTGATTGACCGTAAAGCATTACCAATAGAACAGTGGTCATTCCTAAAATAGCTCCTAGACTAACAATCATTGAGAGCCAACCTTGACCAGTTTTTACTAAAACAGCGAGGATAGGTGCATTAAGGTATTTACTGTAAACTGTGTATTTAACTACTCCAGTCATGATGAGGGTCATCATGATGTAGAGCACCGTTGAGATAAAGAGGGATAAAAGAATTCCCCGAGGGAGGGTTTTACTAGGGTTAATCGTTTCTTCAGCACTAGAAGAAACAGCATCAAAACCAATGAATGAGAAGAAAACGATTGAAGCAGCCGGGATAATTCCAGCAGCATTACCGTCATGAACTGAGTACAAACCGTAAGGAACAAAGGGGTGCCAGTTAGCCGTTTTAATAAACCAAACGGTACAAACGATGAATAAGATTACTACGGCCAGTTTTACAATTACCATAAAATCATTGAGTCGTTTCGTTTGGTTAATTCCCATTGAAAGAATCCAAGTAATCAGGATAATAATCAAGAAAGCAGGGAGGTTAAAGATGGTGTGTACTCCAGGAGTAGTTCCAGCAGCAGCGGTTAAAGCCGTTGGGATGTGAAGGCCAAAGTTATCAAGTAGGTTCACTAGATAACCCGACCAACCCACTGAAACGGTGGCAGCTCCTAGGGCATATTCCAAAATCAAGTCCCAACCAATGATAAAGGCGGTAATTTCACCAAAGGCAATGTATGAGTAAGTGTAAGCTGATCCAGAAATGGGTGCCATTGAAGCAAATTCAGCGTAACATAGTCCGGCAAAGCCACAACAGATGGCTGCTAACAAGAATGAAAGAGCTAGTCCAGGTCCAGCAACTAAGGCGCCTTTTCCGGTTAGCACGAAAATTCCAGTTCCAATAATGGCACCGATTCCAAGAAAAGTCAGATCCCAAGTTTTTAGGGTTCTGTTCAAAGGAGTCTTTTGTGCTAACAAGCCAGTGATGTCTTTTTTTCTAAATAAAGATTTCATTTTTATTCCTCCTTTTGTGTTAAAAATAAAATTTTTATTAATATACCATGGGTAAGAAAATGCTGTCAATATATTTTATACGCTTGTTCATGTAACGAAAACAAACATAGAAAATGCCGAAAATTAATTATTTATATAGAAGAAAAAAACACGTAATCCGAAGATTACGTGTTTTAAAATACTGATTATTTTATTTTTCTTGTGCCTTTTTAGCGATGTCATCATCAATATCAGTTGAGACAATTGATTCTTCTAATTCAGGATCAATATCAACGGCTTGATGTTTTAAGCCAGGGAAAATTCGTTTATCAGCTACTCCAGTAATATTACCTTGGAATAAGAAAGCAAAAATAGTTCCGATTCCGTAGTAAGTAAACTGGTGGGTAACAGCAAAGGCAATTACTCCCATAATGGTAGGGGGAATGTATGAAGCCCACATTGCTTTTCCAGCAGCACCTTTGAAGTATTTGAAACGCAAGATTTGCATCAAATCATCAGCAGGGTGTAACACTAGGTTAACCCGTTGGTAGATTGAGATAGCAATGGCAATCAAAGCAACTCCAAAGAAGTTAAGTAAAACATAAACGATAATTAAGCCTAAGGTGTGTGCTTCTGGTAATTTAATCGTGGTCGTAAAGAGATTGTAAAAAGTCTGAATTAACCAAGAGAAAGGAACCATGAAGATTACGTTTCCTAAGGCACGACCCCAATCCCAACGACCAACTAAAACAGCGTTTAACACCGTAATGACAATTCCTAGGATTAAGAAAGCCCAGAAGAGGTTCCAATGAAAAGCAATTCCAAAGTTAGTTTCGGCAGCAGTCCAATAAGCTGATCCCAAGAAAGATGGGAAAACCTTGGCACTGGTTACTAACGTTAAAACGTTTCCTAGCGAGTTAATTACTAATGAAAGGACAAAATAAGCAATTGAAGCTTTCATTGAGATCGTACGAGGCGTTTTTTTGGTTTTTTTAACAGCCATGTAAGTCCTCCTCGTATTTAATTATTTAAGGTTAGGGTTAACGGCAACAACAGTTTTACCAGTCTTAGGAGTGCTTTGGTTCAAGACCCCTTCAACTTCTTCTAAACTAATGGTGTTAGCGATGAAACGTTCAACTTCAACGGCACCAGTTTCAAGTAATGCAAGGGTGTCTTCAAAAGAGTTAGGGTTAATCATTGAACCCTTGATTGACAATTGTTTCTTGAAGATTTCGTAAGTGTTCATTGAGAAAGTTTGACCTGGTTCACCAACTCCAAACATGAATACTTGAGCACCTTTGTTAGTGTGTTTAACGGCAGCTTCTTGAGTTTCAGGAGTACCAACGGCTTCGATAACGATATCGTAATCACCAGGAATTTCTTCTTTAGTGGTGTTAACGACGTGGTTTAATTTCAATTCTTTTTGTTCTTTAGCAAGAAGATCATCATGACGACCAGTCATAGTGATGTTACGGATTCCGTAAGCTCTTAATAATTGAGCAAATAATTTAGCCATGAAACCATCACCGATGATTAAAGCACTCATATGTGGTTGGATGTTTTCCATGATGTGCATGGTGTGAACACCACATGAGATTGGTTCCATTGAACAAGCAGCTTTAAGAGAAACTGCATCTGGAATGTGGTAAACCACAGTATCAGGAGCAGTGAAGTATTGTTCCAAACCACCATCACGAGTTACCCCAACTGCAGAAAGGTTTTCACATTCTTCAAAAAGACCAATGTGACAGTAGAAACAGTGACCACAGTAGATGTTAGGGTCAACAGAAACACGGTCGCCTTCTTTAAAGTCTTTTACGTTCTTACCAACGGCTTTAACGACCCCTGAGTTTTCGTGTCCTAAAACAATTGGAGGAACAGCATCAGCTGAACCGGGAAGACCATTGAAAAGGGCACTATCAGTACCACAGATACCTGCGTAAGCAGTTTCAATTAAAACTTCGTCATCCTTTGGAGTTGGGATGTCGCGTTCTTCCATTTTCATTTCTTGTTTGCCAGTCATTACTAAAGCTTTCATTTTTTCAGCCATCATAATTCTCCTTTGAATTTTTTTATAGTTACGATTTGAGCAAGTTTAATCAAAATGATTCGATATGTATTACATGATAAAATTTTGATTTGCTTACTTCTCTACATCTACTAATGTAAGCGATTTACCTACCGATTGCAAGGGGTTTATCGCAATTAATATTTTTTTCACAAGCGTTATTTTAGGGCAAATTTTGACAAGACCCCATTCTGACAACTATCAAATCAATTTTAAAACTTCCAAACTTAATTTATAATTTCACAATCTTTTTAATTTAATAAGATAACGCTTACATTTTTCTAGAAACGGTTTATACTGAAGGTGTGAAAAGGGAGGTAATTTGATGAACAAAAAAATTGTAGTCGTTGGCTCGACCAACGTTGATAAAGTTTTAAATGTTGAAAAATACGTCCTTCCAGGTGAGACCTTGGCAGTTGATACCTACCAACAGTCACATGGCGGTGGAAAAGGAGCGAACCAAGCAATTGCGGCGGTTCGTTCTGGAGCAGACACCACCTTCATTTCTAAACTAGGAAATGATGATGATGCCAAAATGATGATTGAAGGTTTCAAAGCAGATGGCATGAACGTGGCTGATTTAATTACCACGGACGCCCAAGAAACGGGGAAAGCCTATATCACCGTTGATAAAACGGGACAAAACTCGATTTACGTTTATGGGGGAGCTAACATGGCGATGACGCCTGACGATGTCATTACTCATCAAGCATCCATTATTAACGCCGATTGTGTGATTGCTCAACTAGAAATTCCGGTTCCCGCAGTCATTGCGGCTTTTAAAATTGCCAAAGCCCACGGAGTGCAAACGATTTTGAATCCGGCTCCCGCTAAGCAACTTCCAGAAGAACTTTTAAAATTAACCGATATTATTACACCAAATGAATCAGAAGCAGCTACGTTAACGGGCATTGAAGTGCAAGATGAAGATTCGATGTTAGCTAACGCCCAGTTTTTCTTTGAACGGGGAATTAAGATGGTAATTATTACCGTTGGGGGCCGAGGCTCATTCTTTGCAACCCCGACTGACCATGCCTTAATTCCACCATTTCCTGCTCAAGTAGTTGATACGACGGCTGCCGGGGACACCTTTATTGGAGCACTGGCTTCCCAACTTAAGCCAGATTTATCCAACGTTAGAGCAGCGATGTTGTACGCCAGTCATGCTTCGTCACTCACGATTCAAGTTGCAGGGGCCCAGAATTCAATTCCAACCCGCGCTGCCATCTTGAATGTGATTAAACAAGATCAAATGAGTGAAACTGAAATTGAAAAACAAAAAGCCCAAGCAGCGGCTTATGCTGCTAAATTGGTTCCTGACCACATCGTGTTAGGCTTAGGTTCCGGAACAACGGCGGCTTACTTTGTCAAAGCGATTAACCAACGCATCAATGACGAAAAACTCGATATCCAATGTGTCGCTACTTCAGTTGGCACGGAAAAATTAGCCGAACAGCTTGGAATGCGGATGTTAGACGTTAATACCATTGATCACGTTGACTTAACGGTTGATGGGGCAGACGTGGTTGACCACCAACTAAATGGGATTAAAGGTGGCGGTGCGGCTCTTCTCTTTGAAAAATTAGTGGCCGATATGTCGAAAGAAAACATTTGGATTATTGATCAAAGTAAATATACTGATTCCTTGGCTGGTCACATTTTGCCAATCGAAGTGATTCCGTTTGGCGGTATGGGAGTCTTCCGTTACCTAAAGGAAAATGGTTATCAACCAGAGTTCCGCTTTCAAGATAATGGTGACATTTTGGAAACGGATTCCGGCAACTACTTAATTAACATTATTATTCCGAAAAATGCTGATTTAACTAAATTAGCGTCTGACTTGAAGAACCTAACTGGAGTAGTGGAACACGGACTCTTCTTAAACATTTGTGATGAATTAATTATCGGTGGTGATCAAATAAAAACCATTAAGCGTTCAGAACTTAAGTGAAATGGTGCGAGATGTGTTAAATTATAGATGTAAGATTAAAAAAATTTTTGGAGGTATTTACCATGGAAGAAGTTGCAATTAAAAAGATTATTGTGGGATTAATTCCTTACCAAATCGATAACTCACAAGTTGTTTATAATGATGGTCAAGGAGTGCTTAAATCAAACGATGATATCCTTGATGGTTACATTCGTGATAGCAAAATTATTACGGTCGTAACTCCATCTGGTAAAGAAGTAAGACTTGCTTACAAAGTTGATGTGCCTAACAAACGCGTTTTAATCAACAATTCAGCTGCTGAATTAGCTTAATTAATTCAAAAAAAGTCCGATTTTCTGCGGAAAATCAGGCTTTTTTTGTTTGGTGTCACAATTTATAACATTAAACCTATTCAAGCAAAAGTGAGACAGCTATACTTGCTACATTAAGTGATGAGGGGGATTCATTTCATGGCAACTAACATTGCGTTTATTTTTGTTTGTTCGGTATTGGTGTTCTTTATGACACCGGGGTTATCATTCTTTTACGGGGGGATGGTACCCAAGAAGCAAGTTAATAACACTTTGATGTCGGTTTTCATCATGTGTAGTATTCCGGTGTTACTCTGGGTGATTTGTGGTTATTCACTTTCCTTTTCGGGGAACAACTGGAATTTAATTGGTGATTTACATAACGTTATGTTACATAACGTTAAAATGGATGCCGTTTCCACTTTGACGGATGGCAAACTAAATAACGTTACTTACATTATTTTTCAAATGATGTTTGCAATTATTACACCGGCCTTGTTTGTGGGAGCGATTGTCGGACGGATGGACTTTAAGTTTTTAATTTCATTTGTCGTTTTATGGTCACTCTTCGTTTACTACCCCATGGTCCATATGGTTTGGGGCGGGGGCTTCTTACAAGGACTGGGTGCCTTAGATTTTGCCGGTGGCTTAGTCGTTCACATTAATGCCGGGGTCACGGCCTTAATCTTAGCTTGGTTCTTAGGACCTCGTTTAGTTAAACAAAACGCTAACCCAGCTAACTTGAGTTGGGTGGTGCTTGGAACTTCCATGTTATGGGTTGGTTGGTACGGGTTTAACGCCGGCTCAGCTTTAGGTATCAATGGGATTGCCATGCAAGCAATGCTTACAACCACAGTGGCAACGGCGACGGCCATGTTAGTTTGGATTGTTTTAGACGTCTTCTTTAAGAAAAATGCTTCATTATTAGGGATTTGTTCGGGAGCCGTGTGTGGCCTAGTTGCGATTACTCCAGCTTGTGGTTACGTAACCATTGCGGGCTCAATGGTAATTGGTTTGGTAGCTACGTTAGCTAGTTACTTGTTCATTAACAAAGTGAAGCCTATCATTAAAATTGACGATACTTTAGATGCGTTTGGTTGTCACGGAATCGCCGGAATTGTCGGCAGTATTTTAACGGGATTATTTGCTAGTAAAACCGTGAACCCCACCATTACCGAAAGTGGTCTGTTGGAAGGTGGTTCATGGCACTTGCTTGGGGTTCAACTTGGTGCTACTATCTTTACAGTAGTTTTCACGGTGGTAATTGTTTCAATCATTATTGTGGTGTTGAAACGAATTATCAGAATGAGAATTTCCAAAGCAGAAGAAAAATTGCGTGAATTAATGTAGGGGTAGAGCATGACTGAATTTGAATTGGCAACGGCCAATGACTTACCTAAAATTGTCGAAATTTATAATCAAGCGATTCCGGGAAGATTAGCGACCGCTGATTTAGACCCAGTTACGGTTGCGAGTAAGCAAGCTTGGTTCCAGGCTTTTGATGCAAACCAGCACCCAATCTGGGTAATCAAAGTTAATCACCAAATTGCCGGATGGGTCTCACTAGCAGCTTTTCATGAACGGGCTGCTTATCGTAAAACGGTTGAGATTTCGATTTATTTCGATCAACAATTTCAGCATCAAGGGTTAGGTCAACAAGCACTTACGTTTGTCGAAACTCAAGTTAAGCGCCTGGGAGTTACTACGATTGTCGCGTTGATTTTTGCACATAATCAGCCCAGTCAGGGACTCTTTTTAAAGAATGGCTTTGAAAAGTGGGCCCATTTACCAGATGTTGCCGAACTAGATGAGCAATCAGCCAGTGTTGATATTTTAGGAAAACACTATTAAATAACAAAAAAAACTCGATGAATTTAAAATTCATCGGGTTTTTCGTTTGGTTTATTTTAGTAAGTATTTAGCATCAATGTCAGGATCTTGGGAGGTTAAAATCTTAGGACCATCATTAGTAATTACTAACGTATGTTCATATTGGGCTGAAAGTGAACCATCAGCAGTTACATAGTAAGTCCAATCATCTTTAGCATCATAACGATCTTTAATTTCCCAAGTACCCAACGTCACCATTGGTTCAATCGTAATCGTCATGCCGGGACGTAACCGAAGTCCTTGACCTTTTTCTCCATAAGCTGGCACAGCTGGATCTTCATGAATGGAAGGTTGAATTCCGTGACCAATTAAATCACGCACATCACCCATCCCGTTTTCGTCTTCGACATAGGCTTGAATGGCAGCTCCAATGTCACCAATTCGGTTACCAACTTGGGCTTGGTCAATTCCTTTGTAAAGGGCAGTCTTAGTAACTTCCATTAAGCGCTTGGCTTCAGGACTAACTTCACCAACGGCATAAGTCCAACAAGAGTCACTTTCAAAGCCGTCTTTGTTAACACACATGTCAACTTTGACTAAGTCACCTTTTTTTAGTTTTAAGCCCTTCCGAGGAATTCCGTGAGCAACTTCGTCGTTAATCGAAATACAAGTTCCAAATTTGTAGCCATCAAAGCCTTTTTCAGAAGGGGTAGCTCCATGTTCGGTAATGTATTTATCAGCAAATTCTTCAATTTCCCAAGTATCAATCCCTGGTTTGATGAGTTTCCGTAATCCTTGGTGAACTCCAGCTAAAATTGCGCCAGATTCAGCCATTTTTTTAATTTCACGATCTGATTTTAATGTAATCAAGTGTGTGTTCTCCTTTAATAATGATTTGAATCCTATATGTCTAATATACCACTATTTAGGAAAGAACGACCCCCGAAACGTTTAGTTAGAACTGATCATTATAAATAATTGCAAATCCAGCGGGACCTGCATGGGGCATTAAGGAAGGACTGACATAACTAATGACTGTGTTAATGTCCGGGCGAGCTTCTAGAATTTCTGCAGCAATTTCCCGCACTTCGCGATCATCATCAACAAAGGGCAAGCCAACGTCTTTAACTTTAGGATTGGCGATAATCTCGGCCACAATTTGGTTTTCAATTTTCCGTTGTTGCTTTTTTCCCCGACACTTGTACTTGAATTGTAATTCATCGTTTTCCAAGGTAATGACCGGTTTTAATTTAATGATGGAAGAAATAAACCCAGCCGCTTTACTAGCTCGGCCACCTTTCACTAAATAATCTAAATTATTAATGAAAAGGTATAGTTTAGTGCTATTAGCTAATTGGTTAACGCGTTGGACGATGGTGGCAAAATCAGCTCCGGCTTCAGCTAGTTGGGCGGCTTTTAAAACTAAGTAGGCCGTTCCTCGAGCAGCAGAAGTACTATTGATGGTCGCAATTTGGTGGTCAAACTGTTGGGCAGCCACCGCTGCGGTACTACTAGTTCCGCTTAAAACTCCGGCGATGTGGATTGAAATGATTTGTGCATCAGGATCAGCATCAATAATATCCTGGTAAGTTTTTACAAAATCACCCATACTGGGTTGACTGGTGGTCGGAAATTCGGCTTTAGTCTCTAAAATGTTCGAAAATTCCTGAGAACTCATGTCAACTTGGTCTTTATAGGTCTGCCCTTCAAACAGTACTTGGAGGGAAACGAGCTGAATGTGGTGTTTTTTAATTTCAGAAGCAGTTAATTGGGTCGTGGTATCAGTTACGATATGAATCATCTTTTTCTCCTTAGTGACATAAACTTAATTAGCTTAATTATATAAATTAAACGGGCTTAAATGGGCACTTTCAGGAAATCAAATTCAGAAGGGGATGTTGTGGGGATTTAATGGAGGTGTAAAAGGTTACAGATTTAAAAATGTGTAAAATAAAAAAGAAGCGCTAGTCTTCTTTTTTCGTAATTTTATCTGAAATTAGGGTTTTAGCCATGCCTTTGATAAAGCGGTGGTGGCGTTTTTTACTACAGAGATAATCAACGTAATAGTTACCGGCAAAGAAACAGCAGAGACAAATTAAAAACGTCCCCAACGTGGCCAATTCCTCTAAGTCAAACTTTTCCAACAGCTCATAACTAGAAGCAATCGCATGCAAGAAACCAGCATAGGAAACGAAGTACCAAGCTAATCCCTTATTGTAAAAACTGTAGAAACTTTTTAAGTCTTGTTTGTTTGAAGCTAGTTTAACGAGTTGTTGATGAGCATTCTTTTTATAGTAGTGGAAAAGTAAAGGTGGAAATATCCAGTAGAAGAACGGTAAATTTTTCCGCTTTCCCGCACTACTTTGGTATTTAGCAAAGACCGAATTTGACTCCATCAGCTCCATTTTTCCTTGATAAAGCGGGAAGATGAATAAAAGCCAATCGGCCACAAAAGCACACAGTATCGTAAATTTTTCCACAATTAAAACTCCTTTAGTTATCTAATAACCTTATTAAAACGGTTTTGCCGTGGAATTGCAACCGTCCCTGACAGAAAATCCAAATATGTTATGATAGAAGCTGACGAAGTTCTTAAAATAAACGTAAAAAGGTGATAATTAAGTGAGTAAAGTATTTAATAAAAAAGATTTGTTTGTCCTAATTGTCGGAATCTTAGCAGTGTTTGTTGGATTTGTATACATTCAATTTGGCGTGGGCGTTGAAAGTGGGCCTAAAGTTGATAACTCTCAGCAACCAATTATTTTTGTTTCTGACCAAAATAAGACCTCAAGTGCGGCCCAACATCTAGTGACGACGACTAGTCGATCAGGTGGCTCAGTGGCGATGCACGTTGACGTTTATGATGACGGGACAATTAAGTACCTCGCTAACAAAAACGTTAAGCGGGCGAAACAACCAATTATTGAAGTTAGTTACAGTGGTCACACTAATACCACTAAGGAACAGTCTGCCAAATTACAAGAAATTTTAGCTCATTTGCATCATAAATATGGTTATCGTGATTATGATGCAATTGGATTTGGTGCGGGAGCTTTAGCTGTTTATGATAATGCAGTTACTTACGGGACTAAGAAAAACAAAATGCAGTTGAGTCACTTTATTTCAATTGCCGGTCCTTATCAAGGAGTGATGCCAGATCGCCATGCGAACCCAACTCCTGGTATCCCACATCCTACCCCAGGATCAACCCCTGGCAATGGTTCCGTTCATCCGGATAATCATCAAGCCCTTAATAGCCAACAAATTGTCAATAGCCGCTTCCCTAGTTATGCCGATTTAAAAAAGAAATCAAGTAAATTGGACGAAAACACCAAGGTGCTTAATATCTACGGGGTGTTAAATGCCGCTGATAAATCAGACGGACGTGTGAGTGAACAATCGGCCACGGCTCTTAAAAAGCTGGTTAAAGCTGATAATTACCAATCACTTCGTTTAACTGGTCCTTATGCTCTACATTCGAATATCTTAGATAATCAAATTGCAGAACGCTTAGTTAACCGATTCTTATTTAATGATTAAACAAAAAAATTCCTCATCCAAAGCGGATGGGGAATTTTTTGTTTACCAGATTTTTACTCGTTTTTCTGGGGCAAGATACATCGCATCTTGGTCGGTAACGTTAAAAGTAGTGTAAAAATCATCTAAATTTTTAACTTGAACGGATGCTCGTAAGGGAGCAGGAGCATGCACGTCAATTGAAAGTAAGAGTTGTTGGTATTCAGGGGTTGCCTTCATTCGCCAAATTCTGGACCAGTTAATGAAGAATTCTGCTAAGTCCACATCTGCCTCGTTTTTAGCGGCGGCTTCGGCACAACTAAGGCCACCGGCATCGGCAATGTTTTCTGAAACGGTTAATTTACCGTTCACTTTCCCACCAGCAAAGGGAAGGTCATTAAATTCAGCGATCATTTGATCAGCTAATTTTTGGAAATGTTCATGATCGGCTTTGGTCCACCAATTATTGAGGTTTCCAAATTCATCAAATAATGAACCGTTATTATCAAAGGCGTGCGAAATTTCGTGGGCAATCACTGCTCCAACTCCACCATAATTAGCACTTGAGCTTTGTTCTAAGCTATAAAATGGTGCTTGTAAAATAGCGGCGGGGAAGACAATGATGTTTTTGAAAGGATGGTAATAAGCGTTCACCGTGGCAGCGCTCATTTCCCAACGTTCTCGTTCCACGGGTTGGTTCCACTTGGCAAAGGCAGCTTGCGTGGCAATTTTGTTAAACTTCATCACGTTAGCTAATAATGATAGTTTTTCCTCAACGTGGAATTTACGGTAAAGGGGATCAACTTCATCGGGGTAACCGACTTGAATCCCAAGGGTTGCTAGTTTTTTAACGGCCATTTGTTTAGTTTCGGGGCTTAACCAGTCATTGTTTTCTAAGCGATTTTTGTAAACGTTAATCATATTTTCGACCATATGATGAACATCGGCTTTGGCTTGTTCTCCAAAGTATTGGTGGCCATAGTAATCACCAACGACTTGATCAAAGGTTCCAGAAGCTAAGTAATAAGCTGCTTTCGTAGGGCTAGTTGCTTCTTTTTTCCCAGATAAAGCCCGACTATAAGTCCCACCAACTTGGCGGAAATCCTCACTAAGTAATGAGCTGTAACCTTTTACAGTTTTGACAATCATCCAGGCTTTCATCAAATCGAAGTTTTCAGGGGTCAAGAGTTCAGCTAAGTGGGCAAAATAGTTTGGTTCGGTGACGATTACTTTATTAGGCACTTCACCAACTAGTTGATTAATAGCGGCTTTTAAGTTTACCGCTGTGGTAGAACGGGCTAATTCATCCGTTGTTTGGGGATTGTACATCTTGCTATAATCAGCCGATTCTTCTGCTGATTTCACGTTTGGCACAATTAATTGATCAAATTGTTTGGCTTTTTCCACGGTTGCTACTGCATCAGTGTGGTCGTAACCAACCATTTCTAAGAGTTTCACGTTCATGTCAGTAAAAATGGGCATTAACTGGGCGTAAGCAGGATTACCGTTTTCATAGTAAGTTTTGTCAGGCATGAAGAGGGCGGGACTCCCAGCAAATAAAGCATTCAATTTGGCATTTTTCATATCCGGATCAATATCAAAATTAAAGGGAGTGGGTAAGCCACTTAATATCCAATCAGGAAGTTGATCATTCAAGTCACTGTAATCATTCAGATTTTGAATTCGTTCAATTAGAGGAAGAAGGGGTTGTGCACCTTCCGCATTCCGCCGGTCAAAGTCTTCGGCCATTTTGTAGAATTTAGTGTACTCAACTAATTCAGGAGTTTTAGCTGGGAGAGAGCCCGCGGCTAAAGCAGCCGAATCATGCATTAAGGTTTTGTCGATATCATCAACTAAATCCATGAAACCACCAACGGATGAATGATCACCGGGGATGGTAGCTTGTTTAATCCACGCGCCGTTGACCGCGTTATAAATATTTTGTTTAATTTCATTTTTATCAATGGGAAAATCAGTTTTTGTCATAGTATCAATTCCTTTCGTGATTGTTATTAATAGTAACAAAAAAACTACGCCAAAGTAACTTTGACGTAGCTAATTGATGAATTTAATTGGTTTTAAGAGTTTAAAAGAAATGTCCGAAAATAATCCCTACGAAATAGTGAATGAACATCGTTAAAATTCCAACAATTACGTTTCGAATTATTGCAGTTTTAACAATTCCTTTACCTAAGATGGCACTAAAGTAACCAGTTAAAGCCACAGCAATCACAACGGCAATAATGGTCCCTGTCCACTTGAATTCGGTTGGAAGCAATGTCATGGCTAAAAGGGGAAGCGATCCACCTAAAGCAGCTGATATTAATGAAGAAAAAGCTGCTGACCAAGGACTCATGTAATGACCAATTTCCATATCATACTTCACGGATACCATGGTTTGAAGGGGGTTTTTGCTTAATAAATCATCAGCGATTTCATCAGCAGTAGTTTCTGAAATTCCCCGTTCCATGTAATAGTCAATGACGTCTTGGCGTTCACCTTTGAAATTAACATCAAGTAGTTTTTCTTCTTCACGAACGGCTGACTCTTCAGTATCACGTTGTGAACTAACTGAGGCATATTCGCCTCCCGCCATTGAAAAGGCACAGGCTAGCAAATCAGCTAAACCGGCAATGAAAATGGTATAAATATCGGTGGTAGCTACCCCAACGGAGAATAGCACACCAACAACGGTTAAAATTCCATCGTTTGATCCTAGAACTCCAGCCCGTAGGTTGTTTAACCGTTCATCCATGGTTAATTTATGGTGCTTTTTAAATAATTTCATGATTTATTCCTCCTAACCTGCTAACATTCCGACTAATACTCCGACTGAGTATGTAACTGACATGGTCACAATTCCAGAAATAACGTTTCGCAATACGGAGTGGGTCTTGTTGGCTTTACTTAAAATCGCAGCTAGGTAACCGGTAATGGCTAAAGCAATAATCACGGCGATGAAGGTCGTCGCAATGTGCATACTCTTAGGACCCACAAAAATCGAAATCAAGGGAAGTAATGATCCTAACGGAAAGGAAATTAAAGAAGCAAATGCAGCTGCGTAAGGACTAGTAAATTTACTAGGATCAAATGAATAACGTTCCCGTACGGCCGTAGTGAGGGGGTCGTTAGTCATCATTTCAGTGGTGGCTTTGTGCGCTAACGCTTTGGCCATTCCAGTGGCCATGTATTTTTGTTGTACGAAATCAAACTCTTTTTGGTAATTATCGGCCAAGGCTTGTTTTTCGGTAGCAACGGCTTTGCGTTCTGAGTCTTTTTGACTATTAACGGAAACGTATTCACCCATTGCCATGGAAACACTTCCGGCTAACATCCCGGCTAAACCAGAAACCAAGATGGCCCAGTTACTGGTCGAGGCCCCGGCAACCCCTAAAACGATTCCAGCAATTGATAAAATTCCATCATTGGCACCCATTACACTAGCTCGTAAAACGTTAATTTTTTGGGCTAGTGACATTTTTTTCTTTTTCATAATCGAAACTCCTTATTTGTAATTATTCTAATTTAGAATATGTTATTATTTTACCTTAAAATTTAATTGTAGTAAATACTAAATTTAACTAATGGCCAAAATAAAGCCCCATAATCGTGATGACTACAGGACTTAATTGGGTTTATTTTTTATCAAAAATTCGATTCTTCGAAGGGTATCTGACAATTTCCAATTTATGATCATTCATTTGGGCTAAATAGACGTTTGCAATGCTGGTATGTCTTTCTTTCAACATGTCAACTAATTGAGCCTCGGTAATTCCTTCGCGTTTCAAAGCAGAAGGGTTTAGTTGGCCATCTGAAATTAACGGATAACGGACTGAATCATCGCCGTAAGTGTTGACGGTGAGCTGGCCGTTTTGTTCCAAAGTCGCATTTTGGACATCTTTTAGATCATTAACCCCGTGAGTTCGGAGTTTGAAAGTTAGCTCACTCGCCGTTACTCCATTTTTAAGCGCCCGCCGGACATTTACCATTCCTTTGGAGATAAGGACTTGGGGGCTACCGTTAATCAGCTTATTCAAAGTGCTGTTTTGGGAAGTTAAGAATTTAATGGCAAACACAATCACGGACCAAATTAACATGATGACGATAAATTGGAGGTTAGTGATTTGGGAGTTATAAATCGTTCCCCCAATAATTCCCCCTAAAATATAATTTTGGACCTGATCAATGGCATTGGAAGGGGCTAAGTTACCTTTTCCGGATAAATTAATTTGTAGGACAATCGTAATCAAACCGACCATAAATTTCAAAGCGATATCCCAGTAGTCCATCGTTCCCGCTGCACCACCTGAGCCAGCTAGGTTAAAGTCAGCGGACTTAACTTGTTTTGGTTCATTAACTAAGTTGGCTTTCGTTAATGAGTAACTAGATTGATCGCTGTTGAAGTTGACGGTGTAGTATTTTTTTCCGATTTGTAAAGTCATTCCATCTGATAGGGTAGTTCCACTGGCATAAACTTCATCAGGGGAAATATGGTGATCCTTAGCTACTTTTTTAATTAGTTGGACGGTTTGTCCGGTTTTGCTATCGGAATTTTGTTGATCGATTAAACGACCGGCTTGCATCGCAATGATTAAGGCCCCAATCATGGAAACTAAAATAAATAAAGTCCGAAAGCGGGGATTATTTTGGTTGCGGTAATAAAAAATCCCACTGACCAACATAATTAAAGCGATTACTGCAGTTAAAATCGTGTAAAAATACGTCGTTAAATTAAAGCTATGTTCGATGTATTGTAATGAGTATAAATTCATGCTGTGGCTCCTTCAGGATAAAAAATTGCAATAAAAAACCCACGAGGGTTGGTCGTGGGAAATTTTTATTGGTTAGCTAACTTTTCTTGACATTCTTTACAAATCCCATGAATTGAAATACTTGAAACAGTGGGTTTGAAACCGACTGCTCGCGTTTTATCTTTTAAAGTTTTTTCAATTTCAGCAAATTCTGGATCATCAATGTCGATGATCTTATTGCAGATGTCACAAGCAGCGTGTAAGTGGGGATGATCATAAAAATCATACCGATAGCCACCGTCAACACTTGGTAATTCAATAATTAAATTCAACTTTTTGAAAAGTCGTAAGTTATTGTAAACCGTTGCCATACTTAAGTTAGGAAATGTCTTATCTAACACGTGGAAAATAGTTTCTACAGTTGGATGGTTATCATTTTCAATTAAGTATTTTAAAATTATTTGTCTTTGTGGGGTAATGCGAACGTTGTTTTCTTTTAAACGTTCCATTGCACCGTCATAACGTTTATCAGTCATGGAATGCCTCGTTTCTTGAATATAATGGTTAATTTGAAATTTAATAAATAAGTTAAACACAATTTGTTACTTGACTAAGGTGCCCGCCAAAAATGATGAATTGAATCATTTAGCTCATTTAAATTGTGCACTATGGTATTACTATACCACGATTTTGGGAAAAAGTCATGGTATCGGTTGGCAATAAAGCGATTATCCATCAATAAAATAATCCCCCGGTCACTGGTGCCACGAATTAAGCGGCCCGCAGCTTGAAAGACGTTATTCAATCCGGGAATTTGGTAAGCATACTCAAAGCCATGCCCATTTTTTTCGTCAAAGTAGTCCCGAATTAAATCCGTTTCATGATTTAAGCCGGGTAATCCGACACTCACAATCCCCACGCCAATTAGTTTATCACCGACTAAATCAATTCCTTCTGAAAAAATGCCACCGAGCAACGCAAACCCTAAAACTGGATCAGTCGTCGGTTGCTCAAAGGCTTGCAAAAATTGGTTGCGTGCGTCATCGTCCATCGCTGGGGCTTGTTTAACTAAGTGAACATCGGGATATTTTTCGGCAAACGCGGTGTAAATGGTTTCTAAGTATTGATTAGAAGGAGTGAACACTAAATAGTTGCCCCGTTTCCCATCAATTAACGCTTTGATGGAATCGACAATTTTGGGAATGCTTTGGTCACGTTGCCGATAACGGGTATCAATGTAAGAAGTCACCAAAATGCCCTGCTTTTGGGGATCAAACGGGGAGTCTAATTGATATTTAAGACTATCCGTTTCATCACCTAATACAGATTGGTAATAATCCATCGGTGAGAGGGTGGCCGAAAATAAGATTGCTCCGCCACCTAAGTTCAAGGTGTCGGCGATAAAAGGGCTCGGATCCATGCAAAATAAGCGAACCGTGATGCCATAGTCATCCAGTAAAACGCGCAGGCGGTAGTTTGGTCCAAAAAATTCACTGATTTTGAGATAACTAGTGCATTGAAAAAAGTAATCTAACACCGTCTCTGTGTTTGGCGATGGTTCTGCTTTGGCGAGCCATTTGCGTAGGACTTTAATTAAATTACTAACGGCCTTCGTAAATTTTTCGTTTTCTTCTAAAAATTCGGCTTGCGTTTGGTGCTGCTCGCGTAACGGTTTCGCAATGGCGGTGAAAGCGCGCTTTAAACTCCGTAATTTAGTTAAAATGGCTTTATTTTCTTCTTTGTTAACGCTAAAAATTTTAATTAGGTTTTTGATGGGAGCAGAAGTTAAGTCCGTTGAATACATATCCCGGGACCGATCAACGAGGTTATGGGCTTCATCGATTAAGAAAAAGTTATCCGGATTTTCGACTTCAAAGTACCGGGTGAGGTGCACCCGTGGATCAAAAAGATAGTTATAATCGCCAATAATGACATCGCAAAACATGCTGGTATCTAACGAAAATTCAAAGGGATCCAGCGTGTATTTTCGGGCATATTTCTCAATCGTCGGTCGGGTAATTTGATGTTCATGGGTCAAGAGATCCTTTAATGCGGGCTTCACTCGATCATAGTAACCAAGCATATAGGGATTTTCTTCGGGAGCAAGGTCCGCTTCTTCGGGGAATTTGATTTTATCTTTAGCGGTCAAGGTAATGCTGTGTAGATTTAACCCAGTCTTACTCATCAGCGAAATGGCTTCTTCAGCCACGCGGCGGGTAGATTGTTTGGCAGTTAGATAGAAGACCCGTTCCGTAAGTTGGGCGCCCATGGCTTTAATCACGGGAAACAGGGTGGAAATTGTTTTTCCCGTTCCCGTCGGAGCTTCAGCAAACAAATGCTTATGGTATAAAACTGACTTATACACAACCGCGGCTAATTCCCGTTGGCCTTTCCGATAGTTACCAAAGGGAAATTGCACTTGCTGGGCGGAGCTAACTTTTTCGTGCGTCAAATCATCTTGTAATTTAATCCATTCCTCGTATTCGTCCAATATATCCGTAAAGAATTCCGCGGCCTCAGTCTGGGTAATCGTCTGTTCCGTAGTGGTAATGACTTCATTGGGAGTTTGGACGTACGTTAATTTCAAGTTAACTTCTGTAATCTCAGGATTAGCTTGCATTAATAAATGGGCATAAACTTTGGCCTGTCCCCAGTACAAAGTCAGTTTGTTTTGCGGCAAAGTGGCAAACTCTAAATCGGAAGTCTTAATTTCTTCAATTTCGGCCGTTTGTTCGTGCATAATCACACCGTCTGCACGGCCATCCACCGTAAACTCATGACCGTTGAGCTTTTCGTTAGTAGCGAGATAGTATTCGGCTTGATAATCTTCGGGGCGTTTTCGTTGCAGCTTTTGGTGAATTCTCGTTCCCGCTTGAGCGGTATTGGTACTATTCATGGTGGAGTTCAAATCGCCACTTCGCAAAATAAAGCCGACTAAATCACGGACACCAATCTTATTCATCAGGGTTCACCTTCTTTCTATGTTTAACCAAACAAAAAAAGCAACCGTTTCCCAGTTACTTTTATGCTTCCACCCACTGATTAAGTTTTTCAGGATGTTTACCAAGATAACGCATTGCTTCGTGGACTAGTTTATCAACCTCTGCTTGGGTATCTTCAGGGGCAGTATGATAAAAGTCGCACACAAATCCTTGAGCAATTGCTTGGTATTTTTGTTTGCGACCATAACCAGCATCGTTAAAGAGTTGGTCGAGTCCAGTTACATCATTTTTACCCTCTGCATATATTTGTTGAGCAAGATCTGGAACTGGTCCCAAAATGGATTTAGCATAAGTAATTAAAAAATCATTCATATCAATAATAATGTTTTGCCGTGCTTGTTTTTCGATTTTTTTGTTTGCCATGATTTTTCACCTCGCTTCTATCTTAGCCTAGATGGGCCGAAATTGAAAATGTGTTGCTAATGCTGACTACTGCGTAAATTTTGGTTGCCTTTAACTTTAATTTCATGACGTTTGTAACGTAAAGTTGCGTGATCAGAAACATATCGAAAATGTTTCATGTGACCAGGATAATCTTTTCCCGCTAACCGAATTTGTAACCAGCTTTCCATGGTCGTAATAATTCTTTGTGCTGCTTGAATCCGTTCGGGGACATTTTCTGTTTTAGCAACGGGTAAGACGTTCGTTTTAACTTGGTTAAGTAACTTAAAGTGGTATTGGAGGAGTTCGTTGGTCAACTGAGCCTGACAATACTGGTTGAATAACTTTTGGATTTTCCGCATTGCGTCTTTGGAATTCGTGGGTTGATAAAATCGGTCGGTATCTTTCATGTTGAATCTCCTTCATTTAATTATAAAAGATAACGCCTTTAAAAGAAAATAATTACACAGATTAGCAACGAGCAATTAAGCGATGTGGTAAGATTAAGGGTAAACATTATGAACGATTAGGAGCACATTAACATGAAAAATATTTTAGCAATTCACACTGGTGGAACCATCTCCATGTCACAAGACGAAAAGGGTGGAGTTGTCCAAAATGAAGAAAATCCAATTGATAATAATGATATTTTAGGATTACCCGAAATTAACGTCATTAATGATGAATTAATGAATTTACCTTCGCCCCACATGACGCCCACGACGATGCTTAAAGTTACCGAACGAATTAAACAAGCGATTGCGGATGGCATTGATGGCGTGGTGGTCACTCACGGAACTGATACTTTAGAAGAAACAGCGTACTTTTTAGATTTGACGTTACCTAATACTATTCCAGTCGTGGTAACCGGTGCCATGCGGTCGTCCAACGAAATTGGAGCGGATGGAGTATTTAACTTTAAATCAGCGATTCAAGTTGCTGCTGCTGATGAAGCTAAAAATAAGGGAGTTCTAGTAGTTTTCAATACTGGAATTTATGCGGCTCGGTTTGTTACCAAAACCCATACAACCAGTGTCGATACATTTAAAGATCCAATTTACGGAACTTTAGGAACGGTCGATCATGATCAAGTGATTTTTGCCCAACAGTTAATTGGAAGTGAATACACAGCGATTAATCAGGTCGTGAAACATGTTTACTTGTTAAAAGCCTATGCAGGCATGACCGGTGAGTTATTTGAAGCGTTGAATAATGATCAGACTAAAGGGGTCGTGATTGAAGCAATGGGAGCTGGAAATTTACCAGCAGCCACTTTACCAGCAGTTAAAGCTTTACTTGAACGCCACATTCCGGTTGTATTAGTTTCTCGGTGCTTTAGTGGCTCTGCCCAAGCAATTTATGCTTATCAAGGTGGAGGAATTGAATTAAAGGACATGGGATTGATTTTCTGTACCCAGTTAAATGGTCCTAAAGCACGGATGAAATTAATTGTAGCCCTTAGTTGTGGCAAAAAAGGGCAAGAGCTCGAAAATTATATGGCTAATGCAATTTCTTAGAAATCGAGGTTAGGATTGGAATATTCACAAAGAACACAAATTATTAAAAATTTGCGGTATTCAATTGAACATCATACCCTAGTTAACGTCATTCAAACGGGATCATCAATTTTTTATACTGGAATGGTGATGGGCGTTGACCAAAATGGAACAATTTTGAGTACCTATACGGAAGATGGTCTTAGTAATGGCTTTGTTTACATCGACTATGATGACATTTTTGATGTGGATTTTTACAGTGAAGATTTAACTAAAATGGATGAACGGATTAAAATGGCGCATGCCTTGCATTTAATTTCAGCTGATCAACCCGAATTAAATTTAAACGATAAAGTTGCTTTACTAGTGCAGGTCTTAGGAAATTCCTTGGTGTATCAACAACCAATCTTGTTAATCAAAGAAAATGGGGACATGATGGAAGGCTTTGTGACTTCACTTTCTGATGAGCAAGTCGAATTAACCACGTTTGATAAATTTGATAGTAGCGAGGTTAGTCATCAAAATATGTCCCTTCATCAAATCAAACTGATTGAATTTTTAGGCCAGGAATTAAACTTATTAGCAAAATCGAAGAAGCTCTTGATGACAAATCACATTGAGTCCCAGGATATTACCGGCAGTTTAGAAATTTTTGCGGCCTTACATCGAGCCAAAGAAAGTGGTCGTCGGATCATTATGATTCCCAAAATTAATCCGGAACTATTTTTCATTGGCCAAGTTCGGGCAGTTAACGCTGACTCGGTGGTGTTCGCCGTGGTCGATATGAATGGTCAATTTGGGGGCTATGAATTAATTCGGCTAACTGAAATCAGTCATCTCGAAATCAAAAGTGACTATTTGCGGTTAATTAATCACTTTGTGGCTTTAAATATGGCACGTGATACCTTTTTACAGCCGCTTTTAAACAACGAACGGAGCTTTGATAGTACGGTCGATATGTTTGCCGCAGTGGTTAATCAAGCAATTAAATTCAAGCGATTTTTGCGGATTAAATCAAATGAAGGGGAGACTTATTTTGGCGTTCCCTTTAAGTTTGAGAAAGGAACGGTCTCGGTTCGGTACTTATCAAAAGATAAGCCGAACGCTCCGCAACTGATTGAACTAACGGTTAGTGATATTGATGAAATTGCGTTTGATTATTTAGATGCCTTTTTGGCGAAAAAACGCATTATGGGAATGGATTAAAAAATATATTTAGAAAAGGGATTGAATCTTCTGGAGGTTCAATCCCTTTTGAATTATAATAACTAAAATTACAATGAACGAATAATTATGAAAATCATTTTAGATTATGATCTTTTGGAAAGAATAGAAAACAAATATATAGTCCTTAAAAAGACTTATCACAATTAGCCAGATGGAGAAATTAATTGATGAAATTTACAAAAAAAGAGATTATAAAGTTATCTTTAGGATCAATATTCTTAATAACTGCATCAATTTCCGAATCTGCGATACCTTTTTTGATTGGTAAACTAATAGATTGTATAGGCCATACTAGTAGTTATATTTTTATAGGTTTATTATTATTTGGTTTAATGTTAATTTCATTATTTAACAATAGGATTGGTAAAAATATCATAAATTTAACAGTTGTTGATATTATAAGCAATACTAGAAATACAATTATTGATATATGGGAAGATGCTACATGGGACAGATTAAAAAATGAAAAACCTGGAGAATTTATTTCATTAATTAATGATGATTTAGATAATATTCAAGATTTTACTACCTATGATATTCCAATTTTATTAACTCAAATTATTTGTTTTTTTGTTGCTATAACTCAAATTTTTATAATCTCCAAATCATTAACATTAATACTAATTTTTATATATTTTTTTTATTTAGTTCCATTTCGCGGATTGATAAAAAAACAATACAATTCACAAAATGAATTAAGAAAAACAAAAATTGATTTGAAATTAACAACCTCTGATTTGATTGAAAACCAAGAAAAACTATACCAAATAAGTTATAAAACTTTTATTTTAAATAAATTTATCATTTTATATAAAAAAATGAATAAAATGATACTGTTGACAGAAATTTTAAAGAATAATTCGAAAATTTTACCTAGAACAATTGATTCTTTAGGGCCAGCAGTTGTAATTTTATATGGTGGTTTTTTACAAATGAATGGCTTAATAACTATGGGTGAATTCGTTACCATATTTGCTTATTTAAGTATGTTTAGTGCACCTTTTAAAAATTCAATGAATATTATTACTGCTGCCCAAGAAGCAATGGTTTCTATTAATAAAATACAGGAATATAAAAAAACTAATATAAAAAAAATCAATAAAATCAAAAACGACTATCTTAAAAGGATTGATAATAGTGAATATGTAATTTTAAAGGGCCCATCAGGGATTGGCAAAAGTACTATACTAAATAGTATTTTTTTTAATAGTGATGAAAATAAGATTATTATGTATGTTCCTCAAGATGTAATTGTTTTTCCAGGGACAATTAGGGAAAACCTATTAAGGAATGATCTTAACAGTGGTAAATTTGATGAATTATTATATTTTTTACCAGAATTAAATCATGTTATTTCAAGTAACGGTGGTTTATCAACTGGTCAAAAGATGTTATTAAACGTAATAAGACAGTCCGTTTTTAACGCTGATATTATCTTATTAGATGAAATAGGCGCTAATATTGATGATAATCTAAAGCAAGTTTTAAATGATTATTTTATGAAATTTTTTAATAATAAAACAATTATTGAAATTACTCATTTAAGTAATCCTATAGTTAATGATAGGGAGATAACTAGAGAAATTGAGGTGAATAATGATTAGATTTAGCTTTAATATAACTAAAACTAATTTTTTTAAAATCATATTTATAATTAATATTACGTTGATTAGAGCTTTCGTATTATTATTACCGGCATATTTAATAAAAATAATAATTGATAATACATTACCTTCAAAGAATATAATGAGCCTAATTTTAATTTCGATTCTTGTGGCGGTAATTCCATTTTTTACAAATTTTTTGATAAATATTGATTTAAAACTTTCTTCATATATGTTAAATAATAGCAAGATATTAGCAGGACAAATTGCTTATAATTCAATATTTTTTGGAGTAAACAAACATGAAAAAAGTAAAATACTTCATATTTTATCAAGTGAAATTCCTAATGTCTCAAAATTTTATTTTAGAAATATCGGTAGTATTATTTGGATATTAGGAACCAATTTGTTTGGAATTGTAATGATTTTAAAAAGTAGTATTTCATTAGGTTTGGTTTTTATTATAACCATTTTAATCGGTGTGATTTTATTGTCTCCTTTTTATAAAAAATATGCTGATACAGAAAAAAATTTAAATAATGTAAAAATTATACAAAACAATCAATCAACATTTATAGATCAAATTAAAGAAAAAATTTTAATAAATAGCAATGTTAAGGGTAAATTGATAACTGATTTAAAAAAAACTAATACTAAGGGAACCGAATTGCAAAAGAAATTAGTTTATCAAGAACAGAAAATTTTATTTACAATAGATTGTTTAAAAAAATTAATTATATTTGAAATTTTTTTTATTGGTTATTTTATTTTAAATATTAATAACATAGGAACGCTTGTTGCAACATATGAAATTAGCATATGGTTACTGCCCTCCATAACACTTTTAATTCAAATAATATTATCGTTGTTTAGTATCTTGCCACAAATTAATAATATTAGCGAAGTTGATAACTCAAATTTTGAAGATTTAAGTTATCAAACAAAAATTAATTTATCTAATAATCGAATAAATATAAATTATGGTAAATTAGGAAAATTTAGCATAAATAAGAAATTTTCTTTAGAATACGGAAAAACGTATCTTTTAAAAGGGAGCGTAGGCGCAGGAAAAAGTACCACTTTAAACATATTAACCAAGCAATTAAAAAAAGAAAATATCAATGTTTGGTTAAGTACATCAAAGCCAATTATTTTTAATGATACTATCATGAATAATATTCTTTTAGGTAAAAACATTAGTAAAGGGAAATTGATTGAAAAATTAAAAAATTATGGTTTTTCTAAAAACATATTACTAAGATTAGATGACTTAGTTGATGAAAACAAAATTTCTGGTGGAGAAGCACAGTTAATTGAGATTGCGAGATTAATGATTGATCCAACACCACCTGATTTTATTATTTTTGATGAATCATTCAGTGCTTTAGATAATAAAACATTTGATAAAATTTGGGAAAATGTGTCTGCTGTTTTCAAAAATAAAATAATTATTATAGTTTCACATAATTTGCCTAAAAAAATTAAAATAGATAAAAATATGTTTTTTTCAGATTATTTTATATATGAGAAAAATTAATTTATGGGTATTATAAGGATTGATACCTAATTAAGTACAACAAAAGCAGCTAGCTTCCGATTAATTTCGGAAACTAGCTGCTTTTTAATGAGAGTTTATTTTATTTAATCAGTTAGTGGTTGATTCTTAAGGTTTGTTCTGACAATCATCACGTCACAACTGGCGTGACTATTAACGTAGCTAGCTACTGAACCAACTAAAAGTCGTTCAGTAGCGTTTTTACCAGTGGCACCCATCATAATTAAGTCGGTGGCATAATCTTTAGTAAAGTCGTAAGTAATCACGTTACGAGGATTACCGAACCGGACGTGCATGTGAATATTTTTAAATCCAGTTTTGGTGGTAATTTGCTTAACTAAGCCTTTGAGATAAGCAAGTTCACCATCGACCATCTGGGTAATGGCATCTCCACTGAGTACTCCATAGGTAAACCCAAAGGAAGTGGTATTAATGACGCTGAGGATATCAAGTCGTCCTTCATTACGAATGGCAACTTCAACTGCTTTATTTAAAGCAGCTTCGGCATACTTAGAGCCATCGACGGGGACTAAAATTCTTTTATATTCGTTGTACATAATGTTCCTCCAATTAATTTTTAACTGGTAAGCTGACGTTTGCTTCTGCTAAAACGTGACCCTTGCTAGCTTTTTCTAATTCATTGAGCCAAAAACCATCTTGTAAGTCTAGCTTTTGGCCTAAAGCGTACATGGTTAATTGATAATTGTGAGGCTTGTCAGGAGGAGTGGGGCCAACGTAATGTTGATTGACCAGTGGATCTTGCACGTTCAGTAACTGACCAGCTAAACTATTGTGACCGTATGTCATGGGAATTAGTTCGGCATGACTGGCATTTTCTGGAATTAAAGTGGTCGTTGGATCAAGGTTAGCAGCCACCCAATGAATGTAAGTAAATCCACAAACGGGAATGGCATCGGCGTCCGTTAAGACTAATGCTAATGATTGGGCCTTAGTTGGCACCTCTTTAATGTGAATAGGAAAAGAAACGTAGGGACGGCCATCAATCTTAGCGGCTGCACTAGCATGTTTCGTATAACGGTCAGGTAACCAACCGTTTTCTAAGGGAACTGAAATTTTCATGGTGTGATTCCTCCTCATTTTTATTATAAACTATCTAATTTTGAACATAAAAAAAGAAGCCTTGAAAAGCAGGCTTCTTTTTCAGTTATTTGGTAAAAGTTAAAACGTAGTAACCTTGGCTATTTTGGTTAACTGTCCAATAGTTATACCCAGCCGCAGTCCAATCCGACTTCGTGGCGTTTGCCCAATCTTTGGCATCCTGAAGGGAATTAAAAGTATGGGTTTCGGCAAAGCCATCTTCATTATCAGCGTTATTCGCTGAATTAGTAGCTTTAGTTGGTTGAGTTACTGGAGCAGGGGTAGCCTTAGCCGGCGTACTTGGGCTAACTTTAGGGGAAACATTACTTGAATTTTTACTAGTAGAAGTATTTTTTGAAGTAGTTGGTGCTTTAGAAGCTTGATTAGTAACTTGGTTACTGTTATTTAAAGCATACCGAATTCCAAAAGTTAAAATAAGTACAACAATGATTAGCCCTAAAATCCATGGCCAAACTGGTGGCCGACGTTTCCGCTTCACTTGCGAACGTTTCGGGGTAAAATCATATCTTTGGAATCTAGTATCTTGATCTTGATTATTCATAATGACCTCGATTCCCAGATGGAAGCATAGTTATACGATTAACTCATTATATAACGATTCTAATTGTTTTTCACTCGATTATTAACGTTTTTGGCATCTTGCATTTCTTTGGTTTCTTGATAGCTGTTAACTCCCCAGTAATAAAAGCCAAGGGAGACCACAATAATTACCAAGAAATCATATGGATAATGAATCCAGTTTTGCCCACCAAATGGGGCAGAACCAACGTATGAAAAGACGGACATGAAAGCTAAGTAAACTAACATCCAAAGGCTTCCTTTGAATTTCTTCAAGGAATTTTTCCAGTTTAAACGGCCTTCATAGAAGAAGTAAAATGGTAAACCTAAAGCAATGATGACAATTACTTCCATGGTCGTTGGCCACATTGCCCAGTAAATTGCGAGACTGGCTAACACAAAGGCTACCGGAGCAACTACTTTGGCAAAGTTAATCGTAACCGGACGCTTGAATTCAGGTGCATGTTTTCTTAAGGCGGTTAAAGTAACCGGACCAGTTACGTAAGCGATTAACGTTGAAGTAGAGATCACACTGGCTAAGACCGCCCAGTTTTTAAAGACCGACACTAAAATACAACTGATTAAACAGTTCGCAATCATGGCAATTCGTGGAGTTCCCCATTTTTGGTTGATTTTACCAAGGAACTTAGGCATATGGCCGCTTTGGGTCATGGCCGCTAAAGTCCGGCTAGTGGAAGCCACAAACGAAACTCCCGTTCCAAATGGTGAAACGAACGCATCTAAGTAAAGTAGGATAACTAACCAGTTGATGTTTAACATAATGGCTAAATCAGCAAATGGTGATTCGAAGTTGATTCCGTGCCAACCGTGTTTGGCAAGCATGGCAGGATCAATGGCGCCGATAAACGTAAATTGAAGCATGATGTAAATAACGATACTAGCAAGTAAGGCAATTACAATTCCACGCCAGATGTTTTTCTTAGGGTTAGTAATTTCGTCACCAACGTTAATTACGGTTTGGAAAGCATTATAAGAGAAAATGATTCCAGAAACCGTTGTAGCAGCGAAAATTGGGGCAGTTCCGTATGGTAAGAAACCACCAAAATTAGGGTTAGTAAAGTTACTTGGGTGGAATCCCGAAATCAATAACATGATAATCGTTACTGAAGGAACCACTAACTTGAACACGGAAGTTAAACTGGTGAATCGGGTTAATAAGTTAACTGACCAGTAGTTTAACAACGTGAAGACTACGATGAATAAGAAAACGACTAATAGTCCTTCATTTGTTACTGTTCCGTTTGCGACAAACCGGTGGGTCCAGTTTGCCCAAGCCCAAGGCCATGAGCTCATGTATTGCACAGCAGCCACGGCTTCAATCGGAAGTAGGGTAACTAAAGAAACCCAGTTAGCCCACGAAGCGATAAAACCTAGTAAGGGACCATGGGTATAGCCGGCATACTTACTCATTCCTCCACTTTCGGGGAACATGGTACCTAGTTCGATATAAATATAGGCAATGATTCCAATCACAACGGCTCCGATTACCCATGAGATGATGGCAGCTGGTCCTGAGATTTTAGAAGCTTCCCAAGCCCCAAAGAGCCAACCTGATCCGATAATTGAACTTAAAGCTAACATTACGACACTGAACAAAGACATTTTTGGCTTTGCTACTCCGGTATTGTTATTTTGAGTCATATATAAAAAATAGTCCTTTCTTAAATCCTAACAGTAGTCTACTTGTGATATTCGCGAATTTCGATTAAGTTTCCAGCTGGATCGTTAACGTAAAGTGAAGTGGTCTTTTTCTTGGCAAACTCACTTTCAACTGGACCGGCGACAATATCAACAAAATAATTGGCAAGATGTTTTTCAACGGTAGCTAGTGAATCTTTGGCCAGAATGCTAAAGGTAGTTGATCCGACCGTCGGATTCACAGCTTGCAAGCTGTCATCCGCTGGAGTTTTACAAATCAGCTTCTGCTTGCCTAATTGAAAAATCATATTGGTTTCTCCCTCGAAAAGGATGGGGAGATCAAGTACTTCATGGTAAAAACGCATCGTTTGTTCCAAGTCATCCACGGTTAATTCGAGATGATCAATATCTTGAACTCGCATAAATTTCAACTCCTTTTCAAAAAGATACATACCATTGTAACATTAAATTAAAATAAACTGCAAAAGTTGCGGTGATATGTTACTGTATTATTTAGTGATTGAAAGGTTTAAAGGTGAACAAATGGCTCTTTTAGAAGTTTCAGATTTGAGCATGAGCTTTGCAGATAAAAAGCTCTATTCAGATGCAAGTTTTCAATTGAACAAAGGCGAACACATGGGAATTGTCGGTCAAAATGGGGTTGGTAAATCAACTTTAATTAACATTTTGATTGGGAAAGAACTACCGCTGACTGGTTCAATTAATTGGCAAAAAGGTACCAAGATTGGTTATTTAGATCAATACGTAGATATTCCCAGTGGAATGACCTTAATTGATTTTTTACACACAGCGTTTGCTGATTTGTATAAATTAAATGACCAAATGACTAAGTTATACGAAGAATATGCCGAAACAATGGATGATAGTTTGCTTGAAAAAGCCGGACGGATTTCAGCACAACTGGAGGCAAAAAACTTCTATGACGTAGAAACCCAAATTGAACAGGTAATTACTGGTTTAGGTTTAGATGATATTGGTCGTGACCACGAAATTTCACAAATGAGTGGGGGACAACGGTCTAAAATTATCTTAGCAAAGTTAATTTTGGAAAATCCCGATGTGTTACTTTTGGATGAACCAACTAACTACTTAGATACGACCCACATTAACTGGCTTGAAGATTATTTAAATAATTTTGAGGGTGCCTTCATTGTGATTTCTCATGATTATGATTTCTTAGAACCGGTTACTAACTGTATTATTAACGTCGCTTTTGGAAAAATTACTAAGTATCGTGGTGATTTTAAGTCAGCTATGCGACAACGGGCCGAAAAAGAAATGACGCAACAACGGGAGTTTGAAAAACAACAAGTTGCGATTGAAAAGGCTAAGAAATTCATTCAAAAGAATAAGGCTGGTAGTCACTCTAATATGGCTAAATCACGGGAAAAAATGTTGAACCGGATGGACGTGATTGAGCCACCTAAGAGTAATGTGAAAGCTAATTTTAGTTTCCCTTACGATGAAACTGGTTCACAAAATGCGTTAGTCGTGAAAGATTTATCAGTCGGTTATGATAAACCATTGTTAAGCCCCGTTACTTTTTCGGTTGATACTGATCAAAAAGTGGGATTACAAGGGTTTAATGGGGTTGGTAAATCAACCTTAATTAAGAGTATTTTGCAAATTATCCCTGCCTTGGGCGGAACTGCCGAATTTTCTCCATCAGCTAAGATTAATTACTTTAGTCAAGACTTAGTATGGGAAGATAAAACACAAACCCCAATGCAGATTATTCAAGATAAATATCCAAAGTTAACCCAAAAAGAAATTCGGACTAAGCTAGCTCGTTCGGGAATGAATGCTTCCAATGCCTTTAAAGAAATTGGCAAGCTTTCTGGGGGAGAACAAGTGAAGGTTAAATTGACCTTAATGGAATTCGTCCCTAGTAATTTCTTGATTCTGGATGAACCATCGAACCATTTGGATGATGAAACCAAAGCATCATTGAAAAGGGCCATTAATGATTTCCCAGGCAATGCAATTGTGGTTAGTCATGAGGCTAGTTTTTATGACGGACTAGTTGATAAGAAGATTGACGTGGAAAAGCTCAGTCTGAAAGAAGACGAATAAACAAGAAAGCGAACTTTTTAAAGGTTCGCTTTTTATTTAGAATAAATTAAAAAAAGCTTGCCAAGTGGTCTGATTTTCGGTAATATAATAACAATTTAAACCGGAAAAAAAGCGGGAGGAGATACCAATGTTAACAAGAGCGGAGATTCAAAGATTCCCCAAAGCTGAATTACACTGTCATTTAGACGGTTCAATTCGGCCCCATACTTTACGAGAAATTGCCCGTGGTCAGGGTGAAATGATTCACACGAATTTGATGGAATTAACCAGAAAGATGGTTGCTCCAGCGGATGCCAAAAATTTAGAGGATTACTTACAACCCTTTGATTTTGTATTGCAATACTTGCAAACGGAAGCAGCCTTAGAACGGGCTGCCTACGATGTGATGGAACAAGCCCACCAAGATGGGGTTCGCTACATCGAGATTCGCTTTGCGCCTAGTCTTTCGATGGAAAAAGGTCTCACCGTTGCCCAAACCATTAAAGCAGTGGCTAAGGGAATTGCCCGAGCTGAAGCCACCTATGACATTGACGGAAACTTATTAGTTTGCGGCATGCGGACTGATCAAGAACACGAAGTGGCTAAGATTTTTGCCGAATCAAAAATGGTGAGCGACAAATTAGTCGGAGTGGACTTAGCTGGTCCCGAACAAGTCGGGTTTGTAGACATGTATAAAGCGGCTTTCCCAATCATAGTTGACGGACAAAAAGTTCAATTAACTTTGCACGCGGGCGAATGCGGCTGTGCTGATAATGTTTTAGCCGCCATTAAAGCTGGTAGTAAACGAATCGGTCATGGAATTGCCGCGGCTGGTAATGAAAAAATTGAAAAATTAATGTTAGAAAAAGGAACTTGTATTGAAGGTTGCCCAACCAGTAATGTGCAAACGCATGCAATTCCTAATCATGAAGCCTATCCCTTACAACGTTGGCTCAAACAAGGCCAACAACTCTGTCTGAACACCGATAATCGGACGGTTTCAGATACGACTTTAACGGAAGAATACTTCCAAATGGCGCACCACAATGATTTAACTAAAGCACAATTACGGCAATGTAATTTGAATGCAATTAACAATTCCTTTGCCAGTGCAGCCGTTAAACAAAAAGTTGCGGATTTGATTACCAATTTTGAAACTGAATAAAAATAAAAAGTGCCCAAGCGGAACTGAAGTTATAATATTGAACAGATAAATAAAAGCATCTTCGTTAATTATTCTTGATAGAATTAATTAAAACTCGGAGGTGTTTTTACTTTGGTAAATAATAAATATTCATATGAAACAAAACTTGAAGCCATAAGGCTTCTAAATGAAGGTGTTCCTGGAAGAAAAATATGTAAAAAATTAGGTCTTAAAAGCGATGGACTAATTTATACTTGGAGAAAATATCTAAGAAACAATGATTATCAGAGATTAAGACAACCAGCAGGTAAACAATATAAATATCATAAAGGCGATGATGAGTTGCCATTAAAAATCAAATATGAGCTAGAACTTAAACAAAAAGATGAGGAATTAGCTGTTGTAAAAAAATATTTAATCAAGGAAAGGTTGTGGTAAATAAATCAACGATAATTATGATTGATAGTTTTAAAGGTATTATTCCAATAAAACGTGTTTGTGAGATACTTAGAATTTCTAGGAGTACTTACTACTATCATAAAAATCATTTAATGGATAACGAATTAACTGATACTGAATCAGAAGTTAAAAATATTTGTATAAAAACTAAGTTTTTATACGGTTATAGAAAGATTCATGCCATACTTAATAGGTTTTTTAACTGTAGTATCAGTAAAGTTCAAAAAATAATGTCTGAATTTGGCTGGGGTTGTCGAGTAAGACAAAAGCGTTCTCATAGGCCTGGTAATCCGTATAAGCAATTTGACAATATAATTAATCGTAACTGGGAATCAAATGCTCCATTAAAAAAGTTGACTACTGATATTACCTATATTCCATGCGGAGATAAGTTTATCTATTTATCAACAATTCTTGATGCCTATAATTCAGAAATTGTTGCATTTGAATTTTCTGAGCATCCAGATACAAAATTAGTTATTGATACATTAAACCAATTAGATAATATTGATGGTTCAATACTTCATAGTGATCAAGGAGCAACATATACTTCATTCGATTATTTTGATTTGGCACGCAAAAAAGGCGTCATCAGAAGTATGTCCCGAAAAGGAACTCCAGCTGATAACGCCATTATCGAATCATTTCATTCCACACTAAAGTCTGAAATGATTTATATCAAAGATAAACCAAAAGGTTTATCAGAGACAATTAAATACATTACTGATTATATCAAATTTTGGAATAACGAACGTATATTAACAAAATTAGGCAATCAATCCCCTGTGGAGTACAGAGAATTAAATGCCTAATTAAGATTATCGAATTTCGCTTTTATTTAATTGTTCAAATTAATAGTTGCAGTTCCAGCTAATGCAAGCTTGAGCACTTTTTTTGCTTTATTTGTTAAACGTATCATTTTCCACTTCACGAATGAAAGTTGCTAAATGATCATAATAAATAGGGGCATTATCAATCATATGGTGATGACCACCTTCTGGAGTAGAAACAAACTTGGCGTTCGGAATCATGTCAGCCATTCGTTTTCCAGTTTCCATTGGCATGGTTTCGTGTTCCCCAAATGTCACTAAAGTTGGCACTTTAATGTCTTTAAGATGATCCGTAAAGTTCCAGTCTTTCAATTTTCCAGTGATGACAAATTCATTATCACCTTGGAAAGCATTGTATAAAGGAACACTCATCGTTTCCGTTAAATGCGCAATCGCAGCTGGTTTCTTTCGGTCAACGTATTGGTCGTTAAGTTTGCCAACTAAGGCTTGGTAACGGTCATTATCGTAGTTATTTTCGGCTTCACATTTTTTCATGTAAGCCAATTCATCAGGAGTTAAAGCAGTTTCTCTGATTTGGGCTAAGTGATCAGTGTAATCGCCAATCCGGTCAACCATTGATGAAATAATCGCACCTTTCAAGTGATCACCGTATTTAGCAGCGTACATTTGAACTAAAGCACCACCCCAGGATTGACCAATGAGGTAGAAGTTATCTAAGCCGAGTTTTTGCCGAACTTCTTCAACTTCATCAACGAAGTATTTATAAGTTTCGATATTTGCTGCAACAGCAGGATCATCCCAATCGGGAGTATCGGAATACCATGAACCAAGTTGGTCATACATGTGGACTTGCACATCTAGTCCTTGTTGCTTTAATTGTTTAGCGGTATCTTCCCAGTATTCGTGAGTACCACCAGGTCCACCATGAAGGGCTAAAAGATGAATCTTACCTTCACCTTGCGTGTTGGTCCATAAATGGTAACCGTTATCTAACGTTAAAATTTTTGTTCCTTGTTTCATAATTTTCACCTACTTATAGAATTTATTTCCATAATACCACTAACTGGGGCATGTTATCATATAAATGAAGCAAAATTGAATTTTAATGAAAGCGCTATAATATAGTAGAAAAGATTAAAGAACTAATTAAGAATGACTTAATCGAGCTTGGTTTTAATATTTTAGACGGAATTCTTTTAAAATACGTTTTAGTTAAGTGGTAATCACCCTTAATGGTACAATAAAGAGAAAAGCTCAGTGCTTAATTCATGATTTGGGGGAATTGAAATGCAAAAAAAACAACGGGTGATTGTTCTAACTGGAGCAGCTGGAACGGGAAAAACCACCGTCCAAAATTATCTTAAGCAAACGTATGGGATTCCCCCAGTGATTACGCATACGACTCGGCCAGCTCGGTCAGGAGAACAAAATGGCATCAACTATTATTTTGAAGATGCGGCTAGTTTTGCGAAGCTTCATTTGTTAGAAAACGTGCAATACGCAGGCAATCAGTATGGATCTTCGTTAGAAGGGTTAGAACGAGCCCTGCAACACCATCAATTTGCGAGCATTGTGTTAGATACTGCGGGAGCGCTTACTTATCAAAAAAAATTAGGTAACCAGGCCGAAATCTTGTTTTTAGCAGTTGATCAGCAATCAGAAATTAAAGACCGGATGTTACAGCGCGGTGATCAATTAGCGGATGTCGAAAAAAGAATGCACAGTGCCGAAGTTAATCGTGATTTGCGGTTACCCGCGGCATTAGCCGGGCACGCTACGGTTATCAAAAACGAGAACTGGACTGATACCAAACAAAAAATTGACCGAATTATTAAAAAATTAAGCATTGATTAACCCTTTTTTAAAGTTAAAAGGGGATAATAAAAAGACTGACGAAAGGGGAATCATCTGATGAAAAGAGTTCCACCATTATTAACACCATTTGCAATTTTGACGATTTGTTTAACCTTAGGAGCCACTAATGTGGTAACGAATACGGTGACACATACTCAAGAAGGGGCTAAGGTTACCAAAACTGAGACCCCTGCTAAAACTGACCAGGATCAAACTGATTCTAATAATCAGACTAAGAGTCCTGATAAGACGGATGACACGAAAACGAGTTCCGACGATAGTAAAAAGACTGACTCCACTTCGACCAATTCCACGAACGATAATAAAGATTCAAATAGCACCAAAGCGAATACTGATGATAATAAAAAAACGGATAACAGTAGTTCGGACACCAATAAGCCGGCTACTAATTCGGATAGTACCAATAACTCTAGTAGTGGCAATAGTACTAATAGTAGTTCAACTAGTGGCACTGATAGTAGCAAGCCTGCCACGAATAACGCTAATTCTACCGCTACACCAGCATCAACCACGAATTCGACAGGGGGTAATCAATAATGTTTAGTATTTTAGACGGAATTAATTCTTGGTTATCTTATATCAGCATTGAAGCCAAGACCAAAGCCCGAATTTATACGATTCTTGGATTTTTTGGCTGGCTATATATGATTTACATTACCTATCGTTTTTTAACTAACCAAGTTTATATGCGGGGTTTATTAATGTTAGGGGCAACAATTGTGTTAGGTTACTTCTTATATTTGAACATTATCTATTATTTTACTAGAAAAAGTTCCAAGCTCGATGTGACCCCGATTATTAACAAAACCTTGCACATTCAACCGAAAGAAGCCGTTAAACCAGGAAGTCGCTATCGCGATATTCCCGCTAACGGGTTGTTTGATGAACGGCAAACGATGCCTGCTAAATTAGCAACTGATACCACAGAACAAGCTGCTATTAATGATTTAGCGGTGCAAATGATTCAAGAAAAACTAGTTGCGGATGATTATGCGGGCTTAGATGACCATCAAATTAAGGTGGCCTTAAAAGAAAACGCTAAGCCAGTCTATGCCATTGGAGAAGGCGCCATGATTCCTTATTTCTCCATGAAAAAAATTAATGATCAATATGTCGTTTATGCGGGAATTAACGAACCCCATGCCAAAGCCGTTGGTCACATTCAGACCGTGGGCTTACAATCAGTACAACAAATTGATTTATCAAAAATCAAGCTTTACTTGGCTGCCGCTTATTTGACGGGTGGTAAATGTAAAATGATGGGCCGCAGTGGGATTATTGAAACGGATGATAATTATCACGTGGAAGTTCAAGTGGCCTATACGAAAAAATAAGTTGATAAAAAAACCCGATAACAATCTGCATTGAAATGCGGTTGTTATCGGATTTTTAAAATTTAAGCAATAAAGTAACGTTGCTTAGAGTGATAGAAAAAGCCTACCAGTTATTAGCCAGTAAGCTTTAGCTAAATTATCAGTTCCATCACAAACTGGTAATTTAGTATCTCTATTAGTATTATTTATTGTAACATTTATGGTTAACTCATTAACTCAATTGGTGGTTAAATTGCTTAACCACTTTAATTTGATTTTCACTTACTTTTTGTTGTTGTTTTTCGGTATAAAGTTTTAAGCCTAACATCGCGATAAAGATGAGAATAAAGGCAATCCACAAGATTCGTTTTCGTTTTTTATGCATATAATTTACACTCCTTTTTCTTATTGTATCATGGAAATTGCATGGCAATTAGTTGACTAGTAAAAAAAATGTTGTTACGATAGTCGAGACGTATTAAGGAATTTTTAATAAACAATCAATGGAAAATGTTCCGCCGCCAAACCGAAATGATTTGTTAGCGGAGCATTTTTCATTTGCGAAAGGTGATGTATTATGACTGAAAAGAATCAAGCAAATGATCAAGATTTATCACGTGGATTAACTTCTCGGCACGTTCAAATGATTGCAATCGGTGGGGCCATTGGAACTGGATTGTTTCTGGGTTCTGGAACTGCCATTAAATCAGCTGGACCTGCTTTAATCCTCGCTTATTTAATTACTGGGATCTTTTCGTACCTAATGATGCGCGCAGTTGGGGAGTTATTACTTTCTAACACGAAGTTGCATTCCTTCATTGACTTTGTCCGTGAATATTTAGGTAACAAATGGGAATTTGCGATTGGTTGGGCTTATTGGTTAAGCTGGGCCAGTTTAGCAATGGCCGATTTAACGGCTTCGGGAATCTATCTCAGATTTTGGTTCCCGCAATTACCGCAATGGGTCACGCCGCTAATTGTTGTCGCTATTTTAGTAGCTTTTAACCTAGTTAACGTAGCTTGGTTTGGTGAACTCGAATCAGCCTTCTCAAGTATCAAAATTTTTGCAATTTTAGCATTAATTGTAGCTGGAGTAGGAATGATTGCCGTTGGTTTCCATACCCAAGGAAACACGGCTTCCTTATCTAACTTAGTGAGTCACGGTGGTTTCTTTGCTACTGGTGGCTTAGGCTTTATCTTAGCCTTTCCAATGGTAATCTTCGCCTTTACTGGGATCGAAATGGTTGGTTTAACGGCCGGCGAAACGAAGAGTCCCCAAAAGGATATTCCAAAAGCAATTAACTCCGTTCCCGTGCGAATCTTGCTCTTCTACGTGGGTTCAATGATTGTAATTATGTCAGTTTATCCATGGAATGAAATTAATGCGAACCAATCACCATTTGTGCAAGTGTTCTCAGGTTTAGGGATTAGCTATGCCGCTAATATTATTAACTTTGTTGTTTTAACGTCAGCTTTATCAGCTGCGAACTCAGCAATCTTCTCAACTTCTAGAACCCTTTATATTTTAGGTAATAACGGTCACGCACCTAAGTCATTTAGTAAACTATCAAAAGCAAATGTACCATACGTTGGAATTTTAGTTTCCTCATTTGTGTTCTTAGGAATTGTGTTATTAAACTACTTCTACCCAAGTAAGATTTTCGTCTTGGTAACTGGAGTAGCAACGATTAGTTTTATCTTCGTTTGGATTATCATCATGTTGACGCATATCCAATACAAACGGACTAATCCGAACCCAGCAGACACTTTCAAAATGCCATTTTTCCCTGGGTCAAGTTACTTAACTATCTTATTCTATCTAGCCGTTTTAGTAGTTTTACTTTTCAATGCAGAAACTAGAATTTCTGTAATTGCTACAGTTGTCTTCTTTGCGGTCATGATTGCCGGTTATGTAATTTGGGAACGGAAAAAAGAAGTTAAATAAGTAAATCACGAAAGACCACTATTCAAAGCCGATTAGTGGTCTTTTTTGCTACAATCAATTATAATTTTAATTACTATTAGTTAGTGAATGGAGAGCAAAAAATGAAAAATCGTGTAACTGACATTTTAAAAACCAAGTATCCAGTGATTCAAGCCCCCTTAAACTGGTTGACGGATGCAGAATTTGTGGCCGCCGTTTCCAACGCTGGTGGCTTAGGTAGCTTTGGCCCAAATGCGGGGCGAGTTTCTTTAGACCAAGATTCAATGACGGTAATGAGAGAACAAATTAGAAAAGCACAAAAACTCACCGATCAACCCTTTGCGATGACAATTGGCTTAAATCTGCAAGGACAAGAGCAATGCTATGCGCATAAAATTTTAGAAAATTCATTAGCAGAAAACGTGAACTACTTTATTGTTGGTGGAGAACCAGATGCAGAAATTTATCGGCAAATTAAAGCAGCAGGAGCGGTTTTAATTGCCAGAAGTTATAATCCGACTCCTGCTGAAGCCCAACTCCAGGAACGGCTAGGGGCCGACTTAATTGTTGCCACTGGTTATGATGAAGGGGGTGTCATTCCGACAAAGGGGAATGGAACGTTCACCACGGTGCCCCGAATTGTTGATGCCGTTTCCGTTCCCGTCCTTGCTGCGGGTGGGATAACTGATGTGCGTGGCATTCGGGCAGCCAGTGCGTTAGGGGCTGAAGGTTTCTACATTGGGAGTCGCTTCATTGTCACTAAAGAAAATCGGACGTCTTCAGCTGCCAAAAGAAAGATTATCGCTTCAACGGTGGAGGATCTGGTCTTAGTTGCTCCCCAACAACGTTCGATTCGCAATGCCAAGATGGATGAATTGGCAAAACGGTTTGAAGATGGTGATCACCATACGTTTGCTGCCACTCGCGAAATGGGCGGAACCCGGACGGCGATGTTAGAGGGTAAATTGGAAGATGGTGAAATTTCGATTAATACCGGAATTGATTTAATTAAAGCTGAACCCAGTGTTGCGGAACTAATGCACGAATTAATGCAAGATTATGAGTAAAAAATAAAGGATCCCAGAAATAATTTCTGAGATCCTTTTGTTTTATTTGCGTTTATGCACTTGGTAATAAAAGACGGGTACCCCTAAAGCAACGATGGCCAATGAAGCAAACACTCCAATTGGATCAGACATCACTTCTGAGATTAACACGAAGAGGGAACCTAAAATGGCAACGATGGGAGTGATTGGGAAAAGGGGAACCGAGAATTCACGTTTGATTTCGGGATTCCGTTTCCGGAGTAAGAAGACCCCAACGAAGGCCATAACGTAGAAACAGTAAATCGTGAAGATACATAGTTCAGAAAGTCGATCAGCACTACCTAAACAAATCATCACAGCCGCAATAAAAATCACGACAAAAATTGATAAAATTGGAGTTCTAGTTTTAGGATTAAGGTAAGCGAGTTGTTTTGAAAAAGGTAATTGTTCTCGTTCGGCCATGGCGTACATAATCCGAGGGAAAGTCATGATTTTACCGTTCATACAACCAATGATGGAAATGATAATTCCGATACTAATGACTTTTCCACCAATGGCCCCAAAGTCTTTGTTGGCAATGTAAGGGATCGCAGCAGTGCCCAACTCATGTAACTTTTCCGGTCCAATACTCTTTAAGACCCCATAAGCTACTAAAACGTAGATGGCTAAAACCGCTAAAATTCCAAAAGAAATGGCTTGGGGTAAGACTTTGCGGGGATTCTTAACTTCTCCCCCTAAGTTAGCAATTAAAATCCAACCATCAAAGGCGAATAAAGTGGCTAACATGGCAACTCCAAAGCCACCCGTCGTAGAATGAATTCCTTTAATCGTTTGGCCTAAAGCATCCGCGTGACCAAAGAAGAGGCCAAAAATAATCAAAGCAGCCACGGGGACTAATTTACAAGCCGTGGTAATTAAAGCAAAACTAGCTCCATATTTGTTAGGAAAGACGTTTAAAATTCCGACTAAAATGATACTACCTAAGGCAATGGGAAGATTCCAAATGGGGTCAGTGTGGAAAAAGGCAGAAGTTAGGATGGCTAAAAATGATCCTAAGGCTGCAATCATGGCTGGTCCGTAAACAATAATCTGGACCCACCCAGATAAAAAGCCCCACAATTCGTTGTACATTTCTTCCATGTAGGCATAAAGTCCACCAGTACTTGGAATTTGCGAAGCAACCTCCGCAATCGTAAGTCCGGCTGCCAAGGTTAAAATTCCCCCAGCAATCCAAGCCAAAATGGCGGCTTTTGCGGAGCCCGCATCGTTAATTACGGCGGCTTGCCGCACGAATACTCCACCACCAATAATCGTTCCAATCACTAAGGCTAAGGCAGCTGGTAAGCCTAGCGCTCGATTTAAAGTAACATCTTCTTGCTTTTTCATTGTTAATTCCTCCTAAAAATAAAAGCGTCTTTGACAATTGAATGTCAAGGACGCTTTCGCGCGGTTCCACCTAGATTCTTCTACCAAACTAGCAGAAGCACTTTTTTAATATTGATAAATGATTGCTTAAAGCGGCTAACTAAGATGTGGCATCCGAATTCCAGCAATCATCGGACTCTCTAAGAAACAGAGCTTAGCTTTCTTCTTTAAGATTATGAATTTATTGTACATTCATAATAAACACTTGTCAACGGTAAATGTCATTATTTTTCTAGGTATTGCGCATAACGAGCTGCATCGGGTTCGGGAAGTTCCACGGTTAGTTGGGTTCCAGTTTCCAGATAATCAGTGCTCGTCACGTGATATTTATGATTAAAATTAGCGACAATTTCGCCTTTATCGAACGGAATGATGAAGGTTTGGGTGACGTAGTTATTAAATAATTTTTCACTGATGACCTGAGTTAGTAGTTCAATTGAGGAATCATCTAGCGCGGAGATGATTAAATTATCACCTTCGCGGGCGGGATAATTGGCACCGGCTAAATCAGCCTTGTTGAAGACTTTCACCATGGGTAAATCAGGCACGCCAATTTCTTTTAGGGTGGATTCCGTCGTTTGCATCATGAGTTGTTGGTCGGGATCAGAATAATCGACGACTTGAATTAATAAATCAGCATTAGCGGCTTCGGCTAAGGTTGATTTGAAAGCTTGGACTAATTGATGGGGGAGTTGGCTCACAAATCCAACCGTATCACTTAACAGAAACTGCTTGTTGTCTGGTAAATGTAAATCCCGCACACTCGTATCAAGCGTGGCAAATAACATGTTTTTTACGAAAACTTGTTTTTCGTCATTTTCGCCAAACTTTTTCACAAGTTGGTTCATAATCGTTGATTTACCGGCATTAGTATAACCAATTAAAGCCACGGTCGGAATTTTATTTTCTTTCCGACGTTTGCTTTGGGTTTCGTAAGCCTTATCAATTTCCTTTAATTCACGCCGGACGTGATCAATTTGGTGTTCAATCGTCCGCCGGTTTAATTCAAGCTTGGTTTCACCAGCCCCACGGTTCGCAAGTCCGCCACCAGCCGATTGTTGGTCAAGTCGTTGGCCAGCTCCCGTTCGTAAGCGGGGAAGTTGGTATTTTAATTTTGCCATTTGGACTTGAAGTTTAGCTTCTCGTGATTTAGCCCGGTTAGCAAAAATTTCCAAAATTAAACCAGTGCGATCGATGACCGTTGCCTTGGTCTCATTTTCGATGTTTCGAATTTGGCTAGGACTAAGTTCGTCATTGGCGACAATTACTTGAGCACCCGTGGTCGTCACGAGTTGGGCAAGCAATTCAATTTTTCCCTTTCCAAAGTAAGCCCGTGAATCCGGATGATCTAACTTTTGGGTGACCGTTTCGATATTTTCCATGTTGTTGGCCATTACCAAATTTTTTAATTCTTCCATTGAATAATCAAATTGTTGATTATTGACGTTGAGCCCAATTGTAATAACTGGGGTGGTTGTTTTTTCCATATTGCTCCTTATTAATCTACATTATCGACGTGGTTATAGTATTCTACGTGATACTCGCCGTTTTCGTATACTAGTTTCGTGATACTGCCATTCAAAATTCGAGCCGTAATATCGATATCACTAAATTTGCTGACAATACTGCGAATTAAAGTCCCATGAGCGGCCACTAACACATTGTCACCGGGCTTAGCGTTACTAACAATTTCATCCATACCTGGTTGGACCCGCGCCCAAAATTGAGCATCATTTTCGGCTTCTCCAAATGGATCAGCATCCGCAATCATATCACGGGTTCGTTCAATCGAAAACATTTTAATCATGTCAGAATAATCAGTTGCCCCTTGAGGTCCACCAATCATGTTCCAAGCTTGAGACGTGTCGTTTCCTTCAAAGTAACCAAAGTTTTCTTCCCGTAAGGCCATCATTTGAATTGGTTCCTGAATATCAGCAGGATTAGCCTTTAAAATAATCCGGGCGGTCCGACTAGCCCGTTTGGTATCACTACTGTAAGCTTGGTCAAACTTGATGTTAGCGAGGTTCTTTCCAGCGACTTGGGCATCTAAAATCCCCTTATCAGTTAGGTCTGAATCAGCCCAACCTTGAATTCGCCGATAGTGGTTCAATTGCGTTTGTCCGTGACGCACAAAATATAAATTAATTCCTGTCATAATTTCCTCCGTACTGATTGCTTTTGCTTAAATTCTACCATATTTCGGTCCGTTATAATCGTGTTTAACCTGGGGGTATGTTAGAATTATTAGTCGAGTTGAACGACTGGGAGGTGCAGGATGACTGAATTAGAAAAAATTAAAGCATATGAACAAAAACATTTAAACTTTGTCCGCGAAAAAATTGGACAAGCCAAGGAAAAATTAACCAAAACAATTGCCAAAGCCAAAGCGGGACAAAAAAATCTCGAAAAAGATTTTTACAACGATGTCCGGGTTAAAACCAGTACTTATGGTGGTTTGATTGAAACCGGAGTGTCAGTCCGGCAGCAACAACAAATGTTGATGCAAAAGGAAAATCGCTGGCAAACGGCGACACGTGACATGGAAACGTTAGATAAGTTAGACAAAAATGCCTACTTTGCGCGGGTCGACATCCAAGAAGGGGCTCAGCAACCAGAAAAGATTTACATTGGGTTAGCTTCTTTTATCAATCCCGACCAACCCGATGAATATTTGATTTATGACTGGCGGGCTCCGATTAGTAGTGTTTATTACGATAGTGGCGTAGGTGAAATGACCTACGAGGCACCGATGGGGAAACAAACGGTCGATGTTTCTTTGAAACGCGAAATTCAAATCAAAGATGGTGTTGTCAAAAACGTCCTAGATACGGATGAAGCCGTGGGTGATCCCGTTTTACTAGAAAACTTGAGTCATCAATCGGCAACTAAAATGAAGAGCATTGTCGCCACGATTCAACAAGAACAAAATGCCATCATTCGAGACACAAGTTCAGACCTTTTGTTTGTCCAGGGGGTCGCCGGTTCAGGAAAAACAGCCGCCGTTTTACAACGAGTGGCTTACTTACTTTACCGGTACCGGGGAAACTTGAATCCCGGCCAATTGATCTTGTTCTCGCCCAACCAACTTTTTAATGATTACATTAACCAAGTTTTGCCTGAATTAGGGGAACAGAACATGGTCCAGATGACCTATTACCAATTCATGAGTCGGCGAGTACCACATTTAAAAGTCGAAACCTTACAAGAACGGTTTGAAGAAGCTTTAGATCCGAAACAACAAAACGTCACGACTTTTAAAAATAGTTTGGCTTTTTATGACTTAGTGAATCAGTACGCCACGAGTTTGAACCAAAAGAACATTCAGTTTAAAAACATTATGTTTAAAGGGAAAGTCTTTATTTCTAAGGAAAGAATTAAAGAAATTTACTATAGTTTTAACGATAATTATTCTCTAAGAACTCGCCTCGATGCGACTAAAGAAGTCTTAGTCAAGATTTTAAACGGGCACATCGGCAACGAAATGAAAGAACGTTGGGTTGAAGAAACGATTGAAGGGCTTTCCAAAGAACAACTCAAGTTATTGTATTCAAAATACGGTGACAAGATTGGTGATAGCGATAAAGAATATAGTTTCTTAGCCAAACGAATCGTTAAGCAAGCCTTTCGTCCCGTGCTAATGCAAATTAAAAAGCAACGTTTCTTTAGCATTAATCGGCAATTTGCCCATTTCTTAAAAGCCGTTCCGCAGTTAGTTGATTTGAGTAAATACCAGATTACGCCTGAAGACTGGCAAAAGAGCGTTGATAATACGATTGAACGCTTTAAAGCCGGTCAGATTAGTATGGCAGATGTTTCAATTTACTTAGCCTTGTTTGATTTGGTAACGGGAAAACGCCCAGACTTGAACATGAAATACTTGTTTGTCGATGAAGTGCAAGACTACACACCGTTCCAACTCGCCTACTTGAAGTGGAATTACCCCCGTGCTAAATTCACGCTACTCGGGGACTTGAACCAGGCCATTTTCACCCGACAAAACAGTCATACAGTGATGGATGATTTGAAGAAACTCTTTGATCCGGCCAAAATTCGCGTGATTAAACTCTTGAAATCTTACCGTTCTACGATGGAAATCACCGACTTTAGTAAGTACTTGATTCCCGATGGACAAGCAATTGAAGCCTTTGCGCGTAAAGGACCGAAACCGGTTATTGCGGAAGTTCCGACTGAAAGTGCAGCACTTGATTTAGTGGCTAAAGCCGTCACTAAGAATAATCAAGCAGCCGAATCAACCGCCATCATCGGTAAGACCTTGGCAGAATGTCGCGAAGTTGCGCAACAATTACAGGAAAAGGGCATTAAAGCGACCTTAATTCAAACCGAAAATCAACGATTGGTAAAAGGAGCCATTGTGGTTCCTGCTTACTTAGCTAAAGGACTTGAATTTGATGACGTCATTATGTGGGATGGATCAGCAAAGAACTATCCGACTGCTGCGGATGACAAGTTAGTTTATACGATTTGTACTAGAGCCATGCATAATTTGGAAATTGTTTCAATTGGGGCACCATCACCAATTTTTGCAAACGAACCGCAAGACCAGTACGAACTCGTGAAGGAGTAAGCATGGATAACTTTTATGTCTATGATAAAGCTACTTGGGAGCAGTTTTATCCCACTAATTTAAATCCGATTACGCTTGCTGACCTAGAAAACTTGAAGGCGTTTAACGATAAAGTTTCTTTAGATGATGTCACCAAAGTTTATATGCCGTTGGTCCATTTAATTAGTGAAGCATTGGCTAGTTATAAACAATGGCAAAATAAAAAGAGTGACTTTCTGCATCGGGAACCCCTGAAAGTTCCTTTTATTGTCGGAATTTCAGGCAGTGTCGCCGTGGGTAAATCAACGACGGCCCGTTTATTACAGTATTTATTTGCTTACCTGTTGCCTAATCGGAAGACACAGTTAATTACGACGGATGGTTTTTTGTATCCGACTAAAACGTTAGAAGAAAAGGGCATCTTAGCGCGGAAAGGGTTTCCCGAAAGCTATGACATGGCAGCCTTAATTGACTTTTTAGTGCAAGTCAAAGAGGGGAAACCAGCAGTAAAGGCGCCGCTCTATTCCCACGAGGTGTACGATGTCATTCCAGATCGATTTGCGGTGATTAATAATCCGGATATTTTAATTATTGAAGGAATTAATACGTTGCAAATTCCAGAAGGTCAGAATCTGTATGTAAGTGACTTTACTGATTTTTCGATTTACATTGATGCCGACGTTAATTTAATTGAAGACTGGTTTTTAAATCGGTTTCAACAATTAGTGAAAACGGCCGCTGATGATCCTGAGAATTATTTATATCGGTACACGAAATACAGTGAAGCAGAGGCCTTAGCGCTCGCCCGTCAGACTTGGGAAACGATTAATTTACCCAATCTCAATGAATTTATTTTACCGACGCGGGACCGCGCGAATGTGATTATTCACAAAGGACCGCAACACGTGATTGATCAAATTTATTTACGTAAATATTAAAAAAGTTTCTAGCCAGTTGGTTAGGAACTTTTTTTAGTTGTTTCACTTGTAAAATCTACAAATGTAAACTATAATTGATTTTGTATTTACAAGTGTAGACGAAAGCGTGATGGAAAATGGAAAATAACATTGAAGCAATTACCGGAGCTGAATGGAATGTGATGCGCATTATTTGGTCACTCGGTTCCGCTTCCACCAACAAAATTATTGAAAATTTACAAGCGGAATCTGATTGGAAAGATTCGACAATTAAGACGCTCTTAGCCCGCTTAGTCAAAAAAGGCTTTTTGACGAGTGAAAAAGCCGGACGCCAGTTTGTTTATCAAGCCGTCGTGCCCGAGCAAACGGCGATGAATCAAAGTGCCGAAGAGTTGTTTAGTCATCTTTGTAACATGAAAAGTGGGAAAACGCTGATTGAGTTAGTCAAGACGACGGAAATGTCAAAAAGTGATTTAGCAACTTTACAAAAAGTAATTGAAACAAAAATGAAGACCGCTCCTGATGAAGTTGACTGTAACTGTTTACCATCAGGAAGTTGCGAGTAGGGGGGAATTAAAATGGATATGAAGCAAAACAACATGAAGATGGATGGTTCGATGAAAATGGACGATTCCATGAAGATGAAACACGGTGACATGATGGATATGGGTGGCGGTCACATGATGCACATGGGGAATTTCAAACGCCGCTTTTGGATATCCCTAATCTTAGCGATTCCGATTTTGGTACTTTCCCCCTTTATGGGAATTGTGTTACCATTTCAAATTAGTTTTCCAGGCTCCCAATGGGTCGTATTAGTGTTAGCCACCATCTTATTCTTCTATGGGGGAGAACCCTTCTTTAGTGGAGCTAAACAAGAGTTGAAAGCCAAAGCACCAGCCATGATGACCTTGATTTCGATGGGGATTAGTGTGGCATACATCTACAGTGTGTATTCTTTCATCATGAATACCTTTGTCGACAAACATGTGATGGTCATGAATTTCTTTTGGGAATTAGCCAGTCTAATTGTCATTATGTTATTAGGTCATTGGATTGAAATGAGTGCCGTGATGAGCGCTGGAAGTGCCGTGAAAAAAATGGCTGCTTTACTTCCAAATACGGCACACTTAATTCAAAAAGATGGTTCGACTAAAAACGTTCCGTTAAGTGACTTAACGGTTGGCGAAGAAGTACTAGTTCAAGCTGGTGAAAAAATTCCTACTGATGGGGTCGTCGTTAAGGGATCGAGTGCCGTAAACGAAGCGCTGGTAACTGGTGAATCAAAAGCGGTTACCAAGACTGTCGGTAGCAAAGTGATCGGGGGCTCAATCAACGGTGATGGTGCTTTAACCGTGAAAGTTACTGCAACTGGAAAAAATGGTTACTTAGCGCAAGTGATTAAACTAGTAGCGGATGCCCAAAAGGAAAAATCAAAAGCCGAAACTTTAGCCGATCACGTTTCACGGTGGTTATTCTACAGTGCCTTATCAATTGGGATTCTAGCTTTAATTGTTTGGACCATTGTAAGTGGCTTTAGCTACGGACTTGAACGGATGGTTACAGTCCTAGTAATTGCCTGTCCCCATGCTTTAGGGTTAGCGATTCCTTTAGTCATTGCCCGTAGTACTTCGATTGCCGCTCAAAACGGATTGTTAATCAGAAATCGGCAATCAATTGAAGAAGTTAAAAAACTTAGCTACGTCTTTATGGATAAAACCGGGACGTTAACTGAAGGAGTTTTCACCGTGAACGCCCTTGAATCACTTTCTGATTTGAGCAAACCAGCAATCCTTCAACTTTTGGCTGATTTGGAATTGAATTCTAGTCATCCGTTAGCCGTGGGCTTGGTTCACACCGCTAAAAAAGAGGGAATTACACCGGTTGCTGCGCAAAACGTTGAAATTATGCAAGGTGTCGGTATTAAAGGAACGATTGACGGTAAAGAGTATGCAATTGTTACCGCTACTTACCTTAAGAATCACGGTATGAAATATGACCAAGCTCAATTTGATAAGTTAGCTGGCCAAGGTAATTCAGTGAGTTACTTGATTAGTGGTGATCAAGTTCTTGGAATTATTGCTCAAGGTGATGTGATTCGTCCCGCTTCGTTTGAATTGGTTAAACATCTTCGGGCTATGCGCATTGTACCCGTGATGTTAACCGGTGATAATGATTTAGCAGCTAAACGTGTAGCGCATGAATTAGGCGATATCGAATATCGGGCTCAATTGTTGCCTGGGCAAAAAGAAGCCATCATCAAAGAATATCAGGCTAAAGGACATGATGTGATGATGGTAGGAGATGGAGTTAACGATGCACCTAGTTTGTCACGTGCAAACATTGGGGTTGCCATTGGTGCTGGAACGGACGTTGCGATTGATTCAGCGGATGTCGTTTTAGTGAAAAGTGATCCTGAAGATATCATTGATTTCATTGACCTTGCCAAAGCTACTAATCGAAAGATGATTCAAAACCTTTGGTGGGGTGCTGGGTACAACATCATTGCGATGCCATTAGCCGCTGGCGTTTTAGCACCTGTCGGAATTGTTTTATCACCTGCCATTGGAGCCATTATCATGTCACTTTCAACCGTGATTGTAGCAATTAATGCTTTAACGTTGCATATGCGCAGATAATCGGTAAAATTAAAGATAGACAAATAAAAGATGATAGGTGATTATAATGAAAAATGAAGTATATGCAGAAGTTTTAAAGTTAGCAGAAAGCGCTGGTCTTGAAGTTAAAAAGGGTAGTGAAGATGCTGATGTTTTAGGTACGATTGACGATGCTGGTAGCTTACAACAAGGGGCCAAAGTGCTTCCTCAAGGTGATGACGCCGTTGCCGTTCGTGCGTTTACTAACTACCTTTCTGATACGGGAATGGTAATTTCCAAAGACTGGAATGACACCAAAGAACACACTTACAAAAAAGCATCCGATGCTTACAACTATTTAATTACTTCTGGTTTATTTAATGATCAAGTTTAATTAAATGTAAAAACTCTCCAATTTTATTGGGGAGTTTTTTTATTACCCAAAATTTGTGCTGTTGTGAGGCACCATTCACTTTGTTAAGATTGAGATAACGAAAAGACGAGTTAATGGAGAAATTAAATGCGAGTTGAATGGAAAAATGAAGAGCAAAAACCGCAATCATTAAAAAAATTAGTCACAGAACACGGGGTTAGTCATCGAATGTACAGCACTTTAAAAGCAATCCCGACTAGTTTTCAGATTCAAGGGCAGCCAATTCAGCCTAATCGAGAAATTGCGCCTGGCGAAACGGTTACGGTAACGTTTCCGCCCGAAGCAGCTGATCCGCAAGTCGCCGTTAGCCACGAGCCGTTAGAGATTTTATATGAAGATGATAACTGGTTAGTCGTCAATAAACCAGCGGGCTTAACCTCTGTACCTGGTCCTGCCAACGCAACTGATACCTTAGTGAATCGAATTAAGGGGCATTTAATTGAGGAAAACGCGGATGATTTACGACCACATATCATTACCCGACTAGACCGCTTTACCAGTGGCGTCGTGTTAGTGGCCAAAAATCGGTTAGCCAATAGTTATGCCAACCAAGCCTTAGCTGATAAAACACTTGATAAACGTTATTTAGCAATTGTAAAAGGCCACTTAAAAAATGAGCATGGACTAATTGATTTACCAATTGGTCGGGTTGACGAGCATTTGTATCGGGAAGTCACTGAAAATGGAAAACCGTCGAAAACGGAATATTGGGTGAAAAAACGCCTTCCGCAGGCCACGGTCGTTGAAGTGAAATTACATACTGGCCGGACCCATCAAATTCGTGTCCATTTTACGTACGCAGGGCATCCGCTACTAGGCGACGAACTCTATCACGGACCATTGGAAATGGGCATCCAACGACAAGCCCTACATGCCGAACAGTTGAGCTTGTTTGATCCCTTTCAAAAACAAACGCTGCAGTTTACCGCACCAATTCCAACTGACATGCAACGAGTAATGGAAGAAGGAGCATATGAAAAATAATAACGTAATGCAAACTTGCTACATTGACCATCAGCAGTTTATGGCAAGTGAAGGAAAAATGTTTGGGGAACTGGCTGATCCAATTCGAAGAATGATTCACGCACAGCATCCGAAAATTACTAACCGTGATTTTGTCTGTAATCGTGATCTATTGGTCTATGATTTACGTCACGTGGATAATTTGGTCAAAGATGATAATAAGAAGATTCAGAAATTAGATCGCCGGTTAACTAAAACCATGGCCAATGATAAATTTGTGATTACCGATGTGAATGATGCCATGAAAAATAGTTTGACGGTGGGTGAAAAAATTGCCGATGCTGTGGCCCGCTTTGGTGGGAGCTGGACTTTCATTATTATTTTTATTGCTATTTTAGCAATTTGGATGATTCTCAACGGACTCGAACTGTTTGGCATCCACTTTGATAAATATCCGTTTATCCTGTTAAATCTATTTTTAAGTTGTGTGGCGGCGATTCAAGCACCAATCATTTTGATGAGTCAAAATCGTTCGGCTGATTTAGACCGGATGAACGCGGAAAATGATTATCACGTTAGTTTAAAGTCGGAACAAGAATTACGGATTTTACACGCTAAACTAGATTTATTAGCCCGCGAACAAGTTCCTCATAACTTAGAGATTGCCCAGATTCAATTACGCATGATTGGGGAACTCCAACACGAAGTGAGTGCCTTACACCAAGAGATTCATGATTTAAAAGGCGAAAGATAAAGTTTAGAATACTTAATTCTTTCTTAAAATAGTATGCTAAAATATTTGTAAGAACTGTATAGGAGGAAAGTACGTGGAAGATAACATTAAGTTAGGTGCCAAGGCTTTTGATAAAATGATGTTTACTTTAGCCGAACCAGTGACTGAAGCAAATCATAAGAAATACCAATTCGAAGATTATGAAATGATGGAAATTGCACCAAAGATTTGGGCAATGCCCGTTTATATGACGGCGGACGACGATTTTACGTTGTTTTTCATCATTACCAAAATTGATACGGGTGAAACGGTCATGGCTTTCTCCCAAGGAGTTTCAGAACTTGATGGTGAGTTTAATTTAAGTCAACCAATGAATACGGGGACTGGATTAAACCTCTTAGAAAAACACGACCAAACTCGTGCGGAAGCAGTTTTAAATTATCTCAAACAATTGGAAAAAAATAGTCAAGGAACATGGCGGATGGTCGCCGAAAGTGAGGAGAATTAAGATGGCTCAAATTTATTTAGCAAGTCCATTTTTTAGCGAAGAACAAATTACTAGAATTGAAATGGTGGAAAAAGCTTTAACTAATAATAAGACGGTGGCTGATTTTTATTCACCACGGAAACACCAAGAAGCTGAAAACGAAGAATTTACGAAGCCTTGGGCCAAAGAAATTTACCAACGCGACATTGAAAACATTGAAGCAGCGGATGCCGTGTTAGCTGTGATTGATTTTGACGGTCCCAACGTTGATAGTGGAACGGCTTACGAAATTGGAGCCGCCGTTGCGATGGGCAAACCAGTCGTAGTTTTCCAACAAAAAGATAACACGGTCAACTTGATGATTTCAGAAAGTTTACACGCTTACCTTAAAACCGGTGAAGAAGTCGAAAACTACGATTTCAAGACGATGCCAACCAGCGAATACAACGGTGATTTTATTTAACCAAAAGTCGAATGTAAAGGAGACTTGGACATGCATGAACACGAACATAATTCGGAATTATCCGGAAAACGGTTCTTTGAAGTGACGGTCTTAAATGCCGTAATTACGATTGTCGAATTCTTGGGAGGCATTTTCTCCGGGAGTTTGTCATTACTATCCGATGCGGTGCACAACTTGGGTGACTCATTATCAATTATCTTCAGTTACGCCGCTCACGTGATTAGTCAACGCAAACAAACCAAGACGAATACCTATGGATTTAAACGCGCACAAATTATTTCGGCTTTGTTTAACTCCATTTTCTTAGTTCTGATTTCAGTCTTTTTGATTATGGAAGCGATTGATCGAATTCAACATCCCGAAAAAGTGGATGGAATGATTATGTTAGTCGTGGCCGTAGTTGGAACGCTGGCTAATGCCCTTTCAACGGTATTATTGAGTCGGGGGGCGAAACACAATCTCAACATGAAAGCCACTTATCTTCATTTATTAAGTGACGCTTTATCATCATTTGGGATTATCATTGGAGCCATTTTGATTACGTTCTTTAACTGGACGATTATTGATCCGTTGATTACGATTGCGGTGGCACTCTACATTATGTGGGAAAGTTGGCCCGTAATTCGAAAATCAGTTGGAATTTTGATGGAATGTGCGCCTAACTTAGACTACAAAGCCATTCATAAAGATTTGTTAGCGATTGACGGGGTGAAGTGTGTGCATCACGTGCATGCCTTGATGGTTGACGAAAACAGTGTTGTTTTCTCAGCCCACGTTAATATGGACGACTTAAAACTAAGTGAAGTGCAAAAAATCTACGATAAAATTAATCACTTATTAACTACTAAATATGGAATTGATCACGTTACCATCCAACCGGAAACGGTTCGGGGGGAAAATGAAGATTTCTTCTACAGTAGTGATTATGATATTTAACCAATCAAAAAAGCTCGTCACACGAAGTGGCGAGCTTTTTGCATACCTTTTAATTAAAGAGTTGCATCTGGATCTAATTTGTTAGCTTCTGCAACGTACCATTCTGACCAGTCAGTCATAGGGTTACCGTTGTCAAAGTAAGTTTGAGGTAATTCGCTAACTAAGTCATGAATTGCATCAGAGTTAAAGTTAATTACGTAAGGGTAAAGTTCTTCAGGTGTTTTGTTGCTAACATCCTTGATGGTCCGGTTGATGTCAGCCATCACGTGATCGAAGTCAAAAGTGGTCATCACGTCTAATTCGTTATTAGCTAATAACTGACCGTAAAATGGCATGAAACCAGTGATTGCCTTCATTTGTGCCTGTTCATTTAAATCGTTGAATGATAGATTGTCGCTCATGCTAATTCCTCCTGGATTTGAAACAGTAATGTATATTCTAATTATAGCGGTAACTGACGGTTACGTAAAATTTTTTTAAAAAGGAATTGGAATTTGGTTACAAAAACCGTCATTTTTTTGTTATCCTAGAAGAACATGAAGAAAGTTGGTGGCCGAATGACTGAAAAAGAACCCGTAAAGAAATCCAAAGAATATAAGAATAAAGTCGTACAAACTTGTCTGTTGGCAGGGACGATTTTGATTGAAAATGGGTCCGAATTGAACCGAGTATCTGACACGATTAAACGAATTGCGAAAAACGCAGGCTTAAATGATCTCAATGCCTATGTAACCATTACTGGGATTATGATTTCGGCGAACGATGAAGCTGGTGCTCAGATTAAAGAAATTGAGAAGCGAACCTTTAATTTGCGGCGAATTGCGGCCGTGAACCGCTTATCTCGTGATTATGCGCAAGGTAAAATTTCAATTGGCCGTTTTTATAATTTATTGAATAAAATCGAACGCTTTGGTTTTTATTATCCGTACTGGATGATGTTATTATCTGCCGCTTTGATTTCTGGCTGTATTTCTGTGGTTTTCAATAATGATATTCATGATTTTTTCATTACTTGTCTAGTGGGAATGCTGGGTTGGCTCATCTTTGATGTCTTATCCAGTCGAGTACATGCGAGTTTCATTAGTGAATTCATGGCCGCTGCTTCAATTGGAGTTATGGCGATTTTTGCCGTTCACATTGGCTTAGGCCAAAGTACCGATAATATCATCATTGGATCAGTAATGCCCTTGGTTCCCGGCGTGCAAATTACCAACTCGTTTCGCGATTTGATTTCTGGAAACTTGATTAGTGGTCCAGCTCGGGGAATTGAAGCTTTGATGTGTGCTTGTGCGCTTGGATTTGGAGTGGCATTCTCCTTGATTTGGTTTGGTTAGGTAGGTGAAATAAATGTTACATTTCTTAATAATTGTTGGGGGCGTTTATATCGCGACCCTAGGGTTTGCCATCTTGATTAACGTGTCACCTAAGTACTTGAACATTGGGGCATTAGTCGGTGTGGCATCGTATTTAATCTATTTAGCTTACGATACATACGTTGGTGGTTATATTGGCGGAAACGTCTTAGGATCCTTTACAATCGGAATCTTAGGGATGTTTGTAGCGCGTTGGAAAAAAGCACCGGTCATTATCTTTAACATTCCAGCGTTAGTCCCCTTAGTTCCCGGGGGACAGGCTTACCAAGTTATGAAAAACATTGCGATGAATAAACCGAAAGTAGCGTTTGCTTTCTTAATGCAGGTTTTAATGATTGCGGGATCATTGGCAATGGGCTTTTTACTGGCTGAGTTAGTGATTCAATTGTTTAACTACTTTATGCGGACGCTCAAACAGAAACGGAAAGCTGCCTAATAAATTAAATAACGTAAATTACACGTATCTCTTGTCAGAAACTATCAGACAGGAGATTTTTTTATTTGGAAACTGAAACTAATTATCAAGCGGCCTTTGACTTTATGTTACAAGGTGATCATGAAGTCGTTGTGTTTGGTGTTTTGAAACGGCTAAACATCAGACCGTGGCATCACAATTATCAAGATTTAGTCCAAGAAGGACGGCTCGAATTTGTAGCGGCCTATCAAAAATATCCCGAGGAACGGACCAACGAAAAGCAAATGTTGGCCTATATTTATCAGTCCGTAAAATGGAGATTGTTAGATAAGTTAAGGCGCTCAACCCGCATCAACACACCGATTTTGCGGGGGGGGGGGTAGACCCACTAACCAACTTATCATTTAATGATGGAGCTATTGAAGATGTCGAAACGAATCTGATTTTTGAAAAACTATTAGCCGTTTTAAATGAAAAAGAACAATTATTAATGTGCGGATTATACCGAGATGGGAAAACGGTGTCACAATTAGCGGATGAACTAAAAGTCTCACGAAAAACACTGTACGTGTGGCGCAATCACATTAAAGCAAAAATAAAACCAATTTGGGGTAACACACCATTTTGTTAAATCGTTACTAGCTTATGTAAGGGTTGGCCAACTGATTACAAAATATAACTTACCTACAAAGAGGAGAAAAGCACATGACAAAAAACTGGTTAAAGACTACCGCAACATTCACAATGGTTGGAGAAGAACATATTAAAGGACGCAAGGTCAACTTTGCAAACTTAGTTGATAACGTTTCTGATGAACAACTCACTAAATTTGGGACCATTTTAGCGGACGTATCAGGCGAAGCAGTTCAAAAGATTGTTGTTAATAACGCTAACGTAATCGCAGAATAAGAGGAGACTAACTCATGAAAATTTTAGAATTCGTGTTTAAATCAGAAGAACACAAAGTCCGGACCATCAAATTCAACTACGCTAACCAAGATTTAACGGAAACAAGTGCCAAAGCTTTAATGGAACGCATCTCAGCTCTAGAAATGTTTCAAAAAGATGGCGTAAAGCTCTATGCTACTCCAGTCAGCGCCCGCTACTTGGATCACCGTAATTATTCCATTTTTGATGAAAGTAAGAAAACTGCATAAATTAGCTAACGGAAAAGGACGATATCTGCGGATGTCGTCCTTTTTTGTGCATTCAATTACAAACCAATTATTTTCCGTCCTGTAATTTCAGTGGTACACTTATTACCTATTAAACTTACAGGAGGAACAAAAATTATGAAAATTCAACTTGCAATCGATTTAGAAGATGTCAACGGTGCCATTAAATTAATTGAAAAAACGAAGGACAGTATTGATATTTTTGAATACGGTACTCCATTAGTAATCAACTTTGGTCTAGAAGGCCTAGCTAAAATCAGAAAACAATTTCCTGATATTACCTTATTAGCTGATTTAAAGATTATGGATGTTGCCGCTTATGAAGTAAACCAAGCCGTTAAATACGGTGCTGACATTACTACCATTCTTGGAGTAGCCGAAGACCAATCAATCAAAGATGCCGTTAAAGCAGCTCATGATGATGGTAAAGAAATCTTAGTCGACATGATTGGGGTTCAAGATGTAGCTAAACGAGCACGCGAAATCGATGCTTTTGGTGCTGATTACATCGGAACTCACACTGGTTATGATTTACAAGCTAAAGGTGAAACACCATTTGAAACCTTTGCTTTAATCAAGGAAAACGTGAAAAACACCAAGACTGCCATTGCTGGTGGTATCAAACTTGACAAATTAGCAGAAGTTAAACAAGCTGATCCAGACTTGTTAATCGTTGGTGGAGGAATCTCAACTACTGATGATCCTGCTAAAGCTGCTGCTGAATTCAAAGCTGCTTTAAAATAATCATGAAGTGGGACGAAATTTTACAGGAGTTGAGTCAACATTCAATTCCGGTCACTGAGACTGACTTAAAGCTAATCAAGGATGCGAAACACATCTTTGTCTATGGTGGGGGTCGCTCAGGCTTTGGTCTGAAAGGTTTTGCGATGCGCTTAGTGCACATGGGAAAACTGGCCTATGTAGTTGGTGAAACGACTACGCCTGCCATTACAGCTGGTGATTTGTTGATTGTCGCTTCTTCATCGGGAACGACGCAGGGAACTTTGAACATTGTTACTGAAGCGAAAAAAGCCCAAGCTGATGTTTGGCTCTGGTCAACGCACAATGATTCCGTGATGGCCAAGCTGGCTAATCAAATCACCATTTTACCCGGTAAGAGTAAAAATGCGGTTGGTGAACACGCTACTTCGCAACAACCAATGGGGAGTTTGTTTGAACAATCTGTCTGGTTGTTTGGCGATGCTGTGACCTTAGCGTATATGCAAGCGCAGGGTGTCTCAGAACAACAAATGAAACAACGACATGCGAATTTAGAATAAGCAAACAGCCAAATTCTGATTAATTTCAGGATTTGGCTGTTTTTGTTTGAAATATTTAAGTTATAATTATTTTAAATGATTAATGTGAATAAGTGGGGCAACGATGATGGATAAATTAACAGATAAATATCGATTTACGAAAGAAGAAAATAAGCGCTTTGCTCGTTCAAATATCACTAGATTAGTTCATACTAGTTCACGGTTTGAGGGCGTTAAAACTACGCTACCACAAACGCAAACCATTATTGATGGAATGAGTGTTTCAGGAGTTTCCGTTGAAGATATTTTAACGATTGTTAATCTAAAACACGGATGGCAATTTGTGATTAATGCAGAAGACAAATTGAGTTTAGCTTTAGAGAAAAAGATTAATCAAATTGTTGCTCCAAAAGACTTATTGGCACTTAATCAAAGATCAGAACCACAAATAATTAATGAGCAAAAAGAAGATGAATTTTTAGAAAAAACTTTAAATGATTCAGAGCTTTCAACCACTGATAAAGCATTAGAAATTATGTACCATAATATGCGAAACCAAATGTTTTGGGATGGAAATAAGCGTTCAGCAATCTTAGCGGCCAATAAAATTATGATTGACGGCGGTGCTGGTTTAATTAACGTTCCGTTAGATAAGTGGGAAACCTGGAATACTTTAATTAGCGATTATTATCGTACTGGTGATAACCAGGTATTGAAAAAATGGACGTATGATAATGGAATTCAAGGAGTAAATGTGAGAGAAGTTAAATAAGGATTTATAAAATATTAAGGGAGATTTATATGACAGATAAAGATAAATTGAATTTAATACCGCTTTATTCTAATGATGATTTAGATAAGAATGAATTTTTTGGAACTTATCAAGATGCAATTGAAATGGGAATAAAAGATCCAGAAATTAAAAATATCTCAATTACAGGAAAATACGGTAGCGGAAAGTCTTCTATAATAGATACTTATATAAAAAAAGATCCAAACAACAATGTAAGAAAATATTTGAAAGTTAGTTTTGCTTCTTTTGATGGTAAAAAAGAAGCAAGTACCACTGAAGGTAAAAATAATATTTATTTAAATATTATCAATCAAATAATTTATCAACTTCCAGAAAAAGATATACCACTAACAAGTTTTAAAATTAAAAGAAGTTTTTCTAAAATGAACAAATTAATATTTGGATTATTTTTGATTAGTATTATTGAAATTATCTTAAAACCCTTTAGTATAACAAATTTATTTGGATTTAATTTGAAATCAATTTTTTTGTTTATTTTATATTCTTCAATTTTTTACTTATCTTGGACTATACTATCTAGTATTGAGCCCAAAAAATTCAATTTGAAAATTAAAGGATTTGAAACAGAAATTGATAAAACTAATGACGATCTTTTTGATAAATATCCCGATGAGATTATATATCTTTTCGAAAAAAATGCTAAGTACGGAAGAATATTAATTATAGAAGATTTAGATCGGTTTGACGATATAACGATCTTTGAAAAATTAAGAGAATTAAACACAAAATTAAATAATCATTCCAAAGAAAAATGGACCTTTATATATTTAATAAAAGATGAGCTATTTGTAAATGCTAATGATAGAGTTAAATTTTTTGAACTAATAATTCCGGTAGTTCCCTTTATGAATGCAAGCAATTCTCGTGGGAAAATAAATGAATTATTTGGCAAACTTAATATTAGTTCAAAGTTAATGTTCTTTTTAAGTAATTTTTTTGATGATTATAGAATTTTAATTAGCACATATAATGATTTTCTTGTTTATCAAGATGTAGTTAAAAATGAGAATTCAAATGAATTATTATCATTAATGGCTTATAAAAATTTATTTCCATTTGATTTTGTAAATTTACAAAGTGGTAAGGGATTTCTTGGATTTTTAATAATCAATTACAAAAGTGAGTTAGATAATCAAATATCTAATCTCAAATTAAAATTGAATGATTTAATTAAACTAAGAAATGAAAATATTGCTAAAGACGAATATGAATTGTTTTGTTTATGGGCACAAAAATATAATTTAGAATATTTTAATAACTATGGTCGTTACAGTATTAACAAATTTGTAGACGCAAAAAATATTATAAATAATAATTCAGCTATTTATGTTGAAAATAAAAGGATGAGTTATGAGAATTTTAAACAAGAAAATGAAGAATACAAAATAAGACTTGAATCTATTAATCATAATTATGATAGATTAGACATTATAAAAAATAAAATTAATGAATTAAGTAATAAAAAAATGTCTTCGATAAATAAAGAAATATTAAATGATGTTTTTGATGAATTTATTAAAAATATTAAAGATGATGATTTGAAGAAAAAAATATCTGATAAACAAAAAGACTTTAAAGATTTCATTTATGTTATGGTAAAAAATTCATTTATAACTGAAGATTATCTAGACGTAATAAATAATTTTTATGGTAATGTAAATCAACAGAAATTTATGAGAGATTTAATAATTGATAATGAAGTTAAAAACTATGATTTATCACTTAACCCGATTTATGATGATTTTTTACTTGATTTAGATCAAGTAGATAATGTATATGGTAAAAAACAGACTTTGAATTATCATCTTGCAGAATATTTAATGGATAAAAATAAGATAGACGATTTTATAGAACTAATTGGTACCGCAAAAGAAATAGATGATGGGTTTATAGAGAATTTTATTGAAAAGTCTGATGATAAATACAATTACATTACAGAAAAAATTGAAGATATTAAATTTAATTTAGTTCAAAATACTAAGGATAAAATGATTATTAATAGTGTAGCTTCAAATGCAGATAGTTATGTTGCAAGTGGTTCTACTTCCGATTTAACAGCAATTCCAGTTGCACCTAGTGCATCTTATTCTTCGATCTCCACAAACTTTTCTTCGATTTTTACATATTTTGAGGATATTTTTAAAAATGAAAGATTTGAAATCAATGATGAAAATGTTAATGAAATTATTGAATGGATTAATTTGAATTATTATTTAAAAGATGCAATTATATTAATCCAAGAATATATGGAAGTAAATTACAATGAAAAATTCGTTAGCGATATTGTAAAACGTCTTAAGGGGAAACAATCAAATAGTGAAAGTGAGGATGAAATATTTAAAGTTAATGCTGATGATATTAAAAAAGATACTTTATTAAATATATTTATTAAAAGTAATAAGATAAAGCCAACTACTTCAAATCTGAATGTCTACCTAACAAGAGGTAAACGTGAATTAAGTGATACTTTAGTTAAATTTATTAATGAAAATGAGATTTTAATTGATGAAAATATATCAGAAGAGTTTTACATGGAATTTCTTAATAATGATAAGTTGGGTAATAAGCGATATAGATTCTTTATGGAACACTTCAAAAAATTGGGATGTGAAAGAATTAATATTTCAGAGATAAATTTAAGTGCTAGTAAAATTGGGATTCTTTTTGATTTAGATTTATTAGAAAATAATTCAGAAAATATTAATTATATTAATAATGAAGAAATAATTATTAATAATATTAGCGATGACTATATACAAACTATTTTTGATGAGGAAATAGAATTAAATTCCAATTTAATTAAAATTGTTTTATTAGGAAACGGCCCTAAAAATAATTTAATAATTTCACGTAATTTAGATAACTTAAATCCTGATCAAATTAAAAAATACTTATTAAAATCTACTGATGAAGAAAGTAATAGACTGTTAAAAATAATTAATAATGGGAAAATAGGTGTTAAAGGATTTAAAAATGATGAGTTCATTTTAAATTTTGCGAAATGGATGGGAGAAAATAATATTATTAGTAATAGTAAAACTATGAAAAACGGGAAAATAAAATTAGTAAAATGATTTTATTTTTAAATTGATTTTGCTAAGGACCTTTTATATTTTTTATTAATTATACGTATATTATTACAATTGACAGTTACTTATAAAGATAATTAGTTGTTAGTAAATAATTAGAAAGTTGGAAAAAATTGGATAAAATTAGAAATAGTATTTTAAAATACCCTGGTGGAAAAGCGAGAGAACTTAATAAATTCGAATATTTATTTCCATCGCGTATTGATACACTTGTTGATCCATTTGTTGGTGGAGGTTCCGTATGGATTGGAAGTAGTGCAAAAAAATATATTATTAATGATTTCTCTAAAGACTTAATTAATTTATATAATTCAATTAAGTATAATGAGAAATTATTAGATTTATATTTAAATAAATTAGATACAGATTTAAATTCAATAAAGTTTGATGAAAATATTATTAAAAAGATTAAAAATTCAAAAAATTTGAATGAAATAATTGAAGTAGTTAAAGAATTTGCTAATAAAATAAAGTTTAATTTTGACGGAATTAAACAAGAATTTAAAAATGAATATCCAAAGTATGTTGGTAGAAAAGAAAATTATATAAAAAAGAATGATATAATTATTTCTGAGGATTTGATTAAGATAATGCAAACTTCTTTATATGCTTCTTATTATAATTCTGTCAGAAAATTATATAATGAAGCTTCTTTTGAAAATAATCAAATGAGAGCATCTGCTTATCTTTATATTAGAGAATTTTGTTATTCATCTATGTTTAGATTTAGTAAGAGTGGTAAATTTAACGTTCCATATGGTGGAGAGACATATAATAAAAAAGATTTTTGTTCCCATGAGACTTTTTATAATAGTGATTTTTTAAAAGATAAAATAATTAAAACAAAAATTTATAATTATGATTTTGAAAAGTTTATTAATAAGTTATCATTTTCTGAAAATGATTTTATTTTTTTGGATCCACCATATGATACAGAATTTTCCACATATGATAATAATAAATTTGATAAAAATGAACAAATTAGATTAGCTAATCTATTGTCAAACTTACACGTCAAGTGGATGATTGTAATTAAAGATTCTGAATTAATTAGAAGTCTTTATCCAATAGATAAATTTAGATATGTCGATTATAAAAACAACTATTCGGTAAATTTTAAAAATAGAAATAATAAGAAAGTAAATCATCTTGTTATTATGAATTATTAAAATTATGAGGATTAAATAATGACTTTAAAATGGAGAACGGCACCTAGGTCTATAATAAAAACACTATATTGGTTTAAAAGTCTTGGTCCACTAGAAAATGATAATTGGAATAAAAAATTAGATGAACTTTCAAATATGGGTACATCAGTACATCCAATAAGAAGGCAGTTTTTAATCAATATTGCAAATTCAGGTGGAGACGATGATAATTTCACTAAACATAAAGTAGAAGAAATTGGTAAGATTGATTTTATTTTAGGACGTAATGATTGGACAAAAGAGCCAGAATCTAATTCTAGACAAAAGATGGCCACTTTTAGAGAATTTGGATTAGCTTTTATTGAAAATGGGATAATTAAAATTACACCTACTGGTGGAATGGTACTAAGTGATAACTTTGATGGGAATCAATTGATAGCTCAAATGTTAAAAATGTACACTGCTTTTGATAATGGTGGAGTTTATATTTTTCAGCTTTTTTTAAAGATGCTTAGTAAGTTTCATTATTTAAATAGATGGGAAGTAGGTTTTATTTTTGGTGTTAGTAACATGGATGATGTTTCTAATTTAGAAAATGTAATATCAGATTTTAGAAACAAGTATAATCATGAAAAAAATAAGAATAAAAAGAGTGAGACCATTAGTAACTGGATAAGTTCTTGGAATAAATATTTTGGGAAAATAAAAAATAATCCTTCAACTTATTATTCTGACTATACCGATGCTTTTTTTAGATCTTTAATATTTACTGGTTTGTTCATTGATAGTGGTCGTGGTGAAGCATCTAAAATAAGAGTTAAAGAAATAGAACAAGAAAAAATAAATATGCTTCTCGACTTAAATGTTAAAGTTCCAGATGAAACAAAAGATAGCATTGATCAAATGGACTGGTTTGGCGATAGTGATAATATAATACTTCCTTGGTTAAATTTAAGTGGGATGGAAAAAATATTAAAAAACAAATCATTAAGAATAAAAAGTCTTAAACCATCAGCTTATGATAAGTTAAATGCTGAATATTCTTTAGATGAAATTGGAAAATATTCTTTTACTATATCTAAATTGAAAATTATTGAGAAGAAGATTGATGAGATTCTTGAGAACTTTGCTATTGATCATTTTGTTGAAGTTTCAAGTAAAGAAAAAAGTAGTCGAGACGAGATAATTGAAAGATATGAAATGATTAACGATGATAGTACTGATATGGCAGCTTTATGGTTAGAGGCAAATACATGGAAATTTTTTGCTTCTCTAGCATGTAAGCCAGATGATGTTAAGTATAATGGGAAATTAAATGAAGATTTAACACCAAGAAGTTATGCTAAAGGTGTTGGAAATACTCCTGATATGGAGGTATACAATGCTAATGATATACTTCTCCCAGAAGTTTCGCTTATGAGTGGTGCCCAACAATGGGAGCATGAAGGATCTAGTGTTGCAGAACACGTTTTTAGAAAAAAAGAAAAGAATGAAGATAAAAATGTTATGGCATTATTTTTATCAAAAAAAACTTCTTTTAGATCAGAATGGTTATTTTTTATGCTAAATAAAGATAGTTGGTCTGGTGAGCCGGTTCCCGTTGTTCCTATTGAAATAGAACAATTTATTGATATTGTTAATTTTTCCTATGATAATAATGTTAATATTTCTGATTTAATACACTTATTTAAAAAGCAATCAGAAATTGTTGCTGATATTAATAATTTCAATGATTGGAAAGAATCAATGGATGAAATATTATATAAGTGGAAAAAAGAATTTGTATCATAAGTTTATGTTATTTACTTATTTTAAGTTTAGATTAAAAATTTTAGTTTTTAGTATTTGAGGACAATTAGGTCCTCTTTATTTTTTTTTTTTTATACAAGTCAATTTATCTTATAAACATTTCAAATTGGAATTAAAAGTAATTATGACAACTTTTTTGTGTTTTTTATAAATATTAACAACTTTATTAGAATTTGATTGAATTTTGTCAACCGAGATGTTATTGTTACATTAAAACAAATTGAAAGAGGTAACCCAGATGGACATTGAAGACAAAGATTTAATCAAAAAACTAGTACCTATTATGGAAACAACTGTAAAAGATTTACTTCCAGATTACAGAGTCGGTATTTCATCAAGTAGTACTAATGGAATTTCTCAATGTGTTTGGTCAAGAAGAAACGAAATGATATCTCATGCTTTTTCAAATGATAATGATGTTAGAATTATTAAGTTTGAGAGAGGTTTTGGTTACGATATTTACTGTGTTTTAAGCAAAAAAACAGGTATTTTATATGTATTATTTAATGAAACAAATTTAGCTAAAAACGTTTTGAATGTTCAAAAAAAGGGTTTATCTACTCATTATTCATTTATGTTGTTGGGAATAAATTCTCATTCGGTAGAAAGTTTTCAATTATCTATTTTTGATGAAAACGATTATGTTCCAAACAATTCTAGATCTAAAATATGTCGTGAACTTTTGAGGGATAGTTATGAAGATGTTAAAAAAGTAGAATTTTTATCTGTAGCTTATTTCAATGAAGAAGTAGTTCATGCAGAATTAAACTTATATGATAGTGATTTTAGTCTTGTTGATAATCAAGATATTACAAGCTTATTTAATCATCATGATAGTGATGAACCGGAAAGAATTAGTAATAGTAGTATTAACGTTTCCAACAATCAAATGGTTACTCTTAAAAAAGATATTAACGAAGAAACAAAAAATGATGATAAAATAAAAAACATTGAAGACATAAAGGCTGATGAAGAAACAAAAAATGATGATAAAATAAAAAACATTAAAGACATAAAGGCTGATGAAGAAACAAAAAATGATGATAAAATAAAAAACATTAAAGACATAAAGGCTGATGAAGAAACAAAAAATGATGATAAAATAAAAAATATTGAAGACGTAAAGGTAAAAAAAGAAACAAAGGATATTAAAAAAAGAAATGTTAAAATTAAAAAGCCAGAAGATGAATCCGATAATAAATAGATGTATTATGGTGTAGTTTTTCATAGAAAGAAGGGTTGAATTTGGATTTCAAAATTAATGGAAGTAGAATTCGAGAAGCACGCCAATTTAGAAGATTAACAATTACCCAATTATCTGAAAAGCTTGGTATTTCAAAGCAAATGGTTTCTAAATATGAAAGAAATATTTCACAGCCAAGTTTAGATGTTTTTAAAAATATTGTTAAAGAATTAAAGTTTCCACTTAGATATTTTACAAATGAAGATATCTCTAATTATAAAGACGAAGGAACTTTTTATAGAAGTAGATTAAGTGCAAGTAAGTCTGAAAAGAGACCAACGGAAACATTAAAAAAAGCGACAGGTATTATAGAAGATTATTTTGCAAAATATGTTGATTTTCCGAAGTTAGAGAAAATAGATATTGATATTTCTTCTCCTAGACTTGCGGCTAGGTATTTAAGAGATAAATGGAATTTAGGGGATAAACCAATTTCAAATATGCTTACTCTATTAGAATCTCATGGAATAGTAGTAACTTTAATTGATTCAAAGTCCGAAAAAGTTGATGCACAAGGTGGCTTTGTTAGTGTTAAAGGTAATAACTATTATATTGTAATACTTGATCCGACTAATACATCATTTTATAGAGAACAATTTAGTTTAGCTCATGAATTAGGGCATTTCGTTTTACATTCTTTAACTGTGGATGTTAATGATGTTGATCCAATTAGTTATAGAAAAATAGAAAAAGAAGCAGATGACTTTGCTTCTAATTTTTTATTGCCTGAAAAGTCATTTAAAAATGACATTATTCATAACAAATCTAATTTGGAATTCTACATGTCTAAATTAAAGTACAAATGGAATGTATCTGGTGGTTCTATGATCCATAGAGCACGAGACTTATCAATAATTAATGCTAACGAATATGTTAAATTGCAAAAAAAGATAAGTTATAAAAGATGGAGAAAATCAGAGCCATTTGATAATAATAAATCACTAATGAAACCAGAACTTTTAAAACAAGCTTTTATTTTGCTTAAAGATAATGATTTGCTTGATCCGGTTAGTTTAGGGACGAATATTGACCATGAATATGGTTTTTATTATCCTAATGAAATTTTATCTGAAATTATTGGAATAGATATTAGTAACTTTAGGTCAAAACCAATACATTTAAAGATTAAATAATTTTTAACAAGGTATTCAATTGTTTAAAATAAAACATTGTATTACTATAAAAACAATTTAATTATTATAAACGTGTATCTAATTTAAATTTGAATTTAAAGATGCTATAATTTATTTATCAAGTCTGATGGGGTTGGATTTGACGGTTTTTTATACCACGATTAGTAAAGTAAGTCAAGAACATTACTAACATAATTTGTGATGTTAATGATTTGATTTCGTAAGAATACTCTGAATAATTTGGCCTGTAATATTGACCTATAACTTGTTCAAGTAATAATTCTACGAGATGTACTATGATGTTAATTATTTGCATTAATAGCTCCTTTCTAATATTAATTAAATTTGTTGAAACAGTTTAATACTATACTTTTGATCGTCCCTAAAATATTGAATGAATTATTGTTCAATTTTGATCGCTATTGCAACTATGGTCCAATTCAAAGTTTCGTTGATTGGTGGCTATAGTTGCTTTTCTTTTGGAGAAAAATTATTTTATGACTAATGAAAATAAATTACAAAAAATAAGGAAAAATGTATATGAAGATTTAAAAAATAATATTCCCAAATTAAAAAAATATAAACATTTTGATTACCCACTTACTGAAAATTCTTTTTCTAGAAATTTAGTAAAAATATACAAAAATGGAGATAGTTTTATAAAACATTTTGGATTTACACCATTAATAAGAGTTGTTATTAGTAATACAAGATATGTTACTGATAGAAACGAAAGGAATGAAATTTGGCGACATCTTAAAAAGAAGAATAGAAATATTTCTCTAACTTCGCATAAGGATGCTTTGATATATTTGTTTTATGGCAGAGTTCTTTCTGAATGTTATGAAGAATATCTTAAAGATAAAGAATATTCTGATTCTGTAGTTGCTTATAGGAAAAACAATTCAAATATTAATGGGGCAAAACGAGTCATTGATTTTGTTTGGACAAATAGAGATTGTTGGATTATTAAAGGTGATTTTTCTTCTTTTTTTGATAATTTAAACCACTATTTGTTAAATAAAAATTATAATGAAGTACTTTCCTTTGTAAATGGTGATAAAAATTTAAACAATGAATGGAATACTGTTTTTAAACAAATTACTAAGTTTAGATTTGTTGATGAAAAAAATGTTAGACAGACTTGTATAAATAAGAATGGTCTACCACTTAGGTATGGTAGAAAACAATTAGACCAGTTAATCCATGATAAGAAATTAAAAGTCAAAAAAAATTATAAAGGAATTCCACAGGGAACTTCATTAAGTGCAGTTTTAGCTAATATATATATGATTGAATTTGATGAATGGGCTAGTGAATTATCAAAAAAATATAGTGGATTATATCAAAGGTATTCAGATGATTTTGTGTTTGTTATACCTAAAGTTAGTATTACTGACTATGATAAAATTCAAAATTTGAAAAATGAAATAATACAAAAAAGTAAAAAAACTCTTTATTTGAAAATAAAGAAAGAAAAGACTAAATTGTTACAATTTTCAGATGGAAAAATTTTGGATGAAAATAATAAAAATAAAGTATTTAGTTATCTTGGATTTTCCTTTAATGGTAGTAAAGTTTATTTACGAAGTGGAACAACGTATCGCTTTTGGTATAGGGGTAAAAAAAGGGCAAAATCGATGGCACGTAAATATAACGAAAGAAGAGTATATAAATTGTGTAAGCAAGATAGTGAAATTAAAGGGAAATATTTGAAAATAAGATTTCCAGATGCGGATGAAAGTATCAAAAATTATATAAGTCATGAATTTGAGGTTGAATCTATTGCTTTTGATAACAGGTGGGAAATAACTGGGAAAAAATCATTTACAAAAATGTTTTTGATCGATAGTCCACTAATGAAACAGAATATGATGTGGTATGCACATAGAGCACAAGAAATATTTGAACAAAAAATAGACGGTTGTAATGATATTTATAATGTTGACATAGAGAGACGAATAAAACAAAAAGTTGTTAAAATACAGCGAGAATATCATTATGATAAAGAAAAAGAAGCTAGAAAAACAGATGAATTGGTAAGCAAATATAAATAAATTTTTTATACATTGTTTAAAATCGTCATTGACAACTCCTTAATTCACCTATATCATAATAAACAATCAAATATGACCGAAAGTTGAGTAGATTTCACTGACTTGTAAGCGAGTTTCTGGGTGGTGTGAAGGAATGAAGTCGTGATTTCGAAGATGGGCTTTTATTGGTCTTACTAGCGAACGAGTTTATCTTAGCTAGTAACGGGTTTGTATTCGTTACTAATACAAAGTTATTCTGAGTTTTGAGTAACTTGCTGAGGTGTATTTTGCGAGAAGTACACAAATTAAGGTGGTAACACGCGCAGTCGTCCTTTTATCGAGGGCGGCTGTTTTTTTATGACTTTTATTTAGTATAAAGCGAACTACTTACCTTTGAATGTTGTTATAGTTAAGATTTAACCGTATAATTAACGTATCTTAGAAAAGAAAGAGGGATTTACGATGGTAGCAAAGCATTCTTTAGTTTTACAAACTGATTTTGGTTTAGATGATGGGGCAGTTAGTGCCATGTATGGTGTGGCAAAGACGATTAACCCTGATTTAGATATTTATGATTTAACGCACAATATTCCCCAATACGACATTTGGACGGCCTCTTATCGTCTTTATCAAACGGTTAAGTATTGGCCTGCTGGAACGGTCTTTGTTTCCGTTGTTGATCCTGGAGTAGGGAGCAACAGAAAGAGTATTGCCGTGAAGACAAAAACTGGACAATACATTATTACTCCTGATAATGGCACGATTACTCATATCGCGGAAAATATTGGAATTGAAAGTGTCAAAGAAATTGATGAAACCACCGATCGTTTACCTGGTTCCGAAAAGAGTAATACTTTCCACGGTCGGGATGTTTACGTTTATAACGGTGCTCAATTAGCGACCGATAATGCGAATTTTGACCACTTTAAAAAGGAACTTGATGCTGATGAGATTCGCAAGTTAAACGTTTTTCCACCCGTTAATCTGGGCGATGAAGTTTCTGGAAATATTGATGTTCTAGATATTCGTTACGGATCAGTTTGGACGAACATTCCGTTCAGTTTCTTTGAAAATGATGATGTGCAATACGGTGATGTCTTTAACGTTGTAATTTCTCATCGGGGAACAGCGGTCTTTGAAAAGAACATTAAATTCGTAAAGACTTTCGCTGATGTTGCCTTTGGTGAACCCCTAATTTACATTAATTCATTAGTAAACGTTGGGTTAGCACTAAATCAACAATCATTTGCGGATACTTTTGATTTGGGAATTGGAAACGATTGGAAAGTTGATTTACGAAAAGTAAAAGGAGAATAGACATGAAAAATTTATCAGTTAAAAACGTGGTTGCGATTGGAATTGGTTCAGCAATCTTTGTGGTTTTAGACCGCTTTGCTTCAATTCCCACGGGATTTCCCAATACTAACTTAGCTACCACCTATGCTTTCTTAGCATTATTTGCTTTAATTTACGGACCCGTCGTTGGGTTTTCCGTTGGGTTTATCGGTCATGCTTTAAATGACTTCTTAATGTTTGGTAACCCTTGGTGGAGCTGGGTAATTTGTTCCGCACTATTTGGATTAGTAATTGGGTTAGCCGGGAAGAAGTTCAAAGTTAACGAAGGAATTTTTGGATTCAAGAGTATTCTTAGTTTTAACGTAATTCAAGTGATTGCGAACTTTGTAATTTGGGCATTGATTGCCCCAACTTTAGATATTTTAATTTACAGTGAACCAGCCAACAAAGTTTACTTTCAAGGTATTCTTTCAGCTACTTTAGACAGTATTTCTGTCGCTATTTTAGGAACAATTTTGATTAAAGCCTATGCGGCTACACGAGTTAAAAAAGATAGTTTACACAAAGAATAGGACGGGCGACGATGACGGAACCAATTATTTCATTTAATGATTTTTCCTTTAAATATAATAGTCAAGTTGAACCCAGTCTACAGCACCTGAACTTACAGATTCAGCCTGGTCAAAAAGTCTTAATTGTGGGTCCTTCTGGAAGTGGTAAGTCAACGCTTGCCAAGTGCATTAATGGGTTAATTCCCAATGTTGATGCTGGAGAAATTACCGGTAGTGCGACCGTTGCTGGTCATCCAGTTGGTAAAACTGAGTTATTTGAACTTTCATTTTCGGTTTCCACGGTGTTACAAGATCCTGATAGTCAGTTTACGGGATTAACGGCTGCGGAAGATATTGCGTTTGCGTTGGAAAATGATGAAGTCCCTCAAACTAAAATGCACAAAATTGTAGCAGAATGGGCTGAGAAATTAAATATTACTGACATTTTAAGTAATGCACCGCAAGCTTTATCTGGCGGTCAAAAACAAAAGGTTTCCTTAGCAGGAGTGTTGGTGAATAATGCTCCCATTTTACTTTTAGATGAGCCTTTAGCTAATCTTGATCCTCAATCTAGTTTGGCGATTTTAGCTTTAGTCAATCGTCTGCAAGCAGAATTAGGGTTCACGGTCATTATTATCGAACATCGGTTAGGGGAAGTGTTATCTCAAACCGTTGATCAAGTAGTGGTTTTTAATGAAGGGCAAATCGTTAGTGATTCGGCTGTCACACCCTTATTACGTTCTGATATTTTGGAACAAAATGGAATTGAACCACCCTTGTATATTGATGTTTTAAAAGCTGCTGGAGTTGACTTACAACAGTATGAACAACTTGATAATTTGAGTGACTTAGCGTTAACTGAAACTGATCAACAAAAAGTCCGAGCTTGGGTTGAAGCTGGAAAGACGACTCCAGTTCATTTATCAGACAAACCACTTTTAACGGTTAAAAATGTTAGTTTCCGATATAATGCTAATCATTCTAATCCATTGCAATATGTTTCATTTACCATTAATGAGGGTGACTTTGTTAGTGTCGTGGGACAAAATGGAGCGGGTAAGTCAACCATGATGAAATTGATTTGTGGTTTCTTACGCGGTACTGGAACAATTGACTGGAAGGGTCATGATTTAGCTGACGAATCAATTAAAGAAATTGCCGAAAAAATTGGCTTTGTAATGCAAGATCCTAATAAAATGATTTCGCAAAAGACAGTTTTTGCTGAAGTTGCTTTGGGCTTACGTTTACGAAATTATGAAAAGGTTGATGAAAAAGTCGCTCAGGTTTTAAAAGTTTGTGGACTATATCCCTTTCGGAACTGGCCGATTAGTGCTTTGAGTTATGGGCAACGAAAACGGGTGACAATTGCGTCCATCCTAGTTTTGAATCCTAAATTATTGATTCTCGATGAACCAACAGCTGGACAAGACTGGGAAACTTATACGGCAATTATGAGTTTCTTAGATGAGTTACATCAACAAGGCATCACAATTGCGATTATTACGCATGATATGCAATTAATGACGGAATACACGGACCGTTCGTTGGTGTTTGGTAACGGTAAATTATTAGCTGATACGACACCTTTTGGGATTTTAGCGAATGATGATTTAATTAAAGCAGCTAATTTAGCCAAAACTAGTTTAGCGGAACTAGCCGAAAAAGTTGGCGTTTCTGACGAACGGTTAGTGAAACGATTTATGCAACGCAAGCACGTGAAGAAGGAGGGAAATAAATGAATGATGATCAGACTATTGGGTTTCATCCTGGCAATACCATTTTGTATCATTTGAATGCGACTGCTAAATTATTATTTTTCCTGTTAGTTTCAGTTGCTTGTATGACAACCTTTGATACGCGTTTTCTGTTTGCCATTGCGTTACTTTCCTTAGTTATTTTTCATTTGTCGGGTTTGAAGTGGCGGCAAGTTGCTTTTGTAGTGAAATTCATTGGCTTTTTCTCAATTTTAAACGTAATTATGGTCTTTGTTTTTTCACCAAGTTACGGAGCTCATTTGTATGGAAGTCAGACAATTTTATTACATGCTGGCTACTTTACCGTTACGACGCAAGAAATTTTCTATTTGTTTAATGTGGCGTTGAAATACGTTTGTACCGTGCCATTGGCGTTAGTTTTTATTATGACGACCAGTCCCAGTCTGTTTGCTTCGAGTTTGAATCGTATGGGAATTAACTACAAAATTAGTTATGCAGTTTCGCTAACTTTACGTTATATTCCTGATATTCAACATAGCTTTTGGGATATTTCCGATGCTCAACAAGCTCGGGGAGTCGAACTCTCCAAAAAAGCTAAGTTAAGCACTCGGTTAAAAGGAATTATCAGCATTGTAATTCCGCTAATTTTATCGAGTTTTGAAAATATTGATAAGATTAGTACAGCCATGCAATTACGCCGGTTTGGTAGTAAAAAGAAACGAACTTGGTATGCCTCACTACCATTTCGTGGTCGTGATTATGTAATTGTCGGGGTAGCCATTTTGTTATTTGTTTTAACCCTTTGGTTATTCAATGTTAATGACGGTCGTTTTTATAATCCATTTAAATAGCAAAAAAGCTCGCTTTCGTTGGAAGGCGAGCTTTTGTATTTGTTGCAGTTATTTTAAAGAAGATGTATATTATAACCACTGGTTACTAACCGGTGGTTATAATATTGGCAAAATAATTAAGTTAGGGAGAAAATTATGATAAAAAATTTAAATGATGTTGTGCGATTTTTATTTTGTGAAGTATTTACCATCTGTTTAATCATAAAATCAGGAATTAATCTTCATTCTTTAAGTATTGAAGTAATTTCACCAGTTTTGATTGTAATCTATTGGTGGATCTTTATGGCTCCTAAATCAAATCAGCGATTAAATGAAATTGGCAGAATTTTTAGTGAGTTTGTGATTTTCGGTGGTACAGGATTATTAACTTATGTATGTATCTCTCAAAAAATGGGAGTTATTTACTTAGTAATTGCATTGATAAATACCATTTTAGAACATGTTTTGCCTACAAATTATATTGGAAAAGAAGAAAATCACTAATGAAAAATAGCAAAGAAACTAGAACAAAAATACTGAAAGCTGCCAAAGAACTATTTTCTGAAAATGGAGTTGAAAATACTTCAGTTCGAGACATTGCAAAAAAGTCAGACTGTTCGCATACGACCATTTATTTATATTTTAAAGATAAAGATGAATTGTTTAATGAAATTGCTTATGAACCATTACAAAAATTATATGAGGAGTTGAACATGATAAATAATTCTGCTGCTGATAGTTCTGAAAAATTTAAAAGTATTTGTTTATCATATGTAAAATTTGGGCTTAAGCAGAAGCAATTTTATCCTCTGCTAAGTACTTTTAATGGAGAAAAGATTGATAAAGATGATTTCAAGCATCAGGTAAATATTGTTAGAGTGAAAATTTTAAAGATAATCAAAGAATCAATTATAGAAATTTTACCCAATGACATTAAAGATGATGAAACTTTAAGTTTAACCAGAGGAATCTTTTACTTTTTACATGGAACTGTTATGACTTATGTTACATCACATGAATCTTTAGATAAATTTATGCCACGTGTTGAAAAAACAGTAAATGATTTTATTGATTTTTCAATTTTAAGTAAGAGGGGACCTTATTAAATGAAATATTTTATTTTCGGTTGTGAAGTAGTTGCGATGATTTTATGGATAATTTATGGGGTTAAGTCTATTATATGGAAATGTGTTGGAATCATCGTTATCATTGCCATTTCTCAATTAGCGCATATAGTTTTTAAAGCTAGATAATTATTAGACGGCAATAAAAAAAGACCAATCATAAAGATTGGCCTAATCACACTGACTTGCAATCGGGAAGAGATGCTGCAACTTCTCTTCCTTTTTTGTTGATTATATTTTAACATAGTTTTTTAAAGGAGAGCAATTTTTATGATTAAAACAAGTATTATAAAACACGGTAAATCGCAAGCTATTTTAATTCCAAGTTCTTTATTAAAGAAGCTTGGGATTGATAAATCAGCAAATCAAATTGTTCAACTATCATATGATGATAAAAATAATGCCATTTTAGTTAAAAATGGAACTTCTCGATTAATGCAAAAATTTGGTAATCAAGTAAAGCTCCCAAAACAAAAGGAATTCGATTGGGGAACTAATTGTGGTAAGGAATTTTCTATCTAATCCGCAAAAGCAAACTACCTAACCACATTTCTACTAAACTAAGTAACAAGCAGACGAAAATTAGGATCAGTAAGATTAACCATAAAGCGGCAATTAATAATAGGATACGATTTAGGGTTAGTTGAAAAGTAAGACTGATGCTCTCTAAAAAACCACCGATAATACTAAGGGCCGTAATTACCATGAAAAAACTAGGTAAGCCGGTGTAGCTAGAATGTAAATCTTGACTAGATAAACTAAAGACGGTCGAACTAATCATCCCAATTAAGATGATTAAAATGAGCTGGTTAACGATTCCAGCATTTAGAAAAGCAGTTGTGATGTTTCCTAACCAAGTGGTGGTAATTTGCACAATAAAATTAATGATGTTGGTGGGACTTAGTTGATTAACTTCATCGACTGGAATAGCTGTGTAAATTGGATGACACAGGAATTTAACTAATAACCAACAGACTAGCAAGCCACTAAAGAGAGGGCCTAAACCAATGAAAAAGTTGCTCAAAGTTTGGTACCAACTGCGGGGGTTATAACTAGACTCGACACTGCCTAAACTTCCATCTTCTGGATGGAAGTTTAATAATTTAATTTGGGTAATTTTGTGGCCGAAAATGAGGGCAAAAGCCGCGTGACCTAGTTCATGAATAATAACGCCTAAACCACCGAGCCAGTATTGTGATTTAAAGCTGAAGTTATTAACCATGTAGCCCTTTAAATTACGGGCTAAGTAATAACTAATGAGACCGTCAAGCAGGGGTAAGCCAATCAGGACAACTGCTAAAAAGATGAAAAGGTAGAAAATATTAATTCCGATATTGATAAACATAAGCAATCCTTTTTAAGTATTTGAATATGAATATTATACTCCGAAGCTAACAAAAAAGCCGCAAGTTCAATGAACTCACGACTTTTACTAACTGCTGTGGTTGGGCTCGAACCAACGACATCCTGATTAACAGTCAGGTGTTTCTACCAACTGAACTACACAGCAAGAATGTTGTTACTTAGCAATCATGTTGCTAACTGACGTGGCTGGGCTCGAACCAGCGACATCCTGATTAACAGTCAGGTGTTTCTACCAACTGAACTACACGTCAATGTTTGTGACTTTGATCAATTAATGATCAACTGCTGTGGTTGGGCTCGAACCAACGACATCCTGATTAACAGTCAGGTGTTTCTACCAACTGAACTACACAGCAATGATTTGTTTCACTTGAGTACATGAACTATAGTATCATCTGATATTCGTTTATGCAACTCTATTTTCGTATTTTAATTTTAAACGTTCCACTTTCGTGTTTTATTAGCAAATGATGTGATAAAATATTCGTGTTTTTGATTAAATTGGTTAATCGTGAATGGTTTTAAGTAGGTTAGCCTAAAATTGTCCGTGATCTGGTTACTTAAATCGTGAAATTGGCCTAAAAATTAGCGAAAAAAGTTTTAATTTTAGCTAATTTTTTTATAATTTAAGTAAAATGAAGGGAATGTTTGGGTTTCGGAGGCTGATTTAAGTCTGGTATAATGATTTTAATTTAGAGAAATGGAGATTTAGCATGAATAAAAAATTTATTTTTTTAATTTTTACTTTTTCAATTTGCGTTATCGGTTTAATTTCTAGTACACTTCATTCATTTAAAAATGAATATCTCCTGCAATACTTTGGGCTCAGTAGTAATTTAGCTGGCGGAATTCACGTATTAGTTTCTTTTGTGATTGTGGTCATAATTGTTTATGATCTTTGGCACAATCGTAAGCCGAAAAAATAACTACCTTTTGCTTTCAAACTGCTACAATTAAAGTATTAAGTTTTTTGGAGATGAAATGATGGACTCAAAAAGAAAAAATCTTCAGTTTGTCGGAATTAGTGCTTTAATTGGAATTTTAACCGGGGTAGTTATCTCGGCCTTTCGGTTTTTAATCGAAAAAGGAATTGAATGGAGTTTAACTGGTTATGCCATGATTAATCATCATTTGATATTCTTATGGTTAATCATTCCGTTATTCATTGGCCTTGGCATTATCGTTGGGCTTTTGATGCGTGGGAATCCCAACATTCGAGGATCGGGAATTCCCCAAGTGGAAGCGCAATTAGCGGGTAACTTAGAAATGAACTGGTTCTCAGTTCTCTGGCGGAAGTTTGTTGCCGGAGTTTTGACGGATGGAACCGGAGTTTTTATGGGGCGTGAAGGTCCTTCGATTCAATTAGGGGGAGCAGTTGGTCAAGGAGTTGCCCAAGGGTTTAAGCAACACGGTTCTGATCGACGGCTTTTGATTGCCACAGGAGCTGCGGCTGGGTTATCGGCCACGTTTAGCGCACCGCTAGCCGGAACTTTCTTTGTCATGGAAGGTATTTACCGTAACTTTCAGCCGACAGTGTGGTTATCGGCACTAACTGGAGCCGTGACCGCCAATTTTGTTTCCTTGAACGTTTTTGGCTTAACCCCTGTGTTACCCATTTTTTATAAACAAGTTTTTCAACCGATGGATTATTGGAAATTGCTGCCGTTTGGCTTAGTTTTAGGGGTTTTAGGTTATTTCTATAACCGGGGCTTATTAGATTTTCCCTTGTGGTATGCCAAAATTCGGTTAATTCCGTGGTATTTTTACTGTTTGATTCCGATTTTGTTAGTTATTCCAATTGGCATGTACTTTCCAGCTTCCGTTGGCGGAGGAAGCAAACTGATTATGATGGTTTCAACGCACAGTTATCCTTTACAATTAATCGTCTTTTATCTACTTTTACGGATTGGCTTTGGCTTGATTTCCTACGGCGCGGGACTTCCAGGCGGATTTTTTATGCCAATTCTAGCAGTTGGCGCTTTGATTGGGGCGGCCTTTGGCACTGGAATGCACCAAATTGGATTATTGGATAGCGTTTATCTCAATAACTTTATTGTCTTTGGGATGGCGGGCTACTTTACGGCAGTTAGTAAAGCACCATTTACCTCGATTATTTTGATTACGGAGTTAGTGGGGAGCACGCATAACTTTATGTCACTGGCAATCGTGGTTCTAATTGCTTACTTATCATCTGATTGGTTAGGCAGTCAACCAATTTATCAAGCTTTATCTGAACGCTTGACGCGGGTTAAACGTTACCTTGATTCCCATGAGCCTACTGATTTAGTGAAAATGCCAGTTTATGAATACAGTCAACTTGCTAATGAATTTGTCAAAAACGTGAAGTGGCCGGGTGAATCAATTTTAATTACCATTAAGCGGGGGAATTTAACCATTATTCCGCGCGGTAAAACTAAAATTAAACCGGGCGACGTGCTTTACGTTTTAGCTCACAAAAATAACGTGGGCTACCTTACCAAAAAGTTAAAGGAATTGACCACGAGTTATTAAGTGGAGGGTAAAACAATGGATGTAACGGAAAAATATGATGAGTATGTACGTTTATCAAAAATGACCTATGCGGAAGCCGTATCGACTTTATTGGAAAAATATGGTTCAGCTGAACACAATTATTTCACTGAAGCCGCTTATGATAAATTTCTGAGTGGGGTTAATAAAACACTCACGAAAGCTAAGGGGGTTAGTCGGATTAAGGAAGGGCTATACTGTCATCATATTGATGAAATCAAGGCCTTGAACTTAAGTAATCCGCGTTTCATTATGCACTATCGTTATCCCTATGCTTATCAATTAAAGGAACAGCTGGTGTATTGTAATTTAATTGAGCATTTGATCTTACACGCGTTGATTACTTACGAAACGAAACGGCAATTTGGTTTTCCGGGTTTTCAAATTTTAGCGCAACAAGTTAATGATTGGTACGTTCAAAATCATGTTCCAGGCAAAACCAATTGGCAATATCAACCCTATCTAGCGGCTTATTTACCCAAAGATTTGGTCGAAAAATTAAATCCCCAGTTGAATCGCTTAGTAAACTTAGGAGCTACGACAACTGCCGAGTTACAACAAATTTTAAACGAAAATAAAGAAGCCTAATCCACACGGACTAGGCTTCTTTTTTAATACTATTTAAAAATTTGCTTGAAACGATTAGTAACTTTCTCAAACAATGATTCAGGTGGAAAGACAGGACTATATTTGCCAATCTCATGAATGAAAGTTTGTTGGGCTGATTTACCTTTCGGACTTTCGTACTTAAAGTATTCTCCCTTATCATTCATGAAGAAACCATCGACGTCGTCTTGGGAATAAACATTAATAATGTTTTCGATTTGATCCACTTGGTCGGGGGCTAAGATTGGAGCCGCTAATTCAACTCGGTTATCCATGTTTCGGGTCATTAAATCAGCAGATGAAATCCAGTAAGAAGTTGTTTCATCGTAAAAGGCATAAATTCGACTGTGTTCCAATAGTTCGCCGACAATACTTGAAATCACGATGTTTTCTTTCGGTCCACACACGCCTAATTCTAAACAACAAGCACCTCGCACCACTAGGCGGAAGGGGACTCCTACCGAAGCGGCATCGTAAATGGCCGCAATCACATCGACATCGGTTAAAGAATTAACCTTTAGGAAGACGTGACCTTTTCCAGTTGCTTGGTAGTATTTTTTTACTTGTTGGATATTTTGAATTACCATGTCTTCAATTCGGTGAGGAGAAGCGGTTAACACTTCATACTTTGGTGGATCAACAATTGGTTGTTCCAAGTAATTGAAGAAGGCTGCTAAATCTTTTACATATTTCGCACCACTTGAGAAGAGGCTTAAATCAACGAATTGTTGGGCAGTTGATTCATTGTAATTACCGGTTCCGATTTGCACGTAGCCTTTTGGTTCGGGACCATCATCAGTTAACACTAAACAAGTTTTACTGTGCACCTTCATGAACTTTTTCCCAAAAACAATGTTACAACCCGCATCTTCGAGTTCACCGGTAATTTTTAGATTGTTCGCTTCGTCAAACCGAGCCCGAAGTTCAATCATGACGGTCACTTTGATACCTTTTTGGGCGGCTTGTTTCAATAACTCGATGACCTTAGATTGATGAGCAACCCGATAAATGGTTTGTTTAATGGCAACTGTTTTGGGATCAGCAATCGCGGCTTTTAGAAAATGTAAAAATTGATCAAAGGAATCATAAGGGTATTGTAACAATAGGGCATGCTGGTCTAAATATTCCAACATCGAGTGTTGGTCATCCCATTGTGCTGGGTTAAATTTAGGGTAGCTGAGGTTGGGATGCTCTTTCGCAAGGCGTTTGACAATTTTAAAGAGGAAGGTTAAATCAACGGGGCCGTTAACGATGTAAAGGCTGTGTTTATTGATGTTGAAATTCTTCATAAATGATTTAACAAAGCTGGGGTCCAAGTCCGTGGTTTTTTCGACTTCAAACATCGTAATCCGACCTTTTTCCCGATCAGCTAAGTAGTGGCGCAGGTTATTAATCGTATCAGCGTTGTTGTCGTCTTTTTCGACATCTAAGGAAGCATCGAGATCCCGGATGATCCGGAAAGTCACGATGTCTTGGATTTTTCCGTCATCAAAAAGGTTTGATAAGTTATTGCGAATCAAATCTTCAATCATAATGTAGGTGTCTAAGTCAGCGTCACCTTTAATTTTGACTAAGCGATCAAAATCCGTCGGAATCGGCACAATTCTAATTTTGCGTTTATCCTTAATTTTGACTGATACTCCCAGCGCCATCCGCTTATTCTTGAGAAAGTCTAAATTATAGTTGCCATCATAAGTGGTAAAACTCAAAAAGGGCAGAATTCGTTGATCAAAGATTTGATTGGCTTTTGCCGTTTGGTTTTTATCTAAATTTTGATAACTGGTGAGGTTACAAAAGCGATTTTCAAACAGTTGTTTATCCAGTTGAGCATAGTAGTTGTATTGAATTTCAAAGTTTTGTTCGTTGCGTTTGTGCAAACGTTTCAAAATTTTGGAATAACGTTCGCCCGATTTAGCTTCAACGCCATCTTTAGTTAGATATTCCTGCGTTTGTAAACTAGGAACTCGAACGCTGTAAAATTCGTCCAGATTATTGGCGGCAATCGCTAAAAAGGCAAGTTTGTTGTTAAATGGTGTAGTACTTTGGTTGGCTAAGTCGATGACGCGGCGGTTAAATAGGAGCCAACTTAAATCGCGATTGTAGCATTTTCCTTCATAAAGGTTAGTCGTGTCCATCTTTTTCTCCTTTAATAAAAGTAGCGTAATCAATTTCAACTTGTTTGAGGTAGTTATTCGCAAAGCCCACGAAGGCCTTGTTCATCCAAGGTTGACTTTGAAGGTAACCAATAATCATGGGGAAGGTTTGTGATTGGCTGTGTGCGCGCGCTAAGAGACTCATGCAGACCGAAACGTAATCACAAAAAGCGGCCCAGTCGAGTTTTTCGAGTTTAATGGAACCCTTCATGTCCTTGAATTGACGGACATAAAAACTGTATTTTTTGGTGTTAAAGTAGCCTAAAAAGATATCAGAAGAACTTTGCAAAATGCGTTGACATTCTACAATTTCTTCTCCAGAAGAACGATGCTTATCAGTGTAAATTTCTTCGTTTTGGTAGATGGGAAGGGCTTGTTTAACTTGTAACACAATGTAGTTGCCGTTTGGGTCTTCTAATAAAATTAAGTAACAAAGCGTTCCAACACTTCCCACTCCAACACTATGACGCACGATATCCACAATGCTAAATTTAGCTAAGAATTGGTGAACATCGCTGCGCGTGTGTTTGAGATAGTGGGCATAACCTTTCGTTAGACGACTGTAAGTTTTGTCGCCCACGTGTTTGGTAACGGGACTATTTTCAATGAATCTGCGTTTGCCGTCTTTGACTTCCGTATATTTTTGGACAGCATAATCAGAATTACTCCGAAGGGCTTTTTGGACCGTTTTGTTAACTAGTTTTAAGTAAGAATCGTTGAATTCCGTGCGATCATCATGAATCGCATCAAAGGTCGAAGCGATGTTGGGTAAAGTATTGGGCATGATGAAGCGTTTCGTAGCAGATAAGTTCATCAAGTGCACCAAAGAATTTAGGTAGGTATTCATGACTTTTTCCAGGTAGGGATTGACGTCTTTTTCAATGTCAAAACCTTGTTGTTTCGCCACTAAGAGGGCACTGACTAACAAACGTTTGACGTCGTATTCCCAGTGACCGACATGGGATTCATCGAAGTCGTTCATATCAAATAAAAGTTGGGCTTCAGCTGAACCGTAGTAACCAAAGTTACCTAAATGAGCATCGCCCCCGATTAAGGCTTTAATCCCACTGGCGTAGTGGTTGTCTAAATCGTAGTTCATGATATCGACGGTACCCCGATAAAAGGCAAAGTCGGATTTTGACATCCGTTCCCGTTTTAAATGAAGCAATTTTTTGTAAAGCAAAGAATTCCGGACGTTCATAATTTTTTTGATGTCCCGTTGTTGGGCATCAAAACCAGCAATTTTATCGAGTGTAGCATCAAGGCCAATCCGATTACCCGCGTTGATGAGCTCGTTATAATCTTTGGACATGATGTCGACTTGATCAAATTTGTAGGGAATGCTATTTTTTTTGTGCATAGTTAGTCCTTTCTAAAACCTAGTATCTAACTCCAATTATAATCTTTATGCCGTCGGTTTGTCGTGCTAAAATGGATTTTGTGTTTAAAAAAAGAGACGCAAGTCTTGGACAAGGCGGAAACTAATTTCCGACCTAAATTTGTAAGGGAGAGATACGGATGTTTGATAGTTACAAGCGAGTTTTGACGAACTTGCCCACGTATTCGCACAATGTTTTTCGCAAGGGGTACTTTAAGTGGTTGTTAGAGCAGTTAAAGGGCTGGAGTAAGATTTCTTACGCGATTGTTGCAATTAACTTTTTATTGCAATGTTACATTTTAGCCACCACGATTGGGTTACCAGGGATGGTTTGGCCAACTATTTTTGGTTTCTTTGGTTCTAATTTAGCTGTCCTTTGTGTTTGTGGAATTTCAAACCGGTCAGCGATTAATGGCTGGGCTGGCTTATTATCAGCCATTTTTATAATTGCCTCTGCTGCGTTAGCGCATAACTGGGCCAACGTTGTGGAACAATTGATTTATGCAATTTTCTTAGATTTATTCTGTATTTTAGATCCAAAATGGGAAAATGATATCCATGCGGAGTCGTTTAAATCCTGGACGGAATGGATTAAATATTTCATCTTTTTTGGGATTGCGTGGGGGATTATCTATGCCATCTTCTCCCTTACCAACGACGCGAACTTGTTTTGGGATTCACTAACCTTAGCGTTAGCCTTAACGGGATCGTTACTAGAATTGAACTTGAAAAAAGAACAATACATTGTTTGGATTTTAGGCAATCTAACGGCAATTTGTTTGTGGTTTGCTTCGATGAAGCAGGGGACTGCTAGTCCGGCGCTCTTTATTACCTACATGATTTTCTTTGCTAACAGTTTAACGGGAATGAAGTGGTGGTATTCTGAAGCCAAAGCACGGGAAAAACGATAAAAATAAATAAAGCACTTGGAAAATTGAAATTAATCAATTTTCCAGGTGCTTTTTATGATGTTTTTAATTTATTCACCCAGACCGGTGATTGCGTACTCGAGGGATAAATTTGTTTGAAGTGGTGAAACTTAAGTCCGGCTTGATTAGAAACTGGAGTTTGGTTTCGTAAGACGTCGTTGACGATATCAATGGTATTTTGATAGCGATTAAATTGACTAGTATAACTTCCCGAACCACTGACCACGGTAATGAACTCGTGTCCTTGTTGGTCTTTCATTAGGCCAGTAAAGGCACCACCAGAGTTAGGGGTGGAACCACTTTTAAGACCTTCAAACTGCAAGTTGAGGGGATTTTGTAACTGGGGAAGAATCTTAGTTTTTAAACGATGATACTCGGTCTGCTTGACGTGGCGTTGTCGGTGATTAGTGTAATAAACTAACCGATTGCGGTGATAATAAGAACGCAAGTTAGGGTTAAGCTGTAAGTTTTTACGAGCTAAAAAAGCTAACTGTAAGACGGTGGCTTTATTTTCCGCGGTGGGGGCTGCAGTGGGAACTTGAAAGGCAAAGGCGTCTTTGTTTTCCTGACCAGCAGCGTTATACCACTGTGATTTAGTCAAATTAAGTTCTCGAGCCCATAAATTTAAGGCTTGGTATTGGGAAAGTTCGGCAGGTTTGATGAAATCAGCCAGCGCTAATGCAGCATCATTGGCCGAATTCGTGTACATTGCATCAAATAAGGATTGGACCGTCACTTTTTGACCCGCGTGCATGTTTAAATGCGCATAAACCTGGTCATCTTTGGCGGACCAGTCCGTTTTGGGATTGATGGTAATTTCATCATGCCAGTGTAATTTTCCCGCATGAATTTGTTTTAGGGTTTCATAAGCCGTTAACATCTTACTTTGGGAGGCAATTCCAACCAGTTGTTGAGCATTTTTTTCGGCGACGATTTGGCCTGTTTTGGCATCAACGACAATGGCACTTTTAACTTTTGTATTAAGTTGTAAAGGTTGAGCGTTTTTGTTGGGCACAGTTTGGGGAGTGTAGGGACTTAACCAGACCCACAGTAGCAAACAACTGCCGAAGCATAAAGCGATTAAACCGATGATCGCGTAAAACTTAGCCTGGCGTTTTCGGTGGTGCTGTTTCAGGTTGTGCGCTTGTTGTCGTTGGAAAAAATGACCCCTTGGGGATGGATTTTCATTAAAATTCATTAGGCAAAAAGCTCCTATTTTAAATCAGATTGATTCTTTTATTATAACAGACTTAATTTGCTGAATTTGCTGCGTTTTCCTTAAGAAATTGATTAAGTACCGTGGCCATTTCCGCATAGGTTTGTGAATTAGGGTGAAGGCGTTGATCGCCTAATTTTTCTGCGTAATTATTAATCGTCAGTAAATTGGGAGCAATTTTTCGCCAATTTAAAACGGGAATTTGATTAGCGTGATAAACTTCGGTTAACTTATTTAGTAATTCAGCAAACGAATATTGGGCTAAACCGGATACGGAATAATTATCCATGCTGCCATCAAAGCGATTAATTGGAAGAATCCCAAAAATTTTAATTTGCGGATTTTCCTGTTTGATGTGAGTGAGGTTCGTTTGTAAAATGCTACCAAGGATTTCCAGGGTTTCTGCGCGATGGGCAAAATCATTGGTGCCGTAAAAAATCGTTGCTAATTGATAGTTTCTAAAGTCGTGCGTGTCGACTTGAAAGGTTAAATCCCGTTCAGATCGACCGACAATCGTGCCGGCATTGACACCCGCATTGGTAATTTGTAAAGCAGGATTAAGCTGCTTTAGATAGTAGGAAACGTTTTTTTCTAAATCGTGGTGGCCATCAAATCCGTTCGTGATTGAGTCACCTAACATAATTAAACTTTCGGTTTTAGACATGATAAAACTCCTTTATACGTATTATTTAAGTTTATTTTAACTTATTTTTCAGAAATTCTTAAGGAATGATTGCGACAACTAAAATCATCATTTATAATTGAGACAGATGATTACTTTTTGGAGGGTTTAAAGTGAGTTATAAGCGAGTAATTTTAGTAGATTTAGCTGCCTTAGGTCTTCGATCTGACAACGAGTCTGCCCAACACAATTCAGATAATGATACCATTTTGACCCATGTGCTCAACCAGTCATCGGATTTTGCGTTGCCGGCTTTGCATAAGCTGGGGTTCTTTAACGTCTTTTTTAATGACAATGAAGAGGTTAATCCGCAGATTGCGGCGACGTATGGCTTGACCAGAACGAGATGTATCGTGAACAAACCCTGTTCTGGCTTACGGGAAATGTTTGATTGTTCTTTGAGTTATCGGGTTTCAAGTGTCTTTGAAGAAACGGCCAAACAAACGCGTTCCATCATTATTTCCAAGTTTGTTAGTTATCTTTTTTCGCAAGAACTAAGCGATATTTATCAAGTTAGCACCGATGAAGAAGCTTTTGCCGAACTTGATCACCAACTGGAAAAAAATGATGCCGGCTTTTTCTACACCCAATTGCCTCAGTTACAAGAATTAGCGGAAGCGGATGATTTTGACGGCTTTAGCGATGAACTCGCCGTCGTTGATCATCACTTGGCTAATCTAATGAATAACTTGCGCGATGATGACTTATTGATGGTCGTTTCTAGTCGAATTGGGGATAATCGTTCTCGTGACGGTTTTTCCACTTATAAGATTCTACCAGTCATGATTCATGATAACGCTTCTACTTGTCACCACTTCACTGATGAACCTTATGTTTGTGAAGTAGGGGCCACCGTGTTAGCGGCCATGGGCTTGCAAGATCAAGTTGTCTCGCCCAAACATAGCTTATTACCCTGTATGAAGTAACGATTGCATTGATTATTACTCTGATTTTCGAAAGGAATCTATCTAATGAACACTTATTTGCTCGTTAATATTCTTGGTGTTTTTGTCTTTCTTGGAATTGCCGTTTTATTTTCTAAGAATCGGAAAAGCATTAACTGGCGTTCAGTTTTAGTTGTTTTAGTACTTAACTTAGTCTTAGCTTTCTTCTTGACTAACTTTAGTTGGGGTCGTGACATCGTGAAAGGTGCCGCTCAAGGGTTCCAATGGCTAATTAACATTTCTTATACGGGGATTGCCTTTGCTTTTCCCGATTGGGTGCATGTTAAGCAAATGAACTTCTTTACCGCCGCTTTACTTCCAATCTTGATGATTGTGCCAATGTTTGATATTTTAACTTACTTTGGGATTCTTCCCTTCTGTATCAAATGGATTGGTCGTGGAATGGCTTACGTAACTGGTCAACCTAAGTTTGAATCATTTTACGCAGTTGAAATGATGTTCTTAGGAAACACTGAAGCCATGGCCGTTTCAAGTGTGCAATTAAAACGCATTTCTCCCGAACGGGTATTGACCATTGCGATGATGTCAATGTCATGTATTACCGCTGCGATGGTGGGTGCCTATGCCCAAATGGTTCCAGGTGAATATGTTTTAACGGCGATTCCGTTGAACATTTTAAATGCGATTGTGATTACCAACCTTTTGAACCCGGTTAAAGTTACTCCTGCCGAAGATGTGATTTATGAAATTGGTAGTCCTGCTGATGATAAACAAATTGCAGAAGAAGTGGTTGCTGACAAGCCAGGTAAGCCAGCCAAAGAACCATTCTTCTCTTTCTTAGGGGATTCAATTTTAGGAGCCGGTAAGTTGATCTTGATTATCGTAGCGAACGTAATTGCGTTTGTTGCTTTAGCTGCTTTAATCAGTAAACTACTTGGTTTGATTAATCCTTGGTTATCACTTGAACACATTTTGGGGGTAATCATGTTCCCATTTGCTTGGTTAATGGGTCTTGATGTTAACCATGCGTTCCAATTTGCCCAATACATGGGAACTAAATTGGTAACGAATGAATTCGTGGTAATGGGTGAAATTGCACCTAAGATTAACAACTTACACATCTTTAGCCGTCACTTCCAAGCTGAATTAACGGTCTTCCTAACTTCGTTTGCTAACATTAGTACGGTTGGAATGATCATTGGTTGTTTGAAAGGGATTGTTGATCGGAAAAAGAATGATATGATTTCGAAAAACATTGGTTACTTATTCTTGTCTGGGATTTTAGTTTCATTAATGTCAGCTGGAATTGTAGGAATCTTTGTTTGGTAAAAACTTGGAAGAGTGGCCGCGTGCCGCTCTTTTTTGTTTTCAATATGTTAAAATGACTTTAATAAAAAGAAATGGATGTGAATAAGATGCCACTTATGCGAATTGATTTAGTTAAAGGAAGAAGAACGCCTGAACAAATTAAACAAGTGATGCAACTTGCTTATGATGTGACTCGTGATACTTTTGGGGTGCCAGCCGATGACCGTTTTCAAATTGTAACGCAACATGAACCTTACGAAATGTGTTTATTAGATGCTGGACTAGGGATTGAAAGAACTGAAGATGTCATTTTAATTCAAATTCTTTCAACGCCACGGACATCTGGTCAAAAGAAAGCCTACGCAAAAGCTGCTGTCGAAGCCTTTCAACGGGAAATGAACTTGCGTCCCGAAGATTTAATGATTGTCTTTGCGACTAATCATGCCGAAGACTTTAGTTTTGGCTTAGGAAAACACCAATTTCTTGATGGAGAACTCTAATGACAAAAATTATCATGGATACTGATCCTGGAATCGATGATGCTGCGGCTCTTTCTGTTGCAATTAATCATCTAGAACTAGACGTTGCCTTAGTAACGACGGTGGCTGGAAACGTGACCGTTGATAAGACGACCATTAATGCTTTGAAAATCATTAATTTTTTTGGTAAAGGCGACCAAATTCCGGTAGCTGCTGGTGCTGATCAACCCTTAATTAAACCGTTTGAAGATGCCGCTCGGATTCATGGTGAATCTGGCATGCGGGGTTATGAATTTAAAGGTGAGTTACCGAAGCCACTTTCAGAAACAGCTGTGCAAGCAATGCACCGGGTGATTATGGCCAGTGACGAACCAATTACGTTAGTGGCGACTGGTTCATACACAAACGTCGCTTTACTCTTTGCCGAATATCCCGAAGTTAAGGCTAAATTAACCGGAATCGTTGCGATGGGTGGAACTTTAGGTCGAGGAAATATGACGAGTGCCGCCGAATTTAACGTTTTCACTGATCCTGAGGCAGCCAAGATGATGTACCAATCAGGAGTCCCAATTGTGATGGTTGGCTTAGATGTTACCAATAAGGCGTTAGTGACTCCTGAAACCCTAGCTGAGATTGAAACAATGAATCCAGCCGGACAAATGCTTCATGATTTGATTATCAGTGATGGTGACCGGAACGAACATGGAGTAGCGATGCACGACGTGAACACCATTTTTTACTTGTTGCATCCTGAATTCATGACGACGAAAAAATTGTGGATTGATATTCAAACGGAAGGTCCCGCCAATGGAGAAACGGTGGCTGACATCCGTGGCGCTTATCATGATGGTAAAACGAATGCCGAAGTTTGTCTGGATATTGATGCCCAAGCGTTTAATGACTGGTTTAAGGAACAAGTTCGGAAAATGAAATGATTTTTGGAGAAATTTATGACAACTTTTTTAGTTGGAAAAGATAAAAATTGGATTAGAAAAAGAACAACTTGGGATTTTTTTGATGCACTTGAAGCTTCAAAAAATGGTGATACTATTGTGCTTGATTCAGGATACAATTGTTTATTTGATGATGATATTATTATTGATAAAAATATAACAATTTCTGGTAATATTCATAATAAAAAAGGAAAATTACTTTTAGATAGTTTTATAAGTCCAATATTAGTTAAAAATGGAGCTAATGTTACTTTAAACAACTTAGCAATGAATATGACTAATGTTGATGGTACTGGATTAACTATAATGGAATCATCTAATGTTAATATTAATACATTTCTTTTTAAAGATTATGATGAAAGTTCTAATTCAAAAAATATAATTAAAGTTCAAAACAATTCAAATGTGAATTTTAATAAATTAATTTTAAGTTCAAAAGATGACAGTAAAATAACTTATAATTTTTTTGTTGAAAATTCAAATGTTCTAATTGAAGATAGTGAAGTTAATGTAGCTTTAAAAGTTAGAAATCTTTCAAATTTAAAAATTAAAAACTCTGATTTAGAATGTCTTATGTACTATGTAATAGATGCAAGCGAAAAATCAGTTATCGATATTGAAAATTCAAGAATTAAAAATTATAAAAGTAAATATACAACTATCAAACTTAATGATACAAAATTTGTATCAAAGGATTTAATAGTAGATTCAATAAATGCAGAGTTAACTAGTATCATTGCTAATAATACGGCTATTAATGAGTATATAAGTATGAATAATTCAAGTATAACTTCTGATCTTTTAAGTATTATTGGTAAAAATGATGAAAAAATAAATCTTTGTGCTTACGGAAATTCTAAATTAAATATAGATACACTTGCTTTTGGAAGAATCACAGATCCTAATATTAGATTAGAAAATACTATTGACTATAATGTAAAAACACTTGTAGTTCTTGAATTTGATAATAATAGAAATTCTTTAGCAGAAGATACAAATGGTAATTTTATAATAAAGGGGCAAGAATGTGATATTGAGTGGTTTAATGATATTAAATCTACTAATTCTATAGACTCATCTTCTAATGGTATAATTAATTCATCTGAAGAAATACATGGAAAATACGATATATCACCATTTGATAAATTAGATGAAATGGTAGGTATTAAAAGTGTTAAATATAAAATTGGAGAATTTATCGCAGTTGCACAGTTTAATAAAAAACGTGCGGATCAAGGAATAAAAAATTCTGATGTTACTTTACATTCATTGTTTCAAGGAAATCCAGGTACAGGTAAAACCACAGTAGCTAGGATATTGGGTGAATTACTATATGATAAGGGAATTATTGATAATGATAATTTTGTAGAAGTTACGCGTTCAGATTTAGTTGCTGAATATGTTGGACAGACGGCAACTAAGACAAGAAACGTTTTGGAAAAGTCCCTAGGTGGTATTTTATTCATTGATGAAGCGTATACTCTATCCTCTGGAGGAACTAATGATTACGGAATTGAATCAATAAATGAGATATTAAAATTCATGGAAGATCATCGAAATGATATTGTAATCATTTTTGCTGGATATACTGATGAAATGATAAATTTTTTAAATTCCAATTCTGGATTGAAAAGTAGAATACCGAATATTTTTGATTTTGAAGATTACACAGTTGATGAACTTATTGAAATTGGTTTGAAACAACTAAGCAATAATGAATATAAAGTTGATGAAAAAGAGTATAGCCATTTAGTTAGAAATAACTTATCAAAAAATAATGATAATAGTAATGGTCGTTGGATTAGAAACTTAAACGATACAATTATCAAAAAAATGGCCATTAGAAATGCAATTGAAGATGGAAACGATGTTATTAACATTTCTAGTGAAGATTTAAAAAAATCATTAATAAATTAGTGTAGTTGACTGAAAAAGATTGGATAATCTCCAATCTTTTTTGTTTTCTAGCTAACTAAAAGTTTAAAATTTAGTTATAATGGAGTATAGATGTGCAACTATTGATCGATTAAAAAAGTTAGGAGTTTCAGATGACACCAGAAGAATTTAGACAGGCGTTAGCCAAACAAGGGTTTGCGTTATCTGACCAGCAAATGCAACAATTTAAAGACTACTTTGAATTGTTAGTGGAGTATAACCAAAACGTTAATTTAACTAACATTACGGAACGCAATGACGTATACCTTAAGCATTTTTACGATTCCATTTCACCTGCTTTTTACGTTTCTGATTTAAAGGAAGCGAAAAGTTTAGTTGATGTGGGTGCCGGGGCGGGTTTTCCTTCGATTCCGTTAAAAATTGTGAACCCTGATTTACAAGTTACGATTGTGGATTCTCTTAACAAACGAATCGTTTTCTTACAAAAATTAGTTAGTCAATTAGGTTTGACGGGTGTGAACCTTGTTCATGCCCGCGCTGAAGAATTCGGTGGTCGTCGCTCCAAAACTCGCGAAAGCTTTGATTTAGCCACGGCCCGCGCTCTAGCCCGCTTGAGTGTCATGAGCGAACTTTGTTTACCCTTAGTCAAAATTGGTGGGAAATTAATTGCAATGAAAGCTGCTAAAGCACCAGAAGAATTAGCAGATGCTACCAAGGCCATTCACGTACTTGGTGGTAAAGTAACGGAAGATTTTTCGTTTAAATTACCAGAAAATGATGAAGAGCGTCATATTATTGTAATTGAGAAGGTCCGAAAAACGCCGATTAAATATCCGCGTAAAGCTGGAACACCCAATAAAGAACCCATCAAATAAAGGAGGACATAAACCATGGCACATGTGATTGCGTTAGCAAACCAAAAAGGTGGCGTCGGTAAGACAACGACCGCCGTCAATTTGGGCGCTGGCTTAGCTAGTGAAGGAAAACGCGTTTTGATTGTTGATTCTGATGCCCAAGGCAATGCGACTAGTGGAGTTGGGATTAGCAAACAAGACATTCAACAAGATGTTTATGATGTTTTAGTTAATGAAGAACCAATTGAACATGTCATTATGCATTCCGCTCGGGAAGGCTTAGACATTGTTCCAGCGACCATTCAACTTTCTGGAGCAGAAATTGAGTTAACTCCCCAGATGGCCCGAGAAACTCGATTACAAAATGCGTTAAAACAGATTGATGATCAGTATGACTTTGTGTTGATTGATTGTCCTCCTTCCTTAGGGTTGATTACGATTAATGCCTTTACGGCCAGTGATTCGATTTTAATTCCGGTGCAAAGTGAATACTATGCCCTCGAAGGGTTAAGTCAATTATTGAATACGGTGCACCTGGTGCAAAAACACTTTAATCCTGATTTATACATTGAAGGAGTACTCCTTACGATGTATGACGCTCGGACTAATTTAGGGGCCCAAGTTAACGAAGAAGTCCGTAAATTTTTCAAAGAAAAAGTTTACACGAGTATCATTCCCCGGAACGTCCGCCTTTCAGAAGCACCATCCCACGGGCTTCCCATTATTGACTACGATCCAAAATCAAAAGGTGCCAAAGTGTACATGAAATTGACAAAGGAAGTGTTAGCTGCCAATGACAAATAATAGTAAAGGGCTTGGTCGTGGACTGGATGCCTTATTTGACGACAATGATATCAATTTGAGCGATGAAGCAGTCCAAACGTTGAATTTGGAAAACTTAATTCCGAATCCTTATCAACCACGAAAGAAGTTTGATAAGCGTGCTTTAAATGATTTAACTGAATCAATTAAGGTATCGGGCGTTTTTCAGCCAATTATCGTGCGTCAGCCCAACAAAAAAGAAACTAAATTTGAAATTTTAGCCGGAGAACGCCGGTTTAGAGCTTCCAAAGCAGCTGGCAAAGAAACGATTCCAGCAATTGTGCGTGATGCGACGGATGAACAAATGATGGAAATTGCCGTCATGGAAAACTTACAACGGGAAGATTTAAATCCGTTAGAAGAAGCTAAAGCATACGAAATGTTGATGACTCATCTTGATATTACCCAGGTCGAAGTTTCGCGGCGGTTAGGCAAAAGCCGACCATATATTGCCAACTATCTTCGTTTATTAAACTTGCCTCCTGAAGTGAAGACGATGTTACAAAAAGGGCAACTTTCAATGGGACAAGCCCGGACTTTATTGGCCGTTAAAAATAAAACTGAATTAATTAAATTAGCCAAAAAGGCCGCTGATGAAACGTTAACGGTTCGTCAATTAGAAAAATTAATTAACGCTTTGAATCCTAAGACAGATAAGAAGAAAAAGACTAACCAACTTAAAAAATCTCCCTATTTACGTGAAGGGGAAGACCGGTTACAAGATAAATTTGGAACCCGCGTGGCGATTAATGAAACTCGGCCTAAATCAGGCAAAGGTAAGATTGAAATTGACTACCTTTCGAATGCTGATTTAACGCGAATTTTGGCATTACTTGATATTCATTTGGACTAAGGAGCGATTTTTATGTACGAACTACACGATGTGGTGGAAATGAAAAAAGCCCATCCTTGTGGCACGAACCGCTGGGAAATTATTCGGATGGGTGCTGATATTAAATTAGAATGTTTAGGTTGTGATCATTTAGTGATGATGACCCGCCGTCAATTCGAAAAACGGATGAAAAAAGTCTTAGAAAAACATACTGAAGAATAAGAAAGAGGTAATGATAAATGGCACTAACTGCTGGAATTGTAGGCTTGCCAAACGTCGGTAAGTCAACCTTATTTAATGCGATTACAAAAGCGGGAGCTGAAATGGCGAACTATCCGTTTGCTACAATTGATCCAAACGTGGGAATGGTGGAAGTTCCTGATAAACGGTTAGACCGAATTCAAGAATTGATTCCGGCTAAGAAGGTGGTACCTACGACCTTTGAATTTACTGATATTGCTGGGATTGTAAAGGGTGCCAGTAAAGGTGAAGGACTGGGAAATAAATTCTTAGAAAACATTCGGCAAGTAGACGCGATTGTGCACGTGGTCCGGGCATTTGAAGACGACAACATTACCCACGTGGCTAATAAAGTTGATCCCGTAGCTGATATTGAAACCATTAACTTAGAACTGAGCCTTTCTGATTTGGAAGCGGTTAATAAACGCTTGGCCAAAGTGGAACGGGCTGCTAAGGGAAATGATGATGAAGCTAAAGAACAATTAGCCGTAATTGAAAAAATTAAACCAGTGCTCGAAGCTGGTGGATCAGTTCGCGATGTTGCTTTAGATGAAGAAGAACAAAAAATCGTTAAAGGCTTCTTTTTATTAACTTCTAAACCAGTGCTTTACGTTGCTAATATTAGCGAAGACTCGATGGGTGATCCTGAAGCTGATCAATTATTCCAAGCAGTTAAAAAATACGCGAATGATCACGGCGCCGAAGCCATTGGAATTGCGGCAGAGAGTGAAGAAGAAATTGCAGAACTTGATGATGCTGATAAACAAGAATTTTTGGATGCAGCTGGGGTGGAAGAACCTGGTTTAGATAAATTAATTCGGGCTGCTTATAAACTATTAAGCCTGGAAACCTTTTTCACTGCTGGTGGAAAAGAAACCAAAGCTTGGACTTATTTAAAGGGCACCAAGGCACCGCAAGCTGCTGGAATTATTCATTCTGACTTTGAACGAGGCTTTATTCGAGCTGAAGTAATGTCATTTACGGACCTTGACGAATTAGGTAGTGAACAAGCAGTGAAAGAAGCTGGTAAATTACGAGTTGAAGGAAAAGAATATGTCATGCAAGATGGTGACATCGTGAACTTCCGTTTCAACGTATAGGAGAAAACATGAGCGATTTAGAAAAAAACCAACGCAATGCAGCGGCCCAACAGCGACGTAACAAGGGTCGAAAAGCGACTTATGAAGAATTCGATCAGTTAGGATTAACGAAACGCAACATCGAATACCTAGTTCGGTTTAAAGCTGCTTTAGCAGAAACTAATGTCCCAGCTGAAAAACAAGCTGAGACCATTAAAACGATGATTAATGAAGTTATCGCAGCCCAAAAGAAGGGGATTACTGCGAAAGGGCTTTATGGAACAGTTACTGAAAAAGTGACATTGACGGTTAACCCACCCCGTAAACCAGCCGGTCCAATGACTAGGGAACGCTATGTAATTGATGCAAGTTACAACGTTTTGTGGTTCTTAATTCTCTTTAGTTTTATGTATGCAGCCATGTTTTGGGTGTCACCAGCACAAGCTAAACAAGGAGGAGTGGCAGGAATCACGAGTATCATTCTCTCTTCAGTCGTGGCTGGAATTGGGATGCCAGTTATTACCCAATTATTTGCGCCGGGAGTAAAACACAAATATAATGGTTTGATTCGTTCAATCATGATGGTATTACTATTTATGATTTGGATGATCGTCTTCTATGGTACTAACTTATTACCTGCAGGCTTGAATCCTGTGGTCTCACCAATTGTTGATGTGGTAATTGGGGTATTAGCCTTAGTTGGAGTATTATACATGCGGACCAAATATACGATTACAAGTGGTTTATTCGCTGGTCGTCGCTAATTTTAAAAGTCTTTTTCTGCGGAAAAGGGCTTTTTTAATTGCTAAGTTTTTCTTATAATCGCGCCATTTACTTTCTTTTGAGAATTCTTTTGGTTAGAATTAATTAAAAGTCAGATTCAGAAAGGATTTATTAAATTATGAAAATATTAGTTGTCGATGATGATCGTGAAATTGCTCAATTATTAGAGATTTACATTAAAAATGAAGGTTACACTCCACTTGCTGCTTATAACGGGGAAGAAGCCCTTTCCATGTTGCATACCAATAGTGACATTGGTTTAGTAATTTTGGATATTATGATGCCTGGAATGAGTGGAATTGAAGTTATCAATGAAATTCGAAAAGATTCTCAAGTTCCGATTATTGTGCTTTCAGCTAAGACAGAAGACATGGATAAAATTCAAGGCCTAACTTCTGGAGCCGATGATTACGTGACCAAACCCTTTAATCCGCTAGAGGTAATGGCACGAGTTCATTCATTGTTACGGCGTAGTCAAAACAACGTGACGAACGATGAACCAGATGTGATTGAAATTGATGGGCTTAAGATTAATAAAGATTCCCACGAAGTTACTACCGAAAATGGGACTAAGATTCAATTAACCGCCATCGAATTTGGCATTTTATACTTATTGGCTAGTCATCCTAACCGAGTTTTCTCCGCTGATGAAATCTTTGAACGAGTTTGGAAACAAGAAAGTGTCATTTCAGCTAAAACCGTCATGGTGCACATGAGTCATTTACGGGACAAGATTGAAGAAGCAACTGATGGAAAAGACATCATCAAAACCGTTTGGGGTGTCGGCTACAAGGTTGAAGGTTAGTCGTGAAAACGAATTCGAGTTTCAAACTTAAACGCAATGAGCGCCAAGAACTGTGGATTGAAGGTTTTTTAACCATGGGCTTGCTGCTCTTAGTCGACTTTGCAGTGGGAAACATTTTGGTTAACTTTATTCGGAATAATCAAGGGGTTACGGATGGAATTTTCATCATTAAACAATCCGTGACGTTCGGTCCCTTTCAACAACCACTGCTTAGTTGGGAAGGGCTCTTTTGGCTAATCATGTTAGGGATTGATTGCTTAGTGGTGTGGTGGCGCTTAATTCGAATTTATAAACGAATTGAAATTAGCCGCATCATTGATGAATTACACTACATTTCAGATGGTCATTTTGAACATAAAATTCCGTTTCAGCTCACGGGAGACAACGAACGGGTGGTTACGAGCGTGAATTTCTTGGTTGATAATGTGATTAAGTCGATGGAAGATGAACGGCGAATTGAGAAATCCAAAGATGAGCTAGTTACCAGTGTGAGTCATGATTTGCGCACGCCGTTAACGTCGATTATTGGATATTTAGGGTTAGTTGAAGAGCACCAATACCAATCAGAAGCTGATTTGTTGAAGTACTGTAAGATTGCTTACGAAAAAGCCCAACAAATGAAATTGCTAGTGGATCAATTATTTGAGTACACTAAGGCAAATAATCTAAAACAACGGCAATTGGAGCTAAATCCGATTGATGTTAATCAATTATTAACCCAATTAGAAACTTCTTTTGCGTTAGAAGCGGAAAAAAAGGGCATCAAAATTGTGGTCAAACCGCTAAAAAAAGATGTGTTGATGTCGTCAAATGCCGAACTGGTCGGGCGAATCTTTAATAACCTAATTACGAATGCGATTGCCTATGGTGAAGGGGCAAAAAAGATTACGCTGAGTGCCAAAGTTAAAGGTGATCAGGTTCAGTTTACGGTTGCTAATGACGGTAAGAAAATTCCGGCAAGTGTCACCGAACGAATTTTTGAACGGTTTTACCGGGAAGAAAGTTCACGCAACACTAATACTGGTGGTAGTGGACTAGGGTTAGCGATTGTAAAAGAAATCATTCAAAATCAAGGTGGTTCCATTAAGGTAACTTCCAATGATCGCTTAACTTCATTTGTGTTTACTTTACCGATTAAAGGGAAACAAACGATGCAACAGAGCTAATCACAAGGTTAGCTCTTTTATTTTGTATTCGGTTTCCGAGAAACTTTTTTAACAAATATCGATTAAATGGTTTTTTATTTGAGCTACATACAATATAATTAAAGTATTGGATATAAAGTATAATTTAAGCTGAAGTCACTATTTGGAGGATTTCAATTGACAAAAATGGTAGCGAATCCAGAAGTTCCAGCCTGGCGCCGGAACTTTCAGATTTCATTCCCGCTAGATATTAGTTACATTCCGATTGGTTTGGCTAGTGGTATCTTATTGCACGCAGCAGGTTTTAACTTTTTCAACACGTTGTTACTTTCACTACTAGTTTTTTCCGGGGGAGCCCAGTTCTTAATTGCATCAATGTTAACGATTAATTCGCCATTACTGACAATTGTATTGATGCTGTTCTTCTTGGAATTAAGATATGCGTTATTAGGTTCGAGTCTCTCGAAGTATTTACACGGGCAAAGTACGTGGTTTACCCTTTTATTTTCGGCTTCGATGAATGATGAAAACTACGCCGTAAATTATTTGAAGTTTTCCACTGATAAGAAATTTACGACGAAAGATGCCCTTCAAATCGAGCATTGGTCATTATCCTTTTGGACCATTAGTAACGTCATTGGGAGTTTACTTGGAACCGCAATTCACATTGATTTAACGGTCGTTCATTTTGCGTTAACGGCGCTATTTCTCTTTATGATTGTGATGCAGGTTAAATCCTATTTGAAAATTTTAATTGCATTTGTAGCTGCTGGTTTAGCAATTTTCTTCTTGACGTTGACTAAGTCAACCTTAGGATTAGTTTGTTCTACCTTAGTAGCTTCATTTATTGGGTTCCTAATTGATAACTATCTCAGACGTCGTTGGATGAAAACCCACCACAAGAGTCGTTGGATTAAGATGTTCAAAAATCCAGCGGGATCGCCTAAAGAAGATTAGAGGAGAAATAAAAAATGGAATGGAACGGATGGCAACATTTTCTGTTAGTAATACTTTGTTTTTTTGTAGCTTTATTACCTCGATTTATTCCCCTCTACATCTTTAGAACCCGGAAAATTCCTAAGTGGTTTAACGAATGGATGGAATTCGTGCCAATTTGTTTGTTTACTTCCTTGGTAGTTAAAGATTTATTTATTACGAAAACTTATGATTTTACGTTACAGGGTCATTTACCTGAATTAATTTCTAGTGTCGTCGTCATTGCGATTGCCTTTTGGACACGTTCCATGGCATTATCAGTAATTATCGGACTAGGGTTAGTTTTTGCCCTTGCAATGTTTCTCTAAAAATAAAAAGTTCTGGCTGACAAGCTAGGGCTTTTTTGCTTGATTGGGATCAAATGAGATTAAGGCTGTGTATGATATAATGATACGTAAACGTAATCTTTTAATTTTTTGTACGGAGGAATGGGTTTAATGAAGAAATGGATATCAGGATTGATTATCCTAGTAGTAGCAATTGCTGTGGGCGGGTGGCTGTACGTCGATCACGCCAATCAAGAAACCACGTACCGCACCAATCTGGATAAAGGAAACGTCTCCTTAAAAAATCAAGACTACCACCAAGCTAAAACCGACTTTAAAAAAGCGCTTTCGGCTAAACCAGATTCGCACCTTGCCAATGGTTCTGTGAGCCAAGTGGAAAAGTTTATGGATGGGGAACGTGAACTAAAAGCAAATGATTTTCAAACGGCGAAAGATTCGTTTCAAATGGTTGCGAATGCAGCAAATGGGTCGACTGATTTAGCAAAGCAAGCCCAACAAAAAGTTGAGTTAATTAATTCAGTAAATCAGAATATTCAACAATTTAATGAAATTTATAAAACTGCCGTTGAACAACATAATGCTAAAAGTTATGCGCTTTCTAATGGAACCTTGAGTCAAATTTTACAAGACGAGCAAATCAAGCAAGCTTACTACGAAGATGTGGTGGTCAAGGCAAATGATTTAAAAAAATCAAACGATAAAGCACTGAATGTAAAAATTAGTAAGCCTGTTAATCAAGTAACCAATAGTGATGCGAGTTCCGTAAGTACCAATGTGGATCCTAATAACGAGACTGATTTAAGTAAATTCAATGTTTACACGAATCCACAGGAATACGCTAATCGATTTACTGATAGTGATTCAAATTCTACTCCGGCAGTTGGAAATAACTCTAATGGTCCTGATACTGACCCATATAATGTCTACACGAACCCTGAAAAGTACGCAAACCGATTTAATTAATTGATAGGAGAAATAGATGCAAACACATTGGAATAATTTTATTAATAATGTCCGTTTAAGAAGAATTTGTGTATTGCTGTTAATTATTTCAGTAGTTTACTTTTGCCGTGATTTGATGACGACTGTGTTATTAACGTTCATCTTTACGCTCTTAGTAACTAAATTAGTGGTCGCGATTCGGCGACGACTTAAAATTCCGACCCCAATCTTAGTGATTATCATTTATGCTTTATTGGTAGGCTTAATTGCATATGCAGCGATTAATTATTTACCAACGATTGCTGATCAAGCAGCCAAATACACAAAACAATTAGTTGACTTTTATCAACATCCCCGACGCATTACTAATCCCCAAATTCGAGAAGTGGTCATTAAATTAATGCACACCGTCAACGTACCGAGCCAAATCCAAGATAGTTTGGGCTTGATTTGGACCTACGTGACTAGCATTGGCACGATTGGACTAGCGCTCTTTATGTCATTGCTACTCAGTTTTTTCTTCACCTTAGAGTTAAAACAAACCAAACAATTTTCCGAAAAATTTCTTGATAGTACCTTTGGTTGGTTCTTTCAAGACCTTCAGTACTTTGGAAATATCTTTATCAAAACCTTTGGCGTGGTCTTAGAGGCCCAATTTTTTATCGCCATTTGTAATACCGTAATTACGACGATTTGTTTAGCTTTTATGCAGATGCCGGAGTTAGCACTATTCTCAATTATGATTTTCTTTTTAAGCTTGATTCCCGTTGCAGGGGTGATTGTGTCAATGGTTCCTTTAGCGATTGCCGGCTATGCCGTAGGGGGCTTGAAATACATCCTGTACATTGTGATCATTATTTTAGTGGTTCATGCCATTGAAGCTTACATTTTAAATCCGAAATTTATGTCAGCCCGCACAGAACTTCCGATTTTTTACACGTTTGTCGTGTTGTTAATTGGAGAACATTTCTTAGGAACCTGGGGATTGATTGTATCAGTACCAATTTTTACGTTCTTCTTAGATGTTTTTGGAGTTCAAAAGGTTGATCAAGTTCATCAAGATCGCGAAAAAAATCCGGGGTTCTTGACAAAATTGTTAAAAAAATTTGGAAAATGATGTATCATGGAAACAGATCCTAAATATAGATTTTAATTCGAAAGAGGTATACACAATGGCTAAATTATGTTTAATTCGTCACGGACAAAGTGAATGGAACTTAGCAAACAAATTCACTGGATGGGTTGATGTTGATCTAAGTGAAGAAGGAGTTAAGCAAGCTAAACATGCTGGTAAGTTAATTGCTGATGCCGGTCTTGAATTTGACCAAGCTTACACTTCAGTTTTAAAACGTGCCATTAACACTTTACATTACGCTTTAGGTGAAAGTAACCAATTATGGATTCCAGAAATGAAATCATGGCGCTTAAACGAACGTCATTACGGTGCTTTACAAGGTCACAACAAAGAACGTGCTGCTGAAAAGTACGGTCCTGACCAAGTTCACATTTGGCGTCGTTCATACGATGTTTTACCTCCATTATTGAGTGCTGATGATGAAGGTTCAGCAACTAAAGATCGTCGTTACGCTGATTTAGACCCACGTGCTATTCCAGCTGGTGAAAACCTTAAAACCACTTTGGAACGAGTTATTCCCTTCTGGCAAGACGAAATTGCACCTAAGTTATTAGACCACAAGAACGTGATTGTGGCTGCTCACGGTAACTCATTACGTGCGTTAACTAAGTACATCGAAGGTATTTCTGATGAAGATATCATGGATGTAGAAATCGCAACTGGTGATCCAATTGTTTACGATATTGATGAAAACTTAAACATCGTAAGCAAAACTAAGTTAGACGAAAACAGATAATTAATTAAAAAGGTTTGTACTTTAAAGAGTACAGGCTTTTTTGTTGGCTAAAAACAATTGTCAGATTACTTGACAATCTTAAAAATGGTCGTATCATTGAAAGTACGTTTATAAATATACATGGGGGAATTTTATATGAATAATAATCAAGCTATTGATGCAAAGGGGAAACCATACAATCGTACGATGTTTGTCCTTTTGCTCTTAGTCGGAGCCTTTGTGGCCATTTTAAATCAAACAATTTTAGCAACCGCTTTTCCAACTCTAATGGATGCGTTTCATATCAATACCTCAACCGTTCAGTGGTTAACTACTGGATTTATGATGGTAAATGGGATTTTGATCCCAGTTAGTGCGTGGCTAAGTACTAGATTTAATACGAAGTGGCTTTATTTAGGCGCCATGCTAATTTTTGAAATTGGGACCATCATGGCCTACATGGCACCATCGTTTGAAGTTTTATTTGCTGGTCGGTTGGTTCAAGCCGTTGGAGTAGGGGTAATCATGCCACTACTTCAAACGGTGATGCTAACCATTTTCCCAGCTGATAAACGGGGAGCTGCCATGGGAATGGCCGGAATGGTAATCGGACTTGCTCCTGCAATTGGACCCACGCTTTCTGGATGGATCATTGATAATTACCAATGGCGTGATTTATTTGGAATGTTGATTCCAATTGCCGGAATGGTTTTAATCTTGGGTTTGTTTTACATTAAACCCGTCCTTAAGACGGAAAAATCCAAATTAGATGTAATTTCTTTAATTCTTTCGACCGTTGGTTTTGGTAGTGCGCTTTATGGATTTTCTTCAGTTGGTGGTGACGGCTGGGGTAGTCAAACAGTGATTGTCTCATTAGTTATTGGAGCGATTTTTGTTGGATTATTCGTTTGGCGTCAATTAACCATGAAAGATCCATTCTTGAACCTTAGTGTGTTCAAGTCAGCTGAATTTAGTATCTCTACCATGATTGCATCGATTGTCTTCATGGCGATGATTGGGGTAGAAATGATTGTGCCTCTTTATCTCCAAATTGTACGTGGAATGACGGCCTTTGATTCTGGTTTAACCCTTTTACCAGGTGCCATTATGATGGGGATTATGAGTCCCTTTACTGGTAAGATTTTTGATAAATATGGGGCTAAAAAATTAGCAATTGGGGGATTATTCCTACTTTCACTAGGAACCTTCCCATTTATGTTCTTAACTAAAACAACACCGGTTCACTACATTACGATGCTCTATGTAATTCGGATGTTTGGGGTAGCTATGGCAATGATGCCAGTTACGACGTCCGGAATGAATGCCTTATCAGTTAAGATGATGGGTCATGGAACGGCAGTTAATAATACCGTTCGGCAAATTTGTGGATCAATTGCAACTGCCATCATGGTCTCAATTCTTGCTAATGTAACCACTGATAACATGCCCGCCAAACATTTAATGAAGCTTAACCCAATTCACTATGGAAGTTTAGCCATTAACGCAACTTTAAAGGGTTATTCAGCAGCCTTTGCGATTGCCTTTGGAATTACTGCAGTCGCTTTCTTTGCTGGCTTTATGTTGAAAAATGGGCATGTTACGTCCGCTAAAATAGGTAAGGGGGAAAATAAATAATGATTTTTGTATTATTAACCATTTCCGTATTAGCATTTTTTCTTTGCTGGAATTTAATTTCTAATCAAAAAATCTCTAACATTACTGGAGTCTTTTTTGCCATTTTAGCAATCCTATCAGTGCTTGCGATGCTTGGTAACTTTAAAAACCACTTGGGAATGGAAAAAGAAACCATCGTGACCAGAACGGAAATTGTTCCAGTTAAACAAATGATGATTTTAAAACAGCCGATTGGGACAGATGGAACTGAGCAAGCGGTAATTTATAACCAAAAAGCTAACCAAAAGAAACCCACTGTTGCTAAGCCAACGATGGATACGAAAAATTTAATTAAAGAAAATGCTGCAAAAAACCAACTTGTAACCAAGAGTACTTATTGGGTTTACAAGAATGGTTTTTATAAGGCCATGTTTGGCTTTGCCCAAAAGCATGAGTTAGTTAAACAAACCAAAACGTTTGCAGTTAAACGCGGAGTACTTGTGATGACACCTGTTCAAGCGAAGGAATTTGGTGCTAAGATGCAAGCAGAAGCTAAAGCAATGCAAACTCCTGAAGCAATGGCAGCTGCCAAAGCGAAGGGTGAAGAATTTGTACAAAGTAAGTTAACTGCTGCAATGCAAAAAGATCCTAAGATGACAGATGCACAAAAACAAAAATTAAGTAAACAATATGCTTCAGAATTTCAGGCACAAGCCAAAGCACAATCGATGGCACAACTTTCTCAAAAAGTTGCTGCTGAAATGAACCTTAAATAGGTTGATTTTATAAAAGGACTTCACATTTGGTGAGGTCCTTTTTTGTTTGAAAAATTAATTTTGGTTTCAGTCAGTTAGCTTTAAAATGAAATAGCTGGTGATTGAAATTAATTTATTTGAAAAAATTGACTTTTTTTGACCTTGACTGTTGACATTTTTAATTTTTCATTATATGATAGTAATCGTTCGTTAAGGACGAGTTGATTTAACAATTTATAATTTTAAAAAAAGTTATTAAAAGTTGTTGACAAGTTAGTTCTTTCCGAGTAATATATTATATGCACTGTAAATGGTGCTTGAGTAGATCTTTGAAAACTGAACAAGATTTTGATTACAATAAAGTGTAAGGATAATTTTTAAACTTAGTTTAAAAATTAAACAAACATGCAATGTCAATTTGCAAAAACAAATAAATAAGAGCTAGTAAAGTTCTCATTTCTAAAATGAGAGTTTGATCCTGGCTCAGGACGAACGTTGGCGGCGTGCCTAATACATGCAAGTCGAACGAAGTCGCCCATTTGATTCTTGGTGCTTGCACCAAGATGATTTTGGATCCGACTGAGTGGCGAACTGGTGAGTAACACGTGGGTAACCTGCCCAGAAGAAGGGGATAACACCTGGAAACAGATGCTAATACCGTATAACAACAAGAACCACATGGTTCTTGTTTCAAAGCTGGCCTTTGTGCTAGTGCTTCTGGATGGACCCGCGGCGTATTAGCTAGTTGGTGAGATAATAGCTCACCAAGGCGATGATACGTAGCAGACCTGAGAGGGTAATCTGCCACAATGGGACTGAGACACGGCCCATACTCCTACGGGAGGCAGCAGTAGGGAATCTTCCACAATGGACGAAAGTCTGATGGAGCAACGCCGCGTGAGTGAAGAAGGGTTTCGGCTCGTAAAACTCTGTTGTTAGAGAAGAACAGCTGTGAGAGTAACTGCTCACGGTATGACGGTATCTAACCAGAAAGTCACGGCTAACTACGTGCCAGCAGCCGCGGTAATACGTAGGTGGCAAACGTTGTCCGGATTTATTGGGCGTAAAGGGAGCGCAGGCGGTTTATTAAGTCTGATGTGAAAGCCTTCGGCTTAACCGGAGAAGTGCATCGGAAACTGATAAACTTGAGTGCAGAAAAGGATAGTGGAACTTCATGTGTAGCGGTGAAATGCGTAGATATATGAAGGAACACCAGTGGCGAAGGCGGCTATCTGGTCTGTAACTGACGCTGAGGCTCGAAAGCATGGGTAGCAAACAGGATTAGATACCCTGGTAGTCCATGCCGTAAACGATGAATGCTAGGTGTTGGAAGGTTTCCGCCTTTCAGTGCCGCAGCTAACGCATTAAGCATTCCGCCTGGGGAGTACGACCGCAAGGTTGAAACTCAAAGGAATTGACGGGGACCCGCACAAGCGGTGGAGCATGTGGTTTAATTCGATGCTACGCGAAGAACCTTACCAGGACTTGACATCTTCTGCCAATCTAAGAGATTAGACCTTCCCTTCGGGGACAGAATGACAGGTGGTGCATGGTTGTCGTCAGCTCGTGTCGTGAGATGTTGGGTTAAGTCCCGCAACGAGCGCAACCCTTGTCTTTAGTTGCCAGCATTAAGTTGGGCACTCTAGAGAGACTGCCGGTGATAAACCGGAGGAAGGTGGGGACGACGTCAAATCATCATGCCCCTTATGTCCTGGGCTACACACGTGCTACAATGGGCGATACAACGAGTTGCGAAACCGCGAGGTCAAGCTAATCTCTTAAAGTCGTTCTCAGTTCGGATTGCAGTCTGCAACTCGACTGCATGAAGTTGGAATCGCTAGTAATCGTGGATCAGCATGCCACGGTGAATACGTTCCCGGGTCTTGTACACACCGCCCGTCACACCATGAGAGTTTGTAACACCCAAAGTCGGTTGGATAACCTTTTTAGGAGTCCGCCGCCTAAGGTGGGACAGATGATTAGGGTGAAGTCGTAACAAGGTAGCCGTAGGAGAACCTGCGGCTGGATCACCTCCTTTCTAAGGAATAATTCGGAACCTTACATTAATCAAAATCTTGGTCAGTTTTGAGAGTATCTACTCTTATATGGGGAATTAGCTCAGCTGGGAGAGCACCTGCTTTGCAAGCAGGGGGTCAGCGGTTCGATCCCGCTATTCTCCATTGACACTAATGTGTCAATTTTGTTCTTTGAAAACTAGATAATATTATTTTCTGTAATAATTATATTTTTATATAATTGAACCGAGAAATAACCATTGTGTTATTTTTGAGTTTTTTAATTAGTTTTAATCGCTAAAACTCAAATAATTTATAATCCGTCGGATTATAGGTTAAGTTAATAAGGGCGCATGGTGAATGCCTTGGTACTAGGAGCCGATGAAGGACGCAACTAACTGCGATAAGCTTCGGGGAGCTGTACGTAAGCTTTGATCCGGAGATTTCCGAATGAGGAAACTCGACCAGTGTTATGACTGGTCACTGTATAGTGAATACATAGCTATGCAGAGGCAGACGTGGGGAACTGAAACATCTAAGTACCCACAGGAATATAAAGAAATTTCGATTCCCTAAGTAGCGGCGAGCGAACGGGGAACAGCCCAAACCGAACCCTTGTGGTTCGGGGTTGTAGGACTGAACATTTGAGTTACAAAAGTATTTGATAGTTGAAGTAGTTGGGAAGCTACACCAAAGAGAGTGATAGTCTCGTAAACGAAATCAAATACCCTCAGTTCAGTATCCTGAGTACGGCGACACACGTGAAACGTCGTCGGAATCTGGGAGGACCATCTCCCAAGGCTAAATACTCCCTAGTGACCGATAGTGAACCAGTACCGTGAGGGAAAGGTGAAAAGCACCCCGGAAGGGGAGTGAAATAGTTCCTGAAACCATGTGCCTACAAGCAGTCAGAGCCCGTTAATGGGTGATGGCGTGCCTCTTGTAGAATGAACCGGCGAGTTACAGTTGCATGCAAGGTTAAGCCGAAAAAGCGGAGCCGTAGCGAAAGCGAGTCTTAATAGGGCGTATTAGTATGTTGCCGTAGACCCGAAACCAGGTGATCTACCCATGTCCAGGATGAAAGTGCGGTAATACGCACCGGAGGTCCGAACCCGTGTACGTTGAAAAGTGCTGGGATGAGGTGTGGGTAGCGGTGAAATTCCAAACGAACTTGGAGATAGCTGGTTCTCTCCGAAATAGCTTTAGGGCTAGCCTCGGAATTAGAATCATGGAGGTAGAGCCACTGTTTGAGCAAGGGGTCCATCTAGGATTACTGAGTTCAGATAAACTCCGAATACCATTGATTTATGTCCGGGAGTCAGACGATGAGTGATAAGATCCATCGTCGAAAGGGGAACAGCCCAGACCGCCAGTTAAGGTCCCTAAATATATGCTAAGTGGAAAAGGAAGTGGAGTTGCATAGACAACTAGGATGTTGGCTCAGAAGCAGCCACCATTTAAAGAGTGCGTAATAGCTCACTAGTCGAGTGATTCTGCGCCGAAAATTTACCGGGGCTAAGCATATTACCGAGACTGCGGACGCAACTATGTTGCGTGATAGGAGAGCGTTCTAAGGGCAATGAAGGTAGACCGTAAGGACTACTGGAGCGCTTAGAAGTGAGAATGCCGGTATGAGTAGCGAAAGATCAGTGAGAATCTGATCCACCGAATGACTAAGGTTTCCTGGGGAAGGCTCGTCCACCCAGGGTTAGTCGGGACCTAAGCCGAGGCTGAGAAGCGTAGGCGATGGATAACAGGTTGAGATTCCTGTACTAGTTAATTATGTTTGAACGATGGAGGGACGCAGTAGGCTAAGATATGCACACGATTGGAAATGTGTGTTCAAATCGTAAGTCAGTTTAAGAGTCAAATGCTTTTAAGCGCGTTGACAAGCGATGATGAGGATCGAAATTTAAGTAGAGAAGTATCTGACGTCACACTGCCGAGAAAAGCTTCTAGTTAGTAATTAATTACCCGTACCGCAAACCGACACAGGTAGTCGAGGAGAGTATCCTCAGGTGAGCGAGAGAACTATCGTTAAGGAACTCGGCAAAATGACCCCGTAACTTCGGAAGAAGGGGTGCTGGCCTCACGGCCAGCCGCAGTGAAAAGACTCAAACGACTGTTTATCAAAAACACAGGTTTATGCAAAATCGTAAGATGAAGTATATGGGCTGACGCCTGCCCGGTGCTGGAAGGTTAAGTGGAAGTGTTAGCTTCGGCGAAGCACCGAAATGAAGCCCCAGTAAACGGCGGCCGTAACTATAACGGTCCTAAGGTAGCGAAATTCCTTGTCGGGTAAGTTCCGACCCGCACGAAAGGCGTAACGATTTGAGTACTGTCTCAACGATAGACTCGGTGAAATTAAGATACCTGTGAAGAAGCAGGTTACCCGCGACAGGACGGAAAGACCCCATGGAGCTTTACTGTAGCTTGATATTGGGTGTTTACATAACTTGTACAGGATAGGTAGGAGCCATAGAAGCCGGGACGCTAGTCTCGGTGGAGGCGTCAGTGGGATACTACCCTTGTTATGTGAACACTCTAACCCTGCGCACTAATCGTGCGCGGAGACAGTGTCTGGTTGGCAGTTTGACTGGGGCGGTCGCCTCCTAAACAGTAACGGAGGCGCTCAAAGGTTTGCTTAGAATGGTTGGAAATCATTCCTAAAGTGTAAAGGCAAAAGCAAGCTTGACTGCGAGACATACAGGTCGAGCAGGGACGAAAGTCGGACTTAGTGATCCGGTGGTACCATATGGAAGGGCCATCGCTCAACGGATAAAAGCTACCCTGGGGATAACAGGCTTATCTCCCCCAAGAGTTCACATCGACGGGGAGGTTTGGCACCTCGATGTCGGCTCATCGCATCCTGGGGCTGTAGTTGGTCCCAAGGGTTGGGCTGTTCGCCCATTAAAGCGGTACGCGAGCTGGGTTCAGAACGTCGTGAGACAGTTCGGTCCCTATCCGTCGCGGGCGCAGGAAATTTGAGAGGAGCTGTCCCTAGTACGAGAGGACCGGGATGGACATACCGCTGGTGTATCAGTTGCGCCGCCAGGCGCATTGCTGAGTAGCTATGTATGGATGAGATAAACGCTGAAAGCATCTAAGTGTGAAACTCGCCTCAAGATGAGATTTCCCATTCCTATATGGAAGTAAGACTCCTGAAAGATGATCAGGTAGATAGGTTAGAAGTGGAAGCGTAGTGATACGTGAAGCGGACTAATACTAATCAGTCGAGGACTTAACCAAGTAGAATGAAGATACAATGGAAGTTAATCGGAAGAAAATAATATTGTCTAGTTTTGAGAGAACAAAGTTCTCAAACAAAATAGTGTGGTGGCGATAGCCTGAAGGATACACCTGTTCCCATGCCGAACACAGAAGTTAAGCTTCAGCACGCCAAAAGTAGTTGGGGGATCGCCCCCTGCGAGGATAGGACGTTGCCACGCAAATGAAAAAGACTTTAGCGCAAGCTAAGGTCTTTTTTTTGTTTTATGTAGAGATATGTTAAAATTAAGTTGCCGCTTTAGCTCAATAGGTAGAGCACTTCCATGGTAAGGAAAAGATTCAGGGTTCAAATCCCCGAAGCGGCTTAAAGCTATTCATCTGATGAAAAATTGAAGAATTTTCCCTATCGCTATAAAAACTACGGTAACCTTGTTATAATTGAACGGTGTCTTTGATGAGTTAAATCATTTTTGAAAAGAAAGGGAGATTATTATGTGGCAAGAATTTAAAAAGTTTATTTCTAAAGGTAACGTGATTGATATGGCAGTTGGGGTAATTGTTGGAGCTGCTTTCACATCCATCGTTAGTTCACTGGTTAAGAATATTATTAACCCATTTATTGGAATTTTCTTAGGCAAAATTGATCTTTCTAACTTAGTATTTAAAGTTGGTAACGCTACTTTTAAATATGGGGTATTTATTAATTCAGTCATTAACTTCTTGATTATCGCGTTTGTCGTCTTCATGATGGTTAAATTACTAAACAAGTCTAATATCACCACAAAGAAAGCAACAAAAGAAGATCCAAAGGAAAAATATTTAAAAGAAATTGTGACTTTATTAAAAGAAGAACAAAAATAAAAAAGTTGAGAAATTATTTCTCAACTTTTTTTATTTGGATTAAATTATCCTTAATGGCCTTGTCTGGAATTAGTGGACTAATGGTTTGATTACTGATTAGCGTCAATGAATGCATGGCTCTAGTCATAATTGTGTACAAGATACCAAGACTATGATGATCAGGATAGTTAGCCTGTGAAATATCCCAACCAATGATGTCATCAAATTCCATTCCTTTAGCTAGGTAAACTGGTAAAATAACCACTTTTTTATCAATGGTCCGGGCTGTATCGGAAACCAACAAAGGATCAAATTCTTTTCGTAATTTGCGATACAGCATTTCTGCTTCAGAACGATTTTTGGTAATAATCGCCACGGAGTCCTTTAGTTCCAATTTAGTTGTGATAACCTTTTTTAAACGATTCAGACTAGCAGCCGGATTTGCTTCAACGTAAGCTACCGGTTTTTCGCCGTCCCGTTTAAATGCTTCGATATGTTCACCGTCTGGAAGGATTGAACTGGCAAACGTGGTAATTGGGTAGGTTGACCGGTACGACCGATTTAGATTAATCAAGCGGGGATGCCGAACTGGAATCGCATCGTTTAATTTTTTTAATAATTGGGGGGCTGCTTCCACATCTTTAAAAATGGCCTGTTCACTATCACCAATTAGATTAAATTTAGCGTTTTTAAAAATTAATTTTAAATACATAATTTCCGCAATTGAATAATCCTGGACTTCATCAATAAACAAATACTTAATGTTATTATTTTTATTTTCCCCCGTAAACTTATCACGCAGATATAACAAAGGAGCTGCATCAGCTAAACGTAACTGATGAAATTCAAACTGATGTTGAAATTGTTTGATGTCAGCTTGCCAATCCGATAAATTGATTTTAGCTGACAAATCAACTTGTTTTAAAAACTCCAGGTACTGAGTAAACGGATCCCAAAAACTATTATTATAAATGGCATCGTAGACAATTCGTAAACGTTCTTTCGCAATTTGCGTCGCAATGTAATCATGTTCTGCGTCAAAGTTTTCAAAATCAGATGGTTTTTTATCAATTAAATAGTTATGATATTCTTCATCAGATAGGGAATCAATCTTTTCTAACACCCAGTCATCATGAATTGCCTTATTAACCTCTTGTTTTAAGGTTTTAATTAAAGTATTTTTCGTTTTTAACAATTTATCGGCTAACGGTAAGTTTGGATTGACACGATCATAGATTGCTTGAATCGTTTCCTTTTTAAAGAACACCGCCCCTTGAAAATAAATATCAGTGAAGATAATATTTGAACCATTTAGCTGGTTCAAATAGGTATCGATTTGGTTAATGAAGGACTGGCTACCCTTTAACTCATTAATTTTCGTATTAGTGTTTTGGTCTTCAAAACGACTAAAGAGGGTTTGAACTTTAACTCCTTCCAAACGTTGGGAGAAGAACTCCGCCAGGGTTACTTGGCGCATGTTGCGTTCTCCTAAACTAGGCAGTACTTCACTAATATAGTTGGAAAAAAGTAAGTTTGGCGAGAATAAAATAATTTGACTGGCATTTAATTCATCACGACTATGGTATAACAAAAAGGCAATTCGCTGTAATAAAGCCGAAGTTTTTCCTGATCCAGCGACTCCTTGAACCACTAATAAATCACTTTTCGTATCGCGAATGATATCATTTTGGGAACGTTGAATGGTCGCTACAATGTTACGTAACTGATCGGAACTTTTAGCGTTTAGTTCTTTTTGTAAAAGTTCATCTCCAACCGTTTCGTTAGTGTCAAACATGTTAATTAACTGACCATCTTTAATTTGAAACTGGCGTTTTTTTAACAAATCCGTTTTTTGTGGTCCATTAGGCGTTTCGTAACTCACTTTCCCTAACGTTCCGTTATAGTAAATACTAGAAATGGGAGCCCGCCAGTCATGAATTAAAAATTCACCCGTTTCATCATCTAATAAGGAAGCAGTTCCAATGTACAATTGATCAATTTCAGGATCACCTTCATCTTGAATGTCGATGCGACCAAAATAGGGTGAATGTTGTAATGATTTAAAGGTCTGTAATTGCCGTTTGACGATATTTTCGTCTTCCACAACCTTATTAACCAAACTTCGTTGTTGTTGCAAATCAGCTTTGGTTTCAATTCGGTCATCAGCTTCTAAGTAGTTAACCGATGTGTTGATGCCGTAGTTTTTTTGTACCTTTTGGGCTTCAACTTTGGCTTCTTCCACGGCCTGTTTCGTTTTAGTTATTTTCTGATTTAATAAGTCAGAAATAAAGGTTACTCGTTGTTGTTCTTGCTGTTCATCTTGCTTATCCAAAATAGCTCCACCTCGTTTATAAGTCGGTGATAATTCTAATTGGAAAAAAGGGGCCTGTCAATGGGTTTGAGCTTTGACATTTCTCCGTAAAACCCCTAAAATTAAGATTAAAGTTGAGTAGTGGCGTCGCCTTGACAGAGAGACTACGGTTGCTGAAAGTAGTCAGACAAAACGAAATGGGTAAACGGTTAACGACCTTATAGTTATTAGTGGCATTTTTTATAAATGCAAATTAGGTGGTACCACGTCTAGGCGTCCTATTGATTTTTATCAATGGGCGTTTTTTTGATAGAAAGGAATTTTAAAATGACAAAAAAACCAATTATTTTAACCGGAGATCGTCCTACCGGTAAATTACACATCGGACATTTCGTCGGCTCGCTTAAAAATCGAGTTGAATTACAAAACACCGGGGATTACGAACCCTTCATTATGATTGCGGATATGCAAGCTTTGACCGATAACGCCCGTGATCCCGAAAAAATCAGAAACAGTCTTTTCCAAGTGGCTTTAGATTATTTAGCCGTAGGGATTGACCCAACTAAGTCAACCATTTTTGTGCAATCACAAATTCCAGCATTAAATGAACTAACCATGATTTACATGAATTTAGTTTCTGTTGCTCGGTTGGAAAGAAATCCAACGGTTAAACACGAAATCCAACAAAAGAGTTTTAAAGAAAGCGTGCCAGCTGGCTTCTTAACTTACCCGGTTTCCCAAGCAGCAGACATTACAGCCTTTAAAGCGACCGTGGTTCCCGTAGGTGATGATCAAGAACCAATGCTTGAACAAACTCGCGAAATCGTTCGGAGTTTCAACAGTGCGTACCACACGGATGTGTTAGTTGAGCCTAAGGGTTATTTCCCACCAAAAGGCCAAGGTCGAATTCCTGGCTTAGATGGGAATGCCAAAATGAGTAAGTCCTTAAATAACTGTATTTACTTATCGGATGATGCCGAAACCATCAAGAAAAAAGTAATGTCAATGTACACTGATCCCAACCACATTCACGTTGAAGATCCTGGTCAAGTTGAAGGCAATACGGTTTTCACTTATCTTGATATTTTTGCCGATGATCAAGCTAAAGTCCAAGCATTGAAGGACCAATATACTCGTGGTGGTTTGGGAGATGTTAAAATTAAACTATACTTAAACGAAGTCTTACAAAACCTCTTAACTCCGATTCGGGAACGTCGGGAAAAATTTGAACAAGATCCCGCTAAGGTTTATCAAATCTTAGAAGAAGGCAGTCAAAAGGCTAACCAAGTTGCTGAAAAAACTTTAAATGAAGTTCGCGATGCAATGGGAATTAATTACTTTAGCTAGTCTAACCCACTAGTAGAGGAGATGCGGATGGAAAATTTTGTCATCATTGATATCGGTTCGAATTCAGTACGCATGGCTGTGTATCAAATTAATGCGGATGGAACCTACCATGAAGTAAAACGAATGAAAAATGATACCCGTCTTTCTGAAGGAATGGGAACCAAAAATATTCTGCAATTTTCCGCCATGAAACGAACCATTTCAGCATTAAAACATTTTAAAGATGAATACAGTAAATTAAACAACGTCACAGTTCGTGCCATTGCTACGGCCGCAGTGCGACAGGCACAAAATCAACAAGATTTTTTAAATAGTATTCAAGCCGAACTGGGAATCAAAGTCCAGGTGTTAACGGGAAACGAAGAAGCCTATTACGACTATCAAGGGGTCGTGAAACGACTGAGCGTTAAGGACTATGTCTTAATGGATATCGGGGGCGCAAGCGTGGAAATTGTTCACGTTCGGAATAAACAAGCCATCAACTACGTTAGCATTCCCACCGGGGCCGTGAAAATGACGGAACGGTTTAAGTTACAAGATGAAATTACGGCGGCTAACTTATTTTCGGCACAACAATTCATCATTGAGATGTACAGTAAAATTGGGTGGTTAAATCATCCTGTCCATTATCCCATCGTTTTGATTGGGGGAGCGGCCCGAACTTTAGCTCGGATTAATCGGCGGCATCAACACTTTAAACACGTTGACCGGATTCAAGATTATCAACTAACCAGAAAGCAAATTAACCATACGATGCGTGTGTTTCTCAATGATAATTTAAAACAACGCCAGGCAATTAATGGTCTCGAAAGTGATCGAGCGGATGTCATTGTGGGAGGATTAATCAATTTAACCTCCGTCATGGATTTTATTGATTCAAAACGGGTCATTTTTTCTGATGGCGGCGTTCGCGAAGGAGTTGTGAACGAGTACGTAGAAGATAATTTTAGTTAAGAAGGGAAGTTAAGCAAATGACAGATTTTAGTGGCTTTTTTCGAAAACCTTATCAAGAACGTCTTAAATTAGTGGCTGAAGCAGCTAATTTAAATGATGAGCAAATTAAGACGATTAACCAAAATTTTCAAACGGTTGGAAGCGAATTGATTGAAAATTACTTAACTGATTATGGTCTACCCGAAGGAATTGCAACGAACTTTCGCGTGAACGATAAGGATTATTTAATCCCAATGGTAACCGAAGAACCTTCTGTAATTGCGGCGGCCAGTAACGGAGCCAAAATGCTTCGGGACGGCGGTGGAATTACTGCGACAGCTGCTAGTCGGGTTTTGACCGGAGAAATTATTTTAAAAACTGATAACGTACTCGGGGTGCAAGATTGGTTTGAAAAAAATAAAGCTAAATTAATCGAGATTGCTTTAAAAGCGCATCCTAGCATTACGCAATACGGCGGAATTCGCGATATCAAATACAACATGATTGATGAAGAACACGTTTCGTTTGAACTCTTTGTGGATGTCGGCGATGCCATGGGGGCTAATACCATGAATTCCATGTTGGAAGCCGCAGCCAAAAACATTGAATTAAACTTAGGCCAAGAAGTTTTGATGAGTATTTTATCCAACTATGGTGATTATAATATCGTGATTGCCACAGGAATTGTTCCCTTTGATGCTTTGCAACGAGGGGATTTATCTGGAAAAGCAGTTGCCCAAAAAATTGAAGAAGCAGCTCACGTGGCTAATATTTATCCGAAACGGGCTGCCACGCATAATAAGGGAATTATGAATGGAATTGATGCCGTCGTCGTTGCTACTGGAAATGATTGGCGGGCCGTGGAAGCAGCGACTCACTCTTATGCAGCACGTAAAGGCGCTTATAAAGGGCTTAGTAATTGGCGGGTGACGGATGCTGGTCTAGAAGGCATGATTAAACTTCCCATTCCAACGGGAACAGTTGGGGGAGCCACTCACTTATTACCAATGAGCAAAATCAATTATCAAATTTTAGACATTGATAATGCCATTGAAATTATGGAAGTCCTTGCGGGAGTCGGCTTAGCACAAAATTTGGCTGCCTTAAAAGCCCTAGTAACTGAGGGAATTCAACGCGGACATATGCGGCTACAACTCAAATCACTTGCAATGACTGCGGGAGCTCAAGGAGCAGAAATTAAACAAGTGGTGATGAAGTTAGATCAACTACCAGATGCAGCACAAAACTTAGAAAATGCAATTCAAATCTTACAGGAACTCAAAGGAGACAATTAAGTTGGCAGAAGAATTTAAATTAGGACCGAAAGCAAAAAGTTTACTAAATGCGGTCTCACGCTTTTTTGATGGTGATGTCCAAGTTCAATTTATTGGAAACTTAAAATCAGGCTACGTGAAACACGATCAAGCCCAAATTATGCAAGATGGTAAAAATCTTTTTGTGCAAATTAATGACATGACGGAACCTGATTTTACGGCAACGCACGAATTGCTACATTTATTAATGACCTTACGGGGCTTTCCGCAAATTTATTTTCCGCTAACCACCGGTGACGGCGCGTTAGATGAACAACTGCAGTTTGTAGGGACTGAACTTTTTGATGTAATTGCCCATTTTGTGGTTTACTCAGAACAACGCAAGCACGGGTTGATTACTCCGCAAGTAGAAGCGGAATACATTAAGGGCGTGCGTCAGACAATTACGCCAGAAACCGGAAAAGTTGATGCCGAAATGATTATCCGAGTGGCTACCATTTTAGATGCCATGGTGTTCTTCGGAAATCAGTTTGCTGAACACGATACGGTTTTTGTCCAAAACTTTCCGATTGCTACCCAAGCGGCCCAACGACTCTATAAGATCATTACCGAAAAACCAACTGACAGTCCCTTTGCCTTTCGGCGGAACGTGGTGAAGTTATTTAAAGCCTTTGATGGTCAAATGAAGGGCTGGAATTTACCAGAACTTCACTTAACTGATTTTGCGATGTTGACTTCCGTCTTCTCCAAACGCCAACTAGGGCTTAAAGTCAGCCAGGTCTTCAAACTATATCATTCTGAATTAAAGAGTAAGACTAGTTTAACGCGGGCTTACATTGGGTTTGCGGCTGTTGATGATCAAGATTCCTTTGTTTTGACGGGTCCAACTGATGCAAAACTAGCGGAAAAGTTTATTCAAAATATTTATGCCAAAACAGTTCAAGAATTATTTGATGAATTAAAGATTCCATATTTAATTAGATAGATGAGGCATGTCATGAAAATGAATGAATTGCAACAAATGTTTGATGATGCAAAGCAAATTGCATTTTTAACGGGTGCGGGGATTTCGACTCCATCTGGCATCCCGGATTATCGTTCAAAGGGTGGGTTATACACCACTGACCAGACTGATAAACCAGCGGAATATTATTTAAGTCATGATTGTTTAGTTAATGAACCAGACACTTTTTATCATTATGTGATGAACAATATGTATTATCCCAAGGCACAACCAAACGTCATTCATGAAAAACAAGCGGAATTGACCCGGCAAAATCGGGCGGCCATTGTTACCCAAAACGTCGATGGTCTTTACCAACAAGCTGGTGCGCAACATTTAGCTGAATTTCACGGGAATGTGTACGATATTTATTGTCAAAAATGTGGCAAACACGTTGACTATGCCACTTACGCTAACTCCATGTATCACGAAGATTGTGGGGGAATCTTGCGGCCTAACATTGTGTTATATGGTGAAGGGATTAATGAAAAGACGGTCATGCAAAGTTTACAAGCCGTCCAAAACGCTGATTTAATTGTAATTGTGGGGACCTCAATGCGAGTTTATCCGTTTGCAGGACTACTTGATTATCGCCAACCAGGCGCTCAGGTGTTGGTAATTAATCAAGAGGAATTGAATTTACCGGTTCCATTTATCATGCAAAAAATGGATGCCGTGGACTTCTTTAACAAATTGCGGGTTTAAATGATGATTAAAGTGGGACTAGCGACTTGGACTGATCATCCGGATTTATCAGAAAAGCATAAAGCGAAAATTACCTTACCAGAATATACGGAGCATTTTCCAATTGTTGAAGTTGACAGTCCGTTTTATGCCATTCCCAAAGTGGAGTGGGTACAAAAATGGGTTAATGAGGTTCCGGGTGATTTTCAGTTCATTGTTAAAGCAAACTCTAAGATGACGAAAACGCCGATGCGGAATCAGCCGGAGCTCTCAGATGCAGACTTAGCACAACTGTTTGAAAAATTTAAAACCGCTTTTCAACCGATGCTTGCGGCAGGAAAATTAGTTTCTTTTTTGTTTCAATTTCCGCCATCCTTTGCTTGTAACCAAGCTAACATTCAGTATTTACGGCAAGTTCGGCAGTGGATGGGTAATTTGCCACTTTCAATCGAATTTCGAAACGCATCGTGGGCGGGACCAGAAATTGGCAAAGATGTAGCTAACTTTTTGACTAGTTTACAGATGACCGAAGTGATTGTGGATGAACCTCATCAAATGTTTAACGGAGTCCCGTTTACCCCAGTGGTTACCAACCGAAAGTTGGTCTTTGTTAGGTTACACGGCCATAATGAAGCCGCATGGGCAAAGGGCACTCGGGAACGGTATCGCTATCGTTATTCAACAACCGAATTAACTAAGCTTGCACAAGTCGTGACTGATTTAAACAACCAGGCTGATGAAGTAGCTGTCATTTTTAACAATAATACGGGAAAGGCAGCCGCCAAAAATGCCCTGCAACTACAAGAAATTTTGCACCTTAAGGGTAACCAACAAGCGGCAATGCAATTAGATTTGTTTTAAGGTTATTTTTCTTAGCCTGGAGACATTAATCATGTAGTATAATAACAATAATATTAAAACGAATAAGGAGAAGCGACATGGCAGAGCAAAAACCAACATTTTATGTTACGACCCCAATTTACTACCCATCAGGTAGATTACACATTGGAAACTCCTATACAACAGTTGCTGCTGATGCAGTGGCCCGCTATCGTCGGTCATCTGGGTATGATGTTTTTTACCTAACGGGAACTGATGAACATGGTTTAAAAATTGAACAAAAAGCTGAAAAATTAGGTGTCCAACCACAAGAATATGTGGATAAAATGGCTAATCAAATTAAAAATTTATGGGCCGAATTAGACGTGTCTAATGATGATTTTATTAGAACTACTGACGAACGACACGTGAAAGCAGTTCAAAAGATTTTCCAACAACTGCTTGATCAAGGCGATATTTATTTAGGAACTTATGCGGGTTGGTATTCTGTTTCTGATGAAGAATACTTTACAGAATCCCAATTAGCCGAAGTTTATCGCGATGATGAAGGCAACGTTACGGGTGGAATTGCTCCAACTGGTAACGAAGTCCAATTAGTTAACGAAGAATGTTACTTCTTTAAAATGAGTAAGTATGCAGACTGGTTAATGGATTACTACAAAGCTCATCCAGACTTTATTCAACCTAGTTCACGGATGCACGAAATGATTAATAACTTTTTGAAACCTGGTTTGGAAGACTTAGCTGTCTCAAGAACCACTTTTTCTTGGGGAGTGCCCGTTTCATCAAATCCTAAACACGTGGTGTACGTCTGGATTGATGCCTTAACCAACTATATTACCGCGCTAGGTTACGATAGTGCTGATGATTCGCTCTTTAAAAAGTTTTGGCCAGCTAATTTACAAATGATTGGAAAAGAAATTGTCCGCTTCCACTGTATTTATTGGCCAATCATTTTACATGCTTTAGGGTTACCCCTTCCAGAAGAAATTTATGGACATGGTTGGATTACCATGAAAGACGGTAAGATGTCTAAATCAAAAGGTAATGCCATTTACCCCGAAGATTTAATTGAACGTTACGGGCTGGATGCAACTCGTTATTACTTATTAAAAGCTGTTCCCTTTGCTGGTGACGGGGTCTTCACTCCCGAAGACTTTGTGAACCGCGTGAACTTTGATTTAGCCAATGACTTAGGAAACTTGTTAAATCGGACGATTGCGATGATTAACAAGTATGAAGGTGGCGTAACTCCGGATTATCACGATACAGATGATGAAGCTAGCCAAGAATTACAAGCCGTGGCAGCTGAGGCAACTGAAGAATACAAACATTTAATGGATACGGTTCATTTGTCCGATGCGCTTTCAGCGGTTTGGAAATTGATTTCGCAAACTAACAAATACATTGATCAAACTGAACCTTGGGTGTTAGCGAAACAACAAGCTGATGATGAAGCTAGTGCTAAACAATTAGCCAATGTGATGGCTCATTTAGCCGCTAGTTTACGGTTAATTGCCATCTTAATTAGTCCAGCGATGCCAAATGCCGCCTTCGAAATTTTGAACCAACTGGGATTAGATGCCGGCACGTTTGACATTAAAAATGCGAAGCTTACTGATTTTGTCGGTGGCAGAAAAGTGATCACCAACGGAGAACCAATTTTCCCACGGGTCGATGTCAAAGAAGAAGTGGCATACATTAAGGGGAAAATGACGGTTAACGAAAAGGCTAAAGGTCGTTCTGCCATGAAACAAGCTGATGAAGACCAAGCCAAAACAACTACTCCTGGTGTCACTACTTTAAAGAACCTCAAAGCTGACATTGCCTTTCCTGATTTTGAAAAGGTGGAGTTAAAGGTTGCTGAAATCAAAGCTGTTGATAAAGTTGCCAAAGCCGACAAATTATTAAAATTCAAACTTGATGCGGGTGATGACGGGGAACGTCAAATCGTTTCTGGAATTGCCAAATGGTATCCTGATTTTGAAAAATTAGTTGGTAAGAAAGTGATTATCGTGGCAAACTTGAAGCCCATTAAGCTTCGTGGTGAATTAAGCCAAGGCATGATTCTTTCAATTGAAAAAGAAAATGGTGACATTCAAGTGGTAACCGTTGATTCATCACTGGAAAATGGTAGTTCATTAGCATAAACAATTAGGCTTCACTAATTCAAATTGGTGGAGTTTTTTTGCTAATTAGGAGGTTTATAATGAAAATTTTTGATTCACATACCCATTTAAATGACGAGCACTTTGCTGGACAAGTCAACGAGTACTTTGAGCATGCCCAAAAACTAGGCGTTGTTAAAATGGCCAACGTTGGTTCAAATACGGCGTTAAATCAACGGGCCATTGAATTAGCCCACGAATACCCTGATATGTATGCGATTGTGGGTTGGCACCCCGAAGATGCCCTTAATTTTGATACCAAAGCGGAACAAGTCTTAGAAGCCCAACTTGCTGATGAAAAAGTGGTCGCTTTAGGTGAAATTGGGATGGATCTGTTTCAAAAAGCAGCCCCTAAAGATGTGCAAGAACGTGTTTTCCGGCGGCAAATTCAGATTGCTAAAAACTTACACCTTCCCATCTCAGTGCATAACCGGGATGCGTTTGAAGACACTTATCGCATCTTAAAAGATGAACACATTGAGGAGGTGGGGGGTATCATTCACAGTTTCAATGGTGACGTGGAATGGATGCAGAAATTTTTAGACTTAGGCATGAACCTTTCATATAGTGGCGTTGCTAGTTTTAAAAAGACGAAGGAAATCCATGAAGCAGCAAAGCAAACGCCAATGGACCGCATTTTAGTGGAAACGGATGCTCCTTATTTAGCGCCGGAGCCATTACGAGGACATCAAAATGAACCAGCCTACACGTTATACACCTTAGAAGCTGTTGCACGCTACAAGGATCTTAATCCTGATGAAGTAGCAAAAGCGACTTACGCAAATACAATGAGAATTTTTGGATTGGATAAATAAATGAAACGAATTAAAGAAGTAATTGTAGTTGAAGGAAAAGACGATACCAAACGCATTCAACGCGCCGTTGATGCTGATACGATTGAAACGCGGGGATCAGCAATTGACGACGAAACCTTAGATTTAATTGACCGGTTAGCCCAAACACGGGGTATTATCGTGTTTACCGATCCTGATTTTTCGGGAGAAAAAATCAGACGGATTATTTCTGATGAAATCCCTGAAGCCAAACACGCCTTTTTGAAAAAGAAAGATGCGGTTCCTGATAATCCGCGGGGATCGCTAGGAGTGGAACATGCTTCTCCTGAAGCAATTCGAGAAGCCCTAAGTGATGTCTACACCGAAAGCGATGATAATCCTGAAATTATTAGCCAACAAGAGTTAATGGATGCGAACTTGATGGGTAGTCATGATGCCAAAGAGCGACGCCTAGAACTCGGCGAACTTTTACACCTGGGATACGTCAATGCAAAACAATTACAACGGCGCTTACGGATGTTTGGAATTACCAAAGCTGAATTTGAAGCGGCGTTGAAACAGATAGATTAGGAGAAAAATTTATGAGTGAAACTCCAGAAATTGGAAGCAGAACCAGAACCTTAGCGATTTTAAATGAATATCATTTAAGTGCGAAAAAAAGTTTGGGACAAAACTTTTTAGATGATTTAGGCGTGTTACACGGAATTGTGGATGCCGCCGAAATTACTGAAGCTGATGATGTGATTGAAATTGGACCCGGAATTGGGGCTTTGACGGAACAAATTGCTAAACGGGCGCATCAAGTGGTTGCTTTTGAAATTGATGATAATTTGTTACCCGTTTTAGATGAAACCTTATTTTCCTATAATAATGTCACCATTTTGCACCAGGATTTTTTAAAGGCTAATTTACCTAAAGTAATTGCCGCTAATTTTGATGGAGAACATCATTTGAAAATCGTGGCTAACTTACCTTATTACATTACCAAGCCCATCTTGATGAGCATTTTAAAAGGAAATGTGCCTTACACGAACTTGGTCTTTATGATGCAACGCGAAGTCGCTGATCGGCTTTGTGCTAAGCCGGATACGCATGACTATGGTTCTTTGAGTGTGATTACGCAGTATCTTGATGACGTGGAAATTGCGATTGAAGTCTCACATGATTCCTTTATTCCCGCACCAAAAGTGGATTCAGCCGTCGTTAAACTAGTTCCCCGGAAAAACCGTAACTTTGTTGCTTATGATCAAAAAGCCTTTTTCGGGTTTGTGCACGGATGTTTTATGCACCGCCGCAAGACTTTATGGAATAATTTACAAGGAGTCTTTGGGAAACAGCCAGAAATCAAAGAACAAGTTGAATTGATTTTAGAACAATTAAATATTCCCAAAACCGTTCGGCCACAAGAGTTAGCCGTTGATCAATTTGTAAAAATGGCAAATGCCTTTCACGACCAAGGATTATTGTGATATAATAGATACTTTACAATTCTAGTAAACAGGTGTATAATTCACTTCTGAGGTGATTTGCATGAATTTACCAGATATTAAGAGTTGGATTAAAGGCCATCTTGGCAGTGACATTCGGGTTACTGAACAGGCCGGTAGAAAACGTACGAACGAGTATGAAGGGGTACTTTCAGAAGTATTTCCTGCTGTATTTATTGTTGACCTAAAATCAAGTGAACAACCTGCCCATGCTTCATTTACTTACTCAAAAGTATTAACTGAAGACATTGAGGTTACGTTCATCAAAAATTAATGTTAATCTTAAAAAAGAGACTGAGAGGTCTTTTTTTTTGCAGAATTTTTTGCTCATTCAAACCAAAGGAGTAACCAATGAACGATTTAATTTTAGAAGCCCATGATTTATGGGAAGATTTTTCGGAAAAGAAAGTGCTCAATAACTTAAGTTTTAAGTTGAAACGCGGGACGTTCTTAAGCATTGTCGGAGAAAATGGGGTGGGTAAAACCACTTTAATTAAAATTATTTTAGGTCAATTGAAACCGACGAAGGGCACGATTACGTTTTTCCCTAATCGCAAGGCCGTTAAAATTGGCTATGTTCCCCAATTTAGAAATATCGGGGATGAATATCCACTTTCGGTTAAAAATTTTGTTAGTTTAAACTTCAATGGCTATAAATTACCTTGGTTAAATCGACGGGAAAAAACGCGGCTGCAACAAATTCTGCAACAAACTAATTTAACGAAAATTGAAAATGAACCGCTCGGACAAACTTCGGGGGGCGAAAAACAACGGGCTTACCTAGCGCAAGCACTGATTAATCAACCGGATTTATTGATTCTAGATGAGTCCACGGCGAGTCTTGATCCAATTGCGAAAGAAAGTTTATTGAGTTTGGTGAAGACTCTCAACCAAAAAACCGGGGTCACCGTCATTTCGGTAACCCATGATCTTCCACTCGCCAAGCAGTTTTCGGATGAATTTTTATTATTAACTGCGGATGGCTACGAAACTGGTCCGATTAATGAATTAAAAGTTTCTGATTATCAAGGAGGACACTAAGATGTTTAATCTTGCGTTTATGCAACATGCCTATCTGGCTAGTACGATTATTGCGATTGTCTGTGGCTTTATTGGGGTCTTCGTGGTTTCACGGAATATGCCTTTTTTGACCCATACGCTGTCAGAAATCGGTTTTGCTGGAGCGGCCTTTGGAATGTTTGTCGGGATTAGTCCTTTAGACGGAATGTTGATTTTCACGATGATTAGTTCCGTGTTAGTTGGTAAAATGGGCTCTCGAGCTTCACGGCGAGAGGATTCAATTAGTGCGATTTCCGGCTTATTTATCGGGTTAGGAGTGTTATTCTTAGCCTTATCAGATAAAAGTGCGAGTTATGCAACCAACATTTTGTTTGGTAGCATTGTGGGGATTAATGCCACCGATGTTTATCAAATGATTGCACTTTCTATCATCGTCTTAGTAGTTTTACTAGTGATTTACCGGAATTTAAAATTTGATTCATTTGATCCAATTGGGGCGAAAGCACAACACGTTAACAGTAGCTTGATGTCAATTACCTTTTTGCTTTTACTGGCTTTAAGTGTCTCGGTCGCTGCCCAAATTGTAGGATCATTATTAATCTTTATTCTATTAACGTTACCAGCGGCTAGTGCCAAGTACTTTGCCCATTCGGTTAGTAAAATGATTGCTTGTTCGATTGCCTTTGGGTTAATTGGAGTCTGGCTGGGCTTGTACCTTGGATATGTAACCAACTGGCCGGTTAGTTTCTTCATTGCCACGATTGAATGTTTGATTTACTTTACGGCCTTAGCCTTTAACTATTATCAGAAAAAAGCTTAACATTAGCCTTTAAAAACACTAAATTGATTAATTTGGTGTTTTTTTCTTAAAATTAAATAAAAATCCAACAGAAACCGAACGTTTGTGGTAAAATTCAGGTTGGATGTAAATAGATTAATGAGGTGGAAAAATGAAAATTAAACGTAGTGAACGACTCGTAGACATGACCGATTATATGTTAAATCGGCCGCATACTTTGATTCCTTTGACTTTCTTTGCTAAGCGTTATGGTTCTGCTAAATCTTCCATTAGTGAAGATTTAACAATTCTTAAACGAACTTTTCAAGAAAGAGGAATTGGTTTAGTAGAAACGGTTCCGGGAGCTGCTGGTGGTGCAAAGTATATTCCTTATATTCTCAAAGAAGACGCCGACCAGTTTATGGACGAAGTGATTGAAATTCTAAACAATAGCCAACGTCAACTTCCGGGTGGCTATGTCTACATGTCTGATATTTTAGGCGATCCTTCTAAATTACGGGTATTAGGTCGGATGATTGCGACCCAGTACTTAAACCAGCAAGTTGATGCCGTGCTAACAGTTGCGACTCGTGGGGTTCCCATTGCTCAAGCAGCTTCACAATACTTGAATGTTCCCCTTGTCATTGCCCGTCATGATAGTAACATCACCGAAGGTTCAACCGTGAACGTGAACTACATGTCTGGTTCAAGCAAAAAAATCAAACGGATGACGATTTCGAAACGAAGTCTTGATGAAGGGGCCAACGTCTTAATCGTGGATGATTTTATTCATGGTGGTGGTACTATTAATGGACTTTCTTCATTGATTAAAGAATTTGATTGTAATTTAGTTGGAAGTACCTTCTTTGCTGAAGGGGTTAGCGATAAAGACAAAGATTTCGGCGACTATACTTCCCTAGTTAAAATGGAACATACTGCTGATGACGGCATGGTAATCACTAAAGGTAACTATGACGAAAAAATCTTTGGTAGTGCTAAATAGGAGTCGAAAATGAGCGAAAGAAATACAATCATTTTAGCTGCCGGAAAAGGCACTAGAATGAAATCAAAATTATATAAAGTTTTGCATCGAATTTGTGGTAAATCGATGGTAGATCACGTCTTAACTCAGGTTTCGAAGCTAAACATGGACAACATTGTCACAGTCGTTGGTTTTGGAGCCGAAGATGTGGAAAAAGAACTCGGTAAGCGGACGCAGTACGTGGTGCAAGACCAACAACTCGGAACGGGTGATGCGGTTTTACGTGCGGAAGACTTATTAAAGAATTCTGAGGGAACTACGTTGGTAATTAGTGGAGATACGCCATTATTTACGGCGGAAACTTTAGAAAAACTGTTTGCCTATCATACGGATAAAAAAGCGACTGCTACGATTTTAACTTCAATTGCTCCAGATCCCACGGGTTACGGACGGATTGTGCGAAATGATTTAGGCATTGTGGAAAAGATTGTCGAACAAAAAGACGCCAATGCTGAAGAACGGGCGATTAAAGAAATTAATACCGGGGTGTATGTTTTTGACAATCAAAAACTATTTAAAGCACTTCATGAAACTAATAACGATAATGCCCAAGGTGAGTACTACTTAACGGATGCCATTGAAATCCTCAAACAAGACGGGGGTACAATTGCTGCTTATCAAATGGATGATTTTGCTGAATCAATGGGCGTTAATAATCGAGTGGCTCAAGCTGCCGCAACTAAGGTCATGCAACAACGGATTAATGATTACCACATGAATAATGGAGTGACCATTATTAATCCAGATGCGACTTACATTGATGTCGACATTGAAATTGGCCCCGATACGATTATCGAACCTGGTGTTCAATTACAAAATGGGACAAAAATTGGGCGTGATTGTGTGATTGGGGCAAACTCCAAAATCACTGGCAGTACCATTCACGATGGGGTGACGGTAACCTCATCAACCATTGAAGATTCAGAAATGCTGGATGGTTCGAACATTGGGCCTAACAGTCATTTACGTCCGGAATCGGTGATTGGCAAACATGTCCACATCGGTAATTTCTGTGAAGTTAAAAAAGCCACGATTGGGGCAGGCACTAAAATTGGCCATTTAACTTACGTGGGTAATGCTACGTTAGGCAAAGACATTAACGTGGGCTGTGGTGTGATTTTTGCCAACTATGACGGCAAACAAAAACACGAAACGAAAGTCGGCGATGATGTCTTCATCGGTAGCAATGCTAATTTAATTGCGCCGCTTGACATTGCCGACCATAGCTTTATTGCGGCTGGTTCAACGATTACGGATGACATTAAGCAATACGATATGGCCATTGCACGTGAACGGCAAACTAACAAACCTGGCTATTATCAAAAATTACCCTTTAATGGGGCTGATTAGTTAAATTTGCCGAATTAACTTTTGCATAATATAATTAACTTATTCAAAGTAAAAACGTAACGGGGGAAATTATGGTAACGAAAGCTCAAGATTCAAATTTGAAGATTTTTTCATTGGATTCTAACCGTCCCTTAGCTGAAAAAGTTGCTAAGCATATGGGCGTTCCTTTGGGTAAAGTAAATGTTGATCATTTTAGTGATGGTGAAATTAAAATTAACATTGAAGAAAGTGTTCGTGGAGATGATGTGTACATTATTCAATCCACGTCTGCCCCAGTTAACGATAATTTGATGGAATTATTAATTATGGTTGATGCGCTTCGTCGAGCTAGTGCAGCCACAATTAACGTCGTAATTCCTTACTATGGTTATGCACGACAAGATCGGAAAGCACGCTCACGTGAACCAATTACAGCAAAATTAGTTGCTGACATGCTTCAAACTGATGGAATTACGCGGGTAGTCGCCCTTGATTTACATGCTGCACAAATTCAAGGATTCTTTGATGTTCCAGTTGATCATTTAATGGGAGCACCCTTATTAGCGGACTACTTCATTCAAAATGGCCTTGATAAGGACGTCGTGGTGGTTTCTCCTGATCATGGTGGAGTGACTCGGGCACGTGCCTTGGCTGAATTTTTAGGTGCTCCGATTGCCATTATTGATAAACGTCGCCCTAAAGCAAACGTGGCTAAGATTATGAACATTATCGGTGACGTGAAGGGTAAAAAAGCCATCATGATTGATGACATGATTGATACCGCAGGGACGATTACTAAAGGGGCCCAAGCCCTAATTGATGCTGGTGCTGAAGAAGTGTATGCTTGTTGTACCCATCCAGTGCTTTCAGGTCCAGCAATTCAACGTTTGGAAGATTCACCAATCAAGCAAGTCATTGTGACTGATTCAATTCAATTACCTGACGATAAAAAGATTGCCAAAATCAAACAAATTTCAATTGCGCCTCTAATTAGCGATGCGATTGTGCGAATCGATCAAAATCGTCCAATCAGTCCGTTGTTTAATTCCCGTTTTGATTACGAAACTGACCAAATTAAACCTGACAACAAAAAGCAATAAATCATTAAGCATAGAATTACCGAAGACGACTTTGAGCTATCAGAGTCGTCTTTTTGGCGTTAAAAACGTTGTCATGTTATTTGACAAGGGTTGACATTCCTTGTTAGCCTATAGTTATGCGGCAAATTCATCAAAGAAAGGAAATTAATTTGACTGAACAAAACGAAAAAATAAGAGTAGACCATTTAACGAAGATTTTTGGTCCTCACATTACCAAAGCCAAAGAATTATTAGCGGAGGGAAAATCAAAAGAAGAAATTTTAGCTGCCACCGGAAGTACGGTAGGAATTGATAACGCTAATTTTTCCATTAACGAAAATGAAATATTTGTCATTATGGGACTTTCTGGTTCTGGTAAATCAACTTTATTACGAATGTTTAATCGCTTAATTGAACCAACTACGGGAGCCATTTACGTAGATGGCAAAAATACCAATCAACTTGATAAGGAGGGCTTATTAAACCTACGACGGAAAAAGATGAGCATGGTTTTTCAAAACTTTGCCTTATTGCCAGATCGCACGGTCTTAGAAAATGCAGCCTTTGGGCTAGAAGTCCAAGGAGTCGAAAAAGCAGAACGGGAACAAAAAGCGCATGAATCTTTAGAAATGGTAGGTCTGCACGGTTACGACGAAATGTTACCAAGGGAACTATCTGGTGGAATGCAACAACGAGTTGGTCTAGCTCGAGCAATTACCAATGATCCCGATATTTTATTAATGGACGAAGCCTTTTCAGCCTTAGATCCGTTAAATCGGCGGGACATGCAAAATGAGCTATTGGAATTACAGTACAAATTGCATAAAACGATTATTTTCATTAGTCATGATTTAAACGAAGCCCTTCGCATTGGGGACCGAATTTTAATGATGCATAATGGGGAAATTGTTCAAATTGACACGCCTGAAGATTTATTGACGCATCCCAAAAATGATTACGTCCGTAAATTTATTCGTAACGTGGATCGTTCCCAAATTTTAACGGCGGGAAATGTTATGGTCAAACCAACAACGGTGAATATCGAAAAAGATGGACCAAAAGTGGCCTTACGTCGGATGAACAACGACCAAATTTCCAGTATCTTTGTGGTTGACAATCATCATCAGTTAGTCGGTTTATTAGATGCCGATGACGTGAACGAACTAATTAAGAGTGGAAATCGGGATTTGCGTTCAATTGTTAAAACGGATGTCCCAACGACCAAAGCCGACGTTGCGCTATCAACCTTATTACAAAAGATTTCTAAATCACCAATTCCTTACTCAGTTATCGATGATCATGGTGAATTCAAAGGAATTATCTTGCGAAGTGTAATTTTGGAAGCAATTTCTACAACCGAAAGTGGGGATGATAATGAGTAGTTTATTTTTAAGTAGTTTCCCAGTTCTTCCATTGGCAAAATGGATTAACGCGTTTGTTGATTGGTTAACGGGCTTTGCCGGCTTCTTTAATGCCATCACGGCTGGAATCGCAGCGGTGTTAGATGCCATTCAATGGGTCTTTGATTTAATTCCGGCTTGGTTATTTATTGGAATATTACTCGCTTTAACGTGGTATATTCTACGAAATACCAAGCACTGGTTCTTCATGGCCTTTGAATTGTTAGGGCTATTGTTAATTTGGAACCAAGGTTACTGGCATGATATGACGCAAACCCTAACTTTGGTAATTGCAACTAGTTTGATTATCATCGTAATTGGGGTTCCCTTGGGAATCTGGATGGCGAAAAATCACACGGTTAATTTAATTTTCAAGCCGATCTTGTCCTTCATGCAAACGATGCCGGCCTTTGTGTATTTAATTCCAGCTGTGGCGTTATTTGGGATTGGAATGGTACCTGGAGTGGTAGCATCTGTGATTTTCTCACTTCCACCAATTGTGAATACGACTTATTTAGGGATTAAACAAGTTCCAGCCGATTTAAACGAAGCAGCGGTAGCTTTTGGCTGTACACCGTTGCAAAAACTATTTAAGGTCGAATTGCCAATTGCGAAGGCCACCATCATTTCGGGAATTAACCAAGGAATGATGTTAGCCCTCTCAATGGTCGTAATTGCTTCAATGATTGGAACGATGGGCTTAGGTTCATTGGTTTACTTTGCGGTTGGTCGAAATGATGCGGGAGCTGGTTTTGCGGCCGGAATTGCCATCGTTATTTTAGCGATTATCATTGATAAAATTTCTGAAGGTTTAAGTGGTACTGGTGACGACGAATAGGGGGACTACGAATGAAAAAAAGTAATGTGAAACGTATCGTAGGCATCTTGGCGCTCGGAATGGTTGCAATTGGGTTATCAGCTTGTAGCGTAACCCCTAAAGCATATGATGCTCACCAACCAGTTGGTCCTCAAGTGCACAAAACCATCACCGGAATTGATGCGGGAGCCGGAATTATGGGCTCGACGCAAAAAGCACTGTCAGCATATGGGTTAAAACAAGCTAATTGGCAACTCCAAACTAGCTCAACGGCGGCGATGTGTAGTCAATTAGAAAAATCGATTAAGTACAAACAACCGATTGTCATCACGGCATGGCAACCACACTGGATGTTTAAAAAGTACCCAATTAAGTTTTTGAAGGATCCCAAAGGCGTTTACGGTAAAGAAGAAAAGATTAAGACCGTTGCTAGTAAAAACTTTAAAAATGATAATCCTGGGGCTTACAAATTCTTTCAACAGTTCCATTGGACACCGGCGTTAATGAGTGATGTGATGTATGCTAACTTTAAAGGGGCTAATCCGCAGACAACCGCTAAAAAGTTTATTAAAGAGCATCCGCAAGAAGTTGCCCAATGGACGAAGGATGTTCCTGACGGACACGGTAAATCAGTTAAAATGGTGTACGTGACTTGGGATGATGCGATTGCATCGACCAACGTGACTGCCCAAATTTTGCGGGATAAAGGATACCATGTGACTTTAAGTGCAATGGAAGCGCAACCGATGTGGTCATCACTTTCCCGTGGTTCAGCGGACGTTTCAACCGCAGCCTGGTTACCAGTGACGTCTGGTCCACTTTATCAAAAGTATCGAAATCAGGTGCAAATTGTGACGACCAATTGTCCCGGCGCTAAAGTCGGCTTGGCCGTACCTAAATATATGAAAAACATTAATTCAATTGAAGATTTAAAGCACTAAAAAAAGAGTTATCACCGTTAAAGATGTGATAACTCTTTTCGTTTGTCGACTATTGATTAATAAATTTGTTAAGGGCGTAAGCGACCCCGTCTTCAGAATTAGGCTTGGTCACGAATTGGGCGATGTCTTTGTTTTCTTGGATTCCATTTCCCATGGCGACCCCCAAGCCAGCGTATTCAATCATACTGTGGTCATTACCTTGGTCACCAATCGCCATCACGTTTTCGGCTGTTAAACCAAGCTTTTCCGCTAAGTTTTTAAGCGCTGTGCCTTTTCCGGCTTTGCTATTCACAAATTCTAAGAAGATTGGCATACTTCTGACAACTTGCATCCGTTGCTTAATTGAATTTGGCAGATTATCAATGGCAGATTGAATCTTGTCAGGTTCGTCAACGTACATCATCTTGATGATGTCATCTTCCCGCGTTACTTCTTCAGGAGTTCGGAAGTGAATTGGTAAGCGAACTAGACTAGCTTCAAAAGTGGTATAAGGACTGATATTCCGGTTAGTGGCAATAATTTCGTTTAAAGTTTCAATTTGGAAGTGGACGCCCATTTCCCGCGACATCATTTCAATTTGTAAAAAGTCCTCGTAATTAATTCCCAACTTGGAAATTAATTTCCCAGAAACGGTTTCCGTAACGGAGCCGTTAAACGCAATTGCGTATTGTTCATCGCCTTCAATTCCCAATGGCTTTAAGTAAGGACGAATCCCAGAAAGGGGACGGCCCGAACAAAGCACGACCTTGATCCCTTTAGCTGCAGCGGCTTTGATAGCATCAATTGTAGCTTGTGCTAATTCATTTTTTTCGTTTAATAAAGTCCCATCAATATCGATGGCAATTAATTTAATATCCATGTGCTTATTTCTCCTTGAAATTTATAATCGTATCATTTTTAATGTATCTTTGAAAATTATCGTATATTGGTTTAAATAATTCAACATTCGCATCCGTTTGCAACATTTCCTTTGGGAAAAAGAAACGACTATCGCCGACATCTTTTCCGGTAATTGTCCGAACTAGCAAACTGGCTTGGGATAATTCCACTAAACTGCCGTCTTTTTGCATTAACTCAATTTGGGCATTGGGGTGTTTGCTGGTGGGGTTGTACACGTCATAAGGTTGGTTATAACTGTTATCCGTGGCAGTATAGTACTCGGGATTAAAGCCCGCAGCTTCAATTAATTTGCTTAATTTAGGTAAAACGGGTTTAGTTTCGGCAGTGAAGATGGCTGACTTAAATGGTTTTCGGTTCACAAAGCGGTTCGCTAAATCAGAAAGAATTGGATCAGGCGAATCACACCACATTGAGAAATAAGTGTTCAAAACGCCATCATCGAGCTTTAGGTAAGCTTTCAAGTCCGTTTCCGGATTAAAGGTGCCTTCCAAAAACGGCATCAGTAACTTGGGATCAAAGTTTTCTAGTTGAGTGGAAGTTTCCGCTAATTCTTTGGCGCGGAGCAAGAGATGCGCTAAAATGACTTCCATTGAGCGTGAAATTGGATGAAAGTAAACTTGAAGATACATTTGAAACCGGGAAACGATGTAATACTCAATGGCATGTAGGCCGCTCATTTTAAAACAAATCCCACCTTGGTAGGGACGCATGACTTGCAAAATGCGATCTAAATCAAATTTTCCGTATTGGACCCCCGTAAAATACGAATCACGCAATAAATAATCCATACGATCAGCATCACATTGACTCGAAATCATCTGCACGACTTGTTGATTATCGTAGGTTTTATTGATAACACTCGCCACCCGATTCGCAAAGTCCGGTCCCATTTTGCGTAGGACTTGGTTAACTTCCGTTTCGGGGTTAGTAATAATTGCTTGGGTAATTTGTTCGTGGTTCGTGTGAAAGATATGTTCAAAGGTATGCGAATAAGCTCCGTGACCAATGTCGTGTAGGAGGCCCGCACATTCGGCGACGATTCGTTCGGAGTCATCCCAGAGCCCATCTCCGGGAGTCTTAGTAGGATAATTCCGTTGGAACTGATTACAAATGCGGCGGACAATCTCATAGACGCCAAGCGAATGGGTAAAACGGGTGTGTTCGGCGCCCGGAAAAGTTTGGGACGTGGTTCCTAGTTGATGAATGCGACGCAAACGTTGAAACTCGGTGGTATTAATTAAATCCATGATAATTTGGTCTTGAATATAAATGTGACTGTGCACCGGATCACGGATAACTTTTTCTTGTTCCAAAGGGGTTGAATAATATCCCATAGCAGACCTCCTACAAATTGTTAATTACTCCTATTATAGCGTAAATAAGCAGGTTTCGTCAGTTGGAAAGGATTCGGATGCAATTTAACCAAAATGGCGGTAAAATTAAATTAAGATAGTGAGGTAATAATTATGGAAAATGAAAAGCAAGCGCAAACGATTCAAGTCGAAGTTGAGACGAAGATTACCCAAAATGGTGAAACGGAAACCCATCATTTTTCCGAAGCGGGTCAGTTAGTTGAACTGAAGGGCGTGATGTACTTACGGTACCAAGAACATTTTGCAAACGAAACCACCCCCGTTACTTTTAAAATTATTGATGAACACCACGTTCGTTTAACTAGAAAAGCCGCTAACAATTTAATGTTGGAATTTGTCGAAGGGGAAAAGACCAAAAATCATTATCAAACCCCCTATGGCTTGATGGATATCGAAGCGTTAGCCCAAAAGGTCGACATTGATGTCAAACACGGGGTTTTCACCGGGCATCTCAACGTGGATTATGCCCTCTATACAAACGAAGAAAAAGTCGGGGACTATCAGATTAAATTGCAATTTAGTTGATAAGTTAGTATCATAAGGTATAACGGAAAAAACTAGAAAGGCGTGTTTGATTTGGAACTTAAAAAATTAGATAATGTAGACAAAAACGAATTATCCATGATTGAAGTAGCACATGCGATTCTTGCTGATGAAGGTAAGACCATGCAATTTGCTGATTTAGTTAATGCAATTCAAAAATATACTGGCTTCGATGATGATGAAATCAAATCCAAACTAGTTAATTTTTACAGTGATTTAAACGTTGATGGTAGTTTTATTTCATTAGGTGATAATGTGTGGGGCTTGCGGACGTGGTACCCTTACGATTCAGTTGATGAAGCTACGATTGGTGAAGCTGACGACGAACCAAAAACTAAGAAACGTCACAAGATTAACGCCTTCTTGGCCGATGCATCTGACGTCGATGATGTGATTGATTATGACAATGACGATCCCGAAGACGACGATGATGTGGTTGATTATGATAATGATGACCCAGAAGATAATGATTTTAAAGATGACATTGACGATGTTGATGACGACGACGCTGATGATGATTTAGGTGATGGTGAAGTATAAAAAACTTGACTAATCGTCCAAAATCAAATAGTATCTTACTTGGGCACTTTACAGATCTGTAAAGGCAATCGAGTAAAAAAGCTCTCCGTTCTGCGAATGGGGAGCTTTTTTTAGTTTTATTGTTAAGTAATTTGGATAGGAGTATTGATTATGACCAAATATATTTTTGTCACAGGTGGAGTAGTTTCTTCACTTGGAAAAGGAATTGTATCTGCATCATTAGGTAGATTGTTAAAGAATCGGGGCTTAAAAGTTACCATTCAAAAATTTGATCCCTACATTAACGTGGATCCCGGTACCATGAATCCATACCAACATGGGGAAGTTTTCGTAACCGATGATGGTACTGAAACTGACCTTGATTTAGGGCATTACGAAAGATTTATTGATAACGATTTAAATAAATACTCAAACGTTACCACTGGTAAAATTTATAAAGAAGTTCTTGAACGGGAACGTCATGGAGATTATCTTGGCGCAACCGTGCAAGTAATTCCCCACATTACCGGGATGATTAAAGAAAAAATGAAACGCGCCGCTAAAACGACTGATTCAGACATTATCATTACTGAAATCGGTGGAACCGTTGGTGATATTGAATCATTACCATTCCTAGAAGCCATTCGAGAAATGCGGAAAGATGAAGGGGTCGACAACACTTACTACATTCACACGACTTTGATTCCTTACATTAAAGCTGCTGGGGAAATGAAGACTAAACCAACTCAACACTCTGTTAAAGAATTACGAAGTGTGGGAATTCAACCTGATATGTTAGTACTTCGGGCAGAAAAACCGGTTACGGAAGCCATGAAACAAAAAATGGCCATGTTCTGTGATGTAAGCGAAAAGAGCATCATTGAATCACTAGATGCTCCTAACCTTTACCAACTTCCACTTAGTTTCCAAGAACAAGGCATGGATAACCAAGTTTTAGATCACTTTGGCATTAAAGCTCCCAAAGCTGATATGACTGAATGGCGTGAAATGGAAGAACACATCCGCAACCTAAAGGGTGATGTCAACATTGCGTTAATTGGTAAATACGTGAAGTTAAAAGATGCTTATATTTCAGTTGATGAAGCCCTTCGTCATGCAGGATATGCTGATGACGTTAATGTTCACATTACTAACATTGATGCCGAAGATATTAATGACGATAATGTAGCCGAAAAATTAAATGGTTTTGACGGTTTAATTGTTCCTGGTGGTTTTGGAAGTCGTGGAATTGAAGGAATGATTACCTCAATTCGTTATGCCCGCGAAAATGATATTCCATTCTTTGGAATTTGTTTAGGAATGCAAGTTACCACGATTGAATATGCACGTGATGTGTTAGGTTGGAAAGACGCCAACTCCACTGAATTTGTGCACGATACGGAACACAATGTGATTGATTTAATGGCTGACCAAAATGACGTAACTAGCATGGGGGGAACCCAACGTTTGGGTGCTTACCCAGCTAAATTAAAACCAGGAACTGCCACAGCTGCTGCATATGACAACCAAAAAGAAATTTCCGAACGTCACCGTCACCGTTACGAATTTAACAACAAGTTCCGAAAAGACTTAGAAGATGCTGGCTTAGTAATCTCTGGAACTTCACCTGATGATCGCCTAGTTGAAATTGTAGAAGTACCTAATAAACGCTTCTTCATTGCTGCTCAATACCATCCTGAATTCTTATCACGGCCTAATCGTCCTGAAGGTTTATTTAAGGGATTTATTGCCGCAGCAGACAAGTATCACCAAGAACGGGCCAAATAATCCTAATTAATTCTTAATTCTGACTGTTTTCCTAAAATTACTATTGTAATGTTTGCTATTTTTAACTATGATTAGTAATGTTGCACAAAGTGAGAATAGTGAAGAGGAAAATATAATATGAGTATGATGAAAATTCATGGCAACCATCGACTCATGGGAGAAGTTATGATTTGCGGTGCAAAGAATAGCACGGTAGCGTTAATTCCCGCTGCAATTCTTTCTGACACTCCCGTCGAGTTCGATAAAGTGCCTGATATTTTAGATGTTCATAACTTAATGCTAATCTTGCAGTCAATGAACGTGTCATCTGAGTTTAATGATGGGACGTTCACAGTTAATCCAACTAATATAGAAGAAAGTCGCCTTCCTAGTGAAGCGATTAAAAAATTAAGAGCCTCATATTACTTTATGGGGGCATTATTAGGTAGGTTTCACCGAGCAATTGTTAGTTTTCCAGGTGGAGATAACATTGGTCCTCGACCAATTGATCAACACATTCGTGCTTTTGAAGCATTAGGGGCCCAAGTCACCGAAGATGGTGATACGGTCTACATTGATGCGACTCAGCATGGTTTAAAAGGTGCAGTGATTGATTTTGAAATGGTTTCAGTTGGCGCAACGATTAATGCCATTCTTGCTGCCACTAAGGCAGACGGAGTTACAGAGATTCATCATGTTGCCAAAGAACCAGAAATTGTGGACATTGTTTCCTTTTTAAATAGCATGGGAGCGAAGATTACTGGGGCTGGAACGGATGTCATCAGAATTGAAGGGGTTAAAACTCTTTTTGCCACTGAAGCACATACCGTTATCCCAGACCGCATTGAAGCGGGAACTTATTTAGCATTAGCTGCTGCGATTGGTGATGGAATTTTAGTGAAAAACGTAATTCCAGAACATCTAAAACCATTTACAGAAAAACTAACTGAAATGGGCTTAAAATTAGAAATTAATGATAATAGTATTTTTGTACCAGAAAGTGGTAACTTACGGGGCGTTGAGATTGAAACTGGTCCCTTTCCCGGATTTGCGACAGACTGGCAACAACCAATTACACCGTTATTATTTAATGCCGATAGTGACAGTATGATTACTGACACGATTTATCCCAAACGAAAAAAACATATTCATGAACTCCAAAAAATGGGAGCCAACATTCGCGTTACGGCGGATAACCAAATTGTGATTAGTCCTAGTCGTGATTTACATGGAGCGGTCGTTTCTGCTGGAGAAATCCGAGCAGGGGCCTCGCTTTTAATTGCAGGATTAATGGCCAGTGGGGAAACCGTGATTACACATGCTGATCATATTTTACGGGGTTATGATAATGTGATTCAAAAGTTAGCCGGTTTAAATGCCAACGTCGAACTAATTGAAGAAAACCGATCCAACTCGGCCGAAGCATAGGCTTGGTATTGCAACAATTCTTTTTTAGTGGTAAACTACAAAAGTTGAATATTTATAAATCAATCTCTGGATTTTATAAATTCAGGGCAAAAGGAGCGTAATATTATGAAAAAAGGAATTCACCCAGATTTTCACCAAGTAGTATTCCAAGATTCAAGTACTGGCTTTAAGTTCATTACTGGTTCTACTGCTACTTCTGAAGATACTATTACTATGGAAGACGGTAACACTTACCCATTAATCCGTGTTGAAATTTCATCAGATTCACACCCATTCTACACTGGTAAACAAAAATCAGCTCAAGCAGATGGTGCTGTTGATCGTTTCAACAAGAGATATGGTCTCAACAAATAATTTTAAACAAACTAAAAGACTTAGCCAACTGGCTAAGCCTTTTTTTGTGCTTAATAATCGGTTGAATTATCAGCATGTTTAATTTTGGTATTGGTTTTGTTTAATTCACCACTAGCAGTATCAATATTACTTTGATTTATTGTTGCGTTTTTAATTGTGACGTCTCCACTATCGCTATTAATTGTAACTTGATGGTAACTAGCAAGTTTTTGATTGATAATCTGAACATCACCAGATTCGCTGTTCAGGTTCAGATCATCAGCAGTTAAATCATGAGCCTTGATATCACCGCTTTCAGAGTCGACGTTAATTGTTTTCAATTTAGAATTATTAAGGTTAACATCGCCGCTTTCTGAATTAATCTTTAAGTTTTGTGGATTAGTATTTTTTATTTTAACATCTCCACTATGACTTGCGATGTTGAGTTTTTGAATTGGAGAATCAAGTTGAATATCAGCTGCTTGCGAATTGATTTTCAAATCAGTTAGTTTTACATTTTTGGGAACTGTCACAGTTATCACTGATTTGGGATCATTAAAACTGATTTTAATGCCCCATTGATGTTTTTGATGCGGATGGCTGATTTTAATCTGACCATCTTGATTGGTAATCTTTGTTTTTTGCTGATCTGGAAATTTGGATTGAACCTTGAACTCATTTCCAGTCTTTAAAACGATTTTGGCGGGAGCGTCAACGGTGAGCTGCTGAACTTGCTCCGAATTTTTGATAGTCTGGGTTTGTGTATCAGCGTGGGCAACGTTGGTTAATCCACCAATCGTCAAAACACATCCAGTTATAATGTAGGGTAGGGATTTTTTAAACATAAATGATTCCTCTCTTTTTTAGGATATTGCTAATTTACCATTAATTTTTAGTTACTACAAGATAACAAATAATTTTAAACAAACTAAAAGACTTAGCTAACTGGCTAAGCCTTTTTTGGCTGTTAAAGCATCATCCGCGCGCTTGTTTAATTTTTTTGGTTTCACTCAACACTAATAATAAATTAATCAAAACCAAGATGGAAGTTGAAATAAAGACGCCGGAGTACCCAAATGCTGAAGAAACAATCGAACCAATCATGGGACCGGAAAAGTTACCGACGGCTTGAAAACTCTGATTCCAGCTAAAGATTCGCCCCGTGACTTGAGCTGGGGTATTTTTAGCGATGATGGCCTGCACAGCTGGTAACATACAGGCATTCGAGACTCCCAATAAGAAGCGCAAGCCCATTAATTCCCAGACATTCGTCACAAAGGCCATGGGGATGTAAAGCACAATCGCTAAAATAAAACCAAAAATCATAATTTTTTCGGTTCCAATTTTATCGCCCAAGGCACCGAATCGGGGAGCAGCAACTAGGGTAGAAATTCCTGGTACCGCTGCGACAATTCCACTGAAAAAGGTTACCGAAGGGCTATGGTGCATAATTTGACGGACATACAACGAAAGAATTGGCGAAATTGAATAATTAGAAGCCTGAATAATCATGGTCGTAATGAACATCCCAAAAATTAATTTCGGATGATTTAAGACTTTAATGACTTGTTTCGTATGTAAGTTCTTTTCCTTGGTAACCGGGGTGAACTTCTCTTTGACGAAGAAAAGCGTGATTAAGAAAACTAAAAACATCAAGGTTCCCGTAATGAAAAACGTTACCCGGTAACTAAAGATGGATGCTAAAATCCCTCCCGCAAATGGGCCCAGTAAAGAACCTGATACTCCCCCAGTTGAAAGAATTCCTAAGGCTTTTCCACTTTCCTTTTTGGGAACTTGAATCGCTAATAGGGCATTAGAATTTGGGAAATACCCTGAGAAAATTCCTTGAATAAACCGTAAAGCGATTAATTCCCAAACACTAGTGGCAAATCCCATTAAAAAGACGACAACCGCCATTACAAAGGAAGCACGTAATAACATAATTCGCCGACCATAGCGATCAGCAAGGCTTCCCCAAATTGGTGAAACCACGGCGGCCGCCATGAAAGAGGCGGAAAAGGCTAGTCCACTATATAAGTTAAGCTGACTAGCGGTATATTTTCCTAAAGTATCAATGTACAGTGATAAAAAAGGCATCATCCCACTAAATCCCATTGACGTTAAAAACAAGCCAAACCACAGCGCAATTAAATTACGATGCCAAATCGCTCGAGGAATCTCCTCAGGTTCGGACTTACTTGAATTTTCCATGAATATTTATCTTTCCTTTCTATTTTGTTCCATTTTAGTTAACCAAAGTGGTAGTGATTGTTGTAACATGTGATAAGTTTGATCAAACCGGTGGGTGTACCAAGGATCGACGATACTCACACCACGCTGACCGGGGACAATGTCCATACATAAATGTAATTTATTTTGTTCCTTGCTGGGAATTAAAGCTTTTAAATCAGCCAGATTACTTTCATCCATAGTAATAATGTAATCGGCTACCGCAATGTCTTCAGCAGTAATTGGACGAGAACGGTGACCGGCGTAGTCTAAATGGTGTCGCTCCATTTCGGCCTGTGCACCCGGATGAGGTGGATTACCGAGTTCTTCGCTACTCGTTGCGACTGAATTAATTTGATAATAATCAGTGATTCCTTGCTCAGCAGTCATCTTTTTGAACATTGCTTCTGCCATCGGCGAACGACAAATATTGCCGAGACAGACAAATAAAACGTTGGTTTTCGTCATAATTTTAACCTCCCTGTCAAAAATTCCAATAATTTCATCATAGCAATTACGGTCGGCTTTAGCACGCATTTAAAACATAAAAATTAAGTTATTTGACTCCAATTGTTTAATTCTAAAAATTTCAGAGTATAATTTATCTCAATTGATATTTTAAAAGGTGGTAGCCAAATGTTAACAAATTTAATTTATTTAAAGGTTAATCCCCTTGATCGTTTTACCATTACGTGGGGCATTTCTGCTGGTGATTACATTAATGGAATTAGTAAAATCCCCCAAAACATTCTGATGATAAATGATGACGTTGAAAACTCCAATAGTTTTAATGTTCACACTAAATTTCCTACGATTACCGGAAGAAGTCAGGTGCGTAACTATGTTATTCAGGGGCAAAAAACCAATTTATTACCGAAGTGGATGGACTATCAAACTAAAGATGGCCTTGATTCACTTAGTGATGATGAGATTGCGGACTTGTTATACTTGGCCCATATGGACGTGCCCCGGCAACGGAATCCTTTTTCGGTTAAATTAGGTAATGAATACGTTTATTTAGGTGGCTCAAACGGGTTTACGCGCTTTTATTTTCGTAACTTTCAGGAGTTAGATCATATTTTAGAATTAAGTATCAAGCGTCATTTGCGGCACCAACGCAATAATAAACGAATTTTTGCGCGTCCGATTCAAATGAAAGATATTAATCCCGAGATATTAAAGGACTTATTACGGTTTAGCGTGAATGGGATCATTATCGCGTTTGAATTAGGGCAAGAAGTTCGTCGTCAAGTCCAAATGCCGTTGTTTCGTGTAACCAAACGCCAGACTAAGGTCATCTGGGGCAACGAAAATCAGTTATTGGCGAATACCGAACCGATTGGCATGCTAACTTATAACACCTTAAGCAACAAGTGGTCCTTGGAGCTAAACGCCAAGGTCGAACAGGATTTAAATAATCTTTAACCAATAGTAGATGGGGTAACCTAAGCTACTATTTTTATTAAATTTAACTTTGATGTATAATTAATTGATGATTTTTCAAATTAAAAGTGGGAGCCAAATTTATGAAGATGAAACTTGAAGAAATCGCTAAGGCGGTTAACGGAACCCTTAGTAATGAGGCGAATGACGTCGAAGTTACTAGTGTCGGGTTTGATAGCCGTCAATTAGGACCAGATGCCCTGTTTGTTCCACTAAGTGGTGCACATGATGGCCATGACTACATCCAAAGTGCGATTGAACATGGGGCAGCTGGGACTTTTTGGAAAGCAGATCATGCCAATCAAGCACCAGAAAACTTTCCTGTGATTTTGGTTGCTGATCCGTTACAAGCGTTACAAGCTTTAGCTAAGTACTACCTCACTAAAATCAATCCACGCGTGGTAGCGGTAACTGGAAGCAACGGAAAAACGACGACTAAAGATCTCATTGCTTCTATTTTAGGAACGAGTTTTAACGTGGCTAAAACCCAAGGCAACTTTAATAATGAAATTGGGGTGCCAGTGACCATCTTGTCAATGAATTCTAGTACCGAAGTGCTGGTCGTTGAAATGGGCATGGATCGGCCTGGTCAACTGCATGATTTAAGCACGTTGGTTGAACCAGATGTCGCGGTTATCACGATGATTGGAGAAGCTCACATTGAATTTTTCAAAACCCGTGATCGCATTGCGGATGCTAAATTAGAAATTACGGATGGCTTGCGAGAAGATGGTTCATTTGTGTTTAATGGCGACGAACCCCTTTTATTAGAGCGAGCAGCTCATTTAAACTTAAATAAAAAAACCTTTGGGAGTCAACCAACTAATGACATTTATCCTACCCAAATTATTGATGGCGACTTAACGACCAAGTTTATCACGAACGTCTGGGATGACTTAGAATTTACGATTGAACTGTTAGGCGAATACAACGTGACCAATGCTTTAGCTGCTTTAGAAGTAGGGCGCTTGTTTGAAATTAAACCGCAAAATATGCAGTTAGGTTTAGAACACGCGAACTTAACTGAGAATCGGACTGAATGGGTCAAAGGACAGAAAGGTGAAATGATTTTAAGCGATGTCTATAATTCTAATCCAACCGCAGTGAAAGCAGTCTTAAAAGCATTTTCCAATACCCATGTGCTTGGCAAACGAATTGTCGTGTTAGGCGATATGCTAGAACTAGGGGAGCAGTCGCAAGCAATGCATGCGGGACTAGCAGCTAGTTTAACGCCTGATCAAGTCGCGGATGTCTTCTTAATTGGAAAAGATATGGGTGCTTTAGCCAATGCCTTAAAGGACCAGTATCGAGCAGGCGTTAATTTATTTTATTATGGTGCTGGCGAAATGGAACAGTTAGTCGAAAAATTAACGTCTATGATTCAGCCGGGTGACGAAGTTTTATTAAAAGCCAGTCATGGAATGCACTTAGAAAAAGTATTAGAGGCATTAAAATAAGCATGAGGGACATAATTTGCTTATTTTGGTAAAATACGGTATCATAGGATAGTTATATTAAAAGTATTATAGAGAAATAAAGTGTAATCAAACAAGTTGCGTTTCAAGGGAAACGGATTTTTTCTGAGCAATTTGTTGTATTTACGGTGATGTTTCAATAGGAGGAACACATTTGAATTTTAAAGATTTAGGACTATCAGATAGTCTATTACAAGCCGTAGCAGATAACGGCTATACCGAACCAACTGCTATCCAAACCGAAACCATTCCATTGACCCTTAAAGGTGAAGATGTAATTGGACAAGCACAAACTGGTACAGGTAAAACTGCTGCATTTGCATTACCAATTCTACAAGGAATTGACGTTAATGACCCAAATGTACAAGCATTAGTGATTTCACCAACGCGTGAATTAGCTATCCAAACCCAAAAAGAAATTCAAAAATTGGGTCGTGGTGAAGGTGCCCGTGCTCAAGTTGTTTACGGTGGTTCAGACATTCGTAAACAAATTTATGACTTAAAGAAGAAACCACAAATTATTGTTGGTACTCCTGGTCGTTTACTTGATCACATCAAACGTCGGACCCTTAAGCTAGACCACGTTAAATTCTTGGTCTTAGATGAAGCCGATGAAATGTTAAACATGGGATTCTTGGAAGATATCGAAAGTATCATCAAGAACACCCCATCAGATCGTCAAACAATGTTATTCTCAGCTACCATGCCTGATGCAATCAAACGGGTTGGGGTACAATTTATGACTGATCCTAAACAAATTAAAGTTAAATCTAAAGAATTAACCACTGACTTAGTTGATCAATACTACGTTAAAGTTAAAGATAACGAAAAGTTTGAAACTATGACTCGTTTGTTTGACGTTGAACAACCTAAAGTAACCATCGTTTTCTGTCGGACTAAACGCCGTGTTGACGAAGTTGCTAAAGGATTGATTGCCCGTGGTTACAAAGCTGCTGGTCTTCATGGTGATTTAACGCAAAGTCGTCGGACACAAATTATGAACGAATTTAAACGTGACCAAATCAACTACTTAGTTGCAACTGATGTTGCTGCTCGTGGAATTGATGTTTCAGGCGTTACTCACGTTTATAACTTTGATATTCCTCAAGACCCCGAAAGTTACGTTCATCGTATCGGACGGACTGGTCGTGCCGGAAAACATGGTACTTCAGTAACCTTTGTAACTCCAAACGAAATGAGTTACTTACGTTTAGTTGAAAAACTTACTAAGGTGCGGATGTTACCATTGAAGCCACCTACTGAAGATGAAGCTTTAGCTGGTCAAATGAAATTCGCGATTGAAGACGTTGATAAATTAGTGAAACGGACTAATACTGCTAAGTATGAAGACGTTGCTAATACTTTGTTAGAAAATCATGAAGCAATTGATTTAGTTGCTGCCTTATTAAACGAAATGTCACGTGACCAAGTTAAGGTTCACATTACCCCAGAACGTCCACTTAAAGGACATGGTGGTAGTCGAGGCCGTGGTCGCGGTGGATACCGTGGTAACAACAGTCACAGTCGTGGCGGTTACCGTGGTAGTCGCGATAACAATAGTCGTGGCGGACATGATCGTCGGAGCAACAACTCCGGTCGTAGCAATAAATTTGTAATTAAAAACAAACATTAATCGTTTTTGGAAAAAGCAATCAAGTTCATTAAGAACTTAATTGCTTTTTTGTTTTGTGCAATTTTTCGATTAATTTATAAAAGAGTGATACATTTTTAATGTTATAATTAACCTATGCTTGATTGAAGGAGTAATGAAATGGTAGTCGGAAGAAATCGAAACGCTCAGTTAGTGATTAATGAAGATGCAATTTATACTAATATTAGGGCCGAAAGACAACGGTTAGACCAACAAACCGAGATGTTTATGGTGGTAAAAGCCAATGCATATGGTCATGGAGCGGTTCAAGTGGCACGCATTGCAAAGCAGGCGGGAGCAACTGGGTTTTGTGTGGCGATTTTAGATGAAGCCATTCAACTCCGGGAAGCTGGTTTTGTGGATGAGCCAATTATGGTATTGGGGATAACTGATGTGGAAGACCTGCCCTTGATTGCTAAGTATAAGGTTGATGTGACCGTTAGCTCCGTTGCGTGGCTGAAACAAGCTAATCAAGTTTTTACCGATTTACACCTAAAAAATAAAATTAAACTGTTTTTAGCGTTAGATACCGGAATGGGGCGGATTGGTTTACAAACTCCTGCCGAAGTTAACCAGTTTCTTGCATTTTTGAAAACCAACGCGAATCATCTAACTTTAGATGGGGTCTTTACCCATTTTGCGACAGCCGATGAGCAGAAACAGGATTATTTTGATTTTCAATACCAAAACTTCAAAACCTTGATGAAGTGTTTTAAAACCCAACCGCGCTACGTATCGGTTGCCAATTCAGCAACGAGCCTATGGCATCAGATTACTGGAGCAAACATGATTCGGTTTGGCGTAGCGGCTTATGGTTTGAATCCTTCTGGAAACGAATTGACAGCACCTATCGAGTTACAGCCAGCGATGAGTCTAACGACAGAATTAGTTTATGTGAAAAAAGTTAATCCGGGACGTGCAATTGGCTATGGAGCAACGTATACTGTAGACCAGCCGCAATGGATTGGTACCGTGCCCGTCGGCTATGCTGATGGGGTACGCCGCGCGATGCAGGGCTTTCAAGTTTTGGTTGATGGGCAACTTTGTCCGATTGTCGGTCGGGTATGTATGGACCAATTCATGGTCCGCTTACCTTATGAGATGAAGCCTGGAACTGAAGTCGTGATTTTTGGTAAACAAGGAAAGCACACGATCACGTTGCAACAGGTTGCCGAACAGTGTGATACGATTCATTATGAAATTGCGTGTGGATTTACGGAACGCCTACCACGGGTTTATCAAAAACAAGCAAAAAATTGGAGAGATAACGATGAAATGTCATTATAATTTAAATAATAAAGCGTTTGCCAGTTTTAATGCTAAAATTGACGAACACCACGTAGCCATTGTGAATGCCGTTTTTGATAAAAATCCCGTGGTTAATCAAATGATCCATGGGTATGATGCGATGAAAATCATTAATCAAGAAATCATGGCAGAATATGCTGAAGCCACGAAACAAGATCTTACGCAGACCTTAGTTGATATTTATAACCATGATCCTAAATTTAACGGTATGAAGGGGGATCTCAAATGACAGAAACCCGAATCAAACGGGGGGACATTTTTTACGCAGACCTATCACCAGTGATTGGGTCTGAGCAAGGTGGTTTACGACCCGTACTAATTGTCCAAAACAACATTGGTAATCGTTATAGTCCGACGGTAATTGTCGCGGCGATTACGGCCAAAATTTCCAAACCTAAAATGCCAACTCACGTGGGGATTAAAGCTAGTAAATCAGGAATTGAAAAGAATTCTGTGGTTTTATTAGAACAAATTCGGACGATTGATAAGCAACGTTTAAAAGATCGCGTGACGCATATTTCTGATGCTATCATGGAAAAAGTCGATAAAGGATTGGCCCTTAGTGTGGGACTAACCGATTCAATTAATTAACAAATACATAAAAAAGGAGTGAGTTTTCTCGCTCCTTTTGCCTTTTTAAAAACCTTTGTAAACCTAGTAATATGGTACAATGAAGGTGATTGTTACAATTCGAGTAAGGGGAAATTACTAATGAAAATGATTGTTGGATTAGGAAATATTGGAAAAGAATATCAAGATACTCGGCACAATACCGGTTTTATGGCGGTAGAAAAGTTTGCCTCCGAACACCGCATTGCGATTAATCAACAAAAAATGGATGCCATGTTTGGAACTGGAATGGTCGATGGCGAAAAGGTGATGGTTGTTGAACCCACTACCTATATGAATGAATCAGGACGGGCCGTTCATCCGTTAATGCAATTTTACAAGTTATCCCTCGATGACTTGGTAATTGTGTATGATGACATGGACTTACACGTGGGTCGAATTCGCTTACGGACTCATGGATCAGCAGGTGGTCATAATGGGATTAAAAGTCTAATTGCCCACCTTGGTACTGATCAATTTAATCGAATTAAAATTGGAACTGACCATCCCAAACGGCAAAGTGTCGTTGATTATGTGTTAGGTAAATTTACCTTAGAACAACAAGGTCCTTTAGCAGAATCACTTGATAAATCAGTCAAGGCCCTTGATGAATGGGTGGCTGGCACTAATTTTGATAAATTAGAAAATAAATTTAATTAAGTAATTCAAATCTAAAGGATTGGAGGTGGAATTTGATGCAATTAAACCAAATTTTTAAAGAGGTTCCCCAGTACCAAACGGTTTTAGATAATTTAAAGCCAGATACGAAACAACTAGTCACGGGAACGACTGGTTCTGCACAAAAACTAATGCTCAGCGAGGTGTTAAATGATACCCAGCAACCCATGATTTTTGTGACAGACACGATGGATCATGCTGATCAAGCAGTGAAAGAATTTATGGAAGTTTTACCGGCCGAGCAAGTCTATGAGTTTCCGGCTGAAGAACTAATTGCGGCTGAAGTAGCGACTAGTTCACCCCAATATCGGGCAGCTCGTGTCAAGGCGATGCATGCCTTACAAAGTGGCCAACCAGTGGTCGTAGTGGCTTCTACTTCGGGATTGAAACGTTATTTACCAACACCAGCTGATTTTAAAGCCGGAGAATTGACCGCTACGATTGGGAGTGAATTTGATTTTGCTAAGTTGCAAAACCAATTAGCCAGTATGGGGTACTTGCGGACTAATTTAGTTTCGGTTCCAGGGGAATTTGCCATTCGGGGTTCCATTATTGACATTTATCCGTTAAATTCCGAATATCCGGTGCGCTTGGATTTCTTTGATACCGAAGTTGATTCAATGCGTTATTTTGACGTGGCTACTCAACGAAGTGTAGAAAACATCGAAAATTTAACGGTGTTACCAGCAACTGATTTTTTACCATCCGAAGCGGACCGCCAACACGGGATTAAAGCGTTAACTAACCAACTGAAAAAAACGGATAACGCCGATTTAATTAAGAACATTGAGTTAGTGACGAAGGAATTAGCAACGAAGGCCACTGATTCGTTATGGATGCAGTATGCCGAATTTATTTTTCGCAAAGAAACTTCCATTTTAGATTATTTAGCACCGAACGGGAGCGTGGTGTTTGATGACTATGCTCGGATTCGGGATGCAAATAAGCAACTAGAAACTGATGAAGATAATTGGAAAAATTCAGTTTTGCATAACGATGAAATTTTTGCAAAACAAAAATTTAGTTTGAATTTCAAAACGGTCATTGAAGAAGATCAGCATCCGAAAATCTTACTTTCTCTTTTTCAAAAAGGGTTAGGGAGAATGCGGCTAGATGACATTGTAGAAATTAAAGTACGGCCTGTACAACGCTTCTTTGGACAAATGCCAATGTTAAAGACGGAAATGGATCGCTACGAGCAAGAAAAAGCGACGGTCATTATCATGGTTGCCAATCAGGACCGGATGCAAAAAGTTACCCAAACTTTAGCTGATTTTGCGATGGAAACCATTCAAACTAACGTTAATGAAATTCAACCGCATCGGATTCAAGTAGTAACGGGTGATTTAGACGTGGGGTTTGAATTACCGCTAGCCAATTTAGTGGTGATTACTGAAAATGAATTATTCAAGCGGGTTAATGAACGGAAAAAACCACGCCAAATTCGCCATCAAACGTTTACGAATGCAGAACGAATTAAAAGTTATACGGATTTAAAACCGGGTGATTTTGTGGTGCACGTTAACCACGGAATTGGACGCTATGATGGGATGAAAACCCTAGAAGTTGATGGAAAACATCAAGATTATTTGACAATCACCTTTAAAGATGGTGCCCAAATTTTTATTCCGGTTACGCAATTAAACCTAATTCAAAAGTACGTAGCTTCTGAAGGAAAACAACCGAAGTTAAATAAACTAGGTGGAAATGAATGGGCAAAGACTAAGAGTAAAGTTTCGAAAAAAGTGGACGATATCGCTGATGAATTGGTAGAACTTTACGCAAAGCGGGAACACGAACAAGGCTTTGCTTTCCCAGCGGATGATGAATACCAAGAAGCTTTTGATGCTGACTTTCCTTATCAGCCTACCCCTGATCAGGTGCGTAGTACGGCGGAAATTAAGCACGATATGGAACAACCCCATCCGATGGACCGCTTATTAGTGGGAGACGTTGGGTTCGGAAAAACGGAAGTAGCGATGCGCGCTGCCTTTAAAGCAGTTGAAGCGGGCAAACAAGTAGCCTTTTTGGTGCCCACCACGGTGCTCGCCCAACAACATTATGAAAGTTTAGTGAAACGGTTTGCTAATTTCCCCGTGAGCATTGGGGTTTTATCAAGGTTTAATAGTGCTAAACAAACCCGGCAAGATTTGGCAGAACTAAAAGACGGGAAACTCGATATTGTCGTGGGAACCCATCGAATCTTATCAAAAGACGTGGTGTTTAAAGACTTAGGCTTACTAATTGTCGATGAAGAACAACGTTTTGGGGTTAAAGCCAAAGAGAAAATTAAAGAATTACGGTCTAATGTGGATGTGTTAACCTTAACGGCGACCCCCATTCCACGGACTTTAAATATGTCGATGATGGGTGTCCGTGATTTGTCCGTAATTGAAACAGCACCGGCCAATCGGTATCCCATTCAAACGTATGTTGTAGAACAAAACGATGCGACGATTGTCGATGGAATTCGCCGTGAGATGCAAAGGGGTGGTCAGGTCTTTTATTTGCATAATCGGGTTAAAGATATTGAACAAGTAGTCGGCAAACTCGAAAAATTACTTCCAGATGCGCGGATTGCTTACATTCATGGGCAACAAACCGAGACGCAAATGGAAAGAATTCTCTATGATTTTGTCAATGGAGATTATGATGTTTTAGTAACCACCACGATTATCGAAACTGGAATTGATATGCCCAACGTTAATACTCTGTTTGTGGAGAATGCGGATCGAATGGGACTTTCCCAGCTGTATCAAATTCGGGGACGAATTGGCCGAAGCAATCGAGTGGGGCAAGCTTACTTTATGTATCAACCCAATAAGGTCTTAACCGAAGCCGGAGAAAGCCGACTTGAAGCCATTAAAGACTTTACGGAACTTGGTTCAGGATTTAAGATTGCGATGCGTGATCTATCCATTCGAGGAGCCGGAAACGTTTTAGGTAGTCAACAACATGGATTCATTGATTCGGTTGGTTACGATATGTACACGAAGATGCTTTCGGATGCCGTGGCACAAAAACAAGGGAAACACCGAAAAATTGACAAGACGGATGCGATGGTTGAACTTGGCATTGAAGCTTATTTGCCATCTGATTACATTGAAGATCAACAACAAAAAATTGAACTATACAAACGAATTCGGCAAATGGATAGCATTGAACAATTTACCGAATTACAAAGCGATTTAATTGATCGGTTTGGAGAATATCCCCCAGCCGTTGCTAATTTGTTAGATGTTGATCTCATTAAAATGTTGGCGGATTATGATTTAATTACAAAAATTCGCAAAGTCGATCAAGCAATCAACGTAACCTTCAGTCTCTTGGGCACCGAGCTCTATTCTAGCAAAGAAATTTTGGAAGCTATTGCAAAAACCGACTTTCGGTCAACGGTTAATCAAGTGTCCGGACAGTATCAAGTCAAATTAATTGTCCAACCAACCATGGAAGTAATTGACTGGTTAACGAATTTGAAACAATTTGTGCAAGCCTTAGAGAAAATTAGAAACGAGCACGAGAGTCAGCAAGCAAAAGCAGAGGATAAACTACATGAGAATTGATAAATTTTTAAAAATTTCACGAATCATTAAACGGCGGCCCGTTGCCAAGAAAATTACTGATCAAGGTCGGGTATTCGTCAACGGTAAAGTCGCTAAATCAGCTAGTAAAGTGGGAGTGGGCGATGAACTTTTAATTAAGTTTGGAAATAAAGAATTAACGGTCCGCGTCGACCAATTATTGCAAACGACCAAAAAAGCAGAATCTGATCAAATGTATACTGTGCTTGATGAAAAATATATTCGCGATTATGATAAAGAAACAGAAGAGTTATTGTAAAATACAACTTGTTGATGTATCATGGTTGAAAGAATAAAAATAGCATTAAGCAGATGGAAGGGATTAAGTTGGCAAGACGTCAGAGTAATGTAGCACAATTACATGCAAATCTTGGAAAACCGAAACAACAGCAGCCATTAATATCACAACGACGAAAACGGAGAGCGTTGGTGTTGATTGGTATAATTGCTGTGGTGACGCTTTTTTTAGGCATCCAACTAATTTCTACAAAATCCCATCTTAATCAAGTAAACGCGCAAATTCGGACCGAAAAGTCCCATTTGAAGAAGCAAAAAGCAACGGCGAAAGATTTAAAGCAAAAAACGAAGCTACTTAAGAACGAAAATTACGTTAAGGACTTAGCTCATTCTAAGTATGGGTACGCCCAAAAAGGAGAAACTACTTACCGTTTAAGTAGTGACAAGCAATCAAATAACAATTAATGGGAGTTTATTAAAACTTCCATTTTTAGTTATGTTATAATTAAAAACAATATTATTTAGGAGGATCGGCGATTGGCTCTCAAAGTTGGTGACATTGTTACCGGAAAAGTTTCTGGTATTACAGGATTCGGTGCGTTTGTTGATTTGGAAGATCATAAAAATGGCTTGGTCCATATTAGTGAAGTTTCAGATGGTTTCATCAAAGATATTCATGATGTTTTAACGGTTGGCGATGAAGTCAAAGTTAAAGTAATGAAAATTGGCGATGATGGTAAAATTGGGTTATCGATTCGGGCAGCTAGCGACAAGCCCAAAGCCAGTGGGAAACCACAACGTGCGTCCCGTCCACAAGCACATGGTGCTCGTCCTCATGCTTCGCATTCCAAACCCGAAAAGTTTGATGATTTACTTTCTAATTTTTTGAAGAAATCAGAAAGTCGGTTATCAGATATTAAAAAGAATACTGAAGGTAAACGTGGTGGCCGTGGCGGACGCCGTAGTTAATTAGAAACTGAGCATTTAATGCTTGGTTTTTTTGTTAGGGGGATTTTTCGTGAATTTAGCAACTCGATTTGAACAAGAAGTGCTACAGAATCACTGGTGGCAAAAGGCACAACCAATCGTCGTAGCAGTTTCAACTGGAGTAGACTCAATGGTTCTCTTGGATTTGTTGCAACGTTTATCACAGCTGCGGCCGAACGTGATTGTAGCTCACGTTAATCATCAACTCAGGGAACAAAGTGAAACGGAAGAGCAGTATTTACGAGGTTATTGTCAAAAGCACGGTTTAAAGTTATTCGTGAAGCGCTGGAATCATGATCAATTAACGAGTGGAATGGAAGCTCAAGCCCGGCAGTTTCGGTATCAATTTTTTGCAGATGTCATGCGCCAAACCGGAGCACAAGTCCTCGTGACGGCCCACCAACAAAATGATCAAGCCGAAACGGTTTTAATGAAACTAGTTCGTTCGGGTAATTTAAATGAGGTCACTGGGATTAAGCCAATTCGAGCTTTTGCTAATGGTAAATTGGTCAGACCGCTTCTGAATTTTAGTCGCTTAGACATTGAAAAATATGCCACTTCTAAACCTTTGACTTGGTTTGAAGACCAGACTAATCAAGCTGATGATGTGCAACGAAATCGGATTCGTCATCACATTTTACCAAGTTTAATTAACGAAAATCCCAGTGCAGTGACACACTTAGCTGCGTTTGCTACGCAATTACAAAAACAAAATTACCAATATCAACAACTAATGCAGCAGCAACTACATGTGTTACCCGGGTTTAAGCAAACTGAAAATTTAATTGAAGCTAATTATTCTGAAAAGTTACCGTTAGACTTAATTCTGTCGCAAATGGTCAAAGCATTGGTTCCCGTTCAACTGACCACTGCGCAATTATTTGAAGTACAGCAGCTTTTACAAAATCACCAGAAACCACAGGGAAAGATTCAGTTAGGAAACGGGCTAGAATTTCAAAAAGTTTATCAAAAAATGAAAATTAAAAAAGTCCAAAGCAAGAACAAAATTTTTCGTGAAACAGCTGATTTTATGGTAGTATTAAACCACTGGTATGATTTGCCCAATGGCAATTCAGTTGCTATTTTTAATTCTGAAAAGGTTCCTAAAGGAGAGTATCAACGCCAAAGTTATTTTTGGTTAACGGAGTCCCAGTTTCCCCTGCAAATTCGGCCAAGTGCAGCCACTGATCGAATTAAATTAAAGGGTGGAGGGAGCAAACGCTTACGTCGCGTTTTAATTGATCAAAAAGTCCCTAATGAGCAACGTAAATTAGCGCATTCCGTAGTTGATAATCATGGTGATGTACTCTCAATTTTAGGGATTCAGGAAAGTAGCACGAAAAAAGCACAACAAACAAATTTGTACGTATTATTAGTTAAATGAGGAGATTATTCATGAACGACGATATCCAAAAGGTCCTTTATAGTGAAGCAAAGATTCAAGAGACTTGTGCTGAATTAGGTCAACAACTAACTAATGATTATCAAGATAAAAATCCACTAGTTGTCTGTGTTTTAAAGGGAGCTGTACCCTTTATGGCTGACGTGATTAAACGGATGAACATTTATATGGATCTTGATTTCATTGATGTTTCTAGTTATAAGGGTGGTACTGTTTCCACTGGCGAAGTTGAGTTAGTCAAAGATCTTGATACGGATGTTAAGGATCGCGATGTTTTATTTATCGATGATATTATTGATACCGGTCGCACTTTAGACTATCTAAAGAAGCTACTTAAAGATCGGGGCGCCAAATCAGTTAAAGTGTGTACCTTAATGGATAAGCCCGAAGCTCGAAAAGTTGATACAGTTCAAGCTGATTACGTTGGTTTTGACGTCCCAAATGAATTTTTAGTGGGTTATGGCTTAGATTATCAAGGTAAATATCGTAATTTACCATACGTTGGAGTTTTAAAACCTGACGTTTACGAGGCTTAATCATCGTTTCAAATCATTAAAAGTGATAACATTTGTTTGTTAAGCAATAAAATTATGGAGGACACAAATGAAAAATAATAAAAATGGACTTTTTAAAAGTAGTCTGTTTTATATCATCGTCTTTGTGTTAGCAATGGGAGTAATCCTTTTTGCAACTGGTGGTGGAACTGGTGGCAGTTCTGCTCAAAGTCAAAAGATTCAATCAAGTCAATTTACCAATGATTTGAAGAGCGATAAAGTTAAAAGCTTTGCAATTGAATCTGGTGACGGTGTTTATAAAGTAACTGGAGAGTACCGAACTCCACAAAAAGTGAAACAAGATAGTGGCTTGGCCTTTAACGTTAGTTCTCGTGGAATTACTAAAGCACCAAAGGAAACCACTAAGACTAGCAAGTTTACAACGAACGTGGTAAAAACTGATTCTTCAATTAAAGAAATTAATGAATTAGCCAAAAATCACAACGTTAAAACTACTGCCAAACAAACCCAATCAAATGGATTTTGGTTGAACTTAATTGTTTCCATTCTTCCATTAATCATCTTCATTTACTTGTTTTACATGATGATGAAACAAGCTGGTGGCGGTGCTGGTGGTCCCGGCGGAGTGATGAAAGTCGGAAAGAGCCAAGCTAAACCAGTTAAAAGTAAGGTCCGTTTCAAGGACGTTGCTGGTGAAGATGAAGAAAAACAAGAATTAGTGGAAGTGGTTGAATTCTTGAAAGACCCTAAGAAGTTCACTAAACTTGGAGCTGAAATTCCAAAGGGGGTTCTTTTAGAAGGACCTCCAGGTACTGGTAAAACTTTACTTGCTAAAGCCGTTGCCGGTGAAGCTGGAGTTCCATTCTTCTCACTTTCTGGTTCAGACTTCGTAGAAATGTTCGTTGGAGTCGGGGCAAGTCGAGTTCGTGACTTATTTGCCCAAGCTAAAAAGAACGCTCCTGCTATCATTTTCATTGATGAAATTGATGCCGTTGGTCGAAAACGGGGAGCTGGTATGGGTGGTGGACACGATGAACGTGAACAAACCCTTAACCAATTACTAGTTGAAATGGATGGTTTCTCTGGTAATGCTGGAGTAATTGTGATTGCCGCTACTAACCGGGCCGATGTCCTTGATCCTGCCTTAACTCGTCCTGGTCGTTTTGACCGGAAGATTTTGGTTGGTCAACCTGATGTACGTGGCCGTGAAGCTATTCTTAAAGTTCATTCTGAAGATAAACCAATGGGTCCAGATGTGGACTTAAAGGAAATTGCTAAACAAACCCCTGGATTTGTGGGGGCGGACTTAGCTAACTTACTTAATGAAGCTGCCTTATTAGCCGCTCGTCGTGATGGTAAATTCATTACCGCTGCGGATATGGATGAAGCAGAAGATCGAGTAATTGCTGGTCCTGCCAAACGAAACCGAGTTATTAGTAAGCACGAACGTGAAGTGGTTGCTAACCATGAAGCTGGTCATACAATTGTTGGATTAGTTTTAAATGATGCTCGTGTAGTTCACAAGGTTACGATTGTTCCTCGGGGACGTGCCGGCGGATATGCAATTGTCCTTCCAAAAGAAGATCAACAATTACTATCGAAGAAAGACGCCCTTGAACAAATTGCTGGTATGATGGGTGGCCGAAGTGCAGAAGAAATTGTTTTTAATTCTGAATCTTCCGGTGCCTCAAATGATTTCCAACAAGCCACGCAAATTGCTAGAGCAATGGTTACCCAATATGGGATGACTGAAGAATTAGGAACAGTAGCATTGGAAGATCCGAATGCCAATCAATATTCTTCACCAAAATACTCTCAAGATACGGCTGCTAAGATTGATGCTCAAGTTAAACGTTTTACTGATGAAGGGCATAAAAAAGCGCGTGAAATTATTGAATCACATCGTGAACAACATAAGTTGATTGCTGATGCGTTACTCAAGTATGAAACGCTTGATGAAAAACAAATTTTAAGTTTGTACAATACTGGTAAGATGCCTGAAGAACAGGTTAAACCAGAAGACGAACAAGAAAGTTTTGCAGAAGCAAAGAAAATTGCTGAAACAAAAGATCGTGAACAAGAAGAAAAACTTGAACATAAAATCAAAGATGATGACCATCAGGATTCACAAGATTAAAATAATGAAAAAGAACGTGAGCAGAAGTGCTAGCGTTCTTTTCGAATTTAAGGAGAATTAAGATGAAAGCTAATGATGTATTAGTAAAAGCTCTTACAAAAGATCAAAATTTTCGAGTATATGCCATTAATGCTACCGGAGTAGTTGATTATGCCCAAAAGAACCATGATTTATGGAGTACTTCAGCGGCAGCCTTAGGTCGTACGTTAGTAGCAACTTTATTACTGGCTAACTCTGCCCTTAAGGGAAAAGAAACTATGACAGTGCGTTTGAATGGTCAAGGACCAGTTGGTTTTATGGTGATTGATGCAGATGCAAATGGTCACATTAAAGGATACATTCAACATCCGCACGTTAACTTACCGTTGACGGAAGCTGGCAAAATTGATGTTGCTCAAGGAGTTGGGACTAACGGATTTTTGGAAGTCCTTAAAAATCAAGGTGGCAAAGAACCTTATACTAGTAGTGTTCCGTTAGCTAGTGGTGAAATTGGTGATGATTTTACTTATTACTTAGCCATGTCTGAACAAATTCCTTCCGTAGTTGGCGTTTCAGTTGATATTAATGGTGAAAACCAGGTTCAAGCAGCAGGTGGTTTTCTTATCCAGACGATGCCAGGAGCTGATGATGATGCCATTACCAAGCTAGAAAAGAAATTAAAAGAAATTCCTAGTATTCCGACAATGCTAGCGGAAGATCCCAATCCAGAACATATTTTAGATATTTTATTTGGCAAAGATAATTTAAACATCGTGCAACATCTACCCGTATCCTTTGAATGTAACTGTTCAAAAGCAAAATTTTCCCAAGATATTGCAGGAATTGGTGAAAAAGATTTGCAACAATTAATTGATGAAGATCATGGTGCAGAAGTAGTTTGCAATTTCTGTGGTAAAAAATATGATTTCTCTGAAGCTGATTTAATTAAAATGATTAATGAAAAGGAAAAAGATTAATGAGTAAAGATAGAGCATGGAAATTAGGTAACGTTCAAATTGATAATCCCCTCGTCGTAGCACCAATGGCTGGAGTTACTAACTCAGCATTTCGTTTGATTTGTAAAAAATTTGGAGCTGGCCTTGTGGTTTGTGAAATGATTTCTGATCGAGGAATTATGTATAACAACAAGAAAACACTTGATATGGTTAACGTGGAAGCTGCGGAACACCCCATGAGTATTCAAATTTTTGGGGGTAACAAAGATACTTTGGTTAATGCAGCCAAATTTATCGACCAAAAAACAGCTGCTGATGTAATTGATATCAACATGGGTTGTCCAGTTAATAAAGTAATTAAATGTGAAGCCGGAGCACGTTGGTTATTGGACCCAGATAAAGTGTATGAAATGGTTTCTGCAGTAACAGCTGCCGTTGAAAAGCCAGTGACCGTTAAGATGAGAACTGGTTGGGATGACGAACATCTGTATGCGGTTAAAAATGCTTTAGCGGCCGAAAAAGCGGGAGCTGCTGCCGTCGCTATGCACGGTCGGACACGGGAACAAATGTACATGGGTCACTCTAATTGGGAGATTCTTAAGGAAGTTTCAGATGCCTTAACCATTCCATTTATGGGTAACGGAGATGTTACTTCTCCACAAATGGCTAAACAAATGCTTGATGAAGTTGGGGTAACTGCCGTTATGATGGGACGTGCCGTTGAAGGTAATCCTTGGATTTTACAACAAACTAATCACTACCTTGAAACGGGTGAGTTATTACCAACTCCTAGTATTGCAGATCAAATGCAAGTGGCCAAAGAACATTTGCATGGTTTAGTTGAACTTAAAGGTGATTACGTTGGGGTGCATCAATTTAGAGGACAAGCCGCATACTACCTTAAAGGTTATTCCCATTCTGCTCGGGCTAAAGTTGCAATTACTAGTGCGGAAACTGAAGAAGAAATGATTAAAATTATGGATGATTTTGTAGCGCAAACCGAAGCACGGAATAAAAAACGGGCAGTGAGAGCGCATGAACGTGTTTAATTATGGTAAAATTAAACCAGTTATTTAGTAGTTTGGAGGAATTATTGTGGCTCAAGATCCTAAGCAAAAAAGAAAACAAGAAAGACAAATGAATGATCAAATGCGAGTTCGTCACGAAAAAATGGATGAATTACGTGAAGAAGGAATCGATCCTTTTGGTCATGAATTTAAACCAACCGCTTTAGCGAAAGCTCTAACTGAAGAATATGACAAATATTCAAAGGAAGAACTCGAAGAAAAAGACGTTACTGTAACCATTGCAGGACGGATGGTAGCTAAGCGGGGAAGTGGTAAAGTTGGATTTGCTGATATTCTAGATCGTTCTGGAAGAATCCAAATTTACATTCGGAAAGACATCGTTGGCGAAGAAAAGTACCACATCTTTAAACGTTCAGATATCGGTGACTTCCTCGGTTTTACGGGTGAAGTAATTAAAACTGATATGGGTCAATTAACGATTAAAGTGACGGATGTTACTTTCTTATCCAAAGCCCTTCGTCCACTTCCTGATAAATTTCATGGTTTACAAAATAAAGAGCAAAAGTATCGTCAACGTTACTTAGACTTGATTTCTAACCGTGAAAGTTTTGACCGTTTTCAAAATCGTGCCAAAATCATTAGTGCCATTAGAAACTTTTTAGACAACGAAATGGACTTTACTGAAGTAGAAACACCAGTATTACATGCTTCTGCTGGTGGAGCTTCTGCTCGTCCATTTATTACGCATCACAATGCCTTAGATATTCAATTATATCTTCGAATTGCACTTGAACTTCACCTTAAACGGTTAATCGTTGGGGGAATGGGTCGAGTATACGAAATTGGCCGGGTCTTTAGAAATGAAGGAATGGATAAGGAACATAACCCAGAATTCACTGAATTAGAAAGTTATGCTGCTTACTTTGACTTTAAAGATGTCATGGATGAAACCGAAGGAATTTTCCGGGCTGCTGCTAAGGTCGTTACCGATGATGGAAAAGTTACTTACCAAGGAAATGAAATTGACTTAGGTAAGTCATTTAAGCGTGTTCATATGGTAGATGCGATTAAGGAAGTTACTGGAGTTGACTTCTGGCCTGAAATGAGTGTTGATGAAGCCCGTAAGTTAGCTGATGAACATCACGTTAAGTACGAATCATACTGGAAAGTTGGTCACATTATTAATAAATTCTTTGAAGAATTTGTGGAACCAACCATTGTTGATCCTACTTTCGTTTATGGTCATCCAATTGAAATTTCTCCATTAGCAAAGAAAAATGCTGATGATCCTCGCTTTACCGATCGATTTGAACTTTATATTCTTGGAAACGAATATGCAAATGCTTTCTCTGAATTAAATGATCCAATTGATCAAAGACAACGGTTCGAAGCCCAAGTTGCCGAACGGGAGGCAGGAAATGATGAAGCTCAAGGAATTGATGAAGATTACATCAAAGCCTTAGAATATGGAATGCCACCTACTGGGGGATTAGGAATTGGAATTGACCGTTTAGTAATGCTCTTAACTGATGCACCATCTATTCGTGATGTTTTATTATTCCCTACGATGCGTCCGGAAGAAGATCAAAATTAATTAAATAGTTTATAACTAAGTGATTGAATTCTTTTTTGAATTCAATCGCTTTTTTTATTGAAAAAATTTAAAAATAGTGTTGACATTAATTACAGAAGTCGGTAATATATTAATTGTTCGTGAGAACTTATTAATTGTTTTTTATAAAAAATGTTTTTATTTCTTGACATTTTTTAATTAACAATGTAATATATTATATGCACTGTAAATGGTGCTTGAGTAGATCTTTGAAAACTGAACAAGATTTTGATTACAATAAAGTGTAAGGATAATTTTTAAACTTAGTTTAAAAATTAAACAAATATGCAATGTCAATTTGCAAAAACAAATAAATAAGAGCTAGTAAAGTTCTCATTTCTAAAATGAGAGTTTGATCCTGGCTCAGGACGAACGTTGGCGGCGTGCCTAATACATGCAAGTCGAACGAAGTCGCCCATTTGATTCTTGGTGCTTGCACCAGGATGATTTTGGATCCGACTGAGTGGCGAACTGGTGAGTAACACGTGGGTAACCTGCCCAGAAGAAGGGGATAACACCTGGAAACAGATGCTAATACCGTATAACAACAAGAACCACATGGTTCTTGTTTCAAAGCTGGCCTTTGTGCTAGTGCTTCTGGATGGACCCGCGGCGTATTAGCTAGTTGGTGAGATAATAGCTCACCAAGGCGATGATACGTAGCAGACCTGAGAGGGTAATCTGCCACAATGGGACTGAGACACGGCCCATACTCCTACGGGAGGCAGCAGTAGGGAATCTTCCACAATGGACGAAAGTCTGATGGAGCAACGCCGCGTGAGTGAAGAAGGGTTTCGGCTCGTAAAACTCTGTTGTTAGAGAAGAACAGCTGTGAGAGTAACTGCTCACGGTATGACGGTATCTAACCAGAAAGTCACGGCTAACTACGTGCCAGCAGCCGCGGTAATACGTAGGTGGCAAACGTTGTCCGGATTTATTGGGCGTAAAGGGAGCGCAGGCGGTTTATTAAGTCTGATGTGAAAGCCTTCGGCTTAACCGGAGAAGTGCATCGGAAACTGATAAACTTGAGTGCAGAAAAGGATAGTGGAACTTCATGTGTAGCGGTGAAATGCGTAGATATATGAAGGAACACCAGTGGCGAAGGCGGCTATCTGGTCTGTAACTGACGCTGAGGCTCGAAAGCATGGGTAGCAAACAGGATTAGATACCCTGGTAGTCCATGCCGTAAACGATGAATGCTAGGTGTTGGAAGGTTTCCGCCTTTCAGTGCCGCAGCTAACGCATTAAGCATTCCGCCTGGGGAGTACGACCGCAAGGTTGAAACTCAAAGGAATTGACGGGGACCCGCACAAGCGGTGGAGCATGTGGTTTAATTCGATGCTACGCGAAGAACCTTACCAGGACTTGACATCTTCTGCCAATCTAAGAGATTAGGCGTTCCCTTCGGGGACAGAATGACAGGTGGTGCATGGTTGTCGTCAGCTCGTGTCGTGAGATGTTGGGTTAAGTCCCGCAACGAGCGCAACCCTTGTCTTTAGTTGCCAGCATTAAGTTGGGCACTCTAGAGAGACTGCCGGTGATAAACCGGAGGAAGGTGGGGACGACGTCAAATCATCATGCCCCTTATGTCCTGGGCTACACACGTGCTACAATGGGCGATACAACGAGTTGCAAAACCGCGAGGTCAAGCTAATCTCTTAAAGTCGTTCTCAGTTCGGATTGCAGTCTGCAACTCGACTGCATGAAGTTGGAATCGCTAGTAATCGTGGATCAGCATGCCACGGTGAATACGTTCCCGGGTCTTGTACACACCGCCCGTCACACCATGAGAGTTTGTAACACCCAAAGTCGGTTGGATAACCTTTTTAGGAGTCCGCCGCCTAAGGTGGGACAGATGATTAGGGTGAAGTCGTAACAAGGTAGCCGTAGGAGAACCTGCGGCTGGATCACCTCCTTTCTAAGGAATAATTCGGAACCTTACATTAATCAAAATCTTGCTCAGTTTTGAGAGTATTTACTCTTAAATACATATTCATAGTATTCGCTTCTTTGGGCCTATAGCTCAGCTGGTTTAGAGCGCACGCCTGATAAGCGTGAGGTCGGTGGTTCGAGTCCACTTAGGCCCATACCGAGGAATCGGTTTTGAATATTATGGGGAATTAGCTCAGCTGGGAGAGCACCTGCTTTGCAAGCAGGGGGTCAGCGGTTCGATCCCGCTATTCTCCATTGACACTAATGTGTCAATTTTGTTCTTTGAAAACTAGATAATATTATTTTCTGTAATAATTATATTTTTATATAATTGAACCGAGAAATAACCATTGTGTTATTTTTGAGTTTTTTAATTAGTTTTAATCGCTAAAACTCAAATAATTTATAATCCGTCGGATTATAGGTTAAGTTAATAAGGGCGCATGGTGAATGCCTTGGTACTAGGAGCCGATGAAGGACGCAACTAACTGCGATAAGCTTCGGGGAGCTGTACGTAAGCTTTGATCCGGAGATTTCCGAATGAGGAAACTCGACCAGTGTTATGACTGGTCACTGTATAGTGAATACATAGCTATGCAGAGGCAGACGTGGGGAACTGAAACATCTAAGTACCCACAGGAATATAAAGAAATTTCGATTCCCTAAGTAGCGGCGAGCGAACGGGGAACAGCCCAAACCGAACCCTTGTGGTTCGGGGTTGTAGGACTGAACATTTGAGTTACAAAAGTATTTGATAGTTGAAGTAGTTGGGAAGCTACACCAAAGAGAGTGATAGTCTCGTAAACGAAATCAAATACCCTCAGTTCAGGATCCTGAGTACGGCGACACACGTGAAACGTCGTCGGAATCTGGGAGGACCATCTCCCAAGGCTAAATACTCCCTAGTGACCGATAGTGAACCAGTACCGTGAGGGAAAGGTGAAAAGCACCCCGGAAGGGGAGTGAAATAGTTCCTGAAACCATGTGCCTACAAGCAGTCAGAGCCCGTTAATGGGTGATGGCGTGCCTCTTGTAGAATGAACCGGCGAGTTACAGTTGCATGCAAGGTTAAGCCGAAAAAGCGGAGCCGTAGCGAAAGCGAGTCTTAATAGGGCGTATTAGTATGTTGCCGTAGACCCGAAACCAGGTGATCTACCCATGTCCAGGATGAAAGTGCGGTAATACGCACCGGAGGTCCGAACCCGTGTACGTTGAAAAGTGCTGGGATGAGGTGTGGGTAGCGGTGAAATTCCAAACGAACTTGGAGATAGCTGGTTCTCTCCGAAATAGCTTTAGGGCTAGCCTCGGAATTAGAATCATGGAGGTAGAGCCACTGTTTGAGCAAGGGGTCCATCTAGGATTACTGAGTTCAGATAAACTCCGAATACCATTGATTTATGTCCGGGAGTCAGACGATGAGTGATAAGATCCATCGTCGAAAGGGGAACAGCCCAGACCGCCAGTTAAGGTCCCTAAATATATGCTAAGTGGAAAAGGAAGTGGAGTTGCATAGACAACTAGGATGTTGGCTCAGAAGCAGCCACCATTTAAAGAGTGCGTAATAGCTCACTAGTCGAGTGATTCTGCGCCGAAAATTTACCGGGGCTAAGCATATTACCGAGACTGCGGACGCAACTATGTTGCGTGATAGGAGAGCGTTCTAAGGGCAATGAAGGTAGACCGTAAGGACTACTGGAGCGCTTAGAAGTGAGAATGCCGGTATGAGTAGCGAAAGATCAGTGAGAATCTGATCCACCGAATGACTAAGGTTTCCTGGGGAAGGCTCGTCCACCCAGGGTTAGTCGGGACCTAAGCCGAGGCTGAGAAGCGTAGGCGATGGATAACAGGTTGAGATTCCTGTACTAGTTAATTATGTTTGAACGATGGAGGGACGCAGTAGGCTAAGATATGCACACGATTGGAAATGTGTGTTCAAATCGTAAGTCAGTTTAAGAGTTAAATGCTTTTAAGCGCGTTGACAAGCGATGATGAGGATCGAAATTTAAGTAGAGAAGTATCTGACGTCACACTGCCGAGAAAAGCTTCTAGTTAGTAATTAATTACCCGTACCGCAAACCGACACAGGTAGTCGAGGAGAGTATCCTCAGGTGAGCGAGAGAACTATCGTTAAGGAACTCGGCAAAATGACCCCGTAACTTCGGAAGAAGGGGTGCTGGCCTCACGGCCAGCCGCAGTGAAAAGACTCAAACGACTGTTTATCAAAAACACAGGTTTATGCAAAATCGTAAGATGAAGTATATGGGCTGACGCCTGCCCGGTGCTGGAAGGTTAAGTGGAAGTGTTAGCTTCGGCGAAGCACCGAAATGAAGCCCCAGTAAACGGCGGCCGTAACTATAACGGTCCTAAGGTAGCGAAATTCCTTGTCGGGTAAGTTCCGACCCGCACGAAAGGCGTAACGATTTGAGTACTGTCTCAACGATAGACTCGGTGAAATTAAGATACCTGTGAAGAAGCAGGTTACCCGCGACAGGACGGAAAGACCCCATGGAGCTTTACTGTAGCTTGATATTGGGTGTTTACATAACTTGTACAGGATAGGTAGGAGCCATAGAAGCCGGGACGCTAGTCTCGGTGGAGGCGTCAGTGGGATACTACCCTTGTTATGTGAACACTCTAACCCTGCGCACTAATCGTGCGCGGAGACAGTGTCTGGTTGGCAGTTTGACTGGGGCGGTCGCCTCCTAAACAGTAACGGAGGCGCTCAAAGGTTTGCTTAGAATGGTTGGAAATCATTCCTAAAGTGTAAAGGCAAAAGCAAGCTTGACTGCGAGACATACAGGTCGAGCAGGGACGAAAGTCGGACTTAGTGATCCGGTGGTACCATATGGAAGGGCCATCGCTCAACGGATAAAAGCTACCCTGGGGATAACAGGCTTATCTCCCCCAAGAGTTCACATCGACGGGGAGGTTTGGCACCTCGATGTCGGCTCATCGCATCCTGGGGCTGTAGTTGGTCCCAAGGGTTGGGCTGTTCGCCCATTAAAGCGGTACGCGAGCTGGGTTCAGAACGTCGTGAGACAGTTCGGTCCCTATCCGTCGCGGGCGCAGGAAATTTGAGAGGAGCTGTCCCTAGTACGAGAGGACCGGGATGGACATACCGCTGGTGTATCAGTTGCGCCGCCAGGCGCATTGCTGAGTAGCTATGTATGGATGAGATAAACGCTGAAAGCATCTAAGTGTGAAACTCGCCTCAAGATGAGATTTCCCATTCCTATATGGAAGTAAGACTCCTGAAAGATGATCAGGTAGATAGGTTAGAAGTGGAAGCGTAGTGATACGTGAAGCGGACTAATACTAATCAGTCGAGGACTTAACCAAGTAGAATGAAGATACAATGGAAGTTAATCGGAAGAAAATAATATTGTCTAGTTTTGAGAGAACAAAGTTCTCAAACAAAATAGTGTGGTGGCGATAGCCTGAAGGATACACCTGTTCCCATGCCGAACACAGAAGTTAAGCTTCAGCACGCCAAAAGTAGTTGGGGGATCGCCCCCTGCGAGGATAGGACGTTGCCACGCGATTATTATTCCGACATAGCTCAGTTGGTAGAGCACCTGACTGTTAATCAGGTTGTCGACGGTTCGAGCCCGCCTGTCGGAGTTAAATGAAAAGCGTTAACTGCTTGGTTAGCGCTTTTGATTTATAGAATGTTATTTTTGCTGATTTAGCTTAGTTGGTAGAGCATCGGCATCGTAAACCGAAGGTCGGAGGTTCGACTCCTCTAATCAGCATCGATAATTTAAAGAGAAATACATCCAAATGATGTATTTCTCTTTTTTTGTGTCCTTATGTCACGAAATGTAACATGACTTGTTGACCATTACTTTAAATACCCTTATCATTACAGTCAATGAGGAGCTATTAATATGAGTGAAAAGGAATTAAGACGCTCAATGGCAGTTTTGCCGATGGGTACAGTCATGAAACTAACATCATTAACCGCACGCCAGATTAGATATTACGATGATTGTGGTCTTGTAAATTCAAAACGGACCGAAAGTAATCGGCGGCTCTATTCGCTAAATAATATTGATCGTATTCTAGAAGTTAAAGATTATCTAGATGAAGGAATGAATATTGAGCAAGTGAAAAGAGTTTACGAAAAACAACGGCGCCGTCTTGCTAGTAAAAAGGCTAACCAACGGCAAAGTGTTAGCGACGAACGAGTTCGTGAGTACCTCCGTGATGATATCATGAAAGCCGGTGGCTTCTATGTTGATAACAATCCTCAGTTCAAACAAGGACATTTATAAAAGGGAGATAAAGTAATGGAAAAAACTGCAAAGTATACACCTGAAGATATTAAAAAAATGGTTAAAGATGAATACGTTCGTTTTCTTCGTTTAATGTTTACTGATTTACTTGGGACCGTTAAAAACGTGGAAGTTCCAATCAGTCAATTAGATCAATTATTAGCAGGAAAGTTAATGTTTGATGGTTCTTCAATTGATGGGTTTGTACGAATTGAAGAAAGTGATATGTACTTACATCCAGATCTTGATACTTTTATGGTCTTTCCATGGGGAGATGAACACGGTAAAGTTGCACGAATTACTTGTTCTGTTTACACAGCTGATGGTGAATTATTTGCCGGTGATCCCCGTAATAACTTAATGCGAGTACTTGAAGAAATGAAAGAATTAGGTTTCAGTGACTTTAACATTGGACCTGAACCAGAATTTTTCTTGTTTGAACTGGATGAAAATGGTCGTCCAACCGAAAAATTAAATGATAAAGGAAGTTACTTTGATTTAGCACCGATGGATTTAGCTGCTAACGTGCGTCGTGATATGGTACTTGAACTCGAAAAGATGAACTTCAAAGTGGAAGCATCTCATCACGAAGTTGCCCCTGGACAACATGAAATTGATTTTGAATATGACAACGCAGTCGTTGCTGCCGACCACATTCAAACTTTCAAAATGGTCGTTAAGACAGTTGCTAGACGTTACGGCTTATACGCAACCTTTATGCCTAAGCCTTTAAATGGGGTAAACGGTTCAGGAATGCACATGAACATGTCACTCTTTGATAAAGATGGTAACAACGCTTTCTATGATGAAAATGGTGAAGGTCAATTATCACAAACTGCTTACTACTTCTTAGGTGGATTATTGAAACATGCCAAAGCTTTAACGGCAGTATGTAACCCAACGGTTAACTCATACAAGCGGTTAGTTCCTGGTTTTGAAGCACCGGTTTACATTGCTTGGTCTGGTGCAAACCGTTCACCAATGGTCCGTGTTCCAATCGCTCGTGGTAAGGGAACTAGACTTGAATTAAGAAGTGTTGATCCATCAGCTAACCCATACTTAGCCATTGCTGCCATTTTAAAAGCTGGACTAGATGGAATTAAAAATAAGATTGAACCAGAAGAACCAGTTGATCGTAATATTTATTCAATGGACGGCCAAGAACTTAAACTTGATCACATTGAAAAATTACCAACTTCATTACACAATGCTTTAGTAGAATATGCTAAAGATCCATTAATGGAAGATGCTATGGGTCCTCATATTTACCAAAACTTCTTAGATGCGAAAAACATGGAATGGACCGCTTACAGTCAAAACGTTTCTCAATGGGAACGTGATCGTTATTTAGATATGCTTTAAAATAATTCGTAAATAACTATCAAAACGACTTAGTTAATTTAATTAAGTCGTTTTTTTAGTTGATTTGTATACAGATGTTCAATTTGAATAAACATTAAATAAGGGGTATACTTTCTTTTATACTATTAAATAGGAGAGATGATTGTGGAAAATAAAAAAGAAATCGATTCAGCAATGGATCATGCGTTTTTCGGTCAACCTAAGGGCTTAGCGGCTTTGGTAGGCACGGAATTCTGGGAAAGATTTAGTTACTACGGGATGCGAGCAATCCTATTGTTCTACATTGTTGCCAAGGTTTCAGAAGGTGGTTTGGGCTTATCACAAACTACAGGTTTATCAATTATGGCAATTTATGGATCTTTAGTTTACCTTGCTTCAGTGGTGGGTGGTTACATTAGTGACCGAATTTTAGGAAGTCGTCGGACCGTTCTGTATGGTGGAATTTTAATCATGTTAGGTCACATTTCCTTATCCCTTCCAGCTGGACTAGTTGGTTTATTCGCTTCGATTGCCTTTATTACTTTAGGAACAGGACTTTTAAAGCCTAATATTTCTGATATGGTGGGTAAGTTATACAAACCAGATGATCTTCGGCGGGAAAGTGCCTTTACCATCTTTGTGTTTGGGATTAACTTTGGAGCATTTATTTCACCACTAGTTTGTGGTTGGATTTCTACTTCATATAATTATCACCTCGGTTTCTCACTTGCCGCTATTGGAATGTTCTTTGGACTTTTGTTCTATTACTTTGGGGGAAACAAAACGCTTGGAGACGACGGAGAAAAGCCTTCTGATCCATTTCTTGCTGGTGAAGGTAAAAAAGCTGCTTGGGCAATTATCGGTGGTTTAGTAGTCTTTGCTGCCATTGTTTACGCAATGAAATTAATCGGCATCCTTACGATTGATAACTTTGTTTCACTACTAAGTATCGTGGCCATTATTACGCCAATTATTTACTTTGTAATTATGCTACGGAGTAAGAAGGTTACTGCTGATGAACGTAAAAAAGTGCTTGCTTACATTCCTTTATTCATTGGTGCCATGATTTTCTGGGGTATTGAAGAATCAGGTTCTAGTATTTTAGCAACCTTTGCTGCTAACCAAACTAACAATAACTTAGGTTGGTTAAAGATTGATCCAAGTTGGTATCAGTCATTGAACCCGCTGTTTATCATGCTTTACACGCCATTATTTGTGCTTTTATGGAGCAAACTAGGTAAGCGTCAACCAAGAACGCCAAAGAAGTTTGCCTATGGGTTATTCTTCTCAGGACTTTCATTCTTACTAATGGTAATTCCATTGCTCCTCTTTGGGTCAACTGCTAAAGTTAATCCACTTTGGTTAGTGGGTAGTTGGGCAATCATTGAAATTGGGGAAATGCTAATCTCACCAATTGGATTATCAGTTACTACTCAACTAGCACCAAAAGCATTTGGAGCCCAAATGTTAAGTATGTGGTTCTTATCAAATGCCGCTGGACAAGCCGTTAACTCACAAATTGCGCGTTTCTACACACCAGGACATGAAATTGCTTACTTTGGAATTATTGGTTTAGTTGCAGTTGCAGCTAGTGTAGTATTATTATTTTTCGTTAAACCAATCTTAAGTTTGATGGAAAATGTTGAGTAATTTAAATTAAATTTGTAAAAAGTCTGAATTTTTAATTGAATTCAGGCTTTTTTGGTTAAATTTTTTTCGAAAGAAACCGCGCTATGACGGGATTAAAAGCACATTGCAAAAAAAGTTGAATTTTTTTTGATTTTTTTTGCATATTTTGTTGACAAGATCGCCGATATCCATTAATATTATATATGTTGATTGGGTGACCTAATCAATTAAGCAATGCGGAGGGGTAGCGAAGTCTGGCTAAACGCGGCGGACTGTAAATCCGCTCCTTCGGGTTCGGTGGTTCGAATCCACTCCCCTCCATTTTATTTTTGGGCTATGGCCAAGCGGTAAGGCACTAGGTTTTGATCCTAGTATGCGCTGGTTCGATCCCAGCTAGCCCAATAGCTAAATCGACTGACATTTTGTCAGTCGATTTTTTTTATAGGGGGATTTATGAATTTACCAGTTTACATTCAGATTCACAATGACTTAAAACAAAAAATTGAAGCGGGTAGTTGGCAAGTAGGCACACGGATTCCCTCAGAACGTAAGTTAGCAGAAACTTACCATGTGAGCCGGATGACCTTGCGTCAGGCCGTGCAAACTTTAATTGATGAAGGTCTACTGCGTCGTGCTATTGGTTCAGGGACGTTTGTGACCAACCAAAAAGTGCAAGAACATATGTCAGGAATCTCTAGCTTTACGGAGACCATGGAAGCCGTGGGAAAAGTTCCCAGTAGTAAGACGCTCTCCTATAAAATTATTGAACCAACCTTTAAAGAATCCCAGGCCTTAGAATTAAAAGCTAATGAACGTGTTTTACGGATGGAACGGCTTCGTTTTGGGGATGGTGAACCAATTTGTTTAGAAACGACGACTGTCAGTGCTGAATTGATTAAAGGGATGCCTCAGGTCGATGTGACCGAATCGTTTTACCGGTCGTTAGCTGAACAAAAGGGGATTATCCCGGCCAACGCCAAGCAATATATTTCGGCAATTTTGGCTAGTCCGCGAATTGCCGAAATGTTGGATATCAAAGCTGGTGATCCGATTCTAAAATTAAAACAAATTTCTTATTTAAAAAACCAAAAACCGTTTGAATTTGTGGAAACCCAGTACGTAGCGCAACGTTTTGAGTTCTACCTAAACAAATAAAGCCCAACGAAACGGCTTTTTTTACTTTACGGCGATTAATGTTAAAATTAACTCATATAATTGGGTTCCTAAGTTTTGTTTTATTCTGGAGGAATAAAAAATGTCAACCATAGATGTTAATGCAAACCTTACTTTGCATACTGATGATTATGAAATTAATATGATGGCGACTTATTTTGCGAAAAAGATGCAAAATCGGCACGCCGTTTTTGAAGTTTATTTCCGTGATATGCCATTTGGCAACGGGTATGCGGTGTTTGCAGGATTGGAACACGTCATTGATTACATTCAAAATCTCCATTTTACTGATGAAGATATTGACTATTTACGGCAACAAGGCGATTATTCTGAAGCGTTTTTAGACTATTTACGCAACTTTAAATTCAAAGGAACGATTCGGTCAGCTTACGAGGGTGATTTAGTGTTTAACAACGAACCAATCGTCCAAGTGGAAGGCACGATTGCCGAATGTCAATTAGTCGAAACTGCCATTCTTAACATCGTTAATTATCAAACTTTGATTGCGACAAAAGCTTCTCGGATTCGGAGTGTGGCTGGTAATGATCCGTTACTTGAATTTGGATCACGGCGGGCACAAGAAGTTTCTGCTTCCTTATGGGGAACGCGGGCAGCCTACATTGGTGGATTTGATGCAACTTCGAACGTTTTAGCGGGAAAAGAATTTGGGATTCCCATTTCGGGAACTCATGCGCATTCCTTAGTGGAAGCTTTTGGGAACGATTACGATGCTTTTAAAGCCTATGCGGAAACCCACAAAGATTGTGTCTTCTTAGTTGATACCTTTGATACGTTGAAGAGTGGAGTGCCAGAAGCAATCCGCGTTGCCCGTGAAATGGGTGATAAGATTAACTTTAACGGAGTTCGAATTGATTCTGGTGATATGGCTTATATCTCTAAAAAAGTGCGAGAAATGCTTGATAAAGCTGGTTATCCTGATACTAAAATTTATGCTTCCAATGACCTAGATGAATACACCATCAGTAGTTTGAAAATGCAACACGCTAAAATTAACGTCTGGGGTGTCGGGACGAAAGTCATTACGGCTTTTGACCAACCAGCCTTAGGAGCCGTGTACAAATTAGTTTCCGTGGAAGATAAAGATGGTAAGATGGTTGATACCATCAAACTTTCCAATAATGCGGAAAAAGTTTCAACCCCTGGTAAGAAACAAGTTTGGCGGATTACCGAAAAACAAGATGGTAAATCTGAAGGTGATTACGTAACTTTAGCCAGTGAAGACCCTCGGGTGGAAAAAGAACTTTACATGTTCCATCCCCAATACACATACATCAATAAAACGATTACAAATTTCAATGCCGAACCATTATTGAAAGACATCTTTGTTGACGGGAAATTGACTTACCAGTTACCAACTTTAAAAGAAACTAAAAAACATGCTGATACAGTTCGCGAGTTACTCTGGCCTGAATATAAGCGGATGCTTAACCCAGAAAAATACCCAGTCGATCTTTCCCAAGAAGCTTGGGATAATAAAATCAAATTAATTAAACAAATCCGTAATGGCGGACAAAAACGTTTACAATAGGGTGATTACTTATGAACGAAAACCAAAAACAAATGCAAACAAAAATTATTGAAGCCTTAAAAGTGCAACCTCAAATTGACCCCCAAACCGAAATTCGTCGGAGTGTGGATTTCATTAAAGCGTACTTTTTAAAGAACTCTTTTTTGGAAACGGCGGTGCTAGGGATTTCTGGTGGACAAGACTCCACTTTAACTGGTAAATTAGGCGAAATGGCCATGTCAGAACTACGTGAAGAGACTGGTAATCCGAATTATCAATTTATTGCAGTTCGCTTACCTTATGGCGAACAGGCCGATGAATCAGATGCGATGGAAGCAATTAAATTTATTGGTGCTGACAAAGTTGAACGCGTCAACATTAAAGCAGCCACTGATGCAATGTTAAGTGCTGTGGAAGCTAATGGCGATGAGATTTCAGATTTTAACAAGGGTAATATTAAAGCACGTGAACGGATGATTGCTCAATTTGCGATTGCGGGTGCTCATAAGGGAATTGTTCTTGGAACTGATCATGCGGCTGAAGCTGTCACTGGTTTTTACACTAAGTTTGGAGATGGAGCAGCTGATCTTACGCCACTTTGGCGCTTAGATAAACGTCAAGGACGAGCAATGTTAGAGGCCTTAAATGCACCTAAGCATCTCTATGAAAAGACTCCAACTGCAGACTTAGAAGATGATCGTCCGGCACTACCTGATGAAGTGGCCCTTGGCGTGAGTTATAAGGAAATTGATGATTTCTTAGAAGGCAAAGACGTTAGTGAAAAAGCGGCTGCTACCATTGAAAATTGGTACAAAAAGACCGAACATAAACGACATGCACCAATTACGGTTTATGATACATTTTGGAAATAAGCAACTAGAAACTTCGTTAGCATAACGGAGTTTTTATATTGGAGGCATTTATGGAAACAGAAATTATCAAACAAGTTAGTCAAGACCTGGCTGACGTTAATTCCCAGCAAATTGAAACGACTTTATCCCTATTAGAGGAAGGCAATACGGTGCCCTTCATTGCGCGTTATCGAAAAGAACGAACGGGAAGCCTCGATGAAGTCCAAATTCGCAACATTCAAGATACATATCAGCGTTTATTAAAGTTAAGTAATCGAAAAACGGATGTTATTAATAAAATTGCGGAACAGGGTAAACTAACTGATAAATTACAAACGCAAATTAAAGCGGCTACGGATATTCAGGTAGTGGAAGACTTGTATTTACCATACAAACAAAAGCGCAAGACCAAGGCGATGCTGGCTGATGAACAAGGGTTAACGCCGTTAGCTAATCAAATGATGACATTCCCAAACCAAACGCCAGAACAGTTAGCCGCAAGTTACGTTAATCCAGCCGTGGGGTTAAATAATGTTACGGAAGTTTTAAGTGGTGTAGCTGACATTATCAGTCAATCGGTCGCGGATGTCGCGATTTTTCGAGAATGGATTCGAAACTATACCGAGAAAAATGGATTGATGGTTACTAAATTAAAAAGTAAGGCTGAGGAACTTGATGAAAATCAAGTATATGCAAACTACTATGATTTTTCCGAAACGATTAAAACAATTCCGTCTTTTCGGGTACTAGCAATTAATCGTGGGAAAAAGCAAAAAATCTTACAGGTTAAAATTGACGTTAACGAAGATGTCATTTTGAAATACTTAAACTTTACAGTGCTTGGTAAACATCGTGGTTCAGTTGCTGAATTTGTGGCAGAGGCAGTCAAAGAAGCTTATCGGAAATCAATTCGACCCGCCATTGCCCGTGAAGTTCAAGCTAAATTAACGGAAACGGCGGAAGTACATGCAATTAAAGTCTTTGGTAAAAATTTATATCACCTTTTGATGCAAGCACCGATTAAAGGAAAAGTAACCTTGGGCTTTGATCCCGCTTATCGAACGGGTTGTAAGTTAGCTATTATGGATAAGAACGGTAAATTTTTGCACAAGCAAATTATCTTTGCGACGAAACCGGCTAGTGAAGCTAAAATTGTTCACGCTAAGCAACAGTTCATTGATTTAATTAAGGAATATCACGTGGAAATGGTTGCGATTGGAAATGGAACCGCATCACGAGAATCAGAGTTATTTGTGGCGGATGCCCTAAAAGTAATTGACTTCCCAGTTCATTATGTGATTGTGAATGAATCGGGTGCATCCGTTTACTCAGCGAGTGCTAATGCCCGTAAAGAATTTCCTGATTTACACGTCGAAGAACGGTCGGCCATTAGTATTGGACGACGGTTACAAGATCCGTTAGCTGAATTGATTAAGATTGACCCCAAAGCAGTTGGAGTCGGTCAATACCAACACGATGTGTCAGAATCACACTTAGACCAACAATTGGATCGGGTAGTGGAAACAGCGGTTAACCAAGTGGGAGTGAACCTAAATACGGCCAGTCCAGAGTTATTGGAACACATCTCGGGCTTATCAGCTACCATTTCGCAAAATATCGTTGACTATCGAGAAGCAAACGGTAGTTTTACCAACCGAAACCAACTTAAAAAAGTGAAACGCTTGGGACCCAAAGCTTATGAACAATCAGTGGGGTTCTTACGCATTATTGACGGAAATAATCCATTAGATAATACTGATATTCATCCAGAAAGTTATGCCATTGCGAAAAGGGTATTGCAGGCGCTCGATTTAACTGTGGCTGACTTAGGTACCGATGTCGCTGTACAATGTTTAGAAAATGCAAAGATTAAGTATTTAGCGATGCAGTTTGAACTAACTGAAGAGTTTGTGACGGACTTGATAAATGGACTTAAAATGCCGGGACGAGATTTACGTGATCAAATGCCGGCCCCGTTATTAAAATCAGATGTGATGAAAATTGATGATTTGAAACCAGGAATGAAGTTACAGGGCACGGTCCGCAACGTCATTGACTTTGGAGCCTTTGTCGATGTTGGAGTAAAACAAGATGGGTTAGTCCACATTTCCCACATGAGTCATAAATTTATTAAAGATCCAGCGACCGTCGTTTCAGTTGGGGATATTGTCGATGTGTGGGTTTTATCAGTTGATGTGGAACGTAATCGGATTCAATTATCCATGCTTGAACCAGAATAAAAGGTTACACGTATTTATCTTTGGCTAGAAAAAAGACCTGGGGGTAAATATGACAGATCAAGAATTACAAATTTTAGTGGAAAAACTTTCACAGACTTATTTTAAACGACCGTTTTTACATCGGGCCTATTTTAATCGCCGCTTAAAAACCACGGGTGGACGGTATCATCTGAAAGACCATAACATTGATATTAATCCGAAAATGGCTGATAATCCGGAAGTTTTAAGTGGGATTATCAAGCACGAATTAGTGCATTATCACTTGCACTTAAATGGTCATTCGGGAAAGCATAATACGGTATCGTTTAAGCGGTTATTACAACAAGTAGGTGGTAGTCGTTATGCACCACGCGTTGATCGTAACTATAAGTATGAATATCAATGTACCAAATGTGGGCAAAAATACAATCGACAACGGCGCATTGATACGCTCCGCTACGTTTGTAGTAAGTGTCATGGAAAGTTACAGCTAATTCAGACGAATTGATTTTAAAATTAGTATTGCGTTATTGGTCGTTTGTTGGTATACTAAATACTGTTAAATATGCGGCCATGGCGGAATTGGCAGACGCGCAAGATTAAGGATCTTGTCGGGAGTTTTCCCGGTGGAAGTTCGAATCTTCTTGGCCGCACTAATGACAGTTAAAAAGCAGTTCTCTTATGAGAGCTGCTTTTTTTTGTAAAATAAAAAATCCATCTACAAAGTTTGCAGATGAATTTGCTATTAATTATTAACCATTTCGTCATTATGCGTAGCCGTTACTTGATCATTGAAGAAGCTGTCATCTTTATCGGCACCGCTATTTGAATTAATGTGCTTTTGATCTTTAGTAAGGGCTGGCGAGTTCTTTAAGCCCAAGGACTGCCGAAGTTCATTGGAAATTTTTAGTAATTCGTCATTTGGAGCGACTTGGTAACTAACTCCATCAACCGTGGCGTTGTCACATTGCAAGGTATCTTCTTGAATGTTTTTAGTGGCACCACGATAAGCTGCCCCAGCCGTCATCATATCGTCAAAGGTTAAATTAGTGAGGATATTGCCCTTTAAGGATTTTAAAATATCACTATATTTAGTAACTGATGAAACTTTCAAACCATTTTTAAGGATTTGTTCTAAGACTTGCCGTTGCCGGATTTGTCGACCGTAATCACCTAGCGGATCTTGGTAACGCATGCGGGTATATTGAAGGGCGGTTTGCCCGTTCATGTGTTCGGGATGATCTTTTTTCACGCTAATGCCTTCGTAGTCAAAGGTCAAGTTAGGCGTAATATCCACACCACCGACCGCATTGACCATTTTTTTAATCCCCCCCATGTTAATTACGCCATAAAAATCAATGGGAATGTTTAACAATTTACTGGCAACTTCGGTCGCGGAATCAGGTCCACCAATGGTATAGGCGGCGTTAATTTTTTCGTAGGGCATTCGATCACCGGGAACTACGACTTTTGTATCACGGGGAATGCTAATAAACTTAGTTGTATTCGTTTTCGGATTAACCGTGGCAACAATTAAAGAATCGGTGCGACCCTTATCTTTTCTACCAAGGGCGCCGGTATCAGTTCCCATCAAAAGAATGGAAAAGGGCTTTCGCTCCTTTAAGATACTCGAAACATTACGCGAACTGCGACTAGCCATGTAGGTATCGCCAAACGTATCTTGTGCTTTTTTGTATTGGGTATAACCAAAGCTTAGGCCAATGGTCATGATGATTAAAAGCAGCACCAAGACGGTCCATGCAATTGGATGATATTCTTTTTCAACTATTGGCCTGGCAGCTGCTTTAGACTGATGTGCAGGTTGCTTTTGAGGAGCATAGTTAGGATCATTAATGAAATGATTTCTGCCAGAACGGCGATTCGGATTAAAGTTATTATTTTCGTTTTCTGTCATGATATATCCTTTTAATATGTAATAAGCTTGCTCTTATTATAGCCCAATGCCCACTAACTGTCCTAGTAAGTCATGAAAAAATTCAATCAATTTTTTAATTTTAGTGAAGACGAATGATTAAATCAAACCGCTAGATATGCTACAATACATAGGAAAGAGAAAAGAATCAGCGAGGTCGATTACATGAGTAAGTTAGTTCTAATGCGACACGGTGAAAGTGTGGCAAATTATAACCATACTTTCACTGGTTGGAGTGATGTGCCTTTGACTGAAGCAGGAAAAAGGGCCGCTCACGAAGCTGGTCGAAAATTAAATGAGTTACAGATCCAATTTGATGACGCTCACACTTCTTATTTAAAACGGGCAATTAATTCAGAAAATATTGTTTTATCTGAAATGGATCAACTTTGGATTCCACAACATAAAACGTGGCGTTTAAACGAACGGCATTATGGGGCCTTACGCGGAAAAAATAAAAAGCAAGTGCGAGCAGAAGTTGGCGATGAACAATTTATGCAGTGGCGGCGGAGTTTTGAAGCAGTCCCACCTAAGTTAGCAGAAGTTCCCACTTTACGGCGCTATCATGCTGCTGGGATTGAAGAACCCCCAGCTGAAAGTTTAAAAATGGCGTATGAACGCTTGGTTCCATACTGGCTTGATGAAATTGCCCCACGGTTAATGGCTGGCAAAAATCAGTTAGTGGTGGCCCACGGAAGTTCATTACGCGCTTTAATTAAGTATTTGGAAAATATCGATGATTTTGGGATTGATGGGGTAGAAGTCGGCAATGCTGAACCAATTGTTTATACCTTAGATAAAGAATTACGAATTCTTAAAAAAGAGATCTTAAAGTAGTATTATTTAAGATGGTTCAAAAATAAATACAAAATTTCTAAAGATCGTTAGTGATTTATAGAATGGAGAATAATATGTCAAATAGTTTAAAAAAAGTAGCAATTCCATTATTGGTATTGCTGAGTTTTGTGGGGGTTTTAATGACAGTTTCAGCTCCTAGTCATGCTGAAACAGTTAGCCAAGAGGTTCCCTTGAAAGTTGAACCACAAACCAAGGACCTTAAATTTCAAAATAAAAATAGTAGTTTTTTTGATTTTCGGCTCGGTAATAATGATCAACTTAACCAGGACTTGGTCATCAAAGTTACCAACCCTAGTACTGACCAGGATGTCCGCTTTACCACTAGCGTTAATCAAGCGACGACTTCCAAAGCTGCCAAAATGATTTATGACGGGAACGGGAAGTTAGTTAAAAACTTATTTGATTTTAAACAAATCGTAACGCCTACTGATACGAGTGAACATGATGTTACCTTAAAGCCAGGCGAAAGTCGGGATTTACATTTCCACGTGCAAACCCCCGATAATCCAGTTTTTCAAAAGTTTAACGGGACCATTTTGGGTGGAGTATATATCCTAGAACATCCAACCAAACAACATGCTAAAAAAGTTGCTTATCCCGTGGCCATTATGATTAATAAGGGGACTTCTTCACCAAATCTTTCCATGAAAAAGGTGAAACCAGATACTTGGAAAAACCATAATACCGTTGATGCAATGATTATTAATAACCATCCGGATATTTTAGGCCAAATGGACTACAAAGCGAGTGTGGTAAAAAAAGGAACGAATGACGTCGTTGCGCAACGAACGCTTAAAAATGGTCAAATTGGACCTAATAACCAATTTAAGTTTGAAATTCCTTGGTTAACTCCCCGAATTACTCCTGGGGCTTACACGATGAAAGTGAAAATTAGTAGTAGTGATCCCCAACTGGGGAGTAAAGGTGGAACCTGGTTCTTAGAAAAAGATTTCACGGTTTCCGTTTGGGATGCGATTAGGTTAAATGCTAAAATCACGCATTCGATTCCCTGGGGATTTGTTTTCTGTGTAATTGTTTTCTTTGGGTTAATTGCTGGATTAATTTACTGGTTATTAAAGATTCGTAATCAACGTGAAGGTTTAGATAAATAAAGATAGTAAAAGCACTTGAATTCCCCCGCGAATTCAAGTGCTTTTTATAATATAATTGATATTATTCTAATTTCTTGAATTTTAAAATAATAACTTTTATAATTAAACAGAATTATAAATTACTAGATTGGAGACAAATTATGAATAGTAAACGTATTATGAACGGAATTAATAAAAAAAATAAATATACTAAAAATAGTATTTTTAGTAGTGCTTCGTTAGTTTTATCTTTGGTGGCTATTGTTGTTTCTTTCATGAGTTATATGTCAAATAATGAACAAAATAAGGTTACTAATTCTTATCTACCATTTTCAAACAATATAGCAAGTACAAGAGAAGATTATAAATATCATATAAAAGATAAGGGGAAAGTATTTACTGATCCAATTGTATTAAAAATAAATTCAGGAACTGCAAATAGTATTGATTTTATAACCAAAACAAAAAACAAATATGAATACCATACTCCACAAGTCCTATTTTTAGATGCTAATAATACTTTGAAAAGCCTTCAAGAAAAACATGATGATGGGAAAAAATTTGTTAAATTTAATCCCCTATATACATTCGATAATGCATTAAATTATAAAGGACTTAATTCAACATGTGAATTAAGTAATGAATATGCCTTTTCTAAGGGAAATATGATTCCTCATACTTTTTACTTAATTCATTACTCGTCTAATAAAAGTAAACTTGTAATGGCTTATTATGAGAAACCAAAAAAGTCTAAAAATTTTTATAGTGTTAAAATTATAACTCCAAATATCTTTATTATTAGAAAAGATCAAATTTTAAATAGTAAGAAGAATAATACGGAAAAAAAGGCATATCAAATGTATGATGAATTAAATAATAAACTTAATAAAAATGGAAATTAATAGTAAATTATTAATTGATTATAAATTTAAACATTTTAGTTTTGAAGGATACAAAAAATTTTAAATTTATAATTAATTATTTTTAAGAAGTTATTCTGATATTTTATGGTTCTTTGTCAAATAGTTTTGGTATAAAGGGATTTAGGTCTCATCACAATTGTGATGAGATCTTTTTTTGTTAGTCATAAATTAATTTAATTCGTCTAAATGTTCTGTTTTTTAAACTAATAGCAGTATCTTTTGATTGTTTTAATTTTACGATGATACATTACAAATAATTATTAGAATATGAATAATTACGTGAATGTCAACATTTTTAATGTGTTATTTTTTATAACAAAAAAAGGTGTTGGATTTTTATACCAATACCATTAATGTAAAACTAAATTCGTATTTAATTATGCAAGAGTTCCCATTGGATCCCAAGGAGCTAGTTCTTTTGGTTCTTCAGTTTGTTGTTCACGTTCTTCAGGAGTTAAGTATTTTTTGTTAATCACCACTTGGTAAACGAATTCGCTAAACCAGTCGTCACTCATGACGAAGTAACCTTTTTCACCAACTTTATCGCCCCAACTGTTTTCTACTTTCCATTTAGTTGGTTGTCCGTTAACAAGGTCGACACCAGTGATTACCATGGCGTGGTTCATGACACTTTCACCATAGTCAAGGCGTTCAGCCTTAGTAAGGGAATTATCGGTATGCATTAAGTCATCAACGTGGTATAAATTAGTGTCCAAGATCCCGGCTTTTCGGTCGCTATCCATGGAAACATCGCTACCAAACCAAACTGTTTCACCAGCTTGAAGTTGTTTGATCGTTAATTCCTTTAATCTTTCAATTGGAAGGTTAAAGTGTTTAACAGCGCGACCACCAACTACGTTACCAAGCATTTCAACAGTGTAAGTCTTGTTAAAGGGTTTGTCAGCAGTAGGGGAGTTAATGATGGAGATGTATTCTTCAAGGTCTAAGTTAATGTATTTGTCAAAGAAAGCTTTGGGCGTTAAATCTTCATCAATGTGATAATTTTTATCGGCATCCCGATATTCAAAATTAAATTTATCAACGGGTTCGCCAAAGGCAAAGACTAACATCCGATACACTTCATTCATCATGTCGTCGCGTTTAGCGTTGATAATTTCTTCGCTTTGACCGTCATTAACAAGTTTACGTAAAATCACGGCATCATGACGTAATTGCGTGTTTAAAGCCGCATTAATTTCAGAAGACATGTTACTGTTATAAGTTTCTGGCATAGCTGATTTTGGCACAATTCCGTATTTTTCAATCAAAGCACAGAGCATGTCCCATTGACCACCGTCTTGTTGAGGAGTAGCTAACAAGAAGTTAACTTTCCGTGAATCTAACGGTTGATCAGCTGTATTAATAATGTTGTTTAAGAAGTAATTTGATTTTTCGAATTTATCCCAGAAGAAAGTAAAAGTTTGTGATAATTCGAAATCCTTTGGTACGTTAAAGTTGTTTTCAACTTGCGTCCGCATGGTATTTAAGGCAGCAAATACCCAACATCTTCCACTTTGTTTTTGGTTAGCAACATGTTGGCTAGAAACATCCACTGAGAAAATTGGATCCATTGCTGCATTTGCTTCATAGTCAGCAGCTGATTTTAAAATTCCGTTATGCGTTACGGCACGACGAACTACGTTAGCATCCGCAATCTCATCTAAGTTATTGGCATAGCGTTTGATACTTTTTGGTTCAATTGGTTTATCCATAATAAAAAAGCCTCCCAAAATAATTGTTTGGCTTTATTATAGCGTAATTTAATGGTTTAGCGGGCATTAATGATTTGTGGTCCCTCTGGGTGTTGCACAATAATCGTATTGGCAATGTCTAAGAAGAAACCGTGTTCGACAATCCCGGTAATTGAATCGAGGGTTGCAGCCAGCGCTTTCGGATCATCGATATGATCCAAGAATAAATCAATGATGTAATTCTTGGAATCAGTGGTAATTGGTTGATGGTCTTCACCTAAACGTAATTTAGGGTTAAGGCCCATTTTAGCAAGCCGCTTTTCTAGTTGTTTACTGCCGTAAGGGATAACTTCAAGTGGCACTGGATAATTTAAAGTTTTCACCATTTTGGTTTCATCAACAATCCACATGTTTTTCCGAGAATTAACGGCCACGATTTTTTCCATTAAATGCGAAGCACCGCCACCTTTAATTCCCTGGTAATTTTCGTCAATTTGGTCAGCCCCATCAATCGTTAAATCGATGTGATCAACTTCATCAACGTTTTTCATCGTAATGCCTAATCTTTCGGCGTGTTCTCTGGTATATTTAGAAGTAGGTACTCCAATAATCTTTAGACCAGCTTGAACTCGTTGACCAAGTGCTTCGACGAGGTACCACATGGTCGAACCACTTCCAATTCCAACAATCATTCCATCTTTAATGAAGTCGACCGCTTCACGACCGACTTGGGCTTTTTGTTTTTTTACGGCTTCGCTATCCATCAATAATCCCCTCAATTGAACATTCGTATTGTTTAATTCTAAAGGCTATTTTCCATGGATTTTGACGATTTGTCAAGTTATGTAAAAAGGCTCTAAATACTGGTAGAATGGTAGTATCCAATTATTTAAAAGTTAGGAGTTTTACAAATGAAAAGAGGATTCAAAATTGTCTCACAAGCTCAAGATTTAGGCTTAGAATTACCCAAACGGGCGACCAAAAATGCCGCGGGGTATGATTTTGCTAGTTCCGTTGATATGACTTTGCCATCAATTTGGAAAATCGGCTTTTTAAACGCTTTGAAAGTGATTTTTACGGCGAAAAATTTATCGGAGACGGATGCTGAAACGGCGCGTAAAGTTTTGCAGCCGTACTTGATTCCGACCGGGATTAAGGCTTACATGCAAGAAAATGAAGTTTTAATCATTGCCAATCGGTCTAGCAATCCTTTAAAACGCGGGATGATCATTCCAAATGGGATTGGCGTGATTGATGCTGATTATTACGATAACGAAAATAATGAAGGCGAAATCTTTGTCCAAATGATGAACTTTGGGATTCAAGATCGCCAGATTAAAAAGGGCGAACGAATCGGACAAGGGATTTTCATGCCGTTTTTACTAGCTGATAATGATGAAGAACCCAAGGCAACTAGAACTGGTGGCTTTGGTTCTTCAGGAAAATAGGAGGAATTTGCATGGCAAAAGCATCGACACGCTTTGTGTGTTCTAACTGTGGGTATGTTTCACCCACGTATCTAGGCCGTTGTCCCAACTGTGGGGAATGGAACACTTTTGAAGAAGAAACGGTCACCAAAAATGATACCAAGACGGCCAACGTTACTCGAGTTTCTTTTGAAGGAAAGAAATCCAAGCCCACTTTAATTGATGATGTTGATGCTCATGATGCACCACGTTATCAAATTGAGTCTAACGAATTGAACCGCGTTTTAGGTGGTGGCGTGGTTCCTGGTTCCTTAGTTTTAATCGGTGGGGATCCCGGAATTGGAAAGTCAACTTTACTATTACAAGTTTCAGGGCAGTTAAGCCAGTCTGGTAAACGAGTTTTATACGTAACTGGAGAAGAAAGTGCAGATCAAGTCAAGATGCGGGCTGATCGGTTAGGCGTTAAACACTTTGATAATCTCTACGTTTTTCCGGAAACTGATATGACGGCGATTCGAGAAGCGATTGCTAACGTGAAACCGGATGTCGTTATCATTGATTCCGTGCAAACCATGCAAGAAGGCGATGTGGCCTCTGCAATTGGATCGGTTTCCCAAGTTCGAGGGGTGACTGCCGACTTAATGAACATTGCCAAAACCAACAACATTACAATTTTCATTGTTGGTCATGTGACGAAAGGTGGAGCAATTGCTGGTCCCAAGACTTTAGAGCATATGGTTGATACGGTGTTGTATTTTGAAGGCGATAAGCATCATTCCTATCGTTTATTGCGGGCAGTGAAAAATCGATTTGGTTCGACCAATGAGTTAGGAATTTTTGAAATGGTTGATAGCGGCTTAAAAGAAGTGGCTAATCCATCGGAAATTTTTCTAGAAGAACGGTTACACAATGCGACGGGATCTGCCATTGTGGTTGCCATGGAAGGGACTCGGCCCATTTTGGTGGAATTACAAGCTTTGATTACGCCTTCCGTCTTTGGAAACGCGCAACGAACTGCAACTGGAGTTGACCGGAATCGGGTTTCTTTGATTATGGCAGTTTTAGAAAAACGAGCAGGCTTGATGTTACAAAATCAAGATGCTTATTTGAAAGCGGCTGGGGGCGTTAAGTTAGTCGAACCAGCGATCGATTTAGCGATGGCCATCAGTATTGCTTCCAGTTATGAAGATATTAGTACGGATCCCAAAGAATGTTACATTGGTGAATTAGGCCTAACTGGGGAAATTCGCCGGGTTGATCGAATTGAGCAACGAATTCGCGAAGCTGCTAAATTAGGGTTCGCTCGGGTAATTGTGCCCAAACATAACTTGGATGGCTTAAAGCTTGACGCGGAAATTGAAGTAGTTGGCGTCACGACCATTCGGGAAGCTTTAAAAATTGCTTTAAAGAAATAGACACCACAGCTTTATTTTTAAGTGAGATAATTGTAAAATTAAATGTAGACTAGATATAGAAAAGAGAGATTTAATTGGCAAATAATAAAATTCGTGTTCGTTATGCTCCTAGTCCTACTGGACACTTGCATATCGGTAACGCAAGAACTGCAATTTTTAACTATCTTTTTGCTCGTCATTATAAGGGCAAATTCATCATTCGGATTGAAGATACTGATACAAAACGTAACGTAGCCGATGGTGAAAAAAGTCAATTGGATAACCTTAAATGGTTAGGCCTTGACTGGGATGAAGGTCCTGATGTTGGTGGCGACTTTGGTCCTTACCGTCAATCAGAACGTCAAGCTACTTATGATCCATTGATTCAACAGTTATTAGATGAAGATAAAGCTTACTATTCATACAAGACTGAAGAGGAACTAGAAGCGGAACGAGAAGAACAAAAAGCTCGTGGCGTGATGCCTCATTATGAATACGAATTTGCTGGCATGACTGAAGCCGAACGCAAAGCCGCAATTGCGGATGCAGAAGCTAAAGGGTTGAAACCAGTTATTCGATTCCGCGTCCCTAAGAACCATACTTACGAATGGGATGATTTGGTTAAAGGCCACGTTTCCTTTAATTCTGATAGTATTGGTGGGGACTTCGTTATTGTAAAACGTGACGGAATGCCTACTTACAACTTTGCCGTAGTAGCGGATGACCACAACATGCAAATTAGCCATGTTTTCCGTGGTGATGATCACGTTGCCAATACGCCTAAGCAATTAATGATTTATGAAGCCTTTGGTTGGCAAGCACCTAAGTTTGGTCACATGAGTTTAATTATCAGTGCTGATACTGGTAAGAAGTTAAGTAAACGTGACGAAACAGTGCTTCAATTTATCGAACAATATCATGAATTAGGTTACCTACCTGATGCTTTGTTTAACTTCATTGTGTTATTAGGTTGGTCACCAGTGGGTGAAGATGAAATCTTTAACCAACGTCAATTCATCAAAATGTACGATGAATCACGGTTGAGTAAATCACCAGCGACCTTTGATAGCAAAAAGTTGGAATGGATTAACAACCAATACGTGAAAAATTCTGATGAAGATACCATTGTCGATTTGGCTTTACGTCAATTGATTAAAGGTGGTAACTTACCAGAAAATCCAGATGCTTTAACCATTGAATGGGCTCGTAAATTAATCGATGTTTACCGTCCTCAAATGAGTTACATGGCTCAAATTAACGAAATGGCTAATGTTTTCTTTGAAGATCCTGAATTAATTAAGGGTGATGCGCTTGCCGAAATTGATAATGAAACAGCCCCGGTTGTTTTGAAGGCGTTTGCCGAAAAGATTAAAGACTTACCAATTTTTGATAAAGTTGAAATCCTAAAAACAATTAAAGCAGTGCAAAAAGAAACTAAAATTAAAGGTCGTCAGTTATGGATGCCAATTCGAATTGCGGTTACGCACGAAATGGAAGGTCCAGAACTACCAGAATCAATCGAATTGATTGGTCGCGAAAAGACTTTGAAGCATTTACAACAAACGCTTGATCAAATTAGCAAATAATTAAAATATTTTTAAAATGATTGGTCTAGTTGCATACTAGGCCTTTTGTTTTGGGAAAAATAAGCTTCGATATGATATCATTAAATGAAAAACGTAGGAGGTAGTTAGTTATGGTGTTAAAAGTATATAATTCATTAAATAATGAAATGGAAGTTTTCGAACCACTTCAGGCAGGCAAGGTCAATATGTATGTCTGTGGTCCGACCGTATATAACTACATCCACATTGGAAATGCTCGGAGTGTCGTAGCTTTTGATACCATCAGACGCTATTTAGAATACCTTGGTTATGAGGTTAACTATGTTTCGAACTTTACCGATGTTGACGACAAAATGATTAAAGCTGCTAAAGCAGATGGAATTACGGTTCCAGAAGTCGCTGATAAATTTATCAAAGCTTATTTTGCAGATACTAAAGCTTTAAACGTTCAACCAGCCACTTTAAATCCGCGTGCAACGGAAAACATTCCAGAAATCATCAATTTTATTCAATCCTTGATTGACCAAGGGTATGCCTATAGTGTTGATGGTGATGTTTATTATCGAGCCCGAAAGTTTAAAACGTATGGTGAACTGGGGCATGAAGACTTGGATACCTTAGAAAGTGGTGCTAGCCAACACGTTTCTGCGGATGAACTTGCTAAAAAAGAAGATCCAATTGATTTTGCTTTATGGAAAAAAGCCAAACCAGATGAAATTGCTTGGGATTCTCCTTGGGGCAAAGGTCGTCCGGGTTGGCACATTGAATGTTCCGTAATGTCCACTAAATATTTAGGCGATACGTTTGATATTCATGGTGGGGGAATCGATCTTGAATTTCCGCATCACGAAAATGAACGAGCACAAAGTGAAGCGAAGACGGGAAAACGGTTTGTCAATTACTGGTTTCATAATGGGTTTGTGACCGTGGGTGATGATGACGAAAAAATGAGTAAGTCACTCGGTAACTTTGTGACGGTTCATGATTTAATTCAAAAAATTGATCCCCAAGTCTTACGGTTTATGATGTCAACGACGCAATACCGTCGTCCAATTCGCTTTAGTCAAGCTGGCTTAGACGAAGCAGCTGCTAACCTTAAGAAGTTACAAACGGCTTATACTAATTTGGAATACCGTTTGAAGGATGCCGAAGAGGACGGAGATCCAAAAGTTGATCAAGAAATTCGTCAACTGCAAGCTGATTTTCAAGATGCGATGGATGATGACTTTAACGTGCAAAATGGAATTGCCAAAGTCTATGAAATGGCTAAATTAGGCAACGTTTATGCCGAACGGCCAGTTGTTTTCAAAGAAACGATTGAATTAATTATGCAACGCTTGAAACAACTAGCAGCAATCTTTGGAATTGAATTAACAGTGGCAGCTTTTGATGATGCCGAAGTTGAACAACTAATTGCCGAACGCAATCAAGCACGAGCTGATCACAATTTCCAACGCAGTGATGAGATTCGGGATGAATTAAAAGAACAAGGGATTATCCTTGAAGATACGCCTCAAGGAACCCGATTTAGAAGGGAAAATTAGCGTTAATGAGTGAATCTGATAAAAACGTTGAATTCAAACAATTAAATGGAGTGGCTTTAGCTTATCTGGGCGATGCAGTTTACGAAGTATTCGTCAGACGGCATTTAATTGACGAAGGAGTCACACGCCCCAATCATTTACAGCGAAAAGCCACCAAATACGTTTCAGCCAAAGCCCAATCTGGTTTAATTGCTTTAATGGAAGAAGATAACTTACTGACTGAAGAAGAACAGTATTTTTTTAAACGCGGGCGCAACGCTAAAAGTTATACCCACGCCAAAAATACGAGTGTTGTAACTTACCGGGTGTCAACGGGATTTGAAGCTCTATTTGGCTTTTTATCTTTGAGTGCACAGGAAAATCGATTAGCTGAGCTTGCCCAATGGTGCATTGCTCAAGTTGAATCTGGGAGAGTAGTTTATGAAAAATAATGAAGATTTTATTATTGGCCGTCATCCGGCGGTCGCAGCTTTAAGAAATCAAGACCAAGATATTAATAAGGTTTTTTTGCAAAGTGGAATCAGTAAAGACGATGAAACGGTTAAAACCATTCTTAAATTAGCCAAGGGACGTCACTTGGTGATTTCTAATGTACCAAAGTCCAAACTAGACCTAATGTCTGATCACCAAAATCATCAAGGGGTGATGTTAGCCATTGCCGCCTTTAAATACGCAACGATTGATGATTTATTTGCTAATGCGGCGCAAAAAGAGGAAGCACCATTCTTTGTGATTCTTGACAATATTGCTGATCCCCATAATTTAGGGTCAATTTTAAGAACTGCTGATGCTGCAGGTGTGCATGGTGTAATTATTCCCAAACATCGGTCAGTAGGATTGACTTCAACCGTTGCTAAAACATCGGCAGGTGCAATCGAACGGGTTCCCGTTGCCAAGGTAACTAACTTGGTAAATACCGTTAACGAATTAAAAGACCGCGGGGTGTGGGTCTTTGGTACTGATATGCAAGGAACTGATTACCGTCGTTGGGATGCTAAAGGTGCCTCAGCTTTAATTATCGGTAGTGAAGGGAAGGGTATTTCTCCACTATTAAAGAAACAAGTTGATGAAATGTTAACCATTCCCATGATTGGAAATATTCAGAGTTTGAATGCATCGGTTGCAGCTGGATTGTTGATGTACCAAGGCTTCAACTCACGCCATCCGTTATAATCATGGCAAAGTTAGCCAAAACAGAGTTATTGATTGTTGATGCTTACAATGTGATTGGAAATTGGGAACATTTAAATCGCTTGAAGCTCGATAATAAACTACCAGAAGCCCGTGATGAGTTAATCAGCGAATTGTCGGAATACCAAAAGTATAGTGGTAAAGAAATTATTGTCGTGTTTGATGCCATGTACGTTCCGGGACTAGCTAAGTCAAAGCAGGTGAAAAATATTAAAGTGGTATGGACCAGTAAAAACGAAACGGCTGATACCTACATTGAAGCCTTAGCCGCGCGCGAACAATCGTTGTTTACTCAGGTTGAAGTCGCCACGAGTGATCATGCCGAACAGTGGACTATTTTTTCAGCGGGGGCTTTACGAGTTCCGGCCCAAGAACTTTTAGTCTCAGTCCGCCGAACCAAAAAAGAAATTCGCAATGAAGCGAAACATTATAACAGTAATTTAACCGGAAATCGGTTAACGTTTGATGAACGTCAAATGGCGAAACTAACGAAATTACGTGATCAATTATCAAAGGATGAGTGAGTTACTCATTCTTTTTTATTTGCTTAATTTTATAAAATTAGTGAAAAATAAATGGTTTTAGATTGGAGTATTTATTATTTATTAATTAGAACAATCGTTCGCTTGTGGGGATTCACGATTCTTTGTAATTTATTAATCAAGCAATTACAAGGAGAAAAATATGAATTCAAGCAAAATTTGCAACTGTGATCCACAATTAATTATTGATGCACAAACTGATGGTGATCGGTTTTATCAATTGTTCCAACAATTTTCTCCCATTTATTTAAAGCTTTGGCATGAGTTTTACGTTTCCGATATGGACTTAGCTGATTGGAGTCAAGAGTCAGCAATGGTACTAATTAGAATTGTAGCTAGATACGATTTAACGAAAAAGGTGACCTTTGGCTCATTTTATAAGGCCAGTTTAAAAAATCGGCTATTTGATTTAATCAGAAAGCGCAAAGCCCAAAAGCGGGTCCCGCTGCAAGCCCAAACTTCTTTAAATCGGTTTGCGGAATACTATGCGGATACGATTTCAGATACGACTGCCTATAATCCTTATGAAGTTTATGAGTTTTATGAACAAATTGAACAAGTGAGTGCCATCTGTTCTAAATTTGAAAAATGTGTGTTAACGGATTCACTACGCCAGCTTAGTCCCGAACAAATTGCACAACAACAAAAGGTTTCAGTTTTAAAAGTAAAAAACGCTTTAATGCGCTGTCGCCGCAAATATGAAGATTATACCCGTTTGACGCAGTTGAAATTAGATGATAAAGTTAGTAATGATTAAGGAGGTGTAGTGGATGGCTCAAAGAAAAGTAGCATTAGCTTGCTCGATATGTGGTTCACGTAACTACACCATCACTGCCAAACCTAACCGTGAAACGCGATTAGAATTAAAAAAGTACTGTAAACATTGTGGCAAGAACACAATTCATCGGGAAACCCATTAAGGAGATTTGCGTAATGAAAAGACTTTGGAATTTTTTCAAGAGTGTTGGAACTGAAATGAAATTAGTTGTTTGGCCTAACGCTCAACAAACTAGAACTGATACAATTACAGTAATTGGAACAACAATTTTCTTCACTGTATTTCTTGGATTAATTGATTGGGCCGTTCAAACAGCCTTACTTAAGTTTTAATGATTATCAAACTGGCTAACTATTTAAATTTCTGTTATAGTTAAATTACGAACTTCGTTTACGCGAGGTTTTTTATTTTGGTCGATTTAGTAAAGGAGATTATTGAAGTGGTAGAATCAGCTGAAAAACAATGGTATGTGCTTCATACTTACTCTGGATATGAAAATAAAGTTAAAGAAAACCTAGAATCAAGAAGAGATTCAATGGGGATGCAAGACTATATCTTTGACGTTGTGGTTCCAGAAACGGAAAAACACGAAGTTAAAAATGGTAAAGAAAAAGTAGTCATGGATAAGACTTTCCCTGGATACGTGCTTGTTCAAATGGTAATGACCGATCGGGCTTGGTATGTTGTCAGAAATACTCCTGGTGTAACTGGATTTATCGGATCACACGGACAAGGTTCAAAGCCTAATCCATTACTTCCTGAAGAAGTTGAACATGTCATGGCTCAACTTGGAATGAAGCAAAACATTCAACCTTTGGATAGTAAAGTTGGTGATACTGTGACAATTATCGAAGGTGCTTTCAACGGTCTTTCTGGTAAAATTACCAGTATCGATAATGAAAAAGGTAAGCTAAAAGTTAATATCGATATGTTTGGTCGTGAAACTAGTACTGAATTAGACTTTAACCAAGTAAAACCACTAGAAAATAATTAATTAGAGTAATTGTTGTAATCTTCAATTGCTTATGCTATAATTTTACAGTGTACTTTGTGCATAATCAGCGTGGGAGAAGAAATTTCATCTTCATTTACCACACACGGACTTAAGGAGGTTTGTCTCGTGGCTAAAAAAGTAGTAGATATTGTTAAGTTACAAATTGCAGCGGGTAAAGCAACACCTGCTCCTCCAGTTGGACCTGCATTGGGTCAAGCTGGTGTGAACATTATGGAATTTACAAAGGACTTTAATGCACGTACTGCTGATCAAGCAGGAATGCTTATTCCGGTTGTAATTACCGTATTTGAAGATCACTCATTTAGTTTCATTACTAAGACTCCACCTGCCGCTATTCTTTTGAAGAAGGCTGCTGGTGTTGAATCTGGTTCTGGTGAACCTAACACTAAGAAAGTTGCTAGCGTAACTAAAGCCCAAGTGAAGGAAATCGCAGAAACTAAGATGCAAGATCTAAACGCAGCTGATGTAGAAGCAGCTATGCGTATGATTGAAGGTACTGCACGTAGTATGGGATTCACTGTCGAAGGTTAATCTAAATACGTAGTAGTCGCTGTATTATCAAAAGGTAATACTTGAAGTGGGAGGAAGCGATTCCGTTGGACCACATTGCAAGGAGGAAATCACATGGCTCGTAAAAGAGGTAAGAAGTATAGAGACGCTGCTGAACAAATCGACAAGAGTATTGCATACCCTGTTGACGACGCAGTTGCACTCGTTCAAAAATTAGATGTTGCCAACTTTGATGATTCAATCGAAGTTGTTATTAAATTAAACGTTGATACAAAACAAGCTGATCAACAATTACGTGGTGCCGTAGTTTTACCTAATGGTACTGGTAAAGATCAAAAAGTTATTGTATTTGCTAAGGGTGATAAAGCTAAAGAAGCTGAAGCAGCCGGTGCCGACGTTGTTGGTGAAGAAGACTTAGCACAAAAGATCATGGACGGTTGGATGGACTTTGATGTTGCCGTTTCAACTCCTGATATGATGGCTCAAGTTGGTCGTTTAGGACGTGTGCTTGGACCTAAAGGTTTAATGCCTAACCCTAAGACTGGTACTGTAACTATGGATGTTACAAAGGCCGTTTCTGAAGCCAAAGCTGGTAAGGTTACTTACCGTACTGATCGTGATGGTAACATTGCCGTTGCCATTGGTAAAAAATCATTTGATACAGATAAATTAGTTGAAAACTTTAAGACTGTAGAAAGCATCTTGGTTAAAAACCGTCCTGCTTCTGTTCACGGTACTTACATTCAAAACATTTCTGTTTCATCAACTTTTGGTCCTGGTGTTAAAGTTTCACCTGAATCATTTTAAAGTACTGATCTAAAAATTAAATCCCTGTATTGACTAATTAGTTTGCCTATGGTAAATTATTAGTATAATATGATTCGCCTAAGACTCAGGTGGCTTTGATAGCCTTAATTAGTGCCTGCCGAGGAGTTTAACGACTTTTCTCTATGTTTTGGCGAACATAGGGATTTTTTTATAGGTCCCAAATTTCATTGGGAGGTGAAAATTTATGCCAAAAAAAGAAGTTATTGATGCCAAAGCCAAAAAGGTTGACGAAATTGCTAAAGACTTCCAAGAAGCCGTTTCAGCAATTGTTGTTGATTCTCGTGGTTTGACTGTTGCTCAAGATACTGAATTACGTAAGGAATTACGTGATAACGGTGTTAAACTTATGGTTATTAAAAACAAGATTTTAGAACGTGCTGCTGATAAGAGTGGTCACGACGATCTAAAATCAATCTTTAATGGACCAAGTGCCGTTGCATTTTCTCACGAAGATGCCGTTGCACCTGCTAAGATTTTAAAGAAATTTGCTGACGAACATGATGCTCTTGTAATCAAGGGTGGAATTATCGAAGGTGAAGTTGCAGGAATTGACACGATTAATGAATTTGCTACATTACCAAGTCGTGAAGAATTACTTGCTACTCTTGCAAATATCTTACAAGCACCTGTACGTAACGTTGCATATGCTGTTAAAGCTGTTGCAGAAAGCAAGTCTGAAGAAGACGAAGCTTAATTATAATAATCTAAATGTCCTATTAGGAGGAATTTAACATGGCTTTTGAAAAAGATAACATTATTGCTCAATTAAAAGATGCTTCAATCACTGACTTAAACGATTTGGTTAAAGCAATCGAAGAAGAATTTGACGTTTCAGCTTCAGCTCCAGTTGCCGCAGCTGGTGCTGCTGGTGATGCTGCTGCTAAGAGTACTTTCGATGTAGAATTAACTTCTGCAGGTTCTGGTAAGATCAAAGTTATCAAGGAACTTAAAGGTATCACTGGTCTTGGTCTTAAAGAATGTAAAGAAATCGTTGATAACGCACCATCAATCGTTAAAGAAGGTCTTTCAGAAGACGAAGCTAACGACATCAAGGAAAAACTTGAAGCCCAAGGCGCAACTGTTACTCTTAAATAGTAACTAGTCTTTATATAAAAGGGATGTGTGATTTCACACATCCCTTTTATAATACAAATCGTTATTTAAAGATTTTTTTGGAGGAACCATTTGAAAGCATTTTTTAAAAAATTTATTGATTTCTTTAATAAGTATCTAAATATCATTAAAATTGTTTTCTTAGTTGTTGTAGCAACGTTTGTGGTTTTTGAAGCCCATAGTATTTTACAAGAAATTAATGGACAACAAATGAAACAAAGTTTGGCTTCTCAATCGCCACAACATCTATTGATTTTAACAATTTTAGGCCTAATTGCCGTTACTCCCATGTTAATCTATGATTTTACCTTTACTGAATTTTTACCAGAAAAATTTAAACCCTTGTATGTGATCAAAAGTGGTTGGATTACCAATACTTTTACTAATATTGCGGGTTTTGGGGGCTTTTTAGGCGCAAGTCTACGAGCCGATTTTTACAGTAAAGATGCCACTAAAAAACAAATTGTTTATGCGATTTCTAAGGTGGCCCTATTTTTACTAGCGGGATTATCAACGTATTGTTTAATTTCGTTAGTCTTGATTTTCGGTTTTGGAATCGGAAATCGCTTTGCCGGTGATTGGATGTGGTTACTAGGTGGAGGAGCTTATTTCCCAATTGTGTTCTTATTTACGAGGTTTAGTAATTCAGAGTTTTTTGCTGATTTAACCATAAAACGGGAACTTAAATTAATTTTAGGTTCATGTTTAGAGTGGGGAGCATGTGTCACTTTATTCTTAGTCATTGGTGACTTCATGAATCTGAACATTGATATTTGGGATGTAATCCCCATGTTCTTCGCGGCCAACGTATTTGGGGTGGTTTCGATGCTTCCTGGGGGACTAGGAACCTTTGATACAATGATGATTCTAGGACTAAGTGAACTAGGAATTTCCCCAACCTTAGCCACGGTTTGGTTGTTACTTTATCGGATTTTTTATTACTTTATTCCCTTTGGAATTGGAGCACTTCTTTTTGGTATCGAATTAGCGGGCCGTTTTAACCATTTCTTGGATGATATTCCAGCGAATGTGATTCAGCGATCTTCTCAATTAATCATTACAATTTTTATGTATTTCTCAGGAATTATGATGATTTTATTGGCGACGGTGCCGAACATGGTTCTTTTAAATCCCCTTTATAATTCGCTAGCTCCCTTTACCTTGTATTTCTTGGGACAACTCTCAAACGTAATTATTGGGTGTTTATTAATTGGATTAGCGCGGGGAGTTAGTTCACGAGTGCGAAAAGCCTTTTGGCCAACGGTCGTATTATTACTTTTTGCCGTAGGAAATACCCTGTGGAAAGAAGATTTTCCACTTCGTTTAGCAATTTTCTTAGGGTTTATCATCATTTGTCTCTGGCTTTCCCGTAAAGGAATGTATCGTGATCGGTTAACTTATTCCTGGGGAGCAGCCATTACCGACGCTGGAATTTTTGTTGGGGCATTTGCGGTATACTGTCTAGTTGGCTTTGTGATGAACCATGGTCATGGCGGTATTAAGATGACCAACGAATATTTACTTCCTTCCCAACAAGTTTGGGTAATCGGCCTAATCGGCTTCATCATTGCCATCTGTATTTTGTATGGTTTATTCCGGTTTCTTTCATATTCCAATACTCCGTGGATGAACCAGCCCTTTGATCAAGCACGGGTTAAAAACGTGATTGATAAGTTTGGGGGCAACGAAGTCAGTCATCTAGTCTTTTTACGAGACAAGAAGGTCTACTTCTACACTGAAGACGGGGAAGATCAAATTGTCTTTATGTACAAACAAAAAGCTAACAAATTGATTGTGATGGGGGAACCCTTTGGAAATCAAGCTAAGTTAGAAAAAGCCATTGATAAATTCATGATTGATGCTGATAACGTTGACTTAACGCTGGTCTTTTATGAAGTGGGTGAATCATTAACCATGCTCCTTCACGATAAAGGGTTTGATTTCATTAAAGCCGGTGAAGAAGGTCATGTTGATTTAGATACTTTCACCTTAGTTGGGAAAAAGCATCGTGGTGAACGGGCTTTAATGAATAAGTTTGATCGGGATGGCTATCAATTTAAGATTATTAATCCGCCATTTTCGGCTAAAACGATGGATGATTTGAAAGAAATCTCGAACGAATGGTTACAGGGACGTGATGAAAAGGGATTCTCACTAGGATTCTTTGACCCTTACTACCTTAATCAAGCACCGATTGCTGTAATTTGTGATGCCGATGACAAAATTGTGGCATTTGCTAACATTATGCCAACTGGTGATCATGAAATGACTTCGATTGACTTGATGAGATCAAGTGCAACTTCGCCGTCTGGAATTATGGATGGGATTTTCATTAACCTTTTCAACTATTCTAAAGAAGAAGGATATCGCTGGTTTAACTTAGGGATGGCCCCCTTAGCGAATGTAGGAAATTCTCGCTTTAGTTTTATTAACGAGAAATTAGCCCATTTAATTTATGAATATGGGGATGCATTCTATAGTTTCCAGGGACTTCGTTCTTACAAACAAAAATATGTGGATAAATGGGAATCAAAATATTTCGTTTATCGGAAAAATAATTCCTTAGTTTTCACCATGTTACAACTCCTTCAAGTTGTTAACGAACGACCACTACGTAAAAAATAAAAAGAATTCGGATTATTCCGAGTTCTTTTTATTTTGGAGGTTTGACAATTCGGATTTGGTTAGTTAAACTCTTAATATAAATTAAATAAATGAGATGTAGAAGTTAAGTACAAACGAAAATTTCGCAGAGAGTTCTTGGTTGGTGAAAAAGAATGAAATGGCAGTTTGGAAAATGGGCTTTAAAATACTTTATTAGTGAATAATTAGCTAATAACGGGGTTGTTACCGATACCATTACAAAGTTATACCAAGTAATTGGTGCAACTAATAGAGATATATTTTGTGAAAAATATATGAACTAAGGTGGTAACACGAGTACACTCGTCCTTTGATTAGGGCGGGTGTTTTTTTATGGTTTTTTACATCGTGGAGGAGAAAAGCATGACAGAAGTACATAAGCATCATTTATCAAGGGAGATGTCATCACGCCAGGTCTTGATGATTTCCCTGGGTGGGGTAATTGGAACTGGATTATTTTTAAGTTCCGGGTATACGATTCATGAAGCAGGACCAATTGGAACCATTTTAGCTTACTTAATTGGGGCAGTCATTGTTTATTTAGTAATGCTGTGCCTCGGGGAACTTTCAGTCGCCATGCCAGAAACGGGTTCGTTTCACGTCTATGCGCAAAAATACCTAGGAAAGAGCGCTGGTTTTGTCGTAGCCATCTTATATTGGCTAACTTGGACAATTGCCTTAGGTTCAGAATTTACGGCTGCTGGTTTAATTATGCAGCATTGGTTCCCTAACGTGGGAACCTGGCTTTGGAGCTTGTTATTCATGATTTTAATTTTTGTGATTAATGCGTTTTCGGTCAAGTGGTTTGCTGAAACGGAATTCTGGTTTTCGAGTGTGAAGGTCGCTGCGATAATTGCGTTTATTTTGTTGGGTTCAGCTGCCATTTTTGGCATTTTTAGTTTTCATGGAACCCATCAGGTGATTGGCTTTAAGCATTTTTACGAAGATGGCTTATTTCCTAATGGCTTTAGCGGCGTTTTTACCACCATGTTGACGGTTAATTTTGCCTTTTCTGGAACCGAATTAATTGGAATTACGGCAGGAGAAACTAAAGATCCAGCGACGACCATTCCCAAGGCCATTAAGACGACCTTATGGCGGTTAATTCTCTTTTTTGTGGGAAGTATGATTGTGATGAGTTCCTTGATTTCTTACAAACAAGCGGGAGTTACGCAAAGTCCCTTTGTTTTAATTTTTTCAGAAATGGGGATTCCGTTTGCCGCTGATATTATGAATTTTGTGGTCCTAACGGCGATTATTTCCGCTGCGAATTCGGGACTGTATGCATCTACTAGAATGTTGTGGTCATTATCCAACGAAGGAATTATTCCTAAAATTTTTAGACGCACTAATCGAAAAGAAATTCCCATTTACGCTTTAATTGCTAGTATGATTGGGGGATTGTTTGCCTTATTTTCCGCCGTTTATGCAGCAGGTACCGTGTATTTAGTGCTAGTTTCAATTTCTGGTTTAGCAGTGGTTTTTGTGTGGATGGCAATTGCTTTGTCAGAGTTACGGTTTCGAAAACAATATGTAGCTAGTGGGAAATCTATAAAAGATTTAGGCTACCGGACGCCATTTTATCCGTGGACACCATTAGCGGCCTTTATTTTATGTTTCTTATCATGTATTTTAATCTGGTTTGATCCCAATCAACGAGTTGCCCTTTATTACACAGTTCCGTTTGTCATAATTTGTTATGGCTTTTATGAAATTAAACTTAGATTCGATCGAAAGCGAGGAATAAGAAATGAATAAAAAGACAGTTCAAGCACGTTTAGAAGAAAACTTGGTATTAGATGGTGCCATGGGTACGGAATTGGAAAAATTAGGGGTTAAGACCAATGATGCTTTATGGTCAGCAAATGCCTTAATTGATAACCCCGAGGCCATTTATCAAGTCCATGCCGCCTATTTTAAAGCGGGTGCTGACATTGCGATTACGGACACTTATCAAGCCAATGTGGCGGCCTTGGCTAAAGTCGGAATTAGGCATGACGAAGCTTTAGCACTAATTAAAAAGGGAGTTGAACTGGCTAAACGAGCCCGAGCTGACTTTAATCTAAATGGGTTAGTCGCAGGATGCATTGGTCCTTATGGGGCTTATTTAGCCAATGGGTCTGAATATACCGGTAACTATGATTTAACTTTTGCCGAATATCAAACTTTTCACCAAGCCAAAATTGAAGCACTAATTGCGGCTGGTGCTGATTTACTTTCGATTGATACGATTCCTAACTTTAACGAAGTAAAAGCCTTGGTTAAAATAATGGCTAAGGTGGCACAACCAATTCCGTATTGGATTAGTTTAAGTGTAAAAGATCCAGAAACGTTAAGTGACGGAACACCGTTAGTCACGGTGGTCAAATGGCTAGCACAACAACCAGGAATTGGCGGAATTGGAGTGAACTGTACTAAGATTGAAAATATCACCCCAATTGTTAAAATAATCCGGCAACTTACCGATTTGCCACTGGCTGTTTATCCTAATCCAGGAGATCTGTACGATTCGCAAACGAAAACGTGGACAGCCGTTCCGCACACGGATACTTTTGCTCAAGAAGTTCCCCAGTGGTTAGCTGCAGGTGCGAACATTATTGGGGGCTGTTGCCGAACAAATCCAGAAGATATCGAACAAATTGCACAAATAATTAAAAATTAATGGTAATTTAAAAATAAAGTTGTTAGAATGAGTAACAACCAAGAAGAATGGAGACTTTGAAATGACAAGAAAAATTGGAATTATTGGTGACGGGCACGTTGGCTCAACGGTTGCTCATTACATCGTAGCAAATGGTTTTACTGATGAATTAGTTTTAATTGATAAAAATGAAGCTAAAGTCAATGCAGATGCGATTGATTTTCGTGAAGCTCAACCTAATTTACCATTTCACACGCAGATTACGGTTAACGACTATGCCGCTTTACGGGATGCCGATGTCATTATTTCAGCATTAGGGAACATTCGCTTAAATGATGGAGCCAATGAAGACCGTTTTTCAGAACTTGCTTACAATAGTGAACAGGTTAAGTCAGTGGCTGCAAAGATTCGGGATGCGGGTTTTAACGGAATTATTATTGCGATTACCAACCCCGTGGACGTAATTACTTCCATTTACCAACAAGTGACGGGATTACCCAAAAAACACGTGATTGGAACGGGAACGTTATTGGATTCTGCTCGGATGAAACGAGCAGTTGCCGAAAAACTCGACATTGATCCTCGCTCAGTGACCGGGTATAACTTAGGCGAACACGGTAATTCTCAATTTACCGCTTGGTCAACGGTTCGAGCTTTAGACCAACCTTTAACTGAATTAGCAAAAGCACGTAATCTAGATTTAGCTGCACTAGATAACGAAGCTCGTCATGGTGGCTACGCGGTCTTTAAAGGGAAGGGTTATACTAATTACGGAGTTGCTACAGCAGCCGTTCGGTTAGCTAACATTGTTCTTTCAGATGCCCATACCGTACTTCCAGTTTCGAATTATCGCGAATCCTATGATTCATATTTATCATATCCCGTCGTCGTTGGACGTGATGGGGTATTGGCAGATGTACCACTTCACTTAACGGATGAAGAAAAAGCCAAATTACAGAATTCAGCTGATTTTATTAAAACCAATTTTGCCAAATATAGCGAAAAATAGCAGAAAAAAAGGAACCTTTCCAAAGCGAAAGGTTCCTTTTAGTAAACTTAAATTTATTTCTTTTTATGTTGGTCTTCCCATGAACCAAATAGATAATCATCATCTGACATGGCTTCAACATTACCAAGTCGGTAACCATTTCCCACTTCTGAGAAGAAGTCATGGTTAACGGTCGAAGTTGAAATTCCATTCATTACTACTGGATTAACATCTTCAGCAGTATCTGGGAACATTGGATCTTGACCCAAGTTCATTAAGGCTTTGTTGGCGTTATAACGAATGAAAGTCAATACTTTATCGGTTAAGCCAACCTTATCGTATAAAAGATGGGTGTAATCAACTTCATTTTCGTATAAGTCATAAAGGAAGTTGTACATCCAGTCCTTTAATTCAGCTTGTTCGTTAGGGCTTAGTTGATTAAATTGAATTTGAAATTTGTAACCAACGTAAGTTCCGTGGACTGATTCATCACGGATGATTAATTTGATAATTTCCGCCACGTTAGTCAATTTATTATGGCCTAAATACCAAAGTGGGGTGAAGAATCCAGAATAGAAGAGGAAAGTTTCAAGAAAGACGCTGGAAATTTTCTTTTTCAAAGGATGGGAATCATCGTGGTATAGGTTATAGATCCGTTTGGTTTTATTTTGTAAAAACTCTTCGGTGTCACTCCAGTCAAAAATTTCATTGATTTCTTTGGGAGTATTTAACGTTGAAAAGATGGTGGAATAACTTTTGGCATGGACTGATTCCATGAATTGAATGTTATTCAAAACCGCAATTTCATGTTGCGTTTGGGCATCAGCTCTTAAAGAAGCCATCCCATCTTGTGATTGAAGGGTATCTAACAACGTTAAGCCTCCAAAAACATGACCAACGAGCCATTGGTGATCTTCATCAAGGCTCCGCCAATCTTTTAAATCATTAGAAACGGGAACTCGAGTATCGAGCCAAAATTGTTCCGTTAGTTTGTGCCAGGTGGCTTTATCAACGTCGTCATCAACTTGATTCCAGTTGATGGCTTTGTAGTCACCGTTCAGGTTACCAGTTAAAACTTCTTTCATATTCATTAAAACATTCCTCCTAAATTACACAACTTTGACATTCGTTAGCACCGACTGTGTCATTGTTATCAGTGAAAGTTCTAACGTAGTAAATTGATTTAATTCCCTTATGAAAAGCGTAGTTTCTTAAAATGGTTAAATCACGCGTTGACATTTTAGGATCACGACCATTTTTCCATTCGTACATCCCTTCTGGAATGGTAGAACGCATAAAGAGGGTCATGCTTAAACTTTGATCGACGTGTTTTTGGGCTTCGGCAAAGATATCAATTTCTTTTCGCATATCAATGTCATAAGCTGATTCGTAGTAAGGAAGGGTTTCATTTGAAAGGTAAGGAACTGGGTAAAAGATGGTTCCAATTTTGGCGTCTTGGCGTTCTTCAATCCGACTAACAATCGGTGCGATACTGGCGGTCGCATCACCAATATAGGCCGTTGAGCCATTGGGAGCAACAGCTAACCGGTTTTGGTGGTATAAACCATAGGTCATTACTGACTTTTTAAGTTCGGCCCAGTCTTTTTCAGATGGAACAAAGGTATCTTTGAAAAGTGATTTTACCTTTTCAGATTGAGGACCCCAATCTTTTTCGGTGTACTTATCAAAGTAAGAACCATCCGCATACTTACTGTTTTCAAAATTATGGAATGACTTACCGCGTTCTTTGGCAATCTGGTTAGATGCAACTAGCGTCCAGTAATTCAATAACATGAAGTAAACCCCCGTAAATTCGATTGATTCAGGGGAACCGTAGTACATCCGATTTAAGGCAAGATAGGAATGAAGACCCATGGCACCTAGTCCAATTGAATGACTTAAATCATTTCCGCGACGGATAGAAGGGACGACGTCAATTTTACTTTCGTCAGTCACATAAGTTAAAGCGCGAACCATGGCATCAATTGATTTTCCGAAATCCTTGGAATTCATTAAGTTAACCACGTTAGTTGAACCCAGGTTACATGAAATATCAGTTCCTAATTGGTCATATTGTTGTAAATCATTAATGATGGAAGGGGTTTGAACTTGCATAATTTCAGAACACAAGTTACTCATGACAATCTTACCATCCACAGGGTTTTCCCGGTTAGCAGTATCAATGTTCATGATGTAAGGATAACCAGATTCTTGTTGCAATTTACCGATTTCCGTTTCCAAATCACGAGCTTTCATTTTCTTCTTACGGATGTTTTCGTTAGCAACTAAATTATCGTATTCTTTAGTGATATCCACGTATGAAAAGGGAACGCCATATTCTTTTTCGACATCATATGGGCTAAAGAGGTACATGTCTTCATCATTTTTGGCAAGTTCATAGAACTTATCAGGTACCGTTAGGCCTAAAGAAAGGGTATTAACCCGAATCTTTTCATCGGCATTTTCTTTTTTAACGGAAAGAAAATCGATAATATCAGGATGAAAGACGCTCAGATATACGACCCCAGCACCTTGACGTTGGCCGAGTTGGTTAGAGTAAGTAAAACTGTCTTCTAGCAGTTTCATAACTGGCATAACTCCACTAGCAGCCCCTTGAATGTGTTTAATGGGATCACCAGCAGCCCGCAGGTTAGAAAGGTTAATTCCCACTCCACCACCAATTTTAGATAATTGAAGGGCAGAATTAATCGTTCTCCCAATACTATCCATGTCATCAGTCGTTTGAATTAAGAAACATGAGATTAATTCACCACGCCGTTTTTTTCCAGCATTCAAGAAAGTTGGAGTAGCTGGTTGGAAACGTTGGTGGATTAATTCATCAGCTAAATGCATGGCTAATTCTTGATCACCGTTAGCTAAGAATAAGGCATTCATCGCAATTCGGTCGATATATCTTTCCAAATATTGGTTACCATCATTAGTTTTTAAGGCATATTGAGCGTAAAATTTGTAAGCAGCCATAAATGACTTGAAGGTAAAGTCTTGTTCTTCTAAGTATTGGTATAGCTTTTCAATGAATGAAAAAGGATACTTTTCTAAAAAGGTTGCTTCAATGTAGTCATTTTTCGTTAAGTAATCAAGCCGTTCTTTTAAGGAATCAAATTTAACTTGGTTAGGAATGACATTTTCTTGGATAAAAGCTGCTAAAGCATCTTTATCTTTTTCTAGTCTAATCTTTCCATCTTTGGATGGGATGTTGATTTCATTATTTAATCTGAAATAACTGACATCGTTTTGGTCTTTTAGCGACATATTCCTACGGCTCCTTGTTGTGTATAATAGATATATAAGCTTAAGCGAGTTCTTCAGCTAATTTGGTTAAGCGATCAGGTTGAAAACCAGTAAATGCTTCAGCACCGGCCACTTCAACTACGGGAACGGCTTGGAAGCCAAGTTCTTTTAGATAAGTAACGAATTCTGAATTTTCAGAAGTGTTCTTTTCGACGAAATCGATGTTGTGTTCTTCAAGAAAACGTTTCGTCATCTTGCATTGGATACAATTGTTCTTGGTAAATACTGTAATTGAATTCATAATTATTCATCTCCTGTTTATACGATATAATAGATTTTACTACGAAATAATAGATTTTACTACGAATAGTTAATCTTTCAAATGAAAAAACACCATATATGGGGTGTGTATCTGAGAAACACGCTATATATAGTGTGTGAAACAAAAAAATATTTTTAAGGACGTAAAATCATGAACAACTTTTATTACACCGAAAATCCTGATGTAGAGCACAATGAAAAACATTGGGACTATACTTTATTAAATCACACGCTTCGTTTCGTTTCAGATAACGGAGTGTTTTCCAAAAACACCGTTGATTATGGATCACGCGTTTTGATTAACGCGGTTGATTTAAAAAACATTCCAGCGGGTCTGGTTTTAGATCTGGGATGTGGTTATGGACCAATCGGTTTGTTTTTAGCGAAAAATAACCCAGACCGTAATTTTACCATGGTTGACGTAAATAATTTAGCATTATCTTTGGCAAAACGAAATGCAGCACAAAATGAAATTAAAAACGTTGCGATTTTTGCTTCGAATGTTTACGAAAATGTCGACGGTAAGTTTGCTGCGATTATTACTAATCCACCCGTTCGCGCAGGGAAGCAAGTCGTTGATGCCATGATTAGTGGAGCACCAGCACATTTAGCAAAAGATGGAACTTTAACGGTTGTCTTGCAAAAAAAACAAGGGGCTCCCTCTGCTAAAAAATTAATGAAACAATTATTTGGGAACGTTAAAATTGTGACTCGTGATAAGGGTTATTATATTTTATTAAGTAGAAAAGTGGATTAAATCATGAATGAAACTGATCAAAAGTTTATGCAAGTTGCCTTGCGAGAGGCAGACTTTGCAGCGCAAATCGGGGAAGTACCAATTGGAGCCGCCATCGTAAAAGACGGGCAGGTGATTGCCACTGCTCATAATTTACGCGAGCACACGGAAATGGCCACACAGCATGCGGAAATCATTGCAATCGAAGCAGCATGTGCGGAATTAAAGAGTTGGCGGTTAACTGATTGTACGTTGTATGTAACGATTGAACCCTGTGTAATGTGTGCTGGAGCCATTTTGAATGCTCGTATTGATCGGGTCGTTTATGGTGCCATGAACCAAAAAGGTGGGGCAGTTGGTAGCTTGTATAATGTCTTAAATGATGCCCGACAAAATCATCAAGTTGAAGTCGTGGATGGCGTTGCAGCAGAAAAAGCTGCCCTTATAATGAAACTTTTTTTTAAAAGTAAACGAAAACGACGCAAACACTAGACAATTATGTAATAGTACGATAATATAGTATTTGCCGAAAGGCATGAAGCAAAGATGGAATTACGAACCGTGTCAGGTCCGGAAGGAAGCAGCACTAAGTTTTCTCTGTCTTGTGCTTCTTTTTTATGCTCATAAACTCCCAGTCATTTGATTGGGAGATTTTTTTTATGATAATTGTTTGTTATTTGAATAATATTCAAGCTATAATAAAGAGTAGGTTCACAACGAAAAGGAAAGGAAGTTCTTCATGGGTTATCAAGCTTTATATCGGGTCTGGCGCCCCCAACGATTTGATGAAATTGTGGGGCAACAGGTCATCACACAAACATTGAAAAATGCATTGGTAACTGATCAGATTAGCCATGCGTACTTATTTAATGGTCCGCGTGGGACTGGGAAGACTTCAACTGCCAAAATTTTAGCCAAAGCCGTTAACTGTGTAAACTTAAAAGACGGGGAGCCTTGTAACGAATGTGCCACTTGTGTTGCGATTAATAATGGTTCGTTAAATGACGTCATTGAAATTGATGCGGCGTCTAACAATGGGGTCGAAGAAATTCGAAGCATTCGGGATAAGGTAAAATATGCGCCTACTGAGGCTAAATATAAAGTTTATATCATTGATGAAGTGCATATGCTTTCGATTGGGGCCTTCAATGCCTTACTAAAGACGTTGGAAGAACCACCTGAACACGTGATTTTTATTTTAGCAACGACGGAACCCCATAAGATTCCGGCGACCATTATTTCACGGGTGCAACGCTTTGATTTTAAACGAATTCAAGCAAAAGACATCTTGGAACAAATGGAAAAAATCTTAAATGCTAAGCACATCAAATACGATGAGCGCGCTTTAAAGGTAATTGCTAAAAGTGCCGAGGGTGGAATGCGGGATGCCTTGAGTATTTTAGACCAAGTCCTTTCTTATAGTAATGACCAAGTGACCTATGAGAGTGCCTTGCAAGTGACCGGGAGTGTGGCTCGGGATGATTTACAAAATTATATGAAAGCCATTATTGCTGCTGATGTTAGCACTGGCTTACAGATTACCGAAACAATTTTGAATAACGGAAAAGACGCTAATCAATTAATTGAAGATTTGATTAATTACTGTCAAAATATTTTGTTATACAAACAAGATCCAGAAATGGTTAATGCGAGTGAACTTGGATTATTAGGGGAAGATTTTAAAGCGGTTGCTGAAAAGGTAACTGCTAAACAGGTTTATTATTACGTAGAAACCATGAATGAAGTGCAACAACAGTTACGCTCAACCTATCATCCCGATGTTTATTTGGACATTTTAACCGTCCGACTTGCGCATCAACCGACAGAAACTGATGGTACGACAACTACTCAGACTGCCGCTCCAGTAGTTGATGAAACGGCAGTTGCGAAATTACAGACGCAAATTGATGCATTAACCAAGCAGTTGGCTCAAGTTAAGCAGCAGCCAGTGGCCGCTCCAGCAGCGCCTAAAGCTGAGCCACGTGAAACCGCTGCTAAAAATCATAAGGCCACCGTTGATTTTGACGGCGTCTTTAAAGTATTAGGGGCAGCGACTCGTGCTAATTTAAACGAATATCAAAGTCAATGGGATAGCGTAATGAATCTTTTATCTGTAACCCAACGCGCCTTGATGCACGTTTCTAAGCCAGTTGCGGCAAGTGCGGATGGAGTTGTGGTCGCTTTTGATTATTCCTTCCTTTACCAAAAAGCAGGGACTGATCATAATTTAATGGATGCGCTCCAAAATGCGATGGATCAAGTCTTTGGTAAGGTTCCAGATATTATGTTTGTGCCTACTGAAGAATGGCCTAGCATTCGGAAAGAATACTTGGCAAATAATCCGGTGGAAAAACCACGGAAGACTGAGACCAAACCAGTTTCTGAGCCGAAAACTAACCCAGCGGTGGAAAAAGCCCAGGAATTATTTGGAAATGATATAGTAAAAGTAGAAGATAATTAAAGGAGAATTTAACATGGCAATGAACGGTATGAACATGGGTAAAATTATGAAACAAGCTCAAGAAATGCAAAAGAAAATGGCAGCCCAACAAAGTGAAATTGAAAACAGTGACTTTACGGGAGTTTCTCCAGAAGAATTAGTAACAGTTACTTTCGGGGGAAATCGTCGGATGAAAGATATGCAAATCAAAGCCGAAGCAATCGATCCCGATGATCCTGATATGCTATCTGATTTAGTATTAAGTGCGGTAAACGACGCTTTAGCTAAAATTGATGATACTACCCAAAGCAAGATGGGTAAATTTACTCAAGGAATGAACATTCCGGGACTTTAAAGAGGGTAATTAAATGCAATATCCAGAACCAGTGGCCAAGCTAATCGATAGCTACATGCACTTGCCTGGAATTGGTAAAAAAACGGCTACACGGTTAGCTTTTTATACGATTGATATGAATAAAGACGATGTGTTGGGCTTTGCTCAGGCGTTGACTGATACTAAAGAAAAATTAAAGCTTTGTTCCATTTGTGGCAATATCACTGAAGATGATCCGTGTGATATTTGTGCTGACCCCAATCGTGACCAGACCAAAATCTTGGTAGTAGAACAGCCTAAAGACGTGGTTACTATGGAAAAGATGAAGGATTATAACGGTTTATATCATGTCTTACATGGGGTGCTTTCGCCGATGGAAGGTAAGGGACCGGATGATATTAATATCAGCTCGTTAATTCAGCGGTTACAAAAAAATGAAGCAATCAAGGAAGTAATTGTTGCGACTAATGCTACTCCTGAAGGTGATGCAACGGCGATGTATTTAGCTCGTTTGTTGAAGCCCGCGGGAATTAAGGTTACCCGCCTTGCTCGTGGTTTGTCAGTTGGTAGTGACATTGAATATGCGGATGAAATGACGCTCTTTAAAGCAGTTGAAGGTCGAACTGAGATGTGAGGGATGCAAATGTTTGGGTTTAATAAGAAAAAAGATTTTAAAAAGATTTATGATGATGAGTTATTAAAATCAATTAATCTTTTAAAGCGTGATTGGGACCAAGCCCAGCAAACCCAAATGGCAATTGCTGATGTTGATGACCAAATTATCGCGCAAACTGAATTAGCAAAACAAAAATACGAATTTATGTATCGCCAAATTCGGAAACGAAATTTAAAAAATAATTGGATTCAATCGAATGTCTATGATCATTAAATAGTAAAACAGTCCCGTCAGTGATGATGAGACTGTTTTTTACTTTAGGTTCTCAATTTTAATTCTAGACTTGATTATGATATGCTAATCATGATTATAGATAGCTAATAAAGATAAAAATGAAAGGTGATTTTAGTGAATATTTTAATTGCATTACTTCCAGCGATTGGTTGGGGAATCTTACCAATTGCCACCAGTTTAATTGGGGGAAAACCAATTAACCAGTTACTGGGAACTACCTATGGGGCCTTTATTATTGCCCTTGGACTATACGCCTTTACGCGTCCCGAACTTTCTGCATCTTCCTTTTTCTGGTGCTTTTTATCCGGAATGTCTTGGACATTAGGTCAATTTACCCAATACATTGCCTTTGAAAAACTGGGTGTCTCAAGAACCATGCCCATTTCAACTGGAATGCAATTAGTGGGAACTTCCCTAACCGGAATTATTTTCTTTGGTGAATGGGCTGGTTTATTGCCTAAACTTTCTGGTTTTGCTGCAATCATTTTGATCATTGTGGGAATTATTTTAACAACTAAACGATCAGGAAATGGAGCCCAAGTTTCCGCAGCCGAAAAAGCGGCCATTAAGAAAAATATGACTAGTGGACTTTTAATCTTATGCCTAGGGACCTTAGGTTACATTGGTTACTCAGCTTTTCCTAAAGTTTCTAACGCCGATGGGTTCAAGGCTTTCTTACCCCAAACGATTGGAATGCTAGTCATGGGAACTATTTTTGGAATTAGTATGTTAATTAAGAACAAAACTAATCCATTTAAACAAATTACTTCCTATAAAAATATCATTACTGGATTTCTCTTTGGGTTCGGTGCCTTATTCTACCTAATTTCTACCCGACTTAACGGGGTAGCAACTGGATTTACCTTATCGCAATTGTGTGTGGTAATTTCAACGATTGGTGGAATTGTCGTGCTTCATGAACATAAGACTAAACGGGAATTGGTCTACATTGCAGTGGGACTTTCGCTAGTAATTATTGGTGGAATCATGATTAGTTTTATTCATGCATAGGATTTGAAAGACTTGTTGTTGCTAAGTAAGCAATAATAAGTCTTTTTTTATAAAAATTTAAGCAGATATTCCTTTAGTATTATTAATATTTCAGGTACAATAGCATAAAATGTAAACTTACATTACAAAAGGAGAAAAGCATGACTTATTTGCAACTTATAGATATTAAAAAGTCCTATCATGTTGATAACCAAGATTTCCAGGTGTTAAAGGGAATTAACTTGAGTTTTGAACGTGGTGAATTTGTTTCCATTTTAGGTGAATCAGGTGGTGGTAAAACGACTTTAATGAATATCATTGCTGGATTAGATAGTGATTATTCTGGTGATGTTTTAATTGAAGGTAAATCCTTAAAGCATGATACCGCTAAACAATTGGATGAATATCGTCGGAGTACGGTTGGTTTTATCTTCCAAAGTTTTAATTTAATTAGTCATTTAACGGTACGCGAAAACGTGTTAGTTTCCTTAGAAATGACGGATCTTTCCCATAAGCAGCAAGTTAAACGTGCTGATGAGTTGCTTGATAAAGTTGGATTAGGCGATCATAAAAACAAATATCCTAACCAATTATCTGGTGGACAAAAACAACGGGTTTCCATTGCCCGGACATTAGCATCTGATCCAGATATTATCATTGCCGATGAACCAACTGGTGCTTTGGATGCCCAAAACACCACGGAAATTCTAGAATTGATGAATGATATTGCTAAAGACGGTAAATTAGTGTTAGCCGTTACTCATTCACAAATCGTGGCTAACTATGGAACGCGAATTGTTCATCTTGCAAATGGTTTAATTGATGATGACAAAATTATTAAGCCAGCATTCCCCGTCAAAGATGAACCACGTCCGTTCAAAGCAAAAGTAGCCAGTGCAAAATCCATTGCCGTCATGGCATGGCATCATTTTGCGTATAACTTGAAACGGAACTTATTAATTACCTTTGGTGCTTCCATTGGAATCTTTAGTGTGATTATTATGTTAGGACTGGGAAATGGAGTAAAGGGATACATTAATCATGAAATTTATTCCCAAATTAATCCCAATACCATTCAAGTTACTGAGAAAAAAGCCAGTGATGACCAAGCTTCTAAGATTAATTTAACTAAGCATGATGTTGATAGCATTAAAAAAATTAAAGATGTAAAAAAAGTTACTAACGGATATTATGCTGTTGGTGGTGGTCAGTTAAAAGCTGGAGATAAGAGCAGTAGCTTAAGCTTCTTACAAACTTTTAACAATACCATCAAAAAGAGCACCATTAAAACCGGAACGACTCCTGGCAAAAACGAAATTTTAGTTAGTAAGAGTGATGCTGAGAAATTCAATAAAAAGCATCCTTATGCTATGAAGGGTAAGACCCTTTCCCTTTATGTGAATGTCGTTGGTGATAGTTCGCAACCACAAATTATTTCAAGACAAGTTAAAGTTAGTGGAGTAACTGATGGACAAGGCGCATCAATTTCTTACGATACTTTGAAATCAATGTTTGAAGCTAATGGGCTTTCATTTAAACCAAACTTCTTAGCCGTTGATATTGATGGCGGTGTCCAAAACGTTGAACCAGTCCAAGATAAAATTCAAGCGCTCAAGAACAGTCAAGGAAAACATAACCTTAAGATTACTGGGGCTGGAAGCATTGTTTCAACTTTGAATACGTATGTTACCCTTGCTGTTTCAGTATTAACTGCGATTGCTGGAATTTCATTGCTAGTATCAGCAATTATGATTATCGTGGTTCTTTACATTAGTGTTTCTGAAAGAACCAAAGAAATTGGAATTTTAAGAGCCTTAGGGTTTACGAAACGGAATATCCGGAACCTCTTCATTTTTGAAGCGTTCTTTATCGGACTTTTTGCTTCAATCTTTGCCGATGTGATTGGTTATCTCGTGGAATTAGGCATTAATCATGTCTCTGAATCTGCCGTTCATTATTCACTTATCCAAATTACAGCCGGAAATGCAATTTTTGGAATTGTAGTTTCTGTGGTAATTTGCTTACTAGCTGCCTTAGCTCCTGCTCGCAAAGCAGCTAAAGTTGATCCAGTAGTTAGTTTAAGTGCCGAATAGTAAAAACAAAAAAGACTAATTTTTTAGTCTTTTTTTGTTTGGTTGAAAATAGACATTGAATTTAACTTAAAGTACAATTAAATTAACGTAAGAAACGATGGGAATGGTGACACATGAACGGAAAATTAATTACTTTTGAGGGTAGCGAAGGTGCTGGAAAAACCACAGCCTTAAATGAAATTATTAAAAAAATTAAACCACAATTAGGGAATCAACTTGTTACCACCCGTGAACCAGGCGGAAACGTAATTTCAGAAGAAATTCGTAATATTATTATGGATAGTAAAAATGATAATATGGATGCAAGAACGGAAGCGTTATTATTTGCAGCGGCTCGCCGGCAACATTTAGTTGATAAGGTAATTCCGGCTCTAACCGCTGGTAAATTAGTGCTTTGCGATCGCTACGTTGAAAGTTCTGTAGCATATCAAGGAGTCGCCCGTGGGATCGGTGAACAAGCAATTTGGGATTTGAACCAATTTGCCACGGATGGCTTAAAGCCCGACTTGACCGTTTATTTTGATGTTCCAATTGAAGTTGGGTTAGAACGAATCATGCAACATCGGACCAATGAAATTAATCGCTTAGATCAACAACAACATGATTTTTATGTCAAAGTTCATGACGCTTATGAAAAAATTGCCGCTGATCATCCGGAACAGGTGGTTAAAATTGATGCAACGCAATCCGTTGATCAAGTCGTGGCAGATGTTTTAAAGTTGATTGAAACTCGTGTCCCAGAATATTTTAATTAGGAGAAAATGATGAAATTAGTCCTTGCTATTATTCAAGAAAAAGATGCTTCAACTTTACAAGCAGCTTTAAATGATAAAAAAATTACGTCAACGCAATTACCAACGAAAGGTGGCTTTTTGAAAGCCAAAAACACCACTTTTATGATTGGAACTGAAGAAGACAATGTGCAAACGGTGCTTGATATCATCAAAGAATCTTGTCAAGCGCGTGATCAATATGTGACTCCTCCAATTAATTTGGCCGGCAGTATCAGCGATACGTCTTATCCAGTTGAAGTTCAAGTTGGGGGAGCAACGGTCATGGTTCTTCCGATGGATAACTTTTATCGTTTCTAATGGAAGCTGAAACGAAAGCCACCGCTTTAATTAAACAGGCCGAAGCCACGCAACCGCAATTAACGCAACATTTTATGCAAGTTGTCCATGATCAGGACCTAAGTCACGCCTATTTATTTGCGGGAGCAAATGGACTGGGTAAATTACCTTTAGCTAAGGTAGTTGCCATGCGTTTATTTTGTAAAAATATTCAGGCCGATGGCATGCCTTGTGGGGTTTGTAATGAATGTGTGCGCATTGCGGAAAATGAACATCCGGACGTCATGTTAGTTGAACCAGAGGGGCAAAGTATTAAGGTTCATCAAATTCGAACTTTAAAACAAGAGTTTTCGAAGAGTGCGGTGGAAGGTAACCAAAAGATTTTCATTATTAACGGGGCTGACTTAATGACCAATGGAGCTGCCAATAGCTTACTGAAATTCATTGAAGAACCCGTTGGAAACGTGAATTCCTTTCTTTTAACGGATGATTACCATAAAATTTTACCCACGATTCAGTCGCGGACTCAACTAGTTGAATTTCCGAAAATTAATCCAAAACTATTGATAAAATATGCTGAGAGTAAGCAACTGACACCGACAGCCATGAACTTAGTTTTAAAATTAACCAGTGATACCACCATGATTGATCGTTTGTGTGAAGATAATTGGTTAAATTCGATGAAACAACAAGTTGAGACCTGGTTTAAGTTGTTAGCCACAAATGATGACCAAGCATTTCCGTTAATTCAGACCAATTTCTTGTCTTTGATTCGTGACCGACAAGATCAAAAAGTGACAATTGAGATGATGTGTTTAATTTTTCGGGATGTTTTTAACGTTAAATTTAAGCGGATGCCAGCTGATCAATTGGCGTTTGGCAACATTTATGCGGTCATTGAACAGGTGGCAAACCAATTGTCAGATCATCAATTAATCAGTATTATTAATAACATACTTGAAAGTGCCAAAAAACAAAAAATTAACGTGAGTTTTCAAAACATTTTGGAAGTTATTACGTTAGATTGTTTGAATCAAATGAGAGGGTAACCAAATTGGATATTGATAAAATGAATGATGGAATGGATAAATTATCCCTTCAATTTAAGCAAATGGTTACTAAAATTGACGTATTACGCGAGCAAATTAATGCCGTTTTAGAAGAAAATTCAGAATTAAAGATTGAAAATGAACACCTCAGAAATTTATTAGATAATTCTGGTAAGCCTAATGAAGGGGTACAAGGACTTTCTAAATCAAAGAAACTGCTAGAAAAATTGTATAACCAAGGTTTTCATGTTTGTAATGAATCTTATGGTAAACGCCGATTACAACACGAAAGTTGTATTTTTTGTACCCAAATTATCTATGGAGAAAGGTAAGTAAAATGACTTTACAAACTCAAATGAGTTTTGAAAAACGTGATACCGGAAAGTTATATCTCATCCCAACTCCCATTGGTAATTTGGAAGATATGACCTTTCGAGCCGTTAATTTATTGCAAGAAGTCGATTTAATTGCGGCCGAAGATACCCGGAATACCCAAAAATTATTAAACCATTTTGAAATTAAAACCAAACAAATTAGTTTTCATGAACACAATACTGAAGCTCGAATTCCAGAGTTACTTAGTAAAATGCAAGCGGGATTAAACATTGCGCAGGTTAGTGATGCCGGAATGCCTTCGATTAGTGATCCCGGTCATGAACTAGTAGAACGCTGTATTGAAGCAAATATCCCAGTGGTTAGTATTCCAGGAGCAAGTGCTGGAATGACGGGATTGATTGCATCTGGCTTAAGTCCCCAACCGTTTTTATTTTATGGCTTTTTAAATCGAAAACCGAAGGAACAAGTGGCAGAACTAGAACAATTATCCCAAGAAAAGCCAACTTTGATTTTTTATGAAGCTCCGCATCGATTGAAGAAAACCCTAGCAAACTTACAAAAAGTATTGGGAAATCGGAAAGCGGTGTTAGCACGGGAAATTACTAAACGATATGAAGAATACATTCGGGGGAATCTGGATGATTTAATGGAGTGGTCCCAAACGAACCAAATTCGGGGTGAATTTGTGATTATGATTGCCGGCAATCCCGATGGTCAACTAAATCCAGATGCTGCAGAAGATGAAAGCTTGCAGTTAAGCATTGAAGCCCAAGTACAACGCCTGATTGATGCAGGAGAAAAAACCAATGCCGCTATCAAAAAAGTGGCCAAGTTGAACCACTTAGTTCGTCAAGACGTTTATAATCAATTTCATCAAATTTAGGGAGGAGGGAATCCAATGACAGCAGACATTTTCACCGAAGAGTATACGATTGCGAATTTTGAAACTAATATTCATGGCACAATTACGTTACAATATTTGTTGGATGTCATTATTCAAGCCTCTGAAGACCAATCCCGCCTAATTAATTTAGGAACTGAGAAAGTACAAGCAGATGGAGTGACGTGGGTTGTGATTCAATATGACGTTGACATTAAACAACTACCTAAAGCAGGGCAAACCGTTCAGCTGCAGACCCAAGGAACTAGTTATACGAAAAGTTTTGCTAATCGTCGGTTTTGGGTTCGCGACCGCGACGGCAACGTTTTAGTCGAAGTCAAGAGTTTGTGGGTCATGATGAATCTCACTACGCGTAAAATGGTGCGAATTCCAGAAGCAGCGGTGGCTCCTTATGGAAGTGAAAAAGTTAAACGACTCGAACGTCTGCATAAACTAGCTAAATACGATGCTGCAAGTGCTGAAACGATGCAATTTCCCGTTACTTTTAATGATATTGACTTTAATGGCCATGTTAGTAATACGAGATACATTAATTGGATGAGTGATACCTTATCATTTGATTTTCAAAAACAACGCCTTCCTACGGGATTTAGCATTAAGTTTGAAGATGAAGTCCGTTATGGAGATCATGTAACCAGTGGAGTTAATGTGATTGAGGATGGTGCCAAAACCGTTCACCAAATTATGGTGAATGGGGAAGCGCGTTCCATGGCGGAAATTACTTGGAAAAAAATAAACTAAGAGAGTGAAATAATGAAAGTATTAGCAATTGACACCTCTAATCGTCCGCTTTCAATTGCGGTCTTAGATGATGAAAAAGTTTTAGCAACGACCACAATAACTACCCAGCGGAAACATGCCGCTTATGCGATGCAGATTGTGGAAAAATTAATGAAATTGGCTAAATTGCAACCCGAAGACTTAGATCGAATCGTGATTGCGGATGGTCCAGGATCATATACGGGTCTACGAGTAGCTGTGACGATTGGTAAAGTCCTTGCTGATACGTTGCAAATAGAATTAGTAACAGTTTCTAGTCTGTTAACCTTGGCTTTAAATGTCCAAACAAATGAACAATTAGTGATGCCTTTATTTGATGCCCGCAATGATATTTTATTTACGGGACTTTATCGAACGTCAGTTAACGGACCGGTTGAAGTGCTTCCTGATCAACACGTGGCCTTTGAAGATTTTGTCCAACAAGTTAATCAATTTGACGAACCCATCATTTTTCTCGGTGAAGATGTTGACAAATATGCAGAACGGCTCCAAACTGTTTTTGGTAGTCGGTTTAAAACTATGGCCGGAATTGATAATTTGCCGCAAGCAGCTAAATTAGGCATTTATGGCGAACAACAAGCCCCAGTGGCTGAAATTGATCGGATTGTGCCGAAATATCTTCGGTTAACGCAGGCGGAAGCTGATTGGCAAAAATTACACCCAGGAGAAGGTCACGAATCTTATGTTGAACAAGTGTAAGCAACTCTATTTAAAATATAAACAGAATCGCAAAGAACAAAAGATTAACCAAGCATTGGAATTCAAAAATCAAACGGTTACCATTAGTGATATTAAATATTTCTTAGGTAAGGGAATGATGACGGATGTTCCTGAAATTCTGAAGCTTGATCAGGATGCCTATGGTAGTGAAATGAAGTGGAGTAAGGCCCGTTTTTTAGATGAATTAAAAAATAGTAAGAACTCATTTTATTTAATTCTTCGAAAAAACGATGAACTAGTGGGATTTATTTGTATTGCCGTTTGTCGTGACGAAAAGTGTGCCCATATCGAAAACTTAGCCATTGATCCTCAGCTTCAAGGACAAGGATTAGGGTATTTCTTAGTGACCACGGTTGTGCAACGGGCTCGTCAAATGGGTTTGAAACAAATTGATGTAACTTGTCGCGTGCAAAACATTAAAACCCAAGATTTATTTAAAGACTTAGGGTTTGTACAAGCAGGCATTAAACCTGATTTTTATAAAGATGGTAGCGAAGCGGTTTGTTTACAATTACATTTAGATAAAACGAATTACATTGGTTCAAAAAACTTTGGAAGATAAACGTGGTGAAATAAAGAAAATGGATAAAGTTAACCAAACGAGTTTGATTTTAGCATTTGAAACTAGTTGTGATGAAACTAGTGTAGCTGTAATTAAAAATGGAACGGAAATCTTGACTAATGTTGTGGCGACCCAAATCAAGAGCCATCAACGCTTTGGAGGCGTCGTTCCTGAAGTGGCTAGTCGTCATCACATTGAACAAATTACGATTTGTATCAACAAAGCCCTTGCATCAGCTCATGTTACTTATGCTGATTTAACGGGAGTAGCAATTACATATGGTCCTGGATTAGTCGGCTCATTATTGGTCGGAATTACTGCGGCGAAAGTGGTTGCTTGGGCCCATCATTTACCTTTGATTCCGGTCAATCATATTGCCGGACACATTTATGCCACTAATTTTGAACACCCAATTGAATTTCCAGCCTTAGCTTTAGCCGTTTCTGGAGGCCATACTGAATTAGTGTGGATGCCAGAGGAGGGTCAATTCAAAATTATCGGAGAAACCCGTGATGATGCAGCAGGAGAAACTTACGATAAAATTGGTCGCGTAATGGGAATTAATTATCCAGCTGGTCCAACCGTTGATAAATTGGCACACGAAGGGAAGGACACCTTTGATTTTCCTCGGGCCATGATGAAAGACGATAACTTTGATTTTAGTTTTAGTGGTTTAAAGAGCGCTTTTATTAATACTGTTCATCATGCTGATCAAGTGGGAGAAACCTTAGATCATGCTGATTTAGCCACGAGTTTTCAAAATGCCGTTACGGATGTTTTAGTGGCGAAGGCGATGCGTGCCTTGGATAAATATCCTGCCAAAGAATTTATTTTAGCAGGTGGGGTAGCCGCTAACCGTGGCTTACGGGAAAAATTAGATCATGAATTAAGTAAACGAAAGATTGATTTTGTCAAAGCACCGCTAAAACTTTGTGGTGATAATGCCGCCATGATTGGGGCTGCTGCTGAAATGCTTCAACGCCATGGTGCTCAAGCAGATATGACTTTAAATGCAGACCCTGGTTTGGAATTTGAATGGCAAGCAGACGAAGATCAATAATAAATTGCAGTTGGATGATTGACATCTGACTGCTTTTTTATTTTGATTAAGGATTTTAGTAGCACTTAAAAGGGGACAAGAAAATGAAAAAAATTAAGCAAACATCAATTGTTACTATTTTGTTAAGTCTCATCCCACTGTTGATGGGATTAGCGGATTATCATAAACTACCAAATAAAATGGCCACTCACTTTAATTTGAAAGGAGCAGCCAACGGTTATTTAAATAAAGAAATGGCTGTGATTGGCATGCCACTTTTCTTTATTCTATTAGAATTATTGGTGATTGGATTAACCATCTATGCAATTAAAAGAACTCCTAAATCCAGTCTTAAATTTACTAATTTATTATTTTTGGTGCCCGTAATTAGTATTTTAACGACGGGATTAATTATTTATTACAATCTTGGCTTTGCGGTAAATGTAACTGAAATCGCAATGTTAATCGTGGGGATTGTTTTCCTCTTAATTGGCAACTATCTTCCAACCGTTTCGTATCAATTTGAAAAGCAAACGCATCCTTTTTATCGGGGAAATGAAGCTGATTGGAACCAAACAAAACGATTTTTCGGAAAAACATTTTTCTTTGGTGGCATTTTAATATTAATTAGTCTTTTGCTTTCCAGTACGGTTGCGTCGGTAATCATGTTCTTTACAATTGGAATTGTGTTACTTGGTACATATAAAATTAACCATAAAAAATAAAGAATCCGGCAAGGGATTCTTTATTTTTTAATATTCTTCTAACTTTAAGCTGGCATTTTCCCATTCGGTTTCAGTTTCAACTTGTTTTTGATTAATTTCATCGAGTTGAGCTTGTAACTTTTGACTTTTTTCGTTGTCATTATAATTTTCGGGTAGGGTCATCGCTTGTTCAATGTCACTTTTTTGCGTGTCAATTTCTGTGAGTTGCTGTTCTAACTCATCGATTAAACGCGTTAACTTTCGTTTTTCGCGTTGGGCAGCTTTATTAGCTTGATAACGTTGTTTGGTATCAGAAACAGGTTCAGCTTTGGTAACTTCGGGCTGCGTTTCCGCTTCATGATTGGCAATTTCCGCTTCTTCGGCTTTTTTAGCGGCATAGTAATCATAATTACCCATGTAAATTTTTGAACCATCCGCACTCATTTCCATAATATCGGTTGCTAACCTGTTTATGAAATACCGGTCATGCGAAATGAATAAAATGGTTCCAGCAAAATTTAAGAGCGCTTTTTCTAAAACATCGATACTATCGATATCTAAGTGATTGGTCGGTTCATCAAGCACTAAAAAGTTATCCCGATTCATGGATAGTTTGGTTAAAAGTAACCGAGCCCGTTCCCCACCAGAAAGGTTAGCAACGCTTTTCTCGACACTTTCACCACCAAATAAGAAACTTCCTAAAATGGATCGGATTTCTCCTTCTGGCACAGTAGGGTAATCGTCCCACAATTCATGTAAGACGTCTTTTTCGGGATGTAAACTTTCTTGTTGTTGATCGTAGTAACCAACGCTCACACCCGTTCCAAATTGAAAGGTCCCACGAATTTTAGGTAACTTGCCTAAAATAGTTTTCAAAAAGGTTGATTTACCAATTCCATTGGGACCAAAAATCGCCATCCGTTGATGATTTTTTAAATGTAAGTTAATCGGATAACTTAATTCCACATTATCATAGCCGACGCCTAAATCATCCACATCTAAAACGACATTTCCACTTTTACGTTCGGGAGTGAAGCGAAAGTGGGCCGTTCCATGGGTGGCTTTTGGTTTATTAATTACGTTCATCTTATCAAGTTGCTTTTGCCGGGCTTGGGCTCGTTTTGTAGTAGAAGCACGGGCAATGTTTTTTTGCACGAACTCTTCTTCTTTTTTGATTTTACGTTGCTGTTTTTCGTAATTCTTTTCGGCAATTGCTTGGCGATGAACTTTTTCAGCGACATAGGTCGTGTAATTACCCTTATAGTAATCCATGACCCCATGATCTAGGTTATAGATTTCATTGACGACTTTATCCATAAAATATCGATCATGTGAAATGACTAAAAGCGCACCGTTATAAGATTGTAAATAATTTTCGAGCCAAGCGGTGGTTTCCATATCAATGTGGTTCGTTGGTTCATCAAGGGCAAGCAAATCTGGTTTTTCTAGTAATAATTTAGCTAGCGCTAGCCGAGTTTGTTGGCCACCTGATAATTCACTGATGTTCCGTTCGTAATCAGCTTCGTAAAAACCAAATCCTGCTAAGACCGTTCTAATTTCGGCCCGATAACCATAACCATTTTTCAAGGTGAAATCAGCTTGTAATTGATCGTAAGTTTTTGAGACTTCAGCTAATTTAGTTGGGTCCTGATTAATTTTTGGATCACTAATTTGGGCTTCTAGTTTGTGAAGTTGTGCTTCTTCATTAATAATTGCAGAAAAGGCAAGTCGCATTTCCGCAATGATGGTTCGATCAGAATGTAACCCCGTATTTTGGGGAAGATAACCAATCGTTAAATTTTTCTTGGTCGTAATGGTCCCTTCGCTAGGTGAAGTTTCGCCCACTAACATTTTTAAAAGGGTTGATTTACCGGCCCCGTTTTGGCCCACTAAACCAATCTTGCTATTCGAATTAATCGTTAGGCTAAGATCAGTAAAGATCGGTTCACCGTTAAATCGTTTAGTTAGATTATTAGCTTGTAAAATAATCACAAAATCGCCTTCCTTCTATTAATAAGTTTAACATAGAAAGCAATTTCGCTTGTGAAATTAAAAAGTTAAAATTTCACAAACTAATACTTTATGGTAAACTTAATAGTATAAAAGATAGTTTAATTGAAGGAGCACACATGAAATGGTAGAAACCAAAATTCCACGCGCAACCGCAAAACGGTTACCGCTTTATTATCGTTATTTAAACATTTTGCATGATGGGGGCAAAGATCGAGTCTCATCCAATGAATTAGCAGAAGCAATTCACGTTGATTCTGCCACCATCCGACGTGATTTTTCATACTTTGGTGCCTTAGGGAAACGTGGTTACGGGTATGATGTTGATAATTTAATTGAATTTTTCAAAAACATTTTACACCAAGATCGTTTAACCAACGTTGCTTTAATTGGGGTCGGAAATTTAGGACATGCCTTATTAAACTTTAATTTCCATCAAGATAGTAACATTCGGATTTCCGCTGCGTTTGATACGAATCCCAAGAACATTAACACCATTCAAGGTGGAGTTCCCATTTATCCCATGGATCAAATGGTCAACCAGCTAAAGGAACAACAGATTAGTGTCGTAATTTTGACAGTTCCATCGAATGTAGCGCAAGAAGTTGCTAATCAAGTTGCTAAAGCAGGGGTAAATGGAATCTTGAACTTTACCTCGATTCGCTTAAACGTCCCAGATAGCATCCGTGTGCATAATGTTGACCTAACTAATGAACTTCAAACCTTGATTTACTTCATTGATCACTATGATAAAAAAGGAAACGAAGAAAAATAAAAGAGTGGGGGTAATTTATTTGCGGGTTACACTAAAAAAATATTTTATCGCGCTTCTTTTTTTATTCGCTTTTTTCGGCTTTTTAACGGGATGGCAAACGGTCAAGGCTGATGGCATTCATGAATCTGCTTGGGTAAAAGATAATGCACAAGTTTTGGATAAAACGACGATTAATCAAGTTGATCAGCTAAATCATAATAATTTAAAAGAGATTAAAGGGCATCCGCAGTTAGCGGTGATTACGCTGAATGGTTTACCGAAAAACGAAGCTAGCATTGAAGACTATGCCCATGACCAAATGAAAAAATTAGGCATTGGCCGGCAGGGTTGGAATAACGGCATTTTGTTAGTGATTGATATCAAAGATCAAGTTAATCGTTTAGAAGTCGGAACTGGGTTAGAAGCAGCGTTACCTGATGGGGCTAAATCGAGTTTGGTTAATTCCCCAATTAAACAAGCCTTTCAGCAACGCAATTATAATGCGGGAGTTAGTGAATTAACTAATCAGATTTACCAGTATCTACATGCGCATCAAAGTGAAATTAGCAAGCCTAGCAATGTGAATAATTCACAACCGGCGACTCCAGGAATTAAAGATAATAGTGTCGCCGCCGTCTTACAACGGAATCAAGGTAGCGTGGCCTTTAGTTTGTTTTTAATCATTTTATTTGGTTTACTTGGCTTTGCCATGGTGAAATTGGTGTTTCCTAAACTCCGGAATCGTGATCAGCACACGTTAGCACAACGACGCTTTGCTAAAACAGGATTAAAGGATGAAGTTTTATTAAATCAGTTAAATCAATTTGTGACCGATGAGTTGCAGCATAATCAAGGCTTTAACGTAAATAAATTAAGTAATCCCGAATGGTGGTACTTGTTAAATTCGCTTCATTTAAAGCAGCCCATTAGTTTAGCGCAAAATCCTAAACTAGAACTGGAAAAAGGGAATCCGCTTTACCAGCAACACTTAATTTCTAGTCAAAGCCTGGCTAATTATCAAACGCAATTACAGCAACGCCAAGCAGCTAACTTACAGGTAGTTGCTGACGCAGCCCGTAATTATGCCGTACAACATCATTTCCCGGGAGATTTAAATCAATTTGTCCATGAGACGGTCAGACAGATTGCCCAATTAACTTGGTTTGGCTTACCTAGTACGACGAGTACATTTCAAACTAGTTTGAAAAAAGCATTAGAAATTATGCTTGCCGATGCTACTTTGCATTATCAAGTGGATCACGATCCTAGTTTACGTGCTAAAATGAGAGCAGCTGGAATTCAGCATCCTGACCAATACATTAATAATTTATCAGATACACAAAAGAAACGCATGGTCACCAATGGATTAGTAAATACAGCCCTTTTATTAGCGGCTTTTGGTCTTATGAATCATAATTCTGATTGGCATGATGATAACTTTCCGCCAATGGGTGGCGATTCAGGTTTTGATGCATCTGACTTTGGCAGTGGTTTTGGTGGTTCTGGCGACGATGATGGTGGCGGTTTTAATTTTTAATCACAGTATAGATAAAGGAAAAGAATATGACTAAAAATACAAAAATAACTTTAAGTATCGTAGGAGTAATCGCCTTTTTGGTAATTTCAATCGGCGGTTGGTACATTATGGCTCAAAACAGCTTACGCGTTTCGCAACAAAACGTTGACCAACAGTCGAGTAACGTTGAGGTACAACTACAACGTCGGGCTGATCTAACGCCACAATTAGTAGGGGCCGTTAAAGGGAACATGAAAAATGAACAAAAAATCTTTGGTAAGATTGCGGATGCGAGAAAGCAATATGATAATGCTAGTACCCCAACTGACAAAGTAAAACAAGCTGATAATTTGAACAAACAAACGCAAATTTTGATTAATGCGGTTCACGAAAACTATCCTCAATTAGCAAGTTCAGCAAACGTTAATGATTTGATGACACAAATTGAAGGCTCAGAAAACCGGATTAGCCAAACTCGTCGTGATTATAACGACTCAGTGCAAGCATATAACCGCAAAGTGGTTTCCTTCCCAAGTAGCATTGTCGCTAACAATGCCGGTATGAAAACGAAACCATTCTTCCAAAGTGCCCCAACGGCTAGTCAAGCACCTAAGGTTGATTTAGAAAATTAAAATTTATTTTAAAAAGTTTCAGAATTAAAGAATTTTTCTTTAATTTTGGAGCTTTTTTGTATATAACAATTTTAAAATCTAATTTTTAATAAGCAATTATATTGACAACAACTCAAATTAGTTATGTAATAAAGGTGTAAATTGTGCACAATTTAAATTATTAACAGAAAGCGTAAACAATTATGACGAAAAAATTAACGACTAAGGCTGGTCAACCTTGGGCCAACAATGAACATTCACAAACGGCCGGAGTTCGTGGACCCGTTTTACTCCAAGATTATCAACTTTTAGAAAAATTAGCCCATTTTAACCGGGAACGAATTCCAGAACGAGTTGTGCATGCCAAAGGGGCAGGTGCTAAGGGTGTTTTTAAACTGACTCATGATATGAGTGAATATACCAAAGCGGATTTATTTAATGGCGTTGGTAAAGAAACTCCAATGGCAATCCGGTTTTCTCAAGTAGCTGGTGAAGCTGGATATCCTGATACAATTCGTGATGTTCGCGGATATGCGCTTAAATTTTATACTAAAGCTGGAAATTACGACATCGTGGGTAATAATACGCCCGTCTTCTTCATTAATGATCCACTCAAGTTCCCTGATTTTATTCATTCACAAAAGCGAGATCCCCAAACTCATTTACGGGATAACGAAATGCAATGGGATTTTTGGTCACACTCCCCAGAATCCGTTCATCAAGTTACTTACTTAATGGGTGATCGGGGAAATCCCGCTAGCTATCGCAATATGAACGGATATGGGAGCCATACTTACAAATGGGTTAACCAAAAAGGAGAAGCTGTCTGGGTTAAATATCATTTTATTAGCCAACAAGGGGTTAAAAATATGACGGATGAAGTTGCAGCCAAAGCAGCTTCAGAAGATACCGATTACTTATTGCATGATTTATATGACGCCATTGACCAAAAAAATTATCCCAGTTGGAAAGTCTATGTACAAATCATCCCTTATCAAGTTGGACTTGATTATCATGCTGATATTTTTGACGTTACCAAAGTAGTTTCTCATCACGATTATCCCCTTCAAGAGGTGGGTGAATTTACTTTGAATGAAAATCCCACTAATTATTTTGATGAAGTAGAAGAAATTGCTTTTTCGCCCGCTAATTTAGTTCCTGGAATTGAAGCTTCACCAGATAAATTACTTCAAGGAAGACTATTTGGTTACAAAGATGCGCAACGATATCGACTAGGGGCTAACTTCGAGCAAATTGAAGTTAATCGTCCGAAAAATGAAGTTCACACTTATGAACGCGACGGTTTCATGGCCGATCATCAGGGAAATGGCGTTAACTATGAGCCTAACAGTAAAGGTGGTCCCGTTGAAGATCCTAATGCAGCGGTTCATCCAGACCAACTTCATGGAGAAACTGGGGCATTTAAACCTTATGATCAAGATTTTTATACCCAAGCGGGGGACTTATACCGGTTGTTTAGCAAGGACGAACAAGCTCGTTTGATTGCTACAATTAAAAAAGGGCTTGGTTCCATTGAGAGCCATGAAATTAAAGTTTTAGAAACCAAACAATTTTACCAAGCTGATCCAGAATATGGGACTAGAGTTGCACAGGCCCTTGGTTTAGATGTAAACGAAATTAAAGATTAAAGGATTCACTAAAAGGCTCGTCATTTTTGGACGAGCTTTTTTTGATTTTCAAAGCATTTATTTTGTCATTTAGATCTAGATGTATTATATTAGTAAGTGAAGTTAGCACTCTTTATTTATGAGTGCTAAAAATGAAATTTTGGAGGTTTTAGATATGTTACAACCAATTGGTGATCGCGTAATTATTGAGATTAAAGCTCAAGCAGAAAAGAATATTGGTGGCATTGTTTTAGCTGAAAATGCCAAACAAAAACCAACAGAAGGTAAAGTTGTTGCAGTCGGTACTGGTCGAATTTTAGATAATGGTGAAAAAGTGGCTCCTGTGGTTAAAGAGGGAGATACCGTTATGTTTGATAAATATGCCGGTACTAAGATTGAATATGATGAAAATTCATATTTAGTAATGCACGAAAATGACTTACTCGCAATTATTAGATAAAATACAGAACTACACTAGAAATAAGAGGTAATTAAAATGGCTAAAGAGATTAAATTTTCTGATGACGCCCGCAGTGAAATGCTTAAGGGTGTTGATAAATTAGCAGATACAGTAAAAACTACAATGGGTCCTAAAGGCCGGAATGTCGTTTTGGAAGAAACTGCTGGTAACCCAACGATTACTAATGATGGGGTAACCATTGCTCGTGCAATTTCCTTGCCAGATCATTTCCAAAACATGGGTGCTAAGTTAGTTGCTGAAGTAGCATCAAAAACGAATGATGTTGCGGGTGACGGGACTACTACTGCCACCGTTTTGACTCAAGCAATTGTTAAAGAAGGAATGAAGAACGTTACTGCTGGTGCCAATCCAGTTGGCGTTCGTCGTGGAATTGAAAAAGCAACGGCCGCTGCGGTTGCAGGTCTTCACAAGATGAGCCACAAAGTCGAAAATAAAGAAGATATTGCGCAAATCGCTTCGATTTCATCAGCTAGCGAAAAAGTTGGTAAGTTAATTGCTGACGCTATGGAAAAAGTTGGTAACGACGGTGTTATTACAATTGAAGATTCCAAAGGTGTTGAAACTAGCCTCGACGTCGTTGAAGGAATGGAATTTGATCGTGGTTACATGTCTCAATACATGGTGACTGATCAAGAAAAGATGGAAGCAGATCTTGATAATCCTTACATTTTGGTAACTGACAAGAAGATTAACAACATGCAAGATATCATGGAACTTCTTCAAGCAGTTGTCCAACAAGGTCGTTCATTGTTAATCATTGCGGATGACATTGGTGGTGAAGTACTTCCTACACTTGTCTTGAACAAGATGAGAGGAACTTTCAACGTGGTTGCTGTTAAAGCACCTGGTTTTGGTGATCGTCGGAAAGCTCAATTACAAGATATCGCTGTTTTAACTGGTGCTACGGTAATTACTGACGACTTAGGGCTTGAATTAAAAGACACGAAGCTTGAACAATTAGGTCAAGCTAATAAGGTTAACGTTACTAAAGACAAGACTACGATTGTTGAAGGTAAAGGAAGCAAGGAAGCCATTGCTAAACGAGTTAACGAAATTAAAACGCAATTGGCTGCGACAACTTCACAATTTGATCGGGAAAAACTTCAAGAACGGCTTGCTAAATTAGCTGGTGGAGTTGCGGTTATCAAAGTTGGTGCTGCAACTGAAACGGAACTTAAAGAACGTAAGTACCGGATTGAAGATGCTTTAAATGCTACTCGTGCTGCGGTTGAAGAAGGCTTTGTTCCTGGTGGTGGTACCGCCTTTATCAACATCCTTAAAGACGTTGATGCAATTGAAGCTACTGGTGATGAAAAGACCGGAGTTGAAATTGTTAGTCGCGCCCTAGAAGCTCCCGTAAAACAAATTGCTGCAAATGCTGGAGTTGATGGTGCCGTAGTCGTTGATCATTTGAAACAAGAAAAACCAGGAATTGGTTACAATGCTGCTGATGACAAATACGAAGATATGATTGCTGCTGGAGTGGTTGATCCAACCAAAGTTAGTCGTTCAGCTCTTCAAAATGCGGCATCAGTTTCATCATTGTTATTAACAACTGAAGCAGTTGTTGCTGACAAACCAGAAGAAGGTCCTGCTGCTCCTGCAATGCCACAAGGAATGCCTGGAATGATGTAAAAAAATTCAAAGAAAGTTCGCAAATTTGCGAGCTTTCTTTTTTATAAATCACAAAAAAGAAGTCGTGAATTTTTAGTTCACGGCTTCTTTCTGTGTTGTAATAATTTTTTATGCTTTTTGGGTTTGACTTTAGAATTGTTGTTTGAAAAATAATGACAAAAGCTGAATTTTTTTGTTTTTTGATATTGACTTTTTTGGTCGGGGGGGGGGGTACACTAAAGCAAATAAACTAAAATATTATTTAGTTTTTAATAAGTTATACATAGGAGAAAAAAACCATGGAAAGAAAACAACGTTACAAATTAATCAAGACGAAACACGCTTGGGTACGCGTAGCTGCGGCTACCACCTTTATGGTCGGTGGATTAGTCATCGGTGGAAATAGTGTTTTTGCTGATACTAATGTAACCCCAACTACGCAAGTAGCTGAACAAACAAGTACCAATCCTAATCAGGCCCAAATTGACCAAGATAATCAAGCAATCAACAGTGATAAAAACCAAATTGCTGATAATAACAGCAAGATTGCTGCTGACCAATCACAAGTAGCCGCACAAACGCAAAAGGTTAATGATGCCAATGCTGATTATGATAAGGCAGCCACTGAAATTAATAAACATGCGGCAGATACAACTGCTCAAGCACAACAAACGACTAGTGCTTTAGAAAACAAAGAAAAAGCAGCTGCCACTACTGATATTCAAAATCAAATTGACGCATCTCAAAACCAAAAGCATGCTACTGATGCACAAGCCGCAGATACTCAAGGTAAGCTTAAAGATGTTGATAGTCAAATTAGTTCACTACAAAATCAACCAAATACTAATCCTAATCAACTTCAAATCGCCAACTCCAATGTTCCTGGTGGTTACAGTACTTTAGATAAAGATAAGAGCTTGTTACAAAACACGGCTCAAGATAATCTTTGGAACCCAGCTGTAAAAGATCCAACCCAACCTAATAATGGGAACGGGGTTGCTGATATGATTTATGTCACCCCAGATAATGATAAAAGTCAACGAATTCCTAATGGTGTTGTTAATTACTATGGTGATAAATATAAACCACTATTTGAAATTGACCAAGTTAATCCACAAACGGGGATGACCGACCAACAAAAAGAAGAATTAGCAATTATGCTAATGAACACTTTAAATAACACCCGTGAAGCTCGTGGTTTACAACCTATGACAATGACCACTGATAAGTATGATCGAGCACAAGTCAGAGCGGCTCAACCATCAGCTGAAAATATTACTCATACTAAATCTGATATTATTTCGGCTTTTGGTAGTGACCAATATGAAAACTTAGCATATTTTGATGCAGATGGTATGAATAGTATTAGTATGATGGATCTTTATTACAATGCATTACAAAGTATGATGTCCATGATGAATGATGATGCTGATTCAAACTGGGGGCATCGTGAAAACTACTTAATGGATGGTAAATGGGATGGAGCATTTGGTTTTAAACTATTGAGTAATGGTTTTTATGATTTCACCTTTGATTTCAACTATGACCCCAACGCAAGTAGTAAGACTAACATGATGGACCGAATCAAACAATATGCTGATATGGGACCAATTAATAGTACTGCTACTGATAATTCAGCCAAGATTGCTCAATTACAAAGCCAAAGGTCACAATTACAAGGTCAACTAGCACAATTACAACAAAAATCTGCTAGTTTACAATCACAAATTAATAAGTTAAATGGTGAAAAAGCAAATGTATCATTTGATGGAGCTAAATTAAGTCAAGCAGACCAAAATGCTTATAATGATGCCCAAAGTACCATCAAAAATACCGCTGCTACGCAAGCTGCTCAACTTCAAAGTGCTCAAGCAACTCGTGATGGTAAAGCTAATGATGCTCAAGCAGCAATTAATTCATTAAATACTGAAATTGCAGGCTTACAAGCTCAAAATACAGCATTACAAAATGATATTACTGCTAAGCAACAAGCAATTAACAACTTAGAAAATGCTGGTAAAGATACACCAAGTAACCCCGTAACTCATGGTGATAATACTGGACATAACGGTGACACACCAAGTAATCCAGTTAATCCAAGTGATAACGGTGGTAAGGATACACCAGTCACACCAAACGATAATGGTGGCAAAGATACACCAGTAACCCCAAGTAACACTGGTCATAATGGTAATGTTACTCCTACACCAGGGGATAATACTGGACATAATGGCGACACACCAGCTACTCCAAGTGATAATGGTAGCAAAGATACACCTGCTACCCCAGTTACACCAAACGATAATGGCGGTAAAGCCACACCAACTACCCCAGTTACTCCAAGTGACAATGGTGGTAAAGATACACCAACAACACCAGTAACACCAAATGATAACGGTGGTAAGAATACCTCTGCAACACCAGTAACACCAGTAACACCAGTAACACCAAATGATAATGGTAGCAAAGATACACCAGTAAACCCAAGTAATACTGGACATAATGGTGTTGTAACACCTGCAAATAATGCAAAACCTAGTGATACTAAACCTGCAACAAGCGATAACATGGGTCATAACGGGCCAGTTGCTTCTGATAATGGTAGTCAAACTACTGCAGAATCTGCAAGTACAAATAATAAGGTCAGCCAAGTGACAGATCAACCTGCGGGACGTCATTTTAGCGATGATACTAATACAACAACGGTTGCTGATGACAATTATGTACCACGTCATGCTGCCAAAGCTGATAATCAAGACAATGCTTTACCACAAACTGGTCAAAGTAGTAATGCGGGATTAACAATTAGTGGAATTTTAGCAGTACTTGCTAGCTTATTGTTGGGCTTAGGTAGTTTCTTCAAGTTCCGTAAAGAAAACTAGTCACAATTGAAAAAGAAAGTTAGGCTTCATTGTCTAACTTTTTTTGTATTTTAAATTTTGGAAAATGATGGAGTTTATTATGAAATTTTTACGTTCAAAGAAATCCAAAAAGTTTAATATAAGTTTGATAGTTGCATTTGCCGTGATTATTTTATCGTTATTTTGGATTTTAAAGTTTAGTAAATCTACTGAAAATTGGCAGAATTATTGGACAGCCGTTCCACCAATTATTGCAATAATAATTTCTGTTGGAGTTGCATTTTTTCAAATGGATGCAGATAATGAACAAAAAAATAAAGAGAAGGCTGAGAGAAAAGCTGAAAAAGAAAAAGAGCAACATGCAAGAGCAATTGAAAAAGAAAAAGAAAAGGCCTATAGAAAAGCTGAAAAACTAAAAGAAGAACGTATAAGGGCAAATGAAAAAGAAAATGACAAGATTGACAGAGAAATTGAAAACTTTAATGAAAAAGTTGTATTAGCGAGGGAAAGAGCTGTTGGTCCTTTAACAGATGTATATTACAGGATACAAAATGAGTCTTTAGAATTAAATTTGAATGATGAACTTTTTAAGAGCATAGTTAAAATTTTTTATCAGTATGAAAATGTTGACAAGTATAGAGATAAAATTCAAGTTGATAGTGCAAAAAAGGAAGATCTCCTTAACCAGCAATTACTGCGTGATATTATAAATAATGAAAAATTTATAGATACTAAAAGTAAGATAATAGAATGTTTTCCAGAATTAGAAAATTTTGTTAAAACCATTTCTAATTCTTCTGATGATATTTCTAATGATAATAGTCTGAAAAAATTGGAAGATGGTGGTAATTTAGCACTTCATAATTATATTTTAGGTGATTGGGTAATCAATCGTAAAAATGCTGAAAAAGTTAAAATTTTGATTGGTCTTTCAATGGATAAAAAGATTATTTCAATTTATCTTATTAAAAAATTTGACCACTTAGAAACAAGTAATAGAATTAGATTTAAAGAAAAAGCGATACTTTATGATTATAGTGATAGTGATGCTTTAAAAGATTTTAATGATTTTTTCGAAGATTGGACTGCTCAAAATCCAGTTATGTATTTAAATAAGTGGAGTAAGAAAACTAACGAAAAAAGGCAACCATTTAAAAATGTAATTGAAGGGTTAATTAAAAAGGAAAACAATTCAATTCCAGATATGAATGATGATTATTCAATTTTAGTTGTAAAGACCTACAAAAAATATGAATTCAAAAAAGATGAATAAACAAATTTGAGAAATTATTTATTAAATCAGTCATTTATAATCTGCATTTTTTGTTTATGTGCCTTTATTATGGATTGATTGCTGAAAGAAAGCTCAATTTTTTGCGAGCTTTCTTTTTTTTTCGTAAAGATTTGTAGTACAATTAACACCATGTTGAAAATACAAATTAATTATTAAATAGGAGCAAGTTTCATGTGGCGATATTTAAAAAGATTGATTATCGGACGTCCGCTCAAAAGTACTGATGAGTCAGGACAGTCATTAACTAAATTTAAAGGATTAGCATTGTTGTCATCTGATGCCTTGTCATCAGTTGCCTATGGTACCGAACAAATTACCGCGGTCTTGATTACGTTATCAACCGCAGCTTTGATGTACCAAATGTGGGCCGCTTTACTAGTCCTAGTTTTATTGGCAGCCATTACTTTGTCATACCGACAAATTATTTACGCTTACCCATCTGGTGGGGGAGCTTACGTGGTTGCCAGAACCAACTGGGGTGAAGCGACTGGACTAGTGGCCGGGGGATCGTTGTTAGTTGATTATATGCTAACGGTGGCGGTTTCCACGACTTCTGGAACGGAAGCGATTACCTCAGCGATTCCCGCGTTGTACAATTATCAAGTGCCAATTGCGATTGTCATTGTAATTGCTATCATGATTTTGAACTTACGAGGCATGAAAGATTCAGCGGCGTTCTTAGTGATTCCGGTTTATCTCTTCATCTTCATGATTGTCTTCATGATTGGTTTGGGTGCTTACAACATCTTGACTGGGAAGATTATGTATCACGCTTATGCCCCACTGAATGCTTCTGTGCAAGGGATGACCTTAGTGTTATTCTTCAAGGCGTTCTCATCCGGTTCAGCTTCCTTAACTGGGGTTGAAGCCATCAGTAATGCCGTACCAAACTTTAAAAAGCCTAAGCGAAAAAACGCAGCGAATACGTTAGCGTTAATGGCAATCATTTTAGCAGCATTTTTCTCAGGAATTACGTTCCTAAGTTACTACATGGGAATTATTCCAAGTGCGAAAGATACAGTTTTATCTCAAATCGGGATTGGCGTTTTTGGCCACGGAATTTTCTACTATCTTCTCCAAATGTCGACCGCATTAATTTTAGCAGTTGCCGCTAACACTGGATTCTCCGCTTTCCCAATTTTGGCTTATAACATGGCCAAAGATAAATACCTTCCTCATGCTTACTTAGACAAAGGGGATCGGTTAGGTTATTCAAATGGAATTATTTCCTTGGCAATTGGAGCAATTGCTTTAATTATTGTCTTTAACGGGAAAACGAATCTCTTGATTCCACTTTATGCCGTTGGGGTTTTCGTTCCATTTACCTTGTCTCAATCAGGAATGATTATTCACTGGTTACGGGAACGAGACGGATTTTGGCCTGGTAAGATTTTCATTAACTTTATCGGAGCCTTTATCTCACTTGGTTTAGTGCTCTTCTTGTTCGCTCTTCATTTCAAAGACGTTTGGCCATACTTGGTCTTTATGCCATTGCTTTTGACCTTGTTTTACCGAATTCATAACCACTATATTCGGGTGGCAAAACAACTTCGGGTTAAAAATAAGTTTGAAAAGCAAGAACCACGGCACTTTGTTGGGTCTACCGTCTTAGTCCTAGTTGGGAACGTTACCCAAGTGACTCGGGAAGCCCTTAGCTATGCCCAATCAATTGGGGATGAAGTGGTAGCCGTTCATGTTTCCATGGATTCTAATCCAGAACACGAAAAGAAAAACGAAGAAAAATTCAAAGCGGAATATCCTAATATCCGGTTTGTTAACATTCATACTTCTTATCGTTCCATTAATGGTCCGGTCATTCGGTTCTGTGACGTTGTGGCTCGAAAAGATGATGCGAGAGACTACTCAACAACGGTCTTAGTACCACAATTTGTGCCTAAGCACCATTGGCAACAAGTACTTCATAACCAAACTGGTTTGAAGTTAAGAGCAGCTTTGAACTCGCGGCAAAATATCATTGTGTCAACGTTTAACTATCATTTACAAAATTAAAAAAGGCGTTCGTCGGATTGACGAACGTCTTTTTGCTGCATTTTTATTGTTTAAATTGAATCCGTACGTATTCTTGGTAAAGCGGTAATTCTTTGAGTAATTCAGTATGAGTTCCATGACCTAAAACTTTTCCATGATCAATGAAGTAAATATCATCTGAATCAACAATGGTGCTCAATCGATGAGCAATGGTGAGGGTAGTCCGACCCTTCATTAATTGACTAAGAGCTTTTTGGACCATGGCTTCTGATTCAGAATCTAGACTTGCTGTTGCTTCATCAAGCATTAAAATTTTAGGATCACGTAGGAAGGCTCGGGCAATCGCTAGCCGTTGCCGTTGTCCACCCGACACTTTGACTCCACGTTCACCAACTTGTGTATCAAGGCCCTCTGACATTTCCTTGACGAACCCATCTGCATAAGCGAGCTTAAGGACGTGCCAAAGTTGTTCATCGGAGTATTGATCATCTAGTCCATAAGTTAAGTTATGGCGAATCGTCCCAGCCATAATTGCTGAGTCTTGGGAAACAAACCCAATTTGTTTCCGCCAATCTGCTAGACTAATTTTATCAATTTCCATTTCACCAATTGTAATCGTTCCGGCAGTCGGTTGATAATAACGTTCAATCAGACTAAAAATCGTTGATTTACCACTTCCAGAAGGACCGACGAAGGCGACGGTCGAATTGGGTTTCGCAGTAAAGCTCACGTCTTTTAAGATTGGTTGGCTTTTTTCATAGGCAAAATTAACGTGGTTCATTTGAAGAGGTTTGCCCGCGACATCGTAAATTTGACCAGCAGTGAAGTCTTCTTCCAATTCATTCATTAGCTCTTGAATTCGGTCAGTCGCCCCGTTAGCTTTGGATAAATCAGTAAAGAGGCGGGCCATCATGCTGACTGGTCCAATGATTTGAAAAAGGTACATTAAGAAAGCAAACATCGTGCCAATTGTCATTGTCCCAGTAGCAACCCGATGAGCACCATAGGCGAGCACGCCCACCATTAAAGCCATCATGACGGTTCCCATCAAAGGGCTAGCAATTGAGTCATAGATGGCTTCTTTTAATCCAATTTTGTAGAGGTTGTTGACCATCTGATTTCCCGTTTTAGCCTCATAATTTTCTGCGTTGGAAGATTTAACTAAACGGATTTCATTTAAAGTTTCTTCGGCTTTACCTGAAAAATCAGCTAGTTCATCTTGGCGTTGCCGTCCGACTTGCCGTGTTTTACGCATTAAAGGGCGCATTACCAACATGACTAACGGAACCGCGGTGAACATAATCAAGGTCATCCGCCAATCCATAAATAACATGATGGTTAAGGCCCCGACTAATTGAAAAATGGAGGTAACGGAACTGGGAAAGGAAACGGACAAGAGGTTTTTAATTTGGTCAGAATCATTGACTAGGCGTGAAGTTAACGTCCCGGTTTTAGCATTATCAAAATAGTTAACGGGAAAACGAAGGATTTTATTCCATAAAAGTTTTCTTAAATTAGCGACGACGTTTTCGCCAAAGAAACCTAACAAGGTTCCTGATAGGGCATTGACGAGAGCACTAATGATAAAAAGGGCAATTACGCCACCAATTAAAGTTCCACTCACACCTTTGGAAAAATTATTAACCATTGATTGAGCGACTTTTGGAACAAACAATTGGACTAACGTTGCCATTAAGCCAAGACCTAGTCCAATCCACAGTTGCCAGTATTGAGGCTTAGTTTGCCGAATTAAAGTAATGAAACTTTTAAAATTAAAATTATCGTGTTTTTTGGTTGATTTTGCCATGAGTTACTCCTTTGCTTGATAGGGAACTTCAAAATACGATTCAGCGCCCGTTTGGATTTCGACGTTGCCAGCTAACAGATTATTGATGTCCGTTTTGAATTGGTCAATGTCAGCCGTGAGCACTGCCGTACTAACTTTAACTGCACTACCGTATTCGACGTTTAAAATGTTGAAATGGTGAGCTTTTAAATAATACTGCAATTTATCATTGAGCGGGTAAGAAATGCTTAAGTCAATTTGCGTTTGTAATAATTTTTCGACAATGCCGACTTTTTCAATTACTTGCGAAGCGGAATTACTGTAAGCCCGAATTAAGCCACCTGCTCCGAGTTTAATTCCTCCGAAATAACGCGTTACGACAATTATGGTATCGTGAAGCTGATTATTTTTGAGAACTTCTAAAATGGGGACGCCAGCCGTTCCACTGGGTTCGCCATTATCGCTTTCCCGTTGAATATTGTCAGTTTCTCCGATTAAATAGGCAAAACAATTATGATTTGCTTTTTTATGCTGTGCCACAATGGTTTCAATGAACAGTTTGGCTTCGGCTTCGCTATTAACACGTTTGACGTTTGCGATAAACTTCGATTTTTTGATATCAATTTCATGGGTGCCTTGCTGGGCAATGGTTAAAAATTTATTTTTCATTTTATTTTCCTTAAATACGTATTTAAAATTGAGGTGATTTGATGAATAAATTAGATTTAATTGGTCGATTAATTCCAGTGAATGATGCTGAAAGCTTGGATTTAAAAGATCCAACGGTAGTCTTTCAGCCAGCCATTACGATAAATCGGACTAGTATCCATTGTACTAGATGTGACAGTGATTGTGAAAAATCTGAAGCCGCTTTACAGGATGGAAATTATTTTTGTTATCAATGTTTGAATTTAGGGCGGCTAGATAGTTCGATGCGGTTAGCTCATTTACCAGGCCGTAATCAATTTGAGGTGACTCAGCCCGTTTTAACTTGGACCGGGCAGTTAACTGATTTACAAAAAAGCTGCTCGACTGAAATTGTCCAAGCCTTTCAAAAGCATGCAGATAAATTATTATGGGCGGTAACGGGAGCCGGAAAAACCGAGATTTCCTTTGCTGGAATTGCGTGGGCCTTAGCTAAGGGATTACGGGTCTGTATTGCGTCACCTCGAGTAGATGTTTGTGTCGAGCTTTTTCCCCGTTACCAGGCGGCGTTTGCCAATACCAGTATGATTTTATTACACGGAAAAAGCGAAGAAGCCTATCAATATCGGCAACTAACGATTTGTACGACGCACCAATTATTAAAATTCAAAGCGGCCTTCGACGTCTTAATCATTGATGAAGTGGATGCTTTTCCGTATGCGAATAATCATTCGTTACAGATGGCAGCGGGTCGGGCAGTTAAAAAAACGGGTTCCCGTTTGTTGATGACGGCGACCCCAAGTCTAACTTTACGGAAACAATTTGAGATTTGTTACCTACCGTTACGCTTTCATCGTCATTTATTGCCCCAAATTAAGCTTCATTTTTGCTTTAATTGGAAACGTAAGATCTACGCTGGCAAAATTCCCACCAAGGTAATTAAAAAGGTTTTCCAAAAAATTGAGCAGGGACAGCGGTTTTTGTTATTTGTGCCGCGGATTCGAGATTTACAGGTGGTGGATGCGGTGTTAACTAAAAAATATCAAGGAAAGAAATGTTGGGACACGGTGTATTCCGCTGATGAGAAACGGATGGAAAAAGTGCAAGCGATGCGTGACGAAAAATTATTATTTTTGATTACCACGACCATTTTAGAACGCGGTGTGACATTCCCAGGCATTGATGTGATTATTTTTGGTGGGGATGAGCGGGTTTTCTCCGTGGCTTCTTTAGTGCAAATTGCTGGACGAGTCGGGCGAAAAGCCAGTCGTCCCACGGGTGACGTTGATTGTTACATCGGAAATTATGCTAATAATGTCGCGGAAGCGCGAAACCAAATTAAGGAAATGAATCGGCGGGGGCAAGCCCTTGGATAAATGTCGCTGGTGTGGTGGCTTCTTAAACGCCACTTTAAAAATTCATTTTATTTTAAGCTTCAAACCGTTTCTTCCTCAGATTTTGTGTGAGCAATGTGAAGCTAAATTTACGCTACCTTTAAATCATCCCCGATGTTGTGATTGTGGCCGTTTTCAAACGACCACGCAGCGCTGTCAGGATTGTGAAAAATGGCTGGCTCAGAAAAATCAACTACTTAACCAAGCACTTTTTCCTTATCATGGCATTATCCAGGAATATTTTGAACGCTATAAATTTAAAGGTGATTATCGACTACGGCACTTATTTCGGTATCAGTTTAAAAAATTAATCCAAAAAGATGAACTCGTCATTCCGATTCCAATTACAAAAGCTACGCTAGCAAAACGGCATTTTAATCAAGTGACGGGGATGCTTAGTGAGGTCACTTATCTAGACGCCTTGATTGCCAAGCCCAAAGCACAAGACCAATCCGAAAAAGGGCGGGCCGCTCGAATTAATACGATGCAGCCCTTTGAACTAAATCCAAAGATTACATCGCAAATTCAAGGACAAAAAATTGTGATTGTTGATGATGTTTATACGACGGGGACCACCTTACATTATGCCGCTCAATTATTACGAGAACAGGGAGCTAAATCAGTACGAAGCATTACTTTAGCCCGCTGATTAATTGTTATTTCGGGTTTTATTATCTATAATAGAAGATAGATGATAAATTAGAATCGACTTAAACTAGCCGAAAGGAGCGATGAAATGTTATCTTATAATCTAAGAGGCGATGATGTTGAAATTACAGACGACCTTCGGAGTTATGTAACGGAACAAATGGCAAAATTGGATCCTTATTTTGCCGCAGACGTCAGTGCCGTCGCACACGTTAATTTGTTTGGTTTTAAGAATGGCAATGTCAAAGCTGAAATAACGATTATTTTTCCTTTCTTATTACTTCGCGGTGAAGCTAGTGCTTCAGAATCTCACGCAAGTATTGCCGCAGCAACTACTCACATTCAAGCCCGAATTGAAAAGTATCAGGCACGGATTAACGAAAAATCTGAGGTTCACGGTGAAAGTGGCATTTTCAAAGAAACCCAGACGGACGATAGTAAGTTTAAAATTGTCCGGAAAAAACGGGTGCCGTTAAAGAAAATGACCTCTGACGAAGCCATTTTGCGGATGGATTTGTTGGGCCATGATTTTTATATCTTTAAAGACGTTGATAATGGAACCACAGATATTGTCTACCGCCGTAAAGACGAAAATTACGGCTTGATTACCACCGAAAATTAAAAATTTTATTGAACTAATCAAATTTTTAATTATTTCAATAAAATGTTAAAATTAAAGTTAACTACTTAAATTTAAAAATAAAAAAGCGTACTATTAGGAGAAAATTGTAGATGGCGAATGTATTAAAAAAATGGGTTGAAAGCGATAAACGTCGCATTAAACAACTCGGTAAAATTGCTGATCGTGTTAGTGCTTACTCAGAACAATACAGTCAGTTAAGTGATGAACAATTACAAGCAAAAACAGCAGAATTTAAACAACGTTATCAAGCTGGTGAATCATTAGATGATTTACTTCCTGAAGCCTTTGCAGTAGCTCGTGAAGGTGCTCATCGAGTTCTTGGGTTGACTCCCTTTAGAGTACAAATCATGGGTGGAGTTGTGTTACATGAAGGTAACATTGCTGAAATGAAAACCGGGGAAGGTAAGACGTTGACAGCGACCATGCCAGTTTATTTGAATGCTCTTTCTGGTAAAGGGGTTCACGTGGTGACGGTTAACGAATACCTTTCAGCTCGTGATGCTGAACAAATGGGCCAACTTTACAATTGGCTTGGCTTAACGGTGGGCGTTAATAAAGCCGATATGAATCCGGAAGAAAAACGGGCTGCATATAACGCTGACATTACTTACTCAACTAACAGTGAAATTGGATTTGATTACCTTCGGGATAACATGGTTGTTTACCAAGAAGACCGGGTGCAACGTCCTTTGAACTTTGCGTTAGTTGATGAAGTAGATTCGATTTTAATTGATGAAGCTCGGACACCTTTGATTATTTCGGGACAAGCTCGTGGTGCAAACGAAATGTACAAACAAGCTGACCAATTTGCCAAGACATTAACGGCTACGACTGATTACAAAGTTGATTTGGAAACGAAGACGGTCTCATTAACCGAAACGGGAATTCGCAAAGCTGATAAATTCTTCAACTTAAAGAACATTTATGATACCGATAATACTGCGTTAACCCACCATATTGACCAAGCCTTACGGGCTAATTACGTCATGGAACTTGATAAAGACTACGTGGTCAAAGACGACGAAGTTTTAATTGTGGATTCCTTTACTGGTCGAATTATGGAAGGGCGTCGTTTCTCAGATGGACTTCACCAAGCGCTAGAAGCTAAAGAAGGAGTTACCATTCAAGAAGAAAGTAAGACGATGGCTAACATCACTTACCAAAACTTGTTTAGACGTTACCGGAAACTAGCCGGAATGACTGGGACTGCTAAGACTGAACAAGAAGAATTTCGTGAAATTTACAATATGAACGCTGTTTCAATTCCAACTAACAAGCCAGTTGTCAGAATTGATGAAGCGGATGTGCTTTACCCAACGCTACAATCAAAATTTGATGCGGTAATTGATAAAATTAAGGAACTTCATCATCGCGGACAACCAATTCTATTAGGAACGGTGGCCGTTGAGACTTCAGAATATCTTTCCCAACGTTTGGATCAAGAAAAGATTCCACATGTAGTTTTGAATGCTAAAAACCACGCAAAAGAAGCAGATATCGTTGCCAATGCTGGTCAAAAAGGAGCAGTTACGATTGCTACCAACATGGCCGGACGGGGAACTGATATTAAATTGGGACCGGGTGTGATTGAAGTCGGTGGTTTAGCCGTAATTGGGACTGAACGTCACGAATCACGAAGAATTGATAATCAACTTCGAGGACGGGCCGGACGTCAAGGTGATCCTGGGTACTCTCAATTCTATCTTTCTCTTGAAGATGATTTAATGCGTCGTTTTGGTTCAGATCGGATTAAAAACGTTTTAAAAACCCTTAAAGTTGAAGATGACGATGCCGTAATTCGGAGTCGCATGATTACTAAACAAGTTGAATCAGCCCAAAAACGGGTTGAAGGTAATAACTATGACTCCCGGAAAAACGTGTTGAAATATGATAACGTCATGTCAGAACAACGTGATGTGATTTATGGGGAACGGAACCGCGTTATCGAAGAAAAACAATCCTTGAAGTGGGTAATCATGCCTATGATTAAACGTACCATTGATCACATCGTCGATTTACACACGCAAGGTGACCAAAAGGATTGGAACCTTTCAACGATTCTTGATTTTGCGACAAGTTCTTTAGTAAGTCCCAACGAAATTAGTTTAGGGGACTTAGAAGGTAAGTCAGCTGCTGAAATTAAGGCCTACTTATTTGACTTAGCTGAAAAACAATACGAAGAAAAAGAACAAGAATTAGTTGATCCAGCGCAACTACTAGAATTTGAAAAGGTTGTTATTTTACGAGTAGTTGATTCACATTGGACTGATCATATTGATGCCATGGATCAATTGCGTGAATCAATTGGACTTCGGGGATACGGTCAATTAAACCCCTTAGTTGAATATCAACGTGAAGGTTCACGGATGTTTGAAGAAATGGTAGCGGACATTGATTACGGGGTAACTCGTTTGTTTATGAAAGCAGAAATTAGACAAAATATTCAAAGATAAAAAACGGAGAACTAAAGGTTCTCCTTTTTTTGAGCGGAGGAATAATCGTGGAATTAAGTGAACAAAAAGCAAAAGTTGCTGAGATAAAAAAAGCCATTGATGACTTTAGGGGGTCTCTTTGACTTAGATCACCTAAATGAATCAATTTCGATTAATGAAGGTAAGATGGCTGAACCTGGTTTTTGGGATGATCAAAAGCAGGCACAAAAAGTGATTGATGAAAATAATGCCCTAAAAGCAAAATATGATACTTTTCACCAATTAGTTGAAGAGTATGAAGATTTAGAAGTCACGTTAGATTTAATTTCAACGGAGGCTGATGCTGAATTAGAAACAGAATTCAACGAAAATTTAGCGAACGTGGAAAAGCACGTGCAAAACTATAAATTGAATCTGTTACTGAACGGTAAATATGACCGCAATAACGCGATTGTGGAAATTCATCCGGGTGCCGGTGGAACGGAAGCTGAAGATTGGGCCGAAATGTTATTGCGGATGTATACTAGATGGGCTGACCAAAATAATTTCAAAGTCGAAGTTGATGATTATCAACCCGGCGAAGTGGCGGGGCTTAGTAGTGTAACTTTTACGGTTAAGGGCCAAAATGCTTACGGTTATTTAAAGTCCGAAAAAGGGATTCATCGTTTAGTTCGGTTATCACCATTTGATTCGGCTGGCCGTCGCCATACTTCGTTTGCTTCAATAAATGTGATGCCCGAACTTGACGAAACCGTCAACGTTGAGATTAACCAAGATGATTTACGAATTGATGTTTTCCGTTCAAGTGGAGCGGGGGGACAACACATTAATAAAACTTCCTCGGCTGTGCGGATTACCCATTTACCAACGGGAATTGTGACCTCAAGTCAGGCGCAACGTTCACAACTTCAAAATAGAGTGACCGCCATGAATATGTTAAAATCAAAGTTGTACGAGTTAGAAGAAGAAAAGAAGGCCGCCGAAAAAGCCAAAATTGAGGGGAAACAACTCGAGATTGGTTGGGGCTCGCAAATTCGTTCGTATGTCTTTCATCCATATACGATGGTGAAAGATCATCGTACTGGACACGAAACTGCTAACGGAAAAGCAGTGATGGATGGGGATTTAAACCCATTTATTAATGATTACTTACAGTGGCAGTTAAAACAAAACAACTAATAAAGGTGACAATTATGCAATTAGCAGTTAACATTTTATTTTTCTTTATCATGCCAGTTTTCTGGTTAGGGTTGATTAGAACCTATTTAACTTATCGCCGGCGGGTTAACCGAGAACGAAAGTTATTTGATAGCGCGATTAATCCCCATCATACCGAAATTAGAACTTTTGTGATTGCCTTAATCGTTTTAGGAATCGTGGGTTCATTCTTAACGTCATTGCTTGGAATTGAGGTCAATTATTCATGGGTCTTTCTCTATGAAGGATTGGCAACCATTGGCTTATTGATTCCCGGACTTATGTTTCCGTTTACTTTAATGTTAATTTCAATCATCGTCTTAGTTCTGTTAGGCGATCAATTCCTTTACCTAATTCTTTCTGGTAATTTCTACAACTTTTTACCAGAACACACCTCCATGAATATGGACTTTTTAGCCCTTATTACGGTCATGATGGTGCTCCAATATCTTTTCTTAAAATTAAACGTAAAATCTTTTGTTTCACCAATTATTCAAAAAAATGTCCGGGGAAATAAGGTTGCTTCATACTTGTTTGATAAATTAACCGTCGTGCCATTGGTATTGTTTGTTCCTGGTGATTTATTTACGAGTACTAGTGCATTTTGGCCCATTTTTAAAATCTTTGGAGTTAAATTATCCATTTTAGTGGTCCCCGTTTTGATTGGGTTTAACTTTAAGTTTTTAGGGCAAATGTCAGAAAAAACGCTAAAGAAAATTACCAAAGCAATTGGCTGGTTAGTTTGGTTGAGTTTAGGCCTTACCTTAGACGCTTTTCTTTGGAAAAATGCGTTATTTGATTTAGCCGCCGTCTTATTAATTGGCTTGTCCTACTGGCTAGTTTTACATTATTACAAAAAAGTTGATCAAAAAGATACGCAAGTAGAGCAGTCAGTTGATGGAATCAGAGTATTAGGGGTCAAAGCTAACACGCCCGCTAGTAAAATGAATCTAAAAATTGGTGATCTGATTCAAGAAGTTAATGGTCAACCGGTGCGAAATGAAAACCAACTCTATCAAGCATTACAAAATAATCCGACTTATTGCCGTTTAAAGATTAAAAACCGTGATGGTCGCTTGGAATTAAAAGAAACTGCAATTTTTGCCGATGCTCCTCATGAGATTGGAATTGTTACATTTCCCATTGAATAGGAAAGATGCCTGAAAGGGCTCTTTTTTTATTAAATTATTTAGGAGTTAATTATGAGATTTTTTAGCCGTACTTTACTCAATTTTATTTTATTTATCGCATTTTCAGGTTTATTTCCGGCTCAATTCTTCTTAGGAAATTGGACCGTTGCGTTAGGTGCATCAATTATTTTGACAATTTTGGAGATTTTCATCAAACCAATTTTAAGTTTATTATTTCTACCGATTAATTTATTAACATTTGGGTTATTTAATTTTGTGATCAATGCCGGAATTTTAGAAATGACAGCTTGGTTAATTGGAAGTGATTTTCACTTCTCTTCTTTTGGCGTCGTTTTCGTGGTCTCACTCTTGATGTCGCTTTGTAACTATGTAATTACCAGCTATTTTAGTGAGTAAAAGTGCTAAAATTGAACTAAATTAGAGGAGGAAATTTTATGACTAGAAGTGTGAGTGTCAAAGAATTAGTTGATAATACCCATCTTAGTGTTTTTTGGGGTAAAGAATATTTAGATCGTCCGATTACCACCAGTGATATTTCCCGTCCTGGACTGGAATTAACCGGTTATTTTGATTATTATCCTTCCGAACGAATTCAATTGTTAGGAATTACGGAAACGTCATTTGCTAAACATTTACCAGAAAAAGAATTAGCAGAAGATATGACTAAAATGTGTCAGCCTGATACGCCAGCCTTTGTAATTTCGACTGATATTGAACCACCCATTGAATTGGTGAATGCTTGTAAAAGGGCCCATATTCCGATTTTAGAATCAAAGCTCAATACTTCTCGAGTTTTGAGTAACATGACTGACTTTTTGGAAGCTAAGTTAGCTCCGCGGAAATCAATTCATGGAGTTTTGGTGGAAGTTTATGGTTTAGGAGTTTTAATTACTGGTGAATCTGGGATTGGTAAGAGTGAAACAGCACTTGAACTAGTGAAACGGGGCCACCGACTAATTGCAGATGATAGAGTTGAAGTTTATCAACAAGACGAACAAGCTTTAATTGGAACTGCTCCTAAAATTTTGAGCCATTTACTGGAAATTCGGGGAATCGGAATTATTGATGTCATGACCTTATTTGGAGCAGGAGCCGTTCGTTCTGAAACTAAGGTCGATTTAATTGTGCATCTAGATATTTGGGATAAAGATACCAAATATGATCGATTGGGGACTGATAAAGATTCCGTGCAAATCTTTGATGTGGATGTGAAAAAGTTAAACATTCCCGTTAAACCAGGTCGTAACCTAGCCATCATTATTGAAACTGCTGCGATGAACTTTAGAGCTAATTCAATGGGTTATAATGCCATGGACGTCTTTGATAATCAATTAAATACCTTAATTAAAGATCATAGCGAAGAAGCAAAGAAGGATGATAAATAGTGGGAAACATGTTAGTTTTAAATCCAGTTGCGCTGAACCTCGGACCATTTCACATTCGCTGGTATGGAATCTTGATTGCATCAGCAGTTTTAATTGCAGTTTATTTATCGATGAAAGAAGCGCGCCGCCAAAAATTAAACGAAGATGCTCTCTATGATTTAATTTTATGGGCGATTCCAATTTCGATTATTTCAGCCCGATGCTATTATGTAGTTTTTAAATGGTCATATTATGCCCAACATCCTGATGAAATCATTGCCATCTGGGACGGGGGGATTGCCATCTATGGAGCTTTGCTGGGTGGTGGAATCTTTATGTACTGGTTCTGTAAAAAGCATGGTTTAAACATTTGGCAAATTTTTGATATTGCAGCCCCCACGGTCATCATGGCACAAGGAATTGGGCGGTGGGGTAATTTTATGAACCAAGAAGCCTTTGGGGCAGTTACTTCACTTAGTTTTTTAAAACATTTGCATTTGCCAGATTTTATCATTCAACAGATGTTGATTGATGGTTTTTATCGGCAACCAACGTTTTTATATGAATCAGTTTGGGATTTATCGGGCTTTGCGCTCTTGATGATTATGCGTCATTCTGATAAATTATTTAAACGGGGAGAAATTTTTCTGACTTATGTAATGTGGTATTCGTTTGGTCGTTTCTTCACTGAAGGGATGCGAACTGATAGTTTAATGCTCGGACCCTTACGAATTTCACAAATTTTATCCATTTTATTGTTCTTTGGAGCAATGGGATTGATAATTTATCGTCGCCATAAAATTAATAATCTAGTTTGGTATGACTACCAAAATTAAAGGAGTAACAAATGACTGAAAAAATTGCTGTATTAGGTGCTGGCTCATGGGGAAGTATGCTAGCTTACATTCTTCATCAAAATGGAAATGATGTTCGTTTATATGCCCGTAATCCAGAACAAGTGCAAGAATTTAACACGAAGCATACTAATTCACGCTACTTAAAGGATTTCACTTTTCCTGAATCCATGAAAGCAACCGATTCTTTAGAAGAAGCCTTGGATGGCGTGGACGATGTTTTATTTATCGTCCCATCACAAGCAACACGTTCAGTTGCCAAAGTCGTTAACCAAATTTTAGCCAAAAAAGGCCTTAAACCTTACATTATTCATGGTAGTAAAGGACTAGAAAAGGGAACTTTTGCTCGGATTTCAACTGTTTTGGAAGAAGAAATTAGTCCCGAAAATCGGAAAACGGTTTCGGTTATTTCTGGTCCTAGTCAAGCTGAAGGGGTTGCCAAACATGACCCAACTTTAATCACGGTGGCTAGTGAAGATTTGAAATCTGCCGAACATTTTCAAACTTTGTTTATGAATGATTATTTCCGAGTTTATACCAACAATGATATAATTGGGGTTGAATTTGGGGGTGCATTGAAGAACATCATCGCCTTAGGAGCAGGTGCTCTTTATGGATTAGGCTATGGTGATAATGCGAAAGCTGCTTTAATGACTCGTGGTGTAGCGGAAATTTCTCGTTTAGGCGTGTCGTTTGGTGCTAACCCCATGACCTTTACCGGATTATCTGGAATGGGTGACGTGATTGTGACTGCTACTAGTCAAGATTCACGGAACTGGCGTGCTGGTTATCAATTAGGTAAAGGAAAACAACTTGATGAAATTGTGGCCGACATGGGCATGGTAATTGAAGGAATTGCGACGAGTGAAGCCGCTTATGATTTAGCCAAAGAACGTGGCGTAGAAATGCCCATTACCAATGCAATTCATTCGGTATTAAATAATGAAGAAACGGTTAAAGATGCCATTGCGAAATTAATGACACGTGAAGGCCGCTCTGAAATCGGATAATACATAGGAGTTTATAAAAATATGAAAAAAGTTACAAAAGCAATTATTCCCGCTGCTGGTTTAGGAACCCGGTTCTTGCCAGAAACGAAAGCCGTACCGAAAGAAATGCTACCAATCGTTGATACGCCTACGATTCAATACATCGTGGAAGAAGCTAAAGCGTCAGGCATCACTGATTTAGCAATCGTAATTGGTTCGGGAAAAGGGTCAATTGAAGATCATTTCTCATCAAATTATTTGTTAGAACAAAACTTAGAAGCAAAAGGTAAAGATGCCATGCTTGAAGCTGTACGAAAAACGAATGATATGAACATTTACTTCATTCGGCAAGCTTATCCGAAAGGACTTGGTGATGCAGTTTTAACTGCCAAAACATTTGTGGGTAACGATCCATTCGTCGTAATGCTCGGTGATGATTTGATGACTGACAAAGTTCCGTTAACGAAGCAATTAATTGATAGTTACGAAAAATCAGGTGCTTCAACCCTCGCTGTGATGCGGGTCCCTCATGAAGAAACCGTAAAATACGGGGTAATTGACCCGATTGAAGAAGTTAGCGACGGCATGTACGACGTTAAACAATTCGTGGAAAAACCTGCGCCAGAAGATGCCCCAAGTGATTTAGCCATCATTGGTCGGTACTTATTTACTCCTGAAATTATGGATGTTTTGGAAACAACTAAACCAGGTAAGGGTAACGAAGTTCAATTAACGGATGCCATTGATACTTTGAACAAAACGCAAAAAGTTTATGCTCATGAATTCAAAGGTGACCGTTTCGATACTGGTAACAAGCTCAGTTGGTTGGAAACTAACATCGAATTTGCCCTACGTCGTGACGATTTAAGTGATGACTTAAAGGCTTATATCATTGAATTAGCTGATAAATTAGAAAAATAAGTTTGATAAGAGAGATACTGCTCATCCAGTATCTCTTTTTAATCACATTACTAAACAAAAGTAAGTAGATGTGGTAATATAATGGCAGTAAAGAAAAATTGAGGAGAAAATATTATGAAATTAACAATTGGTGGCGAAGATTTTGGTTCTAAAATGGGTAATGATCAACTTCATTTTGATGACTTTTTACCCGAATTCACTTTAACGAATGCCGAAGGAAAAACGGTTACGACTAAAGACTTAGAGGGGCAATATACTTTATTGAGTGTGGTTCCAAGTTTGGAAACTGATGTTTGTAGTTTAGAAACAGCACATTTTAATCAAGTAGCTAGTGATTTTAAGGGAATTAAATTTGTTACCGTTTCTAATGATCCCGTTGCGAACCAAAAAAACTGGTGTGCAGCGCATGATGCTGATGGGATGGAAATTTTATCTGATGCCAATGGCTCATTTGGAAAAGCTATGCATCTTTATATTCCTTGCTTTGATCACTTGGCTCGGGTAGTCTACATTGTTGATCCTAGCGGTAAAATTGTTTACGAACAACTTGTACATGAAGTATCACATGAACCTAATTATGATTTAGTAATTAAAGAATTAGAAAAATTAACTATTAAATAAACGGAGGCCCTTAGATGACAAAAAAATATGATGTGATTGTAATTGGTGCTGGACCTGCTGGAATGACAGCCGCCCTTTATGCTTCACGGGCTGAACTATCAGTTTTAATGCTTGATCGTGGTGTTTACGGTGGGCAAATGAATAATACCGCTGAAATTGAAAATTATCCTGGTTTTAAGTCAGTCTTAGGACCAGATTTATCCGAAAAAATGTATGCAAGCAGTACGCAATTTGGAGTTGAATACGGTTATGGTGAAGTGACTGGAATTGAAATTGATGGTGACAAACGAATCGTGAAAACGGCTGATGCTGAATACGAAGCTCCCGCAGTTGTGATTGCTTCTGGTTCTGAATATCGTAAACTGGGTGCACCTGGTGAAAAAGAATTTGGTGGTCGCGGGGTTTCTTATTGTGCCGTTTGTGATGGTGCCTTCTTCAAAGGTGAAAATGTAATTGTCGTTGGTGGGGGAGATTCTGCTATTCAAGAAGCAACTTACCTTGCTAATATTGCTGCTAAAGTTACGGTAGTTCATCGTCGTGACCAATTACGGGCCCAACGAATTTTACAAGAACGTGCTTTTGACCGTGATAATATCGATTTCATTTGGAACAGTACCGTTGAAGAAATTGAAGGTAATGAGCGTAAAGTTACTGGAGTTAAAATTAAAAATAACGAAACTAACGAAGAAACAACCGTTCCTGCAGCCGGAGTATTTGTCTACGTGGGAATTTTACCAATGACAGCTGCTTTTAGAAACATTGGAATTACTGATGAAGCAGGTTGGATTGATACCAACGAACTAATGGAAACTAAGGTTCCTGGAATTTTTGCGGTTGGTGACGTGCGTAAGAAACACCTTCGTCAAATTACAACTGCTGTCGGCGATGGTGGAATTGCCGGCCAAGGCGTTTTTGATTACGTGGAAGGTTTAAAATCAAATAAATAAGGTAAATTAAGAAGTGGTCTTGCGACGACTTCTTTTTGTTTACTTTTTATTTGGCGAAAGTATGTTCGTATGCTAAGATAATACTATTATGGGGAAATATTCCCGCTTACGAATGGAAAAAGAGGTATAAAATGGTTACAAAATCACACAAAAAATTTGACTTAGTGTCAAATTATCAACCAACCGGTGATCAACCGAAGGCGATTGAAAAATTAGACCAAGGCTTAGCCGCCGGCGACAAAGAACAAACTTTACTAGGAGCCACGGGGACTGGTAAAACCTTTACGATGGCGAATGTCATTAAAGATCAGAATCGGCCCACCTTAGTATTGGCACATAATAAAACTTTAGCGGGACAACTATATACAGAATTAAAAAAGTTTTTTCCCAATAACGCGGTTGAATATTTTGTTAGTTATTATGACTATTATCAACCAGAAGCATATGTGCCTTCTAGTGATACTTACATTGAAAAAGATGCATCTATCAATGATGAAATTGATCAACTTCGGCATGCTGCGACAAGTGCGTTATTATCAAGAAATGATGTGATTGTAGTGGCTTCCGTTTCCTCAATCTTTGGTTTAGGTAGTCCGAAAGAATACCAAGATCATACGGTTACCTTGCACGTTGGTGAAGAAATGGAACGGGATGTCTTACTCCGAAAACTAGTTAACATTCAATTCCAACGGAACGATATTGATTTTGATCGTGGTCGTTTTCGGGTGCACGGGGATACGGTAGAAGTCTTTCCAGCTTCTGGAACCCAAAATGCTTATCGGATTGAATTCTTTGGGGATGAAATTGATAAAATTACCCAAGTTAATACATTAACGGGGGAAGTACTGGGAAATCCAGAGCAAGTCACACTTTTCCCCGCTACTCATTTCTTGACCAATGATGAAGTGATGGATGTTGCGTTACCAGAAATCAAAACTGATTTGGAAAAGCAAGTGGCCGCCATGGAAAAAGATGGAAAGTTACTTGAAGCCCAACGACTCAAACAGAGAACTAATTATGATATCGAAATGATGCGGGAAATGGGCTATACCACGGGAATCGAAAATTATTCTCGTTACATGGATCGCCGAAAACCAGGTGAACCACCATATACATTGCTGGATTTCTTCCCCAAAGATTTTTTGATGTTTGTGGATGAATCTCACCAAACTCTCCCCCAAGTTCACGGAATGATTAAAGGGGATAAGGCACGGAAAAAACAATTAATTGATTATGGATTTAGATTACCCAGTTCTTACGATAATCGTCCGTTGGATTTTAACGAATTTGAAAAACACATTCATCAAGTGATTTATATGTCAGCTACCCCGGGTACTTATGAATTAGAGCATAGTAGTCAAGTAGTAGAACAAATCATTCGACCAACCGGACTCTTAGATCCAACGGTTGAAGTTCGTCCAACTAAAGACCAGATGGATGACTTGGTCGGGGAAATTAACGACCGAATTAAGAAAAATCAGCGAACTTTTGTTACTACTCTAACGAAAAAGATGTCAGAAGATTTGACTGATTATTTGAAAGATCTAGGAATTAAGGTACGTTACCTTCACAGTGACATTAAAACCCTGGAACGGACTCGGATTATTCGTGATCTGCGTTTAGGTAAATTTGATGTATTAGTTGGGATTAACTTGCTTCGGGAAGGAATTGATGTGCCGGAAGTTTCGTTAGTTGCCATTTTGGATGCTGATAAGGAAGGTTTCTTACGGAATCCGCGTTCGCTTATTCAAACGATTGGTCGTGCTGCCCGAAATGAAAATGGACACGTTATTATGTATGCTGACCATGTGACTGATTCGATGCAAGCCGCAATGGATGAAACTTCTCGTCGTCGTAAAATTCAAATCGCCTATAATAAAGAACATCATATTACGCCTAAAACGATTATCAAACCCGTTTCAAAGGCAATCTCTGCTTACAAACAAGATGAAGACGATAAGTACAATAAAAAGAAACCATTTGCAGAAACAGACTTTGAACAAATGAGTTATAAAGAACAAGAAGCAATCATTAAAAACTTAAGTGATGAAATGCGAGAAGCAGCTAAACAATTGGACTTTGAACAAGCAGCATCACTTCGAGATACAATTAAAAAATTAAAGAAAGATATGGATTGAGGTGAAAAATAAATGGCAAATGACACAATTAAAATTAGGGGAGCACGAGAACACAATTTAAAAAACGTGAATGTCGATATTCCCAAAAATAAATTGGTGGTAATGACTGGTTTATCGGGCTCTGGAAAGAGTTCTTTAGCGTTTGATACACTTTATGCCGAAGGGCAACGACGGTATGTTGAAAGTCTTTCTTCATATGCACGCCAATTTTTAGGGCAAATGAATAAGCCGGATGTTGATTCAATTGTTGGCCTTAGTCCAGCAATTTCCATTGACCAAAAAACAACTTCTAAAAACCCCCGTTCAACAGTCGGAACTGTAACTGAAATTAATGATTATTTACGATTATTATGGGCACGAGTGGGAACTCCCATTTGTCCCAATGATGGAACAGTGATTGAAAGCCAATCGATTGATCAAATGATTGATCGCATTTTGGCGTTGCCGGAACGAACTAAGTTACAAATTCTTTCGCCAATTGTGCGTGATAAACGGGGAAAGCATCAAAAAATCTTCGAACAAATTAAACGGGAAGGGTTCGTGCGGGTCATCGTTGACGGTGAAATGCACGATATTTCCGATGAATTTGATTTAGATAAAAATAAACGGCATAACATTAGCATTGTCATTGATCGAATTGTGGTAAAAGACGGAATTAATTCTCGACTATCTGATTCATTAGAAACCGCTCTTCGGTTAAGTGATGGCTATGCTAATATTGACTTTTTAGGGAAACGGGAACCCATGCTCTTTTCGGAGCATTATGCCTGTGCAATCTGTGGTTTTACAATCGGTAAATTAGAACCACGGCTTTTTTCGTTTAATTCACCGCAAGGAGCTTGTCCCGCTTGTGACGGGTTAGGGGTAAAACTTGAAGTTGACAAAGACTTGGTAATTCCTAATCCCAATAAAACGTTGAATGAAGGGGCGATTGAACCCTGGAACCCCATTAGTTCTAAATATTATCCAGAACTCTTAGAGCAAGCAGCAACCGCCTTTAACATTGATATGGACACTCCGTTTAAAAAATTACCGAAGCAACAGCGTGATTTGATTTTATATGGTTCTAAAGGAAAAGAATTTCATTTTCACTATAAAAATGATTTCGGGGGCATTCGGGATGTTGATGTTCCTTTCGAAGGCGTGATTACTAACATTGCTCGTCGTTTTAAAGAAACTAATAGTGATTTTACTCGTGACCAAATGCGGAAATATATGCGTGAATTAACTTGCCAATTTTGTCATGGATATCGCCTAAATGAACAGGCTTTATCAGTAAAAATTATGGGAAAAAACATTGCCCAAGTTTGTCAAATGAATATTGCGGAAGAATTTGATTTCTTTAGTAAAGTCAAATTTGGTGATAAAGATACGGCAATCGCTAAACCAGTGATTAAAGAAATTAAAGATCGGTTAGATTTCTTATTAAACGTTGGGTTAGCCTATTTGACGCTTTCTCGTTCTGCTAGAACCTTATCAGGGGGAGAAGCGCAACGAATTCGATTAGCGACCCAAATCGGATCTAATTTATCAGGGATTTTATACGTGCTTGATGAACCTTCGATTGGACTACACCAACGGGATAATGATCGTCTGATTGAATCGCTTAAAAAAATGCGTGATTTAGGCAATACCTTGGTTGTGGTGGAACATGATCATGATACGATGATGGCTGCGGATTACTTAGTTGATGTTGGTCCTGGCGCTGGTCAAGCCGGTGGAAAAATTATGGCAACGGGAACTCCTGCTGAAGTGGCACAAGATCCTAACTCGTTGACAGGACAATATTTATCGGGGAAGAAATTTATTCCCGTACCCTTAAAACGGCGTAAAGGAAACAAAAAATTTGTCACAATTAAAGGGGCGCAAGCCAATAACTTGAAAGACATTACGGTTAAGTTTCCGTTAGGGGAATTTAACGTAGTCACTGGAGTATCGGGTTCAGGTAAGTCAACGTTAGTTAATGATATTTTGAAGCGCGCATTGGCCCAAAAATTAAATGATAATTCAGAAAAACCCGGTAAGTATAAATCAATTACGGGTTATAAAAACATTGAAAAATTAGTTAGTATCGATCAAAGCCCAATTGGACGAACTCCGCGTAGTAATCCAGCTACGTATACCGGAGTTTTTGATGATATACGGGACTTGTTTGCCAAAACCAACGAAGCCCAGTTACGTGGTTACCAAAAGGGTCGTTTCAGTTTTAACATCAAGGGGGGACGTTGTGAAACCTGTCGTGGTGATGGAATCTTAAAAATTGAAATGGATTTCTTACCGGATGTTTACGTGCCTTGTGAAGTTTGTCATGGGAAACGTTACAATTCTGAAACTTTGGAAGTCCAGTACAAAGGGAAAAACATTGCCGAAGTCTTAGATTTAACGGTTAATGAAGCCTTAGAATTCTTTAAAGCAATTCCTAAAATTACGCGTAAGTTGCAAACCATTTCTGATGTTGGGTTAGGCTACGTTAAATTAGGCCAATCAGCAACTACGCTTTCTGGTGGAGAAGCACAACGGATGAAGTTAGCTTCTGAATTGCACAAGCGTTCAACCGGAAAGAACTTCTACATTCTTGATGAACCTACCACTGGGTTACACACGGATGATATTAAACGTTTATTAGGCGTATTACAGAAGTTAGTTGATGCGGGAAACACAATTTTAATTATTGAACATAATATGGCAGTCATTGAACAAGCCGATCATGTCATTGATTTAGGCCCTGATGGTGGCGATAAAGGTGGTCAAGTGGTTGCAACTGGGACTCCGGAAGAAATTACGGAAGTTCCAGAAAGTGTAACGGGAAAATACTTGAAACCAATTTTAGAAAAAGATTATCAAAGAACTTTAGCAGCAACAAAATAGCATAAAGCTCACTAGGGTGGTTAACCCTTTTAGTGGGCTTTTACTTTTGTTTTAAGTGAAACGCCCGGTATGTTATACTTAACGAAAGTTTGGAGGGATTACAATGGCACAAGATGATGAATTAGTAATTATTACGGGAATGAGTGGTGCGGGAAAAACCCGGGCTATCCAAACCTTTGAAGATTTAGGCTACTTTTGTGTTGATAATTTACCACCAAATTTAATTTATAAGTTTTCCGAATTAATTAGAACTTCAAGTGAAATTAATAAAGTGGCTCTGGTGATTGATTTACGAGCTCCAGGATCAGATAATGAAGTGGTCGATACGTTAGTTGAAATTGCCCATAATCAAAATCAAAAAGAAAATGTTATCTTTTTAGACGCTTCTGATAATAAAATTGTCACGCGTTATGAAGAGACCCGCCGTGATCATCCGTTAGCGAGAAATGGACGCTTAATTGATGGAATCGAAAAAGAACGTCAGGTAATGGCACCGGTTAAAGCAGCAGCCAATCTCATCATTGATACGACGAAGCTTACACCCAAGCAATTACGGGAAAAATTAATTGATGAGTTTGAAAATCAAGGCGTAGCGCCTTTTCACGTTGAATTGATGTCCTTTGGCTTTAAATATGGCATCCCAATTGACGCTGATATGGTGTTTGATGTGCGGTTTTTAACCAATCCTTATTACGTAGAAAGTCTGCGTGATTTAACGGGCAAAGATCAGCCTGTTTATGATTATGTAATGAATCAAGAAGATGCGGATGAATACTTTGAGAAAATCTATGGTTTAATGAAATTTTTACTCCCCAAAATTCAAGGGACAGCTAAAGCTTGTGAAACCATTGCCATCGGCTGTACTGGGGGACAACATCGGTCAATTGCAATGACGGAAAGGTTAGGTAAGGCTCTCAAAAAACTAGGCTTTCGGGTTAACATCACGCATCGTGAAATTAGTCGTTATAAAGGGGTCCAATAATTAATGGTAAATAAATTAGCAAAACAAATTAGTCGGCCAAAGATGGTGGTGATTGGTGGGGGAACTGGCCTTCCAGTCATTTTGAAAAACCTAAAAAAACGAGATGTCGACATTACAGCAGTCGTTACGGTTGCAGATGATGGTGGTTCTTCAGGAATTTTACGTAATTATATTAATGTCTTACCACCGGGAGACATCCGAAACGTACTGGTTAGTCTTTCAAACTTACCGCAGATTGATTTAGATATTTTCCAATATCGTTTTAAGTCCACTGATAAATTCTTATCAGGACATGCGATTGGTAATTTAATCATTACCGCCTTGTCGGAAATGGAAGATGGTTTTTTTGCGGCAGTGCAAATGTTGACAAAAATGATGCAAGTTGATGGTCACGTTTATCCTGTTTGTGATGAAAGCTTGGTGCTCCACGCTGAATTTACTGATGGAACTACGATGACGGGGGAATCAGAAATTACGAAAGCCGATAAAATGATTAAACGGGTGTGGGTAGAATCTGCTAACGGTGCTGAAACGCCAGAAGCTGTTCCCGCTGTGATTGATGCGATTATGAACGCTGATCAAATTGTGCTTGGACCTGGGAGTCTTTACACTAGTATCTTGCCAAATTTAATGGTTAGCAACGTTGGTAAAGCGGTCATCGAAACCCAAGCAGAGGTTGTTTATATTTGTAACATTATGACCCAAAGCGGGGAAACGACGAACTTTACGGATGCCGATCACGTTCGCGTTTTAGACCGTCAGTTAGGTCATCGGTTTGTCGATACGGTTTTAGTCAATAATCAGCCGGTACCTAGTGAATACATTGATCGGCAACGTTGGCGTGATGAATCAGAACCCGTTGTTCCTGATTATCAAGGTTTGAAGGAACTAGGGTGTCGGGTAATATCATCTGATTTTTTGGAATTACGCGATCATGGGGCTTTTCATAATGGTGAATTAGTGACAAATGAATTAATTCGACTTTTAGGACAGCCAAAACTTAATTAATGGGAGTTGTTTGAATGTCGTATGCAAGTGAAGTAAAAAAGGAATTAACCAATTTAGAAGTGCACCGTGAGAATGCGAAAGCAGAATTAATGGCTTTAATTCGCATGAATGGAACTTTAAAAATTTCAAACGGGAAGTTAGCCCTCGAATTTCAATCAGAAAACTCAGCAATTTCGCGACGCGTTTATAGCTTGTTGCTGAAGTTTTATCAAGTAGAGGCAAATGTGATTGTACGTCGTAAAATGAAACTCAAAAAGAATAACCTCTACATTGTTCGGTTAAATCAAAACGTAAGAGAAGTTTTGGAAGATCTCGGTATTTTTGATGGAGAACAAATTTTAGAACGCGTGCCGTTAGAATTATTAAAAAATGATATGCAAGTGCGTTCTTATTTGCGGGGGGCGTTTTTAGCGGGGGGATCCGTTAATAATCCAGAAACCTCACGCTATCATTTAGAAATTTATTCACTTTACGATGATCATAATCAGATGATGGCAGAAATGATGAATAAATATAATTTAGGTGCCAAGGAAACAGCTCGCCGCAGCGGTTATATCGTGTACATTAAAGAAGCAGAAAAGATTGCAGATTTCTTACAATTAATTGGGGCCACCAATTCCATGTTGAAATTTGAAGATATTCGGATTGTCCGTGATATGCGGAATTCGGTTAATCGCTTAGTTAACTGTGAAAATGCCAATATGAATAAAGTGGCCAATGCCTCAACTAAGCAAATTGAAAACATTAAATTTATTGAAGCAAAATTAGGCTTGGACAGTTTGCCTAAAAAATTGCGGGATGTTGCCATTACACGGATGAATAATCAAGAAGTTAGTTTGAAAGAGCTAGGAGAGATTATTCCTGATGGGCCTATTTCTAAGTCTGGGGTTAATCATCGGTTGCATAAAATTAATGATATAGCTGATCAGTTACGAAAAAATGCCTAAAAAAAGCAGCTCAGTTCTGAAATTAATCAGAACGAAGCTGCTTTTAAATTTGGATAAATTATTTTTTATCTTTGCTGTTGGTCATGATGCCGTCGATCAAACCATAATCAACTGCTTCTTGCGCTGATAAGTAGTTATCACGTTCAGTATCGCGATCAATCTTTTCAAGTGGTTGACCTGAATGTTCTGCCAACAATTCATTAATCATTTTACGAGCCTTAAGAATTTCTTTAGCCGCAATTTCGATTTCAGTTTGTTGACCTTGAGCTCCACCAGAAGGTTGGTGAATCATAATTTGAGAATGTGGTAAGGCAAATCGCTTACCTTTGGTACCGGCAGTAGCAAGAACGGATGCCATTGAAGCAGCCATTCCCATGACGATGGTTTGAACGTCAGATTTAATGAAGTTCATCGTATCGTAAATTGCCATTCCGGAAGTAATGACACCACCCGGTGAATTAATGTATAAATAAATATCTTTGTCTGAGTCTTGGGCATCTAGAAATAATAATTGGGCAATGATTGCATTGGCCATGTTATCTTCGATTTCACCAGAAAGCATAATAATGCGATCTTTTAAAAGTCGTGAGTAGATGTCATATGCACGTTCACCTTGTGGTGAGTTTTCAACAACAGTCGGAACTAAAGGCATAATAACTTCCTCTTCTTTCTATAATAAAATTAATATTGAATAACTAAATTCATGGCTTTATCTTATAATATTGGTCAATCAAGGTCAATTATTTGGACCTATGATGGTATAAAAAAAGACCTTAAAAATTAAGGTCGAAAATGTACCCCGAGGGAGTCGAACTCTCATCTCAAGAACCGGAATCTTACGTGCTATCCATTACACTAGGGGTACAAAACTTGCATCTATTATTCTAAAGGAAAAGAATAAATAATTCAAGGGGTAAATTAAAATGTAATTACTTTGCTTTGAATTTTTGATTTGCTATACTAAGGCCGTAGGTTAGTTAAACTACATTATTAATTTACTTGCTACTTATTCTGAGAGTGCGTAATGAAATCGCTGACATTTTCAGGTAAAAGTGGTAAGATATGACTTGTATTTAAAATATAACAATCCTAAAGGAGGAAGCATATTATGACTGTAAAAATTGGTCTTAATGGTTTCGGAAGAATTGGTCGTCTAGCATTTAGACGTATCCATCAATTAGATTCAAAGGACATTGAAGTTGCAGCAATTAACGATTTAACTACACCTTCAATGTTAGCTTACTTACTAAAATACGACTCTGTTCATGGTCGTTTCCCTGGTAAAGTTGAAGCAACTGAAGACGCAATCATCGTTGACGGTAAACGTATCCCAGTTTACGCAGAACGTGATGCAAAGAACATTCCTTGGGTTAAAAATGACGGTGTTGACTTTGTACTTGAATGTACTGGTTTCTACACTTCAAAAGAAAAAGCACAAGCTCACTTGGATGCCGGTGCACAACGTGTCTTGATCTCAGCTCCTGCTGGTGACATTACTACTGTTGTTCCTGGTGTTAACCTTGATACTCTTACTTCAGAAGATAAGATTGTATCAGCTGGTTCATGTACTACTAGCTGTTTAGCTCCTATGGCTAACTGGCTTAACAAAGAATTCGGTCTTAAAGTTGGTACTATGACTACTGTTCATGCTTACACTGCTACTCAAGCACTTCAAGATGGACCTCGTAGCGCTAAGTTTGCTAACAACCGTGCTGCTGCCGTTAACACTATTCCTCACAGTTCAGGTGCTGCTAAGGCCATTGGTCTTGTTATCCCAGAACTTGATGGTATCTTAAAAGGTCACGCACAACGTGTTGCTGTAATTGATGGTTCATTAACTGAATTAGTTTCAGTTCTTGACAAGAAAGTTACTGTTGATGAAATTAACGATGCTATGAAGAAACACAAAAATGATGCCTTTGGTTACGCTGAAGACTTCATGGTTTCAACTGATGTTATCGGTAATTCACACGGTTCAGTATTTGACCCAAGTCAAACTGAAATCACTGAAAACGGTGATCTTCAATTAGTTAAGACTGTTGCTTGGTACGATAACGAATGGGGATTCACTTGTAACATGATTCGTACTTTACAACACTTTGCTACTCTTTAATCATTAAATTGTAGTTTTAAAAGGGCGGAGGAGGTTATACCTCCTGCGTCTTTTGTTTTATCAATTATTATTGGAGGAATTGCATAATGAGTAAATTAATCATTGATGATTTAGACCTTAAGGGTAAAGATGTCCTTATGCGGGTTGATTTTAATGTTCCCATTAAAGATGGTGTAGTTGGTGACGATAACCGGATCGTAGCTGCTTTACCATCAATTGAATGGGTAATCAACCACGGTGGAAAAGCAATCTTACTTTCTCACTTAGGTCGAATTAAATCAGAAGACGACAAACCCGGTTTGTCACTTCGTCCCGTTGCGGAAAAGCTTTCAAAATTAATCAAAAAACCAGTTATCTTTGTGCCAGTTAACGAAGGTCCTCAATTAGAAGAAGCCATCGATAAGATGCAAGATGGTCAAATCTTGTTGGCTGAAAACACTCGTTATCAAGATGTTATTGATGGTGAAAACGTTAAACGTGAATCTAAAAATGATCCTAAATTAGGTGAATACTGGGCTTCATTAGGTGACGTATTTGTGAACGATGCTTTCGGTACTGCTCACAGAAGTCATGCTTCTAACGTTGGAATTGCAACTGCTATGGAAAAAGCCGGTAAACCAGTTGCCGCTGGTTTCTTGCTTGAAAAAGAAATTAAATTCCTTGGTAACGCTGTTGACAATCCAAAACACCCATTCGTCGCTATTTTAGGTGGTGCTAAAGTTTCTGATAAGATTGGTGTAATTGATCACTTATTAGACAAAGCCGATAAAATCATTATCGGTGGTGGAATGACTTACACATTCTACGCTGCTAAGGGGATTTCAATTGGTAACTCACTTGTTGAAAAAGACAAAATTGATGTTGCTAAAGAAATCCTTAAAAAGGGTGGCAACAAGATTGTTTTACCAGTTGACTCAGTGGTTGCTGATAAATTCTCAAACGATGCTGATGCTAAAATCGTTGATGGTGCAATTCCTGATGGCTACATGGCCCTTGACATTGGACCTAAATCAATCAAACTCTTCGAAAGTGTCCTTGCCGATGCTAAGACAGTAGTTTGGAATGGACCAATGGGTGTCTTTGAAATGCCTAAATTTGCTGAAGGTACTTTAGCAATTGGTCGTTTCTTAGGTACTTTAAAAGATGCTACAACCATTGTTGGTGGTGGTGATTCAACTGCTGCCGTTAAAGAATTAGGCGTAGCTGACAAGCTTACTCACATCTCTACTGGTGGTGGAGCTTCACTTGAATACCTTGAAGGTAAAACTTTACCTGGAATTGCCTGTGTTTCTAACAAAGATTAATTAAAAAGCGTTGGCTTGGCCAGCGCTTTTTTAATTACCTAAGCTTTATGTAAAATGAAAGGAGGGTTAAAATGCGTATTCCGTTTATTGGTGGAAACTGGAAGATGAATTTGTCACTTGAGGAAGCCGTCAAATTTGTCGAAGAGATTAAGCCTAATTTACCAGCTGCTAGTGAAGTGGAAACGGCAATTGCTGCGTCACCTCTTTTTTTAGAATCAATGCTTAAACATAATGACCATAGCCCTTTACAAGTTACCGCGGAAAATTGTTTCTATAAAGATGAAGGAGCTTATACAGGGGAAGTTAGCCCGAAAGCTCTTAGCGAAATGGGAATTAAATATGTAATTGTAGGCCATTCTGAACGTCGTCGTTATTTTAATGAGACGAATGACATTATTAACAAAAAAGTTCATGCGGTCTTAGATAACCAAATGATTCCCATCATTTGTTGTGATGAAACGATGGGGCGAGTAGACAACGGTGATCATTTTTCCTGGGTCGTTAGTCAAGTAACTGCGGCTGTTCAAGGAGTTTCTGAAGCCGATGCTGCGAAGATTATCATTGCTTATGAACCCAGTTGGGCAATCGGAACCGGCCATAGTGCTTCGACGGCTGAAGCCGAAGAGGGCTGTTATCTAATTCGGCAAACGCTTGCTGATATTTACTCTGATGAAGTGGCTGATCAAATTCGAATTCTTTATGGTGGCAGTGTTACTGAAAAAAACATCCAATCTTTAATGAAAGAAACGGATATCGATGGGGTCCTCGCTGGTAAGGCTAGTTTGAGTCCAACCGAATTTATGAAGCTTGCAAATTTTAAAACGCTTAAATAATTAATTAAATGATTGCATTGTTGATTTTAAAAATGTAGAATTTAATTGTAAATATAGATTATTACTAAACAACTAAGGAGATTTATTATGTCACTTATTTCTGATGTATATGCACGCGAAGTCTTAGACTCACGTGGTAACCCAACTGTTGAAGCTGAAGTTTACACTGAAGACGGTGCAATGGGACGTGGAATCGTTCCTTCTGGTGCCTCAACTGGTGAACACGAAGCAGTTGAATTACGTGATGGTAACAAAGACCGTTTTGGTGGTAAAGGTGTTACTAAAGCCGTTGCTAACGTTAACGACAAAATTGCCAAAGAAATTATTGGTTACGATGTTACTGATCAATTAGGAATTGACCAAGCAATGATTAAGCTTGATGGTACTCCTAACAAAGCTAAATTAGGTGCTAACGCTATCTTAGCTGTTTCAATTGCTGCTGCTAGAGCTGCTGCTGATGAACTTGGAACTCCTTTATACAACTACTTAGGTGGTTTCGATGCTCACGTTTTACCTACTCCAATGATGAACGTTATCAATGGTGGTAAGCACGCTAACAACAAGGTTGACTTCCAAGAATTCATGATCATGCCTGTTGGTGCTCCAACTTTTAGAGAAGCTGTTCGGATGGGTGCTGAAACTTTCCACGCCTTAAAAGCAATCTTAAACGAAAAAGGTTACTCAACTGCTGTTGGTGATGAAGGTGGATTTGCTCCTGACTTGAAGAACAACGAAGAACCATTTGAAATTCTTATTGAAGCTATCAAACGTGCTGGTTACAAACCAGGTAAAGATATTGCAATTGCCTTTGACTGTGCTTCTTCAGAATTCTACGATCCTGAAACTAAGAAATACAACTTAGAAGGTGACGGTCGTTCATACACTGCTGCTGAATTCGTTGAGTTACTTGAAAGCATCGTTGACAAATACCCAATCATTTCAATCGAAGATCCTTTGGATGAAAACGAATGGGAAGACTGGAAGATTGCTACCGAAAAACTTGGTAAAAAAGTACAAATCGTTGGTGATGATTTATTTGTTACTAACACTGACTACCTTGAAAAAGGAATTGAAATGGGTGTTGCAAACTCAATCCTTATCAAACTTAACCAAATCGGTACTTTAACTGAAACAGTTAATGCGGTTAACATGGCTAAAGAAGCTAGTTACACTGCCGTTATCTCACACCGTTCAGGTGAAACTGAAGATACTACTATTTCTGATTTAGTTGTTGCCCTTAATGCAGGTCAAATCAAGACTGGTTCAATGAGTCGTGGTGAAAGAATTGCTAAGTACAACCAATTAATGAGAATTGAAGACCAATTAGGTTCAGTTGCAGAATACAAAGGAATTCACTCATTCTACAACTTATCACGTCAAGCACGTGAAGACATTATGAACAAATAATTAAGCTTTTAAAAAGAACTTCTAGCCTTGCTAGGGGTTCTTTTTTCGGTTAAAAATAGTGTAATTTTGAAATTTATCAAGATTGTGTTATAATATTTACTAGAATTAATTGACCCTTTTTCAACATGGGTAGGAGGAATTTTCATTGACTGACTTCTTAATGATATTATTATGGATTGTTAGCATATTGATTATTGGCGCTGTTTTAATGCAACCGTCAAAAAACAATGACGCAATGTCATCATTTACTGGTGGTGCTAGCGACTTGTTTGCAGAATCAAAATCACGTGGATTTGAATCATTTATCCAAAAAGTTACTGTAATTTTAGGCATTATGTTTTTTGCCATCGCATTAGTTTTAATGTGGTTATCACAGCACTAGAAAAAGGCTCCTTGCATATTCGCAGGGGCTTTTTTGTATATCAGGGCTAATTAATTAAAAATAGAAAATAAAACGTTTATAATGTAGTTAATTACATATATAAAGAAAACATAGAAGAGGAAATATAGTGGAAGATAATAAATTAAAAAATGAGATCAAGAATGAACTTGTATCTCATCCAGAAAAATCGTATAGCGTTGAAGACATCGCTGATGCTTTGAAGTATCATGGCTCAGCTGCCTTCAAATTAATTGTACAAGAATTAGCCATTCTTGAAAGAGAACGAGCTGTTGTTGTTACTCATGATGGAAACTTTAAGATTAATCCTAGTGAATTAAAACTTGAAGGGGTATTCCATTCAAATTCAAAAGGCTTCGGCTTCGTTGGTTTTGATGATGATTCAGAAGATGCCTTTATTGCACCTGATGATACCATGAATGCCATGAATTTAGACCGTGTTGAAGTTCAAATCACTAAACCAGCCGAAAAAGGTAGTGATCGTGGTCCGGCTGCCAAAGTAATCAAGATTCTTGAACGTCATTATACTCATGTAGTTGGTGAATTCTTCAAGACGACTGATGACCAAGGTTACATTGGCCAAATCAAATTAAAAGACAAAAAACTAGCAGGTTTTAGATTCTACGTTACAGATGCTGGAATCAACCCAACTCCTGGTGAAGTGGTCTTAGCTGATATTACTGAATATCCAAACGCTAAACATCCAGATGTGATGGTTGGGGTTGCTAAACAAATCATTGGTAGTGTTGATGATCCTGGAATTGACATCTTACAAATTGTGTATGCCCATGATGTGCCATCACAATTCCCAGAAGATGTAATGCAAGAAGCAGATGCAATTCCTGACCATGTTTTACCAGAAGAAACTAAAGGTCGCGAAGACATTACTGACCAAACACTAGTTACCATTGATGCCGAAGAATCAAAAGATTTAGATGATGCCGTTACGGCTTGGAAATTACCAAACGGTAACTATCATTTAGGGGTTCACATTGCTGATGTTAGTCACTATGTGAAACCAGGAACATTACTTGACCGAGAAGCCTACAAACGGGGAACTTCTTGTTACTTAACTGATCGAGTTATTCCAATGTTACCAAGACGGTTATCAAACGGAATTTGTTCATTAAACGAAGGTGAACTTCGTTTATGTATGAGTTGTGATATGGAAATTAACCCCCAAGGGAAAGTGGTTAAGTCACGAGTTCATCCTAGTGTTATGCGTTCTAAAGCACGGATGACCTATAATGCAGTTAATGACATTATTGAAAATAAAGATGCTGATACCCGTAAGAAATATGCTGATTTAGTACCAATGTTTGAAACTATGGACGAATTGCATAAGATTCTTTACAAAGCTCGTCGCAGACGTGGGGCAATTGACTTTAACGATAACGAAGCAAAGATTATTGTTAATAAAGAAGGTCACCCAATTGACATTCAATTGAGAACTCGTGGAACTGCTGAACGTTTGATTGAATCATTCATGCTAGCTGCCAACGAAACGGTCGCTGAAACTTACCATAAGCTTAAAGTACCATTCATTTACCGAATTCATGAAGTACCTGATGCTACTCGAGTTAAAGAATTCTTTGAATTCTTAACTGCTTTTGGAATCAACGTTAAAGCAGATCCAGATCATCTTGAACCTAAGACTTTACAAAACGTCTTATCTAAGGTAGCTGGTAAACCAGAAGAAGCAATGGTTTCAGTGATGTTGCTTAGAAGTATGCAACAAGCTAAGTACAGTGATAAATGTGTTGGTCACTTTGGGTTAGGTGCAAAATACTACACTCACTTTACCTCACCAATTCGTCGTTACCCTGATATGTTCATTCACCGTTTAATTCATTACTATGAAGATAATGGAATTAATGATGTAACCAGAGCTAAGTACGCTGATGTTGTCGGTGAAGTAGCTGTTCATTGTTCAGAAACAGAACGTCGTGCCGTTGATACGGAACGTGCTGTGGATGCCATGATGAAGGCTGAATACATGAGCGATCGCATTGGTGAAGAATACAATGGTGTAATTAGTTCTGTCATGAAATTTGGGGTCTTCGTTGAATTACCAAATACAGTTGAAGGACTTGTACACATTAGTCGGATGACGGATGACTATTACCAATACGTACCTAAGTACATGGCCCTAGTTGGTCGTAATACGAAACGGACTTTCAAAATTGGACAAGATGTTCGCGTTAAATGTGTGGGTGTCGATGTTGACCAAAGTTCCGTTGATTTTGAAATTCTTGAAGTAGAAAAGACACCAATTAGTGATCTTTTACCAAAACAACAAAATCATACGCGTGGTCGTTTTAACAACCACAAGAACAATGATAACCATGGTCAAAAACATGGTAACGGAAATAAATCATCACACAGTTTTACCATTAAAAAACGTAAATAAGGATTGATTTTAAAATGGTCAAAAAAAAGAGTAAGCCAAATAACGATAATGTGATGGCTACCAATCGAAAGGCACGTCATGATTATTTCATTGAAGAGACTTTCGAGGCAGGAATTGCATTAACGGGGACCGAAATAAAATCTGTAAGAGAACGGCGGGTTACTTTGAAAGATGGCTTTGTTTCGTTTCGAAACGGCGAAGCTTTCTTACAAAATATTCATATTAATGAATATACTGAAGGTAATCAATTTAATCATGATCCATTACGAAATCGGAAGTTACTCTTGCATAAGAAGGAAATTAGAAAGCTTTCTGATGCAGTGCAAACTAAAGGTGTGACGGTTGTCCCCCTCAAAATGTATTTAAAGCATAATTTTGCTAAAGTACTAATTGGGGTGGCAAAAGGGAAACACGAATACGATAAACGTCATGATATTAAAGCACGTGATCAAAAGCGTCAAATTGATCGAGTAATGAAACATTACTAGCATAATTTGACTTCGAAAAAGCGATTGAATTCTGAAGGGATTCAATCGCTTTTTGACTGAGATAAGTCTTGGTATTTGAGACGATAACGATGCTTGTTTTAGTTGAAGTTATGTTAAAATATTCACGAGGTGAAAAAGTTGAAACAATTTATTGATAATGACTGGTGGCCAATCTTAGAGCCAGAATTTGAAAAACCATATTACCAAAAGTTGAGAAAATTTTTAGTTGAAGAATATTCGAATCATCAGATTTATCCAGCGATGAATCATATTTTTCAAGCGTTTGAATGGACGCCGTTCAGTAAAACCAAGGTGGTTATTTTGGGACAAGATCCTTATCATGGCCCTCATCAAGCAATTGGAACCAGTTTTGCCGTTGAACCAGGAGTTAAAATTCCGCCATCTTTACGAAATATCTATAAAGAATTAGATAATGATTTAGGGATTAAGCCCGTTAATCATGGATACTTAAAGAGTTGGGCAGAACAAGGGGTTTTACTGTTAAACTCAGTTCTCACGGTTCGAGACGGAGTGGCTTTTTCCCATCGAAATGAAGGTTGGGAAAAATTAACTGATTATGCAATTCATCAGTTATCAGAACGTCCTGAACCAGTTGTTTTTATTTTGTGGGGCAATGCTGCCCGCAAAAAAGTTAATTTGATTGATACGGAAACTAATATTATTATTGAATCAGCCCACCCCAGTCCGTTATCGGCTAATCGGGGATTCTTTGGTTCTCGGCCGTTTTCCAAAACGAATGCCGCTTTGGAAGCAATGGGAGAACGACCAATTAATTGGCAATTACCAGAAAAAGTTGAAATGGAAAGATAGGAGAAAATGATGGATCTATTTGAAAGTTTAAAAAGTAAAATTAAAGGTCAAAAAATTAAATTAGTTTTTCCTGAAGGGGAAGACGAACGCATTATTTCAGCTGCTAGTCGCTTAGCTGCTGATAATTTAGCTGTTCCGGTTTTATTAGGTAATGAAGCTGAAATCAAAAAAACAGCCGTTGCTCTTAACGTGGCTTTAGACGGAATTGAAATTGTTGATCTCGAAAAAGTATCGGGAGAAACGAGTCAAAAAATGGTACAAGCCATTGTGGAACGTCGTAAAGGAAAAACTACTGCTGAACAAGCAGAAAAATGGTTAACTGATCCGAACTACTTTGGAACGACCATGGTTTACCTAGGAGATGTCGATGGAATGGTATCAGGAGCTGCCCACCCAACTGGTGACACAGTTCGTCCCGCTCTTCAAATCATTAAAACGAAACCAGGAGTTAATTTAATTAGTGGTTCATTTGTGATGCAAAAGGGTGATCAACGTTATCTATTTGCTGACTGTGCTATTAACATTAACCCCAATGAAACTCAATTAGCTGAAATTGCCGTTGAAAGTGGAAAAACCGCGCGTTTATTTGATATTGACCCACGGGTTGCTTTATTAAGTTTTTCAACGAATGGATCTGCTAAGAGTCCAGAAGTGGAAAAAGTGCACAATGCGACAAAATTAGCGCAAGCAATGGATCCAGCAATGCCAATTGATGGCGAAATGCAATTTGATGCGGCTTTTGTACCAGCCGTTGCCAAAGCTAAATATTCTGATTCGAAAGTTGCCGGTCAAGCAACCGTCTTTGTCTTTCCTGAATTAGAAGCTGGGAACATTGGTTACAAGATTGCCCAAAGATTTGGAGGCTTTGAAGCCATTGGACCAATTTTACAAGGGTTAAACAAACCCGTTTCTGATCTTTCTCGTGGTTGTAATGCTGAAGATGTTTACAAAGTAGCAATTATTACAGCTACTCAAGCATTAGCTGACGAGGATTAAGATGAAAGTGAATGTTACTGAACCTAGTCAAACCCAACGTTTAGGTGAGGCGCTAGCTACTCAATTACAACCAGGCGATGTCATTTTACTGGATGGTGATTTAGGGGCTGGAAAAACTACTTTTACCAAGGGATTAGCCAAGGGGCTTGGGATTAAAAGAAACATTAAAAGCCCGACCTTTACTATTATTCGCGAATATCAAGACGGACGGTTACCGCTTTATCATATGGATGTTTATCGCCTCGAAGTTGGAGGGAGCGATGAACTGGGACTTGATGAATATTTTGATGGTGATGGCGTAAGCGTGGTTGAATGGTCAAAGTTTGCTGAAGCTGAGCTTCCTACCAATTATTTAAGACTTAAATTTACCCGGCAAGATGAATTAGGGACAAATAATCGGGAAATTGAGTTTACCGCTCAAGGGGAACACTTTAAAGCTATTTTGGCATCAGGAGTACTTAATTTAGATGAATAATGAAATTGAAGTAGGAATTCGGGCTGCACAGCCTAATGATGCTGGTGCAATGCTAGCGATGCTTAAACAATTACAAACGGAATCTGATTTTTTCGAATTAGATACGGAGCTTGACCAAGTCAGTGCTGCTAGTGAAGCACGCCAAATTGAATTGCTGAATTCTTCGGGAACAAATTTGATTTTATTAGCTACGGCTGGAACACAATTAATTGGGATTGCCACGGTCCAGCAAGTTAGTGATGTCACTGGGGAAGTGGGCGTTGCTGTTTTAAATGATTATCAAGGGATGGGTTTAGGCACGATGCTAGTTGATGAGTTGCTTAATTGGCAACTTCATTATAGTGAGCTCCAACGCCTGGTTCTAGAAGTCAAAAAAGTTAATTTACCGGCCATTCATATTTATCATAAATTAGGCTTTAAGCAACAATCCGAAACGAATACTACCATTTGGATGCAAAAAGACTCTGAAAATTAATTAATCTTCAGAGTCTTTTTTAGATAGTAGTGACAAAGGGACGAATAGCATCATCACCAAATTGTTGATGCTCATGAATTAAGATCTTAGCACAGGCTAAACTATCATCTAAAGCATTATGGTGATGTTCTAATTCGATTCCCAGATTAGCACTAACCGTATTTAACTTATGATTTTCAAAGCTGGGATAAAATTTACGACTGGTTTTGACGGTGTCAAGCGTTTGATAATGAGGCATTGGTAAACGATATCGTTCGATACTTTTCTTGAGCACGCTATTATCAAACCGATTGTTGTGAGCAATTACCAACCGATTCCGTTTAAAAAAAGGCTTGATGATTTCCCAAACTTCGGGAAAAGTCGGGGCATCTTTGACATCCGCACTATGAATCCCGTGAACTTTAATGTTTCGCCAATTAAATTCCATCTCTGGATTAATTAGTGAGTAGAACTCGTTCACAACTTGATCATCACGAACTACAGTAATGGCTACAGAACAGGCACTAGCACGTTGGCTAGCAGCAGTTTCAAAGTCAATGGCAACAAAGTTCATCATCATTCTCCTATTTCGCAGTTAAATTATTTAAAATTAATTGAAGAGGGCAATGGTCAGAGCCAGGCACCGTATCCATAATGGTAGTAATTTTGACGTCCTTCACTAAATCATTATAAATGATAAAGTAGTCTAACCGCCAACCATGATTATCACGGCGCGCATGACCACGATAACTCCACCAAGTGTATTTATTAGGTTCATTAGGATGGGTCGCCCGGTAAATATCGGTAAAACCACTGTCTAATAATTCAGTCATTTGTTGACGTTCGGCATCCGTAAAACCAGCTGCATGATGATGTTCATCGGGTGCATAAATATCAATTGGTTCATGGGCAATGTTGAAATCGCCATTAATCACCACTGGCTTTTTGGTTTTTAATTTCTTTACAAAATTAATTAATTTTTGGTCCCAAGCTTCTTTATAATTTAAGCGCTGTAATTCTTCTCCAGCAGCCGGTGCATAAATGTTTACCAAATAAAAATTAGGATACTCAAGGGTAATGACCCGACCTTCAGGATCTTGGTCATTACCGTCGAGGCCTAAAATGACTTGCAATGGTTTGTGTTTGGTAAAAACTGCCGTTCCAGAATAGCCAGGACGTTCGGCATCATTCCAATATTGATAGTAATCGGCAGGCAAGTCGAGCTTTACCTCACCTGGTGATACTCTAGTTTCTTGCACACTAAAGAAATCAGCATTTGCTGCTGTAAAAAACTCATAAAAGTTATTTTTTAAAATGGCACGAATCCCATTTACGTTCCAAGTAATAAAATTCATTATTTAACCCCCTTAATTCATTTAGTATAGCACTATTACATTGTTGCATGGTTTTCGGCCTTTCTAAGTGATAAAATAATATAGGCTAATATGAAAGGAAAATAAAACATGGCAATTGACTTATGCAATAAATTTAACGAAATTAAAATCTTAAAAGATGAACCATTATCAAATTATTCATGGACTAAAACTGGAGGAAAGGCTGATTATTTGGCCTTCCCTAAAAATTATGCCGAAGCAGAAACCCTGCTAAAGTTTACTAAAGAACACCAAATTCCAATTACAGTCTTAGGAAACGCCAGCAATTTAATTGTTCGTGATGGTGGGATTAAAGGTTTGACCATGATTCTAACCGAAATGAATGAGATTCACGTTGATGGAAACTATGTCATTGCGGAAGCCGGAGCAGCCTATATTGCCGCTACCAAAGTTGCACAAGCTGCAGGCTTAACTGGCATGGAGTTTGCTGCGGGAATTCCTGGTAGTATTGGTGGTGGGGTATACATGAACGCCGGCGCATATGGTGGTGAGACGGAATACATATTAAAATCAGCTACCATTTTGACCAGTACAGGAAATATCGTTGAAATGACCCATGATGAGCTAGATTTTGGTTATCGGCACAGTAGCATTCAAGATAATGGTGATGTAGTTTTAGCTGCGACCTTCCAACTAGAAAAGGGAAACAAAACCTTGATTCAAGCAGAAATGGATCACTTGAATTACCTACGTAAATCAAAGCAACCATTAGAATATCCTTCTTGTGGGAGCGTTTTTAAACGTCCTGCTGGTCATTTTGCGGGTAAATTAATTCATGATGCGGGCTTACAAGGTTACCGAGTTGGTGGCGCAGAGGTTTCCACTAAACACGCGGGCTTTATTGTGAACGTTGGTCATGCCACGGCAACTGATTATTTAAATGTAATCAAACACGTTCAAGCAACGGTTTTACAAGCTTCAGGGATTCACTTAGAGACTGAAGTCCGGATTATCGGAAGAGCCTAAAAAAAGAGATTGGAAAATTAATTTCCAGTCTCTTTATTATTATCGTTACTAGTAGCGATAATGGTGTAAATCCAGTAAATCATTAATTGAACAATGGTCATTAAAATTACAAAGATTACCATTTGCCGATTCCACATGTTTAAGAAAAGTTTAAAGTAGAATTTGGGATTAGCTAAAAGGTAAACGGTATGAACCCTTAGGAAACGACCAATATATAAACCAACTGAACTTAAAAAGATTAAAAAAGAAGTCATAATAAAATCAGTAAACCGATTTTCTAAATGGAGCCGTCGATTGATGGCCTTTGCCACACTTATCATGCCCCAAAAGCCAATAAATGCACAAGCAAGGGCGCTAATCAATAAACTCGTGTATAAGAACCAGATATGACTATCTAATTTTAATAAACCATTCAAGCCACTCGGGTGTAACCAAGATAAGTGGAGCAAATCAGTTAGGATGTAGGGGGCATTGGGGTAAAACAATAGCCAGATTAAGGTCAAAGCCCAAAATACAATAATGTTTTGGTGTGGCTTATCACCAATGTGAAAACTGACTTCAATTGGAATGTAACCTAAAAAAGTATTTAACAGTAAGAAACCAAAAATAGAATCTTTAATGAATAATTTAATGAAAACTAGCCAAATTAGAAAAAATAACCTAATTTGCCAAATTTTGCTTTTTGTCATAAGAATCACCTCATCTTTATCATACCTAAATTAAACCGCAAATGGAGTTAAAAAACTATTAATTTGTATGTTTTTATTTCTCATCGGATTCAAAGCATGGTATAAGAGAACTAGTCAGAGTGGTATAATAAGGAAGAATATTTTCAGGGAGGGTTACCGACGAATGGGAATCGATTGGAGTAACATTTTAACACTGCATAATTTGAGTAACATCTTGGATATCTTAGTAGTCTGGGTTTTGATTTACGAATTAATTATGCTTTTACGTGGTACACGTTCAATTCAATTATTACGCGGAATTGTAATCTTAATTCTAGCAAAAGTAATTAGTTTATATTTAGGGTTAACGATGACTTCGTGGATCTTAGATCAAGTCATTAATTGGGGTGTGATTGGGATTATTGTGGTTTTTCAACCCGAAATTCGGCGGGCACTAGAAAAATTAGGGCGGCGTTCCGTCTTTAAACAATCACAACAAGAAAACGTCAAAGCAGAGAAGTTAATCAAAGCTTTAGACGGGGCCATTCAATACATGTCAAAGCGGCGAATTGGAGCGTTGATGAGTATTCAAATGAAAACGGGCCTCGAAGAATACATTGAAACGGGGATTGCACTGGATGCGGATGTTTCCAGTCAATTGTTAATTAATATTTTTATTCCCAATACGCCGTTACATGATGGTGCAGTCATTATCAAAGACTTCCGCGTGGCTTCGGCAGCTTCGTATCTTCCGTTATCACAAAGTAATCTAATTCCAAAAGAGTTAGGAACCCGGCACCGGGCAGCAGTGGGAATTTCCGAAGTAACGGATGCGATTACAATTGTAATTTCTGAAGAAACAGGGGAAGTTTCAATCACTAGAAACAATGAATTATTGCGTGGTATGACCCAAAATGATTATTTGAAGTATCTCAGAAGTCAATTAATCGTGAAAGATAAAAATCACCAAACCTTTTTCAATGAAGTTGCTGAATTTTTCAACAAACGATTTGGGGGAGGTAAATAATGAAAAAGTTTTTTGAAAGTCGGACATTTTGTTTAATTATTTCATTAGTAATTTCACTTTCCTTATTTTTCATGGTGCATGATTATAAGTTAGGGCAAATCAATTCAAGTGCCCAAAATGATAACCAACAATTAACTTCCAACGAGAAACGTGAAGTTGAGGTACCCTTACAATTAAACGTTAACTCTGATAAATACTTTGTGATTGGCTATCCTAACAAGGTTAAAGTTGAGCTTTCGGGACCATCTGCCTTGGTTACTACGACTGCTAACACCCAAAATTTTAAGATTTTAGCTGACCTTAGTGATTTGGGTCCAGGTAAGCATACGGTTAAGTTACAACAATCAGGTCTTAATTCCGAACTCAAATCAGAGATTAAGCCCAAAACAATTACGGTCAATGTACAAGAACGGGAAACGGATGCTTACCCGGTTGAAGTTGCATACCAAAGTAAAAATATTGCAAATGGTTATAAAGTAAGTAAAGTTTCGAAAGATATCAGTCGGGTTAACGTTACGGGTCCCAAAGATGAAATGAAGAAAATTAAGCAAGTAGTTGCTAAAGTTAAATTAACCCGCGATACCAATAAAAATATCAAACAAACAACGGTGATTGATGCTCTTGATGAACGTGGACGAACGATTAACGTGGTCATCTCACCATCTACTACTACTGTTAAACTTCAAGTCGAAAAGAATAATTAGATTAAAAGAGGAATGGTGATATTATGAAATATTTTGGAACTGATGGAATTCGTGGAATTGCTAATCAAGAATTAACTCCTGAATTAGCCTTTCGGGCTGGGCGAGCTGGTGGATATGCGTTAACTAAGCGGAGTGCTGAAGCTCACCAACCACGTGTTTTAGTTTCTCGTGATACTAGAATTTCTGGTCAAATGTTAGAAGATGCCCTCGTTGCTGGTTTATTATCAGTGGGAATTGAAGTGATTCGTTTGGGAATCGTAACTACGCCTGGAGTTGCTTATTTAGTTCGTGATCAAAATGCCGATGCGGGAGTGATGATTACGGCTTCACATAATCCTGCCGAATATAATGGGATTAAATTCTTTGGGGGCGATGGGTATAAGCTTTCTGATGACATTGAGGAAGATATTGAAGCCATGCTTGAAAATGATGTTGATGATTTACCCCGTCCTTCTGCTCAAGGCTTAGGTACCGCGGCTTCATATAACGAAGCCGGACAAAAATACCTCCATTTCTTAGCCCAAAGTATTCCAGATAATTTGGAAGGAATCAAAGTTTCCGTTGATGCTGCTAACGGGGCTACTAGTGCTTTGATGCCTCGTCTCTATGCAGATTTAGGACTTGATTTTAAAACGATGGCTACCAAACCAAATGGGATTAATATCAATGATAATGTTGGTTCAACTCATCCTGAGCAATTACAAAAAATGGTTGTGGAAAATGAATCACAATTAGGAATTGCCTTTGATGGTGATGGAGACCGCTGTATCGCGGTTGACGAAAACGGTGAAATCGTTGACGGTGATAAAATTATGTACATTTGTGGTAAATACATGAATGAACATGGTCGTTTGAAACATGACACCATCGTCACCACCGTTATGAGTAACCTAGGGATGTACAAGGCGATGGAAGCTCATGGCATGAAGAGTGTTAAAACCAAAGTGGGTGATCGGTACGTCGTTGAAGAAATGAATAAAAATGGTTATAACTTAGGTGGCGAACAATCTGGTCATATCGTTTTTCTTGATTTTGGAACGACCGGTGATGGGATGTTAACTAGTATTCAACTAATGTCAATCATGAAAGAAACCGGGAAAAAACTTTCCGAATTAGCTGCTGAAGTAACTAAATATCCCCAAAGCTTAGTTAATGTGACGGTGAAGGATAAAAAGCATGCCATGGATCCTCAACCAGTCAAGGATATTATCAAAGAGGTTGAAACCGAAATGAATGGCGATGGTCGCATTTTAGTTAGACCTAGTGGAACCGAACCATTACTTCGTGTCATGGTTGAAGCCCCAACTCAAGCTGAAAGTAATGACTACGCGCAAAGAATTGCGGATGTGGTTGCAGAAAATAATCAGTAACTTTTTAAAGAAATAGCCGTTGGGCTGTTTCTTTTTTTATTGAATTAGACATATACCAATTACGACATAATCATTGACATAAACTTCTTAAAACACTATGATATTACTTGTCAGATAAATAAAAAATAAACGGTATACATCTATACCAATTTAAAAAAGAGGAATTTAATATGTGTGGAGTAGTTGGAGTTGCAGGAAACGATAATGCAACCGAAATTTTAGTACATGGATTAGAAAAGTTACAATATCGAGGCTATGATTCTGCGGGAATCTTCGTCGATAGTGCCAAAGGACCAGATTTTTTAGTTAAAACCACTGGAAGTATTGCTGATCTTCGCAAGAAACTAGGTGCAGAAGTGCAAGGAACTTCTGGAATTGGACACACGCGTTGGGCAACTCATGGGGGCGTTACCATTGAAAATGCGCATCCTCAATTTTCCGATGACGAACGTTTCTTTTTAGTTCACAATGGTGTGATTGAAAACTTTAAACAACTTAAAGATGACTATCTTCAAGGAGTTAAGTTTCACAGTCAAACTGATACCGAAGTTGTGGTTCAATTAATTGATAAATTCTCTAAAGCAGGAATGAGCACCGAAGCGGCTTTCAAGAAAACCATTTCATTACTAGATAACTCATCTTATGCTTTTATCTTAATGGATAAAACTGAACCTAATACTTTATACGTGGCCAAAAACAAAAGCCCATTACTAATTGGTCTAGGTGACGATTGTAACGTTGTATGTTCTGATTCAATCGCTATGCTTGATGTAACCCATACGTTTATGGAAATCGAAGATGGCGATGTGGTAATTGTGAAACCCGATCGTGTAGTGGTCACTGATGTTGATGATAACGTGGCAGAACGGAAACAATTTGAAGTTGACGTTGATCCAAGTGATTCAGAAAAAGGGGTTTACCCTTATTACATGCTTAAAGAAATTGATGAACAACCTAATGTAATGCGGAAACTTTCTAAAGAATATTTAAACGAAAATGGAACTCCAGTAATTGATGAAAAATTATTGGAAGCCATGAAAAATTCTGATCGAATTTACATTGTGGGTGCCGGAACTAGTTACCATGCTGGTTTAGTTGGAAAAATGCAATTAGAAGCCTTAACGGGAATTCCAACTGAAGTACACGTTGCTTCCGAATTTGCTTACGAAAAACCACTACTTTCAAAGAAACCATTCTTCATATTCCTATCACAAAGTGGAGAAACAGCTGATAGTCGCCAAGTCTTGGTGAACGTTAACAAAGCTCATTATCCAAGCTTGACCATCACAAACGTTGCTAATTCAACGCTTTCTCGGGAATCGGACTTTACCTTATTGTTAAATGCGGGTCCTGAAATCTCAGTTGCATCGACCAAAGCTTATACTGCACAAATTGCCTTAGAAGCAATTTTAGCTAAAGCAGTAGGAGAACACATGGACAACCAACGGGCCAAAGATTTTGATCTTAAAGCTCAACTAAGTTTGGTTGCTCAAGGGATGCAAACGATTGTTGACGAAAAAGACCAAATTGACGAAATTGCACAAGATTACTTCGTGAATGCGAAACAAGCATTTTACATTGGTCGGGGAATTGACTATACGGTTTCATTAGAAGCTGCTTTAAAATTAAAGGAAATTTCATATGTCCATGCTGAAGGTTTTGCCTCAGGTGAATTGAAACATGGAACGATTGCTTTAATTGAAGAGGGAACTCCAGTCATTGGCATTATTACACAAGGCTTTACAGCTGGCTTAACTCGAAGCAATTTAATGGAAACAGCTGCTCGGGGTGCAAAGACGTTAACGATTGTGAGAAAGAGTCTCGCAAATGATGACGATACTTTTGTAATTCCAGATGTTGATGAACTCTTAACGCCATTATTAAGCGTCATTCCTGCACAATTATTGGCCTATTACACCAGTTTAAATAAAGGGTTAAACGTTGATTTACCACGGAACCTTGCCAAGAGTGTTACGGTAGAATAGAATTAAGGGTTACAAAGGGAATTGTGAAAACAATTCTTTTTTTGTAGCAAAAATGAGGTGAATAGAATGAAATTTACAAAACGCAACAAACAAAAAAAGCACGATCGTAAAGAAGAAACTTGGAATAAATTTAAAGACCAACAAAATAAATTAAATGCCAATCGAAAAGGCGTTAAGTCAGTGACAAAACAACATTGGTAAAATAGTGGAGAATTAAATGGCAAAAAAGAGTAATGAAACTTTAACTTTAATTGAAGAAATTACGAAATTAGACGGTAGTAAATATCTTGAAATTAGTAACATGGTCCAAAATGGACGAGCTGAGTTAGCAGCTGAACGCGGCTATATTAAACAAGTGCGAATTTTACAAATTAACATTCCGCATTCCGTTCATGTAATTAATTATGAGAATTACATCAACGAAAATTATGAAATGCCGACGGAAGCAATGACGGAGTTTACTGAATGGGAAAAGACTCCGGAAATGGATCAAGAAGTCGCTGCAATTTTACGCGAAAATCACATTGGTTAATTTATGAAACCGGTTTCTTTACCGAATTCACTGAATATGGGATAATGGAAAAAAAGAGATGGGGGAGTTACAACGATGATTGAAAAGTTTCTGGTTGGTACGTATACCAAACAGCAAAGTCAAGGAATTTATCAAATTGAGTTAGATACCGATAAAAAAGAATTACAAAATGCTGAATTAGTTGCAAAAGCTGGTTCACCAACTTATGTAGCTGAATCTAAAGCCCACAAGGTCTATGCCATTGATAAAGAAGTTGAAAATGATCAGACAAGGGGGGGACTGCTAGCTTTTGACAGTGCTAAAGTTCCCTTTGCAGAAATTCAAGACGTGACTGAAGCAGGTAGTAGCCCTGCTTATGTAACCGTTGATGAACTACATCAAAATGTTTACACGGCAAACTACCATACGGGGAATGTCCACGTCTTTAAGATTAATGCTGACGGTACTTTAACCGAAACTGATCGCGTTCATGATCTTGGCGAAGTTGGTCCACGGCCTGAACAAGCGAGCGGTCCTCATCCTCATTACATTGATTTAACTTATGACAACCGGATTGCCGTTTGTGATCTTGGGTTAGATAAAGTTTATCTCTATGATTTATCAGATCAAGGAAAACTTCATTTAGTTAGTGAAACTACGCTAGCTCCTGGATTTGGTCCCCGTCACATTCAATTTATCGAAAAAACTGGTAAAGCTTATTTAGTTGGGGAACTTTCTAGTCAATTAGCCGTCCTTGATTACAATGAAGAAACGGGTGAACTAGCGGTTCAACAAGTTGTTTCAACGATTCCTGCTGAATGGACTTCGCACAATGGAGCAGCAGCAATTCGGATTTCTGCTGATGACCGCTTTGTCTATGTTTCTAATCGGGGAAATGATAGTTTAGCAGTCTTTGAAATTTTAGCGGATGGAAACGTGAAATTAATTCAATTAATTTCGATTGAAGGTGAATTTCCTCGTGACTTTACTTTCAATCGTGATCAACACTTTGTGGTAGCAGTAAATCAAAATACCAATAATGCTACTTTGTATCAACGAAATCCAGAAACTGGTAAATTAACCATGATTCAAAAAGGTTTTGCGGTTCCTGAGGGAACTTGTGTCATGCTTCGAAAATAAACTTAAAAGAGGTTTTTATGATGGCTGAAAGTAATGTAGAAATTGCAATTCAAGGAAAATTAGATAAGATTTTTGCTGATTATCCTTTAACTCCTCGTTTGGAAATGTTAAAGATTGAGTTCAAACGTACTTTAATGCAAGATGCTGCGGTAAAAGTAACTGATGGCGCTGAACCAGTTGATGCCGTTCGTGAAGCTTTTCAAGATTTTGTTGATTTACGTCATCAAATCAACGAAGTGCTTTTTACGGCAGAAAAATAATTGCAAAAAGCAGTTTGGTATTGTATATTTTAAGTAAGCTAAGTATGGCAAACAGTGGAAGAGTAACTTAGATGATTTCTATGTAGCGAGTTAAGGATAGTGAGAGCTTAACTAGATGTCTAAGTGAAGAACATCCATGGTTATTTGGTTGAAAGACCAACGGCAGCAACCCGTTATTGTTGTGGAAAGTTGGTTTATTAAATTAAACAATTTGGGTGGTACCGCGAAGATTTCGTCCCTTGTAGACGGAGTCTTTTTGTTTTGCCAAAATTAAAGGAGAGATTATCATGAAGGACGTTTTAGTCAAAGATTTATATACTAAGCCACGCGATTTTGGCGATGAATCAATTACAGTTTCTGGTTGGATTCGGACTACGAGATCATCAAAGAAAATTGCATTTATCGAATTAAACGATGGATCATACATTAAAAACATTCAAATTATCGCTAAACGAGATGGTTTGGATAATTATGAAGATGTCACTAAATTACCAATTAGTTCTACTTTAAAAGTGACTGGTAAATTAGTTGAAACTCCAGATGCCCAACAACCATTTGAATTACATGCTGAAGCAGTTGCCATTGAAGGGGTTTCTGATCCAGATTACCCACTTCAAAAGAAAGCTCATTCACTTGAATATCTAAGAACGATTGCTCATTTACGTCCACGGACGAATACCTTTTATTCAGTCTTTAAGATTCGCTCTTTAGCAGCCTTTGCGATTCACGAATATTTACAAAAGAACGGTTTTGTTTATGTAAATACGCCAATCATTACTAGTAGTGATACTGAAGGAGCCGGAGAAATGTTCCGGGTTACTACTTTAGATGATCAAAATACGCCACAAACAGATGATGGTAAAAACGACTACAGTAAAGACTTCTTTGGCGAAGAAACTAATTTAACGGTTAGTGGACAACTTCAAGTGGAACCATTTGCCTTGGCATTTCGTAATGTTTATACTTTTGGCCCCACTTTTAGAGCAGAAGATTCTCATACGAAACGACACGCCGCTGAATTTTGGATGATTGAACCAGAAATGGCTTTTGCAGAACTTCCTGATGTTTTAGATCGCTCAGAAGGACTTTTGAAGTATGTGGTTCAATATCTATTAGACAATGCGCAAGCCGATTTACAATTTTTAAATTATAACGTTGATCATGATTTGTTAGACTTATTGCACAAGACGGTTGATGAAGACTTTGCTCGGATTACCTACACGAAAGCCATTGAATTATTGGAAAAAGCAGAGGTTGATTTTAAATTCCCAGTTAAGTGGGGAATTGATTTCAATTCTGAACATGAACAATACTTAGCTGAAAAAGTCTTTGGAAAACCAGTTTTTGTAACTGATTATCCTCGTGATTTTAAAGCCTTTTACATGCGTGACAATGAAGATGGTAAAACCGTTGCCGCAGTTGATTTACTCGTTCCTCGAATCGGCGAATTAATTGGGGGAAGTCAACGAGAAGAACGAGAAGACGTTTTAGAAGCTAAAATGAAAGAATTTGGCTTACCACGGGAAGAATACGAATGGTACTTAGAACTTCGTAAATACGGTGGCACGAAACACTCTGGTTTTGGAATTGGATTTGAACGACTCTTGATGTACGTGACTGGAATGGATAACATCCGTGATGTGATTCCTTATCCACGTGTCCAAGGAAGCATTAATTTCTAAAGGCACTAAAGAACGCTAAATGCGTTCTTTTTTTATGGAAAAAAATATAGTATAATATAATTTGTAATAATTATAATTTGAACTGAATTCGAAAGGGATGTAACTTATGGAAAAAAAACACACGATGAGTCCCTTAACACGTTTCTTATTTATTGCAACGATGTTAATTGGAACTTTTACGATGTCAATTAGTCAATCATCACTGTCAACGGCTTATCCAACTTTAATGACTTATTTTGGAATTTCAGCTGATACGATTCAATGGTTGACAACGGGTTTTATGATTGTCATGTGTATTACAATGCCAATCAGTCCCTGGTTATTAAATAATATGAGTTTTAAACGCTTGTTTGCCTTAGTATTGATATTATTTGATCTTGGGACTTTAATTATTTTCTTTGGAACTAGTTTTCCCATGGTCATGTTAGGACGAGTAATGGAAGCTGCGGCAGTCGGGGTCCTTTTTCCTTCTTATCAAACCGTCTTGCTAGAAATTACTCCTGAAAAAAAGCGGGGAACTATCATGGGAGTTGCTGGACTAGTGATGGGTTCTGCGTTAGCCTGTGGTCCGATTATTTCTGGAATTGTGCTTAATTATACGACCTGGCGTGGACTATTTGTGTTCTTCATGATAATCATTACGTTAGTTTTACTCGTTTCCTTTTTCGTTATGAAAGACGTAATGGCCAGAAAAGAAACGAAGTTAGACTGGCTATCAATTTTCTATACGTTAGGTTTAGTTGGACTACTTTATTTCATCTCAGAAATTGGTCATCCCAATGCGAACTACTTGAATTTGGGAATTATTTTAATCATTTCCTTAATTATGTTGAGCTTGTTTGTGCATCGTCAACTGACCATTAAGAATCCTTTGTTAGATTTATGGGTGATGAAGAGTTTTAATTATGATTTGTCAGTCCTTTTAACTGGATTTTCTTACATCTCATTAATTGTCGTAACCATTATTTTTCCGCTTTATTACCAACAAGTGCTCCACGTTTCTCCATTCATTTCAGGAATGGCATTGGTTCCAGGAGCCGCTTTACTAAGTTTCTTGAACCCCTTAACTGGAACTTTAGCTGATAAGTTTGGTTTTAAGTCAACCATGATTTTTGGAATGTGCATGATTGTAGTTGGTTGGGGCTTATTAACTTGCCTCCATCTAACTAATATCTGGGGCATGATTTTAATCGCCATGTTAATTGAAGGAGGAAATGCCTTCGTGATGATGCCAGCGGTTACCTTAGGGGCTAATTCACTCCCTGATGATTTGATTTCACATGGGACTGCCGTGATTACCACCATTCGGCAAGTGTTAGGTTCAACGGGGGTAACAGTAGCAACCTTAATCTTGGTCAACTTTACCAAGATGGCCACTAATTCGGGTAAATCGTTACCACTTGCGAACCAGTTTGGTTTTCATGCTGTTTACGTAACGTTCTTTATAATTGCCGTGATTGGTTTAGTAATTGCATTCATGATTCGGAATACGCAAAAAACTAAGCAAAGTGCTTAATTTGTGATATTATAAGTTAAATAGTTCAAAACAGGCCATTTGTGAATGGCCTGTTTTATTTGAGGAGAATTTTAATGGCAACTAAGACAAAAAAACAGCGCTTAAAAAGATTTTTTAACTATCTAATTTTATTAGTCTTGTTAGTAATTGGTTTGGGACTAACTTTTAACTCACAAATTGAAAGTTTTTGGTTGGGAATGCGATCAAACCAAAAGGTAAGTAGTTTAACCAAAAAAGAAGTTAAAAAAGGGGAAGCTAAAAAAGGTAACTACGATTACAAGGCGGTTTCAGCCGTTTCTGCTAAATCAATCATGGAAAGTGAAAAAGCCCGTCACGAAAATGCAATTGGTAAAATTAAATACCCAGCTGTAGGAATTAATTTACCCATTTATAAAGGCTTAAATTCGGAAACCCTTTTCTTAGGTGCAGGAACGATGAAACCGGAACAGCAAATGGGTAAAGGAAATTATGCGTTAGCTAGTCACCATATGGATGATCCTAAACGCCTTTTTTCACCACTAACGAAAGCCAAAAAGGGACAAATCATTGAACTTTCTGATTTGAGTAAAACTTACAAATATAAAGTTACCAGCGTTAAAAACGTTAACGAAAAAGATGTTGGGGTGGTTAACGATGTCCCCGGTAAAAAACAAGTTACTTTGATTACCTGTACCAAGCCAATTCCGGGAATTACCGAACGAATTGTGGTAACTGGAGAGTTAATCAAATAAATTTCTTAACGAATGTTGACAAACAATTATATATATGGTTAAATTAAGATAAATTAGAAGAAAGGAATTTTAATGATGAATAATAATTGGCAACCCACAAATATTTTATATATTGCCTATGCTTGGTTTATGTAGCCATTCGCATTCACTTTAGATGCGGATGGGAACATCTGTATCTAAGCTTGGGTTGTTTGTCTTACTCGACTAGATACTAATTAAGGTCTAGTTGAGTGAGATAATGGATTTTTCTATTTTCAGATTAAAATTTCTTTTACGAATTTTAAAGCTCACTAGACAATTAATTGTTTAGTGAGTTTTTTGTTTGAAAGGGGATAAATGATGGAAATCACCAATGAAGTAAACTCCAATAAATTTAGATTATCAATGGGGTTATACCTAAATTACTTTGTCCATGGCTTTGCTTTAATCATTTTAGCGCAAAACATGACTAGTTTAGCGCATAGCTGGCTAACCACGATTGCGATGGTTTCTTATGTAATTTCCGGAGTGGGAATTGGACGTTTAATTGCTTACCCAATTTCGGGATTTTTAGCAGATCGGTTTGGTCGCAAAACTTTTGTTTACTTAGGCATGTTAGCCTATTTAATTTTTGCCTTGGGGATGGCCTTTACCAAACAAATTTGGCTTGCTTATCTTTTTGCCATTTTTGCTGGAATTGCTAATTCTTTATTAGATGCGGGAACGTATACCACGTTGGTCGAAATTAATGATGGTCAAGGGCAAGGAACCGTTTTACTAAAAGCCTTTATGTCAGCTGGTGAATTCATTTTGCCAATGTTAGTGGCCTTCTTAGGCACACACCAACTCTGGTATGGTTGGTCATTTATGGTAATCGTCCTGATACTAGTGCTTAATGCGTTAATTTTATTTCCAGTAAAATTCCCCAAACCAAATCAAACTGATCAAACTAGTAACACTGGGGTTGCACAAACACACTCTGCACGCAAACTAGTCATGACCGGATCTTTATTAGGCTATGGCTATACCTCAATGGCAGTTATGATTTTGTTTACCCAGTGGATTACCCTGTATGCTAAAGATGTGTTGCAGATGACAGAAGTCATGTCACATTTCTTACTATCGTTATATAGTATTGGCTCAATTACTGGAGTTTTAGTTTTATTTTGCCTCCTTAAAATGAAGTTGCCAGAAAATAAATTAATGTTAGTTCTTAACATTTTGGCAGTAACATCGCTACTAACTATTTTAGTAACTAGCAATGTTTTTCTTATCGAAGTTGCCTGTGTAGTTTTTGGATTTTCAGCAGCTGGAGGCGTAATGCAAACGGGATTGACCTTATTTATGAAATTATATCCAACTCATCGAGGGGCAATTACCGGAAGTTTTTACTTTTTTGGCAGTTTAGCGTCTTTCACAATTCCGATTATTACCGGTTGGTTATCTAAAAATAGCATTGCTAATGCCTTTCGGTTTGATTTTGTAATTGGAATTTTAGGATTAGTTTTAGTAATTATTATGATGTTTTGTAGTAGGAGGGAACGCGGATGAGTCTAGCCCACGAACGTGATAAAATTGATGCAATCAATCACCAGTTAGTTGAATTATTACTGCAACGATTCTCTGTTGCAGATAAAATTAGCCAACTAAAACAGGCTGAAGGATTACCAATTTTAAACCCGCAACGGGAAGCAGAAGTTTTAACCAAAATTGAAACAATAACAAATGGTTCAGCATATACTGAATACATTAAGCAGATTTTCGTGACCATTATGAATGAAACCAAAAAATCGGAGGACAAATAAATGAATTACATTACTGCAGGAGAATCACATGGACCACAATTAACCGGAATCTTGTCAGGAATTCCGGCTGGGTTACACTTAGATATTGCTGAAATTAATGCGGCTTTAAGTGCTCGTCAAGGAGGCTATGGTCGGGGTAATCGGCAAAAAATTGAACATGATGAAGTTCAAATTGTCGGAGGCGTTCGGCACTCAGTTACGCTCGGAAGTCCGATTGCTTTAGTGGTTAAAAATCGGGATCATGCTCATTGGGACAGCATTATGAATCCGACTGATGAAGCCAACGACAAAAATACTTTACGAAAAGTAGAACGGCCCCGCCCTGGTCATGCTGACTTAGTCGGTGGGATGAAATACCGGCATCGTGATTTAAGAAATGTCTTAGAACGTTCATCTGCTCGTGAAACCGCAATGCGCGTGGCAATTGGAAATATTTGTAAACAATTATTACGGGAATTAGGCGTTAACGTTGTCGGTTACGTTGAACAAATTGGCCAAGTAAAAAGTGCTGGAACTCCAACTAATGTCGCTAAAATTCAAGCAGCCATTGAAAAGAATGACTTACGGATGTTAGATGACAAAGAAGTTAACGAAATTCATGCTTTAATTGATGAAACTAAGAAAAATGGTGACACTCTAGGGGGAATTATCCGCGTAGTTGCAGAAAATATGCCCGCTGGAATTGGAAGCTACGTGAACTGGGATACTAAATTAGATGCCAAATTAGCGGCAGCTGTAGTGGGTGTGAATGCGATGAAGGGTGTCAGTATCGGGGACGGTTTTAAAGTAGCTACGCAATTTGGTAGCGAAGTTATGGATCCAATTGCCCACGATGATGATGGTTGGAATCGAATGAGTGATAATCTTGGTGGTTTTGAAGGTGGAATGACCAACGGCATGCCAATTATTGTTAAAGCAGCCATGAAACCAATTCCAACGCTTTACCATCCGCTTCAAACCGCTGATATTAACACTAAAGAAGTCAAAAAAGCTAACGTAGAAAGATCAGATACGACTGCGATTGTACCGGCTTCATTAGTAATTGAATCAGTCGTTGCGATTGAACTTGCCAAAGCAATGACCGCTACTTTTGACGATAACAGCATCGAACGGATGAAAGAACAAGTACAAGCTTATCGTGAAGAATTGAAAGACTACTAAAATGATTTTGCATACATTAGGACCAGAAGCAACTGATAGTAATGCTGCGGCAAAATGGTATGCAAAGCAGCATCCTGAAATTAAAATTCAGTTGCATGAGAACTTTTTAGCGATATTAAACCACTTACAAGATTATCAAGGTGATGAAATTTTAATTCCCATGGCTTATCAAGATGCGGAAGGGAATAGTCTCGGCGACTACCATTATCGCTTGCTGGGAAAAATGCAGTTAGTTGCAACTTTTTTGACCGAGCTCAATCCAATTGTAATAATCGAAAATCAAAGTCAGAGCCACAAGTTATATACGCACCCAGCAACCCTTGAGCTTGCCAAACAATACCAAAGAGATTTTGAAATTGAGTTAACTGATAGCAAATATACAGCGTATCAAAATTATCAAAAAGACGGCAAACTAGTGATTACTAATCAAAAAAATATTCAGACGTTAGCACCAAACGAAAAAATTTTACAGACCATTCATAGCAAAATGGGCTGGTGTGTTTACCAAATTGGAGGAAAGATTTCATGAAAAAGTTAAGTTCTGCTGCCAAATCAGGACTCCACGGGACGATTGTGGTTCCTGGTGATAAAAGTATTTCCCATCGGGCGATTATGTTAGGGGCAATCAGTGAAGGGGACACCATGATTACCCATTTCTTAGAAGGGGAAGATTGTTTGAGTACCCTGCAAGCTTTTCGTGATTTAGGCGTTAAGATTGATAAAACGGCTGATCAAGTTGTGGTTCATGGCAAGGGGGAAAATGCGCTTCATCAGTCAGAGCAACCACTTGATATGGGAAACTCGGGAACCACCACGCGCTTAATGATGGGTTTATTAGCGGGATTACCTTTTGCTTCAACGCTAATTGGGGATGCTTCTTTAAGTAAACGGCCGATGAAACGGGTTAGTGAACCATTGAAAGCCTTTGGAGTTACCGTTGAAACAACTGATGGAAAATTACCGGCCACGGTAAAGGGTGGATCAGTGCATGCAGCGAATTATCAACTACAAGTCGCCAGTGCCCAAGTTAAGAGTGCTTTGATTTTAGCCAGCTTGTTTGCCGAGGAACCGTCCACGATTATTGAAGCATTACCAACGCGGAATCATACGGAAATTATGTTGCGCCAATTTGGTGCGGATGTTAAAACGGCATCTGACGATTTAACCATCACCGTCCAACCCCATCCGCAGTTAACGGGCCAAAACATTTATGTTCCTGGTGATATTTCTTCGGCAGCCTTTTTTATGGTAGCCGCAGCAATTATTCCTGGCTCTGATGTCGTTTTAAAAAAGGTTAATTTAAATCCGACACGAACGGGAATCTTAAAGGTGTTAGAAAAAATGCAAGCTGCTGTGACTGTGACAGACTTACCCAGTGCTGGGGAACCAATTGGTGATATTCGGATAAAAGTAAGTCACTTAAAGCCAATTACTTTGACCGCTGAAGACGTGCCAGCACTAGTCGATGAAATTCCGCTAGTGGCTTTATTAGCTGCTTGTGCGGATGGTGTGAGTGAAATTAGCGGGGCGGAAGAACTGCGGGTCAAAGAAACGGATCGGATTGTTGCGATTGCTAATGAATTACGTAAATTAGGGGTTAAAGTAACTGAAAAGCCCGATGGAATGACCATTATTGGGCAATCGAGTTGGAAGATTAACAATCATCACTTAGATAGCTATGGAGATCATCGGATTGGGATGATGACTGCCATTGCTGCCTTAAGAACTGACGAAACTTTGTATTTACAAAATCCCGACAGCATTAACATTTCTTATCCCAACTTCTTTGAAGATTTAGCAAAAATTAATCAGGGAGCGTAACTTAAAATGACAACTGTTTTTGTAAAGGGCTTAGGGTTAATCGGTAGTTCCTTAATTCGGGCGATTAAGCTTAGCCATCTTGATATAAAAGTGATTGGTGCAGATCAAAATCAAAGTAGTGTTAATTATGCTTTGAATCATCATTTAATTGATGAAAGTTCAGCTGATTTAGCCAAAGCAACTCAAGCGGATTTTATTATTTTAGCCACTCCAGTTTCTCAAATCATTGCAGATATGCAGACGTTAGAAAACTTACCGCTCAAAAAAGATGTAATTGTCACGGATGTTGGAAGTACAAAACAAACCATTATGCAAGCAGCTCAGGGATTAGCAAAACATGGAATTACGTTTATCGGTGGCCATCCGATGGCTGGATCACATAAAACAGGAGTCACGGCTGGAAAAGCAAATTTATTTGAAAACGCCTTTTATTTTCAGGTAAGTAATGGCAATGAACAAGCTGAGCAAAAACTCCACTGGCTTTTAGCGGGCACGAAAGCTAAATGGCTAACGGTTAGTCCAGTTCAACATGATAAAATTGTGGCACAAATCAGTCATTTACCGCATATCATTGCTTCTGGATTAGTTAATCAAACTAATTTAACTTTTCAAAATGAACCCTTAGGCATGAATTTAGCGGCAGGTGGTTTTAAATCAATTACGCGAATTGCCTCTGCTGACCCAGAAATGTGGAATGCTATTTTAATGAACAATCAAGCGGTAATTTTACAACAATTAGATGATTATCAAGCAACTTTGAAAGCTTTACGGGAACATTTAGCTAGTGGTGATGAAGCCTATTTGAAAGATTATTTTCAAACCGCCAAAACTAGTCGCGATAAATTAAACGTACAACCCACGGCACCGACTGGCTTTTTTGATTTATTTTTGGATTTACCTGATCAAGTGGGGCAATTAGCCAAAATTACGAGTCTGTTAGCTGAGGCCAAAATTGGTTTAGTTAACTTACAGATTCGCGAAATTCGCGAAGATACCAATGGAATTCTACAATTAACTTTTAGTAATGAAAAAGAGCTAACAGCAGCCGCAAGTATTTTAGAGAAGCAATATCAGTTAGTTAGGAGATAAGACATGAAGGTAATTTTAATTGGTTTCATGGGCAGTGGAAAATCAACGATTAGTAAATTACTGGGGCAAAAGTTAAATTTAGAAGTTCGTGATCTTGACCAAGTGATTATGGATTATGAAAATTCATCAATTCATGATATTTTTCTAACCAAAGGCGAGCCTTATTTTCGAAAACTAGAATTTAAAATGTTACAACAACAAGTTAACTTTGATGGGATTTTAGCCACTGGTGGGGGAACCATCATCAATGATAATTGTGCTAGTCACGTCAAAAACTTAGATGTCCCTGTAGTTTTGTTAGAGATTTCAGACGACACCATTGCAAAGCGGTTAGGTCATCAAGCCGGTCGACCGATTGCAAGTTCTAAAACTGCCGCAGAATTGATTGAGTTAAAACATGACCGCAATGGCCGTTATCATGAATGCGCTGATTTTGTGGTTCAAACTGACCAGAAAAATCCGCAGGAAGTAGTCGAAGAAATTATCAAATATTTAGAATAAAAAATAAGCGTGCTTCTGTGATAGAAGGACGCTTATTATTCAGCGGAAATTAAATTAACGTTGATGATTTCAGGTAAATCATTAATTTCATCCAGCATTTCGTGGAAAGAATCACGGAGTTGATGGGTATCAATGGTAAAATTAATGACGGCTTGCTTGTGGATGGGAAGAGTCATATTAAGGGTAATGACGCTGGCATCATATTTGGAGATAACGGTTAGAATTTTACTCATAACTCCATATTGGTCATTAATCCGCACACTAAAAATGATCTTTTTACTTAGTTCACTATCGTCATAATCGGAAATTAGCCCCCGATATTTATAAATTACATCACGACTAATCCCAATTTGTTGGGCTGCGCTGCTGATGCTCTTGGCTTTGCCAGAATCTAATAATTTATAGGCTTCGACAACTTTCGGTAAAATAGTCGGGAGTAATTCCTTATTGACGATGTATTTTTTATCGATGGCAAACATCTCTTTCTGAATTGATTTCTTGTAATCTAATCATAATATGTTTATAATTTTAAAACAAGTGAATTTTAAAATGAACAGATTGTATAAAAAACAAAAATAAATGATGGGCGGTCAAATGCCTATCATTTATTTTTTTAAATAGTTGCTAAAAAATTACTAATGATTTTTTTACCCAATGCGGGATCAGTTAAGATTGATTCAGGATGGAACTGTACACCATACAATTGTTTAGCTGGAATTTCAGCTGCCATTAATTCATGATTTTTATCAACCGCGGTGATGTGAAATTCAGCGGGAAGCGTCGCAATTTCACCGACTAGGGAATGATAACGGGCCACCGTTCCAGTTGACGGGCAATCTTTAAATAAAACACTCTGATTATCTAACTCCAGGACGGAAGTTTTACCATGCATTAGGTGTTTAGCAGGGACAATCTGACCGTTTAAGGCTTGAATCATTACTTGGAGTCCCATACAAACCCCTAGCATCGGAATTTGGCCTTGGAGTTCATGCACGACGGCTAAACTAATTCCAGCATCATCGGGATTTCCGGGTCCCGGGGAAAGAATGATAGCTTGCGGATGGAGGGCTTTAATTTCTGCGACCGTTAATTCATCATTTTTGATGACTTTAATGGCTTGAGTAAACTGACCGATGAGTTGGTATAAGTTATAGGTAAAACTGTCATAGTTATCAATTAAGAGAATCATGATTTAACACCTCCGTTTTAGTTGTTTTTCGTAATCCATTTACGATCACTCTCGATTTATTAAAACATTCTTGATATTCGTGGTCAGGAATACTATCGGCGACAATTCCTGCTCCGGAGTGTACCGTTAAATGTTTACCTTTTTTGTGAGCTAGGCGAATCCCAATCGCGAAGTCACAGTCCCCATTAAAATCAAGATATCCAAAGGTTCCACCGTAAATTCCACGATGCTGTTGCTCTAAGTTCCCAATAATTTTCATTGCGGAAACTTTTGGTGCCCCAGATAAGGTACCAGCAGGGAAAACGGCATTTAGGGCATCTAACGCTGATTTATCAGGGGAAATTTGACTTTCCACCGTCGATGCTAAATGCATAACTTGTTGATATTTCTTTAAGACCATATGCTCCGTTACGTGAACAGAATTGAATTGACTCACAGCGCCTAAATCATTGCGGCCTAAATCAACGAGCATATTATGTTCGGCAATTTCTTTGGGATCAGTGTGTAATACATTCGCAAATTTTTGATCTTCGGCTTTATTTTTGCCCCGACGACGAGTTCCTGCCAGTGGAAAGGTTGCTAAATTAGTCTTGATTTTTCGTAATAAAGTTTCTGGTGAGGCAGTGACCGTTTGAAAATCGCCTAAACTAAAGTAAAAATGGTAAGTTCCCTGAAGTTGTTGATAGAGTGCCAATAAATCTCCAGTTGCTTCACCTTGCAAAGGATTAGATAAAATCATTTGGAAAATATCACCGCGATAAATGTGTTCAATGGTTTTGTGAATCAATTTTTGATAAGTGGGTTTTTTAAATTTAGGGGTTAATAATTTGGTGATGTTTAACTCTGGATAGTCAATGAATTGCGCTTGTAAGTTAGTTAATTCAGTTTTTAAAGCAGTCAAAGTTGGTTGAGTTCCGCTTGGCAGATTTTGAATTAAGGTGACTTGGTTAGTTTCGGGGTTAAAAGCAATCACTTCCGTAAATAACATGAAAGCCGCATCATCTAAGTTAAAAGGATTAGCAACTTTCGGATAATTAGGAATGTTATCTTTGACGTAATCGTAGGCAAGGTAACCGACTAGTCCTCCCGAAAAAGGTAAGGGGGTTGCTTGATTATCAAACTGATAGTCACTCATTAATTTTTCTAAATAAGGTTTTAGTTTACCGGGTTTAACTTCTTGATTCGTGTTAATGACACCAGCTTTGTAGGTAATTTTTAGTTGCGGGTGAAGTCCTAAATAAATTAATTTAGTGGATTCCAAAGTAGTTTGATTATTAATATCTAAGAGATAACCATCTTGTTTTTGCATCCGCAAACTAGCCATAATTTTGCTAGGGGAGAACTGGGAATCTTGATATTGTAAAATGTGTTGTTCGTATTTTGTCATGAGATGACCTCCTAAAATTTTGGATAAAAAAAGCCCGTCCATAACAAATGATTGTTAAGGACGGACAATTTATCCGCGGTGCCACCTTAATTGAAATTAGCCAAAAAGACTAATTTCCGCCTTAGCAAGGAACTAACATTCCTCCGGAAACTTACGTATTCCAACACGTCACTAGGTAATCAGCATAAGCTTTTATTAGTGCCCTCAGTGGTCCATTTAACTACTTGTTTCTTACTGATATCCCACCATCATCAGCTCTCTTAAAAGGCATCGTAGTCTTGATCTCCACGTCAACGGTTTTGATAACTCGGTCATAAGTTATCGACGGTTAACTGCTTAATTTATTTTCCATAGATTAAAACATAAAACCAAAAGTGTCAACTAAAATAAAAAAATAAATTAAATGGTTGACAGGATTAAATATACTGGTTATGATTAATAAAAATTAAATACGACCCAAAAGAAACCATTGAGATGGAGATTAAAACTAATGTGCACGCCCAGAGAGTTGCCGGTGCTGAGAATGGCAATCGAACGCAGTTAGTTAAATGGACCATCGAGGGCAAACCTGAAAGATTTTCGAGTATGGTTTGACGTTCAGACATACGTCAGTTGTCGGGAGGATGTTAGTCCTCTGCTAAGTGTGGGTTAAAATCGATATCATTTTTGGATACCGTATTTTTACTCAAATTCAAGGTGGCACCGCGGGAAACCGTCCTTAACTAATCGTTAGTTATGGGCGGTTTTTTTGTATTTAAAATTAAAGGAGTGGGAAAAATGGAAATGAGACGATGGCAAAACTACTAATTAATGAATGAAGATCACTTATAAATTAGTAGGAGAAGAAAAATGATTAAAAATGCAATCGAATTATTAAGTAAGCACCAAGATTTAACTGCTAACCAAGCAGAACGGGTTTTAGACGAAATCATGAATGATGAAGCTAGCGAAATCGAAAAGTCCGCCTTTTTAATGGGACTATCTATGAAAGGGGCGACCATCCCTGAAATTTCTGGGGCAGCGACTTCGTTAAGAAAACATGCGACGCAAATTAAACCAAATCATCCCGTGCTTGAAATTGTGGGAACGGGTGGCGATCAAGCCAATACGTTCAACATTTCTACGACAGCGGCCATTGTGGTAGCAGCAACGGAAATGGTTCCCGTTGCCAAACACGGTAATCGGGCAGCTAGTAGTAAAAGTGGTGCCGCTGACGTGTTAGAAGCCTTGGGGGTTAATTTAATGGTTAGTCCAGTCCAATCCGAAAAAAGCTTAGCTGATAATCACATCTGTTTCTTATTTGCCCAAAAATATCACCAAGCCATGCGCTTTGTCGCTCCGGTTCGTAAGGATTTGCAAATTCCCACTATCTTTAATTATTTAGGACCACTAGCTAATCCAGCTGGAGCTAGTTATCAATTACTGGGTGTGAATGATGAAAAATTAGTTGAACCAATGGCTCACGTCTTAGATCAATTAGGTGTGACGAATGCCATGGTCGTCCACGGAAACGATGGATTAGATGAGGTGACATTAACGACGACCACTAAATATGCCAAGTTACATCAGCATGAAATTACCACTGGTGAAATTAATCCCGAAAAATTAGGGTTAACCCTTTGTCAACCAGTAGACTTAGTTGGGGGAACCCCAGCAGAAAACGCGGCAATTACGCAAGCTATTTTAAATGGGAAACGTGGTCCAAAACGCGATGTGGTCGTCTTAAACGCAGCCTGTGCGATTCAAATTGTAAAACCAGAATTGAGCTTAGCTGAAGCCATGCACATCATCACTGAAACAATTGATACTGGGAAAGCTGCCCAAAAGTTACAAGATTTTATTGTAGCGACGAATCAAGTAGAGGAGTAATCATGATTTTAGATGATTTGACGAAAGCAACGCGGGCACGGATTGCAAAAGCCAAGCAAGAGTTGCCGCTAGCAAAACTGAAGCAACAAATTGATTTTGACCAAATTAATTCGGACTTTCCGTTTGAACGAAAATTACGTCAACCAGGAATTAGTTTTATCTGTGAAATCAAACGTGCTTCTCCATCGAAAGGCGATATTAAAACTAATATTGATGTTGCAGCAATTGCGAAAGCTTACCAAGTTGCGGGGGCGACTGCAATTTCGGTTTTAACAGAACCCGACTACTTTAAAGGGACTTTAACTGATTTACAACAAGTGACCACTGAAGTAACGCTACCGGTTTTACGCAAAGATTTTACCATTGATCCATATATGATTTATCAAGCCAAAGCCGCGGGAGCAAGCGTGATTCTACTAATTTGTGCCATTTTAACTGATGAGCAATTACAGGAATATTTTGCGTTAGCTAATCAACTAGGGTTATCCGCAATCTTTGAAGCCCACAATGAACATGAAATTAAACGTGCCCTTAAAGTTGGGGCACGAATCATTGGGATAAACAATCGAAATCTAAAAAACTTTACGGTTAATCTAGATAATGCTAAACAGTTACGCAGCTTGGTTCCAGACGAGGTTCTCTTTATTTCTGAGAGTGGGATTAAGTCTCATGCAGCAATTGCCGAACTGGAAGCCCTGGGAGTAAACGGCGCTTTAATTGGAGAAACGATGATGCTAGCGGATGATAAAGACGCAAAGTTAAAGGAATTAGCTAATGGTTAAAATTAAGATTTGTGGCATCCAGACTTTAGCCGATGTCGAAAAGGTTAATCAAGTACAACCAGAGTTAGTTGGATTTGTTTTTGCCCCCAGTAAACGGCAAATTGATGCAACTACGGCCCAAAAATTACGGCAGCACTTAAACCCTGAAATAATTTCGGTCGGGGTCTACGTCAAGCAAAGTTCCGACATAATTAAAGCTGCTTTAGAACAGCAAATAATTAGTCAAGTGCAGTATTATGGAAAACTACCAGATGGTTTAGCCACTATGATTCACCAGTTACACGGACAACTAATTCAAGTAATTACTGATAAAAACCACATTGACGCCGCAGCTGATTATGTCATGTTTGATGATAGCCAGGGACGGGGGTTAGCACCCAAGACGTTTAGTCCCCATCATTTAAGTAAACCAGAGTATTTATCTGGGGGAATTAATGTAAAAAATGTTAAAACAGCGGTAACCATGGTCAAACCAGTGGTGGTCGATGTTTCGAGTAGTACCGAAACGAACGGCCAGAAAGATTTAGCAAAAATGCAAGCACTCACGAACCTAGTACATGAATTATAGGAGAAAATAATGACTAAAAAAACGGGAAAATATGATATTTATGGCGGACAATATGTACCAGAAACATTGATGCATGAATTAGGCGTAATTGAAAAGACCTATTTAGCTGCCAAAGATGATCCAGAATTTCAAAAAGAGTTACATGATTTGTTAAACAATTATGCTAACCGTCCTTCACTTTTATACCATGCTAAACATATGTCAGAAGATTTAGGCGGGGCGCAAATTTATTTAAAACGGGAAGATTTAAACCATACCGGAGCGCACAAGATTAATAACGTAATTGGTCAGGCTTTATTAGCTAAACGAATGGGGAAGAAAAAGCTAATTGCAGAAACTGGAGCAGGGCAACATGGAGTTGCAACGGCAACGATTGCTGCATTAATGGGCATGGAATGTGACATTTATATGGGGAAAGAAGATACGGAACGCCAAAAATTAAATGTTTTTCGGATTGAATTATTAGGTGGACATGTTCATCCAGTTACCAGTGGTTCAATGGTCCTTAAGGATGCCGTGAATGCGGCGATGCAAGCTTGGGTGGCTAACGTAGAAGATACGTTCTACGTGTTAGGTTCAGCTGTGGGACCGCATCCGTTTCCTTTAATGGTCCGTGACTTTCAAAGTGTCATCAGTAAAGAAGCAAAACAACAAATTTTAGCAAAAACGGGGAAATTACCTGATGCAGTTGTTGCCTGTGTGGGTGGAGGAAGTAATGCGATTGGGAGTTTTGCTGACTTTATTGCCGATGAAGATGTGCAATTAATTGGTTGTGAAGCAGCGGGAAAAGGAATTGAGACTGGTCAGCATGCGGCTACCTTAGAAAAAGGGAGCGATGGAGTTTTTCACGGGATGAAATCTAAATTTTTACAAAATCAAGATGGCCAAATCGATGAAGTATATTCAATTTCAGCTGGATTAGACTATCCTGGAATTGGACCGGAACATGCTGCGTTAGCAAAATCTGGACGAGCTCAATATGTTGGAATTACTGATGAAGAAGCCGTCCAAGCCTTTGAATACATTGCTAAAACAGAAGGAATTATCGCTGCTATTGAAAGTTCCCATGCCATTGCGTACGTGCAAAAATTAGCACCAAAGATGCGAAAAGATCAAATTATTATCTGTACCATTTCTGGTCGTGGTGATAAAGACGTGGCCCAAATTGCCAAATACAAAGGAGTAGGTATCAATGAGTAAACTAAGTGAAATTTTTGCGAACCAAAAAGCGTTTATTGGGTTTGTGGTGGCTGGTGACCCGAGCATTGAAGCCACCGTTGCGAATATTTTAGCGTTAGCAAAGGGTGGGACCGACTTAATTGAAATTGGAATTCCCTTTTCTGATCCAGTCGCGGATGGCCCCGTGATTGCAGCAGCTGACAAACGGGCGTTAGACCGAAAAGTTAATACCGATGATGTTTTTGAAATTATCCGTCGAGTACGAGAAAAGTCTACTGTGCCATTGGTATTTTTAACTTATGCTAATTTGATCTTTAAAACGGGCTACGATGAATTTTGTCGTCGCTGTGCGGACTTAAATGTGAGTGGGATGATTGTACCTGATTTACCATTTGAAGAACAGGGTGAATTATTGCCCAGTATTGAAAAATATCATTTAGATCTAATTCAATTGATTACACCAACTTCGCAAGAACGAATTGAAAAGATTGCGCAAAGAGCGACTGGGTTTATTTACGTAGTTTCATCAACTGGGATTACGGGAACGCGGGATGAATTTAAAACTAATTTAAAAGCTTTAACTGATAACATTAAAAGTTACACCGATACGCCAATTGCAATTGGCTTTGGCATTCACACCCCTGAACAAGCACAAGAAATGAGCGAAATTGCGGATGGCGTGATTGTCGGTAGTCAAATTGTTGATTTAATTGATAAAAATGGGAAACAAGCTCCAGCTAAATTAACGGAATATGCAAGAACAATGAAAAACGCAATTAAATAATAAAAGCCTCAATAACGTTAAATCCTTGTTATTGAGGCTTTTTTCTAATATTATGATTTTAAAAAATAATTACTAATAAGGAACTTAATCGTGGAAACTATTAATTTGGGAACAACGATCAAAGTACAACGGAAAAAGCAGCATCTTTCTCAAAAAGAACTTGCAACTGACATTTGTACGCAACCAATGATTTCAGCAATTGAAAATAATAAATATATCCCTAATGGAATTATTCTAATGAAAATTTTACAAAGATTAAATGTAAGTTTAAATGAGATTAATTTAGATGGAAATTTTTCAATTAGTAGCAAACATGAAGTTAACCAACAGATGGAAAACTTTTGTAATACTCACCAATATCAAAAACTATACCAATTGCTAATCAGCGAAGAAACGCAAAATTTAATTGATAACGATTTACAAACTCAAGCATATTATTACTATTTAGCAATTGCTATTTTACAAACAACGGGGGATTTATCAAAAGCAATTCGGAATTTAAAACTATCATTAGCTGCAAAAACCAATTCTGAAAAATCAGAACTGTTAATTAGACTTGTGAAAGTATCATTAGCTTATATTGCTAGTTTACAAAATCAGCCTAACAAGATGAATAATTATATTGACGAAGCTTTAACTGGGATGAAAGATTTACGATTTAATAAAGATCAAATTGTTATTTATTATTTAGCAGCACTAAGTAAATACGAATTAAAAGATTATTTAACCACCATTACCTTAATTGATAAATTAATTAGTTTTGCGACAGAATATAATTCTCATTATATGTTAGCTAATGCATATTACCTCCTAGCTTTAGCAGCTGCAAAAACTGATCAAACTGTTTTATTCAAAGAAGCACAAGCACGTGAAAAGATGCTAAGTTCTTTGTTTGGTGAAAAGATTTTTAAAAAAATATAAGAACTCTAATTATCTTTAATTTTAAAGATTGGATAAACTGACCTCAATCATTAAAGGAGGTCATTATGAAAACGATAGTTGAAAATGAAGTTTTTATTCCAGTTGAACCGCAGCAAGTAATTGAAAAATTAGCTAACTTAGGTGATTTAATTAGATGGATTCCAGATGTAAAAGTTTCAGAAATAGATGAAAATACTGTTTCGATTACTAGAAACAGTGCTGCCGTGAATCACAACGAAATACTTTCAAGACAAGTTGAAGGTGATCAAGTTATTTACACAAGTACGGGTGGTCGAATTGAATATGTTTTGGCGTTTAAGGTTTGTTCCGAAAATAATGATACTATAATTGTTGAAGAGTTCATTTTAACCAATGAAATTAATTTGCCAATTACATTGTTTAGGCCAGTTATTAAACATGCTTTTAAAGTTAATTTACAAAATTTAGCTAAAATTATGGTAAATGATAATGAATAAAAATATTGTAATAACCGGTGGGACTTCAGGAGTTGGATTAGCCATTGCTAAAGATTTATTAAACTATCAGGATGTAAATTTAATTTTGATTGGAAGAAGTTTACAAAAAGGAAAACTAGTTAAAAGCCAGCTTGGTCAACGAGTTAAGTTTCTTCAAAGTGATTTAGCAGATCCTAGTCAAGTTAAATTAGTAGCTGAAAAAATTAAACAACTAGTTAGTAAAGTTGACGGCTTAATCTTATGTCATGGGGTTTATCCCGTTAATGCTACCCAAAATCTGCAAAATAATCTTTTAAGTCATTACAAGTTAGTTGAAAATTTAATCTCTGTTTTACAGCAAAGTAAAATCTTAATTGTGACAGGGAGACCCAGTGCAATTAAGTTACTACCAATTTGTCAGCAACAAAATAATACATTAGAAATGATTGCTTGGGAATTAACGCATAAAACATTATTAATGAAATTTTTAGCAAACCAATTTAAAGCTAGTGAAACCATAGTTAATAGTTTTTATCCTGGAGATGTAAAAAGTAATTTAATGCCATATACCAGGGGATTAACTGAAAATGTAGTGACAATTGTGAGTCACTTATTATTTGATGAACCATATCAAAAGCAAACTGGTCGTTTTTATGATAATTTTGGAAAAGAAATTGAATTATCTAATCAGTATAATGATAATCAAAAGCTAATTGATTATTTAAATTAAATGAAAAAAGAGTGAAATCACAATCATCATTCGTGATTTACTCTTTTTTGATTGAAACAAATTTACTTTTTCATTAATTTCATGTATTCTTGTTACAACGAAAGGACGAAATGTAATGAATAAAAATGAAAAAATTAAGCTGCTAGCTGACTTAGTTGCAATTCGTTCAGTGAACGATAATGAAGAAGCAGTTGCAGAATATTTAGCTGCCTTTTTAGATAAATATGGGATTGAATCAGAAATAGTCCAATATGCCCCACACCGGGCTAATTTAGTCGCTGAAATTGGTAGTGGGCAGCCAGTTTTAGCTTTTAGTGGACACGAAGATGTTGTTGATGCGGTCGGTGATTGGAATACAGATCCTTTTGAATTAACTGAAATTGCTGGAAAACTATATGGTCGGGGAACTTGCGACATGAAGAGTGGTGTTGCCGCAATGATAATTGCCCTGATTGAATTGAAGCAAAGTCAAACTCCTTTTAAGGGAACCATTAAACTGCTAATCACTTTAGGTGAAGAAGTTGGTGAATTTGGTGCCGAACAATTAACGGAACAAGGTTTTATGGATGACGTCGATGGTTTAATCATCGGAGAACCAACGGGGTACAAAATTTGTTATGCCCACAAAGGTTCGTTAGACATTCAGTTAAAGGCGATGGGTAAAATTGCACATAGTTCGATGCCCGATTTAGGAAACAATGCCTTACAAAATATGTTAGATTTATTGTCCCTCATTAATCAAGAAATTGGGGACGTTGAACATACTGATCCTGAAACCGGAAAGTTTTTATTTAACTTTACCGTGATGAAGGGTGGAACCCAAGTTAATTCAATTCCAGGAACAGCTGAAGTTCAATTGAATTCGCGGACCATTGACGATTTTAATAACGAAAAAGTTATTCGAATTATTGAAGATGCCATCAAAAAATTAGAAAAAACGGATCCTAAATATCAATTTGCCATGGAAATTTTAATGAATTTGCCACCAGTTGATGGAGATAAAGATAATTCATTAATTAAACTTGGCCAAAAGATTGGTGAAGAAGTCACTAAGGAAAAGATTTCTTTATTTGGTGGGTCTTATACGACTGACGCGGCTAAATTTTTAGTTAAAAAACCAACTGATTTTCCGATGATAATTTTTGGACCAGGAAATTCATCACTCCACAGTTCTAACGAATATATTACTGAAGAAATGTACTTTAATTTTATTGAAATTTATAAAAAGCTCATGATTGAAGGGCTTAAATAATCACATACAAAAAAGAGAGAGGCCATCAGCCTTTCTCTTTTCTCTAAAAAATCAACTTAGTTCCGACGATTTGCCGTATTAGGTAAAATCATTAAAATGAAAATCCAAATGTTACCAATGATGGGAACAAATTGAATCCAAAACCACCAACCAGAGTGGTTAGAGGCATGTAAGCGACGAACTGTAACTGAAATATTTCCCACCCAAACTAAGGCGAAAACAATCGTATAAATAAACGTTACGAATTGGCCTGATGTAGATCCAGCCGTTAAGCCAATGATCCAAGCAAAAATAATTGCTAAGGCAAAGTTGAAAAGGAAGGGAACGAAAAATTCTAAACGAGTTGCTGTTCCACTAAAGTTGAAAATGTTATTCCAAAAGTTGCGATATGCTTTAAACATATGTGTCCTCCTATTAATTAACAATTTAAACAGTATAAAACAATAAAATGACAAAGTTAAGGGTTTAAGTTTAACTTTGTCATTTTTTTAATTATTTATTTGCTTTGTCAGCTTGTGCTTGAGCAGCTTGTCCTAAAATATTTAGGTAGTTAAAAGGACGGTCAAATTGAGGTTGGAATAACATATCAACCATTGCTAAGTCATCAATTGTATTTTTATTTTGAATACATACTGATAAAACGTTAGCAGATTGGGAAACATCATACATACTTGAAAGGGCTCCTCCCAAGATAACTCGAGTTTCTGGATCATAGACTAGTGACATTAAAACTTCGTCAGTTGATAACATAAATTCAGGACGGTAGTTATCAGAAATTACTACTTCACTAACTTTTAAGTGATTGGCCTTTGCTAAAGCAGTATTAATTCCAGTTGAAACATAAGTCCGACCATATAATTTAAGTCCAGATGATGATTGGGTTCCCATATATTTAACTTTATCTTCAGTTAAATTTTGACCAACTAGCATTCCTTGACGAACAGCATTGGTAGCGAGGGGAATGTAAGCATTGGAGTTAGTAGGATTGTAGTGCACTGCAGCACTATCACCGGCAGCAAAAATATCGCGGTTAGATGCGTGCATGTATTCATCTGTAATAATTGCACCATTATCCATCATCTTAACCTTACCCTTGAGAAGCTCGGTATTAGGGTGGAAACCGATACAAAGAATGGCAATGTCAGATTTAACTTCTTGGCCGTCATTCGTTTTGGTAACAATACCATCTGCAACTTCTTCAAAAGCAGCAACTTTTGAGCCCAACACTAAGTTAACACCGTGTGCTTCATAATCTTTTGCTAAAATATCAGTAAATTCTTTGTCAAAGTACTTGTAAAGTACTCGATCAGAACCATCAATTAAGTTAACGTTGTAATTTTGGTTAGAGTAGGCTTCCGCAAGTTCGGCACCAATGTAACCAGAACCAATTACGGTGATAGTTTTAGCCTTGGGTGCTTCTTTGAATAATTTTTGGGCATCATTATAGTTTTTACAAAGGTAAACTCGGCTACTATCAATTCCTGGAATTGGAGGAATCGTTGGTTGTGAACCAGTTGTCATAATTAATTTGTCATATGATTCTTCTTTTTCTTCATTGGTAACTAAATCTTTAACTTTAATTGTTTTTGCATCAGGATCAACATTAGTAACTTGGTGACGCATTTGTACATCAGCACCAAGGGTACTTAGTTCTTCTGGACTTGAATAAAATAGTCCTTGGGGATCATTATTTTTAATTTCTTTCCCTAAATAAAGGGCAATTCCACATGATAAAAAGGAAATGTTATCATTCATTTCATATACAGTCACATCTGCGTCGGGATGATCAGCAATCGTTTGTTTAACTGCAAAAGTACCAGCGTGAGTACAACCTACTACAATAACTTTCATTTAAATATACCTCGTTTGAGTTCTTCTGTAATCGTTTACATAAATGATTGTAGCATGCTGTTAATTTTTACACAATCAAATTGTGATAAATTTATCATAATTTTTTATTAAAAAAAGCCAACCGAAGTCAGCTTTTACTAGTTATTTAAAAACGGTTTGTAATGTTTTGGCAGTATGGGTAAATGGTTCACATCCATCTTTGGTAACTCTTACACAATCTTCAATTCGAACACCAGCCACGCCAGGGATGTAAATTCCGGGTTCAAGGGAGAAACACATGTTTTCTTCCAATTTTAAATCGTTTCCTTCCATAATTGAAGGAAATTCGTGTTCACTCATCCCAATTCCGTGACCAAGTCGGTGAATAAAGTACTCGCCATAACCTGCTTTTTCAATGATATCCCGAGCAATTTTATCTAGTTCAGCAGCAGTAATTCCTGGTTTAACGGCTGCTTGCGCTGCTAATTGAGCTTCTAAACAAACTTTGTAGATATCGGCTTGAGTATCGTTTAATTTACCAACGGCAACCGTTCGGCTAGCATCACTAATGTAACCGTCATGAACCGTCCCTAAATCAAGTAAGACTAATTCATGATCTTCAATTTTACGAGTGCTTGTATCACCATGAGGTTGAGAAGCATGTTTTCCGGCTTGAATCAAAGTAGGAAAGCTCATTTGCATGACACCACGTTTTTTTAATTGATATTCAATTTCAGCAGCAACATCAGCTTCAGTAATTCCCGGCTTAATGGTTTCAAAACCAACTTTAAATGCAAAATCAGCTTCTTGACCAGCAGCCCGAAGTTTTTCAATTTCATCAGGAGTCTTAATTAAATGAAGCCGTTCAACTTCACTGGTTAAATCATGCTTGAAGTTAGCAGTTGGAAATTCTTTTTCCAAGGCCTGTAAACGATCAACGACTAAATTGTTCATTTCAATGCCCCAGTTAACTGGATTAGGCTTAACTTTTTTGATGTGATTGGCAATCATCGCGAAGGGCTTTTCATGATCTAAGTAGCCAAAGACCTCATAGGGCCAACCTGATTTTTGAATGTCTTCGACTTCAAGGGCTGGGGCGAATAGAAATGGATCAGCATCGGGAAAAACTACCAATGCTAAGACTCGTTCAATTGGATCGCTACCGAACCCCGTAAAATATTGGACATCTTCATAGTTACTAATGTAAGCAACGTCTAGGTTTTGATTTTTAACATACTTTTGTAATTCTTTTAATTTTTCCATTTTAAAGCCTCCACGTTTTTCCGTTATTCTAGCACAATGACTTTCTTTGATGTTACAAATTGCATAATTTGTTATGATAAAAAGCGTGACAAACGTAAGCTTATCAATTTAAGCAGAAAATGATTCGATTTTTAGCGTATAATTTGATTATTAATTCAAAGGGGAAATGACTTGTGTTAAGAAAATCAAAAGCATATCGTATTTCAATTTTGGCTTTATTTATTGCAATTATCATTGTACAAAATTTCGTGCCGTTATTTGGCTATATTCCAGTTGGGCCACTTAGTTTAACGACCATTCACATTACTGTGATTATCGCTGCCGTGATGCTAGGACCCGTTGATGGGGGAATTGTTGGTGGTGTTTGGGGCTTGTTATCTTTTATAAAAGCCTTTACTGCCCCCACCAGTCCGGTTCAACCACTAATTTTTACGAATCCGATCATTTCAATTTTGCCGCGGATTTTGATTGGAGTTGTAGCTGGTTATTTGTTTATTGGCTTAACGAAAACTAAGTTAAAACCAGCATTTACATTAGTGATTACGGCAATTGTTGGTAGTTTGACTAATGCCGTTCTGGTGCTCGGGATGATAGCAACGTTCTATCGGACTCCTTCGGTTGCTCATGCTTATGGGGTTAGTGATCCAAGCTTAATTATTAAAGTTTTAATGACGGCGGTTGGGACTAATAGTATTCCAGAAACCATTTTAGCAGCTGTGGTCGTTCCTTTAATTTGTTTACCACTTCTAAAGCACCGCCAATCTAAATAACAAAATGGTAAAATAAAGAGGACTTCAAAAAATGAAGTGCTCTTTATTTAGCAGGGGAATAGCATGAATAAAAAAGTAATTGAAATTAAAAATTTAATCTATCATTATCCTAATCAAACCCAATCGATTTTGAAAAAGCTTAATTTAACCGTTCATCAAGGGGAATGGGTTTCCTTAATTGGAGCTAACGGAAGTGGTAAATCAACCTTAGCCAAGTTAATTGTTGGTCTGTTAGATGAGCCCAGTATTTCGATTCAAGTATTCGGTAAAAAGATGAACGAAAGTAATGGAAATGACATCCGTTCCCACATTGGCATGGTTTTTCAAAATCCCGAAAATCAATTTGTTAGTTCAACCGTTTTAGACGATGTGGCTTTTGGGTTAGAAAATCAAGGAATGCCAACTGAAGAGATGAAAACTAGAGTGATGAATGCTCTAAAAGTAGTTGAGATGGATGCTTTTCTTAATCAAGCGCCTAATCAATTATCAGGTGGACAAAAACAACGAGTGGCTTTAGCCAGTGTGTTAGCACAACAGCCCGATTTAGTTATCTTAGATGAAGCAACTAGTATGCTTGACCCAAAAACGCGCAGTAAAATTTTAAAAGTGGTTCACCAACTTCATGATGAACAGGGCACCACGGTTCTAGAAATTACTCATGATATTAATGAGACAAAACTATCTGATCAAATTGTGATTTTAAATCAGGGTGAGATTGTGGCTCAAGGAACACCAGGACAAATCTATGTGCAAACGAAACTACTAAAGCAATGCGGCTTAAGTGTGCCATTATCTTATCAAGTCCAACAAGCTTTTGACTTTCCTGAGGAATATTTAAAGGAAGAGGAGTTAATTAAGCAATTATGGAAATTAAATTAAAAAACGTTGACTATACATATCATTTAAATAGTCCGATGGAATTTACCGCCTTAAAAAACGTGACGCTAACTTTTCCTGAGCACCAATTTACCGCAGTGATTGGGAAAACAGGAAGTGGTAAATCGACTTTAATTAAATTGTTGAATGGATTAGAGTTACCGTCAGCTGGGGAAATTGTCATTGGCAATCAACTAATTGACCGCTACACTAAAAGCAAACAGCTTAATGATGTCCAGAAAAAAGTCGGGATGGTTTTTCAATTTTCAGAGAATCAACTGTTCGCGGAAACGGTCTTACAAGATGTCATGTTTGGGCCACTGAATTTTGGAAAATCAGAAGCAGAAGCTCGGCAATTAGCGCAAACTTGGTTAACCAAAGTAGGCATTGGAACGGATTTATTGGAACATTCACCCTTTGAACTATCAGGTGGACAAATGCGGCGCGTTGCTTTAGCTGGCGTCTTAGCCTGTGAACCAGAAGTGTTAGTTTTAGATGAACCTAGTGCGGGTTTAGATCCAGTTGGAAATCAAAGTTTGATGAAGTTACTGAAAGAACTACAAACTCAAGGGGGAATGACCATTATTATGGTGACCCACTCGATGGAAAATGTGGCCGAATTTGCCGATTGGGTGGTGGTCATGGAAAATGGAACAGTAATTCGTGAAACCAATCCGACTGATTTATTTTCTGCTACTGAGCCAGTAGTTGAATTACCAGAAGCTGCTCAATTTTACCTTAAAGTAATGCAAGGACAGCATTTTACCAACAAATTGCCCATTACAAGTTCTGAATTAATCAAGCAGTTATTGCAGCAATTTAAACCAGAGGAGGTTAACCATGAGTAATTTTATTTTTGGTCAATATCTTCCGGGGACGAGTTTGATTTATCGTTTAAATCCACGTCTGAAATTAATTGCAGCAGTATTATTAATCATTGCTAGTTTTCTTAACCATATTTGGTTGGGTTTTGTAATTTTATTAGTGGTCTGTGGGATTATAATCCAAAACTCTCAAGCTGGGTGGCATTTTTTTCTTAAAGGAACGCAATTTTTTATTTATATGATTTTGCTAACTTCAATAATCCAAGTCCTATTTAGTAAAGGGGGCACCATTTTTTGGCATTGGGGAATTTTTACCATTTCAAGTTTTGGGGTGCAGATTGCAATTTTAGCCTTTTTGCGTTTCTTAATTGCGATTGTAATTTTGACAATTTATTTAATGACTACTGATCCCGCTGAGATTGCTCAAACAATTCAAGGGATGTGTTCTCCCTTAAAATTTGTCGGAGTTAACCTTGATGATATCGGGTTGGTAGCCGCAATTGCACTCCGCTTTGTCCCAACTTTAACTGATGAAGTTCTCAATCTGCGTAATGCCCAAAAAGCGCGGGGCGTTAATTTTCAAAAACGTACCTTAATTAAAAAAATTCGGACTAACCTTGCCATCTTAATTCCATTATTTATGAGTGTCTTTCGTCGCGCCGAACAGTTAGCGGCTGCGATGATTTTACGAGGCTATACGGATGGGAAACATCGAACCCATTTACGCCAAATGAAATGGAACCGAGTTGATATTTTGATTTTAATGGGGACATTTTTGATTTTTGGTTTAATTCTAGCGCTCAACCTTAAATTTTAAGCTAAAAGCTATTGACACCAATTTAAAAAAGCATAATTCTTATAGAAGTGGTCTTTTATAAAAAGGACTGCTTTATTTTTGAAATTAAAGGTGTAAAAAATGATTGAAAAAATGCAAAAAAAATCAAGTTTTTTAGTGATAGGAATGTTTTTATTATTAAGTGTGGTTTTAATCGGGCTACTTTCCTATAGTTCACCAGTTTATGAGTTTAACTATTCTGGTGATAATAATAACTATATGACCGTTGGAAAAGCCATGATGCATGGTTTTGTACCATACAAGGATGTTTTTGAACAAAAGGGACCCTATGTTTATCTGTTATATGGATTAGCATCATTAATTTCCTTTCATACTTTTTTAGGATCGGCAATCTTTGAAATTGCAATTTTGTTTGCAATTTTATGGATTACTTTTAAAATTGGAAAGTTATTTTCGTCTACTAAAGTGGCTGTGGTCATCGCTTTATTTGCGCCCGTATTTGTATTAATGGAACCGTACTACTCATATGGGGCCACGGTTGAATTCTTTATATATCCAGCGATGTTATCCTTAATCTATGTTAGTTTGAAAGCTCATCAGCATCATTTTGCAATTGCCAAATGGACTTGGTATTTTCAAGGTGGTTTGGTAGGGATAGTATTTTTTTCTAAATATACGTTACTGGGATCGTGGATTGCTTTTTACATATTTATGTTCTTGTTATACGCAATTAAGCGTCAGTGGAGTAATCTGCGTGATCTAATTTGGCCAAGTGGGTTAGGTTTTTTAACCACTACCATTCCTTGGCTAATTTATTTTGGGATGGTCCACGGACTTAAACCGTTTTTTAACGTTTACTTCTATACTAATATTTTTCGTTATGGATCGGTCAACGGCACTTGGTTTGAAAGACTAGCTACGTCGCTTTGGACCTTTGTACAGTTATTACTTTTCAGTAATCCAGTGATTACATTCGTCATTGTTTTAGGCTTATTATTTGTTTTCTTTAGTCGTAAAATTTTGGCGGGATGGCAGATTAAATCCCTATTAATGATTATGATGTTTACCAATGCTCTGTTAGCGTTATGTGGGGGAACGTTTGGCCCATATTATTTGTTAGCATATTTTCCTTACATTTTGGTTTTATTCGTGCTCTTAATGATTGCTTTGAGCCACAAGTTAAAATTATCAGCCTTTAAAAAATGGCAGAGTGTGTTTGTTTTTACTTGGTTATTTGCTTTATGTATGACCTTGTCAGTAAACTCAAATTTACAATTTTCGCGCTTTATTCCGAATAATCCAGCCATCACATCTAGCATAGGCGAAAAACATCGTACTAGTTCTGCTCAAATTGAATTTGGCCGAATTATGCGGCAGGAAAGTAGTGGACGACCAACATTGCTTGCCTTTGGTTTTTTGGAAAATGGATTCTATACTACTTCTGGTGCTTATCCAACGATTCATTTCTTTGAACGTAACAATATTTCTTATCATAAATTACCCGAAATGATGGATACTGCAGCAGCTGCCATTGAACAACGCAAAGTCAAATGGGTAGTGATTTGTGTTAAGTCGACTTCTAATCGTAATTTACAGCATCAAATTGAAACTACCTATCAGAAAAATGCTTACGGACGGGGCTTAAAAGCCTTAAACCAGAACTATGCAATGCGAGCGCATCATTCACAAATTTCGCAAGGTAATGATATGGAATATATCTTGTATAAATTAAAATAATTAAAAAGAGGAACCTAAATATTTTTTAGGTTCCTCTTTTTGATTTAAGTTGATTCAATTAAATTCCATTTAAGAGCGTCCAATCAACTACTCCAGAATATTGACCAGATTTGGCTTTATTATCAGCTTTAATGACCAATCCTTGATCGTTTGTAAAAGCCTTTTGATAATTAGATCCATTTTTATCCATTTGATCACTGCTTAAAACAGTTTGAGCGTTTTGATTGAGTTGAGTTTGTTGTTTTTGGTTAACAAACCACATTGTAAATGGTTGCCCAGCTTGGTTAGGCGTATAAGCCGCATTAATTTTGAATTTAGCTTCATTTGCAAGTGAATCAATGACGTTGAAATTCAAGTTATCTCCACTTGTCCGGGCAAGGAAGCCAGCTTGAACTGGCAATTTATCAAGTGAATATTCCCAATAATAATTTTTTGTACTAGTATCAGTGAATGCGAGTTGCCCTGCTAAGGTAAGGGCGTTGGCATCGAAATTAGTTAGGTCACTAGAACTCATAACCGTATTAGCTGGATTAAATCTACTTGAAATCGGGGTTAAATTGTTATAAGAATCAACATTATTAGGAAATTGATTAGTTTTATAGCCATTTGAGCCAGAGCCTGTACCAATAAATTCAACTGGAATATCAGAATTTTTATTGTTAGTTAATCCACCAGCTGAATATGTCATTCCACTATATGATAAGAATTTAGCGTTAGGGTGGAATTTAAGCAAACTTCCTGATCCCCAAGGACTTTGATTAGAGAAGGGGGCATTATTTTTAGAGGCAAGTAAGGTTTGGGAACCGGATGCCAAGTCCATATTTACCCGAGCAGTTCCCATAGTTGCACTGTTAAAAATTGAAGTAGTTGCTGTTAAACTAGCTTGTCCATTATTATTTAAATCAACTCCAGTTACGCCGTTACTAAATACGTTGGAGTTTCCATTATTATTAAGGTTTAAGCTTCCAGAGTTATTGATTTGAAGGGGATTACTGGAATGATTAAAATTAAACATCTGACTTCTTGAAGAGTTATTATTAATGTTTAACGTTGCTCCATTCGATACCTTGATTGGAAAGGCTTGGTTATTGGTAGGATTAATTAGTCCGTAAGAAAATGCATTAATCCCATTTCCGGACATCGTAGTGGTTCCAGACGTTACTTTTATATTAGGAATTTGGGCTAATTGATTAGCAGTGGTCCCTGTGGTGAAGTTATTATTTCCCTGAAATTCCACGGGAATTGCATTAGTAGTAAGCGGTTGATTATTAGTTAAATCACCAGGACAGTTGTAATTAACATTGGTATAAATAATGGTTGGATTTGTAGCGGTTGCTCCACCACTAGAATTAGCTGAGAATAAGATTCCGTTACTAGTAGTATAGAATTCGTATTTTCTACTAAGTGGAGGCCAAAACTGTGTAAGCTTAGAACCATCAGGTTGGTATACATAATAGGCACGGTTATCGTTTTGTCCGGCTGGTGACTGGATATTAACGTTTTTTATGTTTAACTTGCTAGCTTGTGAGTTACTGCTTACATTTATTGTAGAACCATTTTCTGATTCAACGTAGAAAGGTTGGTTTTGAAAGTCAACTGTTACATTGGTTAATCCACTATATAAATTTGGATTACTACTTGGTAGTGTAATTGGACCATCAACGGCAATGGTAAGATCAGTTGGGGGAGTATGGGATGGTTTTGGATTGATCCATGAACTAGTTCCACTCCAATAATTATCGCTATCGCTTAATAGATTCCATAAATCGTTACCATTAGTAACATGATAAGTTGATCCGCTGATTGAAATATCTGCATGGGTCTGTTTAGGAGAAACAAACATCAGTAATATTCCTAATAAAGGAAGTAAAATAATGAGACTAAATTGTTTTATTTTTTTGGATTTTAACATTGCTTGTATCCTCTATATGATTGAGTTATATTATACTTAATGATATAATTTTTATTCACCGATTACAAATGAGTTTGTAATTGAGAAATAAATTTACTCGTTAAAAATATTAGTATAGGAGCACGAAAATATGAAATTAAAAAAAGGTTTATTAATGATTGGATCAGTAGCATTTGTCCTTGGTGCATCAGCTTATGGAGTTGCTAATGCCGATGATACCACTCCAACAGCTCCCACAGCTGGAAAAGCCCAAGGAAATACTTACATCACTTTTACTACACCAACGACGGGACAACTTACTTTAGATAAAGTTCCTACTTATGATTTTGGAACTAATCAACTTTCAAGTACCGTAACTCAATATAAAACAAACGGAAACAACCCATATACTGCTACCAACTTAACTGGGGATAGTAATGGTTATACGATTACAGCTAGTGCTAGTCCATTGAAGAATAGTGATGCAGTGTTGCCAGTTAAGGACTTACTAGTTTCAGCAGCTGATGGTGCAATTGATGCTACTACTAAAGGGCAATTAAGCGGTGCACAAAACGTAAATATTTATTCTTCAACACCAGGTCAATCTGCAGCTAACAAAGTTGCAACTGGTAATGCAAGTTCAAATGGTACCCTTTCTTCAGGTGATACTAGTTCAGTAATGGATTTATCAACTGCTAATGGTATTAAATCTGGTAAATACACAGGTACAATTGACTACACAATTACCGACGGAATTAACTAATTTAATAAGGATAAAAGCCCGTGAAATTTAACAAACAATTTTGTTTAAAAATTATTTTAGTACTAAGTTTGACTTTGATTGCTGGATTTTTGGGTAATTCAGTTCAGGCGAATTCTGGTGGAGCAGAGTTTAGTGTTGTTCGTGATCAACCGGCTAATCAAGTTGATGCAACTAAACCGTACTTTGATTTAAACTTGAAACCTAATCAAATTACAAATTTTAAAATCACAATTTCTAATGATAGTAATGCTAGTAACGACTTTGAAGTTTACGCTAATAATGCAGTTACTAACCAGAATTTAATTATTGATTACTCACCAAATAAAGATCAAGCTAGTCAACTAGTTGATAAAACGTATGATTTTCAAAAATTGGTTAGCCCCCAAAAAACGAAAGTAACCATCAAACCACATAGTTCCAAACAAGTTGAATTTAAGGTTAAGATGCCTGCTGAAAAATTTGATGGTGAATTATTAGGTGGAATTTACGTTAGAAAAACGCTTAAATCACATGCTGAAAATGGATATACAAACCGATTTAACTTTGTAACGTCAGTTTTAATTCATGAAAATGATCAAAAAACGGTTCCAAATTTAAAATTGAAAAAGGTTGATTTGGAAACTTCTCCAGTTAATAATCAACTTCAAGTCAAGTTACAAAATTCAGCGATGGTTTATGCTAATAACCTTGATGTTGATGCGAAAGTATATAATCACCAAAATAAACAAGTCTTGGCTGTGAATAATACGAGTCGCTCGATTGCACCAAATTCACAATTTGATTACTTAATTCCGCTTAATAAGCAGCATTTAAAGAGTGGCAAGTACTCCCTTGATTTAAATATCAAGGATGCAAAAACTGGGAAAACTTGGCATTTTGAAAAGAATTTTGTAGTGTCACAACAAAAATCAATTCAATCAACGGATGCTTATAAAACGATTAGTACTGTTCCAGTTTGGTATTATATCTTTGGTGTATTATTATTACTTATTGTAATTCTACTAATTGTGTTGATTTTTAAACGAAAGAAAAAATAAATAATTTGAAGCTCATCTGCGTCAGTGGATGAGCTTTTTTTCGTAGCTAATGTTTGTATTAAAGTAAGACGGCTCTATACTTAGTGAAATTAGAGAAATACTAAGGAGCAAGACGATGAGTGATAATTTTAATTATGATGTTTTATATTTAGGTAGTGGGCATGGAGCTTTTAATGGGGCAATTCCATTAGCTAGTAAAGGATATCAATTAGGAGTGATTGAATCAGGCCTGATTGGTGGAACTTGTCCCAATCGCGGATGTAATGCGAAAATTTCACTTGCTATGATTCCGACGACACAGCATAATGTTCAAGAATTACAAGGTTCAGGTCTAAATGGTGTACCGACGATTGATTGGAAAGCTAACGTTGAACATAAAGATGAAGTGATTGCACCTTTACCAGATGCAATTGCTAAAATGATGACTAAAGCCGGAATTGATTTGATTCATGGTAAAGGTAAGTTAGTCGATGCGCATACGCTAAAAGTTGCTAATAAATTGTATACCGCTGATAAAATTGTAATTGCAACTGGAGCACATTATCGTAAACTTGATATTCCTGGTAGTGAACTTACTAATGATGGAACTGATTTATTGAATTTGAAAACCAAGCCAAAACGGATGACGGTAATTGGTTCAGGCTATATTGCCCTTGAATTTGCTAATATTGCTGCTTCTGCCGGAACGAAAGTAACAGTTTTAATGCATCATAAAGTAGCATTGAGAAAATTTTATCAACCATTTGTAAAAAATTTGTTAGAACAATTAACTAACTTAGGGGTTAAATTTGTTAGCGATGTTGAACCACAAAGAATTGAAAAAGATGGAGACAACTTAGTGGTCAAGACGAACAAGGGAGATTTTAAAGCTGACTGGATTTTAAATGCTACTGGTCGTCCAGCTAACGTTACTGGAATCGGCTTGAATAAAGTTGGCGTTAAATATAATCGAAATGGAATTCAAGTTAATGATCATTTACAAACCAGTGTACCTAGTATTTATGCTACGGGAGATGTAATTGATAAAAAAGTTGGAAAGTTAACGCCAACCGCAATTTTTGAATCAGAATATCTAACTTCATTATTTTCGGGTGAAAATGATCAAGCAATTAATTATCCAGCAGTTCCAAGCGCAGTTTTTACAACGCCACGAATTGCTCAAGTTGGTGTTTCTGTAGACGAAGCTGAATTAAAACCAGATGAATATACGATTAAAGAAATTAATTTAGCAAATGACTGGTATAGAATGACTAAAAATGAAAATAAAGGAATTAGCAAAATAATTTATGATAAGAAAGGCTTAGTTGTTGGGGCAACTGAAATTAGTGATCAAGCCGAAGACGCAATTAGTACGATTCTTCCAGCGATTGAGTTTCAGTTAACGCCAAAACAAATTAAACATATGATTAGTTTGTTTCCAACGATTGGCTCAGAAACGTGGTCTAAAATGTAATTGTAAGGAAGCATCTGGATTTAAATTTCAGATGCTTTTTATATTGAATTTAAGTAATTGGAAATATTTTTGACTTTTTTTGACCAAAGTGTTGACATCTTAATTTGAAGGGTATATAGTTTAATATTGTTGACGCGGAAATGTTAAGTGTTTAATGATTTGAAATTAATTTTAAATTTTTTGAATAAAATCCTTGACCTTTCTTGACCAATATGATATATTAATAAAGTACCGTTTGAGACGATACATTATTGAGTAGATCTTTGAAAACTGAACAAGATTTTGATTACAATAAAGTGTAAGGATAATTTTTAAACTTAGTTTAAAAATTAAACAAATATGCAATGTCAATTTGCAAAAACAAATAAATAAGAGCTAGTAAAGTTCTCATTTCTAAAATGAGAGTTTGATCCTGGCTCAGGACGAACGTTGGCGGCGTGCCTAATACATGCAAGTCGAACGAAGTCGTCCATTTGATTCTTGGTGCTTGCACCGAGATGATTTTGGATCCGACTGAGTGGCGAACTGGTGAGTAACACGTGGGTAACCTGCCCAGAAGAAGGGGATAACACCTGGAAACAGATGCTAATACCGTATAACAACAAGAACCACATGGTTCTTGTTTCAAAGCTGGCCTTTGTGCTAGTGCTTCTGGATGGACCCGCGGCGTATTAGCTAGTTGGTGAGATAATAGCTCACCAAGGCGATGATACGTAGCAGACCTGAGAGGGTAATCTGCCACAATGGGACTGAGACACGGCCCATACTCCTACGGGAGGCAGCAGTAGGGAATCTTCCACAATGGACGAAAGTCTGATGGAGCAACGCCGCGTGAGTGAAGAAGGGTTTCGGCTCGTAAAACTCTGTTGTTAGAGAAGAACAGCTGTGAGAGTAACTGCTCACGGTATGACGGTATCTAACCAGAAAGTCACGGCTAACTGCGTGCCAGCAGCCGCGGTAATACGTAGGTGGCAAACGTTGTCCGGATTTATTGGGCGTAAAGGGAGCGCAGGCGGTTTATTAAGTCTGATGTGAAAGCCTTCGGCTTAACCGGAGAAGTGCATCGGAAACTGATAAACTTGAGTGCAGAAAAGGATAGTGGAACTTCATGTGTAGCGGTGAAATGCGTAGATATATGAAGGAACACCAGTGGCGAAGGCGGCTATCTGGTCTGTAACTGACGCTGAGGCTCGAAAGCATGGGTAGCAAACAGGATTAGATACCCTGGTAGTCCATGCCGTAAACGATGAATGCTAGGTGTTGGAAGGTTTCCGCCTTTCAGTGCCGCAGCTAACGCATTAAGCATTCCGCCTGGGGAGTACGACCGCAAGGTTGAAACTCAAAGGAATTGACGGGGACCCGCACAAGCGGTGGAGCATGTGGTTTAATTCGATGCTACGCGAAGAACCTTACCAGGACTTGACATCTTCTGCCAATCTAAGAGATTAGACGTTCCCTTCGGGGACAGAATGACAGGTGGTGCATGGTTGTCGTCAGCTCGTGTCGTGAGATGTTGGGTTAAGTCCCGCAACGAGCGTAACCCTTGTCTTTAGTTGCCAGCATTAAGTTGGGCACTCTAGAGAGACTGCCGGTGATAAACCGGAGGAAGGTGGGGACGACGTCAAATCATCATGCCCCTTATGTCCTGGGCTACACACGTGCTACAATGGGCGATACAACGAGTTGCGAAACCGCGAGGTCAAGCTAATCTCTTAAAGTCGTTCTCAGTTCGGATTGCAGTCTGCAACTCGACTGCATGAAGTTGGAATCGCTAGTAATCGTGGATCAGCATGCCACGGTGAATACGTTCCCGGGTCTTGTACACACCGCCCGTCACACCATGAGAGTTTGTAACACCCAAAGTCGGTTGGATAACCTTTTTAGGAGTCCGCCGCCTAAGGTGGGACAGATGATTAGGGTGAAGTCGTAACAAGGTAGCCGTAGGAGAACCTGCGGCTGGATCACCTCCTTTCTAAGGAATAATTCGGAACCTTACATTAATCAAAATCTTGGTCAGTTTTGAGAGTATCTACTCTCTTAATTTTGTTCTTTGAAAACTAGATAATATTATTTTCTGTAATAATTATATTTTTATATAATTGAACCGAGAAATAACCATTGTGTTATTTTTGAGTTTTTTAATTAGTTTTAATCGCTAAAACTCAAATAATTTATAATCCATCGGATTATAGGTTAAGTTAATAAGGGCGCATGGTGAATGCCTTGGTACTAGGAGCCGATGAAGGACGCAACTAACTGCGATAAGCTTCGGGGAGCTGTACGTAAGCTTTGATCCGGAGATTTCCGAATGAGGAAACTCGACCAGTGTTATGACTGGTCACTGTATAGTGAATACATAGCTATGCAGAGGCAGACGTGGGGAACTGAAACATCTAAGTACCCACAGGAATATAAAGAAATTTCGATTCCCTAAGTAGCGGCGAGCGAACGGGGAACAGCCCAAACCGAACCCTTGTGGTTCGGGGTTGTAGGACTGAACATTTGAGTTACAAAAGTATTTGATAGTTGAAGTAGTTGGGAAGCTACACCAAAGAGAGTGATAGTCTCGTAAACGAAATCAAATACCCTCAGTTCAGGATCCTGAGTACGGCGACACACGTGAAACGTCGTCGGAATCTGGGAGGACCATCTCCCAAGGCTAAATACTCCCTAGTGACCGATAGTGAACCAGTACCGTGAGGGAAAGGTGAAAAGCACCCCGGAAGGGGAGTGAAATAGTTCCTGAAACCATGTGCCTACAAGCAGTCAGAGCCCGTTAATGGGTGATGGCGTGCCTCTTGTAGAATGAACCGGCGAGTTACAGTTGCATGCAAGGTTAAGCCGAAAAAGCGGAGCCGTAGCGAAAGCGAGTCTTAATAGGGCGTATTAGTATGTTGCCGTAGACCCGAAACCAGGTGATCTACCCATGTCCAGGATGAAAGTGCGGTAATACGCACCGGAGGTCCGAACCCGTGTACGTTGAAAAGTGCTGGGATGAGGTGTGGGTAGCGGTGAAATTCCAAACGAACTTGGAGATAGCTGGTTCTCTCCGAAATAGCTTTAGGGCTAGCCTCGGAATTAGAATCATGGAGGTAGAGCCACTGTTTGAGCAAGGGGTCCATCTAGGATTACTGAGTTCAGATAAACTCCGAATACCATTGATTTATGTCCGGGAGTCAGACGATGAGTGATAAGATCCATCGTCGAAAGGGGAACAGCCCAGACCGCCAGTTAAGGTCCCTAAATATATGCTAAGTGGAAAAGGAAGTGGAGTTGCATAGACAACTAGGATGTTGGCTCAGAAGCAGCCACCATTTAAAGAGTGCGTAATAGCTCACTAGTCGAGTGATTCTGCGCCGAAAATTTACCGGGGCTAAGCATATTACCGAGACTGCGGACGCAACTATGTTGCGTGATAGGAGAGCGTTCTAAGGGCAATGAAGGTAGACCGTAAGGACTACTGGAGCGCTTAGAAGTGAGAATGCCGGTATGAGTAGCGAAAGATCAGTGAGAATCTGATCCACCGAATGACTAAGGTTTCCTGGGGAGGGCTCGTCCACCCAGGGTTAGTCGGGACCTAAGCCGAGGCTGAGAAGCGTAGGCGATGGATAACAGGTTGAGATTCCTGTACTAGTTAATTATGTTTGAACGATGGAGGGACGCAGTAGGCTAAGATATGCACACGATTGGAAATGTGTGTTCAAATCGTAAGTCAGTTTAAGAGTTAAATGCTTTTAAGCGCGTTGACAAGCGATGATGAGGATCGAAATTTAAGTAGAGAAGTATCTGACGTCACACTGCCGAGAAAAGCTTCTAGTTAGTAATTAATTACCCGTACCGCAAACCGACACAGGTAGTCGAGGAGAGTATCCTCAGGTGAGCGAGAGAACTATCGTTAAGGAACTCGGCAAAATGACCCCGTAACTTCGGAAGAAGGGGTGCTGGCCTCACGGCCAGCCGCAGTGAAAAGACTCAAACGACTGTTTATCAAAAACACAGGTTTATGCAAAATCGTAAGATGAAGTATATGGGCTGACGCCTGCCCGGTGCTGGAAGGTTAAGTGGAAGTGTTAGCTTCGGCGAAGCACCGAAATGAAGCCCCAGTAAACGGCGGCCGTAACTATAACGGTCCTAAGGTAGCGAAATTCCTTGTCGGGTAAGTTCCGACCCGCACGAAAGGCGTAACGATTTGAGTACTGTCTCAACGATAGACTCGGTGAAATTAAGATACCTGTGAAGAAGCAGGTTACCCGCGACAGGACGGAAAGACCCCATGGAGCTTTACTGTAGCTTGATATTGGGTGTTTACATAACTTGTACAGGATAGGTAGGAGCCATAGAAGCCGGGACGCTAGTCTCGGTGGAGGCGTCAGTGGGATACTACCCTTGTTATGTGAACACTCTAACCCTGCGCACTGATCGTGCGCGGAGACAGTGTCTGGTTGGCAGTTTGACTGGGGCGGTCGCCTCCTAAACAGTAACGGAGGCGCTCAAAGGTTTGCTTAGAATGGTTGGAAATCATTCCTAAAGTGTAAAGGCAAAAGCAAGCTTGACTGCGAGACATACAGGTCGAGCAGGGACGAAAGTCGGACTTAGTGATCCGGTGGTACCATATGGAAGGGCCATCGCTCAACGGATAAAAGCTACCCTGGGGATAACAGGCTTATCTCCCCCAAGAGTTCACATCGACGGGGAGGTTTGGCACCTCGATGTCGGCTCATCGCATCCTGGGGCTGTAGTTGGTCCCAAGGGTTGGGCTGTTCGCCCATTAAAGCGGTACGCGAGCTGGGTTCAGAACGTCGTGAGACAGTTCGGTCCCTATCCGTCGCGGGCGCAGGAAATTTGAGAGGAGCTGTCCCTAGTACGAGAGGACCGGGATGGACATACCGCTGGTGTATCAGTTGCGCCGCCAGGCGCATTGCTGAGTAGCTATGTATGGATGAGATAAACGCTGAAAGCATCTAAGTGTGAAACTCGCCTCAAGATGAGATTTCCCATTCCTATATGGAAGTAAGACTCCTGAAAGATGATCAGGTAGATAGGTTAGAAGTGGAAGCGTAGTGATACGTGAAGCGGACTAATACTAATCAGTCGAGGACTTAACCAAGTAGAATGAAGATACAATGGAAGTTAATCGGAAGAAAATAATATTGTCTAGTTTTGAGAGAACAAAGTTCTCAAAGAAAAATAGTGTGGTGGCGATAGCCTGAAGGATACACCTGTTCCCATGCCGAACACAGAAGTTAAGCTTCAGCACGCCAAAAGTAGTTGGGGGATCGCCCCCTGCGAGGATAGGACGTTGCCACGCAATAGATAAAAGGTCGATAACTCTGGTTATCGGCCTTTTTTATAACAGTTAGAATTAAGGTTTAAAGAGGTTAATATGAAAAAGTTAAATAATAAAGAAGCAATTGGATTAAAGAGTTTAAAACAATATTTAGAAAATGAAGGATACAAATATTTTTTAGTTTATGAAACAGGATCACAGCTATTATCATTAGCAAACGAAACTAGTGATGTTGATTTTTATGTATTTTATGTTCCAACTAAAATGGAATTACTAACGCAAAATTTGGAAAAAGAAAAATTTGTAAAATTAAATAACTGTGAAGTGAAGTTAATTGCCATTCCAGAATTATTTCATTTAATTATGAAAGGCGATCCCAATATAATTGAAACCTTTTTCCAAAAAGCATTTATGATTGGAAGTTATCAAGATAATCAAACGATGTATGAACAATTATCTAAACTTTCAGAAAGTTTAGATGAAAATCGAAACTTACTGGTTTATTTAAGCAGTGGTCGTTTTATTCGATCTTGTGTTTGGATGATGCGAAATAATGTCAAAAAGTTACGCCCAAGTAAGAGATATATTGGGAATGGATCATTTGGGAAGACACTTTTTGAATACGTTAAGGAATATTTATACGCAAGTAAGTTTTTACAACAAATTGAAAATCATAATAACAATGATTTTGAACAGATTATCTTCCCAAATCAAAAAACTTTGGAACAATTAAAGAAGTTTAAAGCGATTAAAAAGTACAATCGTAAAATTAGAAATGATGTTTTTGTAAAATATAACTATAAAAAATTAAATCAACAATATCGTTTTGCTAGAACTAATCATAAATTTGATAGATTCGACAAAAAAGCAAAAATTTTACTTGATAAATTAGTAAGAGATACTCCAGTTTACTATTAAATATAGGCTTTTGCCGATGAACGACTGAATTCGAAAGATAATTCAGTCGTTTTTTTATAGGTTAAATTTGTGTAAAACGCGAACATTAAAAACTATTTTTGAATAAAAAGTTACTTTTAATTGACATTAATAGAGCCTATATGGTTTAATTTGTATGAAAGATTGAGAAAACGCGAATTATAAGGAGATTATTAATGGCGAACGTTATGATTGTAATGGGATCTATTTCCGATTGGCCTACCATGAAGGAAGCCGCTAAAGTTTTAGATGACTTGGGTGTTTCATATGACAAAAAAATTATTTCAGCTCATCGAACTCCTGATTTATTAACTAAATTTGCTAAAAGTGCCTTAGACAATGGTGTTTCAGTTATCATTGCGGGTGCTGGTGGAGCTGCCCATTTACCAGGCATGATTGCCGCTAACACAATCGTTCCAGTAATCGGGGTTCCCGTTAAAAGTAAGGCACTTAATGGACTTGATTCATTATTAAGTATCGTCCAAATGCCATCTGGGGTTCCAGTAGCAACCGTTGCGATTGGAACTTCAGGCGCCAAAAACGCAGGGTATTTAGCTGCACAAATGCTTGCCATGACAGATTCAAAAATTAAAGAAAATGTCATTAACTTCAGAAAAGCTGCTGCACAAGGTGTCTTAGAAAGTGAGGCCAAGCTTGATGAAGAATAAGCTAATCATACCTCCCGCAACCATTGGAATCATTGGTGGTGGGCAGTTAGGTCGCATGATGGCCGAAGCTGCTAAGCCAATGGGTTACAACGTGATTATTTTAGATCCACAACCAAATTCCCCAGCTGGTCAAGTTTCCGATGATCAAATTGTGGCTGAGTATGATGATGTGCAAGCTTTAACGAAACTTGCTAAACGTTGCGATGTTTTAACTTATGAATTTGAAAACGTTGATACTGATGCTTTAAAACAAGTTTCAGATTTAGCGAGTGTGCCACAAGGAACGAATCTCTTAAAAATTACTTCAGATCGTTTACTAGAAAAAGAATTTATTCAAAAGACTGGATTACCAGTCACCAAGTTTGCCAATGTCGCTTCGATTGAAGATCTTCCTGCCGCTGCTGCTAAAATTGGGTATCCTGCCATTTTAAAAACGCGGAGTGGTGGTTATGACGGTCACGGTCAATGGAACATTGATAACGAAAGTGAAATGCAAGCAGTTTTACATAAATTAACTGGGAAAATTGATGTACCGCTCATTTTGGAAAAGAAATTAGCGTTTGATCAAGAAATTAGCATCATGGTAACTCGTGATGGAAATCAAGAAGTGCGAACTTGGCCAATTGCGCAAAATACGCATCAAGATCATATTTTAAAAACGACCGTGGTTAACGATGAATTACCACCTAAATTGGTTCAAGCTGCTCATCAATATGCTGGTAAAATTGCGCATGCCTTAGAGTTAAATGGAGTTTTAGGAATTGAAATGTTTGTCGTTGGTGACGAGGTTTACGTTAATGAATTAGCTCCTCGTCCTCACAACTCAGGTCATTATTCAATTGAAGGTTGTAACGTTTCGCAATTCGAAGGACATATTCGCAGCATCACCGGCTTACCAATTGCGCAAATCAAGCAAGTTGATGATTCAATTCGGATGATTAATTTATTAGGTGATCAACTTACCCAAGCCCGAAATGACTTAGTTAATCATCCAGAATGGCATTTTCACGATTACCAAAAGGATCAAATTAAACCCAAACGAAAAATGGGACATATCACAGTTTTAGGTGCCGAAAACAGTGCTGCTTTAGCAGAATGGGAGAATACACATCATGAAAACATTTAAAAAAGGGGATCAAATTACTGAAGGTAAAGCAAAGGTTATGTTTGCAACTGATGATCCCGAGGTTTTATGGGTACACAGTAAAGATCAAGCTACTGCTTTAAACGGAAAAAAGAAAGTCGCAATTGCCAACAAAGGTTATTACACCAACCATATTAGTTCGTTACTATTTAAATATTTAAATGATCAGGCAATTCCAACTCATTTTCTTAGTATAGAAAGTGATACCGATGTCGTAGTTAAACGCTTAAAAATGATTCCTTTAGAAGTGGTGGTGCGAAACTTTGCTTCTGGACATTTTGTAACACGATTTGGGGTTGCTAATATGTTGAAATTAGATCCTCCTGTTCAAGAATTTTATTACAAATCAGATGCTTTAGATGACCCAATGATTAATGACTCGCAAATTCGGGCTTTAAAAATTATTGATGAAGCACAAATTAAAGCCATTCAAGCGCAAGCCCTTAAAATTAATGCTGAATTAAAAGCCTTATTTAATCAAATCAACATTGATTTAGTTGATATTAAATTCGAATTTGGGTTCACTAGTGAAGGCAAAATAATTTTAGGTGATGAACTTTCACCTGATAACATGCGGCTCGTTGATCAAGCTACTGGTAAATCACTTGATAAAGATGTCTTTAGAAAAGAAACTGGAAATTTAATTGATGGTTATGCAGTTGTCTTGGATCGCTTGCAAAAGGAATTAGGAGAATAAATATGTATTTTGGAAGAGTATATGTTTCATACAAAAAATCAGTTTTAGATCCTCAAGGGGAAGTTATTAAAACCGGATTAACGCATATGGGTTTTGAAAAAATTGAATCGGTGAAACAAGGAAAATATTTTGAAATTAAATTTGCTGCTAATGACTTAGAAGATGCTGAAAAGGAATTAGTAAAAATGACTGAAGCGCTTTTAATCAATGCTAATACTGAAACCTATCGTTACGATTTAAAAGAATTGGAGGATTAGCATGAAAGCTGCTGTGATTCAATTTCCTGGTTCGAATTGTGATATGGATATGATACATGCTTTACAAGAATTTAATGTTGATACGACTTTGGTTTCGCATAATGCGACTGATTTAAGTGAATACGATGCCATCTTTCTGCCCGGGGGCTTTTCTTTTGGTGATTACCTCCGTTCTGGGGCAGTGGCCCGTTTTTCTCCAATTATGGAAGCTGTTAAGCAAGCCGATGAAGCCGGTAAAACCATCGTCGGAATTTGTAATGGTTTTCAAATTTTGACAGAAGCAGGGCTCTTACCTGGACAACTAATGCAAAATGAACATCCGGGCTTTATCTGTGATGAAGTTAAATTGCAAGTTACCAATCCGAATACTGAATTTAGTCAAGCCTATCAAACTGACCAAATTACTTTACCAGTTGCCCATGGAGAAGGACGTTATTACGCTGATCAAGCGACCATTGATTCCTTAGAAAAAAACAAGCAAATTGTGTTTAAATATCAAACCAATGTCAATGGATCGACTGATGACATTGCCGGAATTACTAATCAAAAAGGGAATGTTTTAGGGATGATGCCTCATCCAGAACGTGCCATTGAAGCAATTTTAGGTAACACTGATGGTAGAAAATTATTTGAGAGTATTTTAGATAATTAGTTGATAGACAAGGAGTACGTTATGGTAAAAGTTCCGGAACCAATGAAAAATGAACCCACCCCAGAAGAAATTAAAAAAAATAAAGTTTACCTTGATTGGGCTTTAACCACTGAAGAATACGATTTGATTTGTGAACATTTGCATCGTTTACCAAACTATACGGAAACCGGATTATTTGCCGCCATGTGGTCTGAACACTGTTCATATAAGAAATCAAAACCAGTTTTACGTAAATTCTGGTCGAAAAATGAACGAGTTTTACAAGGACCTGGTGAAGGGGCCGGAGTTTTGGACATTGGTGATCAACAAGCGGTGGTCTTCAAAGCTGAATCACATAATCATCCCTCAGCCGTTGAACCTTATGAAGGAGCGGCCACTGGAGTCGGTGGAATTCTCCGTGATATTTTTTCAATGGGAGCCCAACCAATTGCAGTCTTAGATAGTTTACGATTTGGTGAGTTAAATAATAATGATACGAAACATTTGGTTGATGGTATCATTGCTGGAATTGCCGGTTATGGAAATGCGATTGGAATTCCAACGGTTGGTGGTGAAATTGGGTTCGATGCCACTTATCAAGGGAATCCACTAGTTAACGTAATGGCAGTTGGATTGTTAAATCAATCTGATATGCAAGTTGGTAAAGCTGAAGGAGTTGGGAACCGCGTTTTATACGTTGGTGCTAAAACCGGTCGGGATGGAATTCATGGTGCCACTTTTGCTTCTAGTGACTTCGATAGTGGAGTTGAAAAGAATCGTTCTGCGGTTCAAGTTGGTGATCCATTCTTAGAAAAATTAGTGATGGACGCAACCATCAAAGCGATTCGTGAACATGGTGACGCCATTGTTGGAGTTCAAGATATGGGAGCCGCTGGACTAGTTTCCTCATCTGCCGAAATGGCTGACGAAGCTGGAACTGGTGTTTTACTTGACTTAGATAAAGTTCCGCAACGAGAAACGAACATGACGCCTTATGAATTGATGTTGTCAGAGTCACAAGAACGGATGCTTCTAGTTGTTAAAGCTGATCAAGTAGCTGAAGTTGCTAAAGTATTTGAAGATGCCGGTTTGTCGGCCGTTGACATTGGTGAAGTCACTGATAACGGAAAATATGTTTTATCATTTGCAGGTCAAACGGTGGCAGATGTGGACGTTAACTATTTAACTAATCCACCTAAGCAAGTTATGCAAGTAACCAAACCTAAACGGCTTAACGATGATTCTCAAAAGCAATATCAACCAGAAATTACTGATCCAAGTCAAACACTGACTGATTTATTAAAACAAAGCACAATTGCTTCCAAAGCTACCTTATTTAAACATTTTGATAGCATGGTTAGAACAAATACGGTGATTAAACCTGGTGGCGATGCTGCGGTAGTTAGAATCAAAGGAACCAGTAAAGCCTTAGCAATGACGACTGACATTAGTGGTCGTTATACTTACCTCAATCCGAAAATTGGGGGAGCATTGGCAGTTGCCGAGGCTGCTCGAAACATCGTGGCAACCGGAGCTACTCCCATTGGAATTACCGATTGTTTGAATTTTGGTGATCCCGATGACCCAGAAATCTATTATGAACTTGATCAGTCCTGTGAAGGAATTAATGACATGGCTAAGGTCTTAAATACGCCGATTATTTCAGGAAATGTTTCTTTGTATAACGAAACTGATGGTCAAGCCATTTATCCAACCCCAATGGTGGGAATGGTTGGATTACTTGATGACGTTAACAAAGCTACCACCATTAATTTTAAAAATGCGGATGATTTAATTTACTTAGTTGGGGAAATTAAACCTGATTTTAATGGAACTGAATTGCAAAAAATGATAACTGGTAACATTGAAGGCAATTTAAATGATTTTGATAAAGATATTGAAAAACAACATCAACAGTTAGTACTTGCGGGAATTGACCAAGGTTTAATTAATAGTGCCCATGATGTTGCGGAAGGTGGTCTCGGAGTTACCATCGCAGAAATGACGTTTAACACTGATTTTGGGGCAAACGTTAAACAAGCAATGCCAGCTAGCTGGTATTTTGCCGAAACTCCATCACTCTTTGTTGTAACCGTTAAACCAGAACATCAAGCACAATTTGAAAAATTGGCGGGCAACCAAGCTCACCGAATTGGTAAAGTAACTACCGACACACAACTTCAGCTGGCAGCTCTTGATCAAGATATTACAGTTAATAAAAATGAAATTGAAAAGGGTTATCAGGAGGCAATCACATGGCAATTGAACCACTAAAATCTGCTAATTCATTAAATGAAGAATGTGGAATTTTTGGAGTTTGGGGCGTGCCCAATGCTGCAGAATTAACTTTTTACGGATTACATGCATTACAACATCGTGGCCAAGAAGGGGCTGGAATTGTTGCTAACAACCATGGTCATTTGTGGCAAGAACGCGGTTTAGGTTTACTTAGTACGGTATTTGCCGATCCTCAAAAATTAAAAAATTTAAAAGGTGATGCTGCTTTAGGTCATGTTCGTTATGCTACTGCTGGCTCTGGTGGAGTCGAAAATATTCAACCTTTTATGGTGAACTTTAGCGACATGCAAGTCTCTTTAGCTCATAACGGAAATATTACAAATGCTAAAACCTTACGAAAACAGTTAGAAGACGAGGGAGCAATTTTTCAATCATCTTCAGATACTGAAATCTTGCTTCATTTAATTCGTCGTTCTCATAAAGCTACTTTTCCAGAACAACTAAAGGATGCTTTAAATCAAATTCACGGTGGCTTCGCGGTCTTACTGATGACTCCCGATGCAATTTATGCTGCTCTAGATCCACATGGTTATCGTCCGTTTGTGATTGGTCAATTACCAAATGGATCATATGTGGCAACTAGTGAAACGGCGGCTTTAAATGCCGTTGGAGCAAAATTTGTGCGCGATGTGCAACCTGGTGAATTGATTACGATTAATGATCAAGGAATGAAGATTGATCACTATACGACCCACACTACTTTAAATATTGATTCAATGGAATATATTTACTTTGCTCGTCCTGATTCTGATATTTATGGGGTAAACGTCCACCAAGCTCGGAAACGAATGGGAAAACGGTTAGCTAAAGAAGCACCAGCTGATGCCGATATTGTGGTTGCAGTCCCTAATTCTTCACTTTCCGCTACGATGGGTTACGCTGAAGCTTCTGGGCTTCCTAATGAAATGGGTTTAATTAAAAATCAATATATTGCTAGAACCTTTATTGAACCAACTCAAGAACGACGTGAACGTGCCGTTAGAATGAAATTGAGTGCCATTCCTTCTGTTTTAAAGGGCAAACGAGTCGTTTTAGTTGATGATTCGATTGTGCGAGGAACCACTTCCAAATACATTATTCGGATGTTACGTGAAGCAGGTGCCAAAGAAGTGCACGTGCGCATTGCTTCGCCAGCCTTTAAATATCCTTCATTTTATGGAATTGATATGCAGACCACGAAAGAATTAATGGCTGCTAATAATTCCGTTGAAGAAATGCGGAAAAAGATTGGGGCTGACTCACTTGAATTTTTATCAACACAAGGCTTGATTGATTCAATTGGATTAGAACATGAAGGAAAGGGTTCAGGATTAACGACCGCTTATTTTGATGGTCATTATCCTTCTCCCATTTATGATTATGCACCTGAGTTAGCTGCACAAGAAAAAACCGGAGAAGTTACTTTTGATCCTGAAGTTTAACCAAACTAGGTAAGGAGAATTGGAATGGGAAAAGATGCTTATGCCAAAGCCGGAGTTGACATTCATGCTGGAGACGAGGCAGTCCAAAAAATGCGTTCGGCTGTTGAAGCTACTTATACGCCTCAAGTTTTAACTGGACTAGGTGGATTTGGCTCTGTTTTTGAAATACCAGCTGGATACAAGCATCCAGTTTTAGTTAGTGGAACCGATGGTGTGGGAACGAAGTTATTGTTAGCCATTGGTGCTGATAAACACGATACGATTGGCCAAGATTTAGTCGCGATGGTCATGAATGATATTATCGCGGAAGGGGCTAAACCACTCTTTTTACAAGATTATATGGCGGTTGATAAAATGCGTCCGGAAACAGTTGCAGAAACGATTGGCGGAATTGCCAAAGCAACTAAAGCAGTGGGTGCAGCATTAATTGGTGGTGAGTCTGCTGAGCTTCCTGGATTATATGCCGAAAAGCATTATGATTTAGCGGCTTTTGGAGTGGGAATAGCCGAAAAAGATGAAATTCTTGATTCACAACAAAATGCGGAAGCAGGCGACATTTTACTGGGCTTACCAGCTTCAGGAATTCATTCCAACGGATATTCGTTAGTTCGTTCCGTATTTGACATTCAAGCACCAGCTGATTTTCAAAAATTACCTAAAAAGCTCCAAGCACAACTACTAACGCCAACTACGCTTTACTATCCTGTCATTAGTAAACTACTTGATGAACATCGAATTACCGGAATTAGTAACATTACTGGTGGTGGAATTGTTGGTAATTTGCCTCGGGCTTTCAGTGACCAATTACAAGCTAAAATCACCTGGGGAAGTTGGCCGATCTTAGATATTTTCAATACTTTACAACAAAAAGGCCAGTTAAGTACCGAAGATATGTTAAGCACCTTTAATAATGGGTTAGGGATGATTTTAATTATCAAACCGGCTCAATTAAATTACGTGTTGAACTACTTTAAAGAAACTAAGCAGCCAGTTTACGAAATTGGAAAGTTACAATCTAAGCCTAAGGTAAATGATGCTGGGGTCGTTTTTGAAGGAGTATCTCCATGGAAAAAATAACGCGGTTGGCCATTATGGCATCTGGAAACGGAACTAATTTTGCGGCTCTAATTGCTTATATTAAAAAAGAAAAATTACCCGTTGAAATTGTCCGGTTGGTCGTTGATCATGATGACGTCAAAGTCATTCAACTTGCGAAAGCTGCCAATGTTCCGGTTTTTATGATTAACTACAAAGATTATCCTAATCGGGGTGAAGCGGAAAAACAGATTTTAACCCAATTAGCTGCTGATCAAATTGACGGAATTTTATTAGCCGGATACATGCGGATTCTTACGCCACAATTTGTGCAAGCCTATCCTCAACGAATCATTAATATTCATCCAGCATTATTACCCAGTTTTCCTGGGATTCACGGAATTGATGATGCCTATCATTACGGCGTTAAGGTAACAGGGGTCACAATTCACTTCGTCAATGATGGTGTTGATAGTGGTCAGATTATTGCCCAAGAACCGGTCCGAATTGAAGCAGATGACTCATTAGATTCACTCGAAGCGAAGATACATGCTGTCGAACATCAGTTATATCCAAAAACATTACAGAAGTTGATTACAGAGGGAGTATTTAAATCATGAGAAGAGCATTAATTAGCGTTTCTGATAAAAGTGGTGTGGTTGAATTTGCCAAAGGTTTACAAAAATTAGATTTTGAAATTGTGTCAACTGGTGGAACTTTTAAAGCATTACAGGATGCGGGTGTAGATGTTACTCCAATCGAAGAAGTAACTAATTTCCCTGAAATGTTAGATGGTCGAGTTAAGACCCTTCATCCAAATGTGCACGGTGGTTTATTAGCTCGTCGCGATGTTCCAGCTCACATGCAACAATTAAAGGAACAAAACATTACGCCCATTGATTTGGTGGCCGTTAATCTTTATCCCTTTAAAGAAACCATTGAAAAACCAGAGATTACCGAAGCGGATGCCATTGAACAAATTGATATTGGTGGTCCTTCAATGCTTCGTTCTGCCGCTAAAAACTATCACGATGTTTTAGCAATCGTTGATCCAGCTGACTATCAAAAAGTGTTAGATGCTCTTCAAAATCATACTGATTCAGAAGAATTTAGAAAAGGCTTAGCTGCTAAAGTATTCAGACACACAGCCGCTTATGATGCTTTAATTTCGCAATATCTAACTGGTCCAGAATTTACCCAAAAAGTTACGAACACCTATGAATTATTCGAACCATTACGTTATGGGGAAAACGCGCAACAAAAAGCTGCTGCTTATCGTGACGCAATTGCGGAACCATATTCGGTTTTAAATGCTAACATCTTACATGGAAAACAACTTTCATATAACAATATTCGAGATGCAGATGCTGCTTTAAGAATTATTTCAGAATTTAAAGAACCAGCCGTTGTAACGGTTAAACACATGAATCCCGCTGGAATTGGACTTGGTAAGAACATTGAAGAAGCTTGGGACAAAGCCTATGAAGGTGACGATATTTCGATCTTTGGTGGAATTGTTGCTTTGAACCGTCCAGTTGACTTAGCTACTGCTAAAAAATTACACAGTATCTTCCTAGAAATTGTAATTGCACCTAGTTTTGATGATGATGCTTACGAAGAATTAGCTCGGAAAAAGAACCTTCGTTTACTATCACTTCCATTTACTAATAAAATTCCTCAAAGAATCGAAACCACTTCAGTATTGGGTGGGGCAGTTATGCAAGATCGTGATTTAGAAACTGAATCAATTGCTGATTTGAAAGTTGTTTCGAAAAAGCAACCAACTGAAGCCCAAATGAAAGCCATGGTCTTTGCACAAACGGCTGTTAAATACGTTAAATCAAACGCAATTGTGGTGGCAAGTGAAGGTCAAACGCTTGGAATTGGCGCAGGTCAACCAAACCGAATTGACTCTGTAAAAATTGCAATTGATCATGCGGAAACCAAACCAAGTTACAAAGATGCCGTTCTTGCATCAGATGCTTTCTTCCCAATGGATGATTCCGTTGAATACGCTGCGAAACACGGCATCGATGCCATTATCGAACCAGGTGGCTCAATTAGAGATCAAGATTCAATTGATAAAGCAAACGAATTAGGGGTTGCCTTAGTCTTTTCAGGTAATCGTCACTTTAAGCATTAAGGAGTTTTCGCAATGGCAAAAGTATTAATAATTGGTTCTGGCGCACGGGAACATACCATTGCCCAAACCTTTCAACGTAGTTCTCAAGTTGAGGAAGTCTTTGTCGCTCCGGGAAACTTGGGCATGAATGAAACTGGAATTTCCACTGTTGAGATTCCAACCAATGATTTTTCCGCTTTGATTAAGTTTGCTAAAGCCCAACAAATTGATTTAACTTTTGTGGGAAACGAAGCCCCATTGGTTGATGGAATCGTGGACGCCTTTGAAACAGCTGGATTAGCCATTTTTGGACCGAACCGACAAGCGGCTAAACTGGAAGGATCCAAAGCCTTTATGAAAAAGTTATTAGCAGAGGCTAAGATTCCCACTGCTCAAGCTAAAACAGTCACTAATTTGGAAGATGCAGAAGCAGTTGCAGATGAGTTGGGTTATCCAATTGTGGTCAAAACGGATGCTTTGGCAGCCGGTAAAGGGGTTTCGATTCACCAAACTAAAGCTGCAGCAGATGAATTTTTAACTAATTTATATCAACAGCAACCCGATGCGAAGTTAGTTATGGAAGAGTATTTGGCAGGGTTTGAGTTTTCAATTTTCTCGTTAGTGGGTAAAAAGCAAGTTGTTCATACGCCGATTGCTCATGATTACAAGCGCCGCTTTGAAAATGACCGAGGTCCAAATACGGGAGGCATGGGTTCATATAGCCCAGTCGCTCGTGTTTCCAAGCAGAATCTTGACTTGGCAATTAATCAATTAGTCATGCCAACTTTGGCTGCCATGAAAAACCAAGGAACCCCATTTTACGGAGTTCTATATACGGGAGTGATGCTCACTAAATCTGGTCCCAAAGTAATTGAATTTAACGTTCGGTTTGGTGATCCAGAAACCCAAGTTGTTTTACCACAACTACAAAGTGATTTTTATACGTTAATTAAAGGATTATTAGACGGTGAACCAGTTCAAACAAAATGGCAAACAACGGATACTTATTTAGGGGTCGTGCTCGTTAATCCAAATTATCCAGCCGCTAATCATCAAGTTTATCCGGTACCTAATTTTGATAATCAAATCTTGGTTAATTATGCTAGTATTAAAGAAGTAAAAGGTGACCAATTTGTCAGCGACGGTGGTCGAATTTTAACAACGGTTGTTCATGCCAGTACTTTAGCTTTAGCACGTCAAAAAATTTATTCCATTTTAGATCAAACGAAGATGAGCTTAGCTTATCGAAATGATATTGGTAAATTAGATTAATTAAAAACACAATTGGGGTGGAAAAATGAAAAGTGATATTGAAATTGCACAAGCAGCAACAATGTGGCCAATTGAAAAGGTAGCCGAAAAAGCTGGTTTTACTGATGAAGAAGTAATTCCGTATGGGAAAAACACGGCTAAAATTGATTTAGACGAAAAGTTACATGAGCAAAAAGATGGTAAATTAATTTTAGTTACTTCAATTAACCCAACTCCAGCTGGAGAAGGTAAATCAACGGTTGCTGTTGGTTTAGCGGATGCTTTAAACTTATCCAATCACAAAACTATGTTAGCTTTACGTGAACCTTCACTTGGACCGGTTATGGGAATGAAGGGTGGAGCTACTGGCGGAGGAATGTCACAAGTCTTACCAATGGATGACATTAATCTTCACTTTACTGGTGATTTTCATGCTTTGACGATTGCCCAAAATACGTTAATGGCTTTGGTTGATAACAGTATTTACCAAGGTAATAAATTAAACTTAGATCCACGTCAAGTTTTGTTAAAACGGGTTTTAGATGTTAATGATCGGGAATTACGTCATCTTGTAGTTGGTCTTGGTGGCCGAACTAGTGGGGTTCCTCGCGAAAGTGGTTTTGATATTACGGCTGCCTCAGAATTAATGGCAATCTTAACTTTATCAACTGATTTAAATGATATGCAACGCAGAATTAATAAAATTGTGGTTGGCTATACATATGATAAAATGCCAGTGACAGTTGCTGATTTGGGCGTTGCGGGGGCAATTACAACTTTATTAAAAGACGCAATTAAACCTAACTTAGTCCAAACGATGGGTCACACCCCAACTTTGATTCACGGTGGTCCGTTTGCTAATATTGCCCAAGGAACTAACTCCGTGCAAGCTACTAAATTGGCTTTGAAGATGGGTGACTATGCAGTTACAGAAGCTGGATTCGGTGCTGATTTAGGTGGAGAAAAATTCTTAGATGTTAAAACACCACTTTTAGGTAAACATCCAGATGCAATTGTGATTGTGGCAACTGTTAGAGCTTTAAAGATGCACGGTGGCATGGATAAAAAAGATCTTAACCATGAGGATTTAGTAGCTCTTAAAAATGGACTTGCCAATCTAGGTCAACACATTAGTAGTATGAAACGTTATGGTGTTCCCGTGGTAGTGGCGGTGAATAAGTTTACCAATGATACTGATGCTGAATTGAAGATGGTGGAAGATTACGCTGAACAACAAGGAGCGAAAGCTTATGCGGCGGATGTTTGGGGTCAAGGTGGTCACGGTGCAACTGATTTAGCTGCCGTAGTAGTTGAAGCAACTGAACAACCAGCTGATTTTCATCCTTTATACCAACCAGATGACAAAATTACCACTAAGCTAGACCAAATTGCTAAAGTCATTTATGGTGGTAAAGGGGTCGACTTATCTCCTAAAGCCCAAAAACAAGTTGCTAGTTTTGAAAAATTAGGTTGGGATAAATTACCAGTGATTGTGGCTAAAACCCAATATTCATTAACTGATGATGCTAAACGAATTGGTAAACCAGAAAACTTTGATATCCACATTCGTGAATTTGTACCTAAGTTAGGGGCTGGATTCTTAGTTGCCATGGCTGGAAACATTTTAACGATGCCAGGTTTGCCTAAAGATCCTGCTGCTAATCACATTGAAATTGATAATGACGGTAAAATTAAAGGTTTGTTCTAAAACAGATATTCGAACTAAAAGGGGAATTTCCAGATGATTGATAGATATTCACGAGAACCAATGAAGAAAATTTGGAGCATGCAAAACCAATACCAAACTTGGTTAGATGTTGAAATTGCAATTGACGAAGCTTGGAATCAACAAGGCATGATTACTGATGAAGAAATCAAAAAAATTCAGGATAATGCAACTTTTGATGCTGATAAAATTGCCGAAATTGAAAAAGAAACTCATCATGATATCGTGGCCTTTACGCGAAACGTTTCTGAATCATTAGGTGAAGAAAAACGTTGGATTCACTATGGAATTACTAGTACCGACGTAGTTGATACGGCTCAAGCGCTTCGTTTAAAACAAGCTAACCAAATTTTACGTGCCGATATTGTGACTTTGATGGAAACCATTAAAGAAATGGCATTGAAATACAAAGATACGGTTCAAATTGGTCGGACGCATGGGGTTCAAGCTGAACCAACAACTTTTGGTTTGAAATTAGCACGTTGGTATTCAGAAATGAAACGGGACTTAAGACGTTTTGATGCTGCTGCTGAAGGCGTTGAAGCTGGTAATATTTCTGGAGCTGTTGGTACCTATGCTTACATGCCACTTGAGATTGAACAATATGTATGTAAAAAATTTGGTCTACGTCCACAAGAAGTCACTAGCCAAGTGTTGCCTCGTGATTTACACGCTGAATACATCGCAACGATTGCCTTAATTGGAACTAGTTTAGAAAACTTTGCGACTGAAATTCGTGGTTTACAAAGATCTGAAATTCATGAAGTAGAAGAATTATTTAATAAAGGTCAAAAAGGTTCTTCAGCAATGCCACATAAACGTAACCCAATTGGTTCAGAAAACATTACTGGATTAGCTCGGACTTTACGCGGCTTGATTACCACTGCCTACGAAAATGTTTCTTTATGGCACGAACGTGATATTTCCCATTCTTCTGCAGAACGAATTATTTTACCAGAAGCAACAACTTTATTAGATTACATGTTACATCGCTTTAACGGGATCTTGAGTAATTTAGTTGTTTTCCCTGATCGGATGAAGGAAAATATGAAGATTACTTATGGATTAATCTTTAGTCAACGTGTAATGCTTGAATTGATTGAAAAGGGCATGAGTCGGGAAGAAGCTTATGATTTAGTTCAACCACTAACGGCTAAAGCCTGGGATGAACATCAACAATTTAAACCATTAGTTGAAAATAATAAAGAAATTACAAAAAAACTTTCTCAAGCAGAAATTGATGAAATCTTTGATTACCATTATCAAATTCGTCATGCTGATGAAATCTTTAAACGAGTAGGTTTGGAATAAAAAATAAAACGATTGAATTCTGATGTGAATTCAATCGTTTTTTGTATATCTGAATTTATTTAGAAAAACAATCATTTTCATGATCGTTTACCATGCCACCGGCTTGCATAAATGAATAAATTACAACGGGACCGGTAAAGCTAAAGCCTAATGCTTTAAGTTTTTTACTAATCTTAGTTGATAATTCTGTCTTACTAGGAACGGCACTGTGATCTTTAACGGAATTGATAATGGGTTTGTGACCAACAAAATTCCACATTAATTCAGAAAAACTAGTACCTTGGTCATGGAGTTTTTCAATCATTTTAGCGTTGGTAATAATGGCGTTGATTTTTTGTTGGTTACGAATAATTCCAGCATTGTTGAGTAACTCTGGAATTTCTGCTTCCATTTGCGCTACTTGATGATAATCAAAATTGTGAAAAGCTACTTCAAAGTTTTGTTGTTTATGCAGGACGGTTTTCCAACTTAATCCGGATTGCATTAATTCGAGCGATAAAAGTTCAAACATCGATTGGTCATCATAAATCGGCTTTCCCCAAACATTATCGTGATATTCTTGCATTAATTTGTCATCTGTATTTGCCCAGGCACATCTGATTTTTTGATTGTTTTTCATTTTGAGTGTCCTTTCAAAATTAGTATTATTATGACATGTATGTATATTGAAGATACGTAATAAATTGATTTAGTTGACTTAATGTTAAAAAAAGTTAAACTTGTTGTGAATTAATCAACAAATTCCATTAAATAAAAAATAGGGGAAATATAAATTGGAAAAATATATTATTGGTATTGATATTGGAACCTCAAGTACAAAGGGACTATTAATAACTACTGATGGAAAAATTATTAAACAGAATAAGGTTTCTTATTCAATTAATACACCACAAGAAACTTGGGCTGAGGGTAATGCAGGAGATTGGTTATCAGCAGTTTGTTCCGTAATTAAATCACTTTCCCAAGATATTGATGCATCTAATTTAATTGGAATTGGATTAGACGGTCTATATGGTGGCTCAGGAATACCTGTTGATGAAAATAATAATGTTTTAGGCCCAGCGTTAATTTGGATGGATAGACGGGCAACGAAACAAACACAACAAGTATATAAGTTGTTGGATAAAAAAGAACTTATGGATATTACTGGAAACTTAGCTGATCCATATTATGGATATACAAAAATTATGTGGATTAAGGAAAATCTTCCTCATTTATACGAAAAAACATCTAAGTTTTTGCCACCAGAAACTTATATAATTAAGGAATTAACTGGTGAAGAAAGTATCAATTATTCTGCAGCAGGAAATTTAGGTGGGATTTTTAATCTTAATACCGATAAATGGGATTTATCTCTATCTAATAAACTTGGAATTGACTTAAATAAACTTCCGCAAAAATTAATTGAAAGTACGAAAATAGCTGGTAAAGTTTCTTCAAAGTGGGCGGAAAAATTAGGAATAAATGCTGGAACTCCAATGTTTAATACTGGAGTTGATGTTGGCCCAGCAACCATTGGAACTGGTGTTTTTGGACCGGATGATGTAACTATTGCAATTGGTACATCTATGAATGCTGCTTTGGTAACGAAAAAGCCGCTTTTAAATCGTAATTTAATAATTTGGCCATATTCCTATAAGCCGATGGAATATTACTATAATTTTGCTGGAGCAAATACAGCTGGTGCAATAGTAGCATGGTTTATTAAGGAATTTTCTAATAAAGATACAAAAGAGATGGATAGATTAACTGCTGATATTCCAATCGGAAGCAATGGGATAACTGTTTTACCATATTTTATGGGAGAAAGAAGTCCATTATGGGATTCAGATATTAGAGGTACTATTCTTGGACTATCATTAAATACTTCAAAATTAGATATCTATAATGCATTTCAAGAAGCAATTGCATTTTCTGTAAGACAAAGTATTGAACAATTTGGTGAAAATATTGGTGATTCAATTACAGTTGTAGGTGGGGTAAGTAGTTCATCCAAAATGTTACATTTAATTTCAGATATAACTGGAAAAACAGTAAATACAACGAAATCTGGTGGGGAAGCAGATTTAGGTAGTGCGATTTTAGCCGGAATTGGAAAAAAAGTATTATCACTAAATGAGGCCAAAAACTGGTCTAAAATAAACGAAAGGATTAAACCAAATTTAGAAAAGCATATACTATATAATCGTTATTATCAAAAATATAAAGAAGCATATAAATTTGTAAAGCCATATTATCAAGGATTTAATAACCTTTAGTCATATATGATGTAATAATTATAATATTACTAGTGGTAACTTCTATATTTATCTTGACTCAAAGCGGCTGCTGTCTTAATGCACTTTTACAGCAGTAGTTATACCCATGTTTAAAAGTAAATCATTAGTAATTGAATGTAATTACAAGTAAATATATAATTAGCAATGCAAATTGGAATTGATGAATATTTAACTGGACATGGATACCACGGCATCCATTGATATATGTATATAAACTATAGATTAAATAAAAACGAGTACTAATTAAAGTACTCGCTTATAACTGCTATTTAAATTTCTTTAAAACAACAGCAACGATCAACCCGCTAATTATTTGCGAGATGACCGCATTAAAAATGGTTTGTAGGTAAGCCATAGGAAGTTGCCCTCCTTACATTCTTGTTATTTTCGCTGATTAGACGAATTTATAACACAAGAACTTTTTAAGTATATCAATATTGTTAAGTTGTTGACAATGACATAAAAATTAATATACTAATAGTTGTAGGTGAGACATCGGAAGTTGTCTCTTTGTACGCTGATTACGTACTATATAAATGCAAATAAAGCCCACTGCCATAATTGGTAGTAGGCTTTTTGTTTTAAATATAAACATATAACGGCTTTTGCTAAAGTTAGTTATCAAATATCAATAGCAATCTTTACATTTTGGCTATTTTGTTTAGATTGGTCGCTATCAAATGTAACCCTAATATAAAAAGTGTTGATATATCAATGTTTGCAACCATGATTAAAAGTAAAATCATTAGTAATTGAAAGTAAATATACAATGGTTGTATTACTAGGTAAGCTTTTTATTATATTTAAGGGAGTGAATAACATGGCAGATAAAAAACATAAGCCCCACTCAGGGGACAAGTGGAAGTACCACGACGGCGACGCGATAGTAGTAAAGCCTGGTATTGATAAACTAACAACAGAACAACAGGCGGGATATGATGCTGTTGTGAAAGCGGCTAGGGAAAGTATCAAAAGAAATAAACACCAACAATAATTTTAGGTGTTTTTATTTTGCGATTAATTAGATAAAATGCATATTTTTTACGCTTTAATTTTGAAACGGAATGAAACGAGTTTCACTTTAAACGTTTCAAAAAATGCAACATCGTTGCAACCTTTTTGCGTCCGTGGTTGCATTAATGTTGCACCTTTCTAATAGGCACCGAAAGCCTTTGGCTAACCATTATCAACCCTAAGATAAAAACTACTTGTAAAAAAGTATACATAAACTTATCAAAACCTAACTAATTAATGGCTGATATTGATAAACCTAATATAAAAATGCTGAAGCATGACCTAAAAAGTGATTTAACCAAGGAAAAACCAACGTTAAACACGGTAAGAGTTAATAAGGACATCCGTATACTTATATTTGCTATGGTTGCGGATGATATAATAAAAAACACCACTAAATTAATAGTGATATTCTTAACGCCAACCCCAAAAGCTAAACTAAATTATTTATATATTATGTGTGAGCAGTTCAGTATATCTGAATTGCTTTTTTTGTTGTAAAAGTGAATGCCATTTCTTAACTTTATGTGAATATGAAGAAAAATAAAAAGCTTGATATATCAACGGTTTGACCGCTAATGATACCAAGCAATTTATAAAAAATGGAGTCGGCGGGTATCGAATACAACAATTATATAAATACCGTCGTTACGCCATCCGTAGGGCTTTTGCTGTCATTTATTTTTTGAGTGAATACGTTATTGAATACGTTTTATTCTAGATTGGGAATTTTAGCCATCCATTGCATCGCTGAAGATTTGGCTAGTTTTACGGCGGTCATCTTCCGAGATGTGAGTATAGACTTGAAGTGTGGTTTTTACGTCGTCGTGTCCTAATCTGTCTTGAACTTCCTTAACAGAAGCCCCGTTACTTGCCAATATAGTTGCGTGGGTGTGTCTGAAGCCGTGAATAGTAATCTTTGCTAGTCCGTTCTTTTCAATGATTGCATTTAACCACTTGAGCGGGGTATTCAATGATTTAAGTTTATTCTTACTATTGGAAAAAACTAACTGCGATTTATTCATAGTATTAAAGCCATACATCATATATAGCTTTTTTTGAGCTACACGCCAATTCTTTAAGTACTTCATGGTTATTTTATCCATTGTGATTGTACGATAGCCCGCATTAGTCTTTGTACGTTGGATGATTTGCTTACCGCCATAACCTTGAGCAACTGTTTTATTGATATCTATGGTTGATTTACTGAAATTGATATCTTGCCATTTTAAGGCTAACAGTTCGCCCCGTCGCATACCAGAATAGGCGAGAACCCTAAACAATGTATATTTTTCTAGTTCCTTATCGGGATCAATGCAATTCATGAACTTATTTAATTGGTTGATATCCCAAAAGTTAATTTTCTTTTTACCGTATTTCTGTTGCTTTCTAGGAATTGTAACCATTGAACAAGGGTTTTCAGTGATGATCTTTGTTTTGATTGCGTACTTGAATACCAAGCCCGTATAGTTAAACCACTTCTTATAATTGCGGTCGGTTATCTTGTACCATTTGTTAATAGCCCTTTGAACATCACTAGTAGTAATAGTGTTTATACGTTTATCCCCGAAAGCCTTTAAAATGTGATTGTTAAACATTCCAGCAGTTCGGGCGATCGTGCTTTCTCGTACTGTTAATTTATAAGATTCGTACCAATCTTTATATACTTCTTTAAAAGTCCTATTTTGGGGCTTTTTTTGTTTGCCATTAATAAAATCTAGTTTAGCTTGAATGCTAGCGTTTTTAGCTTGTGTCTTAGTTTTGAAACCTCGTAAGGTTGTACGTTTATCTCTTCCAGTTTGTGGGTCTTTGCCTAGATACACTTGAATTTTATAAAATTTGTTACCTTTTTTGTCTACATATTGAGAAATTGCCATTGTCTTCATCCTCCTACAACAACCGTGGGGGCGATTATGTATAAAAAGCATTTGAGAGAAGTTGCAAATCTAGGGCTAACATTTAACATATTGGCGGGATGACTTGCTATGACTGGCTTTGTAGACGTTAGCCCTTTGAAACAAGCACTAACATTGGAACGCAAGGACTAACATTTTAAATTATAAAAAACTGGTTGGGGGAAGTTGTAAAAAAAGTAGTTACAAGTTACAAAACATCCGCAACCGTTGATATTACTAGGCTTAGGCGTGTAATTGGTTGTTAAAAAGTAGTTACAGAACTCTCAAAGTAGTTACAAAAATCATGATAAAAATAAAAAAGCGTAGACGACCAAAAAAAGCGGTAACTGGTAACACGATGACCGTAACCGTTGGTATTACTGGGTTTAAGTGCGTTACCAGAATTTTAAAACTGGTAACAACGGTAAAAGGGGTAACAAGATTATTTAATTTTTAAAAATATCCTTATAAACATCTTTTATATCAAAAAAGTTAATACCTTTGTACTTATTATCATTATTTATTTTATTTAATTCTTCATCCATTTTAATAGAGGCTATATTTAAGTTTTCGTTTCCGGTAAGAAAATTATAAAAGTAATAGTGATCTTTATCGGCAGTGGTTGGTTTTTTATTTGATCCATCTTTATTTAGATGGCTTTCTAATTCATTTACACCCGCCGCATCGTTTCCAAGTGGGAAATTGTACGCTTCATAGTCGTAAAGTTGGGGAAATAATAAATCAGGTTTTTTAGAAAATATGGAATTTAAAAGGTTTAAAATTTCATACTTAAAATTACCATCAATAGAATTCATAAAATCATTATCAGAATTTAAAGTATTTTCAAAGTTTGGAATTTTCGGGAAATTATCATAAAAATCAGTTAAATATTTTTCACTAGATACAATAGCCATCATTTGTAAGCTGCCAATATCTTTCATTGTTGCAAAAGAAAAATAAGCGCCTTTCTGCATTGTGCTATCGTTACTAGTTTCTTTTTTATAACCAATTAAAACTAAAGGAACATTAGAATTTTCTATAAATAAATTCAATATATAAAATTTGTCGCCTTTTTTGTTGTTTGATTTATTAATTGTAAATAAATCATGACTCGTTATTTTTTGTGAAAAATAAAAAACAGAGCTAAACGGAAGGTTTAAACCTTTACATATCCTATAAAGTGAACTGATCTTTGTTTCTTCTGGGACAACGTCGCTACTTATAATTTTAGTTAATGTTGGCCTAGAGATGCCTATTTCATTTGAAAATTTATTTATAGATACTTTTTTATCTTCAACTATCTTTTTTAAATTTGAATTTAACATAAAAACCGCCTTTCTTATTGTTGTTATCATATCATTTGTAAAAATTAAAAACAACAACACAACTTGTTGCAAAAACTAAATACATAAGTTATATTTATTGTGTTGAAAAAATAAATTCAACATTTTAGATTATTGTAAAAATTAAATGCAATCTAGAGGGGGGTACTATTTTATGCAAAATTTAGATATCAGAAAAAAGATTGCTGATAACCGTTTAAAAAATTGGGAAGTTGCCAATAAGGTCGGCATTACTGACGGGCGTTTTAGCGTTTGGTTACGTACACCGCTAAGAGAAGACCGTAAAAAGCGTGTGCTAGATGCAATCAACGAATTGACTAAACAAGAAGTATAGAAAGGGCTGAAAGCAATGGAAGCACAAACACAGACACCGCCATTCAACATTATTTTAAATATTGATGATGCGGATGATTTAAAAATCAAACTTACTGCATTGGTTAGTGAAGCAGTTGAAACTGCTAAGCGTAATACTACCAGTGAGAAAGAATATCTCAAAGGCAAAAAAGCAATGCGGGAATACTTAGGCAACATCTCAGAAGCTAAATTCAACGAGCTACACGTTCCAATGAAAGACCTTTCGGGCGTTTACGTCATTAGAAAGCGTGATCTAGATAAATTCATAGCAGACAACTTTTAAAAGCTAAAAATCAACCGTGGGGGCTGATTATTGCAACAAAAAACAGGACGTTTAAAACGACCTGTATTGATAACAAACATATTAAGTTTTAGGAGAGTGAATAACTATGGCATATGTAACATTTGAGCAAGTCTTTTGCTTCTTAACTGGGGCATTTCTAGGGTTTCTAGTAATGTATGACATCCAAGAAAGTAAACGCAAGAGAGAAGCACAGGAACGCAGAAATAGAAGAAACCACTTTAAACGGGAGATATAAGATGTTTGATAGATTTGAAGCCAAAAATATTGCTGAAGCAACAGAGAAATTTAACAACTGGTTGGCTAAAAGTGAAACGCCAATCATCGTTAAACATCTAAATATCAGAGTAACCGAATGTAACGCAGTTGTAAGTATCGAATATGGGTTCGTTGCAACTGATGAGATGCTATATATTCCCTAAGCATGAAAGGAATGGGCTAACAATGATAATGGAATTTAAAGCTACAACGCTAGGCGGAGTGAACAACAGTATTAGCGAATGGCTAGCCGAACAAGGCAGATTAAATAATCATATCGCGATCAATGGAATTGAAACAAAGAAGATTAATGGCGGTTGGTCGACATCCGTTAACTTTGAAACTATCAACGAGTTTGAACTAATCAAATCAAGTCAAATAATCGGGGGCTAACAATGGAATTACAAACATTCACAACATCGGCAGAATTGGCTAAAAGAGCCGACGTATCAACTGAATACCTTAACGGGTTGATTGATGAATACACTGGAAGCCTTAGCAAATATGGCGGTTTGAAGTTCAAGACATCCGCTGACGGCAGTATAAGCTGCTTTAGCCTAAATGAACCGCAAGCCATGCTAATTGTGCTACTGATGAAGAATACAACAAAATCAATGGATCTAAAGCAAGAGTTTATAAAAAAGATGCACGACATGAGAAAGGAGCAAGAACAATGGAATTAGTTAAATTGTCAGACCAAAGTATAAACGGAGTACCTTATACAACGGCGGATATTATCGCAAGCTATGCCCAAGTTTCGCATAAACATATAAATAGCATGATTAATAAATATAAAGATAGATTGGAACGCAAGAGCAAACTGCTTTTTAAAAAAGAAGTTTCAGGAGCCAACCCTAAAAAAATCTATATGTTATCAGAACGCCAAGCGACACTATTAATAACTTTTTTAAAAAATACCGAACGGGTGGCAGACTTTAAAGAAAAACTAGTTGATAGCTTTTTTAAAGTTAGGATCCAACAAAATCAAAGAAAAATGATTTATGACTTCAGCAAAGACATCAGCAAGCAACTAGGCGACGCCATTAAAAACAATGTAGAAGTTAATAAATTTACTTATGCCAACTTTAATAAGCTAGTTTACAAGTCAGCCATTGGGATCAGTACCAATCAGTTAAGAAAACGGCGGAATATCCCCAACAATGCCGAAATATCAACATATCTTGATATTGAAGAATTCAAAAAAGTAAACAATGCAAAAGTGAAACTAGTTGGGTTACTTAATCAGAATTTGAGTTATCAAGAGATTAAAGAGCGGATGACTCCGAAAGTCATTAATTTAGATACGGTTTTGAGTTGAAAGGTTGCTTGTTATGAAACTAACGGAAATTAAAGAAGTTAAGAAAATGTTTAGGCGTGCGATGTGCGACCAAGGGTTAACGATTGATGACATTTCAGCAATTACAGGAGTTAGCACAAATAACATTAAAGGCATTATTAGGGGCGATTGTGAGCTTATCCGTACTGATGATTATGTAAAAGTAGTGTTTTTGCTATTCAAGAGCTATCAAATGCGGGAAATGGCACAAATTTATAACCAGTATGCCGACTATGTAGAAAAATGGGAGAGTGAACGCTATGGCAACTAGTACATTATTTAAAAAATTAGATAGCAACAGAACCACCTACGTAAACGCTGACGAATTAGGCGAAGAAGTGGGACTTAACCATTCTATGGTTAATCAAGTAATCAGACGTAACAAGTCAGAGCTTGAGAACGTGAGCCGTGAAAAGTTGAACTATCGACGGGGAAAGAATGGGGCTAAAATCTTTCTTCTAAATCAACCCCAAGCAGTCTTAGCTACTGTGTTTATGCGGTCAAATAGCGTTGTAAAAAAGTTCAGTACCGACTTAGTTAAAAGTACCTACGAAGTACCCAAGATTGAAGAAGACGAAGAGACAAAGCAAATAAGCAAAACTTTAAGAAGTGAGATTAAGAAGCACGATCAAGAACGGCACTACAAAAAGTATTTTGATTTATCTTATAAGGCATCACTCGGGAAATCTGCCAAGCAATTACGGGAGCAGCTTAATATTCCTAACGGTAAAGTAGTAACTTTGTTTCTATCTGCGGATGACGTGAAGCGAGTTAATAAAGCAAGAACTGCTATTATCCACGAGTTAAGAAACGGTGGAAAGTTTAGCAATATCGCAATTAAGTTGCTGACAAGATAAAAAATATCACTGGAACGGATGAATAAAATTGGAAAAAAGCGTAAAAAAATAGTCCCGTTAACTTTGGCGGTTAAGGACTACTTCAACATATTAAGTTAAATAAGCTCGTGAACGACAAGCTTTTTCTATATTATACCAAAAAATCGCCATTAAATAAATAAAAGGACGGTAACCCAATGAAGAAAGATGTATCAATTTATGAAATGATGAACGGCTTGAAGAAAATGGATAAAGAAGTATTTAAGTATCTATGTAAAGTTAATGAAATTGTTGAAAAGAATGACACTTATTATATTTGGTGTTGGGGCTCTATTTATATGCCCTTAACAAGTGATGACTTTACCGAGTTTTTAAGTGAATTCAATGACGAGCTAGCGGACGAGTAAAAACGCCCTTAAATTCACTTATTGCACACTATAAAAGAAAAAATAACTAACTACTTGAACTTAACTAATAGGAGATTTTAAAAATGACAAACGAAAACACACAACTAAACGCAATCTTAAAAATGAACGAACAAATCGGCGACGATATCGACGTAATCGGATCACTCGCTAAGTTGGGAATTGATAGCCTTGATAAAGCGATGAATAACGACGATACAAGCGGTTTATACGATGTTGCTAATCTACTAAATGTTATTTTAAGTAAGTCCCTAGATGATGAAAAGGCTTCTGTTGATTTGGGTTGTGATATCGAAGACCTATTCAAGAGCAACAAAACCAACGCTAAGCATTCAACCAACGGACGTGTAGGCGTATTAAACAAATAGGGTGTCATTATGGGAATTGATGAACTAACAAAGTATGGCTTTGAAGTATTCCCCGTAAATGGAAAGCGACCACTCGCAGAACACGGCTATAAGTCAGCTACTAAAGATTTATTAAAGGTTTGGGAGTGGGAGAGCCGTTTTCCCAAGTGTAGTTGGGGCTTTAGATTGGATAGCAAGCAATTAATAGTGATTGATGTTGATAATCATGGGAACAATGACGGCAACCGTTCCATTAAGGCAAATTTTACGGATGAACAACGGGAATTTCTTAAAACTTGTGTATATGAGAAGACTCCGAACAACGGTTATCATTTCTTTTTAAGATTGCCCGACTTATTCGCCAAAAACCTAAAAGCAACCTACCAACCTTTTAAAGGCGTCGAGATCAAAACTGTATGTATCAATTACTACGATAACATCCGTAATGGTTCACTTCTAAGCGTCCCAGTTGCCCCAGATTGGGCGTTAAAGCTCCTAAAAGATGAACGCAAGAATAACTATTCGACTAATGCAATTAAAGCCACAGGCCAAAAGCGAATAGCTAGCTACTGGGTTAAAAAGCTCGATGAACTAATGCAAGGAACAAGCCAAGGCAATCGCAATAATTGGCTAACTAGAGTATGCGGGACGTGGTTAAATAGTGGTCTAGATGCCAATTCAGTATTCAAATTGCTACAATTCGCCAACATGAACCTAACAAAGCCGCTAAATGAGAAAGAAGTAAAATCAGTGTTTTATTCTGTGTATAGAAAGGACGCCAACAATGACAAACAAGCTAATTAATTTAAAAGATGACCAACGAGGGCAAGAGATTATAAAAAAAGAGCAAGCTGCCAAAGTGAGCCAAGCCCTTGAGTTACGAAACAAGAAAGATTTCAAGACATCCGCAGAATTATATAAATGTTTGGAAGAAGACGCAAGTTTAACAAGAGAAGAACGAGCCGACCGAATTAATCAGCGTACGGCTGAAAGAATGAGCAAGCCTGTTAATGAACTAACTGAAAGTGAGAAGAAAGACCCTAGCACTATCAAGCTATCAAGTAATGACGCCGTCAACATTCTAGAACGGCATTTATATTTTGGGCTATTCAGTGAAGAAGAGAGCGCTCGTGTGGCATTCTATGACCCGATAGCGGGAATTTACAGCTACAACTTTTTACAACTGCGTACGATCATACGGCAAGTGTTACCGACAATGACAGATGGCGGATGTAATAACGTAATTTCATTGCTAACCACCAACGCATACAAGCGGGGCATTAAGTCGATTAATACTGATAAAAATTTGATAGCGGTTAATAATGGAATGTATGACCTGAAGCAAGGTAAATTGTTACCATTTAGCCATAAATACTATATCAAGAGCAAAATATACACGAATTACAACAAGGACGCCAAAGCTCCCAATATAAACGGGTGGAACGTTGAAAAGTGGTTCGATGATTTGGCTTGTGGGGATAAACAAATAGTCAACGCATTTTGGCAGGTCATCCGTGATGTAGTTAATGCTAATTTTACTCACAGAACGGCTATCTTCTTAAAAGGTAATCTACAAGGAAATAACGGAAAAGGGACTTTTCAAAGCCTACTACAAAATCTTGTGGGTAAAGGTAACTACTCAACTTTAAAATTAATGCAATTTGCGGGAGAGTTCTCACTATCTACGGCGGTAGATAAGGCTTTATTAATTGGAGATGATAACCCCAAAGCGATTGCGATTAAAGATAATAGCAATTTTAACAGTGTTGTAAGTGGTGATAGTATTCTAGTAAACCCCAAGGGAGTTGCGGCTTATCCGTACACGTTCACTTGCTCGGTTATCCAATCATTTAACGAATTGCCTTATTTTGTGAGTACTGGGGGGCTTTCTCGACGTGTGTTAATCATTCCATTTAATGCAACCTTTACACCAGACGGAACAAATAAAGATAACTGGAAGATTAAGGATGACTACATCAAACGCCCCGAAGTACTGGAGTATATCCTAAAAGAAGCGTTGGAAATACCCGGGTTTACTAATTTTGATATTCCAGACGCTTCAAGAGCTGCCAAAGATGAATATACGGCAGAACTAGACCCAACGGCTGAATTTATTAATTCATTCTTTACTAAAGATAATTTTAACGTTATCCCTACTAAATGGGCATATGCTGCTTATAAGAAATGGAGAGAAGAAAACGGGTTCGACGAACGAAACAATTTAACGCAGATTAGACTTAATAAGAGAGTTGCGAAACAATTTTCAAACTTAGATATTAAGTCCAATCGTTTAACTTTCGATGATGTGGAAATGATTAAACAGATACCACAAGAAAACGAGTTCAATTTTGGGTTAGATTTACCGAAAGAGAAAAAAGTATATAAATGTTTTACGTGGGTAGATTAATAATATTAGAAAGTAGTTACAAAATGCCTTTAAATGCTGATATATCAATGCTTATACTGTAACTACTTTCTTAAAAGGAGTTACAAAACAATTTAAGTTGTAACTACTTTGGTAACACTTGTAACCCTTTTTTTACAACTAGTTACACGTATAAACCCAATGATACCAGTGCTTACAAGAACTTTGTAACTTGTAACTACTTTTTTTCTAACTTCTCCCAACTGCATAAATAAAAGGGATAATGTAGCCAAGATTTTAACGGTTAATTATCCCTTTTGCTATATCTGAATAAAGAAAGGGGCATCAATGGATAAATACGAGAAAGCTAAACAAGAATATATGGCGGGCAAGTCTTACGAAGAAATAGGGCGGATGTTTGGAGTAACTGCTTCAACTGTCAGAAGTTGGAAAGCTAGAAAGCACTGGGGCAATTCCAAGAGTACGGCTCGGGTTCGTAAAACAAGGCAGTTATTAGATCATGACATAAAGCATAATCAAACCATGACCGAGAAACAAAAGCTATTTTGTATGTATTACATCCAATCATTTAACGCTACGCAGTCGTATATTAAGGTGTATCACTGCAAATATGGAACTGCTAGGGTTGAGAGTCATAGAATGCTAAACATGCCCAAGATTAAGGCAGTCGTTAGCAAGCATAAAGCAAGGTACTTTAATGATTTAATACTTGATACATTAGATTTGATTAGGGAAGATTTAAAGATAGCATTTTCAGATATTGGGGATGTTGTCGACTGGGAAGCCCACCAAGTACCGTTAGTAGATGAGAACGGAGAAGTTAAGACTGATACTAATGGTAATGTGATATACGACCGTGTAACTGATATACATTTAAAGGACTCGGGAAGTGTCGACACAAGCACGCTTGATAAAGTTATCAGCAGTGATGACACAATCAAAGTAAAGTTAAAAAGTAGCGACAGAGCCAAAGAACGGTTATACAAATACTTAACTGCTTTAAATGATGATAGCGAGACATCCGCAATAGATAGAATGCTAGACGCCATAACTCAAGGTAGCGAAGACAACGACCGTAAAGAATAGCTATTTTTGCTATAATTAGAATAAAAGAATTAAGGTACATCTGTTTTAGTAACGGATGTACTTTTTAATTGGTGGCACGATGAGAACTGACAGAGAAGCATATAAAGAGATCAAGGGAATTTTTGAAGATTACGCTATTTTTAGAGTGAGAGCCAAGAATATTGCTAATTGTATTAGTGATGTTAGGAATGATAGCAGTTATACAATGATATTTGATGAAAATGAGTTAATCGAAGCTAGAAATAACTGTATTTCAGAGATTGAGAAAGTTAATTCAGCTTTAAAGTCAGTCAATGCCCTTGATAATCGATTATATGAACTACTGAAGCTCGTTTATCTTAATGGCAGCAATAAGAATGCTATGGATCAGCTGAATTTAAGTGTTGCCCATTATTACCGACTTAAAAAACAAGCTATCAACTTATTTTTAGATTGTTATGTAACGAATGCCTAACGTTGCATTTATGTTGCACTTTGAAACGCAACACTGTTGCAAGCGTTGCATTATCTTAATTGCTATTGATAAATGGCGTAATATCAAGGGTTGCACGTTGTTAAATGTTGCAACAGTTCCCCCTAGCAAAGTATAAAGTTTTTAATTATTTTATTAGAGTACAAATGACGTACTAGCCTTAATATTCAGTAGGTAGCTTAGCCATATTCATAAGATAACTGTTAAATTGATATCTTATATATTGATTAGTCAAAGTGGCTTAAATGGGAAAATAAGGGCTAATAATAGCATCCGTAAATTAAGAATATTTATATAGATTGGTGGTTAATATGGTTAGTTACTTTGAAAGCATCGACGACAAAAAGACAATAAAAAATGTACGTGATTATCTTGATACTAACTTTAGAAAGTTAATGGATATCTGCGGAATTTCAGCAAGTCAGTTACAATCGCCAACCATATCAGATATGCCATTTAGCAAAGGTGTTGGCAACAGTAGCGAAGATAGAGTAATCAAACTAATGAAGTATAGGGAAACGTTAAAATTCCTTGTACAGGTTCTCAAGGGCTTTGATGGGGATGAAACGCATATCCTTTTTAATTGTTATGTGAATGGCTTTAGTGCCATAAAGATTATGCAATTAGAAAACGTTTCATCAGCCCAGTATTACCGATTGAAAAATAAAGAACTGTTAAAATTTGCTGATAGAGCTTTGAGCTTGATTGATTTACATGTTTACAAGTAAAAGGGGGTAGCAATTCGCGATACCCTAAGTAATGACTGATGAGCTGAGACGGTAAAACACCGCCTTAGGTCAAAAGCTGATGCACTGGATCAGTGCGTTAGATTTCGGATGACTTTATTAATAAGGGGGTGGCGTTTTACCACTCCCCTAAATATGTATAGAAAACGTATAGCAAAACTAGAGAGAAACTAGAGAGAAAATCCTTTAAACCAGTATCAGAGTATTAATTTGATTAGAAATGTAGAGCAAATGGCTGGGGTTGTATTTTGCGACCTTAGGTTATACCTAGTAGCCAAGTTGGTACTCAAGCTAGTAACCAAGTTAAAATAACGTTATAATTTCAAAAGTTCCTTATGTATCGGGACGTAAAGAGTCCGCTTCCTTAACTGGTGGTGGGCTTTTTGTTTTTATTCGTTTCAAATGAAACGTAAAGCGAAACGAATGGCATTATTTGCTAAAGCTGATTATCAAATATCCATAGCAATCTTTACATTTTGGCTATTTTGTTTAAATTGGGAGTTATCAAACATAAATCAAATATAAAAAGTGTTGATATAACAACGTTTATAAGCAAAATCAAACAAATATCAAACATAAATTATAAGAGAGCTGAATTTTCAGCCGTCAAAAGTAAATTAAAAGTAACCTGTATGTATTGGTGTTGCTATATCAGCATTTGCAACCATGATTAAAAGTAAAATCACTAGTAATTGAAAGTAACCACAAGTAAATATATAACTAGCAATGCAAATGGTAATCGATGCCTATTTAACAAATAATGGTATTATAGTGGTATTAAATCGCGGAAAGTTGGTAATTAAAGATGAAAACTTCTGAAATGTCAGGTAATGCAATTAGCACTTTAGATACATTTATATTTAGCCAAAAAAAAGGAAATACAATATTAAGTGATGATGAATTGGAAACCTTATATAAAATTATAATTCCTAATTTTAGTTTTCCTGGTGATGATAAATTTTGTGTGGATTTATTGACAAGTGAAGAAATTAAAGTCGTTGATAAATTAAAAGATGAATTTGTTGAAAAATATGGGAAAACATTTAATATATCTAACCTTGAATGGGACAAGTTATAACTTGTTCTTTTTTTATGCCCTAATTTAGCCATTCATACAACCCAAGTAGCCGAATTGCTATGATCGTTGTAATTCTTATGGCATCCGTTGATAACTTCCATTCATAGCCATATGAGTAATGTATAAACTGATAATCAAGCATAGCGGATGCTATTAATTCACTGCGCAAAATATCGCAGTCAAAATAATCAGAGTTAAAACTTGTCAAAACCTTACATAATGCCCAAAAATGTTACTACTTTATCTAATTCCCCTACAAAAAATAATATATATATAAAAGGGGTTATATAAGAATGGGGCAGATTGGGCAGATATTAAAAGGTTGATGCTTTGGTTATTGTTTCAGACAAGAGCGAATGTTTTGGCTATCCTTTCAAAGGATAACGGACTTTCTAAATCGTTTTGGTCGATTTAGAGAATTTAAATGGGTCGCCGTTTTGATGATCCCTTTAGCAGATATGGCTAAATCCATTTGGTGGATTTAGAAACTTATCAAAACCCAACATAAAACCGCTACAGCGTGGAAAAAATGACCTAAGAAGTGATTTAACTACGTAAAAACCTACATCAAACGTTGTAATAGATAAATTTAGGCTTTTTGACTGCATGATTTCGTGCGGTCGGTAGTTCATCCGTTTAGCTTTGCTTATTGGGCATTGAGAGCCGTTTAAAAAAACAAGTGATTTAAAATAACCTGTTTTATAAGACACGTTGGCTAGCAATCAAAACAAATCAATATGGTTGATGTGTATTTCTGATGATTTGAGAAACGTTTAAACATATCCTTTTAAAAGATGTGTTTTTTAGTGTGATGATAACTATCAAAACAAATCACTACGTGTGATGTGAAAACAAGTCAATATGGTTGATTTGTTTTTCTATGATGATTTGGCTATTGATTATGTATGACTGGTTAAGGTCAACGTTATTGACCTAAAATTAATCAGTTGGTTAAGGTCGTTTGGGACGACCCTAAATGATTTAATTGTTTCGTAGTCACTGACAGTGACCGCGGATGACAAAACAACTCACGGCCGAAAATTCGGCAGTGAAAAAGATGAGCGAAGTTTTACGCTAATCTCAATACTTAACTAATTGTATTAATTACTTTCGTGGTCAATTAAATTGACTACGGATGATATATAAGTATTTTCGAAGTCGTCCGCAACGACCACGGATGATGTTTATATGATCGTGGCCAAAATAAAAACACCACTCAATTAAGAATGATGTTTTGCATATCGCCCCCACGATTATGTAATTATGTTAGTTGCTAAATATGTTGTATAAAATTGAATACGTTTTTGAATACGTTATTGACTACGTTTTAATATGATTATATGGGGGCGTATGAATATCAAGAAATAAAAAAAGCCTATTATATCAACGTTTTAAGCGTTGATGATAACAGACAAGAGCTAAAAAATGGAGTCGGCGGGATTTGAACCCGCGTCCGAGTATGTCGCCACCTGAACGTCTACACTCATAGACTAATCATTTAAGTTTCACTAATCATGACGCCATTAATCAAGGCTAATATGAAAAGCTAATCTGATTATTCTCTTCTTCATACTTCAGATGGGAGTATAAAAGCGTGAGTCCACTTAATTTAGGACCCAAATCTAATCCATGGACAAGATTAGTTGGATCTACGTCGACTACTTATTAGGCAGCTAAGGCGTAAGAATTGTTATTATTTTTTGCAGTTATAATTAAACTGGACGATTTAACGCATCGCAGTACGAAGTGCAGTTCAGGCACGAACCATACCCGTCGAATCCATAACGACCCCGATAGATACACTATTATTATAGCATATCTAATGGTCAAATTAAATCAAAATGACGTAATCCGTTCACAATTCCATGATTTGTATTATCAGTTGTTACAAATTCAGCGTGTTCTTTGACATTATCTAATCCATTTCCCATGACAATTGGATGATCGACATAATCTAACATGGGAATATCATTGTTACCATCACCAAATGCGTAAGTCGGAATTCCTTGTAAATTAGCTTTTTCAATTAACGTTTTAATTCCAGTAGCTTTGGATGCGTTATGATCTACGATATCAATACTGAAGGGTGAGTTACGGAAAAAGGTTAAACGGTCGCCAAATTTATTAATGTATACGTCATCTAAATCGGTGTTAGTTACAAACATCATGTCAATTGGACGATCATGCCAGTATTCGCTTGTCACTAATTGAGGAACGGGTGCATGAACTCGAGCACAAGCATCGAGTAAAAGTTGATCATGAGCAGATGATCCTTTTCCATTTTGATCAAGCATAGTCACGGAATTTCCATGTTGCTTAGCAAATTCGACTAATTCATCAATTGTTTCTGGATTAATAATGCGGTGAAAAAGTTCGTGATTTTCAAACATTCCGTAATCACCGTTGGAAGCAACTACCGTATTAATTTTTGTTTTCTCGAGTGTATCGGGAATTTCGTATAAAGTTCTACCAGTTGCAATCACTGGAAGACCACCATTGGCTCTGATTTCATCCATGGCCTGTGCCACTTCATCATTAACTTTTGAATTAGCATCAAATAGAGTTGAATCTAAATCAAAAAATACTAAATATTTGTACATTAAATAATCCTCGTTTCATTTTTTAAATTAATTATATCATTAGAGTAGACTTCCTACTATTTCGATTCGTTTCCAGTTACAATAGAAGTAACATGTTTTTAGAAAAAGGAGAAATTATGCGAGAAATAGAAATTACCGGATCAGCTGCAAGTAAATTTGAAGGTGGCTATCCACAAATTAGTTTAAAAGATTTAGTTAACGAAGACGATTTTACCAACAATGGTGAATTTGTTGCCTTAATGAAGGGTGGACACTTTGTTGCTAGTGCTTACTTTGCTAAAGAAGGAAACGGGATTGGTTGGATTTTAAGTCGAAAAGAAAACCAAACGATTAATGATAACTTTTTTAGTCGTTTATTTAGCGTCGCTTTTAACAAACGAAACGCCTTACAAGGACTTAGCAGTTCTACATATCGTTTATTTAATGGCCAAGGTGATGGACTTGGTGGAATTACGATTGATAATTATGATGGTGAAATTCTCATTAGTTGGGAAAATGAAGGAACTTACAACCAACGTCGGATGTTAATTTCCGCAATCGTTGATAATTTAGATAGCTACAATAACGTTTACGAAGTTAAGCATTACGAAAATGGTAGTGAAATTCATGCCATTGATGGGATTGCACCAGATCCTCAAGAATTTAAAACCATTGTGGAAAACGGGACGGTTTATCCTATTCATTTACTTGGTTCAAGTAAAACTGGTCTTGATTTGATTTATCGGGATGTTCGGAAACAAGTTAAAAATAATGCCCAATATAAATTAGTTTTAAACTTACTTTTTGATCAAACTGGATTTGTTTCCGCTGCCATCACTGGTGGAAGTACGGAAACGGAAGATGTGGATCAAAGTAAACGTGCTAAGTCAGATTTAGTGGGTGAATTTGTTGCTAACAACATTACGACTGATTCTCAAACGGTTCGTAGCATGGACTTACGTGGATTCTTAGATTATGCAATCAAGCACAACCTTAAATTCGACGTAATTACCATTAATCTTCCCACTTTTATGCGCAGTAAAAAGGGGAACTTTAACATCCGCAAAGATTTGACTAATTTACTTACCCAAGTATTTACTTTAGCTACTAAAGAAGCTGATGTTTTTGTAACCACCCAATCAACAAGCATTAATTTACGTGATTTTAGAAGTGGCATCCAAAAAGCTTTGACTAATTCAAAACACAAATTTAGCGAAAAAGATAGCTTCAAAGTACCTGCTGATTTTCCGTTTGATCGTGAATACACGAAGCAATCACCATTCAAAGCACTTTGGCTTAAATTACAAAAATAAGCAGCTTAGTTTGTGAAAAACATTACTTTTTAAAATCATTACAAAGTAGTTGAAACCGCTTTCATTGAGAGCTATAATGTAGTTAATTAATAAAGTAAGTTTTTCCAAGGAGGAAGAAATTATGCTATATGGAAGTATTGAAGCAGGTGGAACTAAGTTTGTTTGTGCCGTGGGTGATGAAAATTTTAATGTGATTGATCAAACTCAATTTCCTACTACAACGCCAGATGAAACTTTAGCTAAAGTAATTAAATATTTTAAGAAATTTGAGATTGATGCTTTTGGGATTGCTTCATTTGGACCAATTGATGTTGATAAAAACTCCGAAACGTATGGATGGATTATTAAGACTCCTAAAAAGGGTTGGAGTAACATTGATTTCTTAGGCAAGATGAAAGAAAACTTCCACGTTCCCATGTTTTGGACCACTGATGTAAATGGATCTGCTTATGGCGAATACGTAAGCGCTAAGCAAAATGACGAAAATGTAAAATCAGTTGCCTACATTACAATTGGTACTGGAGTTGGAATGGGTGCGGTCATTAACGGTGATTTCTTAGGTGTAATGGGTACTCCTGAATTTGGTCATATCAAAGTAAAACGTCATCGTGATGATTTAGACTTTAAAGGTACTTGTCCTTGGCATGGTGATTGTTTAGAAGGAGTGGCTTCTGGTCCTACCTTTGAAGCTCGTGATGGTATCGAAGGTCGTAAGACCCCAATTAATGATCCCAAATGGAACATTATCGCTTACTATGTCGCTCAAGCAGTTGTAAATTTAACGGTTACTTTTAGACCAAACAAAATCGTTTTAGGTGGTGGAGTTTGTACCCCAGAATTTATTGCTAAGGTCAGAGCACAATTTACTTTATTGTTTAACAATTACCTTAGTGTTGGTTCCCTTGAAAAATACATCACTGCTCCAGAAATTGCTCACAATGGCTCTGCTACTTTTGGGGACTTTGTCCTAGCTAAGAAAGTACTCGATGAAAAAGATAACATTTAATTTATTTTAGGAGAATGATAGATAATGGCTTATATTAAATTTGATGATTCAAAAGTAAGCAAATTTGTACACGAAAACGAAGTTCCAGAAATGCAAGCAATGGTTAATGCTGCTAATACTGAATTACGTGAAGGTACTGGTGCCGGTGCTGATTTTCGCGATTGGATTAATTTGCCAAGCGATTATAATAAAGAAGAATTTGCACGGATTAAAGCAGCTGCTAAAAAAATCCAAAGTGATTCAGAAGTATTAGTTGTCATTGGAATTGGTGGCTCATACCTAGGTGCTAAAGCAGCAATCGACTTTTTACAAGGTGACTTTTACAATGCTAAATCAAAAGCAGAACGTAAGGGTGGCGTCCAAGTTGTTTTTGCTGGAAACTCTTTAAGTGCCTCATACTTACATGAACTTGAAGGATTTATCGGCGATAAAGATTTTTCCGTTAATATCATTTCTAAATCAGGTACTACTACGGAACCATCAATTGCCTTTCGAATTTTCAAAGAAAAATTAATTAAGAAATATGGCAAAGAAGAAGCTAATCGACGGATTTATGCTACAACGGATGCTAAACGCGGTGCTTTACGGACCGAAGTTGAAGCAGAAGGTTACGAATCATTTATCATTCCTGATGGAGTTGGTGGACGTTTCTCTGTTTTAACTCCCGTGGGATTACTTCCCATTGCGGCAACAGGGGCAGATCTTGATCAATTAATGAAAGGTGCCGAAGATGCATCTAAAGATTATGTTGACCCAGATTTAGCTAACAACGATGCATACCGTTATGCTGCTATTCGTAACATTTTATACCGTAAAGGATATGTTACTGAACTATGTGAAAACTATGAACCAAATCTTCGGATGTTTTCTGAATGGTGGAAGCAATTAATGGGTGAATCAGAAGGTAAAGACCAAAAGGGAATTTACCCATCTTCAGCTAACTTCACTACTGACTTACACTCATTAGGCCAATACATTCAAGAAGGTTTACGGAATCTCTTTGAAACAGTGATTAAGGTTAAACAACCACCTTACAACGTTGAAATTCCGATGGATAAAGAAAATCTTGATGGTTTGAATTATCTTAAAGGTCAATCAATGAATGAAGTTAATGACAAAGCCTATGAAGGGGTTGTCTTAGCTCATAACGATGGTGGTGTACCCGTGATGACTGTGGAAGTTCCTGATGAATCTGAATACAGTTTGGGTTACCTAATCTACTTCTTTGAAATTGCAGTTGGAATTTCTGGTTACTTAAATGGAATTAATCCCTTTAATCAACCAGGAGTTGAAGCATACAAGAAAAATATGTTTGCTTTACTTGGAAAACCAGGTTTTGAAGAATTAGCAGAAAAATTAAACAAAGAATTAGATAAATAATATTTTGTTAAAAGAGGTCTTCTAGCATTGCTAGAAAGCCTCTTTTATGTTTGACTAGAATAAAAAGAAACTGAGGTGTAGATATGACAACCAAAAAAGCAGAATGGTGGAAAGATGAGATTTTTTACCAAATTTATCCCCGTTCCTTTCAAGATAGTAATGGCGACGGAGTTGGTGACTTACAGGGAATCATTTCTCGTCTAGATTACTTACAAGACTTAGGCATTACTACGATTTGGCTTTCACCAATTTATAAATCCCCAATGTACGACATGGGCTATGATGTAGCTGATTATGAAGCGATTGATCCAATTTTTGGAACCATGGCTGATTTTGATGAGCTCTTAGCAGAAGCTAACAAGCGTCACATTAAAATCATCATGGATTTAGTGGTTAATCACACATCTAACCAACATGAATGGTTTAAACAAGCACTTGCAGATCCAAAGAGTAAGTATCGTGATTATTACATTTTTAAACATTCTGATGACGGTAAAGTTCCTAACAACTGGCGTTCAATTTTTGGTGGATCGACTTGGGAACCAGTTCCTAATGAACCGGGAACGTACTATTTTAATAGTTTCTCTCCCCAACAACCAGATTTGAATTGGGAAAATCCTCAATTGCGCCAAGTCATTTATAAGATGATTAACTGGTGGTTAGAAAAAGGAGTAGCTGGTTTTCGCATTGATGCAATTAATTTTTTGAAAAAGGATCAAGATTGGTCATCATTACCACCGGATGCAAAAGATGGCTTGGTTTCGGTGATTCATAAGGGACAAAATCGGCCCGGCTTAGAAAAATTTCTAGCAGAACTAAAAAAGGCTACCTTTGATAAATACGATGCTGTCACCATTGGGGAAGCCTACGGACTAAAACCTTCTGAATTGAAACGACTAGTCGGTAAACATGGATATTTCTCCATGATTTTTGATTTTAGCTATATGAATATTGATATCAATGACGGTGATGAGTGGTTTAGAGGGCAAAATGACTGGTCCGTTTCAGATTTACGCGAATTAATATTTGATAGCCAAAGGGGCATCAAGGAGGCTGATGGTTGGTTTGCTAATGTTTTAGAAAATCATGATCAACCTCGAGTACTCTCTAAATTAATTAAAAAAGCTGAAAATCGAACTCCTAAAGCTGCAAAAGCATTAGCCGTGATGTATTTCTTTTTACCTGGTGATCCTTTTATTTATCAAGGCCAGGAAATTGGAATGAAGAATTTTACACGTGCTAGCATTAATGAGTTTAATGATATTAGTTCTTTAAATAACTATCAATTAGAGCTCGATGAGGGTTTTACTCCTGAAGAAGCCTTAAAAAATGTCAATTTAAAGTCTAGGGATAATGCCCGCACTCCTATGCAATGGGATGGTAGCAGTAAAGCAGGTTTTACAACTGGAACGCCATGGCTTGCATTAGGAAATGATCGTAAGGGAATTAATGTAGCGGATGAGTTGAAAGATCCTAACTCGGTACTTAATTTTTATCAACCAATGATTAAATTTAGACAAGCTCCAAAAATTAAACCCTTGATGATTAATGGTGATCTTCAAGCAATCGCTAATGAAGCTGAACAGGTAATTGCTTATGAAATGAGATACGAAAACCATTTCGTTACGGTTTTGGTAAACTTAACCGATCAAGAAGTTTCACTTGAAAAAACCTATGCTGGTGAACTTGCGTTGAGTAATGAAAATGGTGTAGAATTGGGTAAACAAACACACGTTCGCAATTTAAATGCTTATCAAGCAGTCGTTTTATACAATTAAAAAATAAGACTGGAAAATGAATTTGTTTTCCAGTCTTATTTATATAGGAGGTGAAGATGATGGAACAAGAATCATTATTTAAAAATCAAGAAAATAAACAGGGTATTCCTTTAGCAAGTCGAGTTCGTCCGACAACTTTAGATGAATTTATTGGACAACAACAAATCATTGGAAAAGGGACCATTCTTAGGAATTTGATTGAACATGATCAAATTGCTTCTTTAATTTTATGGGGACCACCTGGAACCGGGAAGACGACCTTGGCCCAAATCATTGCACACGAAACCGATGCTAATTTTATTAGTGTTAGTGCGGTGGGGACAAGTATTACAAAAGTACGTAAAATTATGCAAGAAGCAGCCGAAAATAAGAAAATCGGGTTGAAAACAATCGTATTCGTTGATGAAATTCATCGTTTTAATAAAGCACAACAAGATTCGTTCTTACCGTATGTCGAAAATGGAAGCATCATTTTAATTGGGGCAACGACGGAAAACCCATCCTTTGAAATTAACTCTGCTTTATTATCGCGGAGTAAAGTCTTTGTTTTAAAAAGTTTAACTGCTGATGAAATTGTTGAACTGTTGAAGCAAGCAATTCATAGTCCGAAAGGTTATGGGGATTTAGAAGTTGAGATTAGTGATGATAATCTCATGGCAATTGCAGAATTTGCGAATGGAGATGCCCGATCAGCTTTAAATACTTTAGAAATGGCCGTTGAAAATGGAAAACAAGACGGTAAAAAAGTAATTATTACGCTCGAAGATTTACAACAGTTAATTACGCGAAAATCACTTTTGTATGATAAAAAAGGGGAAGAACACTATAATATCATCTCAGCTGTGCATAAATCATTGCGCAATAGTGATGTAGACTCAGCGGTTTATTGGGTAACTAGAATGTTAGATGGTGGGGAAGATCCAATGTTCATTATGCGACGGTTAGTTCGCTTTGCCAGTGAAGACGTTGGATTAGCAGATCCACAAGCTTTAAATGTCTGCATTAACGCGACTGAAGCTGTAAAACTAATTGGTATGCCCGATTGTGATGATGCTGTGATTGAAGCAACCGTTTATTTGGCATTAGCACCAAAATCAAATGCCATCGATAAGGCTGCTCAAAAAGCCGTAGCAGATGTCAAAAAATACGGTAATTTACCAGTCCCATTACAAATTAGAAACGCTCCGACTAAGTTAATGAAAAATCTTAATTATGGAAAGGGCTATAAAATGGCCCAACGTGAAAAAGATAAGTTAACTACTATGAAAACCAATCCACCTGAAATTGCTGGACACGAATATTACGAACCTTCCGAGCAAGGGAAAGAAAGCATTTTCAAGCAACGCCTTGATTATTTAAAACAATGGCATCAAGAACATGATTCAAAATAAAAGCAGCCAATCAGATTTACTGATGAGCTGCTTTTTTGCACTATTTAGTTGCTTTATTTTTTTTAATTACACGTAATGCTCGACTTTTAGTCCGTTTGTTCGGACTTTTAAGCATTCGGTAGGCGGTTGCAAGAGTCATTTCTTTCATGATTGTTCCTCCATTGAATTAAAGCTTACCAACTAGCTTTTTTCATACCAGGAATTTGTCCTTTATGGGCTAATTGGCGAAGACAAATACGACAAAGATGGAATTTTTGATATACGGCACGTGGACGACCACAACGTTCACAACGAGTGTAGTTCTGCACTGCAAACTTTGCCGGATGTTTACTTTTTTCAACTAGTGATTTTTTAGCCATGCGTTCCTCCTTTCTTAATAAAGTTCTCAATCATATTCTAAGGCCATTGGTCAACTAAAGTCAAATGAATAGATTGTGAAAAATGTTTCATTTTGATTACAATTTCATCAAAAATAAAAATCAATTGCCTTTTTAGACTCTTCAGATGTTAAAATTCAGTTAGTTGTTAAATAACTAACTAAAACTAAAATTAAAAATGGAGATAATAAATTATGAATAAAGTACATTATAAAATGTTTAAAGCAGGTAAAAAATGGATGGTTGCTGGAATTGTTACTGCAGCAATGAGTACAGGTGCTTTCTTTGTAACTTCAATTAATGCTAATGCTGATGTAGTATCAAATGCATCTAGTTATACAGGTACCCCATATTCATACGGTGGGACTGATAATAGTGGAATTGATTGTTCTGCTTTAGTTCAAAATGCATATGCTGCAGATGGGGTTACTTTACCAAGAACTTCTGGTGCCCAATACAGTGCTACAACTCCAATCTCAGCAGCTGATGCACAACCTGGTGATTTAGTTTTCTTCGGTAACCAAGGTTCTGATCACGTTGGTATTTATTCTGGTAACGGAAACATGATTAATGCCGAAACAGTTGATGGAGTTACTTCACGCCAAGTTTCAGTTATGGAAAAATACTTAGGCGCAGCTACGTATGGACGGGTTAACGGTGGTACCCAAGCTGCAAGTGTTAACGCAAATGTAGCAGCTGATACCTCAGCAAGTGACAATACTAATTCTGCTGATACTACTGATCAAAATAATGCACCAGTAGCAAACACTGACGAAACTGACACTAAAATTTTAGCTCCTGCTCCTAAAGCTGATGATCAAACTGCTGAAACTACAACAACTGATGCAAATTCAGCAACTGCAGAAACTCCTGTTCAAGCAACTCCAGACCAAGCATCAACTGATAAAGATGAAGCTACTTTAACTGATGCTAGCCAAGCAAAGACTACAGAAACACCAACAACTGATGCTAGTACTGATAATACTCAAGCTGCTCCAGTAGCTGATGCTGCCGCTACAAATCAAACAGCTACTACTAATGCAACTCCAGATCAAGCATTAAATAATAACGCTGTAGCTAACGCAACTGATGCCAACAATTCAGCTGCAAATCAAACTGCTGTTAAAAATGATAACGTCGTTACTTTAAGTGCCCCAGCTAAACCTGCTACTGATACAACTGTTGCTCCAGCAGCTACTTCAAATAAAAAAGCTGCTTTACCCGCAACTGGTGTAAAGGATAACTCATTCCTATCAATCATTGGTTTAGTTTTAGTTAGCTTTGTTGCTATGTTTGGAATCAAACTTCGTAAAAACAACTAATAATTAAATAATTGAATAAAAAAAGGCGAGCGGTACTCGTCTTTTTTGCTATGAAAAATTTATTATTCAGATAAATTAAAGCGGGCTTTGATTTTAGCTTCACTTTGTTTAATTAAAACTTGAGGATCAATGTCATACTTATCAGCAATAATTAAAATTTGGTCTAAACAATCTGCAAGTTCTTCGCGTAAGTTATATTGTAATTCCGTTTCAGTTTTATTGGCTTCACCTGGGTGATCACGGCCTAATTCAATGCTACGTACGGCCCGATTTAATTCCCCAACTTCTTCAGAAAGAAAATTTAACCGAATGAGCGTAGAGTAGTTATACCAATCTCGGTCTTTGTAAAAATTTACGAGCCACTTTTGATGTGCTTTTAATGATTTTTCCATCTTAAATCCTCCTAAATAAAAAAGAACCTATCTAGGCTCTTAAATGATGCTTATTATCCTTGATATTCTTTTAATTTACCACGAAAGTCACTTAGTTTGGTGTAACCCTTTGCTTTCATGATGGCTTTTAATTCATTATCTAAACGTTCAAAAACAGCTGGACCTTCCTTAGCCAAAATAGTACCAATTTCAACAATATCAGCACCACAAAGAATTAATTCAAAGGCATCTTTTCCGGTTGTTACACCACCAGTACCAATAATTTTAATTTCTGGATTTAAACGTTGACGAAAAGCGCGAACGTTGGCTAATGCAACTGGTTTAATGTAAGTTCCACCAATTCCACCAAAGCCTCCTTTGGGTTTGATGACAACTGATTCGGTCTCAGCATCAACTACTAATCCATTACCAACGCTATTAATGGCATTAATGTAAGTTAGTGGGTATTTGTTCAAAATGGCAGCAACTGCATCATATTGTTGAAGATCAAAGTAAGGAGGGAGTTTTAAACCAAGTGGCTTCGTGAAAAATTCGAAAACGGCAGCTAAAGTATCTTCAATGGCATCGTAATCATAACCAACTTGGGGTTTTCCAATCACGTTAGGACAAGAGAGGTTTAATTCAGTTAAACCGTTAAAATTACTAGCTTGAACCTTTTTTAGGGCTTTTAAATTATCATCCATGGAAGTTCCAGAGATAGATAAATCGATGGGTTTATTTGTTTTTGTTTCTGCAATGTAATTAAGATAATAGTCTAATCCTTGGTTAGGAAGTCCCATTGAGTTAATACTACCAAGTTCGGTATTATAGTAACGGGGAAGGGGATTACCTGGACGTGAAGCGAGAGTGGCGCTTTTAGTAGTTACTCCACCAGCTTGTGACGCAAGAATTTCATCCATTTCTTTCGCTGTTTCATCATAAACCCCAGCAGCATTAATAAATGGGTTTTCGTATTTTTCGTTGCCAATGGTAGCTGAAATAGAAATATCTGACATAATAAACTCCTTTAAATAGAAAAATCACAATTACGACAAAGTTCAGAGAAAAGGTAGTCGAAATTGTGATTTTTAATTTATAAATTATCGAGGACATCTTCTGGCTTCTCTGAACCAAATTAAGATTAATTTTCTTAATCATAAGCAAGTTATTTTGAAAAGTCAACCTAAAGTAATATTTGACTTTTGGTATCAGATTGGCTAAAGTTATTATCAATAAAGAAAGCATGCTTTAAGTCAATCCAGAGAGGTTGATAAGTTAACTTGGTAATGTTGAATTTAAACGAGACATGCTACGTTAATGGTGGCATGTCTTTTATTTATGCAATTTTCTTTTAATAGATAATAATCTAGGAGGACGAACATGGCATTTAAAAGTCAACATGATTTAGTAACCGTCGCTGATATGAGTGAGGCCGAAGTCTTACATAAAATTAAACTTGCACAACTATTTAAGGCAGGTAAGAAAGTAACTTTAAATCGTCCAGTCTATGCAATGAATTTATTCTTTGAAAATAGCACCAGAACGCATACGAGTTTTGAGATGGCTGAACGTCGCTTAGGCATGCAGGTTTTACAATTTGATGCCAATGCCAGTTCTGTAACTAAAGGTGAAACGCTTGAAGATACAGTTAAAACGATTCAAGCGATTGGAGTTGATTTGGCGGTGATTCGTCATTCCAAAAATGAATATTATAATGAATTATTACAACAAAAATTAGAAATTAGTATTGCCAATGCAGGTGACGGAAGCGGCCAACATCCATCCCAATCTTTATTAGATATGATGACGATTTATGAAGAATTTGGGACTTTTAAGGGAATTAACGTTGCCATTATTGGTGATTTAAATCATTCCCGGGTGGCCCGTTCTAATATGGAGCTTTTAACTAGTTTAGGGGCACAGGTTACTTTTGCTGGTCCAAATCAATGGTATGGGGAAAAATTTGCGAAATACGGTCCCCATTTAACGGTTGATGAAGTTGCTAAAAATGCAGATGTAGTAATGCTCTTGAGAGTGCAAAAGGAACGATTAGGGGACGAGTTAACTAAATTTGATGAAGCCGCTTATCACCGACAATACGGATTAACCAAAGCCCGTTATGCAACTATGAAAGCTAATGCAATCATTATGCATCCAGCTCCAGTAAATCGGGGAGTCGAAATTGACTCTGATTTGGTTGAAAGTGACAAATCACGCATTTTTCGGCAAATGGAAAACGGAATGTATATGAGGATGGCAATTTTAACAGATATTATGGTTGCTAAAGGAATTATCAACGAAGCTGACATTTTAGGAGTAGATTAAAGATGAAAATTTTAATTAAAAATGCCGATCTTTTTCAAGACGGCGAAATAAATGCGTCTCAAGATTTATTAATTGAAGATGGAAAAATTGCACAAATTGCTCCTAAGATTACGCTTCCAGCAGATCGAGTGATTGAAGCCCACGGAAAAACCATCTTACCAGGACTAGTTGATGTACACGTTCACTTTCGTGATCCCGGGCAAACTCAAAAAGAAACAATTGAAACTGGAAGTGAAGCCTCTGCCCATGGTGGCTACACTACCGTTTGTGCGATGCCAAACGTGACTCCGGTACCTAATACTCCTGAATTATTAAAGAAGATGGTGTCTGATAACCAGCAAAAAGGGGTTATTAAAGTTGAACAATACGCACCCGTTACCTATGAAGAAAAAACAGAACAATTAGTTGATTTTGCGGCGATGAAGGCAGCTGGGGCAATTGGATTTAGTAATGATGGCTTTGGAATTCAAACAGCTAAAACGATGTATGATGCAATGGTTGGAATCGAAAAAACCGGACTACCTTTAGCTGCTCATGTGGAAGACCATGCTTTAATGGATGGTGGGGTAATGAATGCTGGTGCCGCAGCTGATCGACTTGGAATGAAAGGGGCTTTAGACGTTGCCGAAACTAGCCAACTTGCCCGCGATCTTGAATTGGCCCGGGTAACGGGTGTGCACTACCATGTTTGCCACGTCTCTAAAGCTCGTAGTGTTGAATTGATTCGGCGTGCTAAAGCTGATGGAGTAAATGTGACTGCAGAAGTTTCTCCTCATCATTTATTACTAGATGATTCGATGATTAAGGCTGATAATCCGATGTTTAAGATGAATCCGCCATTGCGTGATAAAAATGATTGTAAAGCGTTATTAGAAGGTCTTTTAGATGGCACCATTGATATGATTGCCACTGATCATGCTCCTCACACTGACGAAGACAAAGGTGAGTCGTTTATTCATTCTGCTTTTGGAATTACAGGAATTGAAACAGCGTTTCCGTTGTTATACACGCGTTTAGTTAAAACTGGAAAAATTAGTTTGGTACAACTAATTAAGTGGATGAGCAGTAATCCAACTTCAATTTTTAAGCTTAATGATGATAATCAGATTAAAATCGGAAATTTAGCCAATTTTGCAATCTGGGATTTGGTTAATTCCCGTCAAATTAATGAAGCAGAAATGCGCTCTAAAGGAAACAATACTCCCTTTATTGGTGATACAGTGATTGCTGAAAATAAAATGACCTTCTGTGAAGGTAAAATTGTTTTTGAAGCATAAGGTAAAAAAGTCTGGAAACAGGCTTTTTTATTTTGGCTTTTATTGCTAAAATAGAAACATACGTTCGCACACATTAGAGGAGTGTCCTAGATGAAAACTATAAAATGTATTACAGCAACCATGGTAGTTGCAGCACTTACTTTCGTTGGAACTTTTCCAACTGGTGAAGCAGCAGTTAATCCTAAACAAACTGGGACATATACCGAATTAGCCAGTGAAAATTACCAATCTGGAGCAGAGGCCTATGAAACCTTGAACAGTGATCAGCCTGAAACCATTCAGCCGAGTGATTATAAACAAAATAAAATTGACTATTCTAATTTAGATCAATTAAATCGAGCGGGAACCGCCACCGCATATTTGACAAAAAATAACTTAGGTAAATCAAGCGGGCGGGCTGCTCAAGTTTTTAAACCCACGGGCTGGAATAATCAACCCAAAAAGATTAATGGAGAGCGAGTTTTTCCCGTTAATCGGGGACATTTAATTGCTTATACGTGTACGTTTAATCTTAACCGTGATGGCAATTATCAACGGGGAGCGAAGGGGTCAATTGATAATCCGAAAAATTTAATTACGCAATCAGCCTTTTCTAATCAAAAAGTAATGCAAATTACGGAGGAAATGGTGCGCAATGCTTTAGAAGAAAATAAAAAAGTTATTTATCAGGTAACCCCGGTTTATCAAGATATGGATTTAATGGCCAAAGGGGTCTGGGTTGAAGCTACGAGTACCGATGGATCCATGCACTTTAATCGTTATTTATATAATGTTCAGCCAGGAATTGCATTTGATTACGGAACTGGTCGATCAACTGTTGATACCTCAATGTCAGTGCCAACTCCCGTAAATTATGCCAGTTATCATCCGAAAAAAATTAACAAGTGGCACACTAATTATGATCATAAAAACTACCATGTGAAAAAACATTTTGAATTTAAATAAAAGATTGACATCCCTTTATTTATCATTTAGACTATTAAACAATAAATAAAAGACGAAGCGTAGAAGAGTAATTTGAAAATTAGTTTCAGCGAGTTCCCAGTTGGTGCGAAGGGAATAATGATTTTTAAATGAAGGTAATCTACAAGTTGCAAAGGCGAATTTGAGTTTTTGCTGGGAGTGCCCATTATTGCACTTAAGTATAATGATTATACTTTTTGAGCCGATTAGAAATGATCGGGAAAATAGGTGGTAACACGTGTAAAACGTCCTTGGTTTTTAACCAGGGACGTTTTTTAATACCAACTAAAAGAGTTTTATACTTAGTGAGTTAATATTTGTGAAAATATTAAGAATAAAGGTGGTACCACGCACAGTCGTCCTTAGCTAAATTAGCTAAGGATTTTTTTATTTTAAAATTGATAGGAGTGTTTAATTATGATTAAGCAAAATAAACTAGGACGAAAACAGTACTTAATTTTGGCTTCATTATTGTTCGGCTTATTTTTTGGGGCGGGAAATTTAATTTTTCCGATTCATTTAGGTCAATTATCGGGACCGAATTGGCTACCGGCTACGATTGGCTTTATTTTATCGGCAATTTGTTTACCGTTATTCTCAATTTTAGCTTTAAGTATTACTAAAAGTAAAAGTATGTATGATTTAGCTGCTCCAGCAGGTAAAGGTTTTGCAATTATGTTTTTGGTATTAACCCATGCTTCGTTGGGATTACTAATTGCCTCACCCCGGACCGCTACCGTTACCTATTCTATGGGAGTACAACCATTTATTCCTAAAAGCTTTAATGGACCGGCTTTATTAATTTTTTCCTTTATTTTCTTTGCAGTTGCCTTATTATTAGCATTTAACGAACAAAGTGTAACGCGAAACGTTGGTAAAGTATTAAATCCAATTTTTATTATTTTGATGATTTTCTTATTTTTCGTTGCCTTTTGTTTATACGGTGATATTCGTGGATTACCTTTAATGCCCAAACCCGGTGACGGAACGACATCATTCGTTACTGGTTTTCTTGAAGGGTATAACACAATGGACGCCTTAGCTGGATTAGGGTTTGGGGTTACCATTATTACCGCAATTGAAGTATTTGAGAAGCGAACCAAACAAAAATCACTTGCAATTGCTAAAGTAGGTGGTTTAACCATGGGGTTTGAAGCCTTAATTTATGCTTTCTTAATTGCGCTTGGTGCAGGAAGCCTAAACTTTACCAAGGTATCAGCCGATGGTGGAGTTGCCTTTACTGAAATCATGAAACACTACACGGGAATTGCTGGGGCAGCCATTTTAGCGGCCTTAACTTTACTGGCTTGTTTAACAACTGCAATTGGACTTTTAACGTCACTGTCGCAAGATTTAAGTAAACGGTTCCCACAGTTTGGTTACCGAAAAATTTTAACGGGGGCAACGATTATTTCCTTTGCAATTGCTAACTTTGGGCTTGAAAAAATTATTCTTTATTCAGCACCCATGCTTAGTTTTCTTTATCCTTTGGCAATTTCTCTAATTTTATTGGGGATGTTAACTCCGATTTTAGGAATTAAGCCCACCATTTACAAAACGACCATTGGCATTGTTATGATTCCCTCAATCTTAGATTTAATCCATAACTTACCACCAGAAATTGTAGCTTTTAAACCATTTACTTTAATCAATGAATTAGGAATGCAATTTATTCCAATGTTCAAAATTGGATTAGATTTTCTACCATTTATGCTAATTGGTTTAATTGCCGGAATTGTCTTAGAAAAGATCAAACAATAAACTTGTTCCCCATGTTAGCAAATGCTACATGAACGCTTGTTGTAATTCGAATTGAGCTTTATATTAATTACAACAGATTAGAGGGGGAAGAATAAATGGCTTCAACAAAGAAAATGAGCAATGCCATGAAAGGCATGCTTTTAGCAATTTTTGCATCATCATCTTGGGGATTTTCAGGAACTTTGCAGCAGTTTGTTTCCCAAGAAAATGAAATTCCTGCCGGTTGGTTCTTATCGGCCCGGACAACTTTCACTGGGATTATTTTATTATGCTTATGTGCCATTATTTATAAAGGCCGAATCTTTGATGTTTTTAAAAGTTGGCGTTCGGTTGCTTGGTTAGTTGCCTACGGATTGTTTGGCTTAGCTGCTAATATGGGAAGTTTTTACATTGCCATTCAGCAAGGTGGAGCTAATGGAGCAAGCACCGCCACTATTTTACAATATTTAGCTCCGTTATTTATTGTAATTGGGGCCCTTGTTTTTCAACATAAGTTACCAAACAAAATCGATTTATTAGTGTTTATAATTGCTTTAGCTGGGGTTTTTCTTTCCGTTACCAAGGGTAATTTAAATGAGCTATCAATTCCAATGATTTCCTTACTAATGGGGATTCTTTCAGGGGTTACTGCAGCTGGATACGTTGTTTTACCAAAAGAAATTGGTAAAAATAATCCACCATTAATTATCCTTGCTTGGGGAACTTTAATTGCTAGTCTTACCTTTAATTTAAATCAACCAGTTTGGACAGGAGTTCCCCATTTAACTACTGGTGGAATTTTAGGAATTGCTGGAATTATTTTCTTTGGGACTATTATCACTTTTCCCACGATTATTTACGCAACTCGATTTGCGACCTCTTCATCAATTAGTTTAATTGATGCGATTCAACCGGTAATCACTTTTGTAATTAGTATTTTCTGGTTCCACGCTAGTTTAAATGCCGTTGAATTAATTGGAGCTGCCTTGATTATTATTGCCATTTATATTTTGCAATATAGTCAAAGACACTTAGCTTCAGATGAATTACTTAACTAAAAATGCCATTCAAAGACATCACTTCCAAGTGGTGTTTTTGTTGTTTATTGGGCTTTGTAGGGCTATACTAATTAAAATTTAATTAGAATAGGGTGATTAGATTGCATCAAATTATGGTAAATAAGGATTTAGCTTTACAGGTACCAAATGCAGATAGTGATGTTGCTGAAGTTTATCGATTAGTTGATCATTCTAGAAAAACGCTTGCCAAATGGTTACCATGGGCTTTAACTGAAACAATGGAAATTCAGCGAGCCTTTTTAGCGCAAAATATAGTTGATTTTAAAGCTCGAAAAGCAGTTTGTTTTGGAATCAGGTACAAGCATCATTACGCTGGCTTAATTTCTTTTAACACCATCGATTATAATTTACGGCATGCTGAAATTGGCTACTGGCTAGCAGATGAATACGTTGGCCACGGGATTATGCATCAGTCCTTGTTAGCTTTAGTGGACTATGGATTTACTGAATTAAGCTTAAAAAAACTGATTTTAAAAATTGCTGTCGATAACCATCGGAGTAATCAGGTAGCGATAAACTCTGGTTTTAGGCTAAATCGAGTGATAAAGAACGGACTAGAATTAAATGACGGTTTTCATGATGAGAATGAATGGATTTTATTAAATTAAGCATAACTAAAAAAAGATTTATCTCGAGTAATTCGAAATAAATCTTTTTTCAACTTGTTAGTGAAGATTTTTATAAATTAAGTAAATCCCAAAAGATAATAAGACTGCCACTAAAATTATCCAAAAATAAGTAATAAACAAACTAAGAATGAATAAATAATAATGATGCCTACTAATGAACTACAACAATCACTGCGTAAAAACGAAATGATGCCCCAAATTAATAAGATGAACAACAGTAAAATAGTTATCATGAATTTAATTAAACCCGACGCATAACGCAGGTACCTTCCGGAACTTCAAAATCTTTTTGAAGTAGCTTTAATTTACCAGTTTCAGTGTCACGTTCATAAAGAGTTGCGGTGTCACTATTTTGGTTAACGGCAATTAACATTGATTGATCAGCATTAAAATTAAAATCACGAGGGAATTCACCTTCAGTAGAAATTAGTTGGACTTTTTGAAGATTACCATCGGCAAGAATTTTGAAGACCACAATCGAATCATTACCACGATTAGAAATATAAACGAAGCGATGATCAGCTGAAAGCTTGATTGCAGCAGCACCATTGTGAGCCGTCCAATCACTAGGAATCGTTGATTGACTTTGAGATAGGGTAAGCTTGGCAGTTTTCGGGTTATAGTCAAGCACGGCAACCATACTGCTCAATTCACCAACTAAGTAGCCCTTGTTGGTTTCTGGATTAAATTCGATATTTCGTGGTCCAAATCCGGGAATTGTATTAAACTCACTAACTTCAGTAAGTTTACCATCATCAGCAACATCATAAATGTTAACTTTATCCGTTCCTAAGTCACAAACAACCAAACGATTATCGGGTGTCAAGTTAGCATAGTGGGGATGGGCTCCGTCAGCTTGTTCTGGTTTGGGACCAACTTCACCAATGCTTTGGACCCGATCAGCAATCTTTAAAGTTCCATCAGGTTGAATCTTGTATACCGATACATAACCCATGTGATAGTTAGCAGTGTAAACTAATTGACGTGCCTTATCGATGGAAACATAAGCATCTGAAGTACCAGTTTCAATATTTTCTTGCAGCAATTTTGCTGGAAGTTGGTTCATATCAAAAACGGCCACTCCGCCACGCAAATCGGGGTTATCCATGTTACGATCAACAGCGTACAACATGTGTTGCTCTGATTCTGCTAAGTAGGTAGGGCTTTCAATTTTAGCAACTAAATGAGCATTTTGCAGTTGCTTCTTGTCATTATCAAGTTCAATTTGATAAACTCCATCACTATTATTAATGGTATATGTTCCGATTAAAAATTTTTCAATCATTATTTTAGACCTCTTTGTTTTATATGAATACGTTTTCAGTATGCTAGATTTGATGATGATTTGCAATTAGAAAGACTCTAAAAGCGGGGAGTTTTAGGCGACCGAATTCACCAGATATAATTTAATTCGGAAAATATTTATTGAAATAAATGCATTTCTAATTTAATTTTTAGCTTTGAATGATATAATAAGCATAATACAAATATGGAGGCTTTATTTATTATGAAAGAATTTACAACTGATGGTGCAAAATTAGAAAAGAAATTAGAAGAGGTTTTAAAAGATCCTCGTGTACAAGAAGAATTATTAAACTCTGCTGGTCACAAAGACAATACTAGTGTAGAACATGAACTAATGAACTTCGCTAAAAATGAAACTAAAAAAACTGATATGTACAAAGTTGAATTAAAACAAGGTCGTTTTGACATTTACAACGAAACTGCACATAGCCGCGTATTTTTTGAATAATTAAAACGAGTCCTGTCTAACAAGATGGGACTTTTTAATTATCAACAAACGTTGAGTTAATATAGACAGTTGTTAAATCATAGTTTAATATATATATAACTTATTTGTACATAATTAACTATTGATTGGAGTAATTTATTATGGCAGGATTTAGACAGATTGATGGTGAACTTTGTTTCGGCATCTACAATGCGAACAAAAAGTTTAATCGCTTTTATCAACATGTTTTAGCAAGTTATGGGTTAACTTATCCGCAATATGCAGTGATGCTTGTACTTTGGAACCATGCCCCAATTACAGTTCGTGAATTAGGTGCTTATGTAGATCTTGATAGTGGGACGCTGACACCGTTATTAAAACGGCTTCAAAAAAATGGCTGGGTCACAAAATCACGTTCAACCAAAGACGAACGGGTAGTAAACATTAACATTACGGACTATGCTAAAAAAATGGAAAAAGAAATTTATGCACATGTTAACCAGTGCTTTGAAATTTTAGGGATGAGCAGAAGTCAAATTGATGAAGCATTAAAGGTAATTAATGCAGTTAGTAACCAATTAGATAATGTAGATGTTCAAAAAATAACTGAAGTTGACTGATAAAATAGACTAATCGTTGATTGGTCTATTTTTGTTTTTAGCAGTAAATTTTGCTAGAATGAAAATACTGGATAAACATAAATAATTAAAAATGGGGTAAAAAAATTGTCCTTAAATATTGATGAGATTAAGACTATTTTATTGGAACATGATTTATTAAAAGACCAACGAATTACTGACAAAACTAAATTTGACTACGTTAGCTATGACTCGCGTGATATTAAAAAAAACACCTTATTTTTTTGTAAAGGAAACTTTAAACCAGAGTTTTTGACTAATGCCAAGCAGGCTGGAGCAACTGGAGTAGTAGTTGAAAAGCATTTGGCTGAAAGCGATGGTATGACTGAAATTATTGTTTCTGACATTCAAAAGGCCATGTCGATTTTATCAGCCGCATTTTTTGCATTTCCTCAAGATGAAATGTACATGATTGCCATTACTGGAACCAAGGGTAAAACGACTTCCTCATACTTTATCTATGATGCGATTAAGCAAGCAACTAACGAGAAAACGGCGCTATTTTCAACGGTGAATACTGTTTTAGGACCTAATGACATTTTTAAGTCGCATTTAACGACGCCGGAATCATTAGATTTATTTAAAAATATGCGTAAAGCTGTCGATAATGGGATGAAGTATCTAGTGATGGAAGTATCTTCGCAGGCCTACTTAAAGAGTCGAGTTTATGGGTTAAAATTTGACGTTGGATCATTTTTAAACATTTCGCCTGATCACGTTGGTGAAAACGAACACCCAACTTTTGCTAATTACCTTCATTGTAAGGAACAATTATTAGTAAACTCAAATAAAGTAATTTTAAATGCCGAAACGGCAGAATTTAAAGACGTTTATTACGCTGCTAAAGCAACCACTGATCCAGAAAACATTTACTTATTCGCAAGAAACGGGGGAGATGTTGCTTTACCAGTAGATTTAGACTTTGTGTTTGAAAGTCACGAAGATACCTTAAACGATAGTAAGATTACTTTGCTAGCCCTTAGTGATAAAGCAAAAGCACTTAATGTTGCTGGAGACTATACGGTCGGGATTCCTGGGGACTACAACGAATCAAATGCAACGGATGCTATTATTTCAGCTGGACTGGCCGGTTTTGAACATGCTCAACTAGTAGAGGGAATTGAAGCAACGCGGATTCCGGGACGAATGGAAATGTATCGGAGCCATCAACATGGAGTAGTTTACGTTGATTATGCCCATAATTATGCAAGTACCAAAGCCCTCTTAAATTTCTTGAAACGGCAAAGTCCGAAAGGGAAAGTTTCCGTAGTAGTTGGTAGCCCAGGCAATAAGGGAATTGATCGTCGTGAAGGATTTGGTAAGGCCTTGAGTGAGGAAGCAGACGTAGCTTATTTAACCATGGATGATCCGGCTTTCGAAGATCCTATGAAAATTGCCCAAGAAATTGATTCACATATTAATCATGAGCATGTGAAGGTTATTTTTGAAATGGATCGCGAAAAAGCCATTAAGGATGCCATTTTAAATAGTAATCCACAAGACATTAGTGTGGTCCTTGGTAAAGGACAAGATCCATATCAAAAAATTAATGGAGTGGACACACCATATCCGACAGATTCAAAAGTTGTCCATGATTTGTTAGAAAATTTATAAAAATTAAAACCACGTCAACTAATTGGCGTGGTTTTGTTAGATTGAAAATAAACAAAAAATCGAAATTATAATACTGATAATTGTAATCCAAATTAGATAGGGCTTAAAATTTCCTTGAATTTTACGTTGATACGAAATATCAATGAAAGAAATTGCAATGACAGTTGCGAAAAAGCTTAAAATATCAACCGATGGATTAGTGTTAAAGTTACGGATGATGAGAATGATGTCGCCAACTAACACTAATAAATACAAAATTCGGGTGTAGAGCATAATTTTAATGATGGTTTTATCTTGTTTAACGTACATTCCAAATAAAAATGGAATAATTAACAATGTCCATAGGGCAATCATGATTTTAATTAGCATATTAAACCTCCGTTTTTTAATTGATTATACCATCTTTATTTTAATGACAAGCATAATTAAAAATGATATAATCAATATGCATGCGGGCGTAGTTTAGTGGTAAAATTTGAGCTTCCCAAGCTTACGTCGCGGGTTCGATTCCCGTCGCCCGCTTTTTAAAATTTGCCAAAGATAAAAGATTAGTAATTTAAGTGAATTTTTCAGCGATTCTAGGATGGTGTAAGCTAGATAAATTTCTTAAATGAATTCGTCCTTTTTAGGCAGTTAAAATTAATAATTAAAGTGGGTATTGTCCAACTAGAGTGGTACCGCGGGATTATCTCGTCTCTTACATTTACTAATGTAGGAGTCTTTTTATTTATAAGGAGTGAATGACATGGATTACAAACAAATTGTAGCGGATGCATTATCAAATGTTGTCGATGGTAAGGTTTCAACCAATGATATTTATGCAAAAATTGAAAAACCAAAGATTGCAACTAATGGGGATCTTTCATTCCCAGCTTTTATTTTGTCAAAAGAATTACACCAAGCACCACAAGCGATTGCACAAGAAATTGCCGCCAACATTAATGGTGAAAATTTTGAAAAAGTGGTTGCCGTTGGTCCATACGTTAACTTTTTCCTTGATAAAGGCCAAGTTAGTCATCAAGTAATTACCGATGTGTTGACAGAAAAAGAACATTTTGGCGATAATCATCAAGGTGAGGACCGCGTCGTTACGATTGATATGTCATCACCTAACATTGCTAAACCAATGTCAATGGGACATTTGCGTTCGACTGTAATTGGTAACTCAATTGCAAAAATCCTTAGTAAAAATGGGTACAAGCCCATTAAAGATAATCATTTAGGTGATTGGGGTACCCAATTTGGTAAGTTAATTACGGCTTACCTAAAATGGGGTAGTGAAGAAGACGTAAAAAGTGACCCAATTCATTACTTAGTGCAATATTATATTCGTTTCCATAAAGAGGATGAAATTCATCCAGAATATGATGAAGAGGCTCGAGAATGGTTTAAAAAACTTGAAGATGGTGATCCTGAAGCAGTTCGTTTGTGGAAATGGTTCCGTGAAGTTTCGCTAGAAGCCTTTAACCAAACTTACAAAAAACTAGGGGTCGAGTTTGACACTTACAATGGTGAATCATTCTATAACGATAAGTTACAAGATGTGGTTGATACCCTAAAAAAAGACGGACTCCTTGAAAAGTCACAAGGTGCTTCAGTCGTTGATTTGAGTGATGAAGAGCTTAATCCCGCTTTAATTCTAAAAACGGATGGGGCTTCATTGTATGTAACTCGTGATATTGCGACAGCAATTTATCGTGACGAAACTTATCACCCAGTCATGAACCTCTATGTCGTTGGTTCAGAACAAACTTACTACTTCAAACAACTTAAAGCCGTTTTGAAGAAAATGGGCTTGGATTCAGCGGCTGGATTACACCATATTCCTTTTGGTTTAATTACAGTTAATGGTAAAAAATTATCCACTCGTCATGGAAACATTGTCTTACTTAATGAAGTTTTAGATGAATCTGTGAAGATGGCTAAACAACAAATTGTTGAAAAAAATCCCGACTTAAAAGATAAAGACAAAGTTGCTGAAGAAGTTGGAGTTGGGGCCGTTGTCTTTGGTGACTTAAAGAATTCTAGAATTGATAGTATTGATTTCAATTTACAAGAACAATTGAAGTTTGAAGGGGAAACTGGTCCTTATGTCCAATATGCTCATGCACGAGCTCAAAGTATTCTTCGTAAAGCTAAATCAGACTACGCTAATGCAGGTAACTACGGATTAACTGATGAAGATGCTTGGGAAGTAATCAAATTACTCCAATCATTCCCAGACGTTGTAAAACGGGCTAATGCCGAATTTGAACCTTCAGTAATTGCGAAGTACTCATTGAGATTAGCCAAAGCTTTCAATAAATATTACGCTCATACTAAAATTTTGACAGAAGATGATGAATTAAACGCTCGTTTGGCTTTAGTTCAAAGTGTTTCAATTATTCTGGAAGAATCATTGAGATTATTGGGAGTAAAAGCACCAAATGAAATGTAATCAATTAAGATAATTAAAAACTTATAACAATCACGATTTTCATCGGCGTTGTTATAAGTTTTTTAGTACTTGGGAAATTTTTAAATTCTTTATGGTAAAATGGGACTAATTTTATTCCTAGGAGAAATAAGTGATGAATAAAGAAAAAATCAGCAATTCCATAAAACAGGCTCTGCACATGTTATGGGAATTTATTAAAAAATATTTCTTAATTTTTTGGAATATTGTAAAAAAATATTGGAAGAGATACCAAATTACGAGATGGATAATTGCAATCGTTTTATTCATTATGTTAATTTCTTCAATTTATCTAACGATTATTGCGAAAACTTCACACGTTAAAAATTTGCAGTCTAATTTGTCACGATCAACCGTAATTTATGACCAAAATCATGACAAGGCTGGTAAATTATATGCCCAAAAGGGAACCTATGTTGCTAGTAATGAGATTTCGCCCAACCTTAGTAATGCCATTATTGCCACGGAAGACCGTAATTTCTACCATGAACATGGATTTTCGGTTAAAGGATACGCTCGAGCAATTTTGTTAGCAATTAAGAATAAACTTCTTCACGATAACCAAATTAGTAGTGGTGGGAGTACGATTTCACAACAATTAGCTAAAAATACTTTTTTATCACAACAACAAACTTTATCAAGAAAGTTTAAAGAACTCTTTATTTCAATTGAAATTGAAAATATTTACTCTAAAAAGCAGATTCTTACAATGTACATGAATAATGCCTACTTTGGTAACGGAGTTTATGGGGTTCAGGATGCATCTCGGAAGTATTTTGGGATGGATGCTAAAGATTTACCGGTCCAAGATGCAGCTACCTTAGCGGGAATGTTACAAAATCCCAGTAATAATCCCATTGATCATCCAGAGGCCGCTAAAGCACGAAGAAATGTCGTCTTAGCATTGATGGGGGAAACTGGTAAAATTCCCGCAAATCAAGTTAAAATTTATCAAAATAAACCGATGGAAGTTCGTGATGATTTAGACGATCAAAACGGCTATAAGTATCCATATTACTTTGATGCGGTGATTGATGAAGCGATTAATCAATATGGCTTATCCGAAAAACAAATTATGAATGATGGCTATAAGATTTACACAACTTTGAATCAACAACAACAACAAAGTTTCCAAAATGAATTTAAGGATTCGTCCTTGTTCCCAAGTAATGGTGCGGACGGACAAAAAGTTCAAGCTGCTTCAATTGCGATTAATCCCAAAAATGGGGGAGTACAAGCAGTAGTTGGTGGACGTGGAGATACTGTTTTCCGTGGCTATAATCGGGCTACGGATATGCGTCGTCAACCTGGATCGGCCTTAAAACCAATCTCAGTCTATACGCCGGCTTTAGAAAATGGATTTTCTTATGATTCTATGTTAAATGACAAATTACAATCATACGGGAAAAATCACTACACCCCCCAAAACTTCTCGCAATCATACTCTGGTAAAGTTCCAATGTTTAAAGCCGTTGCCCAAAGTTTAAATGCTCCAGCTGTTTGGACTTTAAACCAAATCGGAGTAGACAAGGGTTATGATTCAGTGCAAAGCTTTGGATTACCAGTTACTAAAAAAGATAAAAATCTTTCCTTGGCATTAGGTGGGTTAACGACTGGAGTTTCCCCACAACAAATGGCAGGAGCTTACACGGCTTTTGCTAATCAAGGTAAATTATCACAACCGTTTTATATTACTAAAATTGTAGATTCAACTGGAAAAACAGTTGCTAGTCATGATGTAAATACTTCACAAATCATTTCAGCAGATACCGCTCGGGAAATGACTAGTATGTTAATTGATGTCTTTAAGCCCGGTGGAACTAGTGCTAGTGGTAAACCAAGTGGCTATGAAGTGGCTGGGAAAACCGGAACAACAGAAGATGATACCAGCTCAGATAATCGTGCCGTTCGGGACTGGTGGGTGATTGGATATACACCAGACGTAGTAGTTGCCAGTTGGGAAGGGTTTGATAACGCTAATGCTGATAATCATTTAGAAGTTGCCAATGGTAGTAATAGTATTAATAATTTATTTAAGAATCAAATGGAAGATATCTTGCCATACACTAAGCAAACCCAATTTAAGGTTAAGGATGCAGCTACCCGTTATCAACAAAAGCAACAAGAAACCTTCTTTGGAGATGACGGTTCGGAAAATGATACCGTAAGTGGAATTAAAGATAAACTTGGAAAAGTTTCTGAAAAAGCATCAGACGTGGCTCATAATTTAGTTAATGATGTTAAGAGTTTTTTAGGTCAATAATTTGATAATTGTGTTATGATATATGTATATTAACTAAGAGGAGATTTTTTATTATGTCAGATAACAAAATTTTAGAACAAGCACAAAAAATGCAAGAAGCAGTATTAAAATCAGAAGAATTCACTAACTTGAAGAATGCTATGGATGCTTTAAAAGCTGAAAAAGATTCTTACAAAGTTTTCACTGATTTCCAAGCAAGCCAAAACGACTTAAGACAAAAACAAATGTCAGGTCAAGAAATCACACCAGATGATATGAAGTCTGCTCGTGAACTTGCTGATAAAATGAATGAACTTCCTGCAATTAAAATTTTGATGGAACGTGAAAAAGCAATGGGTAAATTAATTGACGATGCTAACATGGTTATTACTGAACCATTACGTAAATTATACCAAGCTTAATTTTTAGTAATTAGAGAAGCACTTTTTAGTGCTTCTTTTTTTATTGTTAGGGGAGAAAAAATGAAATTTATTCATACCGCTGATTTACATTTAGATACACCATTTGATGGAATCAAAAATGACGATGCAACCCCCAATTCACTGTGGCAAGCATTGAAAAATGCTCCCTATGAATCATTTCAAAAAATGGTTGATCAAGCAATTGACCAACAAGTTGATTTTATGCTAATTGCTGGGGATGTATTTGATAGTAAAAATCAAAGTGTTAAAGCGTTGAGCTTTTTTGTCGAACAAATGAATCGATTGCATGACGCAAAAATCCCAGTGATGCTCGCATTTGGTAATCATGACTTTCAACCTGATGAAGGACAGCACTTTGATTTTCCCAATAATGTATTTATCTTTCCTAAAGAAGTGACAACTCATGAATTAGAGTTGGATGATGGAAAACAAGTTGCAATTACTAGTTTTAGTTACCCAACCCAAGCAGTCACGACTGATTTAGTTAAAGCTTTTCCCTTAAAAGGAAGGGTCGATTATCAAATTGGAATGGTACACGGTGAAATTGGGAAAGATGGAGCAGACAATTATGCTCCATTTACGTTGTCAGAGATGAAAAGTAAGGGCTATGACTATTGGGCCCTTGGGCATATTCATAAACGGGGTGAGTTGAATCAGAGCCCAATGATTGAATATCCTGGCGATATTCAAGGACGGCATAAAAATGAGGCTGGCGAGAAGGGTTATCTTTTAGTTGATGAGCAAAATGGTCAATTGACTAAAAATTTTGTAGCAACAGCACCGATTATCTTTAGCCCCATGACTATTGTAATTGATGAAACTATGGATATTACAACCGTGGTTAATCAGATTTTGATGAAAATTAAGAGCCAGACATTTACAAAATTACATTTAATTAATTTAACCTTAGAGTCCAAAACCGGTGAATTTTCTGATGATGTTACGCAAGGGATGTTGCATGACTTACTGATTCAGAATTTGCAACAGACTTTAGCGCCACAATATCAAACTTTAAATGCCTGGATTTATGAAATAAAATTAAAATCAAAGGTTACAAAATCATTTAGCAATTTAGATCAAAAATTTTGGGACACCGCTAAAACAGAAGTTTTCTCTAAAACAAATATTGCTGATGTAGCTGGCAAATTATTTGTTGATGACTTTATTCGAGCTGAGTTTAATCATGATGACGCAGCTAATGCTTTAATGAAAAAAAGTAAGGATCTCATTAATTTTGAGATGAAAGGAGTTGATTCTTAGCATGCTGATTAATAAAGTTGAAATTTTTGGTTATGGAAAATTAAGTCACCAAGTGTTTGAATTTAACCAATTTCAGGCAATTTTAGGGGCAAATGAGGCTGGTAAAACGACGATGATTAATTTCATCAAGGATATGTTATTTGGCTTTACTAAACGTAAAACTACCCATCCTTATGCACCAAAGGATAAAACTGAAATGGGTGGGCGCCTTTTTATTACGACGAGTGAGACTAACTACATAATCGAACGAGTTGAGGGAAAGAATGGTGGTAATTTAAAAATAACTGACAATCATGAGCTAGAATTACCTCCAGAATCATTAAAAAAGCTCTTGGGACCAATCAATCGTGATACGTTTGACAATTTATTTTACTTTGGTTCACCTAATTTGACGGAAGTGGGAAAACTAAGTAAAGATGAATTAGAAACCCGAATTCGTCAAGTTGGTGTGATTGGGATTGAACAATGGTTGTCATTGAAAAAGTCGATTGAAAAAGAGGCTGACGAATTGTATAAGCAGCGGGGGAAAAAGCCGCTGTTAAATCAAGCGTTGTTAGAATATCAAAAAAATAAGCAAAAATTAAATGAAGCTCAGCAATCCTATGCCGAATATTTGAATTTAAATCATCAATACCAGGATTTGATTCAAGAACAGCAAAAAAACAAAGCCCACCAAAGACTTACTTTTGAACAACTTCGAGCGGTTCAAGCTGACGAACAAAATTGGAATAATTATAACGAACTAGAAAATAACAAAAATGTGCAAATTGAATTATTATCCGGTTATACTCCTACTGATTTAAGCGAGTTTAACGAATTAGTTAATGAAATTAATTTTTTAAAGACTAAAATTAAAAATTTACAATTATTAATTGATAAACAACTAGATTATAGTCAAGAAGCCCCATATGACCACAAATTGTATTTAGCAAATCAAAAGAAGTTTGATGATTTGTACTTACAACTAGATACCCAAATTAATAATGAACGCAATTATGAAAACGCAACCCGTGATTTTCGGCGACAAGCACAAGATTTAGAATTGGATAATGAAGCTGCGGGCGGTAATGATAGTCTTGAATTTACTCCTGATGATAAAGAAAAGATTAATCGTTTATTAGAAGAAAGACAAACTTTGAAAACCAAAAAGACATTTTCAAATTCTGTAACGTCTGAAGATCAATCAAATAGTCCTTGGAAGTTATTAATTGGAATCGGATTAGGCCTAATAATTTTGGGTTTTGTAGTTGGTGGAGTTGGCTTGTTTGCCTTACTAGTAGTTGGTCTTGGTCTATTAGGACTAGGTGGATATCTTAAAACTCATACAAAAACAAATTCACACCAGGCCCAGACGATTGATTATGATGATGAAATTGAACAAATTGATCAGCAGCTATCCAAAATGGCTAAAATATATCAAATTGAAAATCAGCATCCAGAAACTTGGACAACTATTCTACAAGATGCAATCAAAAAACGGAATCAACATCGGCAACAACTTGAGATTTTGAAACAAGAGTTACATAACGATCATGAAAAATTGGTTAACTATCTCAATCGTTGGAATTTACCAGGCTTAAACCAGCAAGATTTTAATCAATCATTAAATCAAATTAATCAATTTATGATTAATAATCAAGAATTACAAAATAAAATCAAACAACAACAAGCTAAAAGAATTGAAAAATTAAATGAAATTTCTGATTATCAAAAACAAATTGAAAAAATTGAACTACAACAGCAACAGTTTTTAAGTAAAAGAAATGTTGCTAGTTTTGCAGAATTTAAACAACAATACCAAATTCAACAAGCAGGGCAAAAACGAAAAGAAAAAATCGAAAATTTAGAAAATTCGTTAAGTAGCCAAATGATTGATCGGCTTAAACAATATCAGAGTTATGACGACTTGAAGGGTCGACTCAATGAATTGAAAAAGCTTGATCAAGAAAATTCAGAACATTTAACTAATCTTTCGGAAAAAATAAGTTCCTTAAAGATTAAGCTTAATAATTTAGCTAAAGATGGAACTTATGATGAATTACGTCAAGAAATTGCCACACAAAGGGCTGAAATTAATGATTTAGTTTCAAAATGGCTAACCTTAAAATTGACGGATGAGTGGATTGAAAAAGTTCTCAACTTAGCTAGTCATGGAAGATTTCCGCAGGTGCAAAAATTAGCACAAAAGTATTTCAATACATTGACTAATCAGCATTATGTTTCAGTTGAATATGGCAAAAAAATAAGGGTTAAGACTAATGACGGCGTCAAATTTGAGGTTAAAGAGTTGTCAAAGGGAACCATGCAGCAACTTTATCTTGCTCTTATTTTCGCGTTAACGATGTCATTTAGTGACGAATATCCGATGCCAATTATCATTGATGATGGCTTTGTTGATTTTGATCATGTGCGAACTGATGCTGCCATTGATTTAATGAAAGAAATTTCGGAAAATACCCAAGTAATTTACTTTACGGCTGATGATCGAATTGAAAAAAAGGTAAAATCAGATGACTTACTTAAATTAATTTAAAATGATAAGCCTATAAAAAAATAAATACAATACGCAATTTCGGGGGAAATTAATAAATATAATTATGAAGAATAAGTTACTAACAATAATATTTTTAACTATGTTAATTGGTTTGACAGCATGCTGTAATAATGATAAATCTACAAAAAAAGCAAATCAAAATTTAAAAAGTGAGCATATCAATTCTGATAATAACAATAAAAAAGCAGAAAACGTTGATTCTAATGTCACTTCAGAAAACAACCAAGATAGTAATAACAGTAATCAACCCAAAGACTCTAATAATCAAGCTCAAAATTATGTTCAGCCAAAGGATGGAACTCCAGGGCCTCAAGGTAGTAATTCTGTTTACGAAAACGGTCATCTAGTTAATGGATCTCCCAATAATGTACCAACTAATCAAAATGATTCATCTAATAGTGATTCTACATCTAAAGTAAATGAATCCAATTTGAATATACCTTATGGGCAACCTGGTCATATTCCAACAACAAGAGATCCTGATTACAAGGGTATTTTGACAACTCCTTAATTTATTTTTAAATTAGGCTAAAAAAATAGGCGATTACAAAATTGTAATCGTCTATTTTGGGTTTAATTAGTTCTTAGGAGCATCAACGTATCCTGAAAGGATATTACTCATACTCTTATCTTCAATATGAACATCACCGTCTTTTAGGACTTTTGCTACGACATTGTGAAGGGTAGTACTGTTATTCATTCTTGAAGTAGCAAGTTGGTCTTTAAGTTCCGCCTTGTGATCTTTCCATGAGCCCTTTGAAGGGTGTTTAACCATTTCAATAACTTGGTAACCAGCGTCAGTTTTAACTGGTTCAGTTGTATATTCGCCATTCTTAAGTGCAAAGGCAGCTTTCTTGAACTTAGAATCAACGCTAGTACTTGCATTATCAAAGGCTGGTAATAAACCACCTTTTTTCTTAGTAGCATCATCAGTTGAATATTTCTTAGCTAAAGCATCAAACTTCTTACCGTCTTGTAAGTCTGAAATTACAGTTTCTGCGGTATCTTTATCTTTCACGGTAATTGCTTTAACGGTAACTTTAGGTTCATAACTCTTAAATTGTTTTTGTAAGTCTTTATCAGTAAAGCTGGTTTTATCTAACACAGCTTGCTTCAATAATAAGTTATCTCTGATTGAACTCTTTAATTGAGATTCAGTCATACCTTGTTGTTGTAACATCGCCGTAAATTGTGAACCATATTGGCTCTTATATTGATTTAATTGGTCGTTAACTTCTGATTTTTTAACTTTGTCGCCGTATTTATGTTCGAGGACTTTGTTTAAAATCAATTGTTGAAGTTCTTGTTTACCTTGTTGGGTATCCTTCATCTTGTTGTAGTATTGTTCTTCAGTAATCTTTCCACCTGAAGTTGTAACAACTGTTTTATCGCTTTGACCACAGGCCACAAGTGATAAACTCATCAAAACTCCAGCAGCGCCAACTGCCCATTTTTTCTTATTCATGAATACACGTCCATTTCTTAAAATAATATTTAGTCTGTCGATCACAAACTAATCAATGCCTTTAATATAACATAACTAACTAATCATATTAAATCTGTTAAAAAACTTAATCATATTTTAATTTACTTAATTTGTTCTTTAATTGCATCTTGAATAGCAGTGTACTTAGCATTATCGTAATCACTTTCGTTATTTCCAAAGTGAATTGAAAAATCATCATTCTTACTGTAGCGTGGAATTAAATGGAAGTGGGCATGAAAAACGGATTGATAAGCGATTTCACCGTTATCGTTAACGATATTCATTCCTTTGATTTCTGGATTTGATTGTTTGATTGCACGCGCAATCATTGGTACTCTGGCAAAAACTTCACCAGCTTCTGCTGCAGTAAAGTGGTAAATATCCTGGATATGTTGCTTAGGAATTACCAAGGTATGTCCCGGGGTAGTTTGAGAAATATCTAAAAAAGCAAGGACCACATCATCTTCATATACTTTGTAGCTTGGAATTTCTCCAGCTACGATTTTACAAAAAATACAATCTTTATCTGTCATAATAATTCTCCTTTTTGATGATTATACACCATTGTATAACGTAATTAGAAAACTTAATCGTGTGATATAATTAAGAAAACATTCTATTAGAGAAAAGAGAGTTTAGATGAGCTTAAAGGTTAGTAATTTAACTGGAGGATATTCTAGTATTCCAGTTTTAAAAAATGAAACTTTTGATGTTAGTAATGGGGAGTTAGTTTCTTTAATTGGATTGAATGGATCAGGTAAATCAACCACCATTAATCACATTATGGGATTAATGACGCCATTTTCTGGTACAGTAACCGTCAATGAAATTGAAATAACTGATGATGTAGAAAAATACAAACAACAAATTGCTTATATTCCTGAAATGCCAGTCCTATACAGCGACTTAACTTTACGCGAACACATTGAAACCACGATTATGGCTTATAATCTTGATAAAACTGAAGCATGGGAGAAAGCACAAAAACTATTAACTACCTTTCGCCTAGATAACAAACTGGATTGGTTTCCCTCTAACTTTTCTAAAGGAATGCGACAAAAAGTAATGATTGTTTGTGCCTTTATTACTAATGCCCAGCTATTCGTGATTGATGAGCCATTTTTAGGATTAGATCCATTAGCAGTTAATGACTTATTAAAGCTAATTGATGAAAAAAAACAAGCTGGAGCTAGCATTTTAATGTCTACCCACGTGCTCGATACTGCTGAAAAATACTGTGATCGCTTCGTTTTAATTAATGACGGTAGCGTTAGTTATGAGGGGACAATGGCAGAAATTAAAGATCATTATGCTAATTTAGGAAATTCATTGAATGACATCTATCTTTCACTTGCTCAAGGGGATGATAGTCATGGGTAAGTTCTTTAAGCAACGTTTGCAGCTACACATAAAAGAAATGGCACGTTATCTTAAGTATGTTTTTAATGATTTTTTTGTGATTGCTTTAATGTTTTTTGTTGGGGCATTAGGATTAGTCTATGCTAATTTTTTAAAAAGTCTGGTTGGTGGTCAATGGTGGGAAAAAGTTGTTATCATTGTAATTCTCCTAGTTGGCCTTCAAATGGGTGGATTAGCAACCTTAGTTAAAAAGGCTGATCAAGTTTTTATTGCACCCAAAGAGTACGCCTTTAAAGCTTATCTAAACTCTGCGTTTAATTATAGTTTTTTCATGGCGTGTTTGATTCAAGCGATCATCAGTTTTATTTTAGTTCCATTTATCACAGTGAGTTTACAATGGTCAATTATTCAAATTATTGCATTATTTGGTTTAATTTTAATTTTAAAATGGACAATTCTTACCAATCATTTAGCTGATTTATATCTAAATTTCCCTAAAACAAGACTAATAAAGACCCTAATTAATGTAGTTATTCCAGCTGTTTGTTTAATTGTGGCAGTTTATGGTAATTTAATTTGTGGGATTACCTTAGCATTATTATTTGCAATTGGTTTAAAGGTCACGTCCAATCGGTTAGCGAATTTAATTGATTGGAAGACTTTGATTAGTGATGAAGAACGACGGATGGCAATTATTTATCGCTTCTTTAGTCTCTTCCAGGATGTCCCTGAAGTTAAGCCAAAAATTAGACGACGGCGGTGGGCTCAACCATTGTTTAAATTAGTTAAAAATAATCAAAGCAATACGTTTACTAATTTATATCTAATTACGTTTATCAGAGATGGCGAGATTAGTGCTTTATTTTTTCGGTTAATCATCATCGGATTCTTAGTAATTGTTTTTGTAAAGAATGCTATACTGGGGGTCTTTATTTATGATTTATTTATCTATTTGGTTGGATTTCAGTTGATTCCTTTTTATAAGGTTTTCGATGATAATGTGTTTGTGCATATTTATCCAATTTCAGAAAAGACTAGAATGAATAGTTTTAGATTAGTAGTTCGAACTTTGCTATTAATTGAAGTGCTAGTTTTGACCCTTGGAATGATAATGAGTGGGATTGCAATTAGTTTTATTGGTACTGCTTTAATAATTGGATTATTTGAGATTTATTGTCTAACTGGTCCTTACCTTAAAAATAAGTTTAAAAATTAAAAATGAAATGGAGTTTTAACTATGCGCGTTAGAAAGAAAAAATGGGCAATTCCTTATATGGAAGCCCATCCAGAATATTTAGTTACTGAACCAGAAAAATACCCTGGAAAATGGGAATCAAGATTTAAAAAAAATCAACCAATTCACGTTGAAGTTGGTTCTGGAAAAGGTCAATTCATCATTGGAATGGCCCAAAAACATCCTGAAATTAACTACATTGGAATTGATTTACAAGATTCTGTTTTAGCAATGGCGGTTCAAAAGGCAGTAGAAGGTGAATTGGATAATGTTCAATTAGTTTTAACTGACGGAGCCAATGTAGATACCTTTTTTGAAAAGGGAGAAGTTGCAAAGGTTTATTTGAACTTTTCTGATCCATGGCCAAAGAGTCGGCATGAAAAAAGACGTTTAACTTATAAGACATTCTTGCAAAGCTACGAAAACATTTTGCCAGATAATGCCGAACTTGAATTTAAAACCGATAATCGTGGGTTATTTGAATATTCATTAGTTAGTTTAAACAACTATGGAATGAAATTTAAAATGGTAAATCTAGACCTTCACCATAGTGACGAAGCAATAATCGCTGATAATGTTGAAACTGAATATGAAGAAAAGTTCAAACAAAAAGGCCCAATCTATAAGATTGTAGCCCAATTTGCAAAAGAAAATTAATTATTTAAATGATGAGTTAATGATTTTAAAGCCATACGCTTCGTTACTTTCTGGATTGAAAATGAAAGAATATGAATCAACGACTTCATCATCATTTTCAATATTTACTCCACAAGCGTATTCTAAGCCGTCATCGTTATTAAAATCAATCCAATATCCTTTGAGATGTTCTTTATCAAAACGTTCATTGAGTAAATTGGTTAACGTTTGACGGATTTTATCCTGTTTAATTTCTTTTCGTTTTTTCGTAATTAAATAAGCAGAGGTTCCTAGGACTGATAGAATAGCTGGAATGAATAAATTTCTTTTTGGCATAAACCTGTTTCCTTTCAGGTGATTTGATTTAAATTTATTATATAACAATTTAATTTTTATGAACGATAAAAATAGAAAGAATGGTGTAATTATGGAAGAATTAGCTGTAATGAATGAAAAAGAGCTTGAAACTAAATTAAGTAAGGGAAAGTTTATTTTGTTTTTTACTGCCGACTGGTGTCCAGATTGTAATTTCATCAAGCCAGCCATGCCAGAAATTATTAATGAATTTCCTGATTTTACTTTCATTAAAGTTGATAGAGATGATAATATTGAATTATGTAAAGAATTAGACATCTTTGGAATTCCTAGCTTTGTTGCATATAGTGATGGAAAAGAAATTGGACGTTTAGTTAATAAAGATCGTAAAAGTAAAGCCGAAATTGAAACATTTATTGAAGATTTACCTAAAAAATAAAAATAGGAGTTTGTTAAAATGATGATTGCAAGTTACAATTTTAAACAAATTGGTGATGTTTTAGTCGTTGTCTTAGGACAAGATAAAGGATTACAAACTAACGAAAAAAATAATGGGATTGTTGCGATTAAAAATGAAGATGGTGAAATCATCGGATATAACATTTTTAACGTTAGTAAGCTTCTTCCTGAAATTAAAAACGAAAATGGCCAAGTTACATTAACTGTTGACCAAATTGAAAAATTAAATCATGAAATTAAGGCAGCTGGTTTTTCTAAGCAGTTACCCGCTAAAGTAGCACCTAAATTTGTAGTTGGTTATGTTAAATCAATGAAAGAGCATCCTAAATCAAGCCATCTTCACATCACGGAAACAGAAGTGGAAGATGGAAAAACTCTCCAAATTGTAAGTAGTTCACCAAATATGCAAGAAGGCATTAAGGTAGTGGTTGCCGAAGTTGGTGCAATGATGCCTAGTGGGCTAATTATTTGGCCTAGTGAATTAAAAGAAGTCGAAAGTGACGGAATGATTTGTTCTGGTAGAGAGCTTAAAATTCCCAACGCACCTGATCGACCTGGTGCTTTGATTTTGCCTGACACTTATAAAGTGGGAGAACCATTTGATTTTGCTAAAGCAAGTACCCTTTTTGACGAATAGAAATTATTCGTTTTTTATACATAAATAGAGTTAAGGTGAAAAATATGGATCGTTATGATGGGCCAGCTTTTTTTAGAAAATATTTTAAAGGCGAAGTTCCCTTTAAAAGCACTAATTCTGGTCAAGTCAATCCGAAACTGCTAAGTCAAAAGAGTAGGGGAGACAAAAATAGTAAGAAATTAGAAGCAAATAAGGTAAAGCCACGATTTATTAAGGTAAATAGAGCTGAATCCAAGTCTAACTTAGTCGAACAGACTCAGTCTTTTCAGCCTAAAAAAATTTTTGATGCAGAAAGAGTTTTTAATCGAAGAACTAGTGAATTTACAACCCGTTACAAAAAGGCCATTGAAACGCTTGAAAATCAAACTAACTTAATCTTAATTAGTGATAATAAAGATGATCAATTATCCCATGAAACTCTACCACTAAAAACAAACGTTCCTCAGCCCCAAGAAAATATCAAACCTGAAATTATTGAAACTAGTGATGATAACCTAGTTTCAAATAAGTCCACTTTAGCTAATCCTGAACCACAAGTAGAACAAAAAAATGTAAATGAAGCAATAAGTAGTTTGTCTGCTAATAATGAACAAAAAAATTATGAAAACAAAAATGAAAACACTGTGGATAAGTCTAATGTGACTGCGAAGAAGTCTAACAATAATCGGGGATTAGGTCATTCTTTGAGCGATATTTTTAAAGATGAATCTGGTTTGGCTGATAATTTACCATTGTTCAACAAAGAACGACAAAAAGAACAGCATAATTCACTGCTTAAGAACAATGACAGTGAACCAGGTGAAGTGGCTGAGCTAGAATCGCCGACTACTGAAGTTCATTCAGCTCCACATGAAGCTATCACACAAACTAGCAGTATCAAAAAAACTGAAGTAGACTCAGACGAAAATGATCATTTTATTACTCAAACTAGTAATCCTAAGTTTGATAGTCAAAATTACCACTTTCCAAGCAATCAATTGTTAGTTCCACCAGTAAATGACGTTGATTCTGATATGGATGATTGGATTACTGATCAAGCAATTACTTTAGACAATACGCTACAAGCCTTTCACGTTAAAGGACACGTCGTTGATTGGACTGACGGTCCCACCGTTACTCAATTTCAAGTTAAGTTAGATTTAGGGGTGAAGGTTAGTAAGGTTACCAATCTAACCGATGATTTAAAAATGGCATTGGCTGCCAAAGATATTCGAATTGAAGCTCCAATTCCAGGAAAATCTACCGTTGGAATTGAAATTCCTAATCGTAATCCACGTCCGGTAATGTTATCTGAAATTTTAGAAGCACCTAAATTTAAAAATAATCAATCAATTACCGAGGTTGCAATGGGGGTTGATATTGAAGGTAGTCCGGTTACAGCAAACCTAAATAAAATGCCACATGCTTTAATTGCTGGGGCAACAGGTTCAGGGAAAAGTGTGTTTATTAATAGCTTATTAGTATCATTACTCTATCATGCTTCTCCAAGTGAGTTGCGGATGCTTCTAATTGACCCGAAAGCCGTAGAATTAGCTCCATACAATGAAATTCCCCATCTTATTTCACCCGTTATTTCAGATCCAAAAGAGGCTTCAGCAGCCTTAAAATGGGTTACAAGTGAAATGGATAATCGTTATGATCGGTTAGCTGCAGCTGGGGTTCGTAACATTGAGCAATATAACCAAAAAGCCCATGCTGCTAACCGTGATCAAGATAAATTACCATACATTTTAGTGGTAATCGATGAATTAGCAGATTTAATGATGGTAGCTTCAAATGAAGCGCAGGATTACATTGTGAGAATTACGCAAAAGGCTCGGGCGGCCGGTATTCATTTGATTGTGGCAACTCAACGTCCCAGTGTTGATATTGTAACTGGGACGATTAAAAATAACATTCCAACTCGGATTGCTTTTATGGTTTCAAGCCAAATTGATTCAAGAACCATTATTGACCAAGCTGGGGCAGAACGGTTACTTGGAAAAGGGGATATGTTGTATCTCGCGAACGGTGCTAATAAGCCTGAACGTTTACAAGGAGCCTTTGTTACCAATCAAGAGGTCGAAGCAGTTACTGCTTTTGTTCGTAACCAAGCTAGTGTTCGTTATGATTTTGATCCTAAATCACTTTTAAAAAGTGTTGATCAAGCTGCTAAGCACGATGAAATTTGGAAACGAGTATTGGAATACATCGCTACGGAAGATAATGTTTCAACTTCTAAATTGCAAAGAGTTTTCTCAATTGGCTATAATCGAGCAGCAACCATCATTGATGATTTGGAAAAAAATAATTTCATTTCCGGACAACACGGTTCAAAGCCTCGTGATGTTTATTTAACTGAGGATGATTTTCATAAATTAAATATCTGATCAATAAAAATGATATGATACTATTTGATACAGAAATTAAGAGGAGCTTTCATAAATAATGACTAAACCAGAATTAAAAATTGATAAAAATACGACATACTATTTCGTTGGAATTAAGGGAACGGGTATGAGTGCGATGGCCCTTGTCGTTAAAGATATGGGTTGTAAAGTTGAAGGATCAGATATTGAAAAATATACTTTTACGCAAAAAGGATTAGAAGATGCTGGAATTAAAGTATTCCCATTTAACCCCAATAACATCAAAAAAGGCATGACTTTAATTGTGGGAAATGCCTTTGAAGATGATCAGCCAGAAGTGGTTCGAGCTAAAGAACTAGATCTTCCAATCTTTAGATATCCAGAATTTTTAGGTGAATTAATCAAGGGATACACGAGTATTGCAGTTTGTGGGGCTCACGGTAAAACAAGTACCACTGGATTATTAGCTCATGTCCTTAGTGGAATTGCCCCAACTGATTATTTAGTTGGTGATGGAACTGGGAATGCAATTCCTGATGCCCGCTTCTTCGTTTATGAAGCTGATGAATATCGTCGTCATTTTATGCCAACCTATCCAGATTATGCCATCATGACTAACATTGATTTTGATCATCCTGATTACTATACCGGAATTGATGATGTTTTTGATGCCTTTCAAACGTTTGCTACACACGTCAAAAAAGGGATTTTTGCATGGGGAGATGATCCTTATCTTCGCAAAATTAAAGCTGATGTTCCGGTTTATTATTATGGAACTGGTGAAAAAGATGATTTTAGAGCAGTTGATATTAAACGAACTACGTCTGGATCAACTTTCAACGTCTTCTTTAGAGGTGAAGATTTAGGTCGTTTTGAAATTCCGTTGTTTGGTGAACATAACGTGCTTAACTCACTTGCAGTAATTGCCGTTTCTTATTTTGAAGAAGTTGATTTAGATGAAATTCAACGGGAATTGTTAACCTTCCAAGGAGTTAAACGGCGTTTTTCAAAAATCAAAGTTGGTGATATGACTATCATTGATGATTACGCTCATCATCCTTCTGAAATCAAGGCTACTTTAGATGCTGCTCGACAAGAATTTCCTAACAAGGAAATCATTGCGGTTTTCCAACCACATACTTTTAGTCGAACAATTGCATACCTTGATGATTTTGCCAAAACCCTTTCTAAGGCTGACCATGTTTACATTACCAAGATTTATGGATCACCACGGGAAAAATCGGGTAATATTAGTAGCCAAGACTTAGTTAATAAAATTCCTGGAGCTGCTTTAATTAAAGAAGATAATGTTTCTCCACTCTTAGACTACAATGATGCGGTTGTAATCTTTATGGGTGCTGGTGATATTCAAAAATATGAAAGAAGTTATGAAGACTTACTTAGTCACTTAAGTAAAAAAATTAACTAAAACTAAAAGTATGACGAATAGTCATACTTTTTTTTACTTAAAAACTAGTGTTAAAATATAATAAACAAACTTGGAGGAGCTTCCCGATGACCGAAAAAAAACTTTTATTAATTGATGGGAATTCATTAACTTATAAAGCCTTTTTTGCTTTATATACCTCAATGGATCGGTTTACAAGTCCGGATGGATTGCATACAAGTGCAATTTATGGATTTAATCGGATGTTAAATGATATTTTAGCTGATATCAAGCCAACTGCAGTTTTAGCTGCATTCGATGCTGGTAAAAAGACTTTCCGAACGAAAATGTACGCTGATTATAAAGCAGGACGCGCTAAAATGCCTGATGAATTACGCGAACAGTTTCCATATGTAATGAAGTTATTAAAAGCTAGAGGCATTAAAACTTACGAATTAAAAGATTATGAAGCTGATGATATTATTGGCACAACTGCCAAAATGGCTGAAAAAGCAGGTTATCACGTCGATATTATTACTGGAGATCGCGATTTAACTCAACTTTGTTCTGAAAAGACAACCGTTAGTGTTTCTAAAAAAGGGGTCAGTGATCTTGAAGCATATACCCCAGAATATGTTGAAAAAACGATGGGAATCAAACCGGGACAAATCATTGATGTAAAGGGTCTTCAAGGTGATACTTCAGATAACTATCCTGGAGTTGAGAAAGTAGGACCTAAAACCGCCATTAAATTAATTAAGCAGTATGGTACAGTTCAAGGAATTTATGATAATATTGATAAAATTACAGCCAAAAAATTAAAAGAACATTTAGTTAACGATGAACAACAAGCTTTTTTATCTAAAAAGTTAGCTACAATTGATACTGATGCTCCCATTGACTTAAAATTAGCTGATTTGATTTATCAGGGTCCGCAAGAACCAGCTCTGTCTGATTTTTATAAAAAAATGGGATTTAAATCATTTTTGAATAGCTCAACCAATTCTGATAATCAACTGGGAACGTCTAAAATTGAATTACCTGAGGTTAAATATACTGAACTAAGTGAAGCTAATCTTGATGAGCTTAGCACTTTAGGCAATGAAATTACCTTTAATCTTGAAACCATTAACCCTAACTACCATACCGCTGAACAGCTGGGATTTGTAATCGGTAATGGTGAAAAATGGTTGGTTAGTCGTGACATGAGTCTATTAGCTGATCAGCGGGTTAAACAAATCTTAGAAAATAATGATATCAACAAAAACATTTTCGATACTAAAGCGCAAATTGTGGGACTACATCGTAATGATGTGCACCTTCAAGGCGTTGATTTTGATATGTTATTGGTTTCGTACCTAATTAATACGTTAAACAATGAAGATGATATTGGCGAAGTAGCTAATCGTCATGGGTATTTTGGCGTTTTATCAGATGAAGAGGTCTACGGAAAAGGTAAAAGCCTTAAGATTCCGGATAACCAAGAACTTTTCGAACATATGGTAAGAAAAACTTTAGCCATTTCAACGTTAAAAAAACAAATGCTCAAAAAACTAGAGGAACATCAACAGTCTGATTTATATCGGGAGCTAGAGTTACCGTTAGCCCGTGTCTTGAGTGCAATGGAAATTCAAGGAATTACTGTCAACCAGGACAAACTAGAAGAACTAAAAAGTAAATTTACCGAACGAGTTAGTGAATATAAACAAAAAATTTACCAAGAAGCCGGCGAAGAATTTAACATTGGTTCACCCAAACAATTAGGGATTGTTTTATTTGAAAAAATGGGGCTTCCAGTCATTAAAAAAACTAAGACTGGCTACTCAACTGCAGTTGACGTTTTAGAAAGACTGGCACCTGACTACCCAATTATTGAAAATATTCTTAATTATCGTCAATTGACTAAACTAATCTCAACTTATCTCGATGGAATCAAAGCTGATATTACGGATGATGGGAAAGTCCATACCCGTTATTTACAAACTTTGACACAAACCGGGCGTTTATCATCCGTTGATCCTAATTTGCAAAACATCCCCGTTCGAACTGAAGAAGGACGGAAAGTGCGTGAAGCATTTGTCCCTAGCCATCAAGGTTGGAAATTATTTTCTTCTGATTATTCTCAAATTGAATTACGCGTCTTAGCTGCCATTTCTGGTGATAAAAATATGCGTGAGGCCTTTAATAGTGGGGAAGATATTCACGCTGCTACCGCTCGCCGAATTTTTGAATTAGACAAAGATGCTGAAATAACGTCGTCTTTACGGCGGCAAGCTAAAGCCGTTAACTTTGGAATTGTTTACGGAATTAGTTCATTTGGACTAGCTCACAATACTGGAATTTCCAATGCGGATGCAAAACGTTTTATTGACAAGTATTTCAAGGAATATCCAGGCGTTAAGCAATACATGGAAGACTCAGTGAAATTTGCGAAAGAGCATGGCTATGTAGAAACAATTTCGCATCGGCGGCGTTACATTCCAGAAATCAATTCTAAACGATTCCAACAACGGCAATTTGCTGAAAGAATTGCAATGAATTCTCCAATTCAAGGGAGTGCCGCAGACATTATTAAAGCGGCTATGATTAAAATGCAAACGGTTTTAAAAGAAAAAGGCTTACAGGCTAAAATGTTACTTCAAATTCATGATGAGTTGATTTTTGAAGCTCCTGAAGCAGAAATTCCCATCTTAGAAAAACTAGTTCCACAAGTGATGGATTCAATTATGAAAACTGATAAATTACTCAGTCAATCAGCCATTGATTTTAAAGTTCCGTTAAAAGTTGAAAGTCATTATGGATCAGATTGGTATAATATTAAAAAATAAAAAAAGAGGTGGCTAACATGCCAGAATTACCAGAAGTTCAAACTGTTCGTGAAGGATTAAATAAATTAGTTAAAGGTTCAACCATTAAATCAGTCGAAGTTTTATACCCTAAAATGATTAATTTGCCAGCTGAAGATTTTGCAGCCAAATTGGCAGGGAAAAAGATTCTTGATATTGATCGTCGGGGAAAATATCTTTTATTTAGACTCAGTGATGATTTGACCTTAGTTTCTCATTTGAGAATGGAAGGAAAATATGAAGTACAGCCAGAGGGAACTGAAAGACCCAAACATACCAATGTTGTCTTTCATTTAAACGATGGTCGTGAATTGCGTTATAAAGATACCAGAATGTTTGGGAAAATGGCGTTAGTTAAAAATGAAGACGTTTATAACTTATCTGGTTTGAATAAGATTGGACCAGAACCAACTGAGCAAGATTTGAAATTTGAGTATATGAAAGAAATCATGCACAAATCACATCGTAAAATCAAGGGCTTTTTATTAGATCAATCTAAGATTGCGGGATTAGGGAATATTTATTGTGATGAAGTTCTGTGGATGTCAAAAATCAATCCAGAACAACTTACCAATGAGCTTAGTGATGCAGAGATTAAGCTTTTACGTGAAAACATTATTAAAGAAATTGCAGCTGCGGTTAAGGGACACGGAACTACCGTTCATTCTTATTCCAATGCTTATGGAGAAGCGGGACAATTTCAAAATCAACTTCATGCCTACGGTCGGAAAGGTGAAGCCTGCGAACGTTGTGGTACCGCAATGGAAAAGATTAAAGTAGCACAACGGGGAACCACTTTTTGCCCTAAATGCCAAAAAATGCATGGTGATTTAAGTGACTAGAATAATTGGACTGACTGGTGGAATTGCCTCAGGTAAGTCCACCGTTGGCGAAATTTTACGAACTCAAGGTTTTAAAGTGATTGACTTAGATCAAACCGTTCATTGTTTAGAAAATGAAAATGAGGTAGTAATTCAACGAATCAGCAACATCTTTGGGGAGCATGTCATTGATGCGGGCAAAGTTAATCGCCCCAAATTAGCTAAAATTGTTTTTAATGATGAATTAGCTTTAAAAAAATTAGTTAGAATTCTAAACCCTTTTTTAATTGCTGAAATACGTCAATCATCTTATGATGACTTAGTTTTCATTGAGGCCCCGACTTTATTTGAAAATGGCTTACAAATCTACGTTGATAAAGTTGTGATGATAACTTGTGATCCGATTGTACAAATGCAAAGATTGATTAAGCGAAATCAGCTTTCAATTAGTAAGGCTAGTTTGTTAATTAATAGTCAATGGCCCCAAGCAATCAAAAAAGACTTATCAGATTTTTCAATTGATGCTTCAACTGGAATTGACGATTTAAAGAAACAAGTTCAAGGTTTAATTGATAATTTGAGGTGATAAAATGAAATGTCCTAAATGCGAACATACCTCTTCAAAGGTTCTAGAAAGTCGTCCGATTCAAGTCGGTAACGAGATTAGACGGCGACGAGAATGTAATAATTGTGGTCACCGGTTCACCACCTTCGAAAGAATTGAAGCGTCGCCTTTGTTAGTGGTTAAGAAAAATGGAAACCGAGAAGAGTTTAGTTCTGAAAAAGTTTTGCGTGGAATTATTCGCTCATGTGAAAAAAGGCCAGTTTCACTTGAACAAATGAATCGAATTGTGAATGATACTAAGCGAAAGCTAGAAAATTATGACAATGGTAGCCATGAGGTTTCAAGTGAGCTAATCGGTCAAGGCGTGATGGCCGGGCTTAAAGAAATTGATGAGATTGCTTACATTAGATTTGCAAGTGTTTATCGTCAATTCAAAGATATGAATGAATTTTATAGTAAAATGAAAGAGTTGATGGGTGAAGACGCATCAAAAAAAGAAAAATAAGTGATGAATAATAATCAAATTATTGAACCTAAAACAGAATACCGCGTTTATCGAAATGGTGATTTGGACTTAACTGATTTACAAATCCTAACTAAATTATATTTACCGATGATTGGTGCTAATGCATTTGCTTTAATTACCTCTTTATGGGAAAACGATGCAGAAAAGCACGAACATTTTACGTTGATGAATGGAATTGGAATTGACGGTGGTGAACTTTATCAAGCTCGTTTAAAACTTGAAGGGGCAGGATTAGTTCAAACCTTTAAAAGCGAAACGGAATTAGTTACGTATTTATTAGCAAAACCTTTAAATGCAAGTGCCTTTTTTAATAATGGATTACTTAGTGAAATTTTGCTTGAAATGGTAGGAGAATCTAAATACTTAGATTTAGCTAAAGAATTATTACCTCGTAATTATGATTTTTCTTTGACCACTGAAACCACCCATGATTTTTTAGAAGTTTATTCAGTAAATCAAACTAATCTAACCAACCTGCCTGATACGATTAAACAAGTTCAAAAAATCATTCCAGATGAATCCCAACCTGTAACTAGTCAGCATGATAACCTTGACTTTAAGTTGATGTTGAACATTTTAAATAACTCATTTGTGAACCTGGATGATATTAAAAAAAATCACGAGTTATTTGTTTCCACTAATTTGTTATATGGAATTAGTGAAGTTTCAATGGCAAAATTAGTAGAACAAGCCACTAATTTAACTAATAATCATTTTGATGCCCAAAAATTCAAGTTATTAGTATCAAGAAATAATCAAATCAATTTTAAGCAAACTAAGACTGAGAAAGTTCAATCCAATCCTAAAAATAACTATCATTTTGATAATGAAGAACAGCAATTAATTCAAACCGCTAAGAATTATGCACCATTGATTTTTTTAAGTGCCTTAAAAAAAGAAAAAAATGGATTTCCAACTAGTTCTGAAGAGCGGGTGGTTTCGCAATTAGTAGAAAAAATGGTATTAAAAACGGATGTAATTAACATGCTAATTTATTTATTATTAGTTGATCGAAATAATCCAACGTTAAATAAGAATTTAGTAGAAACAATTGCTAACGATTGGGCTCAAAACCAAATTCAATCGGCCGAACAGGCATTAGAACAAATTAAGACTCGTGATAGTAAAATTAGTGCAGAAAAAAATAAACGACGGCAAAAAGCAAAACAACGAACTAATTTAAATGTCCGAGAGACTTTACCAGACTGGGCGAAAGATACATCGACTAGTAACCAGACTTCAAAGACCTCAGAAACTAAGCATTCAAAGGAATCGGTTGAGGAAATGCTTAAAAAATTTAACGAAAAGAAATGAGGTGAGCAATAGTGGAAAGCGTCGGTAAAAATCTTAAAGCAATTATGGCTTCTGGAAATCATGTACAAGAATATCAAAAGTTGATTAAGCAAGTATATGCAGATCCGGAAGTAAAAAAATTCATTGCAGAAAATCGGGATGAATTGACGGATAATTCAATCAAAAAATCAGCCTCGAGTTTATATGAATTTGTTAACAAACGAAATGCAATGAGAAAAGGGACTGATTCATACGCTAAGGGTTATGAGCCTAAACTAGTCGTAAACAATCATGCGATTGAAGTTTCTTACCAACCAACTTCAGCCTATTTAGCACAAGCTCGAACCAGGCAGATTAGAAATAATATTCAAGACTTAGGAATGTCTAAGGCCCTTCAGAATGCAGATATCAATGACTACTACCATAAAGATAATGACGAACGGGAAAATGCTTTAGTCCAAGCTCTTAAATTTATTAATTCATATGAAAATAATCCAAATGAATATCACAAGGGTTTTTATATTTACGGTAGTTTTGGAGTGGGTAAATCTTATTTATTAAGTGCTATCGCGCATCGGTTAGCACATGACAACATTAAAACGACATTTTTACATTTTCCCTCGTTTGCAATGGATATGAAATCGCTAATTAATTCAAAAACGGATTCCGTGGGTAACCGCGTTGATCAAGTGAAAAAGGTTCCGGTTTTAATGATTGATGATATCGGTGCTGACTCAATGTCAGCGTGGATTCGTGACGATGTTTTAGGAGTGATTTTGGAATATCGGATGCAAAATCAACTATCAACTTTCTTTAGTTCTAACTTTTCCATGGAACAATTAGAAAAGGAACATTTAGCTGTAACTGCCAAGGGTGATTTTGAACCCTTAAAAGCTAAACGGTTGATGGAAAGAGTTAAATTTTTAGCAACTCCAGTGGAAGTAAATGGAAAAAATTTAAGGAATGATTAGACTTAGTTCTTGACTTTTATTAGTGGGATGAGTATGGTATTAACAAGGATATGAATTAATAATGAATTCGCAGAGAGAATAACGGTTTCTGAAAGTTATTTGTTGGATTTATTAATTTACCACCTTAACTAAAATTAAACTTAATCAAGTGGTGACAAATGAGATATTCAGGAGACTGGATGAATTTGGGTGGAACCGCGTCTAACGACGTCCCTGGTATTATTAAATACTAGGGGCTTTTTTTATAGGAGGAAATATTATGTCAAAATTATCTTTTGAATTTCCAGATGGAAAGCAAAAAGAATTTGATGCTGGCGTATCTACTGAAGATATTGCTAAATCAATTTCAGTTAGTCTAGCTAAAAAAGCCGTTGCTGGTAAAGTGGACGGTGAATTAGTCGATGTATTAGCACCATTACAAAAAGGAGGAAAAATTGAAATCATTACTTCTGGTTCAGAAGCAGGATTACAAGTTCTCCGGCAAAGTGCTGCGCAATTATTAGAAACAGTTGCCAAAGAACAATTCCATGGGATTAAAATTGGTGAAATTTCAGCGGATGAAGATGGCTTCTATGTTGATACTGATAAAGCTGAACGCCAAGTTAGTGCTGATGAGCTTAAAGATTTAGCTGATCAAATGAAACGGACCATCAAGAACGACGCTTCTGTAAAACGGGTTTACTTAAGTAAAGAAGCAGCTCTTAAAGAAGTGGACGGGGACCCTTACCAAGCTAAAATTATTGCTGGACTTGATTCAGATAATATTTTATTCTATGACATTGCTGGAGTATTAACTCTAGCTCAAGGTGTTGTTGCACCTAGCCTTAAAAACCTCAAACACTTTAAATTACTTTCAGTTGCAGGGGCTTACTGGGAAGGGAAATCATCTAACCCAATGCTTCAAAGAATTTACGGGACTGCTTTTTATAAAGAAGCAGAACTTGAAGCTGATTTAAAAGCTCGTCAAGAAGCTAAAGAACGGGATCATCGTGTGATTGGAAATAATTTAGATTTATTCTTTGTTGATCCTAAAGTTGGTGCCGGTCTTCCATACTGGATGCCTAATGGTGCAACCATTCGTCGGACAATTGAGCGTTACATTACTGATAAAGAATTAGCTAACGGTTATCAACACGTTTATACTCCTGTTTTAGCAAACCTTGATTTGTACAAGCAATCAGGTCACTGGGATCATTATCGTGAAGACATGTTTCCTCCAATGGAAATGGACGACGATGAAATGCTTGAATTACGTCCTATGAACTGTCCTTCACATATTCAAATTTACAAACACCATATTCGTTCATATCGTGAGTTACCACTTCGAATTGCTGAATTAGGAATGATGCATCGTTATGAAAAATCTGGTGCTTTAAGTGGATTACAACGAGTTCGTGAAATGACCCTTAATGATGGACACACTTTCGTTGCTCCTGACCAAATTCAAACTGAATTTAAGAAGATTCTTAAATTAATGATGGATGTTTACGATGATTTTGATATCGATAATTACACATTTAGACTTAGTTATCGTGATCCAAAGAATACGGAAAAGTACTTTGATGATGATGAAATGTGGAACAAAGCTCAATCAATGCTTAAAGGTGCCATGGATGAACTTGGCTTAGACTACGTTGAAGCCGAAGGTGAAGCTGCTTTCTATGGTCCAAAACTTGATGTTCAAACTAAAACCGCTTTAGGTAATGAAGAAACTTTATCAACGATTCAACTTGACTTCATGCTTCCAGAACGTTTTGATTTACACTACGTGGGTGAAGATGGTAAAGAACACCGTCCCGTTATGATTCATCGTGGAATTGTTTCAACAATGGAAAGATTTACTGCTTACCTAATTGAAATGTACAAGGGAGCTTTTCCAACATGGTTAGCACCAAAACAAGTTGAAATTATTCCAGTTAGTGATGAAAAGTACGGAGATTATGCTCGTAAGCTAAATGAAAAACTTGCAGCTATTAAGATTCGCTCTCATGTTGATGATCGTAGCGAAAAAATGGGTTACTTAATTCGTGATGCCCAAACACATAAAGTTCCATACACAATTGTAGTTGGTGAAAACGAAGTTAAGAACAATACCGTTTCCGTTCGGAAATACGGTGAAGAAAATAGCCGTGATATGTCAATTGACGAATTTGTAATGGAAATTTTAAAGGACATTTCAAGTTACTCAAGAGATGCTAGTAAAGAAAAAGAATCAGTTGACAAAGTTAAATAAAGTTGATATGATTAAATAGTTAAAAGCAGAGGCTTCCCGCTTCTCGCCTAAGTGATCTTAATCGCTGGGCTTTACGAATGAAAGACCTATTTCGATAGGGATAGCGGGTATCCATTGTGGGTATCCGCTATTTTTCTGCTTTAAAATTACTTGGAGGTGAACCACTATAGCAAAGAGAGATCAAATGGTTAACGATGGTATTCGTGCCCGCGAAATGATGATTATTGATGATAATGGTAACAAGCTTGGTCTAAAGACAAAGCAAGAAGCAATGAAAATTGCCGAAGATGCAAATCTTGACTTAGTCCTTGTTGCTCCTAACGCTAAACCAGCCGTTGCTAAAATTCTTGATTATGGGAAGTATCGTTTCAATCAACAAAAGAAAGATCGTGAAGCCCGTAAGAAACAAAAAATTGTTAGTGTTAAGGAAATTAGATTAAGTCCTACAATTGATACTAATGACTTTAATACCAAGCTTAAGAATGCCCAAAAATTCTTAGGCAAGGGTGAAAAAGTTCGAGTATCCATCAGATTCAAAGGTCGTGCCATTACCCATAAGGAAATCGGTCGGACTGTTCTTAACAAAATGGCTGATGCACTTTCTGATATTGCTACTGTTACCCAACGAGCAAAAATGGATGGCCGTAGTATGTTCTTAATGCTTGCACCAAGTACTAATCGAAAGAAATAATTAATTTCTTTAATTAAAGAGGAGGAATATTGTTATGCCAAAGATGAAATCAAACCGTGCAGTTGCCAAAAGATTTAAGAAAACCGCTAAAGGTGGACTTAAAAGTGCACATGCCTTTACTAGTCACCGTTTCCACGGTAAAACTAAGAAACAACGTAGACATTTACGTGGAACACATATGATTAGTAGTATCTGGAACAAAACTTACAATGAACTTTTAAGAAAATAATTTAACTATAGGGGGATTTTAATATGCCACGAGTAAAAGGTGGAACTGCCACACGTAAACGTCGTAAACGCGTTCTTAAATTAGCTAAGGGATACCGCGGTGCTAAGCATCGTCTTTTCAAAACTGCTAAAGATCAAGTAATGAAGTCACGTACTTACGCTTTCCGTGATCGTCGTAACAACAAAGGTAACTTCAGAAAAATTTGGATTACTAGAATTAATGCTGCTGCTAGAATTAATGATATTAGTTACAGCAAATTAATGCACGGTTTGAAATCAGCTAACATCGATATGAACCGTAAAATGTTAGCTGACTTAGCTGTTAATGATGCTGAAGCATTTTCTGCTTTAGTAGAACAAGCTAAAAAAGCTCTTTAATTAAAACATTAAAAACTTCCATCAATTTTTTGGTGGAGGTTTTTTTCTTCAATAACTTTCCAATTAGACTTCAAATGCTTTAAAATAATAATAAGTAATTAGATGAGAAAGAAGGTTTGTTATGTTAGATGCTTTTAAACCGACATGGATGGTTGAAAGTTTATATCACATTTCACCAGAAAAATTAAAGAAAAACGGAATTGATACGATTTTGACTGACCTGGACAATACGTTGATTCCTTGGAATAATTCAATTGGAACTAAAAAGATTGTAGATTGGATTACTTTTATGCGAAAATCAGGAATTAACGTAATCGTAGTTTCTAACAACAATCCGAAACGAGTTGGAATTGCAGTTGCTGAATTAGATATTCCGTTCGTAGCTCATGCGTTAAAGCCCCTTAATCGCGGAATTAAACAATCATTAAAACGCTTCAATCTCAACCCAAAACACGTTGTAATGGTTGGTGATCAATTAATGACCGATGTTTGGGCAGCTAATAATTGTCACATTAAAAGTATTTGGGTTAAGCCGTTAGTTGAAACTGATATGTTTCCAACGAAAATAAATCGTTTTCTGGAGTCAGTGGTTTATAAAATGCTTAAGAAAAAATACCCAAACCTGAATTGGAAAGAAGACATTGATTAATGGTAGAAAATAACGAAATTAACAAAATTTTAGAAGAAAAACTGTATTGTATTGGTTGTGGTGCTTTAATTCAAGATACTGACAAAGAAAAGGTCGGTTATACGCCTAAGTCAGCCATTGAAAACGGCCTTGAAACCGGAGAATTATATTGTCAACGTTGCTTTAGACTGCGTCATTATAATGAAATTCAGCCAGTCGATGTATCAGATGATGAATTTCTTCGTTTATTGAGCAAAATTGGCGATACCAATTCATTAGTTGTTTATGTAGTTGATATTTTCGACGTAAACGGAAGTATCATTCCTGGAATTCAACGGTTTGTTGGAAATAATCCTATTATGTTAGTGGGAAATAAAGTTGATTTATTACCTTCTTCATTTAAAGAAACCAAAATTAAAGATTGGCTTCGGCAAATGGTAAATAAAGCGGGGATTAAACCAATTGATATTGAATTAGTTTCCGCAAAAACCAATCGTTCTGTAGACGATTTATTAGAGGCCATTAAAAAACATCAAAAAGATCGTGATGTTTACGTAGTGGGAGTGACTAATGTTGGAAAATCAACTTTAATCAATCAAATTATTCACCAAGCTTCTGGACAAGAACAGGTTATTACAACCTCTAAATTTCCAGGGACTACTTTAGACATGATTAAGATTCCTTTAGATGATGGGCATGATTTAATTGATACTCCAGGAGTAATTCATGCTAGTCAAATGGCTCATTATCTATCAGCTAAAGATTTAAAATATGTTTCGCCACAAAAACGAATTAAGCCCAAAGTTTATCAATTAAATGAAGGGCAAACTTTGTTTTTAGGTGCCCTAGGACGTTTTGACTATGTTAAGGGTCCTAAAGCTGGCTTTACCGTCTATGTTGATAATAATTTAATGATTCACCGAACGAAGACCGAAAATGCTGATGAATTCTTTGATAAGCATGCCGGTGAATTATTAAATCCCCCAATTGGTAAAGAAAATGTCATTCCATTGCAACGTCATGAGTTTAAGGTGAACGATACTGCTGATTTAGTGATTGAAGGATTAGGTTGGATTACAGTACCAAAGGGTTCGGTAGTTGCTGGATGGGCTCCTAAAGGTGTCTCTGTTTTAATTAGAAAAGCAATGTTTTAAGGAGAAATTATGAAATTAACAGGTAAACAAAAAAGATTTTTACGTGCCAATGCTAATCATTTACGTCCGATTTTTTCAGTGGGAAAAAATGGCTTAAATGAAGTTTGGCTTAAAGAAGTTGTTCAGGCAGTTGATAGTCGTGAATTGGTCAAAATCAGTATTCAACAAAGTGCTGATGTCGATACGGAAGATGTTAAAGCCTTCATTGAAAAAAATAGCGACGTTAATGTAGTTCAAACCATTGGAAAAACGGTGTTATTATTTGATCAATCTTCTAACCCTAAGCATCGCGACATTTCAAATGGCGTATTTAGTTTATAGGAAGCAGTAATGGAACGAAAAAAAATTGGTATTTTAGGTGGAACTTTTAATCCGATTCATCTAGGTCATTTAGTAATGGCAGAGCAAGCTTTTGCACAATTGAATTTAGATAAAGTCTTATTTATGCCAGATTATTTGCCACCGCATATTGACCATAAGGATGCAATTAATGCAACTGATCGAGCTGAGATGATTAAATTAGCAATTAAGGATAATCCTAATTTTGCCTTAGAACCCTGTGAAATTAATCGTGGTGGAAAAAGTTATTCTTTTGATACAATGTTGCAACTAAATAAAGATCACCCATATAATGATTATTATTTTATTATTGGAGGAGATATGGTGACATATTTGCCCAAGTGGTATCGAATTAATGATTTATTGAAGCTGGTGACGTTTGTTGGTATTGAACGCTTAGGCAATGAAAAGGTGACAGAGTATCCCGTAAAATGGATTTCAACGCCGTTAATTGACCTTTCGTCTACGGATGTTAGAAAGGCGATTAAAGAGCATCATAACTTAAAATATCTAGTTCCAGATCAAGTCTTAAATTACATTAAGGAGCATCAGCTTTATGAGTGAAATTAAATATGATTATACAAAGTTTGCGAAAATGAACCGTGAAGAAATTTTAGAAGAGATGCAAAAACATCTCAATGATAAACGATTTCAGCACTGTTTGCGGGTTGAACAAACCGCAATTGAATTAGCAAAGGAAAACCATGTTGATCCAGAAATTGCCGGATTAGCAGGTTTAGTTCATGATTATGCAAAACAACGGCCTGATGAAGACTTTATCAAAGTAATTAAAGATCATCACCTTGATCCAGACTTGTTAAATTATGGCAAGGCAATTTGGCACGGATATGTGGGATATTTAATGGTTCAAGCAGAATTAGGCATTAATGATGCCCGCATTTTGAATGCCGTTAAGTACCACACGATTGGTGCACCAGATATGGATCAATATGCACAAATTACTTATATGGCTGATTTTATTGAACCAGCTCGTGATTTTGCTGAAGTCGATGAGGCTCGAAAAATCACCCATAAAAATTTATGGCAGGGTGTGGTTTATCAAAACGAAAAAACCATGCAATTATTGATTGGCAAAAATAAAGCAATTTATCCAGCTGCCATTGTAGCTTACAATTCGATTGTTGCTGGACTCAAATAGGAGAAAATATGGATAACCAAAAAGTTTTAGAAACTGTAATTAAGGCCGCCGACGAACGTCGTGCAAATGATATTGTATTATTGAATATCGAAGATTTAAGCGTAATGGGTCGTTATTTTGTCGTAATGGATGCAAGTTCAGAACGACAAGTTAAAGCGATTGCTAATAACATTGAAGATCATCTTGAAGAAGACAACATTAAAATTCTTCATTTTGAAGGTAAAGACAAATCAAACTGGATTTTGATGGATTTAGGTGACGTCATTGTGCACGTTTTCAAAACTGAAACTCGTGAATTTTACAACCTAGAAAAATTATGGGCAGATGCAAAATCAGTTGATGTATCTGAATGGATTACTGAGGATTAATGATGATTTACACTGAGTTTGCCACTTTTTATGATCAATTATTTGATAATGATTTATATGAAAAATGGATTGATTTTGTAAATAACAACGTTAAAGAAACTGACCAAATATTAGATTTAGCTTGTGGAACTGGTCGCTTATTAGTCTTGATGAAAAGGGCTGGTTACCGTGCTAGTGGCGCTGATCTGTCGGATGATATGTTAGCGATTGCTAATGAACATCTTAACGAAGCTGGTTTTTCTGAAACTCCGCTATTTAACGAAAATATGCTGGATTTAAGTGAATTAGGCTATTTTGATGTAATTACCTGTTTTGATGATTCCATCTGTTATCTTAGTGATATTGACGAAGTCCAAACAATGTTTAATGAAGTTAGCCAGCATTTAAACCAATCAGGTAAATTTTTGTTTGATGTGATTACGCCTTACCAAACGGACGTTAAATATCCTGGTTATATGTACAATTTTCACGACGAAGATCACGCCTTCATGTGGACGACCTACATTGGTGAAGTTCCGCACTCAGTGGAACATGATTTAACTTTCTTTAGTTATAATGCTCAAATAAAGGGTTACGATGAATATTCAGAAACTCATTTTGAACGTACGTATCTGCTTCAAGCGTATCAAAATGCGTTAACTAAAGCTGGTTTTAAGCATATTAAGGTTAGTGCTGACTTTGGTGATCAAGCAATTGATGATCAAACCACTAGATGGTTCTTTGTGTGTGAGAAAGGGTCAAAATGACTTTAACAGCGGTTGGAATCATCACTGAGTATGATCCATTTCATAATGGCCATTTATATCAATTGAGAAGCGCACAACAAGCAACCAATGCTGATGTTACGGTAGTAGTCATGAGTAGTAACTGGACCCAACGGGGTGAACCCGCTATTTTTGATAAATGGACAAGGGCCCAGATGGCTTTAGAAAATGGGGTAGATCTAGTAATCGAATTGCCAATTCAAGCTGCTGTACAACCAGCTAGTATTTTTGCTTATAATGCTGTTAAATTAGTTAGTGCTTTACAATGTCAGTTTCTTTCCTTTGGTAGTGAACATCCAGAGCTTGATTTTAATGGGTTTAAAAAATTAAAAATCAAACCGGAATCGAATCATTTTAAAAATTATCGAGCAAGTTATCCTGAACTTTTTAGTAAAGTGATGTTAGAAAAATATAAGCTTAATTTAACATCACCCAATGATACCTTAGGATTTTGGTATGCCCAAGCGGTGCAAAAGCTCAATGCTAAGTTAGATCTAGTGCCCATTCCAAGGCGGGAAAGTGACCATAATGATGCCGAATTGTTGCAATATATTTCAAGCGGTAAATCAATTCGCAAAGCAATTAAAAATGGTGACCCTGACTTTATTAACTTCATTCCCAAATCATCGGTTAAGCTTGAAAATTTACACCCATTATTTTGGGACGATTTTTGGCCTTATTTAAAGTATGAAATTAATCAAACTGATCTGACTGATTTACGAAAAATCTACCAAATGTCAGATGGATTAGAGTACCGCTTAAAAAAAGCCGCCCTTAAAGCGCAAAATTTTACTGAGTTTATCGAGTTAGTGAAAAGCAAACGTTATACCTACACTCGGTTACAAAGACTTTGTGTTTACGTTTTATTTAAATTAAATAAAGCACAAATTGATAAGAGCTCAAATAATTTGCGAATATTAGGGATGACTAAAACAGGGCAAGCATACTTGAATCAGGTTAAAGGCGAACTTGATTTACCTTTGATTTCAAAAGTTGATAAAAAAGTTTTTGATCAACTTGATTATTTAGAGTGTAAGGCGAATCTGTTAACTGGAACAATCTTGCATAATCATCAGGATTTATATCGATTTCCTGTTATAATGAATAAGTAACAACAGCTATCAAGTGAAACACCTTGACATAGCTTTTAGTTATAAGTATAATTGGATTGTTGCATTGGGGGTTATTTTTTATGAAGTGGTCTTTTGAAAAATTACAGGGATATAAAAAAGATGCTTTTGAAGAAAATGGTAAATTAGACTTGAAAGCAGATTTGATGGAACGTTATCCTGATGTTATTTTAGATGCAACTCCGTTTGATGTGAAAGTTTCAGCCATTTCTGATAGTGGCGATGTGATTATTGATGCTCACGTAAATGGAAGTGTGACTGTTCCTTCATCAAGATCATTGGATCCGGTTAAGCTTGATTTAGACTTCGCAATTAACGAAGTTTACGTTAATAGTACAGCAGCATTAAATCGTTACGAAGAAGATGTTGTTGCACTAAAAATTGACGAGGACGATGATACCATTGATTTTGATAAAGCTGTAGCTGATAATGTTATTATTAACATTCCAATGCAGGTTCTTTCTCCTGAGGAACAAGATGGTAAATTAATGCCATCTGGAAATGACTGGGAAGTTATTTCTGAAGATGATTTTAATCATCACGAGGAGGAAACAATTAAAGTTGATCCACGTCTTGCCAGTTTGAAGAATTTTTATTCTAAAGATAATGACAAGGCTTAAAAATTCACTAGTGGAAATTAATTAATAAGGGAGGTTGTTATTAATGGCTGTACCAAAGAGAAAAACTTCAAAATCTAGAAGAGATATGCGTCGGGGACACATCAAATTGACTGTTCCAGGCATGAGTCCATGTCCTAACTGTGGAGAATTACGTAAGTCACATTACGTATGTCCAAGTTGTGGCTTCTACGATGGAAAAGAAGTAGTTGCAAAAAAGAACAACTAATTAATTAAAAAGAACGTTGAAAACACCATGGGTTTTCAACGTTCTTTTTGTATAAATTATTATTGACTAAATGATGCTAACCAAGTAAACTTACAGAAATATAAAAAAGGTAAGCGGTGAACATCATGAAATTAACTCCAGAATTAACCAAGGGCTTATTTGGAATTGAAATTGAAGAACATCGGGTTGACATTAATTCAAAAACCATTTCTCAAATTAAACACAATCACGAACTAGGTGATAGACGAA